>NZ_BOMQ01000054.1 GCF_016862275.1 Actinoplanes nipponensis | reverse complement strand
CCACACCAGGCACGGCCGCGGAACCACCAGGCCGCTGGCGGCACCCCAACACCCCTACTCCTGAATCTTGTGGCACAAGACCGCCGACGGCGACTGTCCCTGCACCAAGGTCCGCGACACCAGGCACGACCGCGGACGCCCCAGACCGGTTACGGCACCGCCGGCCACCCTCGCTCCCGGACTTTGTGACACAACAGCGCCGCCCCCACCACCTCCGCACCAAGATCCGCCACGCAGGGGCACAGCCACGGACACCCCAGACCGGTTATGGCACCGCCAGCCACCCTCACTCCCGGATCTTGTGGCACAGCACCGACCCGACCGCTCCGCACCAAGATCCGCCAGACCACGGCCCGGCCACGGACACCCCGGGCCGGACCGGCGGCGCAGCAGCAGCAGCACCCGACGATCATGCGTCGGGGCGCCGACAGCGACCATGGACAACGGGATGGCCGCCGTCGCCGCCCGACGGCGCGACCAGCGCTCCAACCACCCCGACCCGCCGGGATCTTGCGGCGAGACCGCGGCAGCATCCCACCCCCGCATAGCGGATCTTGTGGAGCCGACCCCCGGATCAGCCCGGCGCCGGCGGCACTTCCGGGACCGGCCCCGCAGGCCGCCCCGAGCGCCACAGCCGGCGGCATTGCGGTTGTCGGCCACAACGCCCGTACCGGAAAACCCTCAGGAAGCCGGGCGACGCTTCTGCCGCGCGTTGTAGTCGCGCATCCGCTGCGGATACCCCATCAGCCGGACGTCGTAGATCGGCATGGCGAGCTGGTGGGCGAAGCGCCGGGCGCCCTCCGGGGAGTCGATGCGCCGCCGGGTCCACTCGCCGTCGTGTGCCACGAGCAACACCGTGGTCTCGGTCACCGTCGTCCGCGGCTCGATGAAGCCCTCCACGCCCCGCCGGGAACGGACGAACTCAGCGAGATGCTCCAGGTCGGCGCGATCCGCCTGGCGGCCGCTCCCACGGGACGGCTCCCTGCGCCGCCGGAACCAAGCCACGCCGCACTCCTCACGTTCGACTGCGGTCAGGGTACGTCCTGGGGTCGTGTCGTTGGGTACCTGACTACATCGATCGGCGCGGCAAGTGACAAGATGGCCGGGACAGCTGTGACCGTTTCCACCATGAGACCCATGTGGCAACGCGCGATCCGGGAGTAGACGTGAGCCAGCCTGGCGGAACCTTCGACATCGTGATCCTCGGCGCCGGCAGCGGCGGCTACGCCGCGGCCCTGCGCGCGGCCGAGCTGAACCTGTCGGTGGCACTGATCGACAAGGCCGAGCTGGGCGGCACCTGCCTGCACCGCGGCTGCATCCCGACCAAGGCGCTGCTGCACGCGGCCGAGGTGGCCGACCAGACCCGCGAGAGCGAGCAGTTCGGCGTCAAGGCCGACCTGGTCGGCATCGACATGGCCGGCGTGAACGCGTACAAGGACGGCGTCGTCGGCCGGCTCTACAAGGGCCTGCAGGGCCTGCTCAAGCAGCCGAACATCACCGTCGTGCAGGGCGCCGGCAAGCTGGTCGCGCAGGACACCGTCGAGGTGGACGGGCAGCGCTACACCGGCCGCAACGTCGTCCTGGCCACCGGCTCGTACTCGCGTTCGCTGCCCGGCCTCGAGGTCGACGGCCAGCGGGTGCTGACCAGCGAGCACGCCCTCAAGCTGGACCGCGTGCCCAGCTCCGCGATCGTGCTCGGCGGCGGCGTCATCGGCGTCGAGTTCGCCAGCGTGTGGAAGTCCTTCGGCGCCGACGTGACCATCCTGGAGGCGCTGCCCCGGCTGGTCGCCGCCGAGGACGAGGAGATCAGCAAGGCCGTCGAGCGGGCGTTCCGCAAGCGGAAGATCAACTTCAAGGTCGGCAAGCCGTTCGAGAAGGTCGAGCACACCGAGAACGGCGTCAAGGCGTACCTCGCCGGCGGCGAGACGGTCGAGGCCGAGATCCTGCTGGTCGCCGTCGGCCGCGGCCCGACCACCAAGGACCTGGGGTACGAGCAGCAGGGCATCACGCTCGACCGGGGCTTCGTGATCACCAACGAGCGGCTGCACACCGGCGTCGGCAACATCTACGCGGTGGGCGACATCGTGCCCGGCCTGCAGCTCGCGCACCGCGGCTTCCAGCAGGGCATCTTCGTCGCCGAGGAGATCGCGGGGAAGAACCCGGCGGTCATCGACGAGAACGGCATCCCCCGGGTCACCTACTCCGACCCCGAGGTCGCCTCGGTCGGCCTGACCGAGGCCCGCGCCAAGGAGCAGTACGGCGCCGACAAGATCTCGACGTACAACTACAACCTCGGCGGCAACGGCAAGAGCCAGATCCTCAAGACCGCGGGCTTCGTCAAGCTGGTCCGGGTCAACGACGGCCCGGTCGTCGGTGTGCACATGGTCGGCGCGCGGATGGGCGAGCTCGTCGGGGAGGCGCAGCTGATCTACAACTGGGAAGCTTTCCCGGAGGAGGTCGCTCAGCTCGTGCACGCGCACCCGACGCAGAACGAGGCGCTCGGCGAGGCCTTCCTCGCGCTGGCGGGCAAGCCGCTGCACGCGCACAGCTGACCACGACTCGACGTCAACACAGCGGTTAAGGAGTTCTGAGAGATGCCGGTATCGGTCACCATGCCGCGGCTCGGTGAGAGCGTCACCGAGGGCACCGTCACGCGCTGGCTCAAGCAGGAGGGCGAGCGGGTCGAGGCCGACGAGCCGCTGCTCGAGGTCTCCACCGACAAGGTCGACACGGAGATCCCGTCGCCGGCCGCCGGGGTGCTCTCGCGCATCGTCGTCGGCGAGGACGAGACGGCCGACGTCGGCAGCGAGCTCGCGGTCATCGCGGGCGACGGCGAGGACGCGGGCTCGGCTGCCCCCGCCCCGGCCGCCCAGGAGTCCGCCCCCGCCGAGGCCGCGCCGGCCGAGGACGAGGCCGAGCCGGAACCGGAGCCCGCCGCGCTGGACACCCCGTCGACCGAGAAGCCGGTCGAGGAGGAGGCTCCCGCCCCCGAGACCGCTGCGCCCACCGGTGGCGGCGAGGGCACGGCCGTCAAGATGCCCGCCCTCGGCGAGAGCGTCACCGAGGGCACCGTCACCCGCTGGCTCAAGCAGGTCGGCGACACCATCGAGGTCGACGAGCCGCTGCTCGAGGTCTCCACCGACAAGGTCGACACGGAGATCCCGTCGCCGGTGGCCGGCACGGTCCTGGAGATCAAGGTCGCCGAGGACGAGACCGCCGACGTCGGCGCCGAGCTGGCCATCATCGGCAGCGCGGACGCCGCGCCGTCCGCCCCGGCCCCGAAGCAGCCGGAGGCCCCCAAGGCCGAGGCGCCCAAGGAGGCTCCGAAGCCCGAGGCGCCCAAGACTGAGGCCCCCAAGGCTGAGGCGCCCAAGGCGGAGGCCCCGAAGCCCGCGCCGCAGCAGCAGTCGGCGCCGCTGGTCGAGTCCAAGCCCGCCCCCGAGCCGGCCGGCGAGTCCTACGGCGACCCGTCGCCCGAGGTCGAGGCCGGTCAGCCCGCCCCGAAGGCGCCCGCGCAGTCCAGCGCCCCGGCCGCCGAGACGGTCCGGGGCAACGGCGCCGGCGACGCCGGTTACGTGACCCCGCTGGTCCGCAAGCTCGCCGCCGAGAAGGGCGTCGACCTGGCGTCGATCACCGGCACCGGCGTCGGCGGCCGGATCCGCAAGCAGGACGTCATCGAGGCCGCCTCCGCTGCCGCTGCGGCTAAGTCCGCCTCGGTGGAGAGGTCTGGGGAGACCGCTCCGGCGGCGCAGGAGGCGGCGCAGGAGGCGGCGCAGAAGGCAGCGCCGAAGGCGGCGCCGAGCCCGCTGCGCGGCCGCACCGAGAAGCTGACCCGCATCCGGGCCACCATCGCCCGCCGGATGGTCGAGTCGCTGCACATCTCGGCGCAGCTCACCACGGTGGTCGAGGTCGACCTCACCAAGGTCGCCAACCTGCGGAACAAGGCCAAGGCCGACTTCCAGGCCAAGCACGGCGCGAAGCTGACCTACCTGCCGTTCCTCGCGCTGGCGGCCGTCGAGGCGCTGCGCGAGCACCCGGTGGTCAACTCGTCCATCGACCAGGAGGCCGGCACGGTCACCTACCACGACGGCGAGCACCTCGGCATCGCCGTGGACACCCCGAAGGGCCTGGTCGTCCCGGTCATCCGCGACGCCGGCGACCTCAACCTGGCCGGCCTGGCCAAGCGGATCGCCGACGTGGCCGAGCGCACCCGCAACAACAAGATCAGCCCGGACGAGCTGTCCGGCGGCACCTTCACGCTGACCAACACGGGCAGCCGGGGCGCGCTCTTCGACACCCCGATCATCAACCAGCCGCAGGTCGGCATCCTCGGCACCGGCGCGGTCGTCAAGCGCGCCGTGGTCGTCGAGGACCCGAACCTCGGCGAGCTGATCGTGCCCCGCTCGATGATGTACCTGGCGCTCAGCTACGACCACCGGATCGTGGACGGCGCGGACGCCGCCCGCTTCCTGGTGACGATGAAGGAGCGCCTGGAGGGCGGCCAGTTCGAGGGAGACCTCGGCCTGGCTTCCTGACCGGCGGAACGTGAGAAGGGGCGCTTCGGCGCCCCTTCTTGTTTTGAGCGGGTTCAACTTCGGGAATGATGGGGACATGCGGATTCTCCTGGCCGGTGCGTCCGGTTTCCTCGGCACCCGGCTCGCCGAGCGGCTGCGCGCCGCCGGCCACGACATCACCCGCCTCGTCCGCCACCCGGCCTCGGCGGCCGACGAGGCCACCTGGAAGCCGTCCTCGGGCCAGCTCGACCAGGCGGTGGTGGCCGGCGCCGACGCGGTGATCAACCTGGCCGGCGCCGGCGTCGGCGACAAGCGCTGGAACGCCCGCTACAAGAGCCTCATCCGCAGCAGCCGGGTCGACACGGCCGGCACGATCGCCCACGCGATCAAGAACCTGCCGGCCGCCGACCGCCCCAAGGTGCTGCTGCAGTCCTCGGCCGTCGGCTGGTACGGCGACACCGGCGACCGCCCGGTCACCGAGGAGGCCCCGGCCGGCACCGGCTTCCTGGCCGACGTGTGCCGCGTGTGGGAGGCCGCCGCCCGTCCCGCCGAGGACGCCGGCACCCGGGTCGCGCTGCTGCGGACCGGCCTGCCCCTGGACGAGCACGGCGGCCTGCTCAAGCCGCAGATGCTGTTGTTCAAGATGGGCGGCGGGGCCAAGCTCGGCGGCGGCAAGCAGTGGGTGCCGTGGATCGGGCTGGCCGACTGGCTCGCCGCCACCGAGTTCCTGCTCGACCGGGAGGACCTGGCCGGCCCGGTCAACATGGTCGGCCCCGAGCCGGCCACCAACGCCGACTTCACCCAGGCCCTGGCCAAGGTCCTGCACCGGCCAGCCGTGCTGCAGGTGCCCGGGATCGCCCTGCAGGTCGCGCTGGGCGAGTTCGCCCACGAGGCGCTGCGCAGCCAGCGGGTGCTGCCCGGGGTGCTGCGGCGCGCCGGCTTCGTCTTCGGCCAGCCGACCCTGGAGGCGGCGCTCGCGGCCGCCGTCGGCCAGTCCTCGGATGCGGCGGGACGCAAGTAGCGCCCCGAACTTGCTAACCTGCGCGTGGTGTCCGTCGTCGCCGCAGCCCCCGCCGAGTCCGCCGAACCGCCGGTCGCATCCCCGACCGGCCGCGGCGGCGCCTCGTGGCGTCCGCATCTGCTCGTCGCCGGTCTCGCCCTGGCCCTCGCCGGCTGGGTGACCAACGGGCTGTGGCAGGACCCGGCCGGGCACGTCATCGCCAAGAACGCCGGCGACCAGGCGTTCTTCGAGTGGCTGCTGGGCTACGGGGTCTACCTGCTGGGCCACGGCGCCGACCCGTTCTTCACCGACCTGATGAACGCGCCGGTCGGCGTCAACCTGGCCGCCAACACGTCCATCACGGTGTTCATCGTGCTGTTCGCGCCGCTGACCCTGCTGGCCGGCCCGCAGATCAGCTTCGCCACGATCCTCACCCTCAACCTGGCCGCCGCCGCCTTCACCTGGTATCTCTTCCTGCACCGCCACCTGGTGCGCCCGCCGGCCGCCGCGGCCCTGGGCGGGCTGTTCTGCGGCTTCGCCCCCGGCTTCATCTCGCACGCCAACGGCCACCTCAACTGGACCGCCGGCTGGGTCGCCCCGCTGGTGCTGTGGTGGGTGCTCAAGCTGCCCGAGCCGCGCCGGTGGCTGCGCCACGGGATCATCCTGGGCGTGCTGGTGGCGGTCGGGTTCTCCATCGCCGCCGAGGGCCTGTTCTTCACCGCGCTGGCCACCGCGGTCTTCCTGGTGACCCGGTCGGTGCTGCCGGGGTGCCGGGCCGCCGCCCGCGCCGCGCTGCCGACCGTGCTGGCCGGGCTGGGCGTGACCGCGGTGGTCGCCGGGGCACTGCTGGCGTACCCGCTCTACATGCACTTCGCCGGGCCGCAGACCTTCAGCGGCACCGGCTTCAACCAGGCCCACTACGCCGAGGACATCGGGGCGTACCTGGAATACCCGACCCGGTCGCTGGCCGGCTGGCTGGGCCTGGGCAGCGACCTGGCGCCGAACCCGACCGAGGAGACCTCGTACTTCGGGCTGCCGCTGATGGCGCTGACCGTGGTGTGCATCGCGACGCTGCGCCGGCACGCGCGGCCCGGCCGGTTCGAGACGCTGATGGCGCTGTACGCGGTGGGCGCCGTGTTCCTGCTGCTGTCGCTGGGCCCCCAGCTCAAGGTCTTCAAGGACACCACCGGCATCAAGCTGCCGTACGCGGCCCTGATGCACCTGCCGCTGTTCGACTCCGCCCTGCCCGGCCGCTTCGCGCTGGTCGTGGCCTGCGTGATCGGCATCCTGCTGGCGCTGACCGCGGACCGGCTGCTGACCGAGCCGATGCCGTCGGTGGGCGAGCACACCCTGTGGGCGGCCGCGTTCGCGGTGGCCCTGGTGCCGCTGTTCCCGCTGCCCGTGCTGACCGGCGTGCGCGCGCCCGAGCCCGCGTTCATCGCCGACGGCATCTGGAAGCAGTACGTCAGCGACGGCGGCGTGCTGACCGCCCTGCCGTTCGCGACCACGGACACCGCGGACGGGCAGCGCTGGCAGGCGTACACGATGGCCCGCGGCGGCCGGCAGTTCCGCATCCCGGACGGCTACTTCCTCGGTCCCGGCGGCCCCGAGGGCGTCGGCCAGATCGGCGCCACCCCCCGGCAGACCGACTGGAAGTTCCTGCGCGCCGCCCTGTACGGCGAGGTCGTCCCGATCGGCGACTACGACCGCGAGCAGACCCGGGCGGACCTGGCGTACTGGAACGTGCAGGCGGTGTTCCTGCCGCCGCAGGTGACCGGCTCGCAGGGTCCGGTGTTCCGGGCCGCGCTGGAGATCACCGCCACCGATCTGTTCGGCGAGCCGGAGCACGTCGGCGGCGTGCTGCTGTGGCGCATCCGGCCGGGGATCGACCCGGTGGCGCGCGGCAACTGACGGGCTAGGCTGGCGGCGTGACGACTTCTACGTTGCAGGTGCTGCGCCCCGGTCTGGTCGACTACCGCGAGGCCTGGGAGACGCAGCGCCGGCTGCACGACGCCGTGGTGGCGGGCACCCAGCCGGACACGATCCTGCTGCTGGAGCACCCCAGCGTCTTCACCGCCGGCAAGCGCACCGAGCCGATGGACCGCCCGCTGGACGGCACGCCGGTGGTCGACGTGGACCGCGGCGGCAAGATCACCTGGCACGGCCCGGGCCAGCTCGTCGGCTACCCGATCGTCAAGCTGCCCGACCCGATCGACGTGGTGGCCTACGTGCGCCGGGTCGAGCAGCTGCTGATCGACGTGTGCGCGGAGTTCGGCGTGGCCACCGGCCGGGTCGAGGGCCGCAGCGGCGCGTGGGTGCGCGCCGACGAGCGCGGGCCCGACCGCAAGATCGCCGCGATCGGCATCCGGGTGGCCCGCGGCGTGACCCAGCACGGCTTCGCCATCAACGGCGACTGCGACCTGGCCAACTTCGACCGCTTCGTGCCGTGCGGCATCCGCGACGCGGGCGTGACGTCGCTCAGCGCGGAGCTGGGCCGGCCGGTGACGGTCGGCGACCTGCTACCGGTCGTCGAACGCCACCTGCCGACGCTGCTGTGATGCTCTACCGCGACCCGGGCGACAAGCGGGTCTTCGTGCCGAAGAAGGGCGGCGGGGTCGCGCTGAACTTCGGCCACCCGGTCGCCTGGTGGATCCTGGTCTGCACCACGATCATCCCGCTGATCATCGTGACCGCGGTGACGGTCGCCGTCCTGGCCTGACGGCCGGCCTCACGGCGTGATGCGGTGCAGGTCGCGCGGGAACGCGGTGACCTCACGGACGTTGGCCGCGCCGGTCACCCGGGCCACGAACCGCTCCAGCCCGATGGCGAAGCCCCCGTGCGGCGGCATCCCGTACCGGAAGGCGTCGAGATAGCCCCGGTAGGCCGCGGCCGGCTCGCCCCGGGCGGCCAGGGCGGCCTCGTAGTCGGCGTGGCGGTGCAGCCGCTGGCCCCCGGTGACCAGCTCGAGCCCGCGGAAGAGCAGGTCGAAGCTGTTGGACCAGACCGGGTCCGACGGCTGCGGGTGGGTGTAGAAGGGCCGCTTGCGCATCGGGTAGCCGGTGACGAAGACGAACTCCGACCCGTGCTCGCGCAGCGCCCACTCGCCCAGCGCCCGCTCGTGGGCCGGGGCCAGGTCGGGCTCGTCGGCCGGCGCGCCCGCGATCCGCAGCGCCTCCGCGAAGTGCACCGCCGGGATCTCCGCCGGCACCGTCGGCACCGCGGCCCCGGTCCGCTCGGCCACCGTGGCGGTCATGCCGGCCACCACCTCGGTCAGCACGGCCATCACGTCGCGGTGGTCGGCGATGAAACCGAGCTCGGCGTCGAGCGACGTGTACTGGGCCAGGTGCCGGGCGGTGTCGTGCGGCTCGGCCCGGAACACCGGCCCGACCTCGTAGACCCGCTCGAACACCCCGACCATCAGCTGCTTGTAGAACTGCGGCGACTGGGCCAGGTAGGCCGGCCGGCCGAAGTAGTCGAGCGCGAACACGTTGGCCCCGGACTCGGTCGCCGCGGCGACGATCTTCGGCGTGTGGATCTCCACGAAGCGCCGCCGCTCCAGGGTGGCCCGGAACCCGGCGGTCGCGGCCGCCGCGATCCGCAGCGCGGTGGCCCGGCTCGGGTGCCGCAGGGACAGGGCGGCGTGGTCGAGCTGGGTGGGCAGGGTCGCGCTGAGCGCGGGCCGGTGCAGGTCGAACGGCAGCGGTACGCCCACAGCGCTCAGGACCCGCAGCACGGGAGCGGTCAGCTCGGCCCCGGCCGGCGCGGCCGGGTTCGCGGTGACCGTGCCGGTCAGCTCGACCACGGACTCCTCGCCCAGCTCCTCGACCCGGGCCCGGAGCTCCGGCTCGGTGACGACGACCTGGGTGAGCCCGGCGGCGTCCCGGACGATCAGGAACGCCACCGACTTGAGCAGCCGGCGGCGGTGGACCCAGCCGGCGACCGTGACGGTCTCGCCGGTGTGCCGGGCCAGTTCGGTGGAGAGGATGCGTTGCACGGCTATTACCTCCTCGGTGACTGCAACGCGGCCCCAGGGAGGTGTGGGCGAGCGGGATCCTCGCGGTGCCACCACACCTTCACGCCTTGCTCAGGCGCCTCTTGTCGTGCCGGCTCGGGAGTGTCTTCACGCCCCGGCACCGGGCCACCTTCCCAGCTCGTGGTGGCTCTCTCGGCCGGTGGGTACGGGGCGCTACTCGGTTCCGTCAACACCGTGGACGGGACCTTAACAGCGCGGGGCGGCACGGCAAACCGGGTTTCCCCGGCACGCGTGAGGGCACTCACAGAAACTGCCGTGTGAGCCTCACCGCCCCCGCACCGGTTGATCTTGCTTTCGGCGTAACCTCAGCCTTGTGACTATTGCTCCCGAGGGCCGCCGCATGCTGCGCATCGAGGCGCGCAACGCCGAGACTCCCATCGAGCGCAAGCCGCCGTGGATCAAGGTCAAAGCCAAGATGGGCCCGGAGTACACGCACATGCGTGGCCTCGTGCAGAAGGAGGGCCTGCACACGGTCTGCCAGGAGGCCGGCTGCCCCAACATCTACGAATGTTGGGAGGACCGCGAGGCGACCTTCCTCATCGGCGGCGACCAGTGCACCCGCCGCTGCGACTTCTGCCAGATCGACACGGGCAAGCCGGCCGAGTTCGACGCCGACGAGCCCCGCCGGGTGGGCGAGTCCGTGGCCACCATGGGCCTGAAGTACGCGACCGTCACCGGCGTGGCCCGCGACGACCTGCCCGACGGCGGCGCCTGGCTCTACGCCGAGACGGTCCGCCAGATCCACAAGCTTCAGCCGGGCTGCGGCGTCGAGCTGCTGATCCCCGACTTCAACGCCGAGCCCGACCAGCTGGCCGAGGTCTTCGGCGCGGCCCCCGAGGTGCTGGCGCACAACGTCGAGACGGTCCCCCGCATCTTCAAGCGGATCCGCCCCGGCTTCCGCTACGAGCGCTCCCTCGACGTGATCACCCAGGCCCGCGCGGCCGGCCTGGTCACCAAGAGCAACCTGATCCTGGGCATGGGCGAGGAACGCTCCGAGGTCTCCCAGGCCCTGCGCGACCTGCACGCGGCCGGCTGCGAGCTGATCACCATCACGCAGTACCTGCGCCCGACCCCCCGGCACCACCCGGTGGAGCGCTGGGTCAAGCCGGAGGAGTTCGTCGAGCTCAACGCCGAGGCCCTCGAGATCGGCTTCGCCGGCGTGATGAGCGGCCCGCTGGTCCGCTCGTCGTACCGCGCCGGCCGGCTCTACCAGCAGGCGCTGGCCGCCCGGGGCTGACGCGCAGCGGATCCCCGCACCCGATGCGTCTCTCTTGGTGAGGCGTCGTCGAGGGGGTAACGCGTGGGGTTCGAGGAGTACGTCGCCGAGCAGGGCCAGTCCCTGCTCCGGCTGGCGTACGTGCTGACCGGCGACGCGCACCGCGCCGAGGACCTGACCCAGACGGCGCTGGCCGACGCGTACCGGCATTGGGGCAGGATCACCGCGGCCCGCCGGCCGGACGCCTATGTGCACCGCATGCTGATCAACGCTCACCTCGACTGGCACCGGCGGCGTTCCTCGACCGAACGCCCCACCGACCTGGCCGGCTGGGAACCGCCGGCGACGATCGACCCCGCCGAGGGGATCGCGTCCCGCGACCAGCTGCGGCAGGTGTTGGCGACCCTGCCGCCCCGGGCGCGGACGGCCCTGATCCTGCGCTACTACGCGGACCTCGACGACGCCGGCATCGCCGACGCGATGGGCGTCAGCGTCAGCGCCGTACGGGCCACCACCTCCCGCGCCCTGGCGACCCTGCGCGGCAGCGGCGTCGTGGCCGACCTGACGGAGACCTCATGACCGACCAGCTCGAACGTGACCTGCGGGCGCTGTTCGCCGAGGACGCCGAGCGGGCGCCCGCAGCGGGCGCCCTCGCCGACGACGCACGCCGGCGGGCCCGGCGGCACCGCCGGTCCCGGATGGCGTGGGGCGCCGGGGCGCTCGTCGCCGCGTCGGTCACCGCGGTTGCCGTGCTCGGCGGCACTGCGCTGCGCGACGCTCCCACGGTCGAGCAGGCGGCGACCAGCTCCCCCACGAGCCGGCCCTCCGGCGCGCTGCCGATGGGGCCGCTCGGGGAAGTCGTCTCATGCGCCTTCGGATACTCGCCGCGGGAGGTGGGCCGCAGCGCGTTCGCGTTCGACGGCACCGTGGTCGCCTTCGGCCCCGCACACAGCGACCGGCCACGCGGCGTGCTGCACCATGTGGGTGTCACCTTCACCGTCAGCGAGTGGTTCGCCGGCGGCTCCGGGCCGACGGTCACCGTCGACATGCCGCAGCCCGGGGGGTGGAGCGAGGACGGGCTGGTGACGTACGGGCTGGGCAGCCGCCTGCTGGTCAGCGGGGACCACCGGTGGGGTGGCACGACCATGGCCGACGCGATCGCCGGTTACTGCGGATTCACCCGCTACTACGACGAGGCCACCGCGGACAGCTGGCGGGCGGCCACGCGCTGACCCCGCTCAGTCGTCGAGCAGGCCCAGGCGGTGGGCGACCGCGGCCGCCTCGCCCCGGCTGGCGACCTTCAGCTTCGCGATGATCCGGGACACGTGCACGCTGGCCGTCTTCGGCGAGATGTAGAGCTGCCGCGCGATCCCGCTGTTGCTGCGCCCCTCGGCCACCAGCCGCAACACCTCCCGCTCCCGGTCGGTGAGGGTCTCCGTACCGGTGGCCGCCGGATGTGCCGCCGAGCGCAACCCGATCCGGCGGGCCAGCGTGTCGGCGGCCTCCGCCAGCGGCCGGGCGCCCAGCGCGCCCGCCACCGCCGCCGCCTCCTCGACGGCCTCGGCCGCGCCGGGCCGGTCCCCCGCCCCGGCCGCCGCCGCGGCCAGGCCCTGCAGCGCCACCGCCAGCGGATACCGCTGCCCGTCGGCCCGCCACGCGGCGACCGCCTCGCGCCACAGCTCCGGCCGGCCGGTCAGCGTGGCCGCCACCTGCGTCGCGTAGGCCCGGTCGGCGGGGTAGCGCTGCGGCATCGTCCCGGCGACCCGCCTGATCCGGGCCGGCAGCTCGGCGTCGGCGGACTCCATCGCCGCGGTGGCCGCGGCGGCCAGCACCGCCCAGCCGTACCGGGGACGGTCGGTGATGGTCGGCTCGGCCACCGCGATCCGGGCCGCGGCCAGCGCCCCGGCCGCGTCGCCGGCGTACCGGGCGAGCTGGATGCGCAACTCCAGCAGCGACAGCCTGTTCTCCCGGTGCAGGAACTGGCGGCCCAGGAACGCGACGGCCCGGTGGGCCAGCGGTTCGGCGCCCTCGTGCCCGCGGGCCAGCCGCAGCCCGGCGCGCATCCGCAGCCACGGCAGGGCCAGCGTGCCGGGCGGGTCCAGGCGGGCCGCCTCCGCGCAGCGGGCGTCCGCCTCGTCCCAGTGCCCCAGCGCGATCAGCGCCTCGGCGTGGTTGGCCAGCAGGAACACGCCGGTGGTGCGGCTCACCCCGACCCGGTCCGCGTACGGCACGCCCTCGGCCGCGGCCGCCGCCGACTCCTCGTAGCGGCCCAGCTCGAACAGGGTGTCGGAGACGTTGACCAGGGCCCGGGCCAGGTTCGGCAGGTCGCCGGTCTCGCGGGCGCGGGCGGCGGCCGCCGCCATCGCCGGCAGCGCCTGGCGCGCGGACAGCCGGCCCCCGCACACCTGGCCGTAGGTGATGGTCGCGGACACCTGCGCGGACACGTCGCCGACCGCGCCGGCGGCGGCGATGGCCTCGGCGGCCACCCGGCCGGCCTCCTCGTCGTCGACGCCGCCGAGCGCGTACGCGACGTCGGCCAGCAGCGCCACCCCCTCGGGTGTGCGCGGCGCGCCGGCCAGCAGGCGGTACGCCTCCCGGGCCTCGGCCGCGCCGTCGCTGGTGCCCGCGTTGTAGAGCAGCTTGCTGCGCCGTACGAGCAGCCGGGCCGCGCGCAGCGGCTCCGCCTCGGCGTCCAGGTCGGCCAGCGCCGCCCGGGTCAGTTTCAACGCGCGCTGGTGGTCCCCGGCGTCGATGGCGACCAGGGCAGTCTGCTCCAGCAGGTCGAGGTGGCCGGCGCCGAGCAGCTGCGCCGCCTCGGGGACCAGCTCCCACAGCTCGAGCACGCGTTCCAGCAGCCGGGCCTGCTCGGCGTAGGCGTACCGCCGGCCGGCCGCCTGCGCCGCCCGGTGGGCCGCGACCAGCGCGCGCGGGTGGTCGTGGGCGGCGTACCAGTGATGGGCGATCTCGGCCGGGGCCCGGCCCATCGCGACCAGGGCGGGCTCCGCCTCGACGGCCTCCGCGTAGCGGGCGTGCAGCCGGGCGTGCTCGCCCGGCAGCAGGTCGTCGTGGACGGCCTCGCGGACCAGGGCGTGCCGGAACTCGTAGCCGCCGTCGGCGTCGAAGACGATCAGCTGGGCCGCCACGGCGGCGCGCAGCGCGGACTCGAGCTCCGCCTCCTCGACCCCGGCGACCCGGCTGAGCAGCTCGTGGCCGAACG
Organism: Actinoplanes nipponensis; assembly: GCF_016862275.1. GTDB lineage: Bacteria > Actinomycetota > Actinomycetes > Mycobacteriales > Micromonosporaceae > Actinoplanes > Actinoplanes nipponensis. Next base: position 109,324 of record NZ_BOMQ01000054.1, on the reverse strand, counting down.
TGGTGCCGCCGACCGCGGCCACCCGCAGCACCCGCTGGGCCGCGTCGGTGAGCTGGTCGACCCGGGACAGCAGCAGGTCGCGCAGGCTGTGCGGGATGTCGCCGCAGCACAGGTCGGCGGACGCGGCGAACTGCTCGATGAAGAACGGGTTGCCCTGGACCCGCTCGTGGATCGCGTCGACCGTGCGCGGCTCCGGCTCGGCGCCGAGCAGGTGGGTGAGCATCTCGGCGGTGCCGTCGCGGTCGAGCCGGTCCAGGTCCAGGCGTTGCACGCCGCGGACCCGGTCGAGCTCGGCGAGGAACGGCCGCAGCGGGTGGCCGCGGTGCATCTCGTCGGTCCGGTACGTGGCCAGCAGCAGCACGTGCGGCAGCCGCGCCGCGCGGACCAGGAAGCCGATCAGGTCCCGGGTCGAACGGTCCGCCCAGTGCAGGTCCTCGATCACCAGCACCAGCGGCTGCTGCGCGGCGAGCCGGTCGAACAGGCCGGCGACCAGCTCGAACAGGAATCCCCGGCGGGTCTCGCCGACGGCGTCCGGCGGGGGCGGCCCCAGCTCCGGCAGCAGGCGCGCGAAGTCCGGCTCGCGCCCGTCCAGGACCGCCGGGCCGTCGGTGTGCACGAGCCGGCGCAGCGCGGCCGCGAACGGCGCGAACGGCAGGCCCTCCTCGCCGAGTTCCAGGCACTGCCCGGCGAGCACGCGGGCGCCTTCGGCGGTGGCCGCCCGGCTGAACTCCTCGATCAGCCGGGTCTTGCCGACGCCCGCCTCGCCGCCGACCAGCACGGTCGACGGCTCGGCGGTGCGGGTGCGCTTGAGGGCGTCGCGCAGCGCGGCGAGGTCGGCCTCCCGGCCGACCAGCACCTCACTGCTGGCGTGCGCCGTCACGCCCTCGAGCATGTCATGCCGGGGGCCCGGGCCGCCCGCCCCGAAGAGCACGGTCATGACGCCGCGGGCACCCGTACCGGACGGGGGCGGCGCGTGGGCCAGCGCCACCGCCGGGCTCGGTGCCGGCCGGCGACGGCCTGGTGGGCGAGGTGGTCCGCCGCGGCGGAGCGCTGCCACTCGCCGGCCCGCTGGCGGTGGAGGTCGAGGTGGAACTGGGCGTCGGTGAGCTGGAACATCGGGGCTCCTCGCGATCGGTCGGCTCTGCTGTCCTCGACTCTTCGCGCGAAGGTGGCGGCGGCGCATGGGGAAGGTCCCTCATCTTCGGGCCCCGGCCCACCTCAGCTACCGATCCTGGGCGAGTAAGGCACCATGCTGACCACTACACTTTCGGGTATGGCAAAACCCCAGGAGAAGGTGTCGTTCGTCGAGCGCCTGAAGCAGATCGGCCAGGTGTTCGCGTTCACGGCGCGGCAGGACAAGTGGTTCGTCCCGCTGCTCATCGCGGCGGTGCTGATCCCCCTCGCCCTGACCGTGCTGGTCGTCCTCCTGGGCCTGGGCTGGGTGTGGATCCCGATCGGCGTCATGGTCGCCCTGCTGGCCGCGCTGATCGTGCTCAACCTGCGGTCGAACACCGCGATGATGAACGCCGCCGAGGGCCAGCCCGGCGCGGCCGCCTCGATCATGGAGAACATGCGCGGCGACTGGCGGGTCCGCCCGGCGGCCAGCTCGACCACCCAGTTCGACATGGTGCACATCGTCATCGGCCGCCCCGGCGTGATCCTGCTGGGCGAGGGCCAGTCGCAGCGCGTGCGCAACCTGCTGGGCCAGGAGAAGCGCCGCCTGTCGAAGGTGATCGGCAGCGCCCCGATGTACGACTACATGATCGGCCCGGGCGACGGCGAGCTGTCGATCCGCAAGCTCCGCACCACGATGATGAAGCTGCCCCGCAACCTGACCGGCAAGGACGTCAACGCGCTGGACAAGCGCCTGGGAGCGCTGATGGCCCGCCCGCAGATGCCCAAGGGCGCGATCCCGAAGAACATGCGCCCGGGCGGCAAGGGCATGCGCCAGCAGCGACCCCGCTGACCCTGCTGGGGGCCGGGGACCCGCTGCCGGCCCGCCCGCGACGGGTGCTGGTGGCGGGCCCGTCGGGCTCCGGCAAGACCACGACGGCGCAGCGGATCGCCGCGATCCTGCGGGTGCCGCGGGTCGAGATCGACAGCCTCTTCCACGGGCCGGGCTGGACGCCACGGCCGAGCTTCGTGACCGACGTGCACCGCTTCGCCGCCGGCCCGGCCTGGGTGACCGAATGGCAGTACAGCGCGGTGCGCGAGCACCTGGCCGACCGGGCCGACCTGCTGGTGTGGCTGGATCTGCCCCGGTGGCTGGTGATGCGGCAGGTCATCGCCCGCACGGTGCGCCGCCGCCTGCGGCGCGAGGAGCTGTGGCACGGCAACACCGAGGCGCCGCTGTGGACGATCCTCACCACGAAGGACCACATCGTGCGGTGGGCCTGGCAGACCCACCCCACGGCGCGGGCCCGGGTGCGGGACCAGCTGGCTAAACGCCCGGAGCTCACCGTGGTGCGGCTGCGCAGCCGGCGGGAGATCGCCCGGTGGCTGCGGGGGCCGCTGCGCCAGGCCCTACGCTGACACCATGATCTCCAGGCCCAGTCAGAGGTGGCAGCGCAGCGTCGCGGAGCAGGAGGCGGCGGTCGCGGCCGGAACCCTCCCCCGGGACCAGGCGTACGCCGCCCAGTTGTGGCCGGCCGAAGCGACGGCAGCCATCGACGCGGTGCTGGCGGCCTACGAGCGGGAGATCCAGAGCCTGCCGGCGGTCACCGACGAGGCCGTGTGGGCGGCGGTCGAGCGGGTGGTGCTCGCCCTGAACGCCGTCGACGAGGAGTCGGCGGTCATCGAGACGGGCGAGCGCGAGGACCTGTGCGAGTACATCGACGCGGTCCTGACCGAGGCGGGCGTCGATGTGGCCGCGCTGACCGGGCGGCGCGACCTGCACCGCGGTGAGCTGACCGACGGCTGGCGGGACTGGTAGGAGACGCGGTACCAGCTGGCCCTCGGTGAGCAAGCAGTTCACCGCGGCCGCCGTGCTGCTGCTCGCCCGGGACGGCACGCTGAGCGTCGACGACCGCGTGTCGCTCAAGTACGCGCCGGGCGCGGGGCCCAAGTCGTGGAACGGGCCACCGGGACGCCGTACCGGATCTTCCTGGCCGACCGGGTCTTCGGGCCGCTCGGGCTGACCCGCACCTTCGCCGGCGCGCCCCACGGGCGCCCGGACCTGGCGCAGGGTCACGACGACGCCGGCGGGCCGCTGCCGAGCTGGGAACTCGACGTGGTCGGCATGGGCGCCGGGTTCACCGCGTTCGCCGGGGACATCCTGGAGCGGGGGCGCCGCATCGTCGTGCTCACCAACACCGACGTGCGGGACCCCGGTTTCCTGACGCCCCTGCTCGCCTGAGTCAGGACGCCGGGCGGGCCGGCGGCAACCGGTAGATCATGATGGAGTGGCCGACCTGGTCGATGAGGACGCCGCGGTCGATCAGCGCCCGGATCGCCGGCGAGGGGTAGGCGACGTGGGTCGCGGAGACCGCCAGCAGCCCGCCGACCTGCGACGGCGGCACCTTCAGCGGATCGCGGACGGTGATGCCGTAGTAGCCGGCCACGGCGCTGTGGCGGTGCACCAGCCAGACCGGCTCGCCCGGATACCGCTCCCGCATGTGCTTGCCGAGCCGGTACAGGTCCTGATACCAGTCGACGTTGGACTGGCCCAGCCGCAGGTAGGTCTTGGACGGACCGCCGAACGCCTCGTTGGAGTAGGGCAGGTAGTACGGGAAGGCCCGGGCCGAACTGACGGCGACGAAGGCCACCAGCAGGGCGGCGACGGCCCGTACCGGCCACCGCGGCACGACGGTGACGGCCGCGGCCGCCACGGCCAGCAACACCGGTACGAACAGCGCGTACCGCACGCCCCAGTCCCGGGCGCCCTGCATCGCCGCCACCAGCAGCACCGCGGTCGGCAGCAGGACGTAGAGAGCCGCGGGCCGCAACCGGCGCATGGTCAGCATCGTCGTGGCGCCGGCCAGCCACAGCGCCAGCATGCCGAGCGGCGTCTTGATCAGTAACGCGGCCGGCAGGTAGTACCAGCGGTGGCCCGAATAGGCCTCGCCCAGCAGGAACCCGCCGTTCGTCCGCTCCTCCAGCCCCAACTGGATGCGCATCCCGTCCCGGAAGGGCCGCGGGAGCGGCAGCCAGTCGACGAGCCGGCCGGTCATCCCGGAGATCACCGGCAGGTCGGGCGGGGAGACCCAGCGCAGGTGCGGGTCGACGATCAGGTAGGTGAGCCACACCGTCGCGAGCGCCAGCACGCCGGTCCCGGCGGCCGCGCCGGCGGCGGTCAAGAGCCTGGGGGTACGCCGCTTGTCCGGCTGCGCGGACCAGACGGACACGCCGGCCAGCAGCAGCACGACCGGTGCCGCGGCGAGCGTGTTCATCTTCGTGGCCAGCGCCGCGCCGAGGGCGATCCCGGCCGGCGGCAGATACCACCAGGGGCGGCGCCTCGCCCGCCACACCAGCCACGCGGCGGTCAGCAGGAAACCCGCGGCGGGGGCGTCGACCCCGGCCAGCGAGCCGAACGTGATGACGTCCGGCGAGAACGCGTACAGCGCGAGCGCCAGCAGACCGCCGGCCCACCCGGCGATGTCCCGGGCGAACGCGAACACCACCAGGCCGAACAGGAGCGTCAGGACGATCATCGGCAGGCGGGCGTACCAGAGGACGCGCTGCGCCCCGTTGCCGTGCCCGTAGATCACATCGGTGCCGGCCTGGAACTCGGTGAATTCCGGACGGGTGTCGATCCGCGGATCGGCGAAGGCCAGTCCGGTCGCCATCACCAGCTTGGCCAGCGGCGGATGTTCCGGGTTGTAGCGCAGGCTATGTTGCCGCAGGTAGACGACCGCCGCGGCGACGTACACGCCCTCGTCCGCGGTCTGCGACTCCTCCCGCGCCGCCGTGACCATGACGAAGGCCATCTGGGCCAGCAGGACGACCACGGCGAGGGAGACGAGCCAGGACTGGTATCGGCGGATCCCGGTGGGGCGCGCCGTGGGTGGCGGTACGCCGGTCCGCACCGGAGGTTCATCGGCCGCTATCGCCCGTCCTCGGTGTCGCTGCCGAGGAACGGCCCCCGTCCGTTGCTGCGACCAAGAAAACTTCACCGATCGACGTGTAGCCCTTCGTCCACCACAGGTAAAGCCGATCGATGAAACCTGACACGGCGGTTGGTCCTCCGCGGTGCGGACCTCCGGCCCTGGCCACCACGGAGGGCGGTGAGCACGCTGACGGTGGGGAGGTGTCGAAGATGGACGAGCAGAAACCTCGCGTAGCCCGGGATCGCAACAAGGTCTTCGATTTCCTGGATGCCAAGCCGGCCAAGATCGCCTACGGCGCGCTCGGCGCGGCGAGCGGCGTGGTCGGCGGCCTCCTCGACTCCGAGGGCACCAGGACCGGCGCGATGCCGCCCCCGTTCGACGCCGCCCGGTTCGAGGCTCAGCTGCCCGCCGAAGCGCACCGGAGCGAGCCGGGCGTGCTCAGCCTCGACGAGATCAAGGCAGAGATGCGGGAGGTCCAGCGGAGAACAGACGCCGACGAGACCCCCGCCGCCACGAGCAAGCACTTGTCCGAATCGGAGCGTCCGGTGATCGGCGGGCATGCCCGCGCGACACCACCGGCGGGCGAGGCGGAAGCTCCACCAACCGGCGAACAGGATCTCGGCGAGACCCTGCGCGGGTACCTGACCCCGGCCCTGACGGTCCTGGGAAGCGCAGCAGTGACGGAGTTCCTGGCCGAATTCAGGAAGGAGCTCATTTCGCTGGTCAGCAAGAGGGCCGCCGAGGAGGTATTCGGGCTCATCGGCGGCGACCACGGGCAGAGCCGGAGCAGGGAGCCCCGGCCGGCTGTCGGCGAGGAGCGGCCGCCGGAGCCGGACGGTCAAGCGGAGGACAGCGCCGATTTCACCGCCGACGAGAGGCGCAAACTCCGCCGGTTACTGCGGGCGATCGAAGACGTCGACCATGAGCGATGAAACTGGGCGCACCGTGACCGGCCGACTCATCCGCGACGGCTCGAGCGTCGCGGGAGCCGTCGACCTCGACGACGCGAATGTTCACCGCCACGCGAGCGTGCAGTCAAGGGTCAGGTGGGTCTGGACACTGGATCGCCCCCACCGCGATGACCTCGTCCGGTGCCTGCAGGGGGCTCGACCGTCTTCACCATGACGCAGTTCTTCAGCCCTTTGGGCCGGTCGTAGGTGAAGCCGAGCCGCTCATAGAGTCGACGGGTGCCGTTGTAGAGGAACGACGACGACATCTTCTTGGTCTGGTTGGTCAGGTCGTGGGGATAACTCTCGACTCGCCCGCCGCCGGCCTGCGCGATCAGGCGGAGCGCACCGGTGATCGCCAACTCCGTCACGCCCCGCCGCCGGTAGCGCTTGTCGACGAAGACGCAGGTGATCCGGTAGTCAGGGTCCGCGGACCTGGTGGCGTCGTAGTCCTTACGGTGGTGAATGTTGGGCAACTCGGCCGGGCTGCCGTATTCAGCCCACGCGATGGCCTCGTCACCGTCCATCACCAACGCGGCGTGCGCCTTGCCCTGCTCGACGTAGGCCTTCTTCAGGGCTCGGTTGGCCTCCGCGCCTTGACCGCGCTCGGGACCGTCGGGGTGGAACCAGATGCACCAGCAGCCACCGAAGATGCCATTGTGCCGCTGCACCAGCGCCTCGAAAGCGGGCCAGGTCTCGGGGCTGAGAGACGCGACGGTGTACGACTCGGTAGCCATGACGCACCTTATCCGTGTCGGGCCCACACGGACATCTCGTGGCCAACCGATGAGGCGACGAGCCTCACGAGGTTCCGCTGGGCTTGGTCGGACCGACGTGCTCGGCCACGAAGGCCGCGAGTCGCTCCGGTGACGGCTGGCCCCATCCGATGCAGAACGGGTGTCCGGCCGGATCGGCGTAAACCTGGTGGCCCTCCTCGGCGGCCAGATCGGATGCGCGCAGCAACCGGGCGCCGAGAGCGACCGCCTTGTCATGTGCGGCCTTGGCGTCGCGGACGTGCAGGTCCAGGTGGACCTGCTGCGGGTTGCCGTCCGGCCACTGCGGCGGGACGTGGTCCGGTGCCAGCTGCACCCCCACCCGCCACTGACCGGCGGCGTCGATCACCGTGTGCCACCGATCGTCCTCGAAGACGTGCCCATCGAGCATGCCCGCCCAGAATGCGCTCTCTGCTGGCAGGTCGGCCGCGTCGAAGACGACCACCTGACGGATGATGTCCACCCCGTGCACGTTACGCGGTTATCTGACCAGCGCCTCGAGCTCGGGCAGTCGCCCGAACAGTTCGGGCAGGCCGCGCACGCCGTCACGCACGGACGCGTGCGACAGCGCGAGGTCGGGCCCGGTGCCGGCCTCGACCCCGGCCAGGCAGCGCAGGATGTTCCACCTCGTGTGCCCCAGCCAGCCGCCGACCATGAACACGAACCAGCTCGGACCCGGCGGCGGCAGCGCCCCGCCCCCGGCGACGTAGCCGTCCAGCACCGCGCGGAAGATGGCGGGCCTGATGTCGTCGAAGCCGGGGCCTTTCGCCAGGCTCAGCGCTGTCGAGCCCAGCTCACCGGCCAGGTCGAGCATCCCCGAGAGTTCCCAGTCGAGCACCACCGGCCGGCCCCGACGAACAAGCAGGTTCCACGGCTGAATGTCCTTGTGGGTCAGCACCACGGGGCCCGGTCGTTCGCACGTGTCGACGAAGTCGGCGATGGCGAGAAACGTACCGACCTGGGAGGCGAGTTCGGCGGCCCAGGGCTGTCCGGTCGCCGTCGCCCGCTCGGCGAGTTCGGGCCAGTCCCGTGGCGGCGGGTCCTCGGCCGAGCCGTGGGGCCACGCGACGTCGAGCGCGTGAAGGCGGGCGAGAATCTCACCGATCTCGAAGGCGTACGCCGGCGGCACGGGCGCCTCGGGCAGCTTCTCGCCGTCGACCCACCGGTGGACGAGCGCGTGGGGGCCGGCCGAGATCGGCTCCGGCATCGGGATGCCGGCGGCGAAGGCCGCCCGCTCGAAGCGGAACACGTCCCCGGCGCGGTACGGCCAGCGGCGGTCGACGAGGTTCAACTCCTTCACCGCGAACGACCCCTGGTCGGTGTCGAGCCGGTACATCCGGTTGGCGAACCCGCCGTGGACCCGGATCATCGGACCGGTCGGCGTGCCCAGACGGGAGAGGTCCACCCGGGCAATCTAGGGCCGGCGGTGGGTCGGTGCATCCGCTTTACCGGGGATTCGGGCGTACCGCGGGATGGCCGAGGGGCGTAAACGGCCGGACCTCGGTGGACGCGAAACGGCGGCCACGCCGGCATGGAGCCGGACGTGACCGCCGTCAGCAGCCAACGGGTCAGACGTTGTAGTACATCTCGAACTCGTGCGGGGTCGGCCGGAGCCGGACCGGGTCGATCTCGTTGACGCGCTTGTAGTCGATCCACGTCGAGATCAGGTCGTCGGTGAAAACACCGCCGGCCGTGAGGAACTCGTGGTCGTTCTCCAGCGACTGCAGGACCGCGTCCAGCGAGCCCGGCACCTGCTTGACGCTGCCCCACTCCTCCGGCGGCAGGTCGTACAGGTCCTTGTCGATCGGGGCCGGGGGCTCGATCTTGTTCTTGATGCCGTCGAGGCCGGCCATCATCTGGGCCGAGAAGCTCAGGTACGGGTTGCCCGACGGGTCCGGCACGCGGAACTCGACGCGCTTGGCCTTCGGGTTGCTGCCCGTCACCGGGATGCGGGTGCAGGCCGAGCGGTTGCGCTGGGAGTAGACCAGGTTGACCGGCGCCTCGTAGCCCGGCACCAGGCGGCGGTACGAGTTGACCGTCGGGTTGGTGAACGCGAGCAGCGACGGCGCGTGGTGCAGCAGGCCGCCGATGTACCAGCGGGCCGTGTCCGACAGGCCCGCGTAGCCGGTCTCGTCGTAGAACAGCGGCTCGCCGCCCAGCCACAGGGACTGGTGGGTGTGCATGCCCGAGCCGTTGTCGCCGAAGAGCGGCTTCGGCATGAACGTGGCGGTCTTGCCGTGCTCCCAGGCGGTGTTCTTGATGATGTACTTGAACATCTGCATCTGGTCGCCGGCGTGCAGCAGCGTCGAGAACTTGTAGTTGATCTCGGCCTGGCCCGCGGTGCCGACCTCGTGGTGCGAGCGCTCCACGGTGAAGCCGACGTCGATCAGGCGGCGCACCATCGCGTCGCGCAGGTCGGAGTAGTGGTCGATCGGCGAGACCGGGAAGTAGCCGCCCTTGTACGCGGTCTTGTAGCCGCGGTTGCCGCCCTCCTCGTCCTTGCCGGAGTTCCAGGCGCCCTCGATCGAGTCGATGTAGTAGAACGCCTGGTGGGCGGCGGTCTCGTGCCGGATCGAGTCGAAGATGTAGAACTCGGCCTCGGCGCCGAAGTACGCGGTGTCTGCGATGCCGCTGGAGGCCAGGTAGGTCTCGGCCTTCTTCGCCACGTTGCGCGGGTCACGCGAGTACGCCTCGCGGGTGAACGGGTCGTGGATGAAGAAGTTCAGGGCCAGCGTCTTCTGGATGCGGAACGGGTCGACGAAGGCCGTCGTCACGTCCGGCAGCAGCATCATGTCGGACTCGTGGATGGCCTGGAACCCGCGGATCGAGGATCCGTCGAAGGCGAGGCCGTCGGTCACGACACTGTCGTCGAACGATTCCACCGGCATGTTGAAGTGCTGCATCACGCCGGGAAGGTCACAGAACCGTACGTCGACGAACTTGACGTCCTCGTCTTTGAGGTATCGCAGGAGTTCCTCGGGATTGGCGAACACACGTCCTCCTGGCACATGATTTTCGAACCGGGGCGGCGTGAGCCGCCACGAGGCTAGGCTGTCGCGACGCTATGGCCCCGGAGTTGCCCAGGCGTATCCCTATTGTTTCCGCCGTGTTACGGAGTCCACGATTCGCCCGCGACCACCCCGGACCCTAACGCCGCGCGGGTGCCCGCGGGCCGGAAACCGCGCAACGAGAGCTACCCTCGTCTCGTGGCGACACGCGCGAACCCCGAGAAGGCGCCGGCCCTGGACCTGGCGAAGCTGGAGCCCGCCAACTTCGGCCGCCGCTTCGCCGCGCTGCTCATCGACTGGGCGCTGTGCCTGGTCATCGCCAGCTTCTACGCCGATCCGCGGATCGTGGCGTGGCCGCCCGTGGTCGTGCTGATCCTGTTCAACGCGCTTTTCATCGGCCTGTTCGGACAGACCCTCGGCATGGCCCTGGCCCGGCTGCGGGCGGTGTCCGCGGCCGACGGCGGCGCCATCGGCATTCTGCGGGGCCTGCTGCGCGGCGTCCTGCTGGCCCTGGTGATCCCGGCCGTGATCATGGACGCCGACCGCCGCGGCCTGCACGACCGCGCCGCCGGCTCGATCGTCGTGGCCCTGCCCAAGCGGTTCTGACCCGGCCCGGAACGGCGAGCAGCCGGCCGGACCCCGGCCGCCGGGGCACCCGCTCGCCGCCGTGGAGCAGAATCGACACCGTGGACATCGCGGTGCTCGGCCCGGTCGAGCTGCGCACCGGCACCGGTACGACGGTGCCGGTCGCCGGCGCGCGGCTGCGTACCCTGCTGATCCTGCTCGCCCTCGACGCCGGCCGGGCCGTCTCCACCGACCGGCTGGTCGACGGGGTCTGGGGCGCCGATCCGCCCGGCAGCGCCGCCGGCGCCCTGCAGGCGCTGATCTCCCGGCTGCGCCGCGCCGCGCCCGGGTTGGCCATCGCGGTCACGCCGTCCGGCTACCGCCTGGATCTGGACCCGGACCGGGTCGACGCGCACCGCTTCGCGCGGCTGGTCGCGCAGGGCCGGCCCGAGGAGGCGCTCGCGTTGTGGCGGGGCCCCACCGAGTTCCCCGACGTGGCCCGGGCCGAGGCCGTACGCCTGGCCGAGCTGCGGCTGACCGCCCGGCTGGCCCGGGCCGAGGCGCGGTTGCGCGCCGGCGGCGACGCCGACCTGGTGGGTGAGCTGGAAACCCTGGCCGCGGAGCATCCGCTGCACGAGCCGCTGGCCGGCCTGCTGATGCGCGCGTTGATCGCGGCCGGCCATCCCGGCCGGGCCCTGACCGTCTTCGAGCGGATCCGCGCCGAGCTGGCCGACGAGCTCGGCGCGGACCCGTCCGCCGAGCTGGCCGCCCTGCACCTGGAGACGCTGCGCGGGCAGCACTCGCCGGCCCGCGGCAACCTGCCCGCCGAGGTGAGCAGCTTCGTCGGCCGCGAGCACGACCTGCGGACGGTGCGCCGGCTGGTCGCCGCGCACCGGCTGGTCACCCTGATCGGCCCCGGCGGCAGCGGCAAGACCCGGCTCGCCGTGGAGGCCGGGCAGGCCCTCACGGCCGACCACCCGGACGGGGTGTGGCGGGTCGAGCTGGCCCCGATCAGCGACCCGGCCGAGGTGCCGCAGGCCATCCTCACCGCGCTCAAGCTGCGCAGCCAGCTCGTGCTCAACGTGCCCGGGGGCTCGGCCGGCGAGCCGGTGGAGCCGCTGACCCGGCTCACGGACGCGCTCGCCGGCCGGGAACTGCTGCTGGTCCTGGACAACTGCGAGCACCTCATCGGCGCCGCGGCCGACGTCGCCGACGCCGTCCTGCGGGGCGCGCCGGGGCTGCGGCTGCTGGCCACCAGCCGGGAGCCGCTGGGCATCGCGGGCGAGCAGTTGTGGCCGGTCGAGCCGCTCGCGCTGCCCCCGACCGAGGCCCAGGCGGCAAGCTTCCCGGCCGTACGCCTGCTGCTGGACCGGGCGGTCGCGGCCCGGCCCGGCTTCACCCTCGATCCGCGGACCACCGGCCCGGTGGTGCGGATCTGCCGGGCCCTGGACGGCATGCCGCTGGCCATCGAGCTGGCCGCCGCCCGCCTGCGTACGCTGCCGGTCGACGTGCTGGCCGGCCGCCTGGCCGACCGGTTCCGGCTGCTCACCAACGGCAGCCGCACCGCGCTGCCCCGGCACCAGACGCTGCGCGCGGTCGTCGACTGGAGCTGGGATCTGCTCGACGACGACGAGCGGGCGCTGTGGCGGCGCTTCGCCGTCTTCCACGGCGGCGCCGACGTGACCGCGGTGGAACAGGTCTGCGGCGCGGACGTCGACCTCCTCGGCGCGCTGGTCGACAAGTCGCTGCTGGTGCTGGCCGGGGACCGCTACCGGATGCTCGAGACCATCCGCGAGTACGGCCTGGAACGCCTGGCCGAGGCCGGCGAGACCGAACAGCTGCGCGTCGCGCACGCCCGCTACCTGCTGGCGCTGGCCGGCGCCGCCGAGCCGGAACTGCGCCGCGGCGATCAGCTGAGCTGGCTGCGCCGGCTGGCCGTCGAGCACGACAACCTGCACGCCGCGGTCCGGGCGGCGGTCGCGGCCGGCGACGCGCGGACCGCGACGGCGCTGACCGCCCGGCTGGGCTGGTACTGGTGGCTGCGCGGGCACCGCGCCGAGGGCTGCGGGCTGGCCCGGGAGGTGCTGGCGCTCACCGGGGAGAGCGAGCCGGAGGACCGGGCGCTGGCCTACACGTACTGCGCGCTGAACGGGCTCGAGGGCGCCGCGACGATGGACGAGGTCAAGGGGTGGTTCCTGGCGGCCGAGCAGGCCGGCGCCGGCCCGGACGCCCGGCACCCGGTGCTGCGCCTGCTCCGACCGCTCGCGGCGATCTTCCAGTCCGGGCGGCTGGTGCTCGGCCTGGAACTCATCGAGCCGCTGTTCACCGACCCGGACCCCTGGCTGCGGGCGATCGCCAAGATGATCGTCTCGCAGCTGCGGCTGAACTTCGGGCAGAACCCCGACGTGGCCCGGGCGGAGCTGCGCGAGGCGCTCGACGGGTTCCGGGCCATCGGCGAGCGCTGGGGCATCGGCTTCTCGCTCAGCGCGCTCGGCGACATGGCGGCCGCCCAGGGCCACTTCGAGGACGCGGTGACCTGGCAGCGGGAGGCCATCGCGCTGGTCCGCGAGGTCGGCATCCGCGAGGACCTGCCGCAGCTGGAGATGAAGCTGGCCCACCAGCTGTGGCTGTCCGGCGACCGGACCGAGGCCCGCCGGCTGCTCAAGCAGGCCCGGGAGACCGCCGAGGAGGTCGGCTTCGGCGAGGTGATGGCCTTCGTGGAGTACGGCTACGCGTCGATCGCCCGCGAGGAGGGTTCGCTGGACGAGGCCCGCCGGCGGATGGCCCGGGCCGCCGAGCTGATCGACGCGCGGTCGTACGCGACACAGTTCCAGGCCATGACCCGCTCGGCGCAGGCGCTGATCGAGGCCGCCGCCGGGGACCTGCCCGCGGCGCGCGACCTGCACCGGGCCGCGGTCGTGCTGGCCGCGGAGTCGAGGGACTCACCGGTGATGGCGCAGGTGCTGGTCGGGGTGGCCGACTACGTCCTGCGCGACGGCGACCCGGCCCGCGCCGCGATGCTGCTCGGGGCGGCCGACGCCGTCCGGGGCGCGCCCGACCGGTCGATGCCGGACACCGACCGGATCGCCGAGCTGGCCCGGGCCACCCTCGGCGAGGCGGGCTACCAGGAGGCCTACCGCTCGGGCGGCGGGGTCACGATGGCGACCGCAGTCGACGCCACCGGGCTGGGCGCCACCGGCTGACCCGGGGCCGGCTCGGGCGGCGCCCCGCGGTCGGGCCGGGCGGCCAGCGGCATCCCGGCCAGCAGGGCGAGGCTGAACCAGACGTACAGGTTGCTGCCGATCGGCGCGAGCGGCGGGCGCGGGCCGTGCTCCCACGCCCAGGTGAGCCGGGACGTCAGCACCACGTACGCGGAACCGCCCAGCCACAGCGCCCGCCGGTCCCGCCCGGACAGCCCGGCGTCGACGCACCGGACGATCGCCGGCAGCAGCCACACGCAGTGGTGCACCCAGGTGACCGGGCTGATCAGGCAGCCCAGCAGGCCGGTCAGGGCCAGCCCGCCGAGGTCGTCGCCCCGCCGGGCGGCGGCGCGGACCCGCCAGACCCAGAAGCCGAGCGTCGCCAGCACGCAGACCAGCCAGACTTTGGCCTCCACCGCGTCCAGCGGCAGCCGGGCGAGCAGCCCGCGCAGCGACTGGTTGGACAGGTACTCGAGGTTGCCGACCCGGTTGGTGTCCCACAGCGCGGCGGTCCAGAACTCCCGGGACTCGTCCGGGAACAGGCCGGCGGCCACCAGCGTCGCCGCGGCGGCCGCCGCGATCGCCGTGCCGGCCGCCCGCCAGCGCCCGGTCACGAGCAGGTAGAGGATGAAGACGCCCGGGGTCAGCTTGACCGCGGTGGCCAGCCCGATGCCGATGCCGCCCCACCGGCGGCCGCGGGCCACGCCGAACAGCACGTCACCCACGACGAGCGTGAGCAGCAGGGTGTTGACCTGCCCGAAGCCGAACGTCTCGCGGACCGGCTCGAAGCACAGCGCGAGGGCCACCGCGAGCGCGCCGGCCAGCCGGGGCGGCCAGGGCGAGCGCCGGATGAGCGGCCCGGCCAGCCACCAGGTGACCAGGGCGGTGCTGGCGATCGTGGCCGCGCCGGCCACGATCAGCACCAGCGGGAACGGCAGGAACGCCATCGGGGCCATGAGCAGACCGGCGAACGGCGGATAGGTGAAGCCGTACGGGGTGCCGTCCTCCAGCCAGTCGTAGACCATGCCGTCGTCGCGGAACCAGTACCGGACCGCGCCCGTGTAGACCCGCGAGTCGAAGAAGAAGTGCAGGTCGGCACTCCACCACAGGACGACGGCGGAGACGAGGGCCGCGACGGCGGCGATGGTCCAGGCCCGGCGCGTCACGCGGCCACCCTACGACGCCGAAGCCGGAGAACCTGCCGGACGGCCAGCCCGGCCAGCGTGGCGGTGACCACGATCGCCCCGGGTACGCGGGTGAACAACGCCCAGTTGTAGCCGGCCGGCAGGGTCAGGGTGGCGGCGAGGGCGCCCAGGCCGAGCACCCAGCGCCGCTCCGGGGCGGTGGCGGCGAGCACGGCCAGCGGCCAGAACGCGTACCAGGGATGGAAGACGGGCGCGCAGAGCACGGTCGCGCCCAGCGCGAGACCCGCGCCCGGCAGCGCCCCGCCCGCGCGGGCGCGCCACCACAGGACCGGGAGCAGGACCACCAGCAGCACGACGCCGAGGACGCGGGTCACCCCGACGGCGCCGGCGCCGGTGGCGAGCTGCACGGTCAGCCCGACGGCGGTCGACGGCGAGGTCCACGCCACGGTGTCGCCGCTGCGCAGCAGGCCGGCCACCCAGCCGAACCCGCGCCCGGACAGCACCGACAGCGCCACCGTGGCCAGCGCCGCACCGCCACCGATGGCCGCGGCCGGCCGCCACAGCGCGCGCAGCGGCGTACCGGGGGCGACCGCCGCCAGCACCGCGAACGGCAGCACCACGACCGCGGTCGCCTTGACCGCGACGGCCAGGCCGAGCACCGCGCCGGGCGCGGCCAGCCAACCCGGGCTCCGGCGGGACGCGACCAGCGCCAGCCCGGCGACGATCAGGCCCACCATCAGCGCGTCGTTGTGGGCGCCGGAGACCAGGTGGATCAGCACCAGCGGGCCGGCGAGCACCATCCACACCGCGCGCGCCGGCTCCACGCCGGCCCGGCGGGCCAGCACCGGCAGGGCCGCCGCCAGCAGGCCCAGCCCGGCCAGCGCGATGATCCGCAGCCCGGCGATCACTCCGGGCAGCGTCTGGCCGAGCGCCACGGCCCAGCCGGACAGCACCAGGAAGAGCGGACCGTACGGGGCCGGAGAGGTACGCCAGGTCGTCGACACCGAGCCGAGCCACGGGCAGCCGAAGGACTGGACGCCGCCCGCGTACGGGTCGCCGCCGGCGTGCTGCACGAAGCCCTGGCAGGCGTACGAGTAGATGTCCTCGCTGCCCAGCGGCAACATCGGCAGCACCGGCAGCGCCCACAGCCCGGCGGTGACCAGCGCCCACCGGACCGACGGCACCCGGTGCCGCCCGAACCACCACGCGGCCAGCAGCGCCGCCAGGCCGAGCACCCAGCTCAGCGGCAGCAGCACCCCCTGCTCACCGGCGAGCATCGTCCCGGGCGTGACCGTGGTCCCCCGGGCGTACGGCGAGCCGCCGAGGTACGCGGCCACCCCGACCAGCACGCTGCCGGCCAGGCCACCCCACCGGACCACCCTCACGCGGCGGCCACCAGCTCGTCGCCGCGCAGCCAGGACACCGAGCGGCGGACCACCCAGCCGATGAGAACGATCATCGCGAAGGACATCGGCACGCCCAGCGGCCGGAACACGCCGGTCCCCTCAGGCAGGATGGTGATCATCGCGAACACCACCGTCCCGGCCAGCCAGCGGACCCGGGCGGTGCCGGCCGCGAACAGCGCCAGCGGCCAGATCAGATACCAGGGCTGGGTGATCGGCGCGAAGAAGATGACGGCCAGCAGCGCCAGCCCCGCGCCGACCAGCGGATCCCGGTCCCGGAAGCGCCACAGGACGACGACCAGCACGACCGCCAGCAGCACCAGCGCGACGGCCCGGACCACGGGCACCACCGCCAGGTCGGCGCCGAACCAGCGGCCGGCCGCCTCCACGGCGAGACCGACGGCGGTCGGCGGCGACGACCAGTTGACCGACTCCCCCGCGCCCGACAGCGCGGTCAGCCAGCCCAGGCCCAGCCCGGAGGCGTACGAGCCGGCGACCAGGACGGCCAGGGCGGCGGCCAGGACGACGCCGCCGCGCCGCAGCAGGCCGGCCCAGCCGGCGGCGCGCAGCCCGCCCACGGCGAGCAGCGCCGCGAACGGCAGGACGACCCCGATGGTGATCTTGATGGAGACGGCGAGACCGAGCAGGACGCCGCCGGCCACCAGCGTGCCCCAGCCCTTCCGCGCGCTCCCGCCCGCCGCGGCATCCGCGTCCTGCGGCGCACTCCCACTCGGCGGCGATCCCGCGGCCGGCACTGCCCGGCTCGGCACC
Organism: Actinoplanes nipponensis; assembly: GCF_016862275.1. Lineage (GTDB taxonomy): Bacteria > Actinomycetota > Actinomycetes > Mycobacteriales > Micromonosporaceae > Actinoplanes > Actinoplanes nipponensis. Next base: position 92,468 of record NZ_BOMQ01000054.1, on the reverse strand, counting down.
GGCTCGGCCGCCGAGGCTGCCCCGCTGGGCACCGGCTCGGCCGCCGCCACTCCCCCGCTCGGCACCGGCTCGGGCGCCGAGACTCCCCCGCTGGGCACCGGCTCGGCCGCCGCCACTGTCCCGCTCGGCGCCGGCTCGGCCGCCGGGATGCCTCCGGTTTTCGGCGGGCCGGCCAGGACGGCGAAGCCGGCCACCATGAACGCCACCGTGAGCGCGTCGTTGTGCCCGCCGCCGATCAGATGCACCGGCACCAGCGGGCAACAGAGCACCAGCCACAGCGCCCGGTCGACGGGCGCGCCCACCCGGCGCGCCAGCACGGGCAGGCCGGCCGCGATCGCGACGACGCCCAGCACCGCCAGCACCCGGAAGGCGACCAGGGCGGCCAGCTGCGAGCCGAACGCCGCGGCCAGCCCGGCCAGCACCAGGAAGACCGGCCCGTACGGGGTGGGCGTGTCGCGCCACACCACCGAGACCGAGTCCAGCCACGGGCACGGCTGGGCCGAGACACCCACCAGGTACGGGTTCAGCCCGGCGTGCACCAGCGCCCCTTGGCAGGCGTTGGCGTAAAGGTCGCGGCTGGCCAGCGGCGGCACCACGAGCATCGGCGCCGACCACAGCGCGGCCGTGGTCAGGATCCACCGGGTGGACAGCAGGCCGCGGCCCAGCAGGCGCCGGCCGTACCACCAGGCGACGCACAGCGCGGCGAGGCCGCCGAACCACAGCAGCAGGACGAGCGGGCCGGCGGGCTCGCGGAACACCGTCACCACGTTGACGTTGCGCCGGATGAACGGGGCAGCGCCGTAGAGGAACGCGTCGACGGCACAGCACACGGCACCGGCCAGGCCCAGCCATCGCAGGAACGCGGGGCGGGCCAGCAGCCCCTGGATCATGACACCGGCCTCGCGGGGACCCCTCGTGACCGTGGCATGCGCGCCAGCGTACCGGCCCCGGCCGGGCCGGCCGGGCTCAGCACTTCGCGGCGGGGCGCAGGGAACTGGTCAGCCGGTAGTCGCCCGGCACGGCCACCCGCAGCACGGTCCAGCCGTCCGGTCCCTCGGTCAGGCAGGCGCCGGCCCCGGCCACGGTCAGCCAGCGGGACCAGCGCACCCGCACCAGCACGTCCCCGCGCGCCGGGACGCCGAGCTCGACCCCGCCGCGGTCGCTGCGCAGCAACCGGGCCGGCGACGACACCAGGGGCTGGGCGCCGGTGACCTCGTAGAGCCGCCACGTGCCGTCCTGCCACACCGGGCGCAGCTCGGGCAGGCCCTGCTGGACCAGGGCGGCCTCGGCGCGGGCGTACCGGTCGGGCACCGCGCCGGGGGCGATGGCGACGTAGGACACCGCGTTGGCCCGCAACCAGGCGACGTACTGCTGCGGGGTCAGCTCGTCGCCGTAGAACAGGGCGTTGCGGTCGGTGTCGACCTGACGCTCCCAGCCGCGGGCCAGGGGCACCCGCGCGGCGGCGTACACGGACTCCCAGTGATCCCGCAGGGGGACCACCTCGATCCGGCCCGGCGCCCGGCCGGCCAGCTCGGCGACCAGCGAGCGGTGGAACGCCGGGCGGGACTCGGGCGAGCCGGCCCGGCCCAGGTCGCCGGCGACCAGGAACGGCTGCCACCACCAGACGGCCACCAGCAGCAACGCCAGGCGGACCCGGCCCAGCTCGGCCACCGCGGCCAGCACCGGGATCGTGAACAGCATCGGCAGGCGCAGGGCGTTGGAGCCGATCGGGCTGGGCAGGTAGAAGGCGCCGAGCAGGAGCACGACGGTCAGCGCGCCGGCGATGCGCACGGCGGGCAGCCGGCGCGGCACGACGAGGACGACCACCACGGCCAGCGCGATGTGGATCTTCATGGACTCGGCGGTGAAGGGCTGCCGGCCGCCGTTGCCGAAGAGCACGGCCATCGGCGCGAGGGCCAGGACGGGGCCGAGGCACAGGCTCAGCGCCTGCGGCCAGCGGCCATCGGGGCGCCAGGACCGGAGACCGGCGCGGGAGGCGACACGGGAGCCGGCGCGGAGGGCGGCGCCCACCGGGGCGGTCAGCAGCACGGCCGCGCCGGCCAGGCCGGCGAAGAGGCCGGCCACCGGGCTGGCCCAGGTGGCGAGGGCGCTCAGCAGGAAAACCGCGGCCACGAGGGCACGCCGTCGCCAGGCCGAGCGGGGATGCCCGGCGTCGTCCAGCCCGGCCAGCGGGAGCGCGACATCGTCCCGCCCGGCCGGCGGAGGCGCGGGATCAGCCCGCCCGGCCAGCGGGGGCGCCGGATCAGCCCGCCCGGCCAGCGGGGGCGCCGGATCAGCCCGCCCGGCCGGCGGAGGCGCCGGATCAGCCCGCCCGGCCGGCGGGGAGCCGGGATAGGGCAGCGCCGCGGCGGCCGCGCAGAGGGCCGCCAACGCCAGCGCCAGCCCGACCGCGAACGTGACCCGCCCGCTCACCAGATTGGCCGCGAACACCAGCACCCCGGCCAGCGCGCCCACCACCGGCCGTCGCACCCCGGTGCGCCACAGCAGCCACCCGAACGCCACCGACGCGGCCACCGACGCGAGCGCGCCGAGCAGTCGCATCCCGATCAGCGCCCCGAGCGGCGCCGTCAGCAGGCTGTAGCCGAACTGGCCGACCCCGCCGTACCAGCCGAAGTCGACGGGCGCCCAGCCGTGGCCGGCGAAGAACTCCGCGCGGGCCTGCTGGGCGGCCAGGTCGGTGCCCATGGCCGGCGCGAGCAGGTACGCCACCGACAGCAGCACGGACGCGCCGAGCGTCGGCGCCAGCACCCGCAGGGGCCCGCGCCGGTGCTCCTCAGGCATCGAGCACGCGCTCCATCGCCGCGCGGGACCGCCGGGTCAGGCGCAGGTAGCGGTCGACGAACTCGCCCGGGTCGCCGCCGCCGAGCAGCAGCACCACCCCGGCCAGCTCGGCGCCGTGCCGCGGCAGCTGGTCGGTCGGGCGGCCGCGGACCAGGGTCAGCGCGTTGCGGACCTGGGCGGCCAGCGTCCAGCCCGCGGTCATCGCCGCCGCGTCCACCTTGTCGACCAGCTTCGCTTGCAGCTCCGCGTGCAGCGCCTCCAGCGTGCGGGTCATCCGCAGCGCCGGGAGCGCGTACGCATGCCGCAGTTGCAGCAGCTGCACCGCCCACTCGACGTCGGCGAGCCCGCCGCGGCCCAGCTTGGTGTGCGTGTTCGGGTCGGCGCCCCGGGGCAGCCGTTCGGTCTCCACCCGCGCCTTGATCCGCCGGATCTCGACGACCTGCTCGCGGGTCAGGCCGCCGCTGGGGTAGCGCATCGTGTCGGCCAGCCGCTCGAACTCGCCGCCCAGGTCGGCGTCGCCGGCCACGAACCGGGCCCGCAGCAGCGCCTGCGACTCCCAGACCTTCGACCAGCGGGCGTAGTACTGCGCGTACGCGTTCAGGCTGCGCACCAGCGGGCCCTGGCGACCCTCGGGGCGCAGGTCGGCGTCGACGCCCAGCGGCGGATCCGGCGCGGGGGCGCCGAGGGTACGCCGCATCTCCTCGGCGATGGCGTGGGCGGAGGCGCTGGCCTCGCCGTCGGACATGCCCGGCGGCGGGGCGTAGACGAACAGCACGTCGGCGTCGGAGGGGTAGCTCATCTCGTACCCGCCGAGCCGACCCATGCCGATCACCGCGAAGCGCAGCCCGGCCGGGCCGGGGTGCACCCGGCGCGCGGCGTGCAGCGCCGCGCCGAGCGTCGCGTCGGTGACGTCGGAGAGCGCGATGCCGATGGCGTGCACGTCCAGCGGGTGGGCCGGGGCCAGCTCGCCGGCCCGGCTCAGGATGTCGGCGCAGGCCAGCCGGAACAGCTCGCGGCGGCGCAGGGCGCGCACGGCGGTGATCGCCTTGGTCGCGTCGGCGCCGTCGCGCAGGTGCCGGTCGGCGGCGGCGACGAAGCCGTCCAGCAGCACGTCGCGGGGGCGCGGCTGGAGCTCGGCGTCGTCGGCGAGCAGCCGCAGCGCCTCCGGGTCGCGGGTGAGCAGGTCGGTGGCGTACCGGGACAGGCTGAGCACCCGGGCCAGCCGGCGCGCGACCGGCCCGCCGTCGCGCAGCAGCCGCAGGTACCAGGGGGTGGTGCCCAGCTTCTCCGAGACGTGCCGGTAGTTGAGCAGGCCCCGGTCCGGCTCGGGCCCGTCGGCGAAATCCTGCAGCAGCATCGGCAGCAGCGTGCGCTGGATCGCGGCCGTGCGGCTCACCCCACCGGTGAGCGCCTGCAGGTGGCGCAGGGCCCCGGCCGGGTCGGCGAAGCCGAGGATCTCCAGGCGGCGACCGGCCGACTCCGGCGTCATCCGCAGCGCCTCGGCCGGCACCCGGGCCACCGCCTCCAGCAGCGGCTGGTAGAGCAGCTTGGCGTGCAGCCGGCGGACGTGCGCGGCGTGCCCGACCCAGTCGGAGCGGAACGCCTCCACCGCGTCGCGCCCGCCCACCGCCTTGTAGCCGAGGGCGGCGGCGAGCCAGCGCAGCGCCTTCGGATCGTCCGGCACGGTGTGCGTACGCCGCAGGTTCTGCAGTTGCAGCCGGTGCTCGACGCTGCGCAGGAAGCGGTAGCCGCGCAGCAGCGTCTCGCCGTCCTCGCGGCCCACGTAACCGCCCGCGACCAGCGCGCGCAACGCGGGCAGCGTGCCCGGCTCGCGGAGCGTCTCGTCGATCCGGCCGTGCACGAGCTGGAGCAGCTGCACCGCGAACTCGATGTCGCGCAGGCCGCCGGGGCCCCGCTTGATCTCGCGGTCCACCTCGCGGGCCGGCACGTTGTCGATGATCTTCCGGCGCATGTCGCGGACGTCGTCGACCGCCTCGGGCCGCTCGGCGGCGTGCCAGACCAGCGGGGCCAGGTCGTCCAGCCATTCGGCCGCCAGCTCCAGGTCGCCGGCGGCCGGCCGGGCCTTGAGCAGCGCCTGGAACTCCCAGGTGCGGGCCCAGCGCCGGTAGTACGCCTGGTGGCTGGCCAGGGTGCGGACCAGCGGGCCGCGGTTGCCCTCCGGGCGCAGCGCGGCGTCGACCGGCCAGGCCACCTGCCCGCACACCTCGATGAGCCGGGCCGCGACGGTGGTGCCCGCGCCGAGGTCCTCGTCGGCCGCGGCGACGAAGATGACGTCCACGTCGGACACGTAGTTGAGCTCGTAGCCGCCGCACTTGCCCATCGCGACGACCGCGAGCCGCGGCCGGGCGGTGCCGGCGGGCAGCCCGGCGACCGCGATCGCGTACGCCGCCGCGAGCGTCTCGTCGGCCAGCCGGGACAGCGCGGCCATGGTCGGCTCGAGCCCCCGCCCGCCGGTCAGGTCGGCCGCGACGATGCGCAGCAGGGCGATCCTGTACGCCGTGCGCAGCAGCGGGACGGTCGGCGGGCCCTCCCCCGTCGAGTCGCCGAACTCCAGGTGCCCCTCCGCGTTCGGCGGCAGGCCGGTCTTGCCGGTGGCGAGCACGCGCCACTGGTCGTGGTTGGCCACCAGGTGATCGCCCAGCGCGGACGAGGCGCCGAGCACCGCGATCAGCCGGCGTCGCAGCCCGGCGTCGGTGTAGAGGGCGTGCAGCACCGCGTCGGCGGCCGGGCTGTCGACGATCTCGCCGCCGGGGCCGGTCACCGGCCCGCCGTTGACCCGCTGGGCGGCCCGGACCACCGCGTCGACCATCCGGTGCAGCTGCCGCAGGGCGAGATTGGGATCGGCCGCCCGGGACAGGGCGTGCAGCAGCTCGCCCGCGTCGGTGTCGACCGGGGCCTGCGCCTCGACGTCCCACAGCCGCAGCCCGTCCGGGCCGAGCAGGTCGGCCGCGCGGGTGCCGTTGTCGGCGAAGCCGTACCGGGCCAGCCGGCTGGGCCTGGTCATGCTCTGCCCTCCTTCGGCGTCCGGCGGCGGACGGCGGCGCAGGCGGTCACGCCTACTGCCCCAGCAGCGGCAGGGTGCGGATCGTGCCGGGGTTGGGGATGTCCGCGTCGGGCAGGGTGCCGAGGGCGAGCGCGGCGAACCGCGCCGCGAACGGCTGCCAGACCTCCTCGACGTCGGCCAGCACCTCGGCGGTGGCCGCGACCACGGCCTCCGGGTCGTACCCGAGCTCGTCGAGCGCGGCCACGTCCGTCCGGGTCCAGTCGGCGATCATGGCGGCGTCGCACTCGATGTGGAACTGCAGGCCCCAGGCCCGGTCGCCGAGCCGGAACGCCTGGTGCGGGTAGCGCGACGAGGCGGCCAGCAGGACGGCGCCGATGGGCAGCTCGGTGATCTCGTCGCTGTGCCACTGGACCACGTCGGGCAGCAGCGGCACGTACTTGAACAGCGGGTCGCCGTCCGCGGCGTCGCGCCGGCCGACCAGCCCGGGCCCGATCTCCGGCCCGGAGGTGCTGCGCTCGACCAGGCCGCCGTGCGCGGTGGCCAGCAGCTGCCCGCCCAGGCAGACGCCGAGCGTGGGCACGTGGTGACGGACGGCCTTGCGCAGCAGCCCCTCCACCGCGGGGAACCAGGGCGCGCCCGGGTCGCCGGCGGCGGTGGGATAGGCGCTCTGGTCGCCGCCCAGCACGATCAGGGCCGCGTGCCCCGCCAGCGTCTCCGGCAGCGGCTCGCCCGCGTGCGGGCGCACGACGGTCAGCTCCAGGCCGGCCTCGGTCAGCCATTCGCCGAGCCGGCGGAGGTCGTCGGACGGGTCGTTCTCGATCACCAGTGCTGTGCCCACGCTCCGAGGCTATCGGGTGGGACCGACATCGAACGCCGGCCCACCCGTTCCGGATGACAGCGTTGGCTACGCTGCCGCCGAGCCGAAGGAGATGTCCGTGCGCCTTCCCGCAGGTCTGTCCCGATCCGCCGGCCACTCCGGTGGCGCGCTGGCGGTGCTCGCCGCGGCGCTGGCCGTCGCCTTCGTCGTCGCCCCGCGCCCGCTGGCCGCGCTCGGGCCGGGCGGCGGCTTCGCCGACCGGCGCGAGCTGGCCGGGGCGCTGCGCGGCGCGTTCGCCGAGTACTGGCGGGCCGGCGACCGGCGCTTCGCCCCGGGCCTGGAGCGGGTCGTGGACTACTGGTTCCGGTACCACGTGGCCAAGGCCGTCATCGCGGCGCTGCTGCTGGCCGTGCTCGTCGCGCTCGGGGTACGGCTCGGGCAGGCGTTCCTGCGCGCCGGGGGGCTCGGCGCGGGACGCCGGGCCGCCCTGGCCGCGGCCGGCTTCCTGGTCACCGCGCTCACGCTGTTCGCCACCGCGGTGCTGATGGCCAACATCCAGGGCGCCGCGGCGCCGTTCGCCTCGCTGCTGCCGATGCTGCCCGACGACGCCACGGCGGAGCAGATCAGGCAGCGGCTGGCCGGCGCGACGAGCGGTGGCGGCCCCACCCCGCCCGCCCTCGACGCGATGATCAGCGACTTCGCGCGGTACCACCTGGCCCTCGCGCTGGTCGCCGCGCTGGTGGCGGTCGTCCTGGCCGGCGCCGGCGTGGTGGTGTGGCGCCGATCGGCGCGCGCCGGGACCGACCGCCGGATGCGGCGCCTGCTTCGGTCGTTCGGCGTGCTCGCCGGGGTGATGTCGGTGCTGGTGATCGTCATCGCGGCGGCGAACACGGGTACGGCCGCGGACCCGGCGCCGGCGCTGCTGGCGTTCTTCACCGGCTCCTGGTGAGCCGGCCGGCCGTCACGGTCCCGTCCAGCGGGCCACGATCTCGTCGTCCTCCAGCTCCCCGGTCTCGACGAAACCGAGCGAGGCGTAGAGCGCGCGGGCGGCCTTGTTCTCCGGCACGTAGCTGAGCGCGACGTTCACGCAGCCCGGCTCGGCGGCCAGCCGCTGCGTCAGCGCCCGGATCATGCCCCGGCCGACCCCGGTGCGCTGCCGGGCGGCGTCCACCACGACCCCGCCGATCCACCGGCTGCCGTCGTCGTCGACCGCCCACATGCAGAAGCCGACGACCTCCGCGTCGCGGACGGCGGCGAGCGGCTGCCAGAGACCGCCGTAGTGGCACAGGCAGAGATAGTGCGTGACGGCGCTGACGAACTCCCGCTGCTCGGGGTGCACGGTGAGCGCGGCGCAGGCGCGCCAGTTGGCGGCGGTCACGGGCTCGAGGGTGATGGTCACGCGGGCATCATCGCCGACGGGGCGGGAATCGCGCTCGTCAGGGCGCGCCGCGGCACCCTAGGCTGCCGGCATGTCCGAGCCAGAAGCCGTCGCACCGACCGGGTCCGGGGTCCGGGTGTCGACATTGGAGCTCTTCTTCGACCTGGTCTTCGTCTTCACGATCACGCAGCTGACCGAGACGCTGGCCGAGCACGTCACCCTGGCGACCCTGGGCGACGTGCTGCTGATGCTCTTCGTCATCTGGTGGATGTACTCCGGCTACGCCTGGCTGACCAACGCCGTCGCCCCGACCAGCACCACCCGGCGGACCCTGCTGCTGGCCGGGATGGCCGGCTTCCTGGTGATGGCGCTGGCGGTGCCGGAGGCCTTCGGCGCCTACGGCTGGCTCTTCGGGGTCAGCTATCTCGTCGTCAACCTGGTCCACTCGGCGCTGTTCCTGCAGGCCGGTCCCGGCGCGCGCACGGCCATGCGGCAGCTGGCCCCGCTCAACATCCTGGCCGCCCTGCTGGTGCTGGCCGGCGGGCTGCTGCCCGAGCCGTACCGGCACCTGTGCTGGGTCGCGGCGCCGCTGGTGCAGATCGCGGCGGGTTACCTGCACCGCATCGAGATGCACTCGATCCTGGCCGGGCACTTCGTGGAGCGGCACGGCCTGGTGATGATCGTGGCCATCGGCGAGTCGATCGTGGCCATCGGGCTGGGCTTCCGCGGCGTGCGCCTGGACGGCGCCGCGATCCTGGTGGCGGTCCTCGGCCTGTGCGTCGCCTACTACCTGTGGTGGATCTACTTCGCCGGCGACGACGAGCGGTCCGAGCACGTGCTGGCCGGCACGGCGGATCCGCGCCGGCGGGCGCGGCTGGCGCTGGACGGCTGGGGCTACGCGCACTACGTGATGCTGCTGGGCGTGGTGGTGCTCGCGGTCGGCATCAAGAAGACCGTCGGGCACGCCTTCGAGCCGCTGCACTGGGGCGAGGCGGTCGCGCTCGGCGGCGGGGTGGCGCTCTACCAGCTGGGGCACGCCGGTTTCCTGCGCCGGCTGGGCCTCGCGGGCTGGCCGCACCGGGTCGTGGCGGCGGCGGCCGTGCTCGCCACCATCCCGCTCGGACATGTCCGGGCGGTGGCCCAGCTCGCGGCGATCCCGGTCATCATGGCCGCGGCCGCGATCATCGAGGACCTGCCGCGGGTACGGCGGGACGGCAGCACCGCGATCAGCAGCTTCGGGCGTACCCCCGGATCCTGACCATGTGGAGCCGCCGGCGCCGGCCGGCGGCTCCCGCGGCTTCCGTCAGGCGATGCAGGCGCAGACGATCAGCGCCGCGCCGAAGTGCGAGGCCGCGCTGACCGTGGCGCCGGGGTGCCGGTCCGGGGTGCAGATGACCTCGCCCAGCTTGCCGGGGGTCATCCAGTCCAGCACCAGGAAGGCCATGGCCATCACGGCGATGCCGAGCAGGCCGAAGATGGCCGTGGAGGCCAGGCCCCGGCCGAACTCCTGGTAGCTGGTGAAGATCGCCGTGAAGACGATCGCCGCGATGCCCAGCTGGTTGGCCGCCAGCAGCAGGGCGGCGTTCGGGTTGCGCTCCACCCAGATCAGGTCCCGCAGTTTGCCCGGGGTCAGCAGGTCGATCAGCAGAAAGCCGACGGCCATCAGCCCGATCCCGACCAGACCGAACACAATGCTGCGCCCGGCACCCTCAAGCAGATCTTCCAGCACGGCTTCTCCCTCGTCACGACGTCAGAGGGCACCGTATCGGACCAGCGCACTCCGGTGATCCACCGCCGGGCCGATTGTGGAAATCAGAGCGCGCCGAGATACCGCTGGCGCTCGTACGGGGTCACCTCGCGCCGGTACTGCTCCCATTCCTGGCGCTTGTTGCGCAGGAAGAAGTCGAAGACGTGCTCGCCGAGCACTTCCGGGATCAGCTCCGACTTGGCCATCACGTCGATCGCCTCGGCGAGGTTCTCCGGCAGGGCCTCGTAACCCATCGCCTTGCGCTCGGCCGGCGAGAGCGACCAGACGTCGTCCTCGGCGCCCGGGGGCAGTTCGTAGCCCTCCTCGATGCCCTTGAGGCCGGCGCCCAGCATGACCGCGAAGGCCAGGTACGGGTTGGTCGCCGAGTCGATGGAGCGCACCTCGACGCGCGCGGAGTTCGGCTTGCCGAAGGCGGGCACCCGCACCAGCGCCGACCGGTTCAGGGCGCCCCAGCTCACGAACGCCGGCGACTCGGTGATCCGGTCCGGCAGCTGCATCGGGAAGAGCCGCTTGTAGGAGTTGACCCACTGGTTGGTGACCGCGGTGTACTCCCGGGCGTGCACGAGCAGGCCGGCGATGAACGCGCGGGCCGTCTTGGACAGCTTGAGCGGGTCCTCGCCGTCGTGGAAGGCGTTGCGCTCGCCCTCGAACAGCGACAGGTGGGTGTGCATGCCGCTGCCCGGCTGGTCGGTGTACGGCTTCGGCATGAACGTCGCGCGCACGCCCTGGGAGAGCGCGACCTCCTTGACGACGTGCCGGAACGTCATGATGTTGTCGGCCGTGGTGAGCGCGTCCGCGTACCGCAGGTCGATCTCCTGCTGGCCGGGGGCGACCTCGTGGTGGCTGAACTCCACCGAGATGCCGATCCGCTCCAGCGCCAGCACGGCCTGGCGGCGGAAGTCGCGCGCCACCGAGTGCGTGGTGTGGTCGAAGTAGCCGCCGCCGTCGACCGGGACCGGCACCGAGCCGTCCAGCGGGCCGTCCTGCACGAGGAAGAACTCGACCTCGGGGTGGGTGTAGAAGGTGAAGCCCTTCTCGGCCGCCTTGGCCAGCATCCGGCGCAGCACGTGGCGCGGGTCGGCCCAGGCCGCGCTGCCGTCGGGCAGCAGGATGTCGCAGAACATCCGGGCGCTCTCGCCGCTGACGCCGCCCTCGAACGGGAAGACCTGGAACGTGGTGGGGTCGGGCATGGCGACCATGTCGGACTCGGAGACGCGGGCGAAGCCCTCGATGGCCGAGCCGTCGATGCCGACGCCCTCCTCGAAGGCGGACTCGAGCTCGGCGGGCGCCACGGACACGCTCTTGAGCGTGCCGAGCACGTCGGTGAACCAAAGCCGGACAAAACGGATGTCGCGCTCTTCGAGCGTACGAAGCACGAACTCCTGCTGTCGGTCCACGTCAACCCCTCGTACTTGCCGGCGCCCAGTGTCTCCCGGTCCCGTTACGCCGAGATTACGCTGACCATCGCTCCCGGCCCGCCCCGGGTGAGCCCGCTACATGTCTGGTCGGCGCTGGGGAAGAATAACGTCATGCCCACGTTGCGCGTCGCCCTTGCCCAGGTGAACTCCACGGTCGGGGACATCCCCGGCAACGCCGCCGCCGTCCGGCACTGGACCCGCGTGGCCGCGGACGCCGGCGCCCAGCTGGTCGCCTTCCCGGAGATGATGCTCACCGGCTACCCCATCGAGGACCTGGTCTTCCGGGACTCGTTCGTGCGGGCGTCGCGGGCGGCGCTGCGTACCCTCGCCGCCGACCTGGCCGCCGACGGCCTGGCCGACGTCGCCGTGGTGGTCGGTTACGTCGACGCCGACGGCCCCGCGCCGACCAGCGCGGACGCCGTGCCCGGCGGCGGCCGGCGGGACGCCTCCGCGCTGCTGTTCGGCGGCGGGATCGCCGCCACCTACTTCAAGCACCACCTGCCCAACTACGGCGTCTTCGACGAGGACCGCTACTTCGAGCCGGGCGACTCGCTGACGGTCGTGCGCCTCGGCGGCGTCGACGTGGCGCTCACCGTCTGCGAGGACCTGTGGCAGGCCGGCGGCCCGTTCGCCGCCGCCCGCAGGGCCGGGGTCGGGCTGGTTGTCAACATCAACGCCTCGCCGTACGAGCTGAACAAGGACGACGTCCGGCTGCCGCTGGTCCGGCGCCGGGCGGCGGAGGCGGGCGCGACGATCGCGTACGTGAACACGGTCGGCGGCCAGGACGAGCTGGTCTTCGACGGCGACTCGATGATCGTGACCGCGCAGGGCGACCTGCTCACCCGGGCCGGGCAGTTCACCACCGAGCTGCTGGTGCACGACCTGACCCTGCCGGCGGCGGACGCGGTGGAGAACGAGCCCGGTCCGGACGTGCCCGCCCCGGAGGTGGAGGAGCGGCTGCCGGAGGACATGGCGGTCACGCGGGTCACCGTCGCCGGTGAGCTGCGCCCGCTGACCGGCGGCCCCGCGTCCGGCGGCATCGCCGAGCGGGTCACCGACGAGGCCGAGATCTGGTCGGCGCTCACCCTGGGCCTGCACGACTACGTGGAGAAGAACGGCTTCCGCTCGGTCGTGCTGGGCCTGTCCGGCGGCATCGACTCGGCCGTGGTCGCCGCGATCGCCGTCGACGCGCTCGGCCCGCAGCGGGTGGTGGGCGTCTCGATGCCCAGCGGCTACTCCTCCGGCCACTCCCGCGACGACGCGGCCGATCTGGCCAAGCGCACCGGCCTGGACTACCGCAGCGAGCCGATCCAGCCGATGGTCGACAGCTTCCTGGCCAACCTGTCGCTGTCCGGGCTGGCGGTGGAGAACCTGCAGGCCCGGGTCCGCGGCGTGATCCTGATGGCGCTGTCGAACCAGGAGGGCCACCTGGTGCTGACCACCGGCAACAAGAGCGAGCTGGCGGTCGGCTACTCGACCCTGTACGGCGACTCGGTGGGCGGCTTCAACCCGCTCAAGGACGTGCCGAAGACGATGGTGTGGAAGCTGGCCCGCTGGCGCAACACCCGGGCCGACTCCCCCATCCCGGAGAACTCGATCGTCAAGCCGCCGAGCGCGGAGCTGCGGCCGGGCCAGGTGGACAGCGACTCGCTGCCCGACTACGAGGTGCTGGACGCGATCCTGGCCGGCTACATCGACGGCGACCGGGGCCGCGACGACCTCATCGCCGCCGGCCACGACGCCGCCCTGGTGGACCGGGTGCTGCGGATGGTGGACCTGGCCGAGTACAAGCGCCGGCAGTCCGCCCCCGGCACCAAGATCTCCATCAAGGCGTTCGGCCGCGACCGGCGCCTGCCGATCACCAACCGCTTCCGCGAAGGGGTGTGACGGGTTCCACTCAACCCTCTCCGGGGCCGCCGCCCGGGTGCGACGATCTGGTCATACCCGGGGACCGCACACCGCGGCCTCGAGGGAAGGAGACGACGATGTCCGAGATCCCCACGCTGTACGGCGGCCCGGCCACCCGCCGCGTCCGCACCCGCGACCTGCTCGCGGCCAAGGAGCGCGGCGACCGCTGGCCCATGCTGACCTCCTACGACCAGTACACGGCCGCGCTCTTCGAGCGGGCCGGCGTGCCGGTCCTGCTGGTCGGTGACTCCGCGGCCAACAACGTGTTCGGCTACGAGACGACCCTCCCGGTCACCGCGGACGAGCTGCTTCCCCTGGTACGCGCGGTGGTGCGCGCGACGACGACCGCCCTGATCGTCGCGGATCTGCCCTTCGGCTCGTACGAGGAGGGCCCGGTGCAGGCGCTGCGCACGGCCGTCCGGTTCATGAAGGAGGGCGGCGCGCACGCGGTGAAGCTGGAGGGCGGCCGCCGCGTCGCCGAGCAGATCCGGGCCGTCACCGGCGCCGGCATCCCGGTCATGGCGCACATCGGCTTCACCCCGCAGAGCGAGCACACCATCGGCGGCTACCGCGTGCAGGGCCGGGGCAGCGACGCCGAGGAGGTCATCGCCGACGCCCGCGCGGTGGCCGAGGCCGGCGCGTTCGCGGTGGTGCTGGAGATGGTGCCGGGCGAGGTGGCCAAGCAGATCACCAAGGAGCTGACCATCCCGACGGTCGGCATCGGCGCGGGCCCGGACACGGACGCGCAGGTGCTGGTCTGGCAGGACATGGCCGGGCTGCGCGACGGCAAGGCGCCGCGCTTCGTGAAGCGTTACGCGGACCTGTCCGGCATCCTCACCGAAGCCACCAGGCAGTTCGCCGACGAGGTCCGCGGCGGGGTGTTCCCGGCCGAGGAACACACCTTCTGAGTCCACCCGCGGCGGAAGACCCCGGCAACTTCACGATCTGCGCCCAGGGCACGACCCGGGCAAGATCGGGCAAGTGGCAGACTTCCTGCCATGTCCGTTCCTGCCCGAGTCAGCCTGGCCACCCTCGGCGTGGCCGACGTGGCCCGCGCGACCGAGTTCTACGAGTCGCTCGGCTGGCGGCTGTCGAACGCCTCGGTGCCCGGGGTGGTCAGCTTTTTCCACACGGCCGGCGGCCTGCTGTCCCTGGTGTCGACCGACGACATCACGGCGGACGCCGGGTTGCCCCCGCGCCAGCCACCGCCCAACCCGGCCGCGGACTTCCGCGGCACGATGCTGGCCATCAACGTGGACAGCCCGCCCGCGGTGGACGAGGCGCTGCGCGCGGCGGTCCAGGCCGGCGCGACGCTGGTGAAGGCCGGCGGGGCGGCCGAGTGGGGCGGCTACCTGGGCTACTTCACGGACCCGGACGGACACCTCTGGGAGATCACCCACAACCCGGCGTGGCCGCTGGACCCGGCGGGCGTGCCGCAGCTGCCCTGAGCCGCCGCCCGCGGCCCGCCGCGTCTGCTCCTCGGCCAGCCGAGGAGCGTCACAGCAGCTCGAACAGGACCTCCCGGGTCCCGGGGTCGGCCTGGGTCAGGCGAACCTGGATGCGCTCGCCGAGCGGCAGGTCGCCCACGCAGCGAGCCTGCACGGCCGGGTCGTCGATCGCGACCTTGCCACCGTGAGGCCGCCGGCCCGACTTGACCGGCCGAGCCGGCTCAGCCGCCGCGGCCACCCCGGCCCCTCCGCCCCGCTGCTGATCATGAGAGCCGATGGCCCGCCGGTCGGTGCCGTCGGCGGCACCCTGCGCCGGCCCGCTGCCGGCATCCCGCTGCGGCCGAGCGGCACCGCCCGGCTCAGGCGGAACGACCGCTTCCCGCCGCGAGCCGGCGATGCCGTCCTGAACCAGCATCGCCCCGTCAGCTCCGGACAACTTCACGGCAGCCTCCGGCGACGACCGCACGGCAGCCTCCGGCGACAACTTCCCGGCAGCAACCGGCGACGACTCCCCAGCGGCGTCCGGCGACGACTTCGCGGCAGCATCCGGCGACAACTTCCCAGCGGCGTCCGGGGACGACTTCCCGGCAGCAACCGGCGACGACTTCCCGGCGGCGTCCGGGCGTGACTCGTCCACGTCGAGGACGCCGGCCTCGAAGGTCTCCCCCACCCGGTGCGCCAGCAGCACCGCCTCCGTCAGGGACACCGCCTCGCGGTCCGCCGCGGACGCCAGGCGATCGGTCGTCGCCATGCACTTGGGCAGCTTGGGCAGCGCCTCCCGCGCCCACTGCGGCACCTCCCGGCCCTCGTGCAGCGCCAGGCACGCCTCCGTCGCGTACCGGTCGGCCAGGCGGCGGAGCGGCGCGGTGACATGCGCATACGGCGCGCCCACGCCGCCGTGGCCGGTCTCGGCCGGCGGCTCACCGTCGAAAGCCGTGTAGGCCGCCCCGCGCAGCAGCTCGGCCGCCTGGTTGAGGAACGCCGCGCCGCGCGGGCTCGCCGGGTCGACCGAGGCCACCACCGCACCGACCGACACGCCCTCCGGCCACGCCACGTCCAGGGACACCGCCGCGGCCCGGAGCTTGGTCACGGCCTCCGGTCGGGCCGGCGGCATGGTGCGGAGCAGCCCGATCCCGCCGGTGAGCATCAGGGTGGCCGCCGCCATGCCGGTGAGCAGGGAGATCTGGGCATTGTGCTCCTCGACCGGCAGCGGCGCCCGCAGCACCAGCCGCCAGCCGTCACCGCTCGGCTCGACCTCCTGCTCGGGCAGGGGCAGGTTGACCGCGCCGCGGTCGGCGGCGCGGCGGGCCAGCAGCGCGCCCAGCTCGGGCAGCAGCGCGATCGGCTCGGGCGCGGCGCCCGCGTCGACGGCGGCCTGCAACCCGGCGTAGTCGAGCTTGGCCCGGCTGCGCACCCGGGCGCGTTCCAGCGCGATGCCCGCGAACTCGCCCTCGGCGTCGAGGTCGATGGTCCACAGCACCGCGGCGCGGTCGGCGTCGGGCAGCAGGCTCACCGCGCCCTCGCTGAGCACCTGCGGGTGCAGCGGCACCTTGCCGTCCGGGAAGTAGACCGTCTGGCCCCGGACCCACGTCTCGGCCTCGAGCGCTCCCCCGGGCCGCACGTAGGAGGCGACATCAGCGATGGCATACCGCACGCGGTAGCCCCCGCCGGGCCGGCGGGTCAGCGCCATCGCCTGGTCGAGGTCGCGCGAGGTGGGCGGATCGACGGTGACGAACGGGATGTCGGTGCGGTCGGCGGCGGGCAGGGGCGTGCTCCGCGCCGACTCGTCGGCCTCGCGCAGCGCGTCGGGCGGAAACTCGGCGGGCAGGTCGAGCTCATGGCGCAGCACGGAGAAGTCGATGCGTGGCGCCCACACCCGTTTGATCGGCACGGCTCATTCCTACCAGGCCGCACCGACAATTCCCGGGTACGCGGAAGGCCGCGCCGGGCTCGGCGCGGCCTTCGGTTCCCGGTTGCCCGGATCAGCGCTTGGCGGCCGCCTTGCCCGCCGAACCGGCGGTGGCCCGTCCGTTGCCCCCGGCGGAGACCCGGCCGTTGCCGGCGGCGGTGGCCTTGCGGGCCGCGGCGGGCGTGCCGGCCTTAGTGACCCGGCCGGCGTTGGTGGCCGACGTCTTGGTCATGCCGGCGGGCTTGGCGTTGGACGCCTTGCCGGCACCGGCCGCCCGGGCCTTGCCGGCCGCCGCGTTGGTGGTGCTGCGCGCGGCGGTCTTCCGGGCCGCGGTCGCCGAGGTCTTGGCCGCGGCGGCGGACGACTTGACCGCAGCAGCGGACTTGCTCGCGGCAGCGGACTTGCTCGCGGCAGCAGACTTGCTCGCGGCAGCAGACTTGCTCGCGGCAGCAGACTTGCTCGCCGCAGTGGAAGACTTGGTCACGGCAGCGGACTTGGTCGCGGCAGCAGACTTGCTCGCGGCAGCGGAAGACTTGATCACGGCAGCGGGCTTAGTCGCCCCAGCCGACTTACTCGCGGCACCCGACTTACTCGCGCCAGCCGAAGACCTGCTCGCGGCAGCGGAAGACTTGGTCACGGCAACGGGCTTAGTCGCCCCAGCCGACTTGCTCGCGGCACCGGACCTACTCGCGGCACCGGACTTGCTCCCGGCGGCGGAAGACTTGCTCGCGCCAGCCGGCTTAGTCGCCCCAGCCGACCTACTCGCGGCACCCGACTTACTCGCGCCAGCCGAAGACCTGCTCGCGGCAGCGGAAGACTTGGTCACGGCAGCGGGCTTAGTCGCCCCAGCCGACTTGCTCGCGGCACCGGACCTACTCGCGGCACCCGACTTACTCGCGGCACCCGACCTGCTAGCGGCACCGGACTTGCTCGCGGCGGACTTGGTCATGGCAGCCGAGGACTTGGTCATGGCCGCGGAAGACCTGGTCGCGGTAGCGGGCTTGGCCGAACCGGTCCGGGCCGACCCCTTCGCCGGCGCGGACTTGGCAGCAGCCGACTTCGCGGAGGCCGCCTTGACGGGCGTCGACTTCACCGCGGCCGACCTGCCCGTGGACGACTTCGCACCGGACACCCGAGCGGCGGCCGCGGACTTGGCCGGAGCCGACTTCACCGACGACGCCTTGGCTGCGGCGGCCGTACCACCGGCCGGCTTAGCAGAGATCGACTTCGCGGAACCCGACTTCGCCGCCGTCGAACGACCGGCAGCCGAACGACCCGACGCCGAACGACCCGACGCCGACCCACCAGCCGAAGACTTGGCCGAAGATGCCGACCCGGCGACCTTCTTGGCAACAGCAGCCGCCACCCCGGCCACCTTCGCAACGGCCGAACTCTTACCGGCGGAACTCTTGGCACCAGCGGACCGTGCCGTGGCCGCCTTGGTGGCGGGCGCCTTCTTCACCGTCGTCTTGCTGGCCGGCGCCTTCCCCGCGCCGGCGGACTTCGTCCCACCGGTCCGGGACGAGGCGGCGGATCCGGCAGCCGGCTTGACCGCCGACCGCACACTCACCGGCTTGGCGCCGGCCGCGTCGGCCGCCGCGGTGCGCTTGGCAACGGGCTTGGCAACGGGCTTGGCGGCGGCCGGGGACGCGGCGACCCGCGCGTTTCTGGCACCGGTCGTGGCGGCCCGGGTCGGGGCCTTCTTGGGCACGGCCATGGGGAAGTTCCTCCTTGCGAATGACTGCGGGCTCGTCTCCGAAGGAGACTGCAGGATTCCGGCTGGGACACAGGGGTCGAGCCGGTCTAGCTGACCTCCCCGGTCCAGCGAGCATCCTCGGCGTCCCACGCCGCATTGCGCTTCTCGACGGTCTCGAGCGCCCGC
Organism: Actinoplanes nipponensis; assembly: GCF_016862275.1. Classification (GTDB taxonomy): domain Bacteria; phylum Actinomycetota; class Actinomycetes; order Mycobacteriales; family Micromonosporaceae; genus Actinoplanes; species Actinoplanes nipponensis. The sequence continues at coordinate 74,113 of NZ_BOMQ01000054.1, read as the reverse complement.
GTGGCGTCGTCAGCGGAGGCGTACGGGCCGAGCCGGTACTGGGCAGGACACACGTCGTCCCCGGTCTCGACCCGGTTGTGGCGGAGGCACCAGAAGTAGCCGCCGCCGGGCCCACTGTCGTTCATGCAATCACTGTGCACCTCAAACCGACCATGCGCTACCGATTCAGGCAAAAAGCCCGGTTTTTCCATAGTGGATTGTCGAAAAGACTCCCCGAAGGAACGACAAAGCCCGCCCCACCAACGGGTGGGGCGGGCCGCGACGGCAGCGATGGTCAGAGCGTGGCCGCCACCAGCTCGGCCACCTGCACCGCGTTGAGGGCCGCGCCCTTGCGCAGGTTGTCGTTGGAGAGGAACAGCGCGAGCCCGTTGTCGACCGTCTCGTCGGCGCGGATCCGGCCGACGAACGTCGGGTCGCGGCCGGCCGCCTGCAACGGCGTCGGCACGTCCGACAGCTCCACACCGGGCGCCGCGGCGAGCAGCTCCCGCGCCCGCTCCGGCGTGACCGGCCGGGCGAAGCGGGCGTTCACCTGCAGCGAGTGACCCGTGAAGACCGGTACGCGCACGCAGGTGCCGGACACCTTCAGCCCGGGGATGCCCAGGATCTTGCGGCTCTCGTTGCGGAGCTTCTGCTCCTCGTCGGTCTCGCCGCGGCCGTCGTCGACGATCGAGCCGGCCAGCGGCAGGACGTTGAACGCGATCGGCCGGGCGAACGAGCGGGGCGCCGGGAACTCCACGGCGCTGCCGTCGAAGGCCAGCTCGGTGGCCCGGTCGGCGACCTTCTTGATCTGCTCGTCCAGCTCGGCGACGCCGGCCAGTCCGGCGCCGGAGACCGCCTGGTACGTCGTGGCGACCAGCGCCACCAGCTCGGCCTCGGCGTGCAGCGGGCGCAGCACCGGCATCGCGGCCATCGTGGTGCAGTTCGGGTTGGCGATGATGCCCTTGGGCCGCTGGGCGATGGCGTCCGGGTTCACCTCGGCCACCACGAGCGGCACGTCCGGGTCCATCCGGTACGCCGACGAGTTGTCGATCACCACGGCGCCCGCCGCGGCGACCTGGGGGGCGTACTGCAGGGAGCTGGCCTTGCCCGCGGAGAACAGGACGATGTCCAGTCCGCGGTAGTCGGCCGTGGCCGCGTCCTCGACGGTCACTTCGCCGTCACCCCAGGACAGGGTGCGCCCGGCGGAGCGCGCCGAGGCGAAGAGCCGGAGCTGGTCAACGGGGAACTGGCGCTCGGCCAGGATGCGGCGCATGACGCCACCGACCTGCCCCGTCGCCCCTACGATGCCGATCCTCATGGCCACAAAACTACGGCCTGCCAGCCACTCCGCGAAATCGGCTTACCGCCGCTGTCTCATATATCAAGAATATTCTCCCGATATTCGAGACGCGGCCGTAACTTCGGGGCATGGCTGCTGTCTACACCCACGGGCATCACGAATCGGTCCTGCGCTCGCACCGCTGGCGCACCGCAGAAAATTCGGCGGCGTATCTGCTGCCGCGGCTGAAATCCGGCGACACCCTGCTGGACATCGGCTGCGGCCCCGGCACCCTCACCGCCGACCTGGCGACGCACATCACACCCGGGCGGGTCACCGCCCTGGAGCCCACCGAGCGGGCCCTGAGCCTGGCCCGGGCCGAGATCACCCGCCGCGGGCTGGACACCGTCGACTTCGCCGTCGGCGACGTGCACGCGCTGGACTTCGCCGACGACACCTTCGACGTCGTGCACGCCCACCAGGTGCTGCAACACGTCGGCGACCCGGTCACCGCGCTGCGCGAGATGCGCCGGGTGACCAAGCCGGGCGGCGTGATCGCGGTACGCGACAGCGACTATGCCGCGTTCGCCTGGTTCCCCCGGCTGCCGGAGCTGGACGAGTGGCTGGACCTGTACCGGCGGATCGCCCGCGCCAACGGGGGCGAGCCCGACGCCGGCCGCCGGCTGCTCTCCTGGGCCCATGCCGCCGGGTTGACCGGCGTCACCGCGACGTCGAGCACGTGGTGCTTCGCGACGCCGGAGGATCGCCAGTGGTGGGGCGGCATGTGGGCCGACCGCATCCGCGAATCCGACCTGGCGCGACAGGCGAAGCAGGAGGGCGCCGACGTCGACAAGATCTCCGCAGCATGGCAGCAGTGGGCGGCGCACCCCGACGGCTGGATGTCGCTGCTGCACGGTGAGCTGATCTGCGTGAAGGCTTAGGGCTTGAAAGCCCAGTGCCACGGCTCCCGCGGGGTGTTCTCCACGAAGCCGTACTTCTCGCCGTTGGCCCGCATCCACGTCTGCGCCTTGGCGTTCAGGTCGAGGTCGGTGGCCATGCCCCAGCCGTGCTCGCTGGTGCCGGGCCTGGCGGCCAGCCCGCCCTGCGAGTAGAGCCCCTTGCGCCGGGCGACGTCGACCTGCTCGGCGTACGAGCGGTACGAGTCGGTGATCCCGATGGTCACGCCCTGCGCCTTGGCGTCGGAGACCATCCGGGTGAGCGACTCCGCGGCCGGCGCCCACAGCTTGTGCCGGGTGTCGCCCACCTGGGCCAGCGCGGTCGCGGGGATCCGGCCGTTGCCGTAGGCGGCCAGCTCGGTCGGGATCCCCTTGCTGTTCAGCGAGTACGACTTCGCCGCGCCCGCGGACGACTGGGTTCCCATGGCGTCCGCGAGCGCGGTGGCGAAGCTGGCGCCCGCGACCGGGGCGCCGGACGTGGTCGACGCGGCCGATGCGCTCTTGGTGGCCGCGGCCTGCTGGGTCTGCATCGCGATGATCCGGCTCTGGATGTCGGCGATGCGGCTGTTGACGGCCTCGATTCCCACAGCGGGATACCTCCGTGCTCGACGGCATGTCGCCCTACCGTTCGGCGCAACGCGAATATGCCTGAGCGGGAACCGGAAGTCAGACCGCCAGGGGCAGGTCGATGGTGTGCGCGGTGTGCGCGACCTTGGCCTGCAGGTAGCGCACGTTGGCGTCCGAGGCGTGCACCTGCGTCGGCACCACGGCCCGTACCTCGACGCCGTGCGCACGCAGCTGGGCCGGCTTGTCCGGGTTGTTGGTGAGCAGGTCGACCGGGCCCACGCCCAGCGCGCTCAGCATCTGCGCCGCGGCGGTGTAGTCCCGCTCGTCGTCGGCGTGGCCCAGCGCCCGGTTCGCCTCGTACGTGTCCAGCCCGAGGTCCTGCAGCGCGTACGCGTCGAGCTTGGCGTACAGCCCGATGCCCCGGCCCTCCTGGCGCAGGTAGAGCAGGAAGCCCCCGGCGCCGGCGATGCGCTCGACCGCCTCGCGCAGCTGGGGCCCGCAGTCGCAGCGCTGCGAGCCGAACACGTCCCCGGTCAGGCACTCCGAGTGCGGCCGGACGAGCGGCACCTCGGCGCCGAAGGCGTCGCCGAGGGCGAGCGCGAGGTGCTCCTTGCCGTCGGCGAGCCCGTCGAAGGTGATGACCTCGGCCGTGGTGGCGTACCCGTCCGCGAACTTCAGCGGCACGGTGACCCGGCTGCGAATAGCCAAAGACATGAGAGCTCCCTAAGCACTTGACGCTTCAAGTACACGGCTGACCTTACGCCGCCCCTGCTAGGGAAACCACGAGCCAAACGTCACAACGGATCAAGCAACGGCCGGGGGAATAGCCACGGACTCGCGGTGCTCGTGGCCCTCGATGCGGTCCCGGAGGTCCAGATCGACCTCGCTGGTGCGGTCCCCGCGGTTCGGCAACAGGTTCGTGACCAGCACGATCAGGCAGCCGAGGCCGGCGTAGAGGGCCAGCACGAGCAGGTGCGCGCCGATCGGCGCGGCCGGGAAATAAAGATTGTCGCGGACCGCCTGCACGCCGGCGCCGGTCGGCAGGTTCTCGCCGAGGTGGCGGCCGAACGCCGGCAGGAACTCGGGCAGGATGCTGGCGCCGGAGATCACCGTGCCCACCGTGAAGTAGAGACCGCCCAGCAGCGCGCCGCCCGGACCGAACAGGGCCACCGCGCCCGCCGTCGAGCCGGTGACGGCCAGCGACAGCAGCGCGAAGATCCCGAACATCTCCGGGTGGTCGGCCCCCGCGCCGACCCCGAACCAGGTCATCGACCAGTGCACCGCGGCGGCCGAGCCGAGCGCGTACACGATCAGGGTGCCCAGGTGGCCCAGCCCGCGTTTCCAGGAGCGGCGGGTGCGCGGGATCAGCCGGCCCAGCCCGACCGAGGCGATGGTCCCGCCGAGGGCGAGCGCCTGGGTGAGAAAGCCCAGGGAGGCGCCGTTGACGTCGTCGGCCGGCAGCGGCACCACGTCGGTGACCGCCGGGATGGCGGCGATCGTCCGGGCCTGCGCGACCGGGATCGTGTCGCCCCGTTCGGCCAGCTCCGCGAGCTGCTGGGCGTTCTGCTGGCCGACCACCGCGGTGTAGGTGCCGCGCAGCAGGCTGGCGGCGGCCGCCCCGGCGGCGGAGGCCAGATAGAGGTGCGGCTGTGCGGCGCTCGCGTCGACCCCGCCGTACACCTGGCGGCTCTTGATCCCCGCCTCCAGGTCGGTGACGTTGGCGTAGTCGCTGACCGCGAAGACCCCGTCGCGCTCCAGCAGTTCGACGATCGGCGCGCGCTTGGCGGCCGGCGCGATCAGGCCCACCGGTACGCCGTGCGGGGTGGCCTTGTGTCCCATGCCCAGGTAGTAGGCGGTCAGCGCGAGCTGCACCGCCACGCCGACCAGGCACACCACCAGGGCGAACCGGCGGAACTGATGAACCGACTGAATCCGGGTGTCGTCGGACATTCACCCAGCATCGCGGAGAGCGCCCGGCGGCCGCAGGTGATCGTCGATCATGGCGAGCAGCGCCCGGGCGGCCGCGCTCGGCGCGCGGACGGCCGAGGTGGCCACGCCGAGCGGCCAGTCCAGGTCCGCGTCGGCCACCGGCCGCACCACGAGATCCGCTTCATCCGGTACGGCGAACCGCGGCAGGATCGCCACGCCCAGCCCGTGCCGCACGAAGCCGGCCCCGGTGCTGATGTCGATCACCTCCAGCGTCACCTGCCGCTCCACCCCGGCCGCCGCGAACGCCCGGTCCACCACCGTGCGGTTGCCGTAGCCGATCGGGAAGTCCACGAACTGCTCGTCGGCCAGCCCGGGGATCCGGATCACCGGCGCCCCGGCGAGTCGGTGACCGGCCGGCAGCACCAGCTCCATCGGGCTGCGCAGCAGCGGCCGGATACGCACGCCCGCCGGCGGGCGCCCCGGCACGGACACCAGCGCCAGGTCGAGGGTGCCGTCGCCGAGCGCGTCCACCAGCCCGCCCGAGCCGCGGGTCGACACGGTCAGTTGCAGCGTGACGTCGGGGTGGGTGCGGTGGAAGCGGCCCAGCAGCGCGGGCAGGTCGACCAGGGCGATCGAGGTCAGCGTGCCGATCCGCAGGGTGCCGCGCAGCCCGCCGCGGACCTCGTCCACGGCGTCCCGGGCCGCTCGCGCCGCGTCGAGCGCGGCCCGGGCCCGCGGCAGCAGGGCGGTGCCCGCGTCGGTGAGCGCGACCCGCTTGGACGTGCGTTCCAGCAGCGGCGCGTCCAGCTCCCGTTCGAGCGCCTTGACGGCGGCGGAGACGCCGGACTGCACCACGTGCAGCCGGGCCGCGGCCCGGGTGAAGCTGGCCTCCTCGGCGACGGCGACGAAGTAGGCCAGGTGGCGAAGCTCCATGCCTCAACTATCGCATTCGGTGATGGATACGAGCATCAACCTTCGTTGGACTTGATGCTCATCCGGCCGCACTGTGAGGTCATGACCGTTACCGCCGCACCCCGCAAGCCGGCGAGCCGGCCGGGTTCCGCCCGCCACGGCGCCGGCTTCTGGCTGATCGCCGCCGTCTTCGCCGTCTCGATGGCGTTCTCCACCGTGCCCACCCCGCTCTACCCGATCTACCAGCGGCAGGACGGCTTCTCCCCGTTCACCGTGACGGTCGTCTTCGCCGTGTACGCGGTCGGCGTCGTGACCAGCCTGCTGCTCGCCGGCCACGTCTCCGACTGGGTCGGCCGCCGGCGCGTGCTGCTGCCGGCCCTCGGCCTCGAGGCCGTCGCCGCGGTGCTCTTCCTGGTCTGGCCGGCCCTGCCCGGGCTGCTGGTCGCCCGGTTCGTCACCGGGCTGGGCGTCGGCATGATCACTGCCACCGCCACGGCGTACCTGCTGGAGCTGCACGTCGCGCACCGTCCGCAGGCCGGACGCCAGCGGTTCGAGCTGGTCTCGGCGGCCGCCAACCTGGGCGGGCTGGGCGCCGGCACCCTGGTGGCGGGGGCCCTGGCGCAGTTCGTCGACGCTCCGCTGCGTACCCCGTACCTGGTCTTCCTGGTCCTGCTAGCGCTCGGCGCGGTCGCCGTCGCGGCGACACCCGAGACGGTGGTCGCGCCCGCCGTCGCTCCCCGCTACCGCCCGCAGCGCATCCGGGTGGCCGCGGCCGACCGGCTCCGCTACGCGGTCGCCGCCGCCGGCGCGTTCGCCGGCTTCGCGGTCTTCGGCCTGTTCACCTCGCTCGCGCCCAGCTTCGTGGCCGGCGCGCTGCACCACCCCGGCCGGCTGCTCGCCGGCGTCGTGGTGTTCCTGGTCTTCGGGGCGGCGGCCGCCGCCCAGGCCGGGTCCCACCTGATCGACCCCGCCCACCGGTTCGCCGCGGGCCTGGCCGCGGAGGCCGCCGGCCTGGTCGTGCTCGGCGCCGGGATGCACCTGTCCACGCTGGGCCTGTTCCTGGCCGGCGGGGCCGTCGCGGGCGGCGGCGCGGGCCTGCTGTTCAAGTCCGCGGTCGGCGCGGTCGCCGCGATGGCCGCCCCGGCGGTCCGCGGCGAGGCGCTCGCCGGCCTCTTCCTGGTGGCCTACCTCGGGCTGATCGGCCCGGCGCTGGGGCTGGGCATCGCGACCCGCTTCCTGCCGGCGACCACCGCGATGCTGTGGTTCAGCGGCATCCTGCTGGCCCTGCTGGGCGCGACCGCGATCATCTCGGTAACGCCCGGTCCAGCTCGGCGATCAGGCCCCGGGCGGGTCGGGGTCGAGCTTGAGCCAGAGGGCGCGGCCGATCTGCCAGGCCGCGCCCACATCGTCATGGGTACGCCCGAGAGCGGCAACCGTGGCCGCGCCGAGCTCGGCCTCGGCCCGCCGCGACGGGGTGAGCCAGTGCTCGGTACGCCCCTCGGCCAGCCGGGCCATCCACAGCAGATGCCGCTGGGCGTGCGCCAGGGCGTCGCGCTGCCGCAGCCGCTCACCCCGCAGGCCGACGTGATGGGCGAGCAGCAGCCAGTTGGCGAAGCGGCCGCAGACGTCGGCCGTCCGGTCGATGACGCCCTGCGGACGGGCCCGCGCCAGCTCGCCGTGCCGGTCGGCCACGATCACCACGTCGCCGGCCGGCCACTGCCGCACGGACGCGATGTCGGCGGCCCCGGCGAAGTGGAACTCGCCGCGGATCAGCCCCGCGAAGAACGCCACGTGCGCGCCGAACTCGTTGTGCACCAGATGCGTGACCGGGCCGACCTGCTCGATCCAGGTCCGGGGATCCGGCGGCGCGGTGGCGAAGAACAGCCAGAACTCGATGTCGCTGTGCTCGTCGGCCGAGCCGTCGGCGAAGGAGCCGTACATCAGGGCCGCCTCGAGCCGGTGGTCGGCGCGGCAGGCCCCCCGGACCCGCTCGATCAGGCGGACCTGCTCAAGCAAGGTCGGCGGGGTTCGTGTTGGCGCCGCACAGCAGCACCACGACCCGCTCCCCCGGCTGCGGCTCGTACGCGCCCGAGCTCAGCGCGGCCTGCGCGGCGGCGGTGCCGTGCTCGACGACGATCCGGTGGTCCTCCCACAGCTGGCGCCGGGCCTCGACGATTGCCTGGTCGTCCACCAGCACCGAGGTCAACCCCGCCGACACGGCCGTCTCGTAGGCGATGCTGCCCACCCGCCGCGCACCCAGCGAATCGGCCGCCACCCCGGAGACCGGGACGTCCACCGGGCCGCCCGCCGCCAGGGCCGCGTGCAGCGCGGCGGAGGTGGCCGGCTCGACCGCGACCACCCGCACCCGGCCGGACAGCGCCGCCGCGACCCCGGCGATCAGGCCGCCCCCGCCCACCGCGACCAGCACGGTGTCGAAGCCGTCCGGGACCTGCTCGATCAGCTCCAGGGCGAGGGTGCCGTTGCCGGCCACCATGTCCCGGTCGTCGTAGGCGTGGCAGAACAGCGCCCCGGTCACCTCGGCCTGGGCGAACGCGGCCTCGTAGGCCTCCGCGTACTCCGTGCCGACCTGGGCCACCCGCGCGCCGAGCTTGGCCAGCTTGGCCACCTTGACCGAGGGGGCCGTGACCGGCACGTAGATCTCGGCCGGCACGCCGAGCTCGCGGGCGGCGTACGCCGCGGCCAGGCCCGCGTTGCCGCCGGACGCCGCGATGACGCCCGCGCCCGGCAACCCGTGCTCGGCCGCGGCCAGGATCTTGTTGAACATGCCCCGGGTCTTGAAGGAGCCCGCGTGCTGCAGGAACTCGAGCTTGTAGAGCACCGGCCCGGCGCTGAGGACCGGCGTCCGCCGGATCCGCCCGGCGATGCGGCGCGCCGCCGCATCGACCTCGCTGGTGGCAATCACCGGTCAGTTCTACACGACGCCGGACCGGTACGGGGCACCAACCGGTACGGCCTCACGTTCCCCCACCAGGCGCGCCAGATCCAGCAGCCGGTTGGAGAACCCCCACTCGTTGTCGAACCACCCGCGCACCTGCACCCCGCCGTCCGCGCTGGTCTGGGTGCCGGACGGGTCGAACAGGCAGGACGCCGGGTTGTCCCGCACGTCCACCGAGACGGTGGGATCGGGCTCGTAGTCCAGCACGCCGCCCAGGTAGCCGGCCGCCGCCTCGGCCATCGCCCGGTTGACCTCCTCGCGGCTGACCGGGCGGTCGGTGAAGCCGGTCAGCTCGGCCAGCGAGCCGACCGGGGTGGGCACGCAGTAGTAGCTGTAGCGCACCTTGCCCAGCCGGGGCAGCGCGACGCTGATCAGATCCCCGGCCACGTGGTTGTGCGGGATGATGCTGTCGTGCAGCGCCCGGCCCAGCCGGGGATCGTCGCGCGAGGAGCCGGTCAGCGTGTCCTGGGCCTTCTGCCAGCCCTGGAGGGCCAGCACGACCGAGGTGTGCACCGAGCGCAGCCCGAAGCGTTCCAGGAGCACCTTGGCCATCACCGACAACGCGTTCACGCCGCAGGAGGCGGGCGAGATGACGTCGTGCCGGCCGGGGTCGTAGACCTCGTGGTTGGCCCCGTAGACCAGCACGGCGTCGGGCTGGTCGGCCGAGGCGCTGATGATGACCTTGCGCGCGCCGCCGCCGGTGATGTGCTCGCGCGCGCCGGAGCCGCTGCGGAACCGGCCGGTGGCCTCGATGACCACGTCGACGCCGGCCTCCGCCCAGGGAATGCGGCCGGGCTGGGACTCGGCGAACGCCCAGATCGGGCGATTGTTGACAATGAGCTGGCCGGGCGCGGCGGACACCGTTCCGGGAAATCGCCCGCGCAGGCTGTCACGCTTGAGGCCATATGCCAATCGGTCCACCGGGGCGACGTCGTTAATCGCGGCGACGGTGATTCCCGCACCCGCGGAGCCACCGGCAATACGCATCACGCTGCGGCCGATCCGACCGAAACCGTTGATGCCGATCGCGATACTCACCAGGAACTCCCTACGGCCGGATGGTCGACGGACGTACCGTGGCTCGACCGTGCTGAGATCGTACCCAGCGAGCACCCGCCGTCACATCTCAGACACTATGAGTGTGCAAGTTGCACGTCAACTGGCGCCGACCGACGAGAACCTCACAAGCCGGGCGGTCCGGCCGGGCAGTCTACTCAACTGTGGATTCCCCTCTGGACAGTACCGATCACCTGGCAATATGGTGTCCCCCGGCAACACCGCGGGCTTGGTTCGCGCCCCGCTTGAGTAGTCGCCACCGCACCGCGGCCCGACCTCCCCGGGCCCGCGCCGCTGATCACCCGCCGCACACCCCCGCGGCGGCCGCCGGGCCGGATCGGCCCAGGTGAGGGCATTGAATCGGCTTGATGGCCGCCGCGGCGAATGCGTGGCATTCCACGCCCGATTCTGATAATCCGATCTTTCGATGGCGTACGGCCGCGTCGACCATTCAAACCGGTCGTGGCGGCGAACGCCGACCAACGATCCCCCACCTGGCCGACAATCCGGGCGGCCCGGCCGCCGGCCCACCCGGCCCGTGCCATCCGGCAACTATTCTTCGCCCGATCGAGGGCGGACCGCGGCCAAAATTGGCACAGTTGTTTCCGCCCCGGGCACGCCGGCCGGTGTCACCGCTGCGGGCCGCGGGGCGTCAGCGCTGCGGGCTGCGGGGCGGCGTCAGCAGGTCGGCCCGCTGGTCGATGGCCTCGGCCTGCCGGGTCACCTCGTCGCCGAGCCGGTGCAGCCGCCGCCGGGTCCGCTCGTCGGGCGACCTCTCGGCGCTCTCGTGCAGGATCGCCTCACTCTCCTCGAGAGCCTCGGCGGTGTCGTGCATGGCGGCGGCGGTTCCTCGCCTGTCCTCATCAGCGGTCACCGGGTGGTGATACCCGGACCGGCCGGACCACATGCCTCCCCGCCGGGGGATGCGAAAAACCGGCCGGACACGATCGCGTCCGGCCGGGACATCCTCGACCCCCGTGCCAATTTCCGACCACGGCGTATCCCCCAATCGAGGAGGTCGTTTCCGCTCATATCAGGACTTACCGGGGGAAGGGTGGGGTCCCAAGATCATGACCGAAGAAGACGCCGATGATGACGGCCGCGACGCGGGGCGAAGGCGGCGCCGGCTGCTGCAGAGTCTCGGGGCAGCCGCAGCCACTGCCGCGATCAGCGCCACAGTGCCGATCCTGATCCCCGCCGCGGGATCGCTCAGTAACTGGTTGCCCGGCAGTCAGAGCTGCAGGGCCGGGGTGGACCAGGGCACCACGGACACCTTCTCCCTGTCCACCGACCGAGGGCCGGCGGACTACCGGGCGCCGCTGCACGCCAGCATCGGGCCGCACGGCGATTGTCACGCCATCCTGCTGGTGCGGCCCGACTTCACCGTCCGGTTCTCCGTGCACGGCGAGTGCGCCACCTCCCGCGACGACGACCAGGTGGTGGACTGTCCGCTCCAGGCGGCCAAGTTGCAGCGGCGGAAGCCGCCGGCGAGCACCCAGTCGTACTTCGCCAAGATCCTGGTCGTCAACGATGCGGGTCTGCAGCAGCTCGACCGCGCGGGATACCTCAGCGCGAGCCGCCCGGAGAAGAAGGCTTCGTTCGAGGACCTGCAGGAACTCCTCGGCAAGGACCTGCGGGCGCACTACTGGAACAGCTCGATCGTCGTCATCACGAGTCCGGGCTGACCCGCCGGCTCGGGGCCGCCCTGCCCGGACACGGCCGATGATCAGGGCTGCCGGCCCGGAAGGCGACGGACGAGTCGACCTGTACGCCGGATTCTGTCCGCGGCGGCCTCGCGGCCGCCGGTGGCGGTCATCCATCTAGGCGTGCCGTTGCCGGCACGCTCGTGCGGCCTACCCGCAGACTCGGGCGAGCAGCCCTCGAATGCCTGCGCCGGCCCCCGCCTCGCGGCGGTGGCCTTGCTTGGCCTTGCTCCGGGTGGGGTTTACCGAGCCACCCCGGTCACCCGGGGTGCTGGTGGGCTCTTACCCCACCGTTTCACCCTTACCGGCACGCGGCCGGCGGTCTCTTCTCTGTGGCACTTTCCCGCGGGTCACCCCGGGTTGCCGTTAGCAACCACCCTGCTCTGTGGAGTCCGGACGTTCCTCGGCGGTGCTCCCCGGGGGGAACACCGACGCGACCGCCCGGTCGACTCGTCCGTCGCGGCACCATCCTACTGACGGGGCCGGGGACGCCGCGGGCGGACCGAGCCGGCGGGCCGTAGATTCTTCGGCATCATGGATCTCTCCCACATCGTCCTGCTGGTCGCCGCGGGGCTGGCCGCCGGGATGGTCAACGCGATCGCCGGCGGCGGCTCGCTGATCACGTTCCCGAGCCTGATCGCGGTCGGGCTGCCGTCGGTGGACGCCAACGTCTCCAATTCCGTCGCCGTCTTCCCCGGTTACGTCTCCAGCGTCGCCGGGAGCCGGGCGGACCTGGCCGGGCAGGGCCGACGGTTGCGGGCCATCGTGCCGACCAGTCTGGCCGGGGCCGTGCTCGGGTGCCTGCTGCTGCTGGGCACGCCGGCCCGGGCGTTCGAGGTGGTCGTGCCGTTCCTGGTGCTGGGGGCGGCCGCGATCCTGTTCTTCCAGGACCGGCTCAAGGGCCTGGTGGGGCACGCGCACGGCGAGAAGCGGGCGGCCCTGCACGCGGTCGTCTTCGTGGGGGCGATCTACGGCGGTTACTTCGGGGCCGCGCTCGGGGTCATGTACGTCGCCGCTCTTGCGCTGGTGCTGGACGAGACGTTGAATCGGATCAATGCACTGAAGAACGTCTTGTCGGCCTGTGTCGGGCTCGTCACGGTTGTGGTCTTCGCCATCTTCGCGCCGGTGCACTGGGGGGCCGTGCTGGCGATCGCTCCCGCCACGATCGTCGGCGGCTACGCGGGCGCCCACGTGGCCCGCCGGTTGCCGGCGCGGGTGCTGAAAGCGTTGATCGTCACCTTCGGCACGGTCGTCGGCCTCATCCTGATGTGGCGGGCGTTCCGCTGAGGCAGCAGAGCGACAGGGAAGGACAGATGGCGGACGACGACGCGGCCCTCGGGATCATCGAGACCCAGGTGGCCATGCTGATGCGGCTGGGCGAGGCCACCCGCCGTTCCTCGCCGCGGCCGCATCGCGCGCTCGACCGGGCCGCGTACGTGATCCTGCGCTTCCTGCAGGAGGCCGGCCCGCAGAACGTCTCCGCCGTGGCCAACCGGCTCAACCTGGACGGCTCGACCGTGACCCGGCAGATCAGCGCGCTGCACCGCGACGGCCTGGTCGAGCGGACCCCCGACCCGCAGGACGGCCGGGGCAGCGTGGTGGCCGCGAGCGCGCGGGGCATCGCGCAGGTCGACGCCGTGGGCCAGGCCCGCCGGGCCCTCTACGACGAGGTGCTGCAGGGGTGGTCGGCCCAAGAGCGCCAGGAACTGGCCGCAACGCTGGAGCGGCTCACCCGCGACATGGACGCGTACCTGAAAGGCCGCGGCCCCGGATAGGACATCCGGTGCCGCGGCACACTCGGGAGCGGGTCAGGTCGAGGAACCGAGGGTTTCCGGCGTCGTGCGGGCCTTCTCCAGCCGCGGGTCGCCCTCGTCGGCGAAGTAGTCGTCCGGCGCGGTGCCGTCGACCCCGTCGGGCGTCTTCATCGCCCGCAGGATCAGCGTCACGACCACCGCGATCAGCAGGTTGAGCGCGACCGCCACGAAACCGACGTAGATCGTCTTCGGGGTGTCGAAGCCGAACTTCGACAGCGGGAACGCCGAGCCGCCGAAGTGCGCGCGCTTGGTCGCCGCGTTCGGGATCTCGTAGAGCATCCACAGGCCCAGCGCCATGCCGGCCGCCCAGCCCGCCACCAGCGCGTTGCGGTGCAGCCACCGGGTGTAGAGGCCGATGGCCACCGCCGGCGCCGTCTGCAGGATGATGATGCCGCCGATGAGCTGCAGGTCGATGGAGAACTGCGGGTCCAGGAAGATGATGAACGCGACCGCGCCGACCTTCACCACCAGCGAGGCGATCTTGGCGACGCTGGCCTCCTGCGCGTGGGTGGCGTCCTTGCGCAGGTACTCCTTGTAGATGTTGCGGGTGAACAGGTTCGCCGCCGCGATCGACATGATCGCCGCCGGGACCAGCGCGCCGATGCCGATCGCGGCGAACGCGATGCCGGCGAACCAGGACGGGAACTGCTGGTCGAAGAGCAGCGGCACCACCGTGTTGCTGTCGACGCTGCCGGCCTTGGCGCCGGGCAGCGGCTTCACCCCGGCCGAGATGGCCATGTAGCCGAGCAGGGCGATCAGGCCGAGCAGGAAGCTGTACGCCGGCAGGGCCGACATGTTGCGCTTGATGACGTTGCGGTTCCGGCTGGCCAGCACGCCGGTGATGCTGTGCGGGTAGAGGAACAGCGCCAGCGCCGAGCCCAGCGCCAGGGTGACGTACTGCAGCTGGTTGTTGGCGTTGAGCGTGAGACCGTCGCCGGGCGCGGGCGACGCCTGGAACTTGGCGTTGGCGTCGTCGAAGATCGACCCCCAGCCGCCCAGCTTGTACGGCAGGTACAGCACCGCCACGATGATCACGAGGTAGATCAGCGTGTCCTTGACGAACGCGATCAGCGCCGGCGCCCGCAGCCCGGACTGGTACGTGTACGCCGCCAGGATCGCGAAGGCCACGATGATCGGCGCGTGCCGGGCGAGCGCGCTCTCCCCGGTCACCCCCATCGTCTTGAGCACGGCCTCGATGCCGACCAGCTGGAGCGCGATGTACGGCATCGTCGCCACGATGCCGGTGATCGCCACCAGCAGCGCGAGCAGCGGCGAGTCGAACCGGGTGCGGACGAAGTCGGCCGGCGTCACGAAGCCGTGCCGGTGCGACACCGACCAGAGCCGGATCAGGATCAGGAAGAACAGCGGGTAGATGACCACCGTGTACGGCACCGCGAAGAAGCCCGCCGCGCCGGCGCCGAAGATGAGCGCGGGCACCGCGACGAACGTGTAGGCGGTGTAGAGGTCGCCGCCGACCAGGAACCACGTGATCCAGCCGCCGAAGCTGCGCCCGCCCAGCCCCCACTCGTCGAGGTGGGCCATGTCGGTGGGCCGGCGCCACCGGGCGGCCAGGAAGCCCATGACGCTGACCAGCAGGAACAGGAACGTGAAGACGACGATCTCGGTGATGTGGTCACTCATCGCCGGCCTCCCGCGCCGCGGCGGAGACCCGGGGCCGCCGGGTCATCCGGTAGACGACCGAGGTGGTGGCGACGCCGACGAAGATGAACGCGAGCTGCAGCCAGTAGAAGGCCGGGAAGCCGAAGAGCCGCGGCGCGTCGAAGTTGTACAGCGGGGTGAGCAGCGGGAGCACGATCGGGATGACCAGCAGCCAGTTCCACGGGCTGCGGTCGCTGCGCGGTGCCGACATGCGGGGACCTCCTCATCGGAGCTCAGACAACGACCTTCGCATGGGTTTCCGCCGCGGGCGGGCTCAGCCGAGGCGGTGACCGTGGTCACGGCCATCGCCGCAGGTTACCGAGAGGTTTCTCCCACGATGCGCCAGGCCGTGATCACGCTGCGCCGAACGGCCGGGGTGGTGCGCCGAACGGCACACCACCCCGGCCCCGGCCGCCGTGCTACCGCCAGGGGGTCCAGAGACCGGCCGAGATGGTACGGGTGAGCGAGGCCTTCTCGTCGTCGCCGTCCAGCGACCACATCATCGCGCCGCCCAGCCCCTCGGCCCGGATGTACGCCGTCTTCTGCAGGATCTGCGCCGGGTCGTCGTACGTCCAGAAGGTGGTGCCGTCGAACAGCCACGAGTGGCCGGCCCGCCAGTCCCGGTGCACCTGGAAGCCCTGCGCCGGCAGGGTCTTCAGGGTCTTGTAGTCCTCGGTGCCCACCGCGAACGTGCCGGGGGCGCCGCCGGTGGCCGGGGCGAAGAGGCCGGTGCCGCCGGCGGTGATGCCGGTCCAGCCCTGGCCGTAGTACGGGATGCCGAGCACCAGCTCGCGGCTCGGCGCCCCCCGCTCGCGCCAGGCGTCGATGGTGCCCTCGATGGAGAAGTCCGGGTTGTCGGGCGCGCCGGCCGGCACCCGCAGGGCCGACTGCTGGTTGGCCCGGGCCTCCCAGGAGCCGTGGAAGTCGTAGCCCTGCACGGTGCCGAAGTCGAGGTACTTGAAGATCTTCTTCGCCTCGAAGCCGGCGTCGATCTTGGCCGGGGCGGCCGGCAGGAACGCGGTGAGGTCGTAGTGCCGGCGCTGGCCGCGGCCCAGCGCGTCCAGCTGCCGGCGGAACTCGGCGGCCAGCAGGGTGAAGTTCTGCTTGTCCTCGGGCCGGATCACGTTGCCGGCGTTGCCCTCCGAGCCGGGCCACTCCCAGTCGAGGTCGACACCGTCGAAGATGCCGGCGGCCACGCCCGCGGGCAGACCGGGCAGGTTGCCCCTGAGCCACAGGTCCACGCAGGAGCCGACCAGCTTCTTGCGGGACGCGTCGGTCAGGGCGGCGTCGGAGAAGGTGGCCGAGCCGGTCCAGCCGCCCAGCGAGATCAGCACCCGCAGCTTCGGGTTCTTCCGCTTGAGCTCGGCGAGCTGGTTGAGGTTGCCGGCCAGCGGCTGGCCGGCCACGTCGGCCACGCCGTCCACGCTGGACGCGTCGTTGAACGGCACGCCCCAGTCGGCCCACGGGTCGGCCGAGTCGCAGACGCCGGCCGCGGTGACCGGGCCGAACGCGTAGTTGAGGTGGGTGAGCCCGGCGGCGGCGCCGGACTGCTGGACCTTGGCGAGCGGGAAGTTCCGGCCGTAGATCCCCCACTGGGTGAAGTATCCGACCTTGACGTACGACTTGTGCTGGTGTGCCTGAGCGGCGGCGGGTGCGGCCGTGACGCCGACGAGTACGGCGGCGCCGACGGCCACCAGACGGCGGGATGTTCCGCGCATGAGCCCTCCAGGGGCGGACGGAGCTGATCAATAGAAAACAATGTTTCCTGATCGAGGAAGCTAAACGTCCGCACCCGGCGGGTCAATACCTCAGCGCAGGTGCGCGGTCTCATTCACCGAGCGGACCGCGATCCCGCCGTCCGGCCACATGTCCATGGTGGAGACGCCGGCCGCGTCCAGATACAGCCGGTGCAGGAAGGCGTCGCCCGCGGCCAGCGCGTCGCGCAGGATCAGCTTGATCGGCGAGACGTGCGAGACCACGACGACGGTGCCCGAGGGGTACGCCGACTGCAGCGTCGCCAGGGCCGCGCGGACCCGCTTGGCCACGGCCTGGAAGGACTCCCCGCCCGGCGGCGCGACGGCGGTCGAATCGAGCCAGCGGTCCAGCTCGGCCGGCCAGCGCTCGCGGACCTCGGCGAACGTCAGGCCCTCCCAGTCACCGAAGTCGCACTCGATCAGGTCGGGCAGGATCGTGACCGGGATGTCGCCCTGGTCCGCAGCGATCAGCTCGGCGGTGCGCGTACACCGCCGCAGGGGTGAGGAGACCACGGCCGTGACGTCGCGCGAGATGCCCGCCACCCGCCCGGCCGCGGCCATCGCCTGCGCCTCGCCCTGCTCCGAGAGCGGGACGTCGCCCCGGCCGGAGTAGCGGCCCTGCGCGGTCATGGCGGTCTCGCCGTGCCGGACCAGGATCAGCCGGGTGGCGGTGTCCAGCGACGGCGGCGCCCAGTTCCGCGGCGCCTTGGGCTCGGTGGGGGAATCGAAGGCCACCGGCTTGCCGGCCGCCTCGTCCATCGCCCGGTTGGCCAGCGCGTCGGCCAGCTTGTTGCGCTCGCGCGGGATCCAGTCGAAGGTCACCCCGGCGAAGCCGTCGACCAGCTTGGCCGCCTCGGCGGCCAGCGGGCGCAGCCCCGGGTTCTTGATCTGCCACCGGCCGGACATCTGCTCGACCACCAGCTTGGAGTCCATCCGCACGTCGACCCGGGTGGCGCCCAGCTCGGCGGCGGCGCGCAGCCCGGCGATCAGGCCCTGGTACTCCGCGACGTTGTTGGTCGTGGTGCCCAGCGAGGCGTACCGCTCCAGCAGCACCTCGCCGGTGCCCTCCTCGAGCACGACGGCGCCGTACCCGGCCGGTCCGGGGTTGCCCCGCGACCCGCCGTCCGCCTCGACGACGACCCTGAGCTCGGCAGTCACAGGCCGGACTCCGCGGTACGGACCATGATCCGGCGGCACTCCTCACAGCGGACCACCTCGTCGGCCGGCGCGGACTTCACCCGGGCCAGGTCGGCGCCGTACAGCTCGATGCGGCAGCCGCCGCAGCGACCGGAGCGCACCAGCGCGGCGCCCAGTCCGGTGTCCGCGCGGATCTTGTCGTACAGGGTGACCAGGTCGGCCGGCAGGTCGGCGGCGAGCGGGCCGCGCGACTGCGTCTTGAACTCCTGCTCCTTGGTGATCTCGGCGTACGCCGCGTCCCGCCGGGCCTCGGCCGCCGCCCGCCGCCCGCTCGCCTCGGCCAGCTTCTTCTTGACCTCGTTGAGCGCCTGCTCGGCGCCCTCCCGCTGCTCCATCAGCTCGAGCTCGGCGTCCTCCAGCTCGGACTGGCGGCGGTTCAGCGTGGCCAGCTCGTGCTGCAGGCCCTCGATCTCGCGCAGCGCGCCGCCGGCGTTCAGCCGGGCCGTGTCGCGGTCCTTGCGGGTGCGGACCTGCTCGATGTCCTTCTCGAAGCGGGCGATGTCGCGGTCGAGGTCGTCCACGGCGACCTGGGCGCGGACCCGCTGGTCCTCCAGCGCGGACAGCTCGCGGGAGATCGTGGCGATCTCCGCCAGCTCCGGCAGGGACTTGTGGCGGTGGGCGAGCTGGGCCAGCGCGATGTCGACGGCCTGCAGGTCGAGCAGTCGGCGCTGGTCTTGCGGGGCGGCCTTCACGAGAGGAACTCCTTATTTTCCGCTGACCGCGTGCACGGTCCAGGGGTCGGTGTCGAGGTCGGACACGAGGGCCGTGACCGGGAACTGGGCGCGCAGCCAGCCCGCCAGCTCGTCGAGCCAGGGACGCTCGGTCGCCCAGTGGGCGACGTCGAGCAGCGCCGGGCCGCCGCCGGCGAGGTTCTCGCTCACGGGATGGTGCCGCAGATCGGCACACAGGTACGCGTCGACGCCCGCGGCCGCGGCGGCGCCGAGAAACGAGTCGCCCGCGCCGCCCTGCACCGCCAGGGTGCGGATCACCCGCCCGGGATCGCCGGCCGCGCGCACCCCGCCGGTGGTGGCCGGCAGCCGGCGCGCGACGAAGGTGGTCAGCTCGGCCAGGCTCATCGGGGTGGCCAGCTCGCCGATCCGGCCCGCGCCCCGCCCGCCCCCGGCCGCCGGGCTGTCCGGGGCGGCCGGCACCAGCGGGCGCAGGCCGACCAGGTCGAGCCGGGCGGCGAGGGCGTCGGCGACGCCGGGGCTGGCCACGTCGGCGTTGGTGTGCGCGGTGTAGACGGCCACCCCGGCGTTGATCAGCCGGTGCACCAGACGTCCCTTGGAGGTCTCGGGCCAGAGCGAGGAGACCCCGCGCAGCAGCAGCGGGTGGTTGGCGACGATCAGGTCGGCGCCGGCCGCGACCGCCTCCTCGACGGTCGCCGCCACGCAGTCCACCACCAGCAGGATCGTGCGCACCGGGGCGTCCGGGTCGCCGAGGACGGGCCCGACCCGGTCCCACTGCTCCGCCCAGGCACGGGGGAAACGGGCATCCAGGGCGCCCACCACGTCACGGACGGTCGGCTGGGCAACGGCGGTGTGGGTCACGGCCGCCCACTCTACCCAGCTTCAGGAGCGGGCTCCGGGCTCGACTCGGTTGTCGGCGGGGAAACGGGCGTGCAGGGCCTGCAGCGCCCGCCGCCACGGGAACTGACTGCGGAACCGGTCGTTCTGCCCGGGGCCGCCCAGCCGGACGACGTCATCGCCGTAAAGCACCTGAACGCCCCAATTGCGGAGCCGGGCGATGCTCTCGTGCAGCGTGGGGTGCAGCGCCATGACCTTGTTCGTGTACGGCACCACCACGGTCGGGATGCCGAAGCCGTACCCCTCGACCAGCAGCCCGAGCACCAGGGTGTCGGTGATCCCGGCGGACCACTTGTTGATCGTGTTGACCGTCGCCGGCGCCACGATCATCGCGTCGGCCTGCGGCAGGAGATCGTCGTCGCCCGGGTTCTTGTAGTAGCTGCGGACCGCGTGGCCCGTCTGGGCCTGCAGGGCGGCGGCGTCGATGAACTTGCGCCCGTCCGGCGTGGTGATCACGCAGACCTCCCAGCCGTCCCGCTGGGCCAGGTCGACGAGCACACCGACGTCGCGGGCGATGGGCGAGCCGCAGACGAGGACGTAGAGCACGCCGGGCGAGGTGTCGATGCTCATCACCCGAGAACCCACCTCATACGCCGACTCCCATCTGCTCGGCCAGCTCCGCGATCGGCGCCGGCGGTGTGCCCCGGGTGCGTCGCAGCACGTCGGAGATGACCTCGTGGGCGAGCGGCCGGCAGCGGATCTCCGCCGGGGCGAGCCGGTCGCCCTCCAGCAGCATCTCGCTGGCCTTCTCCACGTCGCCGACCTGCGAGTAGCCGCGGGCGATGTCCAGGTAGTGGTGGGCCCGCCGCTCCGGCAGCATCGCGGCGAAGCTCTCCGGGTTGATCCGGTTGTGCGTCTCGATCGCCTTGCCGCCGTCGCCCAGCTCCACCGCGGCCGCGGCCCGGTGCAGCTCCACGTTGGTCGGGCCGAACGACGACCAGTAGTAGTTGAAGTCGCCGCCCAGCGCGCCGGCCGCCTGCTCGGCGCCGCACACCAGGTCGCGCACGGTGGCGCTGTCGCCGATCCGGGCCGCCGCCATGGCCCCGGTGAGCAGCAGCAGGCCGTACACCGAGAGCCGCTCCGGGGTGGCCGCCTCGGGGGTCATCGGCGCGAGCCGGTTGGCGATGTTGACGTTGACCTCCAGGGCCGAGCGGATCCGGCCGAGCGAGAGCAGCGCCATGCCCACCCGGTGCGTGGCCATCCCGGCGAGCAGCTGGTCACCGGCCCGCTGCGAGACCGCGATCGAGCGGTCCGCGGCCAGCCAGGACAGCTCGTGCTCGCCGACCTTGCGCAGCGCCGACGAGGCGATCTGGTAGACCTGCCCGAGCAGGTGCGCCGCGTCGCGGGCCTCGTCGCCGGTGGCGTGGGCGCTGTCGGCCGCCTGGGCGTCGCGCAGCAGCTGGGGAAGTTTGCGGGCGAGGACGCCGTACTTGGCGTGCTGGTAGGTCAGCCAGGCGTGGCTCACCGCCTTGCGCATCTCGGTCAGCGGCGGCGCCACGGGCACCGGGTGGAAGAACGCGCTCATCTGGTCGTACCGCTCCAGGGCCGCGCGGATCTCCTCCACCTCGACCTGGTCGATGCAGTTCTGCGTCTCCGGCCGGCGCTCGACGTCCTTGCCCAGCAGCAGCTGGACGTCGATCTGCAGGACGTCGGCGATCTCATAGACGACGGAGAACTTGTCGAGCCGGCGTACGCCTCGCTCCACCTTGTCGACCCAGCTCTTCGACTTGCCCAACCGGTCCGCGAAGACCTGCTGGGACATCTTGCGACGGCCGCGCCAGTAGGCGACTCGGCGGCCGATCGGCAGCTCGTCCACGGTGCCTCCCCCACTCATCCGGCGACCCCCGCCGGTGAGCATGTCCGGTGTCTCAGCTGCAGTGTGGACCTCACTGGACCGTGCGGGTCGCACAGCTTGTGTGATCGCCTGCTCACCGATGCTCGATAGTTTCTCATGCAAGTTGCAATAGCTGATCTGCCCCAACAAACGAGGCGTGTCCTGCCGGGTAACGGCAGTCGCGCCTGCTATAGCGGCACGAGTGCCGGATCGGGGGTATTCCGACCATGCAGTGGAGCAACCGATGGCCGATCGGCCCATGGGAGTACCTGGATCGATTGCGCCTGCGGCGCGCCGCGCTGCGGTACGCCGCCCGGGGGTGGGCCGTGACACCGGGCGCCCGCCTGGACGGCCACCGTTTCGCCTGCGGCCGGCCGGGCTGCCCGATCCGGGGCTGCCATCCCGCCGTCGAGTCCTGGGAGGACGACGCCAGCACGGACCCGGCGCGGGTGGCGGGCTGGTGGCGCCGGCGGCCGTACTCGGTGCTGCTGGCCACGGGCCGGACGTTCGACGCGCTGGAGGTGCCCGCGGCCGTCGGCCTGCGGGTGCTGGGCGCGGTGCGCCTGCACACCGGCGTCCTCGGCCCGGGCCGCGGAGAGGCGCGCGGTCCGGTCGCGGTGACGCCGTCGGGACGCTGGATGTTCCTGGTACGCCCGGGCGCCGACCTGCGACCGGAGCTCGGCGCCTGCCTGGACGTCCTGCGGCACGGGCGTGGCTCGTGGATTCCGGCCGCGCCCAGCCGTACCCCGGAGGGCCCGGTCCGCTGGGCCGTCTCCCCCGAGCAGACCGCCTGGCGCCTGCCCGAGTCCGCAGCCGTCCAGGCGATGCTGCTCGACGCGCTGGAGGCCCTCGGCCGCCGGCCGCGGCCCGCCGCCGCGGTGAGTGTTCCCCGCCAGCTGTCCACGGCCCGCCGGGCGGCGTGACGGGGACCCACCGGACGTTCTCGGGACCGACGGTATCGGGGCATGGCGCGGGGAACTCATCGTGGCTGACAACCTATTTGCCTACCTTGGGGTAGTCGAGTCACCCGAAGGAGTGAACATGCGATCACGGTGTGTTCCCAGGGTCGGCCGTTCGGGGCTTGACGGCCGGGGAAGATGGCCGCATGGCGCATTCCCACGACACTGTGGACTGGGCGGAGCTCGGTCCCGATCTCATCACCGACGCGGAGGTCAACGCGCCGATGGTGGACCAGGCCCTCGAGTGGCTCGCGCGGCGCGTACCGCGGGCGGATCTGGCGCTGGATGTCGGCAGTGGCCCCGGAATCGCGGCCTGCCGGCTCGCCCAGCTGCTGCCCGGCGCGACCGTGCTGGCCGCCGACGGCGCCGCGCCGCTGCTGGCCCTGGCCCGCGAGCGGGCGGCGCGGCTCGGCCTCGGCGAACGGGTGGTCACCCGGGAGGTGAAGCTGCCGGACGGCCTGGCCGACCTGCCCCGCGCCGACCTCATCTGGGTCAGCGGCGTTGCGCACCATCTGCCAGATCCGGCAGCCGGCGTACGGGCGTTCGCCGGGCTGCTGCGGCCGGGCGGGGTGCTCGCGCTGCGCGAGGGCGGCCTGCCGTTGCAGTACCTGCCGCCGGCCGCGGACGGCGGGCTGGCCGCCCGGATCACCGTGGTCGACCAGGCGCTGTCCCGGGACCACGCGCACCCGATGGGCGCCGTCGTCGCGCCGCGCTCCTGGCCGGAGCTGCTGGCCGAGGCCGGGCTCGCCGAGGTGCGCAGCCGCAGCTTCCTGCTGGACCTGCCGGCGCCGCTGCCCGGGCCGGCCCGGCGGCACCTGGCCCGTACCCTGCGCCGCACGCGGGAACTGCTCGCGGACCACCTGTCGGCCGGCGACCGGGCCCGGCTGGAGGTCCTCGCCGATCCCGATCACCCGGAGGGCGTGCTGCACCGCCCGGACGTCTTCCTGCTGCGCGCCACGACGGTCCACACCGCCGTCCGAGGTTGACACTTGACCGGTTCAGTGCTGACATCGACGTTCATGATTGTTCAGCGCTGTCGCCGGGCCCGGCGAGACCGGGTACGACCGGGCCGCATGACCGGTGTTCTGATGGCCGCCGCCCTGGCGCCGGCTGTCCTGCTGCCCACCGCCCTGCTGCCCACCGCCGCGGGCGCGGCGCCCCCACCGGTCCGGCCCGGCGCCGTGCTGTCCCAGGCGCACACCGCCGGGCGCGTGGAGGCGACCCGGGACGCGGCGCGGTACAGCTGGCCCGGGGTCTACTTCGAGGGCCGGTTCCGCGGCACGGGCGTCGGGATCGCCCTGGACGACGCCGCCGCCGACTACGACGTCCAGGTCGACGGCGCGACGGTCGCCACCCTGGTGACGCCCGGCCGGACCACGTACTGGGTGCGCGACCTGGCCCCCGGCGCGCACCGGGTACGGCTGGTCAAGCGGTCCGAGAGCCCGTGGGCGATCAGCGAGTTCGGCGGCTTCCGGGCGGCGCCCGGCGGCGCGATCCTGCCCGGCCCCCCGGCCCGGCACCGGCAGATCGAGTTCATCGGCGACTCGTACACCGCGGGCTACGGCAACCTGTCCCCGACCCGCGACTGCACCGGCGACGAGGTCAACCGCACCACGAACGCGGACCTGAGCTTCGGCGCCCGCACCGCGCGGCAGCTGAACGCGGACTACCAGATCAACGCGTTCTCCGGCCGCGGGATGGTGCGCAACTACAACGGCGGTGAGCCGGGAACCAGCTACCGCACCTACTACGACCGGGCGCTGCTGAGCGTGGACGGCGACGTGTGGCGGCCGGGCCGGTGGCGGCCCCAGCTGGTGGTGATCGGCCTGGGCATCAACGACTTCTCCACGGCGATCAACCCGGGCGAGCCGTGGACGCCGGAGAGCCTGGTCGCCGCGTACCGGGCGGCCTACCTGGAGTTCCTCGGCAAGCTGCGGGCCCGCTACGGGCCCCGGACCGTCATCGTGGTCAGCGCGACCGCGGTGTCCGGCACCACGGCGTTCGCCGACACCGCGCGGCAGGTCGTCCAGGAACGCAACGCGCAGGGGGACGAGCTGGTCCGCTACTGGTACTACGACAGCGCGGGGCTGGACTACGGGGGCTGCCACTGGCATCCGTCGCTGCACGACCACGAGGTGATCGCGGAGCGGCTCGAGGCGTATGTCGCCACCTTGCCGGTGCGCTGGTAGGTCTCACGACCGTGCGGGTGTCACGGCCGTGCGGGCCTCACTGCCGTGCGGGCCTCAGGGGGTGCGGGTGGAGCGGGCGCGGACGTGCATGCGCTCGCCCTGGCGGCCGAAGATGCTCAGGAACTCGACGGCCTCGCCGTTCGCGCTGCCGAACCAGTGCGGCACCCGGGTGTCGAACTCCGCCGCCTCCCCCTCCGGCAGGACCAGGTCGTGCTCGCCGAGGATCAGGCGCAGCCGGCCGTGCAGGACGTACAGCCACTCGTACCCCTCATGGGTCTTGGGGTCCGGCTCGGCCGGAGCGCCGGCGGCGATGAGGTGCTTGAAGGCCTGCAGGCCGGTGGCCTGCCGGCTCAGCGGCAGGATGGTCTGGCCGCTGCGGTGCCGCAGCGGCCGGGCGTAGATCCGCGGGTCGCCGGTGGGCGGGGCGCCGACCAGCTCGTCCAGCGGCACCCGGTAGGCGCCGGCCAGCGGCAGCAGCAGCTCCAGCGTCGCCCGGCGCTGCCCGGACTCGAGCCGGGACAGGGTGCTCACCGAGATCCCGGTGGTCGCGGCGAGCTCGGCGAGGGTCGTCCCGTGCTCCTGCCGCAGGGCCCGCAGCCGCGGCCCGACCGCCGCCAACACGTCCTCGTTTGCCGTCATGGCAACAAAGCTTGCCACTTCTGCGGGACCGGGGCCACCGTGGCGGCATGACATACGACGTGATCGTGATCGGCGGCGGGCCCGCCGGACTGAGCGGCGCGGTGGCCCTGGGCCGCGCGCTGCGGTCGGTGCTGGTGATCGACGCGGGCGAGCCCCGCAACGGCCCGGCCGACGGCATCCACAACTTCCTGACCCGCGACACCATCCCGCCGGCGGACTTCCGGGCGGCCGGGCAGGCCGAGGTACGCCACTACGGCGGCGAGATCATCGACGGCCGGGTCACGGCCGCGGGGCGCGACGGCGACCTGCTCACGGTGCGGTTGGCGGACGGACGGTCGTACGCCGCCCGGCGACTGCTGGTCACCACCGGGCTGACCGACGAGCTGCCGGACATCCCCGGGCTGCGCGAGCGGTGGGGCCACGACGTGCTGCACTGCCCGTACTGCCACGGCTACGAGGTGCGGGGCCGGGCCATCGGGATCATCGGCGGGTCGCCCCTGTCGGTGCACCAGGCGCTGATGTGGCGGCAGTGGAGCGACGACGTGACCCTGTTCCAGCACACCGCCCCGGAGCCGGACGCCGAACAGGCCCGCCAGCTCGCGGCGCGCGGCATCACGGTGGTGCGGGACAAGATCGCCGAGGTGCTGGCCGAGGGTGGCCGGCTGACCGGCGTACGGCTGACCGACGGCGCCGTGATCGCCCGCGAGATCCTGGTCGTGGCCCCGCGCTTCCTGGCCAACGCCGAACCGCTGCCGTCGCTGGGGCTGACCGCGACGGACAACGACTTCGGCAGTTCCGTGGTGGCCGAGCCGAACGGGCGGACGGCGGTTCCCGGGGTGTGGGTGGCCGGCAACGTCACCGACCAGATGGCGCAGGTGATCAGCGCGGCGGCAGCGGGGCTGCACGTGGCCGCTCAGCTCAACATGGATCTGATCATGGAGGAGACCGGACGGGCGGTCGCGGCCGCCGGGTGAGCCGCCGCTCTCCACCGACGGCTTTTGACGTCAGCCTTCACCCCACCGCCGTGCGGCTCACTGGAACGTGAGCCTTCACCCCCACCGCCGTGCGGCTCACCGGACGGTCAGCCCTCACACCCCCGGCCGTGCGGCTCACCGGACGGTCAGCTGCAGCAGCCGCCGCCTCCGGCCGAGGCGGACACGAGGGTGAGCGGCGCGGACACCAGCCCACCGGCGACACCGGTGGCCAGCCCCCGGCCCGCGATGTCCGCACCGGTGACCGGGTTGCTGTTGCAGACGCCGGTCTCCGGCAGGTCGAGCTGCACGTCGCGGGCCGCGGCCCAGTCGCCGGCGAGCGCGGCCGCGACCGAACGAGCCTGTTCGTAGCCGGTGGCCAGCAGGAACGTCGGGGCCCGGCCGTAGGACTTCACGCCGATCGCGTAGAAGCCCGGCTCGGGGTGCGACAGCTCGTCGACGCCGTGCGGCGGGACGGTGCCGCAGGAGTGCTCGTTGGGGTCGATCAGCGGCGCGAGGGCGCGGGTCGAGCCGAGCACCGGGTCCAGGTCCAGCCGCAACTCCGAGGTGATCGTGTGGTCCGGGCGGAAGCCGGTGGCCGACACGATCCGGTGCGCGGTGACCGTACGGGTGCCGTCGGAAACCTCGACCGTGCCGTCCGTCCCGGCGGTGACGCGCTGCACCCGGAAGTCGCGGAGCAGCGTGATCGCGCCGGACTCGACGTGCTCGCGCAGCCGGCTGCCCAGGGCGCCCCGGGCCGGCAGCGCGTCGGCCGTCTGACCGCCGTAGCTGCGGGCCGGGTCGGCCGCCCGGATCGCCCAGGTCACCGCGGTGCCGGGCGCCTGTTCGGCCAGCTCGGCCAGGGCGAGCAGGGTGTTGGCGGCGGAGTGCCCGGCGCCCACCACCAGCGTGTGGCGGCCGGCGAACCGGTCGCGGTCGCGGCCCAGGACGTCGGGCAGCGCCGATTCCCGGAACGCCGCCGCCTCCGCCTCACCGTGGGCGGGGATGCCGGAGGCGCCGAGGACGTTGGGCGTACCCCAGGTGCCGGAGGCGTCGATGACCGCGCGGGCCAGGATGTCCTCGCCGCCGGCCAGGCGGACCAGGAACGGGGTGGTGGCGCGGCCGGCGGTACGGACGCGGTCGAGCCCGAGCCGGGTGATCGCGACGACGCGGGCGCCGTAGCGGACGTGCGGCTTGATCGCGGGCAGGTCGGCCAGCGGCTGGAGGTAGTCGGCGGCCAGCTCGGCGCCGGTGGGCAACCGGTCGTCGGCGGGACGCACCCAGCCGGCCTCGGCGAGCAGGCGGGCCGCGGCGGTGTCGATGTCGTAGCGCCAGGGCGAGAAGAGGCGTACGTGGCCCCAGCTGCGCACGGCGGCGGCGGGACCGTCGCCGGCCTCGAGCACCTCGAAGGCGAGCCCGCGTTCCCGCAGCTCGGCGGCCGCGGCCAGACCGACCGGGCCGGCCCCGACGATCACGACCGGCAGCCCCGCCCACTCATCACTCGATCCTGATACGTCATGCCCCGCGGCGTCGTGGCTCCCCTGCCCCGCCGCCTCGCCGCAGCAGTTCGCGCCGGCGGCCAGCGCCTCGTCCTTGGCGGCCGGGTCGCAGCAGGCGCCCGCCGCCTGGGCCGCTTCGGTGGTGCCGCAGCAGGGACCGGCACCGACAGTCTCGTCACTCATGACTTGGCTCCTCGAACACTTCGCTGGATCGACTGCGGTCTAACTTCCGCCACCACCTTGCCTCGAACTTAGACAAGTGTCAAGCTATTGCCATGTCCGTTCTCACCGTGGTCGACGTCCCGCCGGCGGCGGCGTGCTGCCCTCCCCTCTCGGCGCAGGCGCTCGCGCCGCAGGCCGCCGCCGAGCTGGCCCCGATATTCAAGGCGCTCAGCGACCCGGTCCGGCTGCGGCTCCTGTCGCTGATCGCGGCGTCACCGGAGGCCTGCGTCTGCGACCTGACGGACGCCTTCGACGTGACGGGCGCGACCATCTCGCACCATCTGCGGGTGTTGCGCGAGGCCGGGCTGGTGGACGCCGAGCGCCGGGGCACCTGGGTGTACTACTCGGCGCAGAGGCAAGCCCTGGACCTGCTGGGCGGCCTCCTGGCGTCCCCCGCGACGGCGTCTCATCAGGGCTCGCTGATATCAGCCGGTTCCGATGTCGTCCGGCTGCTGGCCGATCCGCTGCGGGCCCAGCTGGTGGAGATCCTGGCCGGCGGGCCGGCGTGCACCGCCTACCTGGTGGCCGAGACCGGGGCCAAGCAGCCGAATGTCTCCGGCCACCTCAAGCAGTTGCGGGAGGCCGGGGTGGTGGGAGCGGAGCCGCGGGGGCGGTACACGTTCTACCGGCTGGTGCCGGAGATGTTGCAGGGCGCGGCGGCGCATCTGGGGGACCTGGCCGAGCAGGCGCGGGCGAACGCGGACAACTTTCGGTCCTGACGGACGCCGCCTCAGCGGCCGGAGGCCAGCTCGCGGTAGGCGGCGATGACCGCAGCCGTGCGTTCGGCCAGTTCCGGGCCGGCCTCGGTGCGGGGCGGGCCGGCCGCCGTCAGCCGGGAGATCGCCAGTTCCGCTTCGCGGGCGGTGTCGCCGATGCGCTGCTCGCGGATGAGGTGCTCCCCCGCCAGCGCGGCGGCGTTGATGCTGGCCAGGATGCGGTTGGCCGCCCCGGCGGTGGACCGCCAGAGTGACTCGACCCGCAGCCGCTGCTCCGCCAGCGCCTGCACGGCCGGGCTGTCCGCCGGCAGGTCGTGGCGGTTGGCCTGGGTGAGCTCCTCGCGCAGGCGGCGGATCTGCTGGCGCCGAGCCATGATCGCGGCGAGTTCCTCCAGCGCGGCCGCCAGGCTCCGGTCGGCGTCGTCCGCGTCGATCATGTGCCGCAGCGCGGGCCAGGTGCGCCGTACCCGCTTGGCCACGGCGAAGGCCCGCTCGAACGCGGCCCGTTCCTCGGCGGCGTGCAGCACGTGGGCGCGGTCGCCCTTGGGCAGGGCGATGATCCCGGTCCGGGCCGCCCGCGCCTGTTCCACGGCCACGAAGGCGACGAGCGCCACCGAGCCGCCCGCGGCCAGCCACCAGGCGACGCCGAGCGCGCCGAGCACGGCCGACAGCACCACCAGCGCGAGGACGAGCTGGGAGGCGAACCGCGTCCGCTCCTCCCGGCTGCGCCCGCTGGGCGCAACCGGCACGACCTCGGTGACCGAACCCCAGCGAACCCGCCGGGCCCGCCCGGTACGCATCCTGAGCGGAACGGGCGACACGACGACCTTCTCCGCGTCGATGCCGATGTGCAGGCCCCTGGGCCCCGGTGTGACCACGGTGCACCCTTCCGCCTGCGGGAGCTGAGCGGGCCCGGACGCCGAGGGGGTTACGCCCGGGCCCGCTCACCAGCGGAGCCGTCCGCCAGTGCCTGAAGGAATCGGGTGGACGTGGCCCTACCTGAGCTCACGCCGGGTGCAGCGAGGGTGCATACCGCCGGGCGCGGGCGATGGCGGTGTGCACCCTCGCGATCGGCGAACTCGAGCGACGCCAGCGGCCGAGACGGAACCGAACGGGCAGGCCGCGTACCGCCGCACCGGCTCATGCCGCCTCGGTGACCACCCCCGTCCCGTCGCCGGCGCCGCTGCGCTGCGCCGGGGCCACCGGCACGGCGTCGGGCGTGATCAGGCCGAGGTGTTCGAGCCGGGCCAGGATCCCGCCCCGGCTGCGCCCGAACTCCGCCATCAGCTCCCGTGAGCTCGCGCCGGCCCGATGCCGCGCGGCCAGCCGTTCGTCGTCCTCGGCCGTCCAGCGGACGCCCTGGTTACGGTGGCGCCGCTGCCGCTCCCCCGGCGCCGTCGGGGCGGAGGCCGCCGAGCCCGACGCCGTCAGGCGTTGGCGGCGCAGCGCGGCCAGGCCCGCCAGCGTCGAGGTCAGGGCGTCCGCCACCGGGGCCAGGTCGGCGGGCGAGATCCCCCCGCTGATCTCGCTCACCACCTCGCCCGTGGCGCTCCACCCGACCAGGGACAGACCGATGGGCTCGTCGCCGGTGCCGGCGGCGGTGAGCTGGTAGACGTGCGGACCGATGGTCAGATGTCGTTCGAGGTTGAGGTGTGGACGGTGATCGTTCTCGGGTGGGTGCTCGTTGTCATCCATGCCGCGACGGTAGGACCGGCCACTGACATTTTCCGGCTCGGCGTGGCGCACGGCTCCGCGCGTCGCGGACAACTATCCGGAAAGGACCTCGCGGCCCCGCTCGGCTCGGAGGTTCCGCGCTGGTCAGGCCAGGCGGTTGCGCAGGATCGGCACGCCCGGGCCGTCCAACTCGGTCAACGCCACGCCGCGGCCCGTCATCGCCAGCATCAACGCTTCCGCCGGACCGGTCACCAGCGGACCCGTTCCCGTGGCCCAGTCCAGGTCCGCCGCCTCGAAACGCAGCCCGGCCAGGCGCCGTCTCGGGGCGAAACCGACGGCCCGGCCGCCCACCAGGAAATCCAGCGACACGCGCAGCCGTTCCAGCCGCAGCCCGTGCGGCAGGCCCAGCGGCCGCCGCATGTCCTGGCCGTGCACCTGCAGGTCGGTGAGCTGCCCGGGATAGCCGACGATCGGCGGCCGGAACGGGTTCTCCGCGTTGTCCCGCAGACCGCGGGCAAGCTCGCCCGGCGGTCGTTCGGCCGTCAGCACCGCAAGCCGCGCGTTGGCCCGGTGGATATTGAAGCCGCTGCGGGCGACCAACGGCAGCAGCGGCGTGACCGGCTTGCTGATCGCCGCCAGCAGGTGACCGGCGACTTCCCGGACCGTCCACTCGCCGCACAGGCTGGGGGTGTCGAGCTGCTCGGGGGTCAGCGATTCCACCAGATCGGCGACGCGGCGCCGCTCGTCGGCGATCGCGGGGAGGATATCCACAGGGTCAGGCTAACGTCGCGCGGCCGCCCGGCCATCGCCCGTACGCTGGCCGCCGTGACCGACTGGACCGCCACCTTGCCGCGCAAACGGATGGGCGCCGCTCTCCTCCTGCGGGATCGCGACGACCGCATCCTGCTGGTGGAGCCCACCTACAAACCCGACTGGGAGCTGCCCGGCGGCGTCGTCGAGGCCGACGAGTCGCCGCGGGACGCCGCCGCCCGCGAGATCACCGAGGAGCTCGGCCTCACCGTCGTGCCGGGGCGGCTGCTGGTCGTCGACTGGGTGCCGCCGCGCGACGGGCGCACCGACGGATTGATGCTGGTCTTCGACGGCGGCCGGTGCGACGGTCCGGCGCGCCTGGCCGCCACGGAGCTGCGCGGCTGGGCCTGGTCCGACCCGGACGAGGCGGCCCAACGCCTGCGGCCTCTGCTGGCCCGCCGGGCCGCGGCGGCCCGGCAAGCAGTGCGCACCGGCGTCACCGCTTACCTGGAGGACGGTCGTGAGCCGGACTGAAGCATCGAGAGGTGCGGAAATGTCAATGCTTGACCGGACGTCACGGCCACGACGACAGTCGGGGTATGACCCTTGCGCCGGAACAGTTGTGGCGCAACCGGGAGTTCAACCTGCTCTGGGTCAGCCAGTCGCTCTCCGACGTGGGCAACGCGATCTCCGCGCTGGCCGTACCGCTGCTGGTGCTGGCCCTGACCGGCTCGCCGGTGCAGGCCGGGCTGGTCGGCACGATCGGCCTGGTCGCGACGGTGGTGTGCCGGCTGCCGGCCGGCGTGCTGGTCGACCGCGCCGACCGGCGCCGGATCATGCTCAGCTGCGACGCGATCCGGCTGGTCGCCTATCTCGCGCTCGGCGTCGCGGTGCTGCAAGGCCGGGCGACGCTCACCCTGGTCGTCGCGGTCGTGGTGATCGGCGCGGCGGCCAATGCCTTCTTCGGTACGGCGGAGCACTCGTCCCTGCGCACCATCGTGCGCCGGGGCCAGTTGCCGGCCGCGGTCGCCCGCAACGAGGCCCGCAGCTATGCCACGTCGCTGGCCGGTCCGCCGGTGGGCGGCCTGCTATTCGGCCTCGGCCGCTCGCTGCCCTTCTTCGGCGACGCGGTGACGTTCCTCGCCTCGTTCGCGGGCATCTGGCTGATCCGCCGGCCGCTGCAGCAGGCCCGGGACATCGAGCCGGGCGGGCACGCGGCCGCCCTGGCCGAGGGCTTCCGGTTCGTGTTCGGCGACCCGTTCCTGCGGGCCGTGCTGTTCATCGCCGCACCGCTCAACCTGGCCATCCACGGCATCATCTTCACGATCATCGTGACGCTGCAACGCGACGGCGTGCCCCCGGCCATCATCGGTGGCGTGGAGACAGTGGTCGCGGTCGGTGGCCTGCTCGGGGCCCTGGCCGCGCCGGCGCTGCAACGGCGGCTGCCGCTGCCGGCGCTGATCCGCGGCATCTGCTGGACCGCCGCGTTGCTGATGTCGGCCAGCGCCCTGCTGATCCACAGTGTCGCCGCGGCTGTGCCGGTGGCGCTGGCGGTGTTCCTGGGCCCGGCGTCGAACGCGGCGCTGTTCGGCCACCAGGCGGCGATCACGCCGGACCGGCTGCAGGGCCGGGTGGTCAGCGTGATCATCGTGGTCGCGACGTCGGTGGCGGCCGCCGCGCCGTTGCTGGCGGGCGCGCTGATCACCCTCTGGAACCCGCCGATGTCGGTGCTGGCCTTCGCCGCCACCGTGGGGGGCGCGGCGGTGGCCGCGACCACGAGCAGCGGCATCCGCGAGGTCCGACCGGCGCCGTAGGGGTGCGGGCCGGTGTTGTAGGTATGCGGGCCGGCGCTACGGGCGCGTGGGGCGGCGAGGTGGACGTGCGGGCGGCGGAGACGCGCGGCGCACGAGCGCAGGACCACCGCCAGCACGCAGGCGCAAGACGACGGCAGACGGCCGGCCGACGGGATCGCCCGGCCCACCTGCCGCACCGGCCGGCCACGCCAGCCGGTTCAATAGGGACATGGCAGAGGAAGGACCGCCGGCGTGGGTGCGGGCGGCGTTCGCCGCTCAGGGCGACCCCGTGCGCCTGGCCGGAGGCAAGGGCGGCACCTGGCGGGTGGGTGACGTCGTGCTCAAGCCGGCCGAGGGTGACGAGGAGGTCCGCTGGCGCGGTGACATCCTGGCCGGGCTGCCGGAGTCGCCGCATTTCCGGATCGCCCGGCCGGTGCGGGCGGCCGACGGCGACTGGCTGGCCGGGGGCTGGGAGGCGACCCGCGCCGTGGCCGGGCAGCCGGACCCGCGCCGCGTCGACGACGTGATCCGGGCCGGGGCCGCATTTCACGAGGCTGTCGCGGCGGTGCCGCGGCCCGCGTTGCTGGACCGCCGGGACAACCCGTGGGAGTACGGCAACAAGCTGGCCTTCGGCGACGACGTGCCCGCGGGGCGGCGGCGGCCGTCGGCGGTGCTGGACCAGTTGCTCGATCTGTGGCGGCCGGTCGCGCTGCCGGAGCAGATCGTGCACGGTGATCTGCTCGGCAACGTGCTGTTCGAGCCCGGCCTGCCGCCCGCCGTGATCGATTGGGCGGCCTACTGGCGGCCGGCGGTGTGGGCGTCGGCGGTCGTGGCGGTGGACGCGATGGTCTGGCACGGCGCCGGCAGCGGGGTGATCAACCGGTGGGCGCATCTGCCGGAGTGGGGGCAGGCGCTGGTCCGGGCCGCGATCTACCGGCTCGCCACCTGGGACGCGGGCGGATGGCCGCAGGAGCCCGAGGAGCCGTACCGCCCGCTGGTGACCGCGTTCGAGCGGCTGCTCGCCGGGCACGAGGAGGGCCTGTCCGGCGGGGTGCGAGCGGCGGGTCAGACGCGGTCGAGCCAGGAGATGTAGTGCGTACCGAACGGCTCGACCCGGGCACGGGCGGCGGCGACGATCTGCCGGGCGGCTTCCGCGACTGCCTCGATCACCTCGCCGGGGTAGCCGTAGCTGACCTGGTGCGCCGCGGACTCCTCCTCGTCGAGCAGGGCGACGCGGCCCCGGTGGGTGCGGGTGACGCCCAGGTCGAGGTCCACGAGGCTGACCTGCGCCGGGCCGGCCCATTCGGCCGGCGCGGTGATGTCGCAGTACATCTCCAGCCGGCGGGTCGGCGCGAAGAACAAGGCCGTGTACCAGCCGTCGCGGGGGACGAGGCGTACGCCGCGATGCTTGTCGCGGCGGGTCACACCGGCAGAGACGTAGTGGATCTCGGTGCCGCAAGGAACGCCGAGCCAGGTGCCCCATTCGTCCTCGCCGAGGTGGTGCTCGACCGCCCGCCGGTGCAGGCGGCCGTCGTACTCGCGGACCACGTCGACTTCGCCCACGCGAGGCACCCTGGCGGCGGCGCGCGCCTCACGATCGGGAGAGGAGACGCGGAGAGGTGAACGTGGTCATCGACGGCCGTTTCGTTCTGAACGAGGCCGACCTGCAGCGGCGTCTCGCCGGGGCGTTCGGCTACGGTCCGTACTACCGCTTGGACCTGGACGACCTGTGCGCGCACCTGGCGGCCGGCGACCCCCGGCCGGTGCAGCTGGTGTGGATCCACTGTGAGGCGATCAAGATGGCCCTGGGCATGGCGCTGTACGACCGCTATGTCGGCGCCCTGAACCGGATCGAGGCGGCGGACGAGGGCCTGGACTGGAACGAGCGCTTCATCTTCCGGGTCCTGGAATGACCCTGCCGAGACCTTCCCGCGACCGGGTCAGCCGGTGAAGACGACCAGGTCGAGGCGCTCGTCGAGCGGATAGCTCAGTCCCGGCGCATCGCGTCGCACGGCTCGCAGACCGGCGGCGAAGTCGTCGTCGGGCAACCTGGCGAGGTTGCTCAGCGACCGGGTGGCCACCTTGTCGACCAGCTCACGGGCGCTCCCGGCGTACCGTTGCGGCACCTCGACCCGCGCCGTGCGGGACACGCCGCATGCGCTCAGCCGGGCCGCCACCTCGGCGAGCAGGCCGTGGGAGTCGCCGAAGGCGCTCGGGAACCAGCGGTGCAGCGGGATCAGCTCCGGCGCGCCGAAGCCGCCGCGCAGCAGCAGGCGACCGCCCGGGCGCAGCACGTGACGGATGCCGCGGGCGAAGGCCGCCAGGTCGCGCACGTGGTGCAGCACCTGCGACGCCCAGACGGCGTCGAAACTCGCCCGGCGGAACGGTGGCGTCTCCGCGGCGCCGCCCACGAGATTTCCCTCACGGGGGCAGACGGCTCGCATCGCCGGCGACGGCTCGCAGGCGATCACCGTCGCGCCGGTGGCCTGCCCGAGCGCCGCGGTGAACCGGCCGGTGCCCGCGCCCAGGTCGAGGATGCGGCCGCCCGGGCCGGGCAGGTGGGGCGCGGCCGCGCTCATCCAGGCGGCGACGTCCTCCGCGCGCAAGGTGCGTCCGCGCAGGTAGGCGCCGGCCATCGTGGTGTCGTAGACCGGGGACATCGGGGCAGGCTATCGCGGGGTGGCCGGTGCCAGCAGGTCCCGGCCGACGGCGGTGCCGATCAGGGCCAGGTCAGGTCGCCCAGCGGTCGAGGCCTCCTCCTTGCGCCCCATGGTCCGGCCCCCACCGGCGCCGGCCTGTGCCCGCCACGCTGGATCCGTGGCGGGCCCAGGCGCGCCCCTCAGCTCAGCGTGGCCACGTCGATGACGAAGCGGTACCGCACGTCGGAGGCGAGGACCCGCTCGTACGCGTCGTTGATCTTGTCGGCCGGGATGACCTCGATCTCGGCGCCGAGCCCGTGCTCCGCGCAGAAGTCGAGCATCTCCTGCGTCTCGCGGATGCCGCCGATCGAAGAGCCGGCGAACGAGCGCCGCCCGGTGAACAGCGAGAAGACGTTGACCGGCAGCGGCTCGGCGGGCGCGCCCACGTTGACCAGGGAGCCGTTCAGCGCGAGCAGCGACAGGTACGCGTCCACGTCGATCCGGGCGCTCACCGTGTTGACGATGAGGTCGAAGGTGTTGGCGAGCTTGGTGAACGTCTCCGGGTCGGACGTGGCGTAGTAGTCGTCGGCGCCCAGCCGCAGCCCGTCGTCCTGCTTGTTCAGGGTCTGGGACAGCACCGTGACCTCGGCGCCCATGGCGTGCGCGAGCTTGACCGCCATGTGCCCGAGCCCGCCGAGCCCGACCACGGCCACCTTCTTGCCCGGCCCGGCCCCCCAGTGGTGCAGCGGCGAGTACGTGGTGATGCCGGCACACAGCAGCGGCGCGGCGACGTCCAGCTCGAGCCCGTCCGGGATCTTCACGACGAAGTCCTCGGTGACCACGATGTGGGTGGAGTAGCCGCCCTGGGTGATCTCCCCGTCCCGGCCGACCGCGGCGTAGGTGCCGGTCATGCCGTTGAGGCAGTACTGCTCCTCGCCGTTGCGGCAGTTCACGCACTCGCGGCAGGAGTCGACCATGCAGCCGACACCGACCCGGTCCCCGACGGCATGCTTGGTGACCTGCTCCCCCACCTCGGTGACCACACCGGCGATCTCGTGACCGGGCGTGAGCGGATACCGCACCTCACCCCACTCACCGCGCACGGTGTGGATGTCGGAGTGGCAGATGCCGGCGTACCGGATCTCGATGAGCACGTCGTGCGGGCCGACCTCACGGCGCTCGAGCGTCGTCCGGACCAGGGCTTCGGTCGCGGACGGGGCAGCGTAGGCGTTGACAGTGAACACGATTCTCCCGTTTGTCGGTCAGGTCTGGCAGCTTCAGTCAACCGGCTCGCCCCGGAGTCCGGGAGGGCCTGCTGAGGCAGGTACTGACAGAACCTCCATACCCCGTCACGGCGGCCGTACCGTTGATCGCGTGGACAACCGCAACGACATCCGCGAGTTCCTGGCCTCGCGGCGCGCCCGGATCACCCCGGAACGGGCCGGGCTGCCGACCTACGGCGGCCACCGGCGGGTGCCCGGCCTGCGGCGCGAGGAGGTGGCCCTGCTCGCCGGGGTGAGCCCCGACTACTACACGCGCCTGGAACGCGGCAACCTCGGCGGGGTCTCCGAAGGCGTGCTGGACGCGATCTCCCGGGCGTTGCAGCTCGACGAGGCGGAGCGGGCCCACCTGACCGACCTGGCCCGGGCCAGCAACGCGCCCGCGCGGGCCCGGCGCCGCCCGGCCACGCACCGGATCCGCCCCGGCGTGCAGCAGCTGCTCGACGCGATGACCGACGCGCCGGCCTTCGTCCGCAACGGCCGGCTGGACGTCCTGGCCACGAACCGGCTGGGCCGGGCTCTCTACGCGCCGGTCTTCGACCACCCGGCCGCGCCGAACCTCGCCCGCTTCGCGTTCCTGGACGCGCGCGCGACGGACTTCTACCCCGACTGGGAGGACGCGGCCAACACAACGGTCGCGCTGCTGCACACGGAGGCCGGCCGGGACCCGTACGACCGGGGGCTGACGGACCTCGTCGGCGAGCTCTCCACGCGCAGCGAGTCCTTCCGGACGCGGTGGGCCGCACACGACGTACGGCTGCACCAGACCGGGACCAAGCACCTGCGCCACCCCCTCGTCGGTGACCTGAAGCTGGGCTTCGAAGCGATGCCGCTGCCGGCCGACCCGGGCCTGACCCTGACCGCCTACAGCGCCGAGCCGGGCTCGCCGGCGCAGGACGCGCTGCGCCTGCTGGCCAGCTGGTCCGCGCCCGCGGAGGACCGGCTCAGCGAGACGGAGCCGACGCGCTGAAGTCGACGGCGTCGGCCGGCGCCGTGCCGGCTGTGCGCCCCGGCGCCGTGTGGTGGTGCCAGTAGAGATTGGTGTGGGCGATGACCAGGCCGGGCGGCGGCGCGCCCCACTCGCTCTGATCCTCGGTGGTGTGGGCGTCGCTGACCAGGGTCGCGTCGTAGCCGCGGACGACGGCGCCGTGCAGCGTCGAGCGGATGCACTCGTCGGTCTGCGCGCCGGAGACGATCAGGCGGCCGACCCGGAGCCCGGCGAGGACCTCCTCCAGGTCGGTCTCCTCGAAGGCGTCGGCGTAACGCTTGGGCACCAGCGGCTCGGACTCGTCGCGGCTGAGCTCGGGGACGAACTGCCAGCCGTCGCTGCCCTGGGGCAGCTGCTCGCCGGAGTGCTGCACCCAGACCACCGGGGCACCGGCGGCCCGGGCCTTGCCGACCAGCACGGCGATGGTGGCGACCACCCGGTCGCGGTCGTGGGCGCCAGCGACGACGTCGTTCTGCACGTCGATGACCAGCAGCGCGGTGTTCGGACGGTCGGGCAGGGTCGTCATCGGGCTCTCCTTCGCGTCGGGCGGGGACGTGCCGAGAACTCTAGGAGGGGGGTCCGACAGTTCCGGGCCGTTCCTAGAATCGGGACCATGACCACCCACTGGACCCTCGCCGGGGACGCGGCGGACCCCCGGCGGCTGGCGGCCTTCTGGGCGCTGGCGCTGGGCTACGTCGACGAGCCGGGCTACGACTTCGCCGGCGGCGCGTCGCTGGTCGACCCGGAGGGCCGGCTGCCGGCCATCAGCTTCCTGCGGGTGCCCGAGGGCAAGACCGCCAAGAACCGGCTGCACATCGACATCCGCGTCGCCGCCGGGCGGCGGACGGATCCGGCGGTACGGGAGCAGCTGATCCGTAGCCGCGCGGCCGAGCTCGTCGCCGCCGGGGCGACCGCCGTCCGCGAGGAGCACGACGCGCACCTGAGCCACATCGTGATGCTCGATCCGGAGGGCAACGAGTTCTGCGTGGCGTGAGTAGGCTCGCGGGGAGGATGAGCGACCTGCCGTTCCTGGACGAGCACCGGATCACGATCGCCGCACCACGCGACGTCGTGTGGGCGGCCCTGTGCCGCTACGCCGACTCGTCCATCGGCGCGGGCCCCGGCCTGCTCACCCGGCTGCTCGGCACCGACCCGCCGCGCGGCTTCGCCGTGACGCAGTCCCGCCCGCCGCAGCACCTCGGCCTGGGCGGGCGGCACCGGTTCTCCCGCTACCTGCTGACCTTCGACCTGGCGGACGGACCCGACGGCGGTACGCGGGTGAGCGCGCGCTCGTACGCGGAGTTCCCGGGCCTGCCCGGCCTGGCCTACCGCACCGCTGTCATCGGCAGCCGGGGACACGTCCTCGCCGTCCGGCGCATGCTGCACGGCATCCGCCGGCAGAGCCTGGCCACCCCGTCGTAGCCGGCCGAAATCCGGTGGACAACGCGGGCCGCCCGCGCGATCGTCGGCGCCATGCGACAAGAGGACGTCTGGGACGCCGAAGCCGCCCGCCAGTACGACACCCCGGGGCAGGGCGTGTTCGCGCCGGAGGTGCTGGAACCGGCCGTGGACCGTTTGGCCGGGCTCGCCGGCGACGGGCGCGCCCTGGAGTTCGCCATCGGCACGGGCCGGGTGGCCGTGCCGCTGCGCGAGCGCGGCGTCGCCGTGACCGGCATCGAACTGTCCCAGCCGATGCTCGCCCAGCTGCGCACGAAGGCCGACGAGGAGACCATCCCGGTGATCGTCGGCGACATGGCGACGGCCACCGCCCCCGGCCGGTACACCCTCGTCTACCTCGTCTACAACACGATCTCCAACCTGCTGACCCAGGCCGAGCAGGTCGCCTGCTTCCGCAACGCCGCCCGCCACCTCGAACCCGGCGGCCGCTTCGTGATCGAGCTCGGGGTGCCGCAGCTGCGCAAGCTCCCGCCGGGACAACGCGCGGCCGTCTTCCGCTCGGAGCCGGGCTACATCGGGCTGGACACGTACGACGTCGTGCGCCAGCGCATCGTGTCGCACCACTTCACCTTCGCCGAGGGCCGGCGGGCCGACGTGTTCCGCAGCCCGCACCGCTACATCTGGCCGGCCGAGCTCGACCTGATGGCGCAGCTGGCTGGGCTCGAGCTGGAGACGCGGCACGCGGACTGGGCCGGTGGGGAGTTCACGGAGGACTCGCCGTCACACGTGTCCGTCTACCGGAACTGACCGCCAGCGAAACCCGACCACGTGAGGTCAGTCCCGCCGCCAGGCATACCAGGCGACGGAGGACAGGATGGCTACGCCGGCCACCACGAACATCACCCGGCCGGGCCCAGGCGGAACGTCCAGGAGGCCGACCGCGCTGGAGATCAGGCAGGCGGCTCCGAACAGCACCCCGAACCCGCCGGTTCGCACCGGTCGACAAGACTCTGCTCTGGTACGCCCAGTGGTTGCCATGGGCATCGTCACGTGAGCTGCTCGGCCAGCCCGACGATGATCCCCTCCGGGCCGCGGACGTAGCAGAGCCGGAACATGTTCTCGAACTGCGCCAGCTCGCCGACGAGTTCGGCGCCGTGGGCCCGGAGCCGGGCGACCACGTCCTCGATGTCGTCGACGGCGAACATGATGCGCCGGAGGCCCAGCGTGTTCGCCGGCGCATCCCGCGGCTCGGGACTGATCGCCTTCGGCGTGCGGAAGCGGGCCAGCTCGACCTTGCCGTGCCCGTCGGGCGTGCGCAGCATCGCGATGTCCTGCCGGACGTCGTCGATCCCGATGATCCGCTCCACCCACCGCCCCTCGACCGGGCCGGGCTCGCCCTCCAGCTCCAGGCCGAGCTCCACGAAGAACGCGATGACGGCGTCCAGGTCCTCGACCACGATGAGGACGTTGTCCATCCGCTGGATCGCCATGGTGGGCCTCCTTGGTCAGGTACGGCCCCGGTGGCCGCGTCCGCGCCGGGGACGGAGCCGCCGGGCTGTTCTCGACATCGTCCGGCCCACCCGATCACCTCACCGAGGCGAAACGGCCGGCCTGGTGGGACATCGCCCGGGCGTCAGTCACCCCGGCCCTGTTCGGTACCGCCGAACGGGGTGCCACCCTCGAGCGGCGAGAGATCGGGCCCGGCCGGTCAGCGAGGCGGCGGATCGCCGGCCACGGTGGACAGGGCATTCTCGTACGCGCCCCCGAAGTCGATCCTGGTGATCTTCCGTAGTGGCCATTTGGTGGGTTCACGATCCCACGTTGCCCGCGGGCTCACCTCCCGGATGGCGACGCTGCGCTCGCGAACGCCGACGAGACGGCCGATGAAACACACGTCCGGGATGGCCTTCTCCAAGTGCAGAGAGACCAGGGAAAAGTGCTCGGCGACCGACGTGATGAGCTTTCGAATGTCAGTCAGATCCACGTCCGGCGGCGCGGTCGGTGGCCAGGTGCCCTGCAGTGCGAGCGCCTTGCCGACGAAGCCGTCCGTCGGACGCCGCTTGACCGCGACGACGTCGGCGGACCGCACCGCCACGAAGCCGTTGAGCCGAATCCCGTCATCGGTGACGGCCATCAACAGCCACGAGTCGGCGAGCATCACGACGTACCCGGTGAGCTTGTCCGCCCGATCGATCCTGCGCCGCAGTAGGACCAGCCGGCGCTCGCGCAGCGCCCGATCGAGCCGGAAAGCCACCAGGGCTCTCGCCCGCACCTTCGATCTGCCCATCGTCCGATCATCACCGAACGCGACATCCCGACGCAGGCATTTCCTGGCCAAGGACGAGCCCGGACGACGTGCGCGGAAACGCCGGTGGTGGGCGCGGTAGGTTTCGAACCTACGACCCCTCGCTTGTAAGGCGAGTGCTCTCCCACTGAGCTACGCGCCCGGTTCCGCGGCAACCGGAGTGGTCATCCTACCCTGCCCCGCCCCGCGCCCCGGCGGCCGCCGGACACCCCTAGAAGATCGTCTCCTTGATGATGTCCCGCCAGGTCCGCTGGTCGCGCGCCTCGCCCGGTCCCTGCATGTGGGCGTACCGGACGACGCCCTCCTGGTCGATCAGGAAGGTGCCCCGGTTGGCGAATCCCGCCTGCTCGTGGAACACCCCGTACGCCTGCGCCACCGCCCCGTGCGGCCAGAAGTCGGCCAGCAGCGGGAAGGTGTAGCCCTCGCGTTCGGCCCACACCTTGTGGCTGTACGGCGAGTCCACGCTCACCGTCAGCACCTGCACGTGGTCGTTCGCGTACTCCGGGAGGTTGTCGCGGATCTCCGCCATCTCGCCCTGGCACGTGCCGGTGAAGGCCAGCGGGTAGAACACCAGCAGGACCGCCTTGCGGCCGCGGAAGTCGGCCAGGGCGACCTCCTGGTTGTCCTGGTCCTTGAGCGTGAAGTCCGGCGCCTGGGTTCCCACGTCGATCGGCATGGGATCACCTTAGCCGGGCGTACGTCGAATGGCCGGTCGCCCGTCCTGGGGGCGCCGGCCGGCAGAAGCGCCGTGGCTACTTCTTCTTCGCGCCCCGGGGTGAGACCAGCCTCGCGGCCGTCCAGTCCTTGCCCGCGTTCACCGTGGAGGTCTGCTGGAGGCCGGCGGTCTGCGCGGACTCGCTGACTTCACTCGGCTCGACGTGGCCGTCGCGGCCGGCCTTCGGGGTCAGCAGCCACACCACTCCGGTGTCGGCCAGCGGCCCCAAGGCATTGGTGAGCAGGTCGAACAGGTCACCGTCGCCGTCTCGGTACCAGAGCAGTACCGCGTCGACCACCTCATCGGTGTCCTCGTCCTCGAGCTCACCACAACGTTCGGCCAGGGCGTCACGGAGGTCTTCGTCGACATCGTCGTCGTAGCCCATCTCCATGACCACCATGTCCGGTTCGATCCCGAACCGGTCAGCCGGGCTCCGTACGCCGTCGGCCTGACCAGCGGTCGCGCTCACTGTCGAATGCCTCCTTGTTCCGTGGTAGGGGCCGGATACCGACCCCGGTCCAGGTAGTCCACACAGTTGTGGCCCTGCGCGCAAGTGGCGCACCGAGTGTGTGGCAATTTACCGCGCCAGCAGGGCATGGGCACCCTGTGTGATGGCATCTTCCCCGATCAGGACCTGTTGTGCTGCCGGACCCAGCGGAACGAGCGAGTCCGCCGACGCGATCCGGCGGACCGCGCCGACGAATCCGCCGTCCACCAACGCCGCGAGGATGCCCTCGCCGACCCCGCCGGAGCGCCGGGTCTCGTCCACGATCAGCACCCGGCCGGTCGCCGAGGCCTCCCTGACCAGGTCGGCCGTGGGCAGCGGGGACAGCCAGCGCAGGTCGACCACCCGGGAACCGTACCCCTGCTCGGCGAGCCGGGCCGCCACCCGCAGCGACATGGGCACCCCGTTGCCGAAGGTCAGGATGGTGAGATTGTCGGCCGCGCCGACCGGGTAGGTCCGGGCGCGCCCGATCGGCGCGTGCCCGCTCGCCCATTCCTTCGGGCCCGCGTACGGCGCCAGCCACTCGTTGTCGCCCGGCTCGTACAGGTCGCGGGTGTGGTAGAGCGCGATCGGCTCCAGGTAGACGCAGACGCTGCCGTCGGCCGCCGCCGCGGCCAGGCACGCGCGCAGCATCGGCGCGGCGTCCGCGGCGCGGGCCGGCACGGCCAGGACCAGCCCGGGTACGTCGCGCAGCACGGCCACCGAGTTGTCGTTGTGGAAGTGGCCCCCGAAGCTCTGCTGGTACGCCAGCCCGGCCACCCGGACGACGAGCGGGTTGCGGAACGCCTGCTGGGAGAAGAAGCCCAGGGTGGCCGCCTCGCCGCGCAGCTGGTCCTCGGCGTTGTGCAGGTACGCCAGGTATTGGATCTCCGGTACGGGCAGCATGCCGGCCAGCCCGGCGCCGAGCCCGAGGCCCAGGATGGACGTCTCGTCCAGCAGGGTGTCGAACACCCGGTCGGCGCCGAAGCGGTCCCGCAGGTTCTTCGTGACGCCGTACACGCCGCCCTTGGCCGCCACGTCCTGCCCGAACAGGATCGCGCCCGGGGTGGCCAGCAGCGCGTCGGTGAGCGTGGCGTTGATGGTCTGGGCCAGGGTCAGCGGGCCGCCCTGCTCCGGCAGCCGGCCGCCGAACGCCTGGGCGCGGGCGGCCGAGCCGGGCCCGGCCGCACGGCTGCCGGCGTCGGCGATCACCCGGGCCGTGCGCAGCGGGCGGCGCGGGGCCAGCGGCGCGACGATCTCGCCGAGGGCGGCCAGCTTCGGCTCGTTGAGCACCTCCTCGGCCACCTTGCGGACCTGCCAGCCCACCTCGTCGTAGCGGGTGATCAGCTCGTCGACGGTGGCGTTGCCGCTCGCGACGAGCAGCCGGGCGGTGCCGACCAGGGGATCGCGCTCCAGGTCGCGGGCGATCTCGTCGGCGGTACGGTACGCGACCTCGGCGTCCGCGCCGGCGTGGCCCATCAGCCGGACCATGGTGAGGTGCAACACGGCCGGGCGGCGCTGCTCGCGGACCCAGTCGGCGGCCTCCCGCGCGGCGTCGTACGTGGCCGCCAGGTCGCAGCCGTCGGCGGCGAAGTAGCGCAGGCCGGGCCGCGCGCGCAGGGTGGCCGCCACCCAGCCGTCGGGTGACGGGACGCTGATGCCGTACCCGTTATCCTCGCAGACCAGCAGCAGCGGCAGCCGCTGTCCGGCGTGGTCGAACCAGCCGGCGGTGTTGAACGCCGCGGCCGCGGTCGCGTGGTTGACCGAGGCGTCGCCGAAGGACGCCACCGCCAGCGCGTCCGCCGGCCAGGGCGTCTGCTTGCCGCGGGCGATGCCGAAGGCGAGCCCGACCGCCCGGGGCAGGTGCGAGGCGATGGTGGAGGTGGTCGGGATGATCCGCAGGTCGGCCCGGCCGAAGACCTTGTGCCGCCCGCCGGCGATGGGCTCGGTGGCCGCGGCCACCACCCCGCGCAGCACGTCGCGCGCGGCCTCGACCAGCGGGTCCTTGCGGGAGTCGTCGTCACTGTCGACACCGGCCTGCAGGGCCCGCGCACAATAGAACCCGCCGGAGCGGTAGTGCAGCAGCGCCGGGTCGTCCGGGCGCAGGGCGGCCGCCACCGCCGCGTTTCCCTCGTGGCCGGACGAGCC
The DNA here is from genome assembly GCF_016862275.1 of Actinoplanes nipponensis. Taxonomy (GTDB): domain Bacteria; phylum Actinomycetota; class Actinomycetes; order Mycobacteriales; family Micromonosporaceae; genus Actinoplanes; species Actinoplanes nipponensis. Next base: position 29,563 of record NZ_BOMQ01000054.1, on the reverse strand, counting down.
GATCGTGTAGAAGCCCTCGTTGAAGCTGCGCAGCCAGCGCGCGGCCAGGTCGAGGTGCCGGCTGGTGAGCTGGGCGTCGAAGAGCTCGCGGGCCCTCAGGGCGGTCAGCGCCGAGCCGTCGCGGACCGGTTCGTCGGGGGCCGGCCGCCGGCCGCTCGGCTGCAGGGCCGAGACGGCGTCACGGAAGCGCTCGTCGAGGTTCTGCGGGGTGGTCACGCGACCCAGCATTGCCGACCATGGCCACCGCCGCCACCGCGCGTGAGTGCCGTGACGACACTGCGTCGGAAAGTCGTCCGCCGTCGATGCCGGCGACCATGGGGTGGCCGCCGGCCGATCGCCTGCTCGACCTCTACACGTGACGGGGCGGCGCGGGTGGCAGACTTTCCCGCTATGGACACCACGGTGATCACCGTCCGGACCGGGGACCGGCCGGTCGTCCGGGACATCACGGGCGAGGCCGAGCGGTTCGTCAGCGGCCGCGGCGACGGGCTGCTGCACGTCTTCGTGCCGCACGCCACCGCCGGGGTGGCGATCATCGAGACCGGCGCCGGCTCGGACGAGGACCTGCTCACGGCCATCGACGAGCTGCTGCCGGCCGAGGACAAGTGGCGGCACCGGCACGGCTCGCGGGGGCACGGCCGCGACCACGTGCTGCCCGCCTGGATCCCGCCGTACGCCTCCCTGCCGGTCCTCGACGGGCGCATCCAGCTCGGCACGTGGCAGTCGATCTGCCTGGTGGACCCGAACGGCGACAACCCGTCGCGCCAGGTGAGGTTCAGCTTTCTCGCCGGTTGACCCGAAGTTACTGCTCAGTACGTGTGTCGAGCGTCGCGTACCCGGCCGGTAGGCGTGACGACAGACACCGCAAGGGGGCAGGATGGAACCATTCCCGTGCGGTTCACACAATGCGCCGCACGGTCCGACACCGACCTAGAGGAATGCCTGTGGCCACGGAACGCAAGCGCCCGGTGATCAGCGACGGCCTGCCGAGCCAGCTTCCGGACATCGACCCCGAGGAAACCAGCGAGTGGGTCGAGTCGCTCGACGGAGTCATCGACAGCGGCGGGGCCAAGCGCGCCCGCTACGTGATGTTGCGCCTGCTCGAACGGGCCCGGGAGCGACAGGTCGGTGTCCCGCCGCTGACCTCGACGGACTACATCAACACGATCTCGCCCGAGCAGGAGCCGTGGTTCCCGGGTGACGAGTTCGTCGAGCGCCGGATCCGGGCCTACATCCGCTGGAACGCCGCGATGCTGGTGCACCGCGCGCAGCGGCCGGACATCGGCGTCGGTGGCCACATCTCGACGTACGCGTCGTCGGCCAGCCTCTACGAGGTCGGCATGAACCACTTCTTCCGCGGCAAGGACCACCCTGGCGGCGGCGACCACATCTTCTTCCAGGGCCACGCTTCCCCGGGCATGTACGCCCGCGCGTACCTCGAGGGCCGGCTGAGCACCGACCAGCTGGACGGCTTCCGCCAGGAGCTGTCACACGCGCCGCACAGCCTCCCGTCGTATCCGCACCCGCGGCTGATGAACAACTTCTGGGAGTTCCCGACGGTCAGCATGGGCCTCGGCCCGCTGAACGCGATCTACCAGGCCCGCTACAACCGCTACCTGCACAACCGCGGCATCAAGGACACCAGCCAGCAGCACGTCTGGGCGTTCCTCGGCGACGGCGAGATGGACGAGGTGGAGTCGCTGGGCGCGATCGGGGTGGCGGCCCGCGAGGAGCTCGACAACCTCACCTTCGTGATCAACTGCAACCTGCAGCGGCTCGACGGCCCGGTCCGCGGCAACGGCAAGATCATTCAGGAGATGGAGGCGTTCTTCCGCGGCGCCGGCTGGAACGTCATCAAGGTGGTCTGGGGCCGCGAGTGGGACCCGCTGCTCGCCGCCGACAGCGACGGCGCCCTGGTCAACCTCATGAACGTCACGCCGGACGGCGACTACCAGACGTACAAGGGCGAGTCCGGGGCGTACGTGCGGGAGAACTTCTTCGGTCGCGACCCGCGCACCCGCAAGCTGGTCGAGGGCATGACCGACGACCAGATCTGGAACCTCAAGCGCGGCGGTCACGACTACCGGAAGCTGTACGCGGCGTACAAGGCGGCCACCGAGCACACCGGCCAGCCGACGGTGATCCTGGCCAAGACCATCAAGGGCTGGACGCTGGGCTCGCACTTCGAGGCCCGCAACGCCACGCACCAGATGAAGAAGCTGACCCTGGACGACCTCAAGCAGTTCCGGGACCGGCTCTACCTGGAGATCCCGGACAAGCAGCTGGAGGAGAACCCCTACCTTCCGCCGTACTTCCACCCCGGGGAGAAGTCCGACGAGCTGCAGTACATGCTCGAGCGCCGCAAGGAGCTGGGCGGTTTCGTGCCGACCCGGCGCACCAAGCACAAGTCGCTGGCGATCCCGGAGTCGAAGACCTTCGGCGACGTCAAGCGCGGCTCGGGCAAGCAGAAGGTCGCCACCACCATGGCGTTCGTCCGGCTGCTCAAGGACCTGATGCGCGACAAGGAGTTCGGGTCCCGCTGGGTGCCGATCATCCCGGACGAGGCGCGCACGTTCGGCATGGACTCGCTGTTCCCGACCAAGAAGATCTACTCGCCGCACGGCCAGACGTACACCTCGGTCGACCGGGAGCTCTTCCTGTCGTACAAGGAGTCGACCAGCGGGCAGATCCTGCACGAGGGCATCAACGAGGCCGGCTCGACCGCCAGCTTCATCGCGGCCGGCACCTCGTACGCCACGCACGACGAGCCGATGATCCCGCTGTACATCTTCTACTCGATGTTCGGCTTCCAGCGCACCGCCGACGAGCTGTGGGCGGCGGCCGACCAGATGACCCGCGGCTTCCTGCTGGGCGCGACCGCCGGGCGGACCACGCTCAACGGCGAGGGCCTGCAGCACGAGGACGGGCACTCGCTGTTGATCGCGGCGACCAACCCGGCCGTGGTGGCGTACGACCCGGCGTTCGCGTTCGAGATCGCGCACATCATGGAAGACGGCCTGCACCGGATGTACGGCGCGAAGCAGGAGAACGTCTTCTACTACCTGACGGTCTACAACGAGCCGATCCTGCAGCCGGCCGAGCCGGCCGAGGTCGACGTGGACGGCCTGCTCAAGGGCATCTACCGGTATGCGGCGGCGCCCGAGACGACCGGCCCCAAGGCTCAGGTGCTCGCCTCCGGCACGGGCATGCAGTGGGCGCTGAAGGCCCAGCAGCTGCTCGCCCAGGACTGGGGCGTGGGCGCGGACGTGTGGTCGGTGACGTCGTGGACGGAGCTGCGCCGCGATGCCGTCGAGACCGAGGAGCACAACCTGCTCAACCCGGGTGACGAGCCGCGCAAGCCGTACATCCAGACCAAGCTGGAGGGCACCGAGGGTCCGGTCGTCGCGGTCAGCGACTGGATGCGGGCCGTGCCCGACCTGATCAGCCGGTGGGTGCCGAACGACTACACGTCGCTGGGCACCGACGGGTTCGGCATGAGCGACACCCGGCACGCGCTGCGCCGCCACTTCCACGTGGACGCGGAGTCGATCACGGTGGCCACGCTGCGTCAGCTCGCGCTGCGCGGGAAGGTGCCGGCGCACGTGCCGGCCGAGGCCGCCCAGAAGTACGCGATCGACGACGTCACGGCCGCCCCGGTGGGCGAGACCGGCGGCGACAGCTAGTCCGGCCGACGCACGACGAAAAGGGGGAAGCCGAGGCTTCCCCCTTTTCGTCCGTAGGTCCTCAGTTGTGCCCGGATGCGGCCGAAGGGCCGGACATGGGGTTCCAGATCAGCCACAAACTGCTCGCGCGGGGTCTGGGAGGGGTGGTCAGCACCGCGGCGGTCCTCGGCGGCGTCGGACCGCCAACTCGCTGCTGGCCCAGCGCGCCGGCCTGCGCCTCGACGACAAGACCGCCACCTGGACGGCGACCAACCAGCTGTCGCAGGCCAAGCGGTCGGTGACGCTGCCCCGGGTGACCGTCGGCGGCCGCTGGCTGGGCCAGAACACCGACGTGAAGAAGCCGACCGCGTTCGTCGACGACGTGGTGTCGCTGCTGGGCGGCACGGTGACGGTCTTCCAGCGGCTGAACGACGCCGGTGACCTGCTGCGGGTGGCCACCAACGTCAAGGCCAAGACCGGCAACCGGGCGATCGGCACGTACATCCCGGCGCTGACCGCGGACGGCACGCCCAACGCCGTGGCCGCCGCGATCAAGGCCGGCAAGCCCTACCGTGGGGTGGCCCAGGTCGTGGACACCTGGTACATCACCGCGTACGACCCGGTCAAGGACGCCTCCGGCAAGGTGATCGGCGCCCTGTACGTCGGTGTGCCGCAGACCGCCGCGCTCAAGAACCTCACCGACGCCATCGCGGACACCTCGGTCCGCGAGAACGGCTGGGTCACCGTCTACAGCACCGCCAAGGCGGACGCGGGCCGGGTCATCGCCTCCAGCCTGGACGGCGCGGCCGGGCGTACGGACCTCGACGCCGTCGACGCGGACGGCACCGGCTACGTCAAGGAGATCGTGACCCGGGCGACGGCGCTCGAGGACGACGCGACCTGACGGACCACCTATCGGCTGCCGTCGCGGCGCGACATGCTCACCGCGCTCGTCCTCCCCGCGCTGCTGCTGGCCCTGGCCCGCGGCCTGTTCGCGGTCTGGCAGGCGCGCCGGATCGCCGGCCGGCTCGGCGGCCTGACCGCGGCCCTGACCCGGCTGGCCGGGCGCGATCTGACCGTCGCGGCCCCGCCGGGCGGCGCGGACGAGATCGGCCGGGCCGGCGCGGCGCTGAACACCGCCGTCGCGGAGCTGCGCGAGGTCGTCGTCGAGGTCGCCGGCGCGTCGGACGGCGTCTCCCGCTCCGCCCGGCAGGTGGCCGCGACCGGCAGCGAGCTGACCGCCTCCGCCCAGGACGCCTCCGGCCGGGCCGGCGCGACGAGCGTGGCCGCCGAGGGCATCACGCACGTCGTGCAGACGGTCGCGGCCGGCGCGGAGGAGATGGGCGCCTCGATCGGCGAGATCTCCAGCAACGCCCAGGAGGCCGCGCGGGCGACCGACGACGTGACCTCCCGGGTCGCCGCGATCGAGGCCGACACGGCCCGCGCGGTCGAGGCGATCTCCGCCATCACCGCGACCATCGCGCAGGTCAACGACTACCAGACAGCGATCGCGGCCGCGGTGGAGCAGCAGGCCGCGACGACCGCGGAGATGACCTGCAACATCAGCGAGGTGGCCGGCGGCAGCCGGGACATCGCGGCCGGCATCACCGCGGTCAGCGGCGCTGTCGACACCACCCGCACCACGGTGGAGGTGTCGCACCGGGCGGCCGGCGAGCTCAACGCGACCGCCCGGCGGCTGACCGAGCTGGTGGGGCGGTTCACCGTCTGACGGCTGCGCCCCGGGTCAGGCCGGCTGGTAGGTGAGCACCTGGACGCCGGTCTTGGTGGTGAAGGTGGACTGCAGCTGCAGGGCGACCTTGGTGCCCTCGTCCCACAGCTTGCGGCCCTCGCCGACGACCACGGGATAGACCATGATCCGGTACTCGTCGATGAGGTTGTGCCGGGTCAGCAGGTTGACCAGGGACGCGCTGCCGTTGATCAGCAAAGAGTCGGGCCGGGCCTTGAGCCGGGCCACCTCCGCGACGACGTCGCCGCCCAGGAACTGCGCGTTCCACTCCGGCTCGGTCAGCGTGGTGGTGGCGACGTACTTGGGCATGCCGTTCATCTTCTTGCCGAAGTCGCCGGTCGCCTCCTCCATCTGCGGCCAGGCGGCCTTGAAGCCCTCGTACGTGCGGCGGCCCAGCAGCAGCGCGTCGGCCTCCCGCAGGTTTCTGTCCTGCCAGCTGCCGAGCTCGTCGTTGAAGTACGGCCCGCTCCAGGCCGGCTCCTCGAAGACGCCGTCCAGCGTCACGTACTCCACTGCGATGATTCTGCCCATCGTCACGGCTCCCGTATTTCACCGACCGGTTAATTAGCTGAACGGCAAATTAACCGGTCGCCGGTGCGGCGTCAAGACGCCACGCGGCCGGCGCCGCACCATTGGGGCTTTGGGCGGCTTTGACGACATTTGGGATTGACGGGTCTGACGGTCCGGCGAATTCTGTTATCGTCTGCCGGTCAGAAAACGCAACACGGGGGCTCCACTTGCACCATCATCGGCTCGCCTGCACACCTTTGTGTGCGGGCGAGTCGCGCTGCCCCCGTGCTGCTCCATTCTCACTCGGGGAGACACATGGGGGACCACATTCGGCCGTCGCGGAAATGGCGGCGCATCAGCGCCGTCGTCACCGCGTTCGTCGTGCTGACCGCGCTCGGCGCCGCACCGGCGCAGGCCTATTCCGAGAAGTATCTCGGCCGCGGGCTCATGGAGCCCTACATGGTTTTCGAGATCAACCGCCAGGCGACCCTGAAGAGCAAGCTCACGGCCTACGTGAGCGTGGGCCGCAAGCGCTACCGGCTCACGATGCGCGGCGGCTCGGGCAACGGGACCAAGAGCCAGTGCGTCCGCAACAAGGGCCGGCTGCCGGCCGGCTTCTACGACCCGCGGGACGAGGACAGCGGCAGCACCCTCAAATACATCAAGAACAAGACCTGGGGCAACGCGGTCGTGCGCGGGCCGGTGTGGGAGCTGGGCACCAAGAAATGCACCCCGGCGTCCGGCGAGAGGCAGATCAAGCGCTCCGATCTCTATATCCACTCGCAGGGCGCCAGCGGCTGGAGCGGCAATTACGTCTCCAATGGTTGCATCAAGGTCAGCCAGAACGACCGCACCAAACTGAAGCAACGCTGGTCGAAGGCCTATCGCATGCGCCACGGCATGCTCATGGTCTATTGATCCCCGTTCCCGCCCGGCCCCGCACGATTCTGGAGTGACGTGAAAACACCCCTCATCAAGAGATTCCTCGGCATCACGACGATCGGCGGCCTCGCGGCCGGCGCCCTCGCCTTCGCCCTGGCCGGCCCGGCCGGCGCCGACGTCGTCACCGATCCCGCCGCCGCCGCGCTGCGGGCCGCCGCCCTGGCCCAGGAGCAGCGCACCGCCGCCTGCATGAGCCAGCGAGGCTTCGAATACGTCGCCGCCGTGCCCAACGACGTGCTGCTCGACGAGGCTTACGTGGCCGCGGTGGCGGCCGGCAAGAAGGGCACGGCGCTGCAGGAGGCCCTGACCGCCGCCCGCTCCCGGCTGCCCGCCGACCCGAACGTGGCAGTGGTGCAGCAGATGCCCGCGTCCCGGGTGTCGGTCTACGACGACGCGCTGAGCGGCACCGACAGCACGGTCGGCTGCTCGGAGCCCGGCGTGACGATGACCGAGGCGGAGCTCGCCGACCTCGAGACGGAATCCGCGCGGGCCGACACGGCGCTGGCCGCCGCGCCCGCCGACCCGGCGGTGGTGGCGGGGCAGGCCGCCTACGTCGCGTGCATGAGCGGCAAGGGCTACACGGTCACCGACACCGAGCAGATCGACGAGATCATCGCCACCGAGGAGGCGCGCTACCGGCCGGCCGAGGAGGACTGGCCGGCGGAACCGGCGGCGGACGCGACCCCGACCGAGAAGATCAGGTACGCGGCGTCGCTGGCCCGGCTGAACGCCTTGGAGAGCCAGGCGGACGCGGTCCTGGAGAAGGGCAACGCCGCGCACGAGAGCTGCGTGGGGCCGTACGAGGAGGCCTTCGCCGGGGCCTACGAACGGCTGGTCGAGTAGCCGGTCCCGGCCCGGGCCGGCGAGCGCCGAATGCCGCGCGCGGCGGCCCGGGGCCGGGCACCAACCTTTCCGCCGTCGACCACGTCTAGGGAGACATGATGATCGGACGGGGCCGTCACACCGACGAGTCCTTCGCAGCCTTCGTGACCGCTCGTTCGGGCCGGCTGATCGGCTACGCCGAGCTGTTGTGCGGCGACCGCGACCAGGCCCGCGACATCGTGCAGACGGTGCTCACCCGGGCCTACCCGCGCTGGCGGCACATCGAGCACGAGGACCCGTACGGTTATCTGTGCCGGGCTGTGACCAACGCCGTCACCGACTGGTGGCGTACGGCGCACCGCCGGCGCGAGCAGCCGGCCGGCGAGCTGCCCGAGCAGGCCGTCTCCGATCACGCCGCGACGTTCGAGAACCGCCAGACGCTGCTGGCGGCGCTCGGCGGCCTGACCGCCCGCGAGCGGGCGGTGGTCGTGCTGCGGTATCTGGACGACCACGCCGAACGCGAGGTCGCGGAGCTGCTCGGGATCAGCGTGGGGACAGTCAAGTCGACCTGCCACAAGGCCCTGGGCAAGATGCGGATCGCCGTCGCCGAACCCGCCCCGCTCACTACCGCGAAGCAGAACAGGAGCAGTTGATGGCCACGACCGAGGAGCTGCGGATGGCGATGAACGACCTGGCCGCCGGTACGGAATCGCTGTCGTCGGCGGCCCTGCTGCGCGCCGGCAAGCGGCACCGCACCCGGCGCCGGCTGCTGGTCGCGGCCGGCGCCGCCGCTGCCGTGCTGGCGGTGGTGGGCGTGGCGAGTCTCGTCGCCGGGCGGCCGGGCGGCGGGCAGAGTGCCCCGGTCGCCGCGGCCGAGTCCCCGGTGGCGCCCGCCTCCCCGTCGGTCCCGGGCCCGAGCCGGGCCGACCGGTTCGCGTTCGGGCCGGAGAAGGAGACCGAGCCCGGCGTCTTCACCACGGTCATCACCGACCGGAGGCTTCCCGACGGCGCGACGGACCAGGCGCAGCTGGACCTGATGCGCATCCCGGGCGAGACCGAGCTGGGCCCGGCCGGCGCCGACGCCGACACCCGGATCCGCACGCTCACGGTGGCCGGCGCCGAGGTGCGCCTGGAAGAGGAACAGGCCGATGTCGGCTGGAACCGGCAACTCGAGTGGATCGCCGGCGGCACCCGGTACGTGCTGGCCGCGAACGCCTACTCCACCGACGCCGGCACGCCGTACGGCGCCACCGAGGACGACCTGCGCTGGCTGGTCGAACGTACGATCAAGCGCTGACGACCAGGGGAGGCCCCGCCGTGAACCTCGACGAGATCCTCCGCCGCCGCATCGACCGGCACCATCTCGGCCGCGCCCGGGCCGGCGACGTGGTCGCCGCCGCCCGGCGGATCGGCGGCCTGCACGCCCAGGTCGCGTCCTCGGCGCTGGCCTCGGCGACCCTGCGGCTGACCGCCGCGCCGGAGCTGGACGACGCGCTGTACCGGCGCCGGTCGCTGGTCCGCACCTGGGCGGCCCGGGGCACCCTGCACCTGCTGCCCGCCGCCGACCTGCCGCTCTGGGTGGCCGCGATGAGCACCCGGACCCGGGAGACCACCGGCTCGTGGCTCAAGTACCACGGCGTGACCGAGGCACAGATGCGCGACATCATCGCCGCCGTGCCGGACGTGCTCGGCGGGACGCCGCTGACCCGCGAGGAGCTGGCCGACGCGATCGTCACGGCCACCGGGCACGAGGAGCTGCACGAGCCGTTGCGGCAGGGGTTCGGGGCGATCCTCAAGCCGCTGGCCTTCCGCGGGCTGCTGTGCTCGGGGCCGCCGCGCGGCCGGCACGTCACCTTCGTGGCGCCGCGGGCCTGGCTGGGCGACTGGCTGCCGGTGCCCACCGAGGAGGCCGTCGACCAGCTGGTGCTGCGCCACCTGGACGCGTACGGGCCGGCGGACGCGGCCGAGTTCGCCCGCTGGTTCGACCTCAAGCCGGCCCTGGCCAAGAAGTCCTTCGCGCGGCTGGCCGACCGGCTGCGGGCCGTGGGGGACGAGGGCTTCCTGCCGGTGGACGCCCCGGACGGCGGCGGCGAGGACACGGTGCTGCTGCTGCCGGCGTTCGACCCGTACGTGGTGGGCAGCCTGCGCCGGCTCGACCGGGTGAGCAGCGGACCGAAGTCCGCGGTTTCCCGGCCGCAGGGCTGGATCTCCCCCACCCTGGTGGTGAACGGCCGCATCGAGGGGGTGTGGGAGCTCGCCGACGGCCACCCGGTCGTCACGCCGTTCCAGCCGCTGCCCGCCGCGGTCCGGTGTGCCCTCCCCGAGGGGGCCGTCGTCCGCTGAAGCCCGCCCGGAGCGCCGATGAGCGTCACGCAGGACACGCCGGCCGCGCTGGCCGAGCCCGCGCGGCCCGTCCGCCGCTCCTGGGTGGCCCTGCTGTTCGCCGCGAACCTGGGTCTCTGGATGGCGTTCTTCACGCCGGTGCAGGTGCTGCTGCCGGAGCAGATCAGTGAGCTCGGCATCGTCGGCAAGGAGGCGGCGCTGGGCTGGGTCACCGCGCTGGGCGCGCTGGTCGCGATCGTCGTCAACCCCGCGGCGGGGGCGCTCTCCGACCGGACCCGGCTGCGCGCCGGCGGGCGGGCGTACGGCCGCCGGCACGTCTGGACGCTGGGCGGCGCCCTCATCGCCGCGGTGTCGCTGGCGGCCCTGGCCCGGCAGCCGGACCTCGCGGGCGTGGCGCTGGGCTGGGCCGGCGCCCAGCTCGGGCTCAACATCATGCTGGCCACGCTGACCGCGGCGGTCCCGGACCGGGTCCCGGTGCGGCAGCGCGGCGCGGTCTCCGGCTGGATCGGCATGCCGCAGGCGCTCGGCCTCGTGCTGGGCGCGGTGCTGGTCACCGCGGTGGTCACCGAGGTCGCCGCCGGCTACCTGGCCATGGCCCTGGCGCTGGTCGTGCTGGCCGTGCCGTTCGCGCTGCTGACCCCGGACGATCCGCTGCCCCCGGCCGGCCGGGTGCCGCCGGGGCCCGGGCTCCGGCGGCTCTTCCGGGAGCACCCGGACTTCGCCCGGGCCTGGGGCACCCGGTTCCTGGTCCAGCTCGGCAACGCCCTCGGCACGCTCTACCTGCTGTACTTCCTCACCGACCGGGTGCGGCTGGCCGACCCGGACACCGGGCTGCTGATCATGATCCTGCTCTACACGGCCGGCATGGTGGCGACGGCCGTGCTCGGCGGGCGGGCGTCCGACCGCTCGGGCCGCCGCAAGGTGTTCGTGGTGTGGTCCGGCGCGACCATCGCCCTGGCCGCCCTGCTGCTCGCCATCTGGCCGGTCTGGCCGGTGGCCATGGTGGCGTCGGTGCTGCTGGGCGCCGGCTACGGGGTCTATCTCGCGGTCGACAGCGCGTTGATCACCCAGGTGCTGCCGGCGGCGGTCGACCGCGGCAAGGACCTCGGCGTCATCAACATCGCCACCGCGGCGCCCCAGGTGCTCGGGCCGGCCATCGCGGCGCCGCTGGTCACGCATCTGGGCGGCTACTCCACCCTCTACGCGCTGACCGCGGTGGTCACCCTGCTGGGCGCGGTCATGGTGGTACGGATCCGCGCGGTCCCCTGACGGCGGGGACCGCGCGGACGGCCGTCACGCGGGGAGCGTCCAGCGCTGGTTCGTGCCGGCGAAGCACTCCCAGATCTGCAGCCGGGTGCCGTTGGCCGAGCTGTTGTCCGACGCGTCCAGGCACTTGTTGCTCGCCGGGTTGCGCAGCGTGCCGTTGCTCTGCGCCTGCCACTGCTGGGCGCCGGTGCCGTTGCAGTCGTAGAGCTGCACCAGCGAGCCGTTCGCCGTGCCGGCCGCCGCCACGTCCATGCACTTGCCCAGCCCGCGCAGCGTGCCGTCGGTGGCCACCGTCCAATTCTGCGCGGCGCTGCCGTTGCAGTCGTAGAGCTGCACGGCGGTGCCGTTGGCCGAGGAGGCCGCGGCGATGTCCACGCACTTGCCGCCGATGCCGGTGATCCGGCCGGTGCGCCCGGCCGGCGGCGTGGTGGTCGGCGGGGTGGTCGGCCCGGACCCGCCGGTGGCCACCGCGTAGATCGCGCTGACCAGCGAGTTCGCCCCGGTGGCGTCCTGGGACAGCTCCCAGTTCATGATGCCGCCGGCGTTCGCCAGGGCCCACTGGGTCTTGCGGCGGATCGTCGGCAGGCCGTTGTAGCACTCGTTGACGCCGCCGATCGTGGCGCAGTCCTGGTTGGCGTACGCCGGGTTGGCCGCGACGATCTGCGCGTACGTCCGGTATCCGGGCCGGCTGTAGAACGGCACGCCGAGCACCGCCTTCGCGGCCGGCAGGCCGCGGCTCTTCCAGAAGTTGACGCTGGCGATCGACCAGTCGTAGTTGGCGTGCGGGCTGCCGCCGTCGTACGCCATGATGTTGAGCCAGTCGACCAGGCCGAAGACCGCCGGCTGGATGCCGTTGGCCGTGCCGCCCTCGGAGACGACCGCGGCGGTGAGCAGCTTGCCCTGGTTGTGCAGCGCGGTGCTGAGCTGCTGCATCAGGGCCGTGTAGTTGGTGGCGGAGGCGCCCGGGTCGGGGTACTCCCAGTCGATGTCGATGCTGTCCAGGTTGTACTGGCCGACCAAGCCCATGACCCCGTTGACGAACGTGGTGCGCGCGCCGGAGTTGCCGGCCAGCGCCTCGAAGGCCGAGTCGTTGCCGTCGTTCCAGCCGCCGAGGGCGAGGCCGACCTTGACATTGTTCTGGTGGCCGAGCGAGACCAGCGACTGGAGCTTGGCCGGGTCCGGCACGGCCTGCAGGGTGCCGTTGGCGTTCGGCAGTACGAACGCGTAGTTGATGTGGGTGAGCTTGCTGTACTGGATGCTGTTCACGCTGCCGGCCCAGGACGGCTGGTAGCCGACGCTCTTGAAGTTGCCGGGCAGCACGGCGGCTTCGGACGTGCCCTGCATGGCGATGGCGCCGGTGGCGACCATGGCGACCGCGGCCGCCGCGGCGGCCAGTTTCCTCTTCATCGGGGACCTCTCTGTCCGGCGTGGGGGCGCCGTGGGGAGTGACATCGGGCCGCTGAAGTTTAAGAAGGTTAACTAATAGTCGTCAATATAAGACGTGATAAAAGGTCGCCGACAACCTGCTCGACACGCGCCGTAGGCTGGTCGGGTGACAGTACGCGTACGCTTCGCCCCTTCTCCGACCGGAATGTTCCATGTCGGCGGCGCCCGCTCGGCGCTGCAGAACTGGATCTACGCCCAGCAGACCGGGGGCGTCTTCGTCCTGCGGATCGAGGACACCGATGCCGCCCGCAACCGTCCGGAGTGGACGGAAGGGATCATCTCGGCGCTCGACTGGATCGGCATCGAGCGCGGCTCCTACGAGGGCCCCTACTTCCAGTCGGCGTACGCCGGCGAGCACACCGCCGCCGCGACCCGGCTCTACGGCGAGGGCCGTGCCTACTACTGCGACTGCTCCCGTGACGACGTGATCGCCCGGACCGGCAACACCCACACCGGATACGACGGCTTCTGCCGCGACCGGGCGCTGGGCCCCGGCGAGGGCCGGGCCCTGCGTTTCCGCACGCCCGACGAGGGCGAGACCGTGGTCGTCGACCTGGTCCGCGGCGAGCCCACCTTCGAGAACAAGCTGCTCGAGGACTTCGTCATCGCCCGCAGCGACGGCTCGGCCGTGTTCCTGCTGGCCAACGTGGTCGACGACATGACCATGGGGATCACCCACGTGATCCGGGCCGAGGAGCACCTGCCCAACACCCCGAAGCAGCAGCTGCTCTGGGAGGCGCTGGGCGGCAAGCCCCCGGTGTGGGGACACGTGCCGGTCATCGTCAACGAGAAGCGGCAGAAGCTCTCCAAGCGGCGCGACAAGGTGGCGCTGGAGTCGTACCGCGACGAGGGCTATCTCGCCGCCGCCATGCGCAACTACCTGATGTTGCTCGGCTGGGCGCCCTCGGGCGACCGCGAGATCGTGCCGTGGTCGGTCGTCGAGGAGGAGTACAGGCTGGAGGACGTCAGCCACTCCCCCGCGTTCTTCGACGTCAAGAAGCTGCGGGCGTTCAACGGCGACTACATCCGGGCCCTGGACGCCGAGGAGTTCGCCGCGGTGTGCGCGCCGTGGCTGGGCGGCACCGACACGATCCCGGCGCCGCCGTGGGACCCGGCGAAGTTCGACTCCACGGTGTTCGCCTCGGTGGCGCCGCTCGCGCAGACCCGCATCGCGGTGCTCAGCGAGATCGTCGACTACGTCGACTTCCTCTTCCTCGACGAGCCGGTCCGCGACGAGCAGTCGTGGCAGAAGGCGATGAAGGAGGGCGCCGCCGACATCCTGGCCGCGGCGCAGGACGCGTTCGGCGCGCTGGAGACCTGGTCGGCGGAGCCGCTGAAGGCCGCCCTGGAGCGCGTCGGCGAGGAGCGCGGGCTCAAGCTGGGCAAGACCCAGGCCCCGGTCCGCGTCGCCACGACGGGTCGCACGGTGGGCCTGCCGCTGTTCGAATCGCTGGAGGTGCTGGGCCGCGAGCGGACCCTCGCCCGGCTCGCGGCCGCCCGGGCCGAGCTCGCCTGAGGTTTCGTGACCGTTTCGGTACGCGCGCGCCGCGATGGCGGCGCGCGCGTACCGCACCAGGCCACCTCCGGGCCAGCTGGCCGCGCCGAAGGGGTGGCAAGGTCAGCAGCACGGGTGACGGCGGCCGCCCGGACTTGCCCGCCGTGGGTACTATTCGCCCGCTGATCAGAGGCCGCCGTTCCGGCGTCGCAGTAGTTCCCAGATAGCTCCACTTCGTCCGCATCCGAGATGCGGACGGGACCATCTGCGGGCAGGCTGTGGGGGCTGCGCTGATCCGGTCAGCGCAGGCATGTCATCCACGGGGCGGGGAGGCCGGACGGTGGTTCAAGGGGTGATCACCCGATTGCTGGCGGCGACCGGGGTCCTCGCGGCGGGTGTCGTGTTGAGCGCGGGACTGGTCCCGCCGGGCGGCGCGCAGGCGGCGCCGAAGGCGCCGGCCAAGCCCACGGCGGTGCAGATCGCCGGCAAGTTCCCGGGCGGCACCATCACGGTGCAACAGTCCGAGCGGCCCGACCTGTTCAAGCGGCTGCTCAGCGAGGTGAGCTGGCTGGCCACCACCGCGCCGACCACCTCCAAGCCGGAGGCCAAGAAGCTCGGCGCCAAGTTCACGGTCACCGTCCTGATCAAGGACAAGGCCAACCAGACGTACGAGCTCTACCCGGACGCCGCCGGCGGACCGCGGGCCTACCGGCCGGAGAAGCAGCCGACCGGCAAGAAGACGGCGGGCTGGTTCTACGGGCGGCTGACCATGTCGGAGTCGCTGCGCCTGAGCGGCGTGCCGCTCAAGGAGAAGCCGGACGTGGTCAGCGGCGGCATCGGCGGTGGCGTCGGCGAGGACGTCGAGGCCTCCGAGCTGGACCCGGTCGAGGGTGTCAGCGACGTGCTGGCCGACATGCGCCGGCTGCTCCTGCTCAACGGCGCCGTGCTGCTCACCATCCTGCTCGGCCTCGGCGGCATCGCGTACCTCATCCGCCGCCGGGTCTGAGAGCACCCGGTCAGCCCGCCGGGCGCACCGGCACCCGCAGGATCGGGCAGGCCGGGGCGGGCGCGTTGCACCGCTCGCCCACGCCGAAGGCGTCCGGCAGCCTGACGTCCGTGGCCGCCCGGGCGACCTCGACCGTGGTCAGCGGCGGCTCACCCCGCCCGGCGTCGCCGGTGCCGCGTTCGCCCGTGGCCATCACCGCCACCGTGCGGCCGTCCACCACCCGGCGGGCGATCACCTCGTGCACCTGCCAGTCGGCGTCGCGCGTCTCGGCGTAGCGGGCGTACTCGACGCCGGCCCGGGTCCGGTCCGGCAGGGCGCAGGCGTCGGGGTCGGCCCGGACGGGCAGGCAGAGCCCGGCCGGCGCGTCGTAGACGGCGACCTCGACCAGCCCGCGGGGCTGGCCGTCCGCGCCGAGCACCGCGTACTGCCGCCAGCCCACGCCGGCCGCGGGCAGCCGGGGCACGATGCGATAGCCCTTCGCGTCCACCGCCGGCGCCAGCACGGCCAGCACCGGGTCCAGGACGGCCGACGGGCGGGGCTGGGGGACGGCCACGGCGGCAGTCGAGCGGGGCTTGGGGCCGGGCAGCAGGACGGTCGTGAGGGCGTACCCGAGCAGGACGACCAGGGCCACCACGATCAGGCCGGCCAGCACGACGCGGCGGGCCCGGCGCCGGCGCAGCCGGTCGGCGCGGCGGCTGATGTCGGGCACCGCGTCCGCGGGTGGCGGCTCGCCGTCGCAGGCCCGCTCCAGCACGGCCGTCAGCAGCGCGCTCATCGCACGCCCGCCGGCCGGGTCGTGGCCAGCAGGCCCGCGAACGCGCCCAGGCCCTCCGCCTCGAACGCGAGCACCCGGCTGTCGTCGAGGTCGAGGGCGTCGGCGGTCTCGTCGATGGGCAGGCCGCAGAAGTGCCGCAGCACCAGCACGGCGCGGCAGCGGGGGCTGAGGCCGTGCAGGGCGTCCAGCACCAGCACGGTGTGCACCGAGTCGACCTCGGTGGGCGCGGTGGCGAGCTGCAGCCGTCCCCCGCCCTCGGCCGGGCCGGCCGGCGCCGCGCTCGCCGGCGGGGCCGGTTCGGGGGCGACGAAGACGTGCTCGCGCCGGCCGCGGGGCTTCTTGAAGGCGGCCATCAGGTCGGCGTACGCCCACAGGTCGGGCTGGGTGATGTCCGGGTCGGCCAGCACCCGCGCCATGGTGGTGCGGGCCAGCTCGTCGGCCAGCGCCCAGTCGCCGCACATCAGGAACGCGGCGCGGCGCAGCTGGATGTACCGCTCCAGAACGTACCCGTCGGACATAAGCCTCTTTATAGGCCACGGCACGTGGGCGGCGACGCGGAACGGCGTCACGCGACGCTAACGGTGACCTCCACCAGCCGGACCAGGTCGTCGAGGTCGGCGTCGTACTCGGCCGCGGCGTCGTCGCGGACCGCCTCGTCGCCGGCCGGCAGGCCCCCGGTCACCTCGCCGACGGTGTAGCCGAGCAGGAAGGCGCAGATCATCCGGGTGAGCCGGGGCACCTGCTCCCCCGGAACGCCCGCGTCGTGCAGGCAGCCACGCAGCGCGGCGGTCAGCCAGGACGCCGAGGCGCCGGCGGCGCGCCGGTTGAGCAACAGCGGGTACGCGCCCGGGTGCGCCCGGGACAACGCCCGCACCGCCCGGCCCAGGGCGCGCAGGCGCTGCCGCCAGTCGATGCCGGCGGGGTCCTCGCCGTACTCGGCGCCCAGCTCCAGGTGCAGGAGATCGACCAGCCCGTCGAGCAGGGCGTCCTTGCCGCCGACGTACGGGTAGAGCGCCATCGAGGTGAGCCCGACCCGTTCCGCGACGGCCCGCATGCTCATGGCGCCGAGGCCGTGTTCGTCGACGAGGGCCAGGGCCTGGTCGAGGATGAGTCGTCTCTTGTCGTCCACGGACACACCGTGTCGAGGCGGACGCGGCGAGGGGGCGGAACGAGCCCGCCACACCGCTGCCAGTCACCCACGCGGGTGAGGTCCTAACACCACCGGCCGGGCGGGCGGCCCCGGCTGACGGCCCGGCGCCGGGGCCGGACCGCGCCGTGCAGGTGCGCACCGGCCCAGCCGCGCAGCTCGGTGCGGCAGCCGACCCGGTGCGGAACGTCGTCGGCCGGTTCCTCGGCGGGCGCGGGGGCGGGCTCCTCGGCGGCGACCTGCTCCGCCTCGGCGTACAGCTGGCTGTCCTCGCGTTCCGTCATCCCTGCCCCCCTCCGCCCGTCGTGCGAACTACCCGGTCCCATCGGCACCGCGCCGTCCGGCATTACCGCTAGGACGACACCTTGCCAGGTCACCGACCGAAATCGCGGTGCAGGCGCACCGCTATATAGGACAAATAACTCAAAAGTTACAAGTGAAGAAACCTCGGCAACCGCGCGGAACGGTACAACGACCGAGGCCGCAACGGCCACGGTAAAGGCGCCACGGCACCGGCGGGCGCCGGCGGGCGTGGCCGTGACAGGCTGGCCGGATGGCAGAGGAGGCGAAATCCGCGGGTACGGCGAAACGACCCCCGCTGGCCGCCACGCTGCGCCGGGTCGAACGGCGCGCCGGGGCCCTGGCCAGCGCCAGCGTCGCCCGGATGGACGAGACCCTGCCCTGGTTCCGGGCGCTGCCGGCCGATCAGCGCTCCTGGGTCATGCTGGTGGCCCAGGCCGGCGTCCGCTCCCTGGTCGAGTGGCTGCGCTCGGGCGGCACCGCGGCCGGCACCCAGGAGATCTCCGACGAGGTCTTCGCCGCCGCCCCGCGCGCGCTGGCCCGCTCCATCACGCTGACCCAGACCGTCGCCCTCATCAAGGTCACCATCGACGTGGCCGAGGCCGAGGTGACCAGCCTGGCCGCGGCCGGCGAGGAGGAGGCCCTGGCGACGGCCATCCTCAAGTTCTCCCGGGAGATCGCCTTCTCGGCCGCGCGCGTCTACGCCCGCGCCGCCGAGTCCCGCGGCGCCTGGGACGCGCGGCTGCAGGCCCTGCTGGTCGACGCCCTGCTGCGCGGCGACTCCTCCGACGTGCTGGCCAGCCGCGCGGCCGCCCTGGGCTGGGCGGACGCCCCGCCGGTGGCCGTCGTGGTCGGGCGTAGCCCCGGCGGCGACATCACCGCGGTGCTGCACTCCGTCTACCGCGCCGCCCGGCGGGCCCGGGTCGAGGTCATCGGCGGCGTGCACGGCGACCGGCTCGTGGTCGTGCTCGGCGGCGTCGCCGACCCGCTGGCCGCCGCCGGGCACCTGGCCGCGAGCTTCGGCGAGGGGCCGATCGTGGTCGGCCCGGCCGTGCCGTCGCTGGACCAGGCCACCGAGTCGGCCCGGGCCGCGCTGGCCGGCTTCCGGGCGGCCCGGGCCTGGCCCGGCGCCCCCAACCCGGTGAGCGCCGAGGACCTGCTGCCGGAACGGGCCATGGCCGGGGACTCCGAGGCCCGGCGGGCGTTGCGGCACGACGTCTACGGCGCGCTGTCCCGCGCCGGCGGCGGGCTGCTGGAGACCCTGGACGCGTTCTTCGCCGCCGGCGGGGTGCTCGAGAGCGCCGCCCGGGAGCTGTTCGTGCACCCGAACACCGTGCGGTACCGCCTCAAGCGGGTGGCCGAGGTGACCGGGCTGTCGCCGCTGGACGGGCGGGACGCGTTCGCGCTGCGGATGGCGCTGACCATCGGGCGGCTCGATCCTGCGAGCTAAATCACGGCCCACCGCCGCGCTCGGCAGAGCCCCGATATCATGCCTAATCAGGACCAAAACGGGGGGTGTTTGTAGGAAAGCTACAACACCGGTCGTAGGGTTTGGTCCCGTGCAGCAACCCCGGAAAGCCATCGCATCCGGAAGAGTCGACTCCGTGCTCGCCGTACTCTCGCCCGGCCAGGGTTCCCAGAAACCCGGCTTCCTCTCTGGATGGCTCGACCTGCCCGGCGCCGAGGCGCGCCTCACCTGGTGGTCGGCCCTGGCGGGCGTGGACCTGATCCACCTCGGCACCCGCGCCGGCGCCGACGAGATCAAGGACACCGCGCGCACCCAGCCGCTGCTCGTCGCCGCCGCCCTGCTCGCCGCCGAGCACCTGCCCATGTCCGACGTCGGCCTGGTCGCCGGGCACAGCGTCGGCGAGCTGGGCGCGGCCGCCCTCGCCGGGGCGCTCTCCGCCGAGACCGCCGTCACCCTCGCCGGCGTCCGCGGCCGCGAGATGGCCGCCGCCTGCGCCCTCGAACCCACCGGGATGAGCGCCGTGCTGGGCGGCGACCCCGACGAGGTGCTCGCCGCGATCGAACGCCACGGGCTGCACCCGGCCAACCGCAACGGCGCCGGCCAGATCGTCGCCGCCGGCGCCCTGGACGCGCTGGCCAAGTTCGCCGCCGAGCCGCCGGCCCGGGCCCGGGTCATCACGCTGCAGGTCGCCGGGGCCTTCCACACGCCGTACATGGCGCCGGCCGAGCAGGCCCTCGGCGCCGTCGCGGGCGGCGTGACCGCCGCCGACCCGGCCCGCATCCTGCTGTCGAACCTGGACGGGGCCGCGGTGACCCACGGCCGCGAGCTGGTGCTGCGCCTGGTCCGCCAGGTCACCGCCCCGGTCCGCTGGGACCTGGTCATGCGCGGCCTGCGGGGCCTCGGCGTCACCGGGATCATCGAGCTGCCCCCGGCCGGCACCCTGGCCGGCCTGGTCAAGCGCGAGCTCAAGGGCCCGGACGCCCCCGAGATCGTCACCCTCAACACCCCCGACGACCTGCCCGCCGCCCGGGCCCTGATCGCCCGGCACGGCACGGCCGCGACCCACCGGCCGACCACGCCGGGCCACGTGGTGGTCTCCCCCGGGCCGGGCGTGTTCCAGCCGGCCGAGGGCCTCGCCGAGGGCGCCGACCTGCGCGCCGGTCAGGTCATCGGCAGCCTGGCCACCCGGCAGGGACCCCGCGAGGTGGCCGCCCGTGCCGCCGGCATCCTCACCGGGTGGCTCGTCCGGCCCGACGAACCGGTGGCCCCCGGCCAGCCGGTCGCCCGCATCGGCGGGCAGCAGCAGTGACCGTGTCCGTCGCGATCGAAGGAGCAACACGATGACCGCGGGATCCCGCATCGTCGCGATGGGCCACTACCAGCCCTCGCGCATCGTCACCAACGACGATCTGGCCAAGATCGTCGACACCAACGACGCGTGGATCAAGGACCGGGTCGGCATCGCCGAGCGCCGGGTCGCCGAGACCGAGTCGGTCGCCGACATGGCCACGTTCGCCGCCGAGAAGGCCCTCGCCGGCTCCGGGCTCAGCGCCGCCGACATCGACATGGTCGTCGTGGCGACGTGCTCCTCGATGGACCGCTGCCCGAACGTGGCGACCCGGGTCGCGGCCCGGCTGGGCATCACCGCCCCGGCCGCGATGGACGTGAACACCGCCTGCTCCGGCTTCTCGTACGCGCTGGGCACCGCCGACCACGCGATCCGGGCGGGCGCGAGCCGCAACGCCATCGTCATCGGCGCGGAGAAGCTCTCCGACGTCACCGACTGGACCGACCGCACCACCGCCGTGCTGTTCGGCGACGGCGCCGGCGCGGCCGTGGTCTCCGCGGTCCCCGACGGCGAGCAGGCCGGCGTCGGCCCGGTGCTCTGGGGCTCGGCCCCGGAGCGGGGCGACGTGCTCAAGATCGAGGGCTGGCAGCCGTACATCCAGCAGCAGGGGCAGGCGGTCTTCCGCTGGGCGACCACCGCGCTGGCCCCGTTCGCCCTCGAGGCCTGCGAGCGGGCCGGGGTACGGCCGCAGGAGCTGGCCGCCTTCGTGCCGCACCAGGCCAACACCCGCATCATCGACGGCATCGTCAAGCGCCTGGGTCTCGGGCCGGACGTCGTCGTCGCCAAGGACCTGGTCGAGTCCGGCAACACCTCCGCGGCGAGTGTGCCGCTGGCCCTGTCCAAGCTGGTCGAGCGCCGTGAGGTGCCCTCGGGCGCCCCGGTCCTGCTCTTCGGCTTCGGCGGCGGCCTCACGTACGCGGGCCAGGTCATCCGCTGCCCGTAGCACCGGTCAACGGCGCCACCCCGCGAGTTTTCCCCACCATCGAGAGGAACCACCGAACATGGCAACCCGCGCTGAGATCACTTCCGGCCTCGCCGAGATCCTCGAGGAGGTCGCCGGGGTGAACCCGGACGACGTCGCCGAGGAGAAGTCCTTCACCGACGACCTGGACGTCGACTCGCTGTCCATGGTCGAGGTCGTGGTGGCCGCCGAGGAGAAGTTCGGCGTCAAGATCCCCGACAACGAGGTGCAGAACCTCAAGACCGTCGGCGACGCCGTGACCTTCATCGAGGCGAACCACTGACATGAGCACCACAGACGTCGTCGTCACCGGGCTCGGCGCGACGACCCCGCTTGGCGGGGACGTCGCGTCCACCTGGGACGCCATGCTCGCCGGCCGCTCCGGGGTGAGAGCCCTCACCCAGGAGTGGGCCGCGCAGTTGCCCGTCCGCATCGCCGCCGAACTGGCCGTCGACCCCTCCGAGGTGATGGAGCGGGTCAAGCTGCGCCGGCTCGACCGGTCCGAGGCGATCGCCCTGATCGCGGCGCACCAGGCCTGGGCCGACTCCGGCCTCAAGGACGCCGGCCTCGACCCGGAGCGCCTCGCGGTCAGCTTCGGCAGCGGCATCGGCGGCGCGCAGACCCTGCTCAACCAGGACGACATCCTGGAGGCCTCCGGGCCGCGCCGGGTCAGCCCGCACACCGTGCCGATGCTCATGCCCAACGGTCCCGCCGCGTGGGTCGGCCTCGAGCTCGGCGCCCAGGCGGGCGTCCACTCGATGGCCAGCGCCTGCGCGACCGGCGCCGAGGCGCTGTCGCTGGGCCTGGACATCATCCGCTCCGGCCGGGCCGACGTGGTCATGGCCGGCGGCACCGAGGCCGTGATCCACCCGCTGCCGATAGCCGGTTTCGCCTCGATGCGGGCCATGTCGACCCGCAACGACGAGCCGGAGAAGGCGTCCCGGCCGTGGGACAAGGGCCGCGACGGCTTCGTGCTGGGCGAGGGGGCCGGCGCGCTCGTGCTCGAACGGGCCGACCACGCCATCGCCCGCGGCGCGACGATCTACGCGAAGCTGGCCGGCGCCGGCATCACCTCGGACGGCTACGACATCGTCCAGCCGCACCCCGAGGGCGCGGGCGCGATCCGGGCCATCGCGAAGGCGCTGGCCGACGCGGGGGTCTCCCGGTCCGACATCAAGCACGTCAACGCGCACGCCACCTCCACCCCGGTCGGCGACATGGCGGAGATCGCCGCGCTGCTCGCCGCGGTGGGTGACCACCCGGTGCTCACCTCGACCAAGTCGATGTCCGGGCACCTGCTCGGCGCGGCCGGCGCGCTGGAGTCGATCGCCACCATCCTGGCGATCCGCGACAGCGTGGTGCCGCCGACCATCAACCTGGACGACCCGGACGACTCCCTGACCATGGACGTGGCCGCGCACAAGGCCCGGTCGCTGGACATCCCGGCCGCGCTGAACAACTCGTTCGGCTTCGGCGGCCACAACGTGGCCCTGGTCTTCACCCGGGCGTGACGCGAAGCCGCGGTCGAGGGGCGCCTGCGGGCGCACCTCGGCCGCGGCGAACCGCATGATGGACGGCGTGGACGCGGATCCGGGCCGCAGCCACCCCTGGCGGCGCCACCACGGATTCACCAACACCGCCTGGGACCCCGACGCTCATCTGCGACGTCAACGCCGCCAGAGGGGGTTCCGCCGGCTCACTTGACGCAGGCGCTGCGGGGCAGGCCGGCGACCGCCACCGGCGACCGGCCCGGCGCCGTCGCCTTGCCGGCCAGCACGGTGGCGAGCGCGGTGAGGGACAGCGGGCTGGACGAGTAGGTCGCCAGCAGCGTCGGCGACCGCGCCCCGGCCAGCAACTGCGGGGTGTCCATGATGACGGTGATCGCCGCGTCCGGGCTCAGATCGGTCTGCCGGTCGCCGTACCCGACGAGGTGCACCACCGTGCCGCCCGCCGCCTGGACCTTGACGCCGGCCGCCTGCAACGCCTTGACCAGCGCGATCCGGGCCGCGTCGCGGCCACCGGACGCGGTGACCGTGACCGGCCCGCTGACCAGGGGCCCGGAGCAGCGGCCGCGGAGCAGGGTGACCGCCGCCGCCGCGGCGTCGCCGACCGCCCGCACGTGGGGGCCGGAGCCGAGGCCGGACAGCTCCGGGCGGGTCTTCGCGGCGGTGCGGAACTTCAGCGTGAGGATCCGGGTGACCGCCTCGACGAGCCGCTCGCGTTTCAGGCTGCCGTCCTTGAGCCCGGCCAGGATGCCGTCCCGCGCGCCGGCCAGGTCCGGCGGCATGAGCAGCAGGTCGTTGCCGGCGTTGAGCGCGCGGACCGCGGCCTCGCCCGCCGGCCACCTCATCGCGGGCGGCATGTTCATCGCGTCGGTGACCGCCACCCCGGTGAACTTCAGCTCGCCCCGCAGCACATCCGTCATGATCTTGCGAGAGAAGGTGGCGGCGACGCCCTTGTCCAGGCCGGTCACGTCGAGGTGCCCGGACATGACCACCCCGGCGCCGGCGGCGATCCCGGCGGCGAACGGGGGCCGGTCCTCGGCCGCCCACTTCGCCCGGCTCTGCGCGACCACCGGCAGGTCGTCGTGGCTGTCGCCGGTGGTGTGCCCGTGGCCCGGGAAATGCTTCAGCGCGGCCGCGACGCCCGCGCCCTGGATCCCGCGGACGGCCGCCTCGACCTGGGCGGCGTTGGCCCGCGGGTCGGCGCCGAAGGACCGCGAGCCGATCACCGAGCTGCCCTGCGGGCCGAGCGTGTCGGCCACCGGCGCGAAGTCGAGGTTGATGCCCATCGCGGCCAGCTCCTCGCCGGCCGCGCGCCACGCGCCCTCGGTGAGCCGCGGCTTGCCCGCCGCGCCGAACGCCATCGCGGACGGCAGCAGGGTCACCCCGGTCCTGACCCGGGTCACCACGCCGTACTCCTGGTCGGTGCCGATCAGCAGCGGGGCGCCGCCGGGCAGACCGCCGGCCGCCCGCTGGAGGCCGTCGGTCAGCGCGCGGACCTGCTTCGGGTCGTCGACGTTGGTCGCCGGGTTGGTCGCCCCGGTCGGGTCGTCCGGGGTGAACGCGACCAGGATCAGCCCGCCCAGGCCGAACTTCGTGACCATCGCGGCGGGGGTGTCCACGCCGGCGATCCGCTGGTTGCCGGCCGCGGCCGTCCGGTCGACGCGGTCGGCGGCGTCGCCGTACGCGTAAGGCATGAGAACCTGCCCGGCCAGCTGGGCGTCGGTGAAGGTCCGCACGACCGCCCGCGCCTGCGCGCCGGGCTCGCCGGCCGGGGCCGGCGCGGCACTCGCGGACGGCGCGGGCGCGGCCGCGGACCCGGGCGTGGGCTGCGGCACCCGCGGCGCGTCACCGCTGCCGCACCCCACCAGGCCGGACAGAGCCAGGGGTACGGCCACAGCCACGCGCATCGCCCGGTTCACGCCCGCCATTCGATCAGCTCGGGGCCGCCGAGACAAACCGGGCGTCAGCCCACCCGGGTCAGCAGGGTGAGCGGCGCTCCGTCACCGGCGTAGCGGTACGGCTCCAGCTCCGCGTCCCAGGCGGTGCCGAGCGCCTTCTCCAGGGCGTGCGACAGCGCCTCGGGAGCCTTGGCGGCGACCATGATGGCCCGCAGCCGGTCCTCGCCGATCTGGATGTCGCCGGACGCCCCGATGGTGCCGCGGAACAGCCCGCGGCCGGGGACGTGCATGAATCGCTCCCCGTCGACGCCGGGGCTCGGCTCCTCGGTGACCTCGAAACGGATCATGGGCCACTGCCGGAGGGCAGCAGCCAGCTCGGCGCCAGTCCCGGGCCGGCCGGTCCAGCTGCACTCGGAGCGGCGCATGCCGGGGTCGACCGGCTGCGCCGTCCAGTGCAGATTGACCGGCGCGGTCAGGACGCGCGCGATCGCCCACTCGACGTGCTGGCACACGGCGAGTGGGGTCGAGTGGACGTATACGACGCCACACGTTGGCACGGTGACCTCCCGGAGACCGAGGTGCGTCTTCCCCTACGACCTCGACTGCGGTTGATCGTGCTCCATGATGCCGGGTGGTACGGATGGTGCGCCAGAGAAACCGCAATATCGACATGTGAATGGCCGTCGAGGCACACCTGACCTAACGGCCGAACCCCGTCCCGCGGCACGGGCAAGCCGCGCTCGTGTAGGCTGGCTGCGGCATTTTCTGCCGACAACTTTGCCGAGGAATACCTAGCTAGGAGTACCGCCGTGGCCAGCAACACCTCAAAGACCGCCCGCGCATCAGTCCGCGCCGGCCAGGCCGGTCAGGGCGGGGCCCTGAGCGTGCTCGGTGAGTTCAAGTACCTCATCCCGCTCGCCGAAGGTCGCTTCGCCTACGTGCGCAACCTGACCAACGGCAAGACCAACCACCTGCGCACCGACTCCGACGCCTTCGTCGAGGAGATCCGCGCCCTCGCGGCCGCCGGCCACGGCGCCAAGATCCGTGCCGAGATCGAGGGCCTGAACGCCTCGTTCCCGCAGCACGGCTGGGCGGCGACCGAGAAGCGGCTCGCGGACGCGGGCGTCTTCGAGGGCTGAGCACCGCAGAGCGTCAGGCGCTCTCCGTCCCGTGCGGGGCGGAGAGCGCTTTTTTGCGTTTACTGAAGATCACGACATGTTGATCAGCGTGGGGGGGTCTCGGGGGCGGTGCTTTCTCCCGCCTGTCGGCCGCTACCTGCTGTCTTGCTGGCTGCCTGGCTGTCCCGCTACGGCCGGCCGCCGCCCGTTGTGTCTGCCGCCAGCTCCACCCTGCCGCGACCACCGGCCGCAGCACGTTGTCCTGCCATCATCCCGACCTGCTGCGCCCATCGGGCACCGGCCGCTGTCCCCGCCGCCAGCCCCGACTGCTGGGCCTACGGGCTGCCGCTCGCTGTCCCCGCCGCCAGCCCAGCTGCTGCGCCCACCGGCCGCCGCTGGTGCGCCTGCCATTCCGGCTGCTCGCTACGCCTGGCGACTTGCCGCGCGCCGCTGCGCCTGCCGGAGGGTGAACGATACGCCGGCTACCTGCCGCTGCCGCCGGTAACTGCCACAAGCCCGCTTGCTGCGGCAGCGGCAACGGGCGGCAACGGCGACGGGCTGCGGCAGCGGGCGGCAGCAGCGGCAGCAGCGACGGGCGCGGCAGCGGGCGGCAACGGCGACGGGCCGCGGCAGCGGGCGGCAGCGGGCGGCAGCAGGCGGCAGGCGGCAGCCAGCAGCAGATCTTGAAGCATGGCGGTCGAGCTAACTCGTTCCAGCTGATCAAGATCCGCGAGCCTGACCCCAGCCGGCGCGGCAGCGAGCC
The DNA here is from genome assembly GCF_016862275.1 of Actinoplanes nipponensis. Taxonomy (GTDB): domain Bacteria; phylum Actinomycetota; class Actinomycetes; order Mycobacteriales; family Micromonosporaceae; genus Actinoplanes; species Actinoplanes nipponensis. The sequence continues at coordinate 3,041 of NZ_BOMQ01000054.1, read as the reverse complement.
GCCCACCACTCATGACTGCTCACCACACCACCGACACCCTTGCGATGTCGCCGCCGGCGAGACGAACCAGCCTCGGAGCAGCGCACCAGCAAGTAGTGGGGCCGGGCGGGGCGGGCTGGCGCGGCCCGGCAAGCTGGCGGAGCGAGGCGGCCTGGCGCGGCCCGGCAAGCTGGCGAGGCGACACGACCTTGCGCGGCCCGGCGAGGCGGCGAGGGCGAGACGGCCTGGCGCGGCAAGCCGGCGAGGCGAGCGGCCTGGCGCGGCAAGCCGGCGAGGCGAGACGGCCTCGGCACGACCCGGCAAGCCAGCAGGGCGGAGCGAGGCGGCCTCGGCGTAACCCCCGGCAAGCCGAAGTGGCCCGGCGGTCTGGCGTGGCCCAGCAAGGCCGACATGGCCCGGCGGGCTGACATGACCCAGCAAGGTCAACGTGCCCGGCCGGCTGACATGACCCGGCAAGGGCCGACATGGCCCGCCCGGCTGGCATGACCCAGCAGATTGGCGCGGCCCGGCAAGCCAGCCGCGCCCCGCAAGCTCGTGACCACGCAAGCTGCCATGACCCCGCACGCTCGCTCGCCGGCAGCAAACCCCGGACAGCCCAGGCCCCCAACCGAACCCAGACCGCCGACGCGACCCCACAAACCCGGGCCAAGCAAAAGCCGACGCAGCCAGAGAGGAGCGCACCCAGACGGCAGCACCGCCGACAATCAGCACAATCCAGCGGGCGATTCAGGATCGACCCACCCGGCCGAACTCAGCTGATCAACTCCACCAGACCGGTATCAAGGTCGTAAACCGCCCCCACCACCGAAACCCGCCCCGCCGCGATCGCCGCCGGCACCCCGGCGATCTCGTGCAGCCGGCCCACCGTCCGCCCGACGTGGGCCCGCATCGCCTTGGCCGCCGCCTCGGGATCGTCCAGGCCCACCGCCCGGACCGCCGGCGCGATCTCGTCGACCAGGTAGCCCACGTCCCCGTCGGGCCGCTCGCCCTCCCGCAGCGCCTTCACCGTCGCGTCCACTGCCCCGCACCGGACGTGCCCCAGCACCATGATCAGCGGCACGTTGAGCGCCGACACGGCGAAGCCCACCGAGCCCAGCACCGCGCGGTCCACCACGTGGCCGCCGGAGCGGACCACGCAGATCGAGCCGAAGGTCTGGTCGAAGATCGCTTCGAGGGGCACCCGGGAGTCGATGCAGCCGAGCACCACGGCGTGCGGCAGCTGGCCGCCGGACGCCGCCGCGGCCGCCGAGACCTCGTGGCCGTGCTGCGGGCGGCCGCTGACGAACCGGCGGTTGCCGGCGATCAGCTCGGCCAGCGCGTCGGCCGGCCGCACGATCCGCTCGGCCGGGTTGCCCGGCGCGAGGACCGCCCCGGTCGTGGTCACAGCATTCGAGAGCACCGGCGTGGCCTGCTCCGCTGGTGAGGAACCCGTCGTCATGGTCCTGATTCTCTACGAGCGACGACGCCGGGACACCCGGTGGGAGCCAGATCACGTCCCCCGGCCCATCCGTTGGGACGACATGAAGACCCACTTAACGTCTGGCATTTCCGCCGGGCACGCGTGATGCTTATTACCCGCGGGTACTACGGGGCCGTGCGAATCACGGAGGTGCCCATGTCCGAGCGGTCGGAGCTCACCCTCGCCGACGGCGTACGGCTGCACGTCGAGACCAGTGGACCGGTGGACGCGCCGGTCACCGTCGTGCTGCTGCACGGCTGGTGCCTCGACCGGCGCACCTGGCATCACCAGGCCAAGGCGCTGACCGGGGTCGACGCCCGGGTCGTCGCGTACGACGCGCGCGGGCACGGCCGTTCCTCCGCGACCCGGCTGCGCTCGGCGACCCTGGGCCAGCTCGGTGACGACCTGGCCGAGGTGCTCCGCGCGTACGCCCCGTCCGGGCCGATCGTGCTGGCCGGGCACTCGCTGGGCGGGATGACGATCATGGAGTTCGCCGAGGGTTACCCGCAGGAGTTTGCCGGACGGGTGGCCGGTGTGGTGTTCGTCTCCACCACCGCCGAGGGTGTCACCCACACCGGTTACGGCCTGCCCGCCCCGCTGACCCCGGTGCTGCGGGTCGCCGAGGAGACGGGCGCCGGGCTGCTGGCCCGGTTGGGCGCCTGGCGGCCGCACAGCGCGATGCTGCCGGTGCTGCGGCCCACCGTGCGCTGGCTGCTCTTCGGCGAGGGCCACGAGCCGGGCGACCTCGAGGTGACGATGTCCGCGTTCGGCCGGGCCTCGCTGCGGTCGATCGGCGGTTTCCGCGCCTCGGTCGGCGCCCAGCACCGGCTGGACACGCTGGCCGCGCTCGGCGACATCCCGGCGGCCGCCCTGGTCGGCGACCGGGACCGGCTCACCCCGCCGCCGTGTGCCGAATCGATCGCCGAGGCGCTGGTGGGCACCCATCTGACCGTCTTCGAGGGCGCGGGGCACATGCTGATGATGGAGCGCCCGGAGGAAGTGTCCGCCATCCTGCTGGACGTCGTCGCCCGTGCCGCGAAGAGCACCCCGCGCCGCCGGGCGGCCCGCGTCCGCCGCAGCGGTTACGACCAGGCCGCCTGACCCCGTTCCGCCTCCGCTGGCCGCCCCGGGCCGCCGCGGGCGTGCCGCCGTCGACGCCGGTGCCGCAACAGGAGTAAGTTCGATTGCCCCCTGGCACCGGTGCCGGGCGGCGGCAAGAGCACGCGGAGCACCAGCGGGGAGCACAACGGACTTGAGCGACGCCACCGTCCTGCAGCAGGAGATCGCGATCGAGCAGCAGCACGTCGACCGGGTGTACGCCCGGCTCGCCGCCCTGCGCACGGACGCGTCCCGGGCCGAGAAGGAGGGATATCAGCTCGCCGGCGTCGGCACCTTCGGCGCCCTGGTCGAGCGGGACGCCATGGTGTTCCACCGGGCCCGCCGCCGGCACGCCCTGGACGCCGAGTACGAGGGCCTGGTCTTCGGCCGCCTCGATCTGACCAGCGGCGCGGTGCACTACGTGGGCCGGATGGGCATCCGGGACGAGGAGTCGCAGTCGCTGGTGGTGGACTGGCGGGCGCCC
>NZ_BOMQ01000053.1 GCF_016862275.1 Actinoplanes nipponensis | reverse complement strand
CGCCCGCCGCGGCCGCGTTCTACCGGGCCACCCCGGCCGACCCGCTGGGCGTGGTGCGGCGCCGGATGATCCAGTCCAGCCGGGAGCGGGTCACCAACATCGAGGACGACCTGCTCGACCCGGAGGCCGCGCCGGCCGACATGCGGGTGGTCGGGGACGGCGCGCTGCTGGCCAGCCTGTCCAAGGCCACCGGCCGGGGCATGCGCGACATCGTGGCCACCATCCAGCGCGAGCAGGACGACGCGATCCGCTCCCCCGCCTCCGGCGTGACGATCGTCACCGGCGGCCCGGGCACCGGCAAGACCGCCGTGGCGCTGCACCGCGCGGCGTACCTGCTCTATTCCGACCGCAGCCGGTTCGCCGGCGGCGGCATCCTCGTGGTCGGCCCCTCGGGGGTCTTCGTCGACTACATCGCCACGGTGCTGCCGTCGCTGGGCGAGGACACGGCGACGCTGCGCTCGCTCGGCTCGCTGGTCGCCGGGTACGACGCCACCCGCACCGACCCCACCGCGGTGGCCGCGCTCAAGGGTTCGCTGCGGATGCGTCGGGTGCTGGAGCGCGCGTCGCACGACGCGGTGCCGGGCGCCCCGACCGAGCTCCGGCTGCTCTACCGGGGTGCGCTGCTGCGCCTGGACGCCGCCGACCTGGAGCGGATCCGGCGCCGGGCGCTGCCCCGGGGCGCCCGGCGCAACGAGGTCCGCGGCACCGGCTTCGACCGGGTCTTCGACGCGCTGTGGGCGCAGGCCAAGGGCTCGGTGAAGAACCTGCCGGAGAAGCCGGAGTTCGAGTCGGAGCTGGCCGACCGCACGGACTTCCGGGACTTCCTGCGCGCCTGGTGGCCGCGGTTCACCCCGATGCGGGTGCTGCGCTGGCTGGCCGAGCCGGCCCGGCTGCGCGGCTACGCCAACGGGCTGCTGTCGCGCGAGGAGATCGCCCTGCTCCAGGGCTCGTTCGACGGCCTGGCCGAGCACGGGCCGACGATCGCCGACGTGGCGCTGCTGGACGAGCTGGACGAGCTGATGGGCCGCCCGCGGCAGCCGGCGAAGAAGAACCGCGGCAACCCGTTCCACGTACGCGACGGGGTGCAGGAGGTCAGCACGTTCGCCGACCGGCAGTCGCTGTCGCGCGCGCAGGTGGTCCGGGACGAGGACTACCGCGACTACGCCCACGTGGTCGTGGACGAGGCGCAGGACGTGACGCCGATGCAGTGGCGGATGATCGGCCGGCGCGGCGCGTACGCGTCCTGGACGATCGTCGGCGACCCGGCGCAGACCGCCTGGTCGGGCGATCCGGAGGAGCTGGACCGGGCCCGGGACCGGGCGCTGGGCTCGCGCCGGCGCAACACGTACTCGCTGACCACCAACTACCGCAACTCCTCGGAGATCTTCGCGGTCGCGGCCCGGGTGATCCGCACGATCATGCCGGATCTGCCGCTGCCCTCGGCGGTGCGCAGCACCGGCGTGGAGCCGGTCGACCTGCTGGTCGGCGCGGGGCAGCTGCCCGAGGCGGTGCGCGAGGCGGCCGAGAAGCACCTGGCCGACGTCGACGGCACGATCGGCGTGATCACGCCGGTGCTGCGCCGCGACGAGCTGGCCGGGTGGGTGGCCGGGCTGCCCGAGCGGGTCCAGGTGGTCACCGCGCTGCAGGCCAAGGGCATGGAGTACGACGCGGTGGTGCTGGTCGAGCCGGCCGAGATCGCGGTCGACGCCAGCGGCACCCGGACCCTGTACGTGGCCCTGTCGCGGGCCACCCAGCGCCTGACGACGGTGGGGACCCGCGACTGGCACGGTGCGGCTCGTTAGGGGCGCTTGACGCCCACGGCGGTGTACGGGGTCTCCGGGGTCGGTGGTGTGGTGAAGCGGGCGTTCGGCAGGTAGAGGTGCCGGCCGTACTCGGCGATGGTGGTGGGCACGTCGAAGCGCGGGTCGGTCGTGCGGCTCACCACCGTGCCCCGGCCCGCGTGCCGGTCGAGCTGGATCCGGGTGATCACGTTGAGCCGGTTCTGCACCACGTAGAGCGTGCGGCCGCGCAGCCAGAGGCCGTCGCCGTTGAGCACGTTCTCGCCGCCGAGGTCGATCTCGGTGGTCCGGCCGGAGTACGAGACGCGGAACAGCTTGCCGGTGTTGGACTGCACGATGATCAGTCCGCGGCGGTCCGGCGTGGGCGCGATGCCGTTCGCGTTGTTGCCGGTGGTGTAGGCGATGTCGCCGGTCAGCGGCACCCGCACGGCCTCGGCGGGCAGCCGGCCGGACCGCCCGAGCGGCAGCTTGAACAGCACCGGGTTGGTGGAGTCGGTGTACCAGGCGGCGCCCCCGGTGAGCGTCACGTCGTTGATGAACGACGGGACGGTCTGCAGGGTGTAGGACCTGAGCACCGCCCCGGTGGCGGCGTCGATCACGCGGGCGTTGCCGCCGTTGCCGCCGGCGACGAAGAGCCGTCCCCGGTCGTCGATCTTGAGGCCGAGCGACTGGGTGCCGGGGCCCTGGCTGATCACCTCGCCGCGGCCGGTGCGCAGGCTGGCGCGGTAGATGTCCCCGTCGACCCGGGAGCCGAAGTACGCGTACGGGGCCCGGCCGATCGCGATGCCCTCGGGCTGGAAGCCGTCGGGCAGCTGGATCGTGGACTGCAGCGGGGCGCGGTGCGTGGCCTCGGCGGGCGCGGCGCCGAGCACCACGGCGAGCGCCGCCGTGGTGACGAGCGCGAGAGTGCGTCTGGACAAGGGTGGTTCCTTCCAGGCGGGAGCGGTCTGTCGTCTGTCTGTACCCGCGCAGGGTCGATCACGTTCAAGTTGCATACATAGCGATGTGAACATATATTGGCCGAGGCCCGGTGCGGCGACGGAAGGTGGGCTCATGGGAGCCGGACACGACCACGGAGGCCAGGCGCTGCGCGCCGGCGCGGCGCACCGCGGCCGGCTGTGGTGGGCGGCCGGGCTGCTGGCCGCGTTCATGCTCGTCGAGGGGGCCACCGCCCTGCTCACCGGTTCCCTGGCGCTGCTCTCCGACGCCGGGCACATGTTCACCGACGTGCTCGGCATCGCGATGGCCCTGGCCGCGATCCACGCCGCCGGCCGGGCCGCCACCGACTCCCAGCGCACCTTCGGGCTCTACCGGCTCGAGGTGCTGGCCGCGCTGGCCAACGCCCTGCTGCTCACCGGCGTCGCGATCTACGTGCTGATCGAGGCGGTGCGGCGCTTCGCCGACCCCCCGCCGGTGCCGGCCGGGCCGATGCTGATCGTGGCCACCGGCGGCCTGCTGATCAACATCGTCGCCTTCCTGCTGCTGCGGTCCGGGGCCCGGGAGAGCATCAACGTGCGCGGGGCGTACCTGGAGGTGGTCGGTGACCTGCTGGGCTCGGCCGGCGTCATCGTCGCGGCCGGGATCATCGCGATCACCGGCTGGTCGTACGCGGACCCGATCGTCGCCGTCCTGGTGGCCCTGATGATCCTGCCCCGCACCTTCGCCCTGGGCCGCGCCGCGGTCCGCATCCTCGTGCAGGCCGCCCCCGAGCGCCTGGACGTGGGTGAGGTCCGCAGCCGGCTCGCCGCCGTGCCGGGCGTCTGCGACGTGCACGATCTGCACGTTTGGACGCTCACCTCGGGCATGGACGTGGCGTCGGCGCACCTTAGCCTGGAGCCGTCCGCCGAGCTAGGCACGGTGCTCGCCACCGCCCGCGAGGCGCTGCACGAGGACTTCGCCATCGATCACGCCACGCTGCAGGTCGAGCCGGTCGGCGCGGGCGGCCGCTGCACCCCGGCGGGCTGGTAGCAACCCCGCCGAACCGGCCCGGAGCGGCGGCTCCCTTCCTGGACTCCCTCAGAAGCAGACCCCGGAGGCGACAACCATGACCCCGACCGTCATCCATCAGCCCCGGGTGGCCTGGGACGCCGCGCGCGCGTTCGTCCGGATGGCCGGCGGCCCCGGCTTCGACGCGTACGCCGGCCGGGTGCTCGCCCGGCTCGGCCCCGAGATGTACGGGGAGCTGGCCGGCACCCGCCGGCGCCTGCTCGCGGCCTCGGTGGAGAGCGGCGACCGCTTCGCCGCCGACGTCGAGGCCGGCCGGTGGCGGGTCCGCCTGGAGGACCTGCTGCGCTCCGACCCGTCCCTGATCGCCCCGGTCCGCGAGCTGACCGAGGCCGCCGCCCGCTGACCGGCCGCCCTTATTCGGCGATCACGCCCGCGGCGTCTGCCCTTCCGCAAGACTGTGCCCATGAGCCACAAAGGCGTCATGGTGTTCGTGCCTGCGCCCCAGCTGACCGTGACGCTCGAGCAGCAGCACGACAAGTCCGAGCTGCACGTGCACCCGGGCGGCCAGGGCGTCTGGCAGGCCCGGATGATCACATTGCTGGGCGCGCAGGTCACCCTCTGCTCGGCCACCGGCGGCGAGGTCGGGCGGGTGCTGGAACCCCTGCTGAAGTTCCACGGCGTGACGCTGAAGACCATCAAGCGCGACTCCGGCACCGGCTGGTACGTGCACGACCGGCGCAGCGGCAAGCGGGAGGAGCTGGGCGAGGACCCCGGCCAGCCGTTGTCGCGGCACGAGATGGACGAGCTCTACAGCCTCGCCCTGGCCGAGGGCCTGCGCGCGGGCATCGCGGTGCTCAGCGGGCCCGCCCACCCCTCCGTCGTGCCCGCCGACATCTACCGCCGGCTCGCCACCGACCTGGGCGCCAACGGCTGCAAGGTCATCGTCGACCTGTCGGCGGCGCACCTGACCGCCGCCCTGGAGGCGCGCCCGCACGTCGTCAAGGTCAGCCACGAGGAGCTGATCCGCGACGGCATGGTCAAGGACGGCACCACCGAGTCGCTGACCCGGGCCCTGCACAAGCTGCACGCCGACGGGGCCCGGACCGCGCTGGTGTCGCGGGCCGACGAGGGGGCGCTCGCCCTGATCGACGACCGGGTGTACGAGGTGGACATGCCGAAGATGGTGGCCGCCGAGTCGCGCGGGGCCGGCGACTCGATGACCGCCGGGGTGGCCGCGGTCCTCGCCCAGGGCGGGACGTTGTGTGACGCCGTACGCACGGGCGCCGCCGCCGGCGCCCTGAACGTGACCCGCCACGGGCTCGGCACCGGGCGCATCGACGCCGTGCAGGTGCTGACGGAGCGGGTGAGACTGACGCCCGTCGACGCGAAGGTGCCGGTATGACCCCACGGATCCTGATCACCAACGACGACGGGATCGACGCGCCGGGGCTCCGGCACCTGGCCCGGGCGGCCGCCCGCCAGGGTCTGGACATCGTGATCGCCGCGCCGCTGACCGAGGCCAGCGGCACCAGCGCCGCGATCACGGCCGTCGAGAAGAACGGCAAGATCGTGGTGTCGCAGCGGGAACTGCCCGGGGTGCGCAACGTGCCCGCGTACGCGGTCGCCGCCTCCCCTGCCTTCATCGTGCTGCTCGCCCTCCGCGGCGCCTTCGGGCCGCCGCCGGAGATCGTGCTCTCCGGCATCAACCGCGGCGCGAACGCGGGCGCGGCCGTCGTGCACTCCGGCACGGTCGGCGCGACCCTGACGGCCTCGCACGCCGGGCTGCACGGCCTGGCCATCTCCCTGGACGTGCTGTCCCCGGCCAACGGCACCGCGGCCAGCGGCGGCCAGGCGGTCGCCGACCTGGAACACGCCGACGACGAGAACCGGCACTGGGACAGCGCGGCCACGCTGGCGATGAAGCTGCTGCCCACGCTGACCCATACGCCGCCCGGCACGGTGCTCAACCTCAACGTGCCCGACCTGCACGTGGACGGCATCCGCGGGCTGCGCCGGGCCACGCTGGCCAGATTCGGTCAGGTGCAGATGAGCATCGCCGAGGCCGGCGAGGGCTTCGTGCGGACCGCGGTGCAGGCCGCCGACGAGCCGCTCGAACCCGGCACCGACCTGGCCGCGCTAGCCGACGGCTTCGCCGTGGTCACCCCGATCCGCTCGCCGGCCGAGGCCACCGACGTCAAGATCAACCTCGAGTCGATCGTGGTGCAGACCCCGGCGATCTGACTTCCTTTCCGATCTTTACCGGTACGCCCCCGGCCGGCACCAACCGCACCACCGCGCCGGAGACTCGCGGCGTTCGAGGTCCGTGCCGGGTCGAGGCCGAGGGATCCGCTGCCGGGCGGAGACCGGTCCCCCGCTACCGGCGCGCCCCCGCCGGCCGGCGGGCGCGACCTGCCGGACGACGGCGCAGCGGCCCGCCCGGCGGCCGATTCCCCGGCCCGAACCCGGCACGGGCCTCAAACGCTGCCTGCCTCCGGCCCCGACCATGCGGTTGGGGTGCCCCGGGACGCGTACCGGAAGGTCTTCAGTTGATCGAGGGCTCGGGCAGGTGGACGCCGTCGACCAGCCGCCAGAGGTCCAGCGCGACGGCCGCGCTGCGCGGGCGGTCCTCGGGCCGCTTGGCCATGCAGGCGCGGACCAGGTCGCGCAGCGGCGGCGGCAGGCCGGGGATGGCCAGGACCGGCGTCGGCGCCAGGTGGCCGACCCGGCCGGCGGCCAGGATCACGGCCGCGATGGCCGGCGGGTACGGCGAGCGGCCGGTCAGCATCTCGTAGAGCAGCACCCCGAGCGTGTAGACGTCGTCGGCGGGCCGGGCGAACGCCGTCTTGGGGTGCGAGGGCAGCGCCCGGTCGTCGGGGCGGGCCACGCCGCGGCGGATCACCACCGGGTGCGCGCCGGTGTCGTCGGCGCGGACCGCGGCCGTGGCCAGGCCGAAGTCAATGATCTTGATGCCGGCCGGGCTGACCATCACGTTGCGCGCGGTCAGGTCGCGGTGCACCACGCCCCGGCGGTGCGCCACGGCCAGCACGTCGGCGGCCGTGGCGGCGATCCGGACGGCCTCCGGCCACTCCAGGCGGCCCCGGGACAGCCGCTCGGTCAGCGGCACCCCGGCCAGCAGCTCGAGCACCACGTACGGCACCACGCTGCCGTCGGGGAGCGGGGCCTCGCCGTACTCGAAGACCCTCGGCACGCTCGGGTGCCGCAGCCGGTCGGTGATCAGGGCCTCGCGCCGCACGTCCTCGCGCGCCTGCGGATCGTCGGCCAGGCTCGGGGCCAGCACCTTCACCGCGAGCTTGCGGCCCTGCCGGGCATCGACCGCCGAGTAGACGGTGGAGACGCCACCCTGGCCGATGGCGCCGATCAGCACGTATCGCCGGAGGATGGCGGTGCCCATCGGAAGTTTCGCCACGCAGGGCACTATCCCCTAGAGCCGCGCACCCGGACAAGCCGCCTCAGGAAGGCTTAAACCCCATGATCACTCGCGGTCAGGCGCCGGACACGAGCGGCTGATGCGCCGGCTCGTCGCAATCGGCGCACGGCTCCGGCGCGCCGAACAGGCCCAGCAGCCCGGTCACCCAGAGCTGGCGGTGGGCGAAGCGGCTGGGGCGGGTGACGACCAGCTTCACGCCGCTGACGCCGGCCAGCTGGAAGGCCGCCACCAGGGCACTGATGCCCACGGAGTCGATGAAGGTCACCCCGTGCATGTCGAGCTCGATGCGCTCCGGACGGCCGGCGGCGAGCTGCGCCGCCACCGCGTCCTTGACCTCGTACGCGTTCTCGACGTCGATCTCACCGGCCGGTGAGATCTCCACCACCCCCGCGGGGAGTGTCGACGTCGTTATCGACAGCGTCACGCCACTACCTCCACCCGCCCGGGGTGCCCCGGGCGTCTTCTCCTCTGCACGACGTCGGCCCATACCTGATGCCGCCGTCGTCGGGGGCCGCGTTGACTACCCCCGTCGGGTTCGGTGAAACTGCTCGAACCGTAGTGCGTGAACCTGGCAGGCACCTGTGTGCCCCGTGTGAACCGACGCAAGCGTACCCAGCGATGTCCACCGCTTTACCCGACGTGACGCTGTCCACATCCGACCGACCCCGGCTGTTCACCGGCACGTTTGCTTTTCGTGGCGCTTGGGCACGCTGACGGAGTCGACCCACCCGCCGGCACCGGCGATCGCAGGAGGTACCGAGAAGATGCTCTCTCGTAAGAACACTGCCGAGCGCACAGCCGCGCAGGCCTGGGACTACCTGTCGTCCGCGATGGCGGGCGCCGGCGAGAGCGCCAAGGACGCCGGCAAGCACACCGCCGATCTCGCGAGCGCGAAGGCCGCGGCCGCGACGGCCACCGCGGCCAAGCTCGCCGACAAGGCCGGCAAGCAGGGCGGCAAGCTCGCCGACCGGGCCGGCCGGAAGAGCGGCAAGCTGGCCGACAAGGCCGCCGCCAAGCTCGCCGAGGTCAGCGACGAGGCGTACGCGCGGGCCAACCTGGCCGCCAACGCCCTGGCCGGCCGCAAGCCCGGGCTGCCCTGGGGCGTGATCGTGGGCGTCGGCCTGCTCGGTGTGGCACTGGGCTGGGTCGCCGCGACGACGGCCCGCGCCGCGATCGAGCGCCAGGCCGAGAACGAGCAGTTGGAGCTCGCGGAGTCGGACACCGTGGTCGTCACCACGCCGACCTACGAGAACTGACCACCCGGGCGGCCGCCGGGGCCCGGCGGCCGCTGCCGGGAGGTGTCGTGAATCTGTACAGTTGGCCCCGGCTCAACGCTGGGGCTCAGGTCCGCATCATCCGTCCGTGGCAACACCCGAGTAGATAAGGTCCGCTGGTGCTCAGTTCGGGAAGTCTCCTGGACAACCGCTACCGGTTGGACGAGCGCATCGCCACGGGTGGCATGGGTGACGTGTGGCGTGGCACCGACGTGGTGCTCGGCCGCACGATCGCGGTGAAGGTCCTGCGCACGGCAATGCTGACGGATCCGGAGTTCGCCGCCCGCTTCTACGGCGAGGCGCGGATGATGGCCGCCTTCCGGCACCCCGGCGTGGTCGAGGTCTACGACTACAGCGCCGGCGACGCCAACGACGAGGACAACTGCGCCTACCTGGTGATGGCGTACGTGGACGGCGAGCCGCTCTCGGCCCGGCTCAAGGAGCAGGGCCGGCTGGGGGTCGCCGAGACCATGTCGATCGTGGCGCAGGCGGCCGACGCCCTGCACGCCGCCCACGAGAACGGCACCGTGCACCGCGACGTCAAGCCGGGCAACCTGATCGTCAAGCCCAACGGCACGGTGATCCTGGTCGACTTCGGCGTGGCCCGCTCGGCCGCCGTGACCAGCGTGACCGGCCTGAACGCGATCGTCGGGACCGCCCTCTACATGGCCCCCGAGCAGGTGGCCAAGGGCAACGTCACCCCCGCCACCGACGTGTACGCGCTGGGCGCGGTCGCGTACCACTGCCTGGCCGGGCACCCGCCGTTCGACGGCGACAACGCCCTGCAGGTGGCGCTGCGCCACCTGGAGGACGACCCCGAGCCGCTGCCGGAGACCACGGTGCCGCCGGCCGTCCGCGAGCTGATCAGCCGGGCCATGGCCAAGCAGCCGGAGGACCGCTTCGCCAACGCCGCGGAGTTCGCCGCGGCCGCCCTGGCCGCCGCCGGCACCCTCGACTGGCGGGCGCAGACGGGCACCTCGCTCACCGGCACGACGCTGCGCCGCCCGATGATGGGCGGCCCCGCGACGACCGGCACCACCCTGGGCGGCGCCGGCCTGGCCGCCGCGGGCCTGGGCGGCGCCGGGATGGCCGGAGCGGGGCCGGGCCGGACCGGCACGTCGCTGAGCGGGACGTCGCTGACCCGGCCGATGAGCCCGGCCGCCCCCGGCCGCACCATGCCCGGCCAGCGCAACCTCCTGGAGGCCGCGCCCCCGCCGCAGGCGCTGCCCCGCAAGCGCGGCCGCACCCGGAACGAGCTCGTCGTCCTGTTCACCGTGATCGGCCTGTTCCTCCTGGCCGGCGGCCTGGCCCTGGCGATCGCCCTGCAGAACGGCAACGCCGACGCCAACCAGCAGCCGGGCGGCGTGGTGCCGGCCGAGTCGACGGCGGCCACCGACGACAGCGAGGAACCGGTCGAGCCGACCGCGACCACGCCGACGGTGCGGCCGAACAACCCGGGCAACATCCCGCCCCCCAAGGTCAGCAAGTCGCCGACCCCGAGCAAGTCGCCGTCGCCGTCGGCGTCGAAGTCCACGTCGCCGAGTCCGGACCCGTCGACGTCCGAGCCCCAGACGGAGCCGACGACGACCACCCCGGCACCGGACCCGACCACGACGCCGCCCGAGGGCGGCGGCGGCGGGGAGAACGGCGGCGGCACCGGCACCGGTACGGGCTGACCGGCGGGCGCATTCGGGGGCCGGCCGGGTAGTCCTCAGGTCCCGGTGGGGCGCGCCGATGGGAAGGGCTCTGGCAGGGCACTGCTCCCGAGCCGCCACCGGAAAGGCCCCGCATGACCACTCAGGTTCCCCCCGGCCCCGAGAACGCGGTCTCGCCGCAGGACCCCCATCCTCAGTTCGCGATGGGTTACGCCCAGTACCCGCCGGTCCACCACGAGCCGGCGCCCTACCGCCCCGCGGCTTTCGCCCCGGCCCAGCGCGACGCTCACCATCACGCGGCCCACCATGACGCGGCCCAGCGCGACGCGGCCCAGCGCGACGCCGCCCAGCGCGACGCCGCCCAGCAGCCGATCTCCGCGCCGCCCGCCGCCTACCCCACCGGCGGCTACCCGGGCGGCTACCCGCCGGTCAGCTACCCGCAGCAGGGCGCCCCCGGCTACCCGGAGCCCGTACCGTATCCGCAGCCCGGAGCGGCCGCCCCCGCACCGGGCGCGTACCCCACCACCCCGCCCTGGGCCACCCCGGCGCCCCCGGCCGCCGGGCCCGCACCGGCGCCCGGCCGGCCGGCGCTGCCGCACGGCGGCCTGCTGGTTCCCTACCCCGACGAGATGCAGCACGCCTCGCGGGCCCAGGCCCCCGCGGTCTGGCCGGTCGCCGTGTTCACGCTGCTGTTCGGCATTCTCGGGGCCGTCTCCGCCAAGCGCCGCGCCGCCCAGGCCCGGCGCGGGCGCAACAGCGCCGCCCCGTACTGGATCGCCTTCCTGGCCTCGGCCGTGGCCGGCGCGTTCTGCTGGTTCGTCGTCGCCGCCGTGCTGGTCGGCCCGGTGCTCACCGGGATCCAGGAGAACCAGCGCCTCGAGGCCGTGCAGCGCAACGTGGTCGGTGACGGGCAGCTGCGGGACGCCCACATCACCGCCACCGCGGCGCAGTGCCGGGCGGTCACCGAACGCAACCCCGACGGGATGCGGGACTACATGTGCCGGCTGACCCTGGCGGACGGGCACACCGCCACGCTCGCGCTGACCGCGGACGAGTCCGGCCAGTGGCATTCCGGGCCGGGGCGCTGAGCCCCCGCTGAAGCTTCCCGGCCGCGGTAGTGGCCGGCCGGGAGGGGGTGGGTGGGCCGTCGTGGTGTTCCGGGGGGAATACCACGACGGCCCTCTGCCGGTCAGAAGACCGGGACGCCCGCGCGGACCAGCCGCCAGTTCGGCACGAAGAAGTCGGCCGGGTTGATCTGGCCCTTGGCCTGGGCCCAGTCGATCAGCAGCTGGCGGATCTCCTGCTGGGCGTTGTAGACCTGCGTCTTCACGATGCCCGGGAAGTTGCCGCCGCCGCTGCGCCGGTAGTTGTTCACCGCCACCACGAACTGGGCGTCCGCCGCCACCGCGACCCCGGCGATCTCCAGCCGGGTGATCCGGTCGCCGACCGGGCGGCTGATGTCGATGTCGTAGTCGACGCCGGAGAACACGTCGTAGTTGTAGTCCGGCACCGCCGGGTCGTTGATCGTCGCCGGGTCCGGCGTGGCGCCCACCGGCAGCGTCACGAAGTACTTGGCCGAATACTCCAGGTACGCCTTCACCTCGGCGCCGGTCAGCACGACCGCCTCGAGCGTGTTGTCGTAGATGTACAGCCCGGCCACGTCCTTGATCTTGACGTTGCCCTGCGGGAACACCGCGGTGCGGCTGAACGGCGCGGCGATCGACAGCACCGGCAGCGACGCGTACTGCGTGCCGGCCAGCGCGGCGGTCACCGTGTCGGTCTGCACCTTGTTGATGAAGTCCAGGATCGGCGTGTCCTTGTACCGCGACTCGGCCGCGGACAGCTCCACCGTGGAGGCGGCGACGACCTGGTTGACGTAGGTGACCGTCTTGGCGTGCTGCGCGCGCACGGCGGCCAGCACCTTCGGGTCCTCGGTCACCGTGTTGGTGTTGAGCAGGTCGGACTTCTTCTCGGTGATGACCCAGCGGCCGCGGTCGCGGGTGAGCGTGAAGTCCATCCGGCTGAGCCGCTGGCCCCACTTCGACGGCTCGGTCAGCAGCACCTGCGCGCCGGTCTCGGCGTTGGTGACGAACCGCTGCGGCACGTTGGCGTGCGCGTGGCCGAACAGGATCGCGTCGATGCCGGGCACCTGCTCGGCGATCAGCGCGCTCGGGTTCTCGTTCGGCAGCTCGGGGCCGTAGCTGGAGGTGCCGCTGTCGCCGCCGTGCGCCGAGATCAGCACGATGTCGGCGCCGCGGGCCCGCATGACCGGCACCCACTTCGCGGCCGTGGCGACCATGTCGGCGAAGGTGAGCTTGCCCTCCACGTTGCCCTTGTCCCAGATGGCCACGCCCGGGTTGGTCAGGCCGAGGATGCCGACGCGCAGGCACGGCGCGCCGGGCCCGAGGGAGACCTTCTTGATCACGTACGGCGTGAAGGCCGGCCGCCCGGTCCGGGCGTCGAGCGCGTTCGCGGCCAGCGCCGGGAACCCGAGCTGGCGGATCCACAGGTTCAGCAGCGGCAGGCCGTAGTTGAACTCGTGATTGCCCAGCGTGACGGCGTCGTAGTGCAGCACGTTCATGGCCCGGGCCATCGGGTGCTTCTCACCGGTCGTGGTGATCGGCTCCTGCTTGGCGTAGTAGGTGGCCAGCGGGGTGCCCTGGATGGTGTCACCGGCGTCCAGCACCAGCGTGGCCTTGCCCCGGCGCTCGGTGCGGATCTGGTTGACCAGCGCGGCGAGCTTGGCGACACCGACGTCGTTGTGCGCGCTGTCGTCGTACTCCAGGTCCTTGTAGTAGTCCCAGTTGTAGACGTTGCCGTGCGTGTCGGAGGTGCCGAGCACGGTCAGGTCGTACGTCTTCGGGGTGTGGCCGTGACCGGAACGCGTCGCGGGAGCGGCGCCGGCCGCGTCACCGAGAACCAGCGGAGCGGCAGCACCGGCAGCGGCGGCGGCGAGCACACCGCGCCGGGAGACGCCTGCGGGAAGGGTCATCAGGAACCTTTCGAAGGGAAGAGTGCGCGGCGCCTCGTGAGCGCCCCCGAGGCACCATAACCGCCGATGCATTCCCAGGCGAGAGCCGCCGCGAGACCGTGACGTGTCACCCGAGGGTGAGGGCGAGCAGGCCACGGTCCAGGCCCACCATCAGGACGTCGCCGACGTACCGGCAGGCCAGCGCGCGATGATGCACCGGGATGGACCGCAGCGCCCGGCCGGTGGCCGGATCCCACAACCGCACCGTCCGGTCGAGGCTCGCCGACGCCAGCAGGGCCCGGCCGCCGGCCGTCACCGGACACACCCCCGTCACCGGCGCCGTGTGGCCGGTGAGCACCCCGGCCGGCGCGCCGTCCTCGGGACTCCACAGCCGGATCGTGCGGTCGGCGCCCGCCGAGACCAGCACGTCGCGGCCGCCGGCCGAGAGCCCGGTCAGCGCGTTCACCGCGTCGTGGTGCCCGTGGCGTTCCCACAGCAGCTCGCCGCCGGGATCCCACAGCCTGATCGTGCCGTTCTTGTCGGCCGAGACCAGCAGCTCCCGGCCGTCGTGGCGGACCGCGGTCAGGGCGGTCACCCAGTTGGCGTGGCCCAGCAGCGGGCGCGCCCCGTCCTGGTGGATGTCCCACACGCGCACGATGAGGTCGTCGGCCCCCGAGACCAGCAGCGGCCCGACGGCGCACACCGCGTTGACCCGCTCGTGGTGCTCCTTGAGCTCCTTGAACAGCTCGCCGCTGTCCACGTCCCACACCCGGACCGCGCGGTCCTCGCTGGAGACGGCGATCAGGTGCAGCTCCTCGTCGGCCAGCGCGCACACGTCGGTGACCGTGGTGCCGTGGGTGGACAGGTCGAGTCGCTGCTCACCGGTCGCCGGCTCCCAGAGGCGGACGGTCCCGTCGCTGCCGGTGGTCGCGACGAGGGGTCCGGCGGCTGACGGCACCTCGGCCAGGGCGGCCACCGCGCCCAACCGGCCGCCGTCCATCACCGCCTCCGCCCGGCCGGTGGCCGCGTCCCAGAGCCGTACGGTGCCGTCGTCCCCGGCCGTGGCCAGCAGGTTCCGCTCGCCGACGGGCAGCTCGCAGATCGCCCGGATCCAGCTCGCGTAGCCCTCGATCGGCGGTCGCTCGGTGCCGGTGGTCATGTCCCACAGCCGGATGATGCCGTCCTCGGCGGTCGCGGCGAGCAGCACGGCGCCGTCGGCCTCGAGCGTGCAGAGGTCCGTCAGCGGACCGGCGCCGGTGTCGAAGACGGCCACCTCCCGCCGCGCCCGCGGGTCCCAGACCCGCACCGTGCCGTCGTAACCCGCCGACGCCAGCAGGTCACCCACCGGGCACAGCGTCGACACCCAGCCGGCATGACCGGTGAGCACCGCGTACGGCCCGCCGGTGACCGGATGCCACAGCCGGACGGTGCCGTCGTAGCCGGTGGAGGCGACGTGCTCCCCCACCCGGCAGACCGCCGTGACCCAGCCGGTGTGCCCGTGCAGGGTGTGCACCGGCGTTCCGGTCACCGGGTCCCACAGCCGCACCGTGCGGTCGTCGCCGGCCGAGGCGAGCAGCTCCCGCCCGTCGCCCAGCGGCACCGCGCAGAGGTTGCGCACCCAGTCCCGATGACCGGTGAGCGTGTGCACCAGCTGGCAGGTGCGCGGATCCCAGAGCTTCACGGTGGTGTCGTGGCTGGCGGTGGCGAGCAGCGACACGTCACCGGCGCGGACCGCGGCCAGCCCTTGGATGCAGTCGGCGTGGCAGTCGATGACGTGCTCGGTCTGGCTGGTGAGCGGGTCCCACAGGCGCACCGTGCCGTCCTCGCCCGCGGAGGCCAGCAGGCTGCGCCCGTCCACCGGCACGGCGGCCACGTCGTAGACGGCGTCGGAGTGCCCCTCCAGCACGGTCCGTTCCAGCCGTCGTGGCGCCCGGGCCCAGCGGGCCGCGTACGGCGGAGCGACGTGCGGGCGCAGGTCGCTGGCCAGGCCGTCGAGCTTCTCCACCACCGAGAACAGCGC
The DNA here is from genome assembly GCF_016862275.1 of Actinoplanes nipponensis. GTDB lineage: Bacteria > Actinomycetota > Actinomycetes > Mycobacteriales > Micromonosporaceae > Actinoplanes > Actinoplanes nipponensis. The sequence continues at coordinate 238,350 of NZ_BOMQ01000053.1, read as the reverse complement.
CGCGCGTTCCAGCGCCGGCGCCTGCAGGGCCTGCGGGGTGCGCTGCAGGAGTTGCGCGCGGGCGCTGCCCAGCTCGGTCCGCGCGGTGTCGGCGGCCGGCAGCAACCGGTCGAGGTGGGCGTACAGCAGGTAGTCGTCCTCGGCGAGCAGCTCGTCGACCAGGCCGGCCCGGGCGGCGTGTTGCGGCAGCGACCGCAGCAGATAGTCGGGCACCGCCGACCAGCCGGTGCGCCGGGCGTAGCCGAGCCAGGCGGCGAACAGCGCCCGCTCGTCGTCCCGGCGGCCGGTCAGCAACGCCTCGTTGAGCGCCTGGTGGAACAGCCTGTACGTCGGGGTGCTGGTCGCGCTGCTCTCCACGAGGAAGTTCGCCGCCGACGTCCGCGCGAAGAAGGCCAGTTCCTCCTCTGTGACGTGGCCGCCGAGCGCCTCCACGGCGACCCGCCAGAGGGAGACGGGCAGCCCGGGTGTCGCCGCGTGGGCCAGCGCGGTGAGCGCCAGCCGCGCCGGCGTCCACCCGGCGGACGGCAGCCCGTCGACGTAACCGTCCAGGGCGTCGGCCACCGTCGCGGCGAACGACACGGCGCCCGGATCGACGGGCTGCTCGTCCTGCAGCCCACGGGCCCGGGCCACCAGCCCCGCGACCAGGAAGTTCCGCTCCGAGAGGGCGGCGATGCGGCGCGCGACCGGCGCGGCGACGCGCTCGTCGGCGTACGGGTTGCCCGCCCGCTCGGCGCCGGTCAGCGTCGCCAGCGCGTAGTCGGCCAGGTCCGACTCGGCGAAGTACTCGGGCCCGTCCAGGTCGATGACCTCGGCGGCGGCGCCGAACTCGGCCAGCAGGTCACCGTTGTCGTCGGCCCGGCGGGTGCCCACCACCACCTGCACGCCGAGCGGGGCGAGGTTGCGGGTCAGCGGCAGCACCACCTCGGTGATCAGCCTGCGGGCCTGGCCCGGCGACGCGGCCTCGTCCAGCGCGTCGATCAGCAGGTTGAACCGGGCGGGACGGCGCGTCAGCCGGCTGCGGAGCGCGGGCATCACGTCGGCCGGATCGGCGGGCAGCCCGGCCCCGGCGGCCCGGGCGATCTCGGTGGCGATCTCCAGGGCGTTCTTGCCCTTGGCGTGCACGGCGCAGGAGACCGAGCCGACCGTCGCGGACTCGGCGGTGTCGGTCGCCGGCAGGCCGGCGTGCACCGCCGGGTCGGAGGTGGTGACGATCCGGCCCAGCACGGCGGACTTGCCGACGCCGGGTGAGCCGGTCACCAGCAGGGTGCGGCCCTGGGCGACGGGGGCGTCCAACCACGCCTTGATCGTCCGCAGCGCCGCCGTCCGGCCCCGGAACCGGGAACCGCGCTCGGTGTGCACGGCGACGCCGCGGGCCCGGGGCAGCCAGTGGCGTTCGGCCTCGTCGTCGCCGGCCAGCGCCCATCCCCAGGCGGCCAGCGCCGCGTCGTCGGCGTCGCCCACCTGCCACTCGGCCAGCACCGACAGCTTGAGCTCCGGCAGCTGGTCGTCGGCGTGGTGCAGGGTCAGGGCGTGACCGTCGCCGTTGCCCGCCGCGACGATCAGACCGACGACCGCCTCGTACTCGGGCGACCAGAGCGCGCCGCCGCTGTAGCCCTGCTTCAGCCCGGGCGGTGCGGCGTTGTCCACATGGATCAGGCCGTAGCCCAGGGGATCACCGATGCGGCCCGCGGCGGATCCGCCGTGCTCGGCGTGGCCGGGAAAGCCGAACGCCCACCAGGCCCGGCCGGTCAGCTCGGCCGGCGGGATGCAGCGCAGCCGGGCCGGCCGGACCTGCGCCGGCACGGCCTCGGCCAGCTCCAGCAGCGCGACGTCGACGTTCTTGTCGGCCATGCCGTCGTGGGTCAGCCGGGCCCGGCGCCGGACCCCGTAGCCGACACCCGGCGCCTTGGGAAAGGCCACCCAGACGTCGGGGCGCGTCGACTCGCCGGTGCGCATCACGTGGGCACAGGTCAGCACCTGGTTGCGGTCGATGACCACCCCGGTGCCCAGCGGCGCGGCGTCGGTCTCGGTGGCATGGATCGCCACGGTCCAGGAGTCCGCGGGCGCACTGGTCATGGGCGGTCCCGGTCAGCCCCGGCGGTCGGACGGGCGCGGCTGCCAGATCATGGTGACCTCGAAGTTCGCCTCGGTCGCGGCCTTGGCGACCACCCAGTTGGCGGTGCCGGTGACCTTGATACCGAACTTGACCTCGACCGCGTCGGGCGCCATCTCCTCCACCTGGGCGAGCAGCTCACGGGCGGCGGCCAGGGCCGGACCGGCGGACTCCCTGATCGTGCCGGCGATGTCGCCCGCGCCCGCCGGGCGGAAGCCCTCCACCGGCTCGATCTCGAACTGGGCCACCGTCTCGTCATCGACCCGATAGCGGACGACCTCGGTCGACATCGGCGCGCGCCTCCAAGAAAGATCAAATGGTCGCCGGGAAAAGCGCCGCAGGCAATGTCGCACGGGCCACGGAAGAGAGCAATACACGGTTTCAAGATCGCCCATTACGGAATGCGAACACGCGTGCGAACCGCACCCCGCGGCCAGGATTCCCGAAGATCACATTACCGATCGGTGTCGGATATCCGAATCCCCACAGTCGACCTTGCGGGGCGTGCCCCGCCTCGGCAGAATCGCTCCCATCGCCCGGTCCATTGTGATCATGCACACCTGAGGAGCGCACCGATGTCGGACGACCGGCTCAAACTCGTCGAGACGTGCGCGCTGCTGATCCTGCTGAAAGAGGGGCAGGAGATCGCCAACGCCGACCTCAAGAACGAGCGCGGCCTGGAGCTCAAGCGCGACAGCCGGGAACGCCTCGTCAAGCGCGGGCTGGTCGAGGTCCGCAAGGAGGGCCAACGGCTCTTCCTCAACCTCAGCGACGAGGGCTGGCGCACGGCGCTGGAGGTCATCGGCAGCGAGCCGCCGCCCCGCGCGGGCTTCGCCGGCGCCACCATCTACGCGCAGGTGGACGCGGTGCGGCGCTACCTGCAGGCGTCCCACCTGGCACTTTCCGACTTCTACGCGCCGCCGGGCGACGTGGAGCCGGCCCCCGCGACCGGCACGGAGCCGACCACCGACGAGGTCGTCGCGCAGATCCGCAAGGCCTACGACGGCATCGCGCAGGCGCCGGGCGACGCCGTGAAGCTGGTCCGGATCCGCGCGGCGCTGCCCGGCGACATCAGCGTGGCCCGGGTCGACGAGGCCCTGACGGTGATGAACCGCGGCGCCGACGTGCGGATCTTCGCCGAGGCCAACCAGAAGACCCTCACCGATGCGGACAGAGCGGCGGCGGTCACCATCGGAAACCAGGACAAGCATCTCATCGTCATCAAATGATCAGCGACGACGAGCGAAGAGCGCTCACGGCGCTGCGCTTCAATTGGGCGCCCACCGCGGACGACGTGTGGCGACATTCCCTATATCACGTTCCCGCATTGCACGAAACAGCCCTGCGCATGGTTCTGCAGGGTTTCGACGAGGCCGCGGAGCATCGGGAATCGAGCCCGGTCGGCGTCGCGCTGCTGGGTGAGCGCGGCACCGGGAAAACCCATCTGCTGGGCTCCGTCCGCGAAGAGGTGCAGGCCCGGGACGGCTATTTCTTCCTGATCAGCCTGCTGGACGCCAGCGCATTCTGGCGCAGCACCGCGCTGTCGATCGTGGAGGGCCTCACCCGCACGTCCGGGGACCGGCCGAGCCAGCTGACGGACTTCCTGCGCCGGCTGGCGGACGCCTCCGGGGCACCCCGCAGCCTCCAGCGCGCGGTCACCGGCGCGAGCGAGGCCCCGCTGTCCCGGGCGTCCCTGGACGCCTTCGTCGACCACATCCGCAAGCTGAACAGGCAGGTCGGGATAGAGGCACAGGACACGGCGCGGGCCCTCGTGCTGCACGCCTCCGACGACTCCCGGGCGCAGGACATCGGCTTCGAGTTCCTCTGCTCGAACGACGAGGTGGAGCCCGGCGAGCGCGCCGGCTGGGGCATGCGGCGCGGCCGGCGGTCGGCCCAGGAGGTGGTCCGGGACATCTCCCGGCTGCTGGCGCTGACCGGGCCCACGGTGATGGCCGTCGACCAGATCGACCCGCTGGTCTACCAGTCCGCCAAGTCCAGCGAGAGCGACGACCAGCCGGACTGGAGCGGGTCGCTGCTGCTCGAGCACATCGCCGGTGGGCTGATGTCGCTGCGCGAGACCACCCGCCGCACCTTGTCGATCGTGAGCTGCCTGCCCACGGTCTGGGAGCTGGTGAAGACCAAGGCGACCAACACCGTCCAGGACCGCTTCCGGGAGGCGGTCGACCTCAAGCTGATCCCGTCCGCCGAGCTGGGGTACGAGCTGGTGGCCAAGCGCTTCGCGGTGGAGTTCGCCGGGGCGGGCTTCACCGCGCCCCATCCGACCTGGCCCGTGGCGCCCGACGCCTTCGCCGAGTCGGTGGACTTCACCCCGCGCGAGCTGCTGCGCACCGTGGACACCCATGTCCGCGAGTGCCTCGCCGCGGAGGAGGTGCGCGAGCTGCTCCACCTGCGCCACCGCGACCGTGCCCCGCTCGACCAGAACACCGACCGGGGCCCGCTGCCCGACGACGAGCTCGCCGTCTACAACGCCCGCTACGACGAGCTCGTCAAGGCGGCCGATCCCGGCCCGGCGTTGCATCCCGCGACCGAGGACACGATCGTCCCCGCGCTGGTCCGCGCCGGCCTGGAGGCCTGGATCGGCGCTCGCGACGAGCCGGAGGGCACGTTCGGCATCGACCCGGCCCCCGGCGTCAAGCCGCCGCTGCACGCCCGGCTGCGCCGCAGCCTCGACGAGGTGACCGAGGACGAGGCGCACTGGGCCTTCCGGGCGATCAGCTCGCCGCACCACATCGCCGTGCTGAACCGCATCCGCAACGCGCAGACCGCCGCCGGGCTCATGCCGGGCCAGCACAGGCGCCGGCTGTTCCTGCTCCGCAACGCCGAGTGGTCCAAGGGCGCCCGCACCCAGGAGGTGGTCAGGGCGCTGCGGGACGCCGGCGGCCGGCGCGTCGAGTTCCCCGAGTCCGACGTGCGCCGGCTCATGGGTCTGCGGGCGCTGATCGACGGGTACGGCTACGACAAGCTCAGCCGGTGGTTCCGCGAGCGGCGTCCGGCCGACTCGATCCACTTCCTGCAGGAGGCGCTGGCCGGCTCCGAGCCGGGGATCGGCGAGGGCGTCGCCGGCACCACCGAAGCGGCGATCGAGCCGACCGCAGCACCGACGACGGCAACCACCGGAGCGAACGCGGCACCGGCGGGGCCGGCGGTGGCGGCAACCACCGGGCCGACCGCCGGACAAGCCGCCACCACCGCCGCCACCGCCGGCCCGGCCGGCCGGGTGGTCCTCGGCAGGGCGCTCGGCGACGGCCACCCGGTCGGCGTCGACCTGGCGGCCCTGCGCAAGCACACCGCCATCTTCGCCGGCTCCGGTTCCGGCAAGACCGTGCTGATCCGCCGGCTCGTCGAGGAGTGCGCGCTGCTCGGCGTCTCGGCGATCGTGCTCGACCCCAACAACGACCTCTCCCGGCTGGGCGACCCGTGGCCGGCACCGCCGCCCGGCTGGGACGCGGCCGACACAGACCGGTCGGCGGAGTACCTGCGCTCCACCGAGGTCGTCGTCTGGACCCCGCGGCGGGAGAGTGGGCGGCCGCTGAGCTTCCAGCCGCTGCCCGACTTCGCCGAGATGCTGGACGACCCGGACGCGTTCACCGCCGGCATCGACGGGGCGGTGGCGGCCCTGGCCCCCCGGGCCAAGGTGGACGGGTCGACCGCCAAGGCCCAGCTCGGGCAGGCGGTGCTGCGTGAGGCGCTGCGCGGCTACGCCCGGAGCGGGTCCAGCGACCTGCGAGGGTTCATCGGGTTGCTCGGTGCGCTGCCCGAGGGCATGAGCCAGATCCCCGACGCCGAGAAGATCGGCTTCCAGATGGCTCAGCTGCTCACCGCGACGGCGATCAACGACCCGCTGTTCGGCGGGGGCGGCGCACCCGTCGACCCGGGGCTGCTGCTCACCCCGGCGGCGGGCTTCCGGGCCCGGGTCTCCGTGATCAGTTTCGTGGGGCTGCCCGACGACACGCAGCGGCAGAGCTTCGTCAACCAGCTCCAGCTGGCGCTGTTCGCGTGGATCAAGCGGAACCCGGCCGGCGAGCGGCCACTCGGCGGGCTGCTGGTGATGGACGAGGCGCAGACGCTGGCCCCGTCGGGCCCGATGACCGCCTGCACCCACAGCACGCTGGTGCTCGCGTCCCAGGCCCGCAAGTACGGCCTCGGCCTGGTCTTCGCGACGCAGGCGCCGAAGGGCCTGCACAACCGCATCCCCGGCAACGCCGCCACCCAGTTCTTCGGTCTGCTCAACCATCCGACCCAGATCGCCACGGCGCGCGAGCTGGCCCGGGCCAAGGGCAGCGACGTGTCGGACATCGCCCGGCTCAGGGTCGGGCAGTTCTACGCCGCGATCGAGGGCGGCGAGTTCGTCAAGATGCGGGCCCCCTGGTCGCTGTCGTACCACCCGCAGAGCCCGCCGACCGCCGAGGAGGTGCTCGAGCGCGCCCGGGCCGGCTGAGGTGGACCCCGGCAGGTGCCGGGGGCCGGGACTCATCTCGTAGGATCGCCGCCATGCCTGCGCAGCCGGAACTGCCGCTGCGTCCGATGACGCTCGGCGAGCTGCTCGACGCCGCCATGGCGCTGATGCGGGCGCGGGCCCTGCCGTTGCTGGTCGCCGGCGCCGGGCTCGGGCTGCTCGAACAGGCGCTGCTCGTGCCGCTGCGGGCCGCCGCCTTCGTCTCCGCGCCCTACTACGGGCCCGCCCGCGGCCATTTCGGGCAGTGGTGGCTGGTCACCGCCCTCGGGTTCGGCACCGAGACCGTCATCCTCACGCTGCTCGGGGCGCTGGCCGCGGCCGCCGCCGGCCCGGCCCTGCTCGGACGGCGGGTACGGCATCGCGAGCTCTGGGCGCGTACCCGGCCGCTGTCGACAGTCAGCGTGGCCCTGCTGCTCGGGGTCCTCGCCGGCGCCGCCCTCTTCGCCGGTTTCGTCCCCTGGCTGATCCTGTACGGCCTGGGCGGTCTCACCTCCGCCGTGCTGGTCATCGACCGCGCCGGCAACCCGTTCAGCGCCCTCGCGCGGTCGGCGCGGCTCACCGCCCGCAGCGGGCTGCGCGGGTTCTGGACCCTGCTGTGCGCCTACCTGACCTGGTTCGTCATCCGGTTCGCGCTGGGCAGCGGGTGGGTGTGGATCCTGACCCGGCTCAGCGGCGGCGAGCCGGCCTGGCTGACCTGGCTGACCCCGGCCGCCTGGGTGCTGGCCAACGCCGTCGCCTACTCCGCGCTGGCCTGCGTCGCCGCCGTCCTGCTGCTGGAGACGCGGATCCGCACGGAGGGGCTGGACATCGCCGTGGGCCGGGCCCGCAGCCGGGGCGAGGACGACTACGCCACGCTGGTGTACGCCAGGTGACCCGGGCCTGGGACGAGTTCGCCGCCGCGGTCTTCGACGTCGTGCCGCCGGGGCTGCTGCTCCTGCTCGCGCTGGTGGCCGCCGGGGTGGTGGGCACCCTCTGGTACTGGTTCCCCGCCTGGGTGCCGCGCCGGCTGCCCCGCTGGCGGCTCCCGCGCTGGCGGTGGCCGAAGTGGCGGTGGCCGAAGTGGCGCCGTACCCGCAAGCCGAAGGCCGCCCGCAAGAAGAAGGCCGCGGCCGCGCCGGTCTTCGCGCCGACCGTCGTGCTCGCCGACGGCACCCTGCTGGCCGACCGGCTCGCGGCCGAGGGCCGCTACGCCGAGGCCATCCGGCAGCGGTTGCGCGACGTGGTCGGCGACCTGACCGCCGCCGGCGTGGTCGCGCCGCTGCCCGGCACGACCGCCGCCGAGGTCGCGGCCGACGCGGCGGTGCGCCGCCCGGCCGTGGCCGCGCCGCTGGCCGGCGCCACCGACCTGTTCTCCGAGATCTGGTACGGCGACCGCCCCGCGCTGCCCGCGCACGACGAGCGGATGCGCGCCCTGACCGGGGACGTGCGCACCCGGATGCGGGGGGTCACGCCGTGAGGTCCCGCCGCTGGTGGCGTTTCGCGCTGCCCTTGGGCGTCGTCGCCGGGCTGGCCCTGACGACCGGCATCGTGCACGCCGTGGAGCAGCCGGACCCGACCGACGCCTCCTTCCTCTCCCCCACCAGCGACGCCGGCGACGGGGCCCGGCTGCTCGCCGCCGACCTGGCCGGCGCCGGGGTCCGGGTCAGCGTGCGCACGCGCAGCCGGGAGGCGATCGCCGAGGCCGCGGCGGCCGGGCCGGTCACGGTGTTCGTCACCACGCCCGGGCTGGTGCACCCGTCCTCGCTGGACCTGCTGAGCACCCTGCCGCCGCAGGTCCGCGTGGTCCTGGTGGCGCCCGGCGAGGACGAGCTGGCCGCCGCCGGCTTCGACATCCCGGTGCGGGGACCGCGGTGGACGGCCGCCGCCCCGCAGCCGGGCTGCTCCACCGACTTCGCCAGCGCCGCCGGGCCCGCCGCGGTGCAGCGCCGGCAGTACGGCGCCGCCGCCTACCCGGCCGTACGCTGCTACGACGACGCCCTGGTGGAGTTTCCCACCGGCCGGGCCACGATCACGCTGGTCGGCGCGGCCGACCCGTTCCGCAACGACCGCGCCGACGAGCACGGCAACCGCGTCCTGGCCCGGGGCCTGCTGGGCCGCGACCCCACGGTGATCTGGCTGGACCTGCACGAGCGGGAGCCCGCCCCGGACGACGGCGCCGGCCGGCCCAACCGGGAGGACGAGCAGGACCCCGGCGCGGACGGCAGCGGCGACGGCCAGGGCCGCGACGGCGACCGCTCCGGCGACGACGCGGGGCAGGACCCGGCCGGGGACCCGCAGGACGGCCAGGGCGACGGTCGCGGCGACGGCGAATCGGCGCAGGGTGGCGGCAACGCGGTCACGGACAGCCCGCTGGCCCGTGCCTTCCCGCCGGCCGTGTGGGCCACCCTCGCGCTGCTGGCGCTGGCCGCCCTCGCGCTGGCCGCGGCCTCGGCCCGCCGGTTGGGCGCCCCGGTGGCCGAGCCGCTGCCGGTGCGGGTGCGGGCCGCCGAGACCGTCCGCGGGCTGGGCGGGCTGTACCAGCGCGCCGGCGCCCGCAGCACGTCGCTGGCGACCCTGCAGAGCGCGGCCCGGCGCCGGCTGGCCGAGCACTACGGGCTGGACGCGGACACACCGACCGACGAGGTGGCGGAGCGGGTCGCGGCGACCGTCGGCCGGCCGGTCGTCGAGGTACGGCACCTGCTCGGCGGCGGCGTCGAGGACAGCGACGAGGAGCTGGCCCGCGCCGCGACGACCGTGCAGAACCTGGTCCGCTTCGTGACGGGGCAGCAGCACTGGCAACAGGGACCTGACGAGGGGAATGAGACGTGACGTCTTCCGTAGGTGTGGAGGCCCTCGCGGCCCGGGAAGCCCTGCAGCGCCTGCGCGCCGAGGTCGGCAAGGCGGTCATCGGCCAGGACGCGGTGGTCGGCGGGGTGGTCATCGCGCTGCTCTGCGGCGGCCACGTGCTGCTCGAGGGCGTGCCCGGGGTGGCCAAGACGCTGCTGGTCCGGGCGCTCGCCGCCGCGCTGGACGTGGACACCAAGCGGGTGCAGTTCACCCCGGACCTGATGCCCGGCGACGTGACCGGCTCGCTCGTCTACGACGCGCGGACCGCGGCGTTCAACTTCCGGCCCGGGCCGATCTTCACGAACCTGCTGCTCGGCGACGAGATCAACCGCACGCCCCCGAAGACCCAGGCGGCGCTGCTGGAGGCCATGGAGGAGCGCACGGTCAGCACCGACGGCGAGACCCGCCGGCTGCCCGAGCCGTTCATCGTGGTGGCCACCCAGAACCCGATCGAGTACGAGGGCACGTACCCGCTCCCGGAGGCGCAACTGGACCGGTTCCTGCTGAAGCTGACCGTGCCGCTGCCGCAGCGCGACGAGGAGCTGGGCGTGCTCAAGGCCCACCACCAGGGCTTCGACCCGCGGGACCTGAAGGCCGCCGGGGTCACCCCGGTGGCCAGCGCCGCCGACCTGGCCGCGGGCCGGGAGGCGGCCCGCCGGGTCGCCGTCGCCGAGCCGGTCCTGGAGTACGTGGTGGACCTGTGCCGTGCCACCCGGGTGTCGCCGGCGCTGGAGCTGGGCGCGTCGCCGCGCGGCACGACCGCGCTGCTGGCCGTGGCCAAGGCCCGGGCCTGGCTCAGCGGCCGCGACTACGTCCTGCCCGACGACGTGAAGGCCTTCGCCATCCCGACGCTGCGGCACCGGGTCCGGCTGCGCCCGGAGGCGGAACTGGACGGCGTCTCCACCGACTCGGTGCTGCGAACCGTGCTGGGCGCCGTGCCCGCGCCCCGCTGAGCCGACCGTGATCACCAGGCGTTTCGCGCTGCTGCTGGCGCTGGGCCTGCCGCTGCCCGCCCTGCTGCCGGGCCCGTGGCTGCTGACCGCGGCCGTGCTGGGCCTGGCCGGGCTGGCGGCCACGCTGGACGTGCTGGTCGCGGCCCCGCTGAACGGCGTCACGCTGCGCCGCTCGGGCGAGGCGACGGTGTGGCTGGGCGGGACGGCCACCGTCACGCTGACCGTGGGCAACGGGTCGGGGCGGCCGCTGTGGCTGCGGTTGCGCGACCGCTGGGTCCCCTCGGCCGGCGCCGACAACACCGAGCACCGGCTCAACCTGCTGCCCGGCGAGGAACAGGAGATCATCACCACGCTCAGGCCGACGCGGCACGGCGACCGGCCCGCGGTCCGGGTGACGCTGCGCTCGTACGGGCCGCTCGGGCTGGCGTACCGGCAGCGGCGGCAGCGGTGGGACCGGGCCGTCACCCCGGAGGCGACGCTGCGGGTGCTGCCCCGCTTCCCGTCCCGGCGGCTGCTGCCGGAGAAGCTGGCCAAGCTGCGGATCTTCGACGGTTCGGTGGTGACCCGGGGCCGCGGCCAGGGCACCGAGTTCGACGTGCTGCGCGAGTACGTGATCGGCGACGACGTGCGCTCGATCGACTGGCGGGCCAGTGCCCGTACCCACGACGTGGTGGTCCGCACCTGGCGCCCCGAACGCGACCGCCGGGTGATCTGCGTGCTGGACACCGGCCGTACCTCGGCGGCCCGGATCGGCGACGAGCCCCGGCTGGACGCCGCGATCGACGCCGCGCTGCTGCTGGCGGTGCTGGCCGCCAAGGCCGACGACCGGGTCGACCTGCTGGCGCTGGACACCGCGGTGCGGGCCAAGGTGGAGGGCGGCGGGCACCGCACCAAGCTGCCCCGGCTGATCGGCGCGATGGCGGCCCTGGAGCCGGCCCTGGTCGAGACGGACTTCGGGCTGGTCGCCGGCGAGCTGCTGCGCCGCGACCACAAGAGATCCCTGGTGGTCATCTTCACGGCGCTGGACGCGGCCCCCATCGTCGAGGGCCTGCTGCCGATGCTGTCCCGGCTGACCACCCGGCACCGGGTGGTGCTGGCCAGCGTCCGCGACCCGGAGACGGCCCAGCTGGCCCAGCTGCCGCCGGAGGGCGCGACCGCCGCCGAGGTGCACGTGGCCGCGGCCGCCGAGCTGGCGCTGGCCGAGCGCGGGCGGGTGCGCGCGCTGCTGGAGCAGCAGGGGGTGCTGGTGGTGGACGAACTGCGCGACGCCTTCGCGTCGAAGGTGGCCGACGTCTACCTGATGCTCAAGGCGGCCGGGCGGCTCTAGACGGCCAGGAAAGCCGCCACCGCGCAGACGGCGGCCGCCACGGCCCGCGCCCGGTCGATGTGGAGCAGCCGGTGCAGCAGGGGCCGCGACCAGCTCCGGCCCAGCCGGCCGTGCGCCGGCGCCGCGCCGAACGCCGTCAGCAGCCCGGCCGTCGCGGCGGCCACGAGGGCGACGATCGTCCAGCCGTCCGGCCCGGCGAGCACGGCCCAGCCGCAGGCGACGACGAGCAGAGCGTAGACGAGGACGACCACGGGCGTGATCCGGCGGCTGTGGGCGTCGTGCGCCGCGGCCCATCGACCCTCGTCCAGGTCGGCCAGCGCCGGATAGACCACGAGGGAGACCGTCAGCTGGAAGCCGAGGTGCAGGGCGGAGGCCGCCAGCAGGAGCAGGGCCGAGACAGAGGGGTGCACGCCGTCTCTCTTGCCCCATCCGCCGGGGTCTTACCGCTCTCTTGGTGTGCCGCGCTACGCCGTCGGCACCGGCGTGACCGAGAGCTCCGGATCCAGGTCGCCCGTCTCCCCCCGCCGGTGCGCCGCCCCGCCCACTCCCAGCGCGTACACCAGGAAGCCGGCCCACACCGCCACCCCGATCCCGACCCGCGCCATCGTCGGCAGGCCGGACGGGGTCACGTACGCCTCCAGCAGCCCGGCGACACCCAGGGTGACCGCCAGGCCCAGCGCGACCAACATCCCGCCACGGGCCCGCGCCGCCAGCGCCTGGCCGCGGGTGCGGTGCGGGCCGGGGGCGATCCACGCCCAGCCGATCCGCAGGCCCACGCCCGCGCCGACGAAGATGCAGGTCAGTTCCAGCAGGCCGTGCGGCAGGATGAAGCCGAAGAACGTGTCCGCGTGCCCGGTGGAGATCATTACGCCGCCGGACATGCCCAGCGCGAAGATGTTCTGGCCGAGGACGTAGAGCACCGGCAGGATCAGCACGCCGGAGGCCAGGCACTGGGCCGCGATCAGGGCGTTGTGGGTCCACACGCTGGCCGCGAAGTTCTGCGCCCGGAACTCGCTGTAGTAGCCCGTGAAGTCCTGCTCGGCGTAGCGCCGCAGCTCCTGGCCGCTGCCGAACAGGGCGATGACGTCCGGGTTGGCCGCGAAGTAGGCCATCAGCGCCCAGAGCAGCAGCACGCTGACCACCATCACGGTCAGCCACCAGCGCCGGGTGCGGTAGAGCTGGGCGGGGAACGACGAGGCGAAGAACCGCCCGACCGGCCGCAGGGAGAAGCTGCGTGCGCCGGTGACCGCCGCGCGGCCGGCGATGACCAGCTGGGACAGCGAGGCCAGCAGGATCGGGTCCGGCGAGTGGCTGCGGACCACGGACAGGTGGGTGGCCGCCCGCTGGTAGAGGAGCACCAGCTCGTCGGCCTCCTCGGCGGACAGCCGCCGGCGGCGGGCCAGCACGTCCAGGCGGTTCCACTCCCCGCGGCGCTCGGCGACGTACGCGTCCAGGTCCACCGGCGCAGCGTAGCCAACGCCCATCGGGTTAACTACCCGCATGACTGTGGCGGCGGTGACGACGACCGGCGGGGGCGACGAGCCGCTCGTCAACGGCGAGGCGGTCGAGGTCGACGTCCGCCCGGCCCGGGTCGGCTCGCGCGGTCTCGCGCTAATCATCGACATCGCCGTGCAGGCGGTCTTCGTGCTGCTGCTGATCATTCTCATCGGGATCGGCTCGTCGTTGTTGCCGGCCGGCGTCGCCGACGGGGCTTTCATGCAGGCCGCGTTCACCGTCGCCGTCATCCTGGTCTTCGTCGCCTACCCCACGACCGCCGAGACGCTCACCAACGGCCGCAGCATCGGCAAGCGCGCGCTGGGCCTGCGGGTGGTCCGGGTGGACGGCGGCCCGATCCGGCTGCGGCACGCGCTGACCCGCACGCTGGTCGGCCTCGCCGTGGAGTGGCCGGGCCTGCTCTTCCCCCCGCTGACCTGGGCGGTCGCGCTCAGCACGATGATCTTCTCGGCCCAGGGCCGGCGGCTGGGCGACCAGGCGGCCGGCACCTTCGTCATCCACGAGCGCGCCCCGGCGCCGTGGGGCTGGGTGCCGTCGATGCCGCCGCAGCTCGCCGGCTGGGCGGCCGAGCTGGACCTGAGCGGGCTCGACGACCAGCTCGCCCTGGCCGCCCGGCACTACCTGGCCCGGGCCGGCCAGCTCAGCCAGCCGCAGAACGGGCGCCTGGCGCAGAGCCTGGCCCGGGAGGTCGCCGAGACGATCTCCCAGCCGCCGCCGCCCGGCACCCCGGCCTGGATGTTCCTCACCGCGGTGCTCGCCGAACGCCGGCGCCGGGCCGGCGCGCGGGTGCACACCACCCGCGCGCTGACCCAGCGGATCTGGCCCGGATTCGGCCGGCTCGAATGGGCGCAGCCGGCCGTGGCCGACCCGACGTGGGACCCGGCGGGCGCGCACCGGCCGCTGCTCGGCGTCGTCAAGGAGGAGGGCCGTCCGCTCTAGAGCCGCTCCGGCGTGTCGATGCCGAGCAGCTCCAGCCCCTGCCGCAGGGTGCGCCCGGTCAGGTCGCACAGCGCCAGCCGGCTCTGCCGGATGCCGGGCGGCGCCGTCAGCACCGGGCACGCCTCGAAGAAGGCGCTGAACGTCTGCGCGAGCCCGTGCAGGTAGCCGGCCAGTCGGTGCAGCTCCAGCGACTCGTCCAGTCCGGCCGCCACCGGGGCGAAGCCGAGCAGCTCCAGCGCCAGGGCGCGTTCGGCCGGCGCGGTGATCAGTACCGGTCCGGGGGCGGTTTGCGCCTTGCGGAGGATCGCCCGCGTCCGGGCGTACGCGTACTGCAGGTAGGGCCCGGTGTTGCCGGTCAGCGCGAGCATCCGGTCCCAGTCGAAGACGTAGTCCGACATCCGGTCGCCGGACAGGTCCGCGTACTTCACCGCGCCGACCCCCACCGCCCGGGCCACCTCGGCGGAGGGCGCCAGCGCCGCGGCCCGGTCGACCGCCTCGTCCAGCACCGCCGCCAGCTTCACCGACTCGCCCGAGCGGGTGCGGAACATCCGGCCGTCGCTGCCCAGGATCGACCCGAAGGCGACGTGCTCGGCCCGCACGCCCTCCGGCAGCCAGCCCGCGGCCGCCGCCACCGCGTAGACCATCGCGAAGTGGGTGCGCTGCGGGGAGCCGACGACGTAGAGCAGCCGGGTGGCGCCCAGGTCGCCGGTGCGGTACCGCAGGGCGGCCAGGTCCGTGGCCGCGTACCCGAAACCGCCGTCGCTCTTGCGCACGATCAGCGGCAGCGGATCGCCGCCCCGGCCGGTGAAGCCCGGCGGGAACGCGCACAGCGCGCCCTCGCTCTCCCGCAGCAGGCCCTGGGCGGTCAGCTCGGCCACCACCGACGCCAGCTGGTCCTGGTAGAAGCTCTCGCCGAGGAAGTCGCCCGGGCCGAGCGTCACCCCGAGCCGGTCGTACGCGGCGAGCAGGTGCCGCTGCGACGCCGCCACGAAGTGCCGCCACTGCCGCAGCGAGCGCTCGTCGCCGCCCTGCAGCGCCACCACCCGCAGCCGCGCCCGGGTCCGGAAGTCCGCGTCGGCGTCGAAGCGGGACCGCGCGGCCTGATAGAAAGCGGTCAGGTCGGTGATCGAGGCGGCGTCGTCCGGCCCCAGGTGCTCGATCAGCATGCCGAACGCCGTGCCCCAGTCGCCGAGGTGGTTCGCGCGCACGACGTCGTGGCCCCGCCACTCCAGCAGCCGGACCACCGCGTCGCCGATGACGGTCGAGCGCAGATGCCCGACGGTCAGCTCCTTGGCGATGTTCGGCGACGAGTAGTCGACGACGACCCGCTCGGGGCGCGGTGTGCGGGGCACGCCGAGCCGGTCGTCGCCGGCCAGTTCGCCGGCGCCCGCGGCGATCGCCTCGTCGGTCAGCCGCAGGTTCAGGAAGCCCGGACCGGAGACCTCGGCGGTGGCCAGGCCGGTGAGATCCGCGGCGGCCAGCACGCCGGCCGCGATGTCGCGCGGGGATCGGCCGAGCGGGCCGGCCAGCGGCAGGGCCGCCCCGGACTGGTAGTCGGCGTGCCGCGAACGCCGCACGGCCGGATCGACGGCCGCCTGCGCGACCTGGGCGAACGCGGGCGCGAGCCGGGCGGACAGCAGAGCTTCGAGATTCATCGGGCAACCCATCGACTGGTACGGGACGGGTCGCACCGGGGCCCGGTGCCACAGCGCCGGCGGGTCGACCCGCCGGCTGAAGGCACGTGCTAGCGCAACCGGAGGGGGTTCATCCGGCGTCGCTCGCAGCTGTGGTGGTGGTGCACGGCAGCGATGCTACCCGGTGCGTCCCCGCCGCGGGGGGCAGAATCGGTACGCATGAGCTGGGATCCGCAGGCGCCGGGGGTGCTCGTCCTGCCGTCCGGGCGGCTGGTGCGCGGGCGGGCGCTGCGCCGGCCGCGACCGGACGCGGCCGACCCGGAGTTCGGGGTGTACCTGCTCGGGAAGGCGCCGCCCCCGATGGCCTGGGAGAGCCGGTGGCTGCGCTGGCCGGACTTCCGGTTGCCGGCCGACCGCGCCCGGGCGGCCGAGCTGCTGCGCGAGGCGTGGCAGCGCTCCGGCGCCGAACGGGTCGAGCTGGCCTGCGGCGGCGGCCGGGGCCGGACCGGCACCGCGCTGGCCTGCCTGGCGGTGCTCGACGGCGTTCCGCCGGGTGAGGCGGTCGCCTACGTGCGCGCCGGTTACGACCGGCACGCGGTCGAGACGCCGTGGCAGCGCCGCTACGTGCAGACGTTCCTATGAGGCCGGCAGGGCGGCCCCCTCGATCAGGTCGGCGACGTAGCTGTCCACCCGGTCGGCCAGGACGTTGTCCGCGATCATGAACTGCAGGCCGACCTCGCCCTCCTCGTCGTCGACGCCGAGGCTGACCACCCGGGCCGGGACCGGCTCACGCACCGGTCCCAGCTCCTCGATGCGGACGGCGTCGCCGATGTCCAGCCGGCTGCCGGGCGCCAGCCGCACCCGGATGCCGCCCCGGCTGATGTTGATCAGGTCGGTGGTCAGCGGCTCCCCGCCGCGGTCCAGCCGTACCGGGCCGGACATCGTCACCCGGTCGCTCTCCCGGCGTTCGAGCTGGGCGGAGAGCCCCGACATCTCCTCGACCCGGCCGATCGTGCGGCCCATCTGGTCGGCCAGCCGCCCCACCACCGTGCCCTGATCGGCGGCCACCGCGCGCAGCGCCGTGGCGGCCTCGCCCACGCTGGCGATGCCGGCGACCATCGCGGCGATGGTGGCCGCCATCTGGGCGGTGTCGCGTTCCAGCTCGCCGATCGTGCCGGCGATCTGCTCCGTGGAGACCGACGTGCTGTTGGCCAGCTCCTTCACCTCGTCGGCGACCACGGTGAAGCCCAGCCCCAGCTCGCCCGCGCGGGCGGCCTCGATGGCGGCGTTGAGCGCGAGCAGCCGCGTCTGCCCGGCGATGCCCTTGACCAGGGTGGCGGTCTCGGCCACCCGGCGCAGGCTCTGCTCGAGCGACGCGATCACGTCCTCGGCCCGGCGGGCGTCGGCCACCACCGCCTCGGTCGCCGCGTCGGTGGCCGAGATGCCCCGGTCGATGGTGTCGGCGGCGCTCCGCACGTCGCCGACCTGTTCGGTGACCCGGCGCAGCTCCTCGGCGATGACCGTGGTGGAGTCGTCGATGATGTGCTGGGCCCGGTCGCGCAGCCGCAGCTCGGCCTGGCGCTGGTGCTGGAAGCTGGTCCGCAGCTGTTCCTCGCGGACCACCTGGGCCCGGGTCAGCTCGTCCTCCTGGGCCAGCATGCGCGAGCGCGCGGTGGTCAGCGCCTGGCCGATGTCGCCGAGCTCGTCCCGGCCGGCCGGGACCGGGCGCGGCGCCAGGTCGCCGTCGGCGATCGCGGTGACGCCGCGGACCGCCAGGGCGACGTCGTGCCGGGTGCGCCACAGCACGCCGACGGCGAACCACGCGGCCAGCACGAACCCGCCGATGGTGATCACCAGGACGATGAGGCGTTCCCGCGCGAAACCAGCCACCCGCCGGGCCAGCAGGTCGTCCAGGACGCCGGCGAGCGGGCCGACCGCGGCGGCCAGCGCGGCGGCCAGCCGGCCCATGTCGGCCGGGCCGGGCCGCTCGAAGTCGGCGGTGAGCTGATCGGCGACCGCGGTGGTGGCGTCGGCGGCCGCGGTCACCGCGGTCAGCCGCCCGGTCAGTCCTTCCATCGCCGTGCTGTCCTGCGCCGTGGCCACGTCGTACCGCAGGTTGTCGGCCGCCGTGGCCAGCTCGCCGGCGCGGACCGCCTGGGTCGCGACGGCGTTGTTGCCGGCGGTCTGGTCGGCTGCGGCGATCTTGCTGGCGGCCACCAGCGCCCGGGGCAGCTGCACGATCTGGGCGTCCATGACGTAGAACGAGTCCAGGTCCGGGTCGAGGATCAGGTTCGAGTTGTTGCCGGCGTCGGTGATCAGCCCGGCCAGCGCGGTGGCCAGCGCGAACCGCTGGATCGGGGTGGGGCCCAGCCGGCCCGGCACGCCCCGCGCCGAGTCGGCGAGCCGCAGGCCCGGGTGCGCGGCCACGGCCGCCCGGACGGCCGCCAGGTCCGGTTCCTCGGCGGCCACGGTGGCCGCCAGCGCGAGCAGGGCCGGCCGGACCACGGCGAGACCCTCGCGCTCGGCGGTGCTGAAGGCCATCTGGTTGCGCGCCTGGCGCACATAGCCGGAGGTGGCGACGATCCCGGGGATCATCAGGACCAGGATCAGGACGGCCAGGCGGGTGCTGGTGCGCATGCGGTCCGCCGGCGGCACGACCGGGCGCAGCAGTGCCGGTACGGCGGAGTTGTCGCGCGTCACCGGCGGGCGCCGTCCCGGTACGCCGCGTCCCACCCGGCATCCCCCGTCATCCGCATCCCCCGATTGCATCACGCACCAGCGGCTTCATCAGGAGAAACAGCACAGTGGGCGGCGCGTGCTTCACTGAGGCAGCCGGTACGGGCACGGAGAAACGGGGCTCCGCACATGATCAGCACCTCTGCCGTACGACGCCCGGCGACGGTCACCGCCGCCGCCGCCCTGCTGACCACGACCGCGCTCGGCTACGTGATCAGCGCGCTGGCCCTGTTCGGCCAGGTGGGCCGCACCCGGCGCGGCGCCGGTGAGCTGCTCGACCCGATCGGGCTGGACTCCGGCGGCCTGCTGGTCTTCCTCCAGTCGGCCGTGGTCCTGACCGGGGTGCTGACCATCGTGGCAGCGCTGGTCCTGCTGGGCGCCGCCGCCGGCCTGCGCGCGGGCCGCCCGGCCGCGCGGATCGTCGCCTGGACCACCATGGGCGTCCTGCTGCTGTGCGGGATCAGCGGGGTGACCCGCGGCGGCTCGCCGGAGTTCAGCAGCAACGTGCAGATCACCATGAGCCGCTCGGACGGCGCCCGCACCGAGGCCGTCGTCGAGGCCCTGCCCACGCTGTACGCGGACGCGTACCGGATCGGCAGCGGGATCTTCGCCGCCCTGGCCATGATCGCCCTGATCACCGCCGCGGTGCTGCTCACCCGGCCGTCGGCGAACCGCTGGTTCGGCCCGCCGCGGGCGGCCGCCGGGCCGCCGCCCGGCTACCACCCCGCCCCGCCCGCGCCGCCCGCCCCGCCCACGCCGGGTGTCCCGCCCACGCCGGGCGGCCCGCCCCGGCCGAGCGCGGCGGCGCAGGCCGAGCTGGCCACCCTCACCCGCCGGCACCAGCGGGGCGAGCTCTCGGACGCGGAGTTCGCCGCCGCCCGCTCCCGCCTGACCGGCGCCTGAGAAGCCGGTCAGGCCCGGGTGGCCAGCACCTCCAGGTACGCCGCGGGGATCTTCGCGGTGCCGTCGGTGGCCACGTTGTAGCGGGCGGCCAGCTCGACCAGGTCGGCGTACAGCAACTTGCCGTGGTCCTCGTCGAGCGCCTCGAAGGCCTTCAGCGTGGGCCCGTAGTGCGCCCGGAAGTAGTCGGCCAGCTCGTGCGGGGCGCGGAACCGGAACACGAACTCGCGACGGTCGATCCGCAGGTCGCGGACCCGGTCGCCGAACAGCTCGCGCAGCCGCGGCTCGCTGCCCCACTCCACGGGCGCGCGCACCCCGGCCGGCGGCGGGACCCGGCGCCCCACCGTGCGGAAGAGCTCGCCGATGAAGCCGTCCGGCGTCCAGTTGGCCAGGGCGATCGTGCCGCCCGGCCGGCACACCCGGGTCAGCTCGGCGGCGGCCCGCTCCTGGTCGGGCGCGAACATGACGCCGACGACGGACAGCACCGCGTCCCATTCGCCGTCGGCGAACGGCAGGGCCTCGGCGTCGCCCTCGGCGAAGTCGACGTCCAGGTGCTCGGCGGCGGCCCGGGCCCGGCCGCGTTCCAGCAGCTCCGGTACGTAGTCGACGCCGGTGACCGGGCACCGGCAGCGGGCGGCGGCGAGCGCGGCGTTGCCCGTACCGGTGGCCACGTCCAGGACCCGCGAGCCGGCGGCCAGGTCGGCCGCCTGGACCAGCCGTTCCGAGATCGGGTGGATGAGCGCGCCGACCGCGCCGTAGTCGCCGCTGGCCCAGGTCTTCTGCTGGCGTGCCTTGATGCCCTCGAGGGCGAGTGAGCTCGTTGTCATGCCGGCGACGCTAGGGGCGCGGTCCGGGGGCGGGCGTGGGGAATTCTCCCCATGTTGGCGTCAGCGGGCCGTCAGCAGCCCGAGACGGCGGGCGGCCGCGGCGGCCTGGCCCCGCGACGGTACGCCGAGCTTGCCCAGCACCGCCGACACGTGATGGTCGACGGTCTTGGCCGACAGCGTCAGCCGGACGGCGATGTCGGCGTTGCTCAGCCCCTCGGCCAGCAGCGTCAGCACCTCGCGCTGCCGGGCCGTCAACCCGCTCGGGTGGGCGGCGGTCGACGGGCGCGGCCCGCGCGGCGCCCGCACGCCCCGGTCCCGCAGCTCCGCGCGGAGCCGCCGGGCCGTACCGGCCGCGCCCAACCCGTCCACGATGCGCAGCGCCTCCGCTGCCGCCGGCTCGTCACCGCAGCTCAACGCCTCGGCCCGGGCGTAGGCGCAGCCCCGGCGGGCCCACTCGGCGGCGGCGCCCGGCCAGTCCCCCTCGATCAGCAACCTGTACGGCAGCCCGATCCACCCGGGCGCCTCGACCGGCTCGCCGGCCCGCCACATCCAGTACGCGAGCTGCCCGGCGAACCACGGGTGGCGGACGCGGACGGCCAGGTCGTACCCGCGCCGCGCCTCGGCGGCCGCCCGGGCCGGGTCGCCGGCGATCCAGTAGTGCTCGGCGAGCCCGCCCGCGACCGGGCCGACGAACTGCACCTCGTTCGCCTCGTACGCGGGCAGCTCCGCGGTGTGCAGGATCCCGGCCGCGTCCGGCTCACCGCGCCGCGACCGCAACCGGCCGAGCGCCACCTGGGCCGTGCACCGCGACGGCCCCTCCCGGGCCGGGCCGGCCAGCGCCGCCTCCGCGTCGGCCCGGGCGCCGGCCCAGTCGCCGCGGGCCAGCAGCATCGCGGCCCGGTAGCCGAGCAGGTGGCGCACGTAGCCGTCCAGGTCGCGGGCCTCGGCGAACTCGAGCACCCGGGCCAGCACGTCCGCGGCGACGTCGAAGTCGCACCACTCGACCACCTGGCACGCCCGGTTGGCCAGCGCCCGGGTGGCGTGGTCGTCCAGCCCCGCGGCGGCGGCCATCGCATGGGCGCGTTCCAGTTCCACACCGCCCGCCTCGGGGTCCTGCTCCATCCGGGCCGAACCGACGTTGACCAGGGCGTGCACCTCGGTGTCCCGGTCGCCGAAGTGCCGGGCCAGGGCGATGGCGCGTTCGCCCCACTCGATCGCGGTGTCCTCGCCGGCCAGCATGTGCAGCTGCGACAGGTTGCTGTACGCCATCGCGAGCTGCGGGCCGGGCGGGATCGACTCGAGCACCTCGACCGCCCGGATGCCCGCCGCCCGGGCCCGGCCGGTGTGCCCCCGCCACCAGTTCAGCCGGGACAGCCAGCGCAGGTTCTCGCCGACCCGGACCGTGTCGCCGGCCCGCTCGCGCAGGGCCAGCGACTGCTGCCGGGCCGCCAGCGCCTCCCCGATCAGCCCGGCCAGATACCCGGCGGTGGCGTACGCCTCCAGCAGCTCCGCCCGTTCGCCGGCGGACGCGCCGCCGGCGTGCCGCAGCGCCAGCTCGTAGTGGGCCGCGGCCTGCCGGTTGGCGCCGACCGCGGCGGCCCGCCGGGCGGCCACCGGCGCCCAGCGCAGCACGGCGGCGGCGTCACCGGCGTGGTGGGCGTGGTGCACCAGCCGGGCCGGGTCGACCCCGGGCCGGCCGGCCAGCAGGGCCAGCACGTCGGCGTGCCGGGCCGCCCGGCGCACCGGCGACAGCGACTCCTCCACCGCCCGGCGCAACAGCTCGTGCCGGAAGGCGACGCCGTCGGCGGTGGCGCCGAGCACGCCGCCGGCGAGGCACTCCTCGACGCCGGCGGCCCGCGAGCCCAGCAACGCCGGCTCGGCCTGCGACGGCACGACGGACACGAAACCGGCGGCCTCCCGGGCGGCCGGCGACAGCGCGGCGAGCCGGGACAGCACCAGGTCGCGGACCGTCGGCGGCACCCCGGAGCCCGCCGCGGCGAGCACCTCGGAGACCAGCAGCGGGTTACCGCCCGTCACCTCGTACACGGAGGAGGAAGACCGCCCCGCGCGGCGCGCGAGCTCGTCGACCGCCGCGACCGACAGCGGAGCCAGCGGCAGCCGGCGGACCAGGCCCCGCGGCAGTCCGGCCAGGACGGTCCGGAGCTGGTGGTCGGGACCGACCTCGTCATCACGGTACGTGAGGACGAGCAGCACCCGGCACAGCGCGAGCCGGCGCCCGAGGAACGCGACCAGGTCGAGGGTCGCCTCGTCGGCCCAGTGCAGATCCTCCATCACCACCACCGGGCGGCGCCGCTGCCGGGGCCCGTCCAGGGCGTCGAGCAGGGCGTCGAAGACGGCCCCCCGCTCCCCCGCGCCCAGCCTCTCCCGCAGCGCCCCGCCGACCTGGCGGGCGATGTCGTGCAGCGGGCCGAGCGCGCGCGGGGTGAGCAGCGGATCGCAGGCGCCCCACAGCACCCAGGCCCGGCTGCCCACGGTGGCGGTGAACGCGCCGGCCAGACTGGACTTCCCGGCGCCGGCCTCCCCGGAGACGACGGCGATCCGCCCACCGCCGGCCGTGTCGGCCAGCAGCGCGTCGAGGTCGGCGAGCGCGCCGGCCCGCTCCAGGAGCTCCATCCGGGCCGAGCCTACTGACCGGCGGGCTGCCGGAGCTGCCGACTACCGGACAGTTCCGCTCCCCCGATCGGCTCCGGTCAGCGGGCGGTGACAGCCACCGCGGCGGCCGGCTCCCGCGGGTACTCGTCGCGCAGGTCCTCCGGCGTGGTCGCCCGGCCGAAGTGCCACCCCTGGCCCAGCGCGGCGCCCAGCCCGGCCAGCGTCGCCGCGTCCGCCTCGGTCTCCACCCCCTCGGCGACCACCCGGGCGCCGGTGGCCCCGGCCAGGTCGACCAGGGCCCGCACCACCACGGCGAGCACCGGGTCGTCGCTGAGGCCGGTGACGATGCTGCGGTCCAGCTTGATGACGTCGGGCGCGGTGGCCACGATGTGCCGCAGCGACGAGAAGCCCGCCCCGACGTCGTCGATGGCCAGGCGCAGACCCCGGGCCCGCAGCGGCGCCAGCACCGCCCGCAGCTGGTCGTAGTCCTCGATCGGCTCGTGCTCGGTGAGCTCCAGCACGACCCGGTCGAGCGGCATCCCGGCCAGGAACTCGGCGCAGGAGCGGGTGAACAGGGTGGCCGGGGAGACGTTCATGGCCACGTAGCCGGTGACCCGGCCGAGGTGTTCCGCGGCGCGGCGCAGCGCCTGCACCTCCAGGCGTTCCCGCTCGCCGATCAGGTCGGCGTCGGCGAAGCACCGGTCGGGCGGCAGCTGCCACCCGGCCGGGAACCGGCTCAGCGCCTCGGCGCCGACGCGCCGGCGGGTGGCCAGGTCGACGATCGGCTGGAGCAGGACGGCGGGCCCGCCGGCGGCGATCACCGGATGCAGCCGGCCGGCGATCTCGGAATTGCGGGCCTGCTCCCGCACGCCCGGCTCGATGATCAGCGCGGCGGCCCGGGACAGGACCTCCATCAGCGCCTTGTCCCGCTTGCTGAGCGCCTTGTCGGCGGCGAACCCGGCGGCGCAGAAGGTGCCGTAGAGGGTGCCGTCGCTGAGCACCATCGGCACCGAGACGAAACTGCGGATCCGGGGCATCCGGGCCGACGGCAGCTTCATGGCGACCGGGAAGTCCTTGACGTTCGGCATGACCGCGGGCAGCTTGCCGTCGATGATCGCCTGGCAGAACGTGGTCGCCTGGGGCTGGGTGTTGCCGTCCTTGAACACCCACGGCAGCGGCGACTCGACCACCTCCAGGTGCTGGGTGGTCCCGTCCATCCGGGTCATGAAGGCGAGGCTCAGCCCCAGCGACTCCCGGGCGGTCCGCAGCAGCTCCGCGACCTGCTGTTCCGCCTCGCTGCGCGTCTTGCGCACCATCGGTCTCCCCCGTTCCGCCCGCAGGCGTGCAGGGTGCCGCCGGACTTGCTCCTCTCATCGGCCCCCGCGGCCCCCAACTGAGAAACCGCGGGCGCGCCCGGGGTCAGGCGATCTGCCGGAGATCGTTGCCGTAGTCGAAGATGATGCGCATCCGCGCGCCGAGCGCCCGCGCGTACCGGCTCAGCGTCGCCACCTCGTTCACGTCGAGATCGCCGTTCTCGATCTGGCTCACCCGGCCGGGCGTGACGCCCATGAGGTCGGCGACCTCGCGCTGGGTGAGGCCCAGGCGCTTGCGCTCCTCCGCCAGATGGAATGCGGAGACCCAGGCCTCCGTACGCGCCCGCTCGGCGCCGAGAGCGGCCTCGTCGCCGTCGTGCAATTCGGCCCGGACGTCGTCCCAGTCGTGAAAATCAGTCATCACGCCTCCCTCCGCTTCCGTTCCATGGCCAGCCACGCTCGACCAATGGCCGGCCCAACCCGGGTCCGTTCTCGGCCAGCATGTCGATGGCCACGTTCACCGATCGGTAGGTCGCGGGATCGGCCTCACGCAGAGCTCGCAGCCACTCCCGCATTCCACGGTGACCCGCACGGCCCAGCGACTCGACGTTTCGGATGCCACCAACCAACTATAGCCCGAACTAAACATCTACGACAGGCGCTGGGCGGCCGCGCGTAGTTCGGTCAGGTTCTGCTCGATCCAGCCCTCCCCCAGCGACTCCGTTCCCCGCATGGCCGGCTTCGCGTACAGGTGGAAGTGCAGATAGTCGATCCGCAGCAGGACGCTCAGCCACGGCAGCGCCGCCTCGTCCGCGGCCCGCACCGGCCGCACCGTGCGGTAGCCGGCCAAAAACGCCGGCCAGTGCGGGGTCGCCGACACCGGCGCCAGGTCCGCCGCCCGGTAGCCCACCGCCGCCCGGTCCAGGTCGAAGAAGATCAGCCGGTCGCCGGCGCGGTGCACGTTGTCCAGCGTCACGTCGCCGTGGCAGATGCCCCGCTCGAGGTCCGCCCCCGCCAGCCGGCCGGCGGCCGCGGCGGCCAGCCCGGCGATCAGCGACCGGTCCGCCGCGTCCGGGACGCGGGCCAGGACCTCGTCGACCAGGTCGCCGGCGTCGATCGCCGACGGGCCCGCGAAGCCCGTGCTGGCCTCGTGGAACGCGGCGGTGGCCCGGCCGAAGCGGTGGTACAGCTCGTCGGTGCGGGGCTTCGGCGGTTTGCCGCCGGGCACCCAGTTCCACAGCGTGAAGGCCCGCGGGCCCTCGGCGGCGGTCAGCCGGCCGGCCGGGCGGCCGTCGAGCAGCGGTACGCCCTGAGCGACCCCCGCCCCCACGTGCGCCGCCAGCGCGAGCTCCCACCCGGCCGCCGCGTACCCGGCCCGGTAGAGCTTGAGCGCCCGGGGTCCCGACGGGGTGTCCAGCCGATAGACGTCGTTGACGAGTGAGCGCAGCAGCACGCAGCCGGTGACTTCCAGCCCGTACTCCCGCGCCGCCAGGGCCGCCAGCGCGCCGGGATCCACTATCGACCGCGAAGTGGGGAACATGCTGCCGACCGTACGACCTCGTCAGCCCGGCGGGCGGGCGCCGGCCGCCAGCCGGTCGGCGAGGGCGGCCACCAGGCTCCGGAGCTCGGCGGGCCGCTCGATGACGAACGGCCGGTCGAGCGAGGCGAGCACCGCCGGCAGCCAGTCGAGCCGCTCCGCGCGCAGGTCGGCGCGGATCCAGCCGGCGTCGTCGGGCGCCGAGAGCTCCGCCACCGCGGCGGGAAGCCGGGTCCGGAGGTGCTCGGTCGTCCCCTGGATCCGCACGGTCACCTCGTGCCGGTACGGCGCCCGGGCGAGTCCGGACAGGACGCGCCGGGCCGGGTCGATCCCGGCCGGAGGCTCGAACGAGCCCGGCAGGGTGCGCGCCTCCGCGATGCGATCGAGCCGGAAGGTGCGGTCCTCGCCGAGCTGCGGGTCGGCGCCCGTGACGTACCACCGGCCCGCGTGGGCGACCAGCCCGTACGGGTGCACGGTGCGGGCGCTGGCCCGCCCGTCGGCGGCGGCATACCGGATCGCGACAGGCCGGTGGTGGCGCACCGCGTCGGCGATGGTGAGCAGCACGGCGGTCTCCGGGACGGCCGCCTCGCCAGGCGTGGTGGTGAAGGCCAGCGAGTCGAGCACGGCGTCGAGCTTGCGGGCGAGCCGGTCGGGCAGCACCCGCCGGATCTTGGCGGTCGCCGTCTCACCGGCCGTGCCGGTCGCCGTCGTGAGGCCCGTGCGGCGGCCGGCGACCAGGCCGAGCAGCACGGCGAGCGCCTCGTCGTCGCTCAGCATCAGCGGCGGCAGGCGGAAGCCGGCGGCGAGCCGGTAGCCGCCGTGGCGGCCGCGGACGGACTCCACGGGCACGCCGAGGTCGATCAGGTGGGCCACGTACCGCCGCACCGTGCGCGGGTCGACGCCGAGCCGGTCGGCGAGCTCGGCCAGCGTGCGCAGCCCGCCCGACTGGAGCAGCTCCAGCAGTGTGAGGACCTGGGCGGTGGGTCGGGCCATGGGCCCCAATCTAGTCGCGATAGTGGGCGGTTTCTGTCCAGTATCCGGCCTAGCGTGCGGGGAGAACCGCCCCACCGATCAGGGAGATCCACCATGAACTTCGTCTCGGTCCGCCTCATCACCGGCGACGTCGAGCGCCTCGTCGCCTTCTACGAGCGGGTCACCGGGGTGCCGGCGCGCCGGTACACCGGCGACTTCGCCGAGCTGGCCACCCCCGGCGCCACCCTGGCGATCGGCAGCACCCGGACCGTCGCGTCGTGGGGACCGGGGACCGCCGACCCGGCCGGCTCCCGCGGCGCGATCATCGAGTTCCTCGTCGACGACGTGGACAGCGTCTACCGCGCCATCGCCGGCGACGTCACGGACCTGGTCGCCGAGCCCACCACGATGCCGTGGGGCAACCGGTCCCTGCTGTTCCGCGATCCCGACGGCAATCTCGTCAACTTCTTCACCCCGGTCACCCCGGCCGCCGTGGCGAAGGCCGCGCGGGCCCAGGGCGTAACTGACGGATCATGAGGTTCGGTCCGGGACTGCGCTGAGCCAGTCGAGGGTTTCGGCAAGGTCGAGGGTGGCCTGGTAGGAGTCGATTCGCTTGATGCCCCCTATGGATGTCAAGCGGTCGATGGTCGGTGAGCACGGTCTTGGCCCGTGCGCCGTTGCCGGAGTTACCGCCGTCCTTGCCGGCCGGGTCGTGTTTCTCGTAGCCCAGATGGTCGGTGATCTCGCCGTCCAGCGCGGCTCCGATCACGCGTTTGTCAGGCTCGCCGAAGTCTTCTTCTTCGCCACCGCGGAAGTATCCACGGCATCCGTCATGACGGTCATCAGGTGCGTCTCCTTGACCAGGAGTTACTCCGCTTTTCTTACAGTCCCGCGTAAGGTGGCCACGCCGAAGATTGCCGACGCTGCTGCACCGGCGGCTGCTCCCGCGGCGGTGACGGTGGCGCCTGACCACCACGCGAGGGCGCCCAAAGCCAGCGCGTTGGCCAGCGAGGCGACGCTGAGCCAGGTGACCCAGTTGTTGGTCGCGAAGGCCACCCCGCCGGCCAGCACCGCGATCGCGCCGCCCGCCGCGGCCACCCATTCACCGGTCGTGATGCCGCCGATCAGGCAGGCCCAACCGACGCCCCAGACCGCGAGCGCGAACAGCACGATCCGCTCGGCCAGGGCGGCGTACCCGGCTACCAGCGCGAGCACGGCGAGGACGATCACCGTGATCCGGTCTTCCGGTTCCATGAGACCGCCGGTCAGCAGCGTGGCGCCGATCGCGAGAAGCAGGATGCCGACGGCGACCTTCATGAGCGGGTGTCCCAGCTGACCTCGCGCGGGCCGTCGAACCGGGACTCCGTGACCGAGATCCGCACCTCCGTGCGTGCCGGCGTCTCGCAGGCCGGGCAGGCGCCGGTCAGCGTGGCCGCGTAGCCGTCCTCGAACTCGCGTACCCGGTCCTCGTCGCGATACTTCCATTCGGGGTGGCCCCCCACCCGCGCCGGCGTGCCGCACTGCGGGCACGGCACGTGCAGCACCATGTCGAGCGGGTCGAGACGCGGGCCGACCGCGGCCGACCCGTGCAGCCGGAGGACCACCGTACGGCCCCTGGTGAAACGCACGCGCAGCCGGTCGGGACCCTCGGTCAGCAGGCGGCTCAGCGGTCGCGGCGGCAGCGGGTCCAACCCGGCGCGGATCTGCCGGGCGGTGAACAGGTGGGCCAGGGGCAGCAGATCCTCGCCGAGGTCGACGGCGAGGGCGCGCCGCAGGTCGCCGTCGACGGCCGCGTGCAGCAGCTCGGCCGCCGGTCCGCTGCCGAACCAATCGTGCTCGGTGATCCACTCGGCGGCGGTGTTGTCGTCCGGCGCCGCCAGCCACGCGGACAGACCCTCCGAATCCACGACGCCGTGCGCCCAGCCGAGCACGGCGTGGAGGAGTCGCCCTTGCTGCACCACGTCGAGGCCGTCGGCCGGGTCCTCCCAGGGCTGGTGCTCCCACGGCGGCAGCCGGTCGAGGGCGCCGAGCAACTCGCCGGCCGTCGCGCCGCGGCGCAGGCGGTGCAGCGGCTCCAGCAGTTCGGGCGCGTATTCGAGCAGGTGGGGGAAGTCGGCCAGGGCCGACAGGTGCACCTCGTCCTCGACGACCAGAATGCGGGAGGCGACCGCCGCGACGACCCCGGGGCTGTCGATCAGGCGCAGGCGCCCGGCCGCCGTACGCCCGACCCAGCCTTCGTCGGCGAGGTAGCCGAGCAGCGCCCGGACCACGTCGTCGGTCAACGGCTGCTTGACCAGCGCCTGAACGTAGAGGTTCCGAACCTGGGGCGCCGTCTCGACGCGCGCGGCAGCGATGAAGACCGGGGTTTTCTGCCACTGCGCCTTGCGCACCGCGGCCGCTCGCACGCCGGGGTCGACGTCGGTCAGCGCCCGCTGCGCGTCCTCCGGGTCGAACCACGAGTGCCCGCGCAGCGCCTCCAGCCGGACCAGCGGCGAGGGGTCGGTGAGGAACCGGTGGTTGCACTCCACGGAACGGTCGATGGGGTGGACCGCGTGCAGCGCCCGCAGGCGCAGCCGTTCCTCGCTGCTCGCCTCCAGTTCGCGGCGCAGTTTCCCGGCGTCGGGGCCGAGGAACCGCAGCAGGCAGCCGACACGCCCGTCGTCCACCGCCAGATCAACGACGGCGCGCTCGATCCGCGGATCGTCCAGCGCGTCATGCCGTCGTAGCACCGAGACCAGGGCGCTCGCCGCCGCGTCGCTCACGGTGTCCCACCGCTCGGCGATGCCCCCGGTCACCTGCACCTCGGTGTCGTCGTTCAGCGCCAGGTCGAGCAGCTTGCCGACAACCTCGGGCCCACCGTCGCTGCCGGCCGCCCACACGGCGAACAGCCGCGTCAGGTCGTCCGGATCGTCGAGGCCCTCGGCGCCGGTCACAACTGCGGCACCACCCGCAGCACGGCGCCGGTGACGGTGTCGATGACCACGAGAAACCCACCGCCACGGGCGTACTGGGGGTCGCTCAGCAGAACCTCCGCCTCGGCCCCACGAACCTCCACCGCGGCGTCCGGCAACGACGCAGGACGAAGCTCGGCCACCTTGGCCCGCGCGATGGCGATCAGCTCGTCGTCCGTCACGGGCCCACTCTAGTGAGCCCTGTCGGGTTGCTGCGGTGGCGTCGCTCAAGGCGACCGGGTGACGGCATAGATGCCGGCTTCTAGTACTGCAACGGCACTTGGATGACTACCAGGTCCGTACCTGGCGCGGCTGGTACGCCCACATCACCCTGTCCAGGTGCGCGACGCCGCCCAGCCGCTCGACCGTCAGGGGTTCGGCCAGGGCGTTGCAGTACTAACGCCCCCGGCGCTGCCGCGCGGTCTCGTACAGGGCGACGCTGGCCGCCGCGGCCGCGTTCAGGGAGCTGGCCGCGCCGGTGATCGGGATGCGGACCATCTGGTCGCACGCCTCGCGCCAGGCGGCGCTCAGCCCGTGCGTCTCGTTGCCGACCACCAGCACGGTCGGCCCGGTCAGGTCGTGCTCGGCGATCTCCACCGGGCCGCGCTCGTCGGTGCCGACGACCTGCACCGGTACGCCGTCCGCGCGCAGGCCGCCGGCCCAGTCGAGAACCTCGCGGTGGCTCGGCGCCCGCACCACCGGCAGGGCGAACAGCGAGCCGGTGCTGGCCCGGACCGCCTTGGGGTCGTACGGGTCGGCGGCGTGCCCGGTGACGATCACCCCGGACGCCCCGAACGCGTCCGCCGAGCGCACCAGCGTGCCCACGTTGCCCGGCGTGGTGGGCCGGTCGAACACGACCACCAGCAGGTTCCCGCCGGGGGCCAGGCGGGTCAGGTCGTCCGGGGGCATGCCCACCACGGCCAGCAGCTCCGGGGCGTCCTCGTCCTTGCCGCCCAGCTCGCGCATGAGCTCGGCGGCGACCACGGCCCGCGGCGCCCCGGCGGTCTCGAGGACGTCTCGCCCCCAGCGGGACAGGCCGGGACCGTCCGAGGCCAGCAGGGCGCGGATCTCCCAGCCGCGCTCCACCGCCAGCGAGATCGGCCGCACGCCCTGCACCAGGAACTCGCCGGCCCGCTGCCGCTTGTTGCGGTTGGTCAGCAGCGCCTCCCACTGCTGGAAGGTGGCGTTGCGCGTGCTGATCCGCATCGTTCTGGCCATGGCGACCAGTCTGGGGCAGCCCGCCGCTCACATGTCGGGCGGGTAGCTGCTGTAGTCGGGGAAGTTGCCGTACAGGCGCTCGCCGGGCTCGCCGACCGTGACCGCGTGCACGAGCAGGTCGCCGCCGACGAACGCGCCCTTCCAGGAGGCGCCCCGGCCGCCGAAGCACTCCGCCCGGTCACCCCGCGAGCGCGGCCGGTTGATGCCGACCTTGAACGCCTGCACGTCCCGGGCCAGCTTGGCCGCCAGTTCCTCGTCGTCGACGGCGAGGCTGGCGACCAGGGCGCCGTTGCTGGCGTTCATCGCCGACAGCAGCTCTTCCTCGGTGTCCACCACAATGATCGTGTCGACGGGACCGAACGGCTCGGCGTGCATGAGCCGCGACCGTCCCGGCGGGGCCAGCAGCGCCGTGGGGGCCACGTACGCGCTGGTGTCCTGCCCGTCCAGGAACCGGCCCGCCGTGCCCGCCCCCCGGTGCAGCGGCACCGCGCCGCCGCGGATCGCCTCCTCGACCTTGCGGCGCAGCTCGTCGGCCTTGGCCGCGCTGATCAGCGGGCCGAAGTCCAGCTCGGGCAGCGGGTCGCCGGCGGCCTCGACGGCGAGCGGGTGGCCGAACCGCACCGACTTGACCACCGGCAGGTACACGTGCAGGAACGCGTCGACGAGGTCGCGCTGCACCACGAACCGCGGGTACGCCGTGCAGCGCTGCTTGCCGTACTCGAAGCCCTTGCGCAGGTGGGCGGCGAGCTCGTCCCACCGGGAGAACTCCCAGATCCCCCAGGCGTTGAGGCCCTCCTGCTCGATGAAGTGCCGCTTGTCGGAGTCGAGCAGCGCGGCGGCGACCTTGCCGCCGTTGGAGCGCCCGCCGACGAACGCCACCGCCCCGATCTCCGGCGCCCGGACCAGCACCTCGGACAGCTCCTCGCCGCCGCCGGAGAGCAGCGTCACCGGCAGCCCGGCCCGGACCATCAGGGCGTGCGCCAGCGTCAGGCACACGGCGCCGCCCTGCGACGGCGTCTTGGCGATGACGGCGTTGCCGGCCAGCAGCTGCACCAGCTCGGCGTGCACGAGCACGCTCATCGGATAGTTCCAGGAGGCGATGTTGCTGACCGGCCCGGGCAGCGGCTCGCGGCCGGCGACCTGACGGTCGATCTGCTCGGCGTACCAGCGGACCCCGTCCAGCGCCCGGTCGACGTCGGCGCAGGCCAGCCGCCACGGCTTGCCGATCTCCCAGACCAGCGTCAGGGCCAGCAGGTCGCGGTGCGCGGTGAGGGCGTCGACGGCGGCGGCGACGCGGGCCTTGCGCTCGGCCAGCGGCGTCGCCGACCACTGCCGGTGCGCCGCGGTCGCGGCCCGCACCGCTTCCGCGGCGGTGGCCGCGTCGATCCGGGCGAGGTGGGTGAGCAGGGTGCCGTCCACGGGGGTACGCAGCTCGGCCGGCGTGCCGATGTCGTGCCAGCGGCCGGCGTAGAGGTTGCGCAGCCGGTCGGTTGTGAGCGCCTCGGGCGCGGCGGCGGCGACCCGGGCGAGGACGTCGTTCCAGGCGGTGGCGGGGGCGAGGGTCAGGCTCATGCCCCACTGTGCGAAGCGCGCCCGGCCCGGCGCCATCCGGATGTGACGTCGCGGGTGGTGCTTCTTGCCGAATACGAAAGGATCCCGGATTTTCTGACCCAGGTCGACGCGAAGAATGGGGAATCACGACACGACCGGGCGAGGCAGGCGGTATCAGGTTGAACGATCATGCGGCCACTCCGCATCCTGAACGGGATGACCGATGAGGATGATGTGCACGCGCAGGTCCTGCAGCTCCTGACGCAGCGGCTCGCCCGGCCGCTGACCGGCTCGGGGTCGGAACTGCTGGGCCGGGCGGCGTTCGCGCAGTTCGCCGACCGGGACGCCGCGGCCTTCGTCGCCCGGTTCGCCGACAAGGCCGTCACCACCCTGCGCGACGGCCGGCGGCACGACTTCATCGCGATCCCGCCGGGTGGTGGCATCGCCGTATGGTGCAACACCTGGCCCGGTACGCACCTGGAGGCCCTGCCGCTGCGGTTCGGCTCGTACGCCGATCAGCTGGCGGGGAAGGCGAGCTGGCTGGTCGAGCGCGGCGTCCGGCTGGCCGGCCTGCTCGAGATCGACGCCTACGTCGGCGAACCGGACGACCTGGAGGTGGAGTACAGCTTCCTGCCCGGCCGGCTGGTCGGCGGCGTGCGGGCCCCGGATGCCCGATGGTCCAACATCATGCTCAACGTGCACCTGTGCTCCGACGAGCAGCGTCAGGCGCTCGAGGGGTTCATGGACTGACGCAACGCCTCGGGGGCGGCGGCGACGGCCACGCCGTCCGGGCAGGTGAAGCCGTGCCATTCGGTGCGCAGAAGCCAGCCTCCGGAGCCGGGGCACAGCTGCAGGGAAACACTGCGGCCGTCGACCGGCACCGCCGGGGGCGGGGCGTCCTGCGCCGAGACGCCGGCACAGTAGGTCACCGGCACCGGGCGACTGCCGACGACCTGCTGCTCGACGGGACCGCCGCTGCGTACGGCGTGCCACTGCACCTGAGCCGCCAGGGCCGAGAGCAGCTCGTACTGTTGCGCTGTCGCCAGGCGCACCTCGGCCGGCAGCTCCGCGAAGACCGGGCCCGGGTGCGCGAGACAGTCGTACCAGTCGCCGTACAACTTTTCCCAGGTCGGCGGGCTGAGCTGCCAGGAGAGCTCGCCGGAGAGCCGCATGGCGATCAGGGCGTCGACGCACTCCCGGCGCCGGGCGGGTAGCTCGTCGTGCCAGTCGGCGAGCACGGGCCCCGGCACCTTGATCAGGCCGGCCCACAGCCCGCGCCCCAGCAGCGCCTCGAGCAGGCGCAGCTCGCCGACGTGGAACCGCACCAGCAGCCGGCGCTCCTCGGCCGCCCAGCACGGGGCGTCGGGCCAGCTCAGTATCGGCGGCGGCCGGGTGGCGAGCAGTTGCACGTCGCCGGCGATGTCGTCGAGGTCGTCCAGGCTGCCGGACAGCGGCCACCGGACGCCCGCGATCGCCCGATGCACGCCGAGCATCCAGCGGTAGCCGCGCACCAGCGGATCCGCGGGCCAGTCCGCGTGTCCGACGAGGGAGCCGTCCCAGTCCAGGCCGGCGCCGACGCGCCGCAGCTCGGCCGCGAGCTTCGCGTCGGCGGCGTCGCGTTCGCTCGTCCCGGCGATGCGCGTGACGGCCTCGGGCGGGGTGGCGTACAGCCGTTCCCGGTGCCGGATGCGGGCACGCAGGGCGGCCCGGTCCGCCGCGGCGGCCGGCCCGGGCAGGCGGGGCGGGCCGGCGGCGGGCGGATCGGCGGCGCCGGGCGGCGCCGGCTCGCGGATTCTCGCCGCCAGCGCGGGCCCGAGGTCCGGCGCGCCGCCGGCCGGCAGCGTGACCGCCGGCCACCGCTGGGCGATGCTGGGCAGGATCGTGTCCGGCCGCGCCACCACGACCAGGGACCGCAGCGGGGACCCGGCCCGCCAGGCCCGGACGGCCCACGCGACCTCCTGGGTGGCGTAGCCCGCGCGTTCGAAGAACTCGTCGCTGGCGCACAGGACGTATGCGTCGCACTCCTCGATCACCGCGGCCAGCCCGACGTCGAGCCAGCCCTCGTCCAGCGGCTCCTCCTGGTCGAACCAGACGTCCGCCCCCTGCGCGCGCAGCGCCTCGACCACCGGGCGCGCCAGGCCGGCCGCGTCAGGACGGGCGTAGGACACGAACACCCGGCTGCCGGAGAGGATGCCGGCGCGGGTGTGCGGCACGGCGCGGAACCGGGCGGACGCGAGGCTGCCGCGCACCCGGTGCCACTCGTCGCGGACCGAGGACTCGTAACGGTCGTACCACTGCGACCGCTCCTGCGCCGAGGCCGGCCGCCCGTGCGGATGCTGGCCCTCCCCGCCGGCGCTGCGCAGGGCGAGATCGACCAGCCGCAACGCCCGCTCCAGCGCATCGACCTCGCCGCGGCCGGGCTCGAGGGCCTGCCGGACCCGGGCCAGCGCGTCCTCGAGGACCTCGCCGACCGGCCGGGACGCGTCGATCATCGGCTCGGCCCAGGAGACGGGATCGGTCCACGAGGTCGCCAGCAGCGCGCCCAGCTCGTGCCGCGGGGTGACGGCGTACACCGCGGCCCGCGGCTCATCGTCCGGCTCGTCCCAGACGACCAGCAGTCGCTCGCACTCCTGCCGGGCGGCGGCGGTGAGCGCCGCCAGCGCCCGGGCGGCCGCGCGGTCGGCCGGGCCGGCCGCGCCGACGTGGACGAGAAGCTGGCGCACTCCGCGCAGGGACCGCACCCAGGGCGGGTTGCGCCGCATCCGGCGCACCGCCCCGGGGCCGAGCTCGAGCGCGTCCGGCGGGATGTTGAGCGCCGGCAGGACCCGGCCCACCGCGCGGGTGAACGCCTCGAGGTCGGTATCCATGGCGCGGTCATTCTGCCGTACCGGCGCCCGGGTGTCTGTCCACCTTCGGACACCCGCGCGATCCCGAATGACCGTTCGACCATCCGCCTGGCCCGGTCCGCCGTTTTCCGTTCTAATGGGTCGGGTAGCGGTCGGGAGGTGCGATGACACGCCGCGCATTGCTGGTCGGAATCGACACGTACCAAGCGTTCCGGCCGCTCGCCGGTTGTGTCAACGACGTGGCCGCCCTGCTGCCGCTGCTGTCCCGCAACGAGGACAACTCGCGCAACTTCTACTGCCAGACCCTGGCCAACGTCCAGCGCGGGGTCACCCGCGACGAGCTCCGTCAGGGCGTGACGCGGCTGCTCGCGCCGGGGGCGGAGGTGGCTCTGCTCTATGCCGCCTGCCACGGCGTGGACCGGAACGGCACGGTCGTGCTGGCCACCTCCGACGGGACGCGGGAATCGCCGGGCATCGCGATCACCGAGATCCTCGATGCCGCGGCGGCGAAGGGGGTCGGCGAGGTTCTGATCATTTTGGACTGCTGCCTGTCCGGGTCCGCGGGGGTGGTCCCCCAGCTCGGGTCGGACGCGAGCGTGCTGCGTACCGGCCTGGCCATGCTGACCGCGACCCGCGGCGATCAGCTCGCCGGGGAGAGCACGGACGGCCGCGGGGTCTTCTCCACCATGCTCTGCGGGGCGCTGGCGGGCGGGGCGGCGGACGTGCGCGGCAACGTCAGCATCGGCGGGCTGTACGCGTACCTCTCGGAATGCTTCGGCGTCTGGGACCAGAGCCCGCAGCTGAAGGCGAACGTCACCCGCGAGATCATCATCCGCCGGTCGCGGCCGGCGGTGCCGGTCGAGGACCTGTACGAGCTGCCCGACCTGTTCGTCACGCCGGAGTACGAGCTGCCGCTCGACCCGTCCTACGAACCGCTGGCGGAGCCGCAGCACGAGGAGCACCAGCGGGTCTTCGGGCTGCTCCAGCGGGCCCGCGCCGCCAAGCTGGTCGAGCCGGTCGGCACCGACCACCTGTACTTCGCGGCGATGGAGTCCAAGCCGTGCCGCCTCACCCCGCTGGGCCGGCACTACCGGTTGCTGGCCGCGAGGGACCTGTTGTGACCACGGTCGGGTTCACCGGGCACCAGAACATGCCCGCGGCCGCGCTCGGCTTCATCGAGCAGGGCATCCGCGAGTCGCTCCGCCGGGCCGGCCGCCCGCTGGCCGGGGTGGCCAGCCTCGCCGCCGGCGCCGACCAGCTCTTCGCCGCGCTGCTGCTCGAGGCCGGCGGCAGCCTGGACATCATCGTGCCGTGTGCCGGTTTCGAGACGACGTTCACCGACCCCGGCGTCCTGGCGACGTACCGGGGGTTGCTGCGGCGCGCCCGCGCCCTGGAGCAACTGCCCTTTGCCGCACCGTCCGAGGAGGCCTTCATGGCGGCGGGCGTCCGGGTGATCGATCGCTGCGACCTGCTCGTCGCCGTCTGGGACGGCCGGCCCGCGGCCGGCCTCGGCGGCACGGGCGACGTCGTGCGCCGGGCCCACGCCGTCGGCCGGCCGGTCCAGGTGGTCTGGCCCGCCGGGGTGACCCGGTGACCGGCCCGGCGGCTCAGCCCGAGCCGGGCGACATCCGGCTCGGCCGGACCGGCGTGGTCGAGATGTACGACGGCCGGCAGTGGGTCCCGTACGTGCGCCTGCCGGCCGACGACCCGGGCCCGCTGGTCCGCGACGTCGGCGACGAGGACACCGCCCGGGAGGCGGACCCCGGCTCGGACCGGGGCCCGGCGGCATGACCGTCCAGGCCGGCACGAACCCCACGCCGAGCGTGACCGCGGCGTCCGGCCCGTCGCCCCTGGACGCCGTGCCGGACATGCGCGCCACCGCGAAGTGGATCGTGGCGGCCGCCGCCGCCGTCGGTTCGCTGCTGGTCGGGGCCGCCCCGCTGACCGCGGTCGGGAAGATCGCCACCGCCGCCGACGCCGCGCTGGCGTTCCTGGGCCTGGCCCTGGTGCTCAGCGGGGTCGGCCTGGTCATCTGGTTCGCCGCCGAGGCGCTCGTGCCCCCGGTCACCACCCTGGCCACCCTGGCCACGCCCGAGCTGGCCGAGCTCCGGGCCCGGATGGCCGGCGACACCCGCGCCTTCTTCGGGCCGTTCGGCGCCGACGCCGACGACCTGCGGGCGGCGGCCACCCGGCATGCCCGGGCGGCGGCCCAGCTGGCGTCGCTGGCCGCCCACGAGAGGAAGGCCGACGTCAAGGCGACCCTCGAGCTCTCCCTGGCGGACGCGCACGCCAACCACGCCCTGGCCCAGCAGCTCCAGCGTCGCCTGCTGGAGTTCGTCCACGTGTGGCAGATCCGCGAGTCGCTGCGGCGGGCCCGGCTCGTCACCGTGGGGGCCATGGTGCTGATCGCGCTCGGCGCGGTGCTCTTCCTGCTCGCCACGGCCCCGCCCACCGGGGCGGCCAGGCCGGCGCCGTCGCCGTCGGCCTCCGTGCGATCCTGACCCCGTGGCCAGGCTGCTGTACTCGGTGACCATGTCCCTCGACGGCTTCATCGCCGGTCCCGGGGGTGACATGTCGTGGCTGACGCCGTACCTGGGGCCGAACCCGTACGTCGACGAGCTGATCGGGGAGATCGGGTCGCTGCTGGTCGGCAACCGCACGTTCCGCGGCGACGACCCCTACAAGGACACGCCCGGCGAGGGTCAGGCGTTCGGCGGGGGCTGGTCCGGGCCGCAGGTCGTGCTGACCCACCGGGTGCCCGCCACGCCGTGGCCGGGGGTCACCTTCGTGAGCGACTTCGCCGAGGCCGTCCGGCAGGCCAGGGCGGCGGCCGGCGACAAGTACGTGAACGTGCTGGGCGCCGACGTCGCCCGGCAGTGCCTGGCCGCGGGGGTGCTGGACGAGGTGCTCACCTGCATCGCGCCGGTGCTGCTGGGCGACGGGGTGCGGCTGTTCGCGCAGCCCGGCGGCCGTACCGTCGGGCTCGAACGCATCCACCTCTCCGGCGTGCCGCTCGCTTCCCTGCTGCGGTACCGCGTCCTGCCCGCCGGGTGACCGGCGGGCAGGACGCCGTGCTCAGTGCTGGAGCAGGTCGCCCTCGTCGAGGGCGGCCGGGTCGGGCAACGGGTTCTCCCGCAGGTGCCGGTTGTGCCGCGGCTCCTGCTTGGTCTTCGCGTCGTTGAGCTTGCGGCGCAGGTCGTCGCGCACGTCGTTGAGGGCCGCGTGCAGGTCCTCCTCGGACGAGGTGGTGACGACCTTCTGCCGGCCGGCGATCCAGCACTCCAGGGTGACCTTCTGCCCCGGGGCCTCTCGGTCCTTGACCGACACCTCGAGTTCGGTCGTGTCGGCGTGGAAGCCGGCGAGCCGGGCGTCCAGCGTGCCGAACTGCTCGGCGATCCAGTTCCGGTCACCCTGGGAGAAGCCGGCCCCGACGCGCAGGCACTCGTCGACGGTGGCGGGATTCGCAACCGCGCTCATCGCCGCACCTCCCGCCGCGGGGCGGACACGGACCGGGTGGTGCTCAGCCGTACGGTCACCATCTTCGCTGACCCTTCGCTCGGGGATGTTCCTGATCTCTCTGTTCCCCGCGGGCCGGGCCGCGTAACCGGACGAGCCACTCGAATCACCGGACCGCGTCAGGGTTGGTGCGGCGTCCGGCGGATGGAATGCACCTTGGCCGGGGGCGGCTGGTCGCCGGTGGCTATCCGCATGCCGTTGAGGTAGCCGTCGGTTTCGCGCTGCTCGCCGTACTCCTCGGTCAGCTCCGCGATGCGCTCCTGGAGCAGGCGCAGCTCCTGCTCGCGGTCGGCCGCGAGCTGCGCCCGCAGCTCGGCGATGAGCTGGTCGAACGGCCGGTCCACGGCGCCGGGCCCGGCCTTGAGCTGCTCGATGCGGCGCAGGATCTGGTCGCGCGAGTACGCCACCACGACCGCGAGCCAGGCCAGCACGAACACGCCGGTGATGACCGGGAAGACGGCGAGCGAGGTGAGGTCGGGCGGCGGCGGGGGCATGCCGTTGGGGCCGGGCGGCGGATGCCCCGGTGGCAGCCCGACGGCCAGGGTGATGATCAGCGCGCCGGTGGCGGCCACCGCGGCGATCAGGGAGCCGAGCAGCAGCCCGCTCACCTGCAGGTGCAGTCCGCCCACGGTGGACCTCGGCTCGGCGCGGGCCCGCTCGGTCATGGTCCGAGATTACGGACATCCGGCGGCGGGCGCGACACCCGGCGAGCTGATCGTCGGCCTCACGCCGACCGGCGGCGGCGCAGCACCTTGCGGTACGGCTCGAGCATCCGGTCCAGCACCGCCTCCAGCGCCGCCCGGTCGCCCTCCGGCACCGGCGAATCCGGGGCCAGGATGCGACCCAGGTCGTGCACGAGCGGATGGGTGACCGGCGGGGCCGGCGGCCCGCCGCCGACCCGATCGGGGTACGCCGCCACCACGATCTCGTTGATGGTGCGGCCGAGCACCGGCGCGATCCGTTCGATGGACCGGATGGTGGGCCGCTGTTCGCCGCTGAGCCAGCGCAGCACGACCGACGGGTCGGTGCCGGCGGCCCGGGCGAAGTGGGTGGGGGTCGGGAACCGCGCGGCCCGGATCGCTTCCTTGAGATAGCCGCCGAAGCCGGCCTCCGGCGTGGAAGGCGTCATGGGGTCGAGGATAGGCCGCCGGGGGCCGCCGGGTCATCGTCCGCCGGGTCAGCGATTGGTTGAAGGCGCATGCACTGCTAACGTCATTGGTTAGATAACCAACGGCTCGGGCGTGGAGCGGAAGGTCGTGGCGGCATGACGCAGGCGATGATCATGATGGGCGTACTGGTGATCTGCGCTGTCTCGGGCGTCCTGCTGGCCCGCCGGCCGGGCCGCACGCCCGGCCCGGACGAGCCGACCGGCAGCTGCGCCGCCCCGGCGCCGCCGGCGCCGGACGCCCCGCC
This sequence comes from Actinoplanes nipponensis, assembly GCF_016862275.1. Taxonomy (GTDB): domain Bacteria; phylum Actinomycetota; class Actinomycetes; order Mycobacteriales; family Micromonosporaceae; genus Actinoplanes; species Actinoplanes nipponensis. Next base: position 198,173 of record NZ_BOMQ01000053.1, on the reverse strand, counting down.
GGCCGCCGTGGCCGTTCCGGGCAAGCCCGCGCAGCCGCTCCCCGCCGCGCGGCCCACCCCGCTCTCGGTCGCGCCGTCCGCACCCACACCCACACCCACACCCACACCGGCACCGGCACCCGCCGCCGACCCGGCGCCCGCCGTCCGGCGCGCCCGCAACAGCGGTTTCAACCGGTTCGCCCCCGCGGCGGGCCCGCTGACCTCCGCGCGGTGCCGCACCTCACACCGCTGACCCCCCGGTAGCGGTCACATCGTCGCGGGCCGGTTCGTCCCGATGACATGACCGACCGCACCGGACACCCCGGGGTCCCGCACATCACAGCGGGGCGGGTCCCGATCCGGGCAGCAACGGCCGGTCCCCGGCGTTGTACCGCACGGAGGGTGAATCAGAGATGTCAGCAGAAGTGAACAGGCACCGGGTCGTCATCGTCGGAGCGGGATTCGGCGGCCTCTTCGCCGCCAAGGCGCTGCGCCGGGCGGACGTGGACGTGACCCTGATCAACGGCACCACCTACCACCTCTTCCAGCCGCTGCTCTACCAGGTCGCGACCGGCATCCTCTCCGAGGGAGAGGTGGCGCCGCCGATCCGCGAGATCCTCCGCCGGCAGGACAACGTGGACGTGCGCCTCGGCTGGGTCCGGGACGTGGACGTCGAGGCCCGCACCGTAGAGGTGGCGGGGCCGGGCGTGTCGTACACCGTCGGTTACGACTCGCTGATCTTCGCCGCCGGCTCCTCGCAGTCCTACTTCGGCAACGACGGCTTCGCCGCGGACGCCCCCGGCATGAAGAGCGTCGACGACGCGCTGGAGCTGCGCGCCCGGATCTTCCACGCCTTCGAGATCGCCGACCTGCAGACCGACCCGGCCGACGTCGAGCGCTGGATGACCTTCGTGATCGTCGGCGCCGGCCCGACCGGCACCGAGATGGCCGGCCAGATCGCCGAGCTGGCCCACCGCACCCTGCCCGGGCAGTACCGGCACATCGACCCGCACCGGGCCCGGATCGTGCTGGTCGACGCGGTCGGCGCGGTGCTCAACACCTTCGGCGACCAGCTCTCCACCCGCGCGCTGCGCGAGCTGCACCAGCTCGGCGTCGAGGTGGAGCTGAACACCACAGTGGTCGGGGTCGACCCGGAGGGCATCGACGTCGAGACCGTCCGCGGCCGCGAGCGCATCCCCGCGATGACCAAGGTGTGGGCCGCCGGGGTGTCGGCCCCGCCGCTGGCCCGCCGGCTGGCGGAGGCCACGGGCGCGTCGACCGACCGCGCCGGGCGCATCCTGGTCGAGCCGGACACCACGATCCCCGGCCACCCGGAGATCTTCGTGGTGGGAGACCTGATGGCGCTGCCGGGCCGCGACGGGCGCCAGCTGCCGGGCGTCGCCCAGGTGGCGATCCAGAGCGGACGGTACGCGGCCGGGCAGATCAGGGCCCGCCTCGCGGGCCGTACCGCGGAGCGGCCGTTCCGCTACTTCGACAAGGGCAGCCTGGCGGTGATCTCGCGGTTCTCCGCCGTGGCGAGCATCGGACGGCTGCGGCTGTCCGGCTTCCCGGCCTGGCTGATCTGGCTCGTGGTGCACCTGTTCTACCTGGTCGGCTTCAAGAACCGGGTGTCGGCGGTGCTGCACTGGGCGGTCAGCTTCCTGGGCCGGGGCCGCTCCGAACGGGTGACCACGCTGCAGCAGGTGTACGCCCGCACGGCGATGCGCGACTTCGGCGACCCGTTCGCTCACCCGGGTGACGGCGCCGGCAGCACCGCGGTGGGCGCCGGGGCGGGGAGCCCGCGGACGAGCAGGTAGCCGACCATCCAGACCTCGCCGACGGTCGCGGGCAGCGTGAGCACGTCGGCGAGGGCGGCCGCCTGGGGCACGAGGTACTCGAGGAACGGGCTCAGCAGGTAACCGACGCCGCCGGCGACGAGGACCCGGCCCAGCAGCCGGGGCATCCCGGGCGACCTCAGCACGCACCACCCCATCGGGATGAGCCAGAGCCCGAAGAAGAGCGCGCCCGTCGTCCACAGGTGGCCGCTGACCACGTACATGAGCTGCACGGTCGCGGCGGCGTCGCCGATCGGCCGCCGGGCCACGTCGAGCGCGGTGCCCAGCAGGGCCGCGCTGCCCAGGATCGCGACCGCGTTGACCAGGCCGAAGGCGGCGATGCTGCCGGCCGCGACGGCGTCGGTCCGGCGGAACAGCCGGTAGAACCAGACGGCGGTCAGCGCCTGGGTCAGCACGACGAGCAGTTCGAGGGCGATCCCGGCCCGGGCCAGACCCTCGTGGGCGACCAGGTTGGCCAGCGTGGCCGGCGCGTCGCCGGCGACGAAGAGCCGGGACCGGACGAGCAGGAAGCCGAGCCCGCCGGTGAGGGCCAGGCCGAGGTAGAAGATCCCGGTCAGCCGGGCCACGCTCGGTATCTTACGTTGTAAGGCTGTCATACGTTGTAAGGTACGGGCCGTGTCAAGGAGCAGCAGCGAGAGGACGGCGCGGGAGCCGCTGAGCCGGGAGCGGGCCCTGGCTGCCGCGGTCGCGCTGGCGGACGCCGAGGGGCTCAAGGCCCTGACCATGCGCCGGCTGGCGGCCGAGCTCGGCGTCGAGGCGATGTCGCTCTACTACCACCTGCCCGGCAAGGAGGGCCTGCTCGACGGCCTGGCCGAGACCGTGATCGGGGAGATCGACGCCGCGGTCGCCCGGACGGCCCCGGCCGGCGACTGGCGGGCCGGTCTGCGACAGCGGTTCCTGGCGGCGCGCCAGGTCATGCTGGGCCACCCGTGGGCGCCGGGGCTGCTCAGCTCCCGCCGCACCATCCCGTTCGGCGTGTACGCGTACTACGACGCGATCGTGGCCACCCTGCTCGCCGGCGGCTTCTCGCCCCGGATCGCGCACCGGGCGCTGCACGCGTTCGGCAGCCTGGCCCTGGGCTTCGCGCAGGAGATCTTCAGCCCGGCCGCGGCGGGCGGGCACACCGACGTCGACGCCGCGGAGGCGGAACTGTCCGAACTGGCCGGCGCGCTCCCCCACCTGACCGCCATGATGGCCGCCGAGGCGCACGACGCCGCCGATCCCGCGCTCGGCTGGTGCGACAGCCAGGTCGAGTTCGAGTTCACCGTCGATCTGCTCCTGGACGGCATCGACCGGGCCCGCCACGGATAGCCTCGCGGGAGGCAATCGGTCCGTACCGCCCGGAGGCGCCCGATGGGACACCCGATCTTCGCCCGCGTCTACCAGCGGATGAGCGTCCGGATGGACCGCGCCGGCGCCGCCGGCCACCGCCACGCCCTGGTGGAGGGCCTGCGCGGCCGGGTCGTCGAGATCGGCGCGGGCAACGGCCTCATGTTCGCCCACTACCCGCCCGAGGTGACCGAGGTGCTGGCCGTCGAGCCGGAACCGCGGCTGCGCGCCGCCGCGGAGATCGCGGCCCGGGCCGCGCCGGTGCCGGTCCGGGTGGTCGACGGGCGGGCCGAGGCGCTGCCCGCCGGCGCCGGCGAGTTCGACGCGGCGGTGGCCACCCTGGTGCTGTGCAGCGTGCCCGACCAGCCGTCGGCGCTCGCGGAGATCCGCCGGGTGTTGCGCCCCGGCGGCGAGTTGCGCTTCATGGAACACGTCGCGGCCGAACGGCCCGGCGCCCTGCGACGCGTCCAGCGGATCGCCGACGCGACGGTGTGGCCCCGGCTGTTCGGCGGCTGCCACAGCGGCCGGGACACGCTCGGCGCGATCACCGGGGCCGGGTTCACGCTGGGCCCGGTGCACCGGTACCCGTTCCCGCCGAACGGCCCGGTGACCCCCGCCTCGCCCCATGTCCGCGGCAGCGCCACCCGGACGGGTGACCGCGGATGAGGGAATCCGCCGCCCGCCCGGTGATCATCGACTGCGACCCCGGGCACGACGACGCGATGGCGCTGCTGCTGGCCGCGGGCGACCCGCGGCTGCGGCTGCTCGGCGTCACCACCGTCGCCGGCAACCAGACGCTCGACAAGACGACCAGGAACGCGCTGCGCATCCTCGCCCTGGCCGGGGTGGACGGCGTGCCGGTGGCGGCCGGCTGCGACCGGCCGCTGACCGGCGACCTCACCGTCGCCGAGGACATCCACGGCGTGTCCGGGCTGGACGGGCCCGACCTCGACGGGCCGGTCGCCGAGGTCGAGGCCGGGCACGCGGTCGAGCTGATGCGGCGGCTGATCGCCGGGTCGGCCGAGCCGGTCACCCTGATCGCCACGGGACCGCTGACCAACGTCGCGTCGCTGCTGCGCCGCCATCCCGAGGCCGGGCGGCAGGTGCGGGACATCGTCTTCATGGGTGGCTCGACCGAGCGGGGCAACACGACACCGTACGGCGAGTTCAACATCGTCACCGACCCGGAGGCGGCCGACCTCGTGCTGCGGTCCGGGTTGCCGACCACGATGATCGGGCTGAACGTCACGCACCGGGCGCTGGCCACCACGGAGATCATCGGCGAGTTCCGCGCCCTGGGCTCCCGGCTGGGTGCGGTCTGCGCCGACCTGATGACGTTCTTCGCGGGCACGTACCGGCGGGTGTTCGGGTTCGCGCATCCCCCGGTGCACGACCCGATCGCGGTGGCCCGGGTCATCGACCCGGCGATCGTCCGGACGGTCCCGGCCCCGGTCGCCGTCGAGCTGACCGGGACGCACACCCGCGGCGCGACCGTGGTGGACCTGCACCGCCGTACCTCCGGCGCGGTGAACGCGGAGGTCGCGGTCGACCTGGACGTCGACGCCTTCTGGCGGCTGCTCCTGACCGCGGTGCGGAGGCTGGACGCGGCGTCGAACCCGTCGGTCCCGCGCGGGTAGCCTGCCGGGCATGCAACCGGCCACGAAGCTGGAACGCAGGGTGGTGGCCGCCGCCGAGCGGGCGCTGACCCGTGGACGGCACGTGAGCCCGCTCGACGTGCTGACCGGGATCGGCTGGGTGCCGCCGGGCCGGGTCACGGACTGGCGGCAGGGCCGGGCGCCGCACCTGGAAGCGGTCGCGGCGGTGTCCGCGCACCGGCTCGCCGACGCGCTGGAGATCTTCCACCGCTGGGTACGCGGCCGGGAACTGCGCCCCGGCGAGGTCGAGTACGTGGCCGCCACCCGCGACCGGCCGCCGCTGCGTTTCACCGCCGCCGGCGATCCCGAGCTGGAACGGGCCTACCGCACCCACTGGATGCCCGCGGACCTGCCCGAACCGCAGCGGGACCGGCTGACCGCCCGGCAGAGCAGACCACCGGACCTCGTGGTGGTGCAGCCGGCCGCCCCGTTCACCTGCGCGAGGTGCGGGCGCACCGACGCGGAACTGCTGATGGCCGAGGACGCCGGGCCGGCCTGCCTGACCTGCGTGGACCTGGACCACCTGGTGTTCCTGCCGGCCGGCGACGCGACGCTGACCCGCCGGGCCAGGAAGGCCAGCCGGCTCGCGGCGGTGGTGGTGCGGTTCAGCCGCAGCCGCAAGCGCTACGAACGGCGGGGCATCCTCGTCGAAGAGACGGCGATCGAGCAGGCCGAACGACAGTGCCTGTCCGACGAGGAGGCCCGCGCCCGCCGCCGGGAACGCGACCGGCAGCACCGGGAGGTCGCCGACGAGCGGTTCCAGCAGGAGCTGGCCGAGGAGATCGGCCGGTTGTTCCCCGGCTGCCCACCGGCGCGAGCGGCGGCGATCAGCCGGCACACGGGCACCCGCGGCACCGGGCGGGTGGGCCGCAGCGCCGCGGGGCGGGCGCTCGATCCGGATGCGGTGACCCGGGCCGTGGTGGCTTCGGTGCGGCACGAGGACACCGGGTACGACGACTTGTTGATGGGTGGGGTGGCTCGGGACGAGGCCCGGGAGCGGATCCGGGCCGACATCGACCGGGTGCTGGACGGGTGGCGGCGCCCGGGACCTACCTGAGGCTTCAGTGATGCATGTGCATGGCGGCGCCGTCCGCCTTCACAGCCGGCATCCGCAGGTACGCGAACACCCCGAGCGCCGCGGCGATACCGGCAGCGGCGAGAAATCCCCGGGGGAAGCCGTTGACGACGCCCGCCGCGCCGGCCAGGCTGCCGGCGCTGCTCGCCACGGCGGACAGGACCGCGACGCCGAGGGCTGCGCCGATCTCGTGCCCGGTCATCAGGAACCCGGACGCCATGCCGGCGTGCTGCGGCGGGATGCCCGCCAGGGCGGTCACGGACACCGGGACGAAGACCATGCCGACACCGAGGCCGATGGCGCCCAGGCCGGGCAGAACGTCGGTGGCGTATCCGGCGCCGGCGGACGCCTGGGCGAGCAGGACCGCGCCGCCGGTGACCACGAGCAGGCCGACCGCGGCGATGGCACGCGGCGTGCCGTGGGCGAGGGCGAGGGCGTGCCGGGCGAGCACGGTGCCGGCGGTGATGGCCAGGGCGAACGGGAGGAACGCGAGGCCGGCGCGGATCGCGGAATACCCCAGCACGGTCTGGACGAAGATGGACGTGAGGAACACGGTCGCGACGAGGATGCCGGTGACGCCGAGCATGACGACGGTTCCCGACACGAGCGACCTCACCTTCCAGGTGTGCGGCTGGACGAGCGGGTTCGCGGCGCGGCGTTCCAGCAGGAGGAACGCCGTGGCCGACAGCGCGGCTCCGGTCAGGGCGAGCAGGACGCGCGCGGAGAGCCAGCCGTGCTGCTCAGTGGCGCCGAGGGCGTAGACGAGCGCGACGAGCCCGGCGATGACGGTGGCCGCCCCGGCCAGGTCGAACTGGTTCAGCGAGACCCGCGGAGTCCGTACCCCGGGGATGACCATGAGACCGGCGAGCAGCGCGGCCGCGCCGATCGGCGCGTTGATCCAGAAGATGGTCGGCCAGCCGGCCCAGGTGGTCAGGGCGCCGCCGAGCAGAACCCCGGCTGCGACCCCGAGGGATCCGATCGCGCCCCACAGCGCGAGGCCGGTGCGGCGCTGCGCGCCCGAGTACGTGGTCATGATGATGGACAGCGCGGCCGGGGTCAGCAACGCGGCGGACAAGCCCTGGGCGGCGCGGGCCGCGATGAGCTCGGTGGCGCCGCCGGCCAGGCCACTGACGACGGACGCGACGGTGAACACGGCCAGGCCGGTCAGGAACACCTTCTTGCGCGGGAGCAGGTCGGCGATGCGACCGCCGACCAGCAGCCCTCCGCCGGACATCATCAGGTACGCGGTGACGACCCACTGCATGTCCGGCCCGTCCAGGCGCAGGTCGCGCCCGATCGACGGCAGGGCGGTGTTGACCACGGAGATGTCGAGGACGACCAGGATCTGCGCGGCGAGGGTGAGGGCCAGCACGACCCAGGACTTCCGCGGACCGGGGTCCGGGGCATCGGCGGCGAGCGGATCGGCGGCTGGTTCGGTGTGCATGGCTGCTCCTCGGTGCGGGGCCGGCGGCCCGGGTTGGCACCGCGCGGCCGGCCGCGGCGGTGGATGTGCGTCCTACCGTCGCTGCGACGCCGGGGGGATCGCGCCGGTCAAATGGCCGGGTTGCCACCTGGGCGGGAGTAGGTTCGCGACATGCTCCATGGACGCGATGAGGAGCGTGCGCGCCTCGATGCGCTGGTCGTCGCGGCGCGCGCCGGCCGGGCGGGGGCGCTGGTCGTGCTCGGCGACCCCGGCGTGGGCAAGTCCGCGCTGCTGGACGACCTGGTGGCGGGCCTGCGCTCAGCGCCGGAGCAGCCGGCGGTCCTCGTGCTGCGTACGGCCGGCGTGGCGACGGAGGCGCCGTTGCCGTTCGCCGCGCTGCACCGTCTCCTGCGCCCCGTGCTCGACCGGGACCGGTTGCCGCCGCCGCAGGCGCGGGCCCTCGGCGTGGCGTTCGGGCACTCCGACGACGGCGGCGTTCCGGTGGAGCCGTTCCTGGTGGGTGTGGCGACCTTGTCGGTGCTGACCGAGGCGGCGGACGACCGGCCGGTGCTGTGCGTCGTCGACGACGCCCACTGGCTGGACGCGGCGTCCGCGGACGCGTTGCTGTTCGCGGCGCGACAGTTGCAGGCGGACCGGGTGGCGATGGTGTTCGCCGCGCGAGCCGCCGAGGGGGGCACGGGCGCGTTCCGGCCCGACTCGGTGCCGGTGATGCGCCTCGCCGGCCTGGACCCGGCGGCGGCACGGCTGCTGCTCGCGCGGCGGGCCAAGCTGCCGCCGTCGGAGGACGTGGCCGACCGCCTGGTGGCCGAGACCGGCGGCAACCCGTTGGCGTTGCTGGAGCTGCCGACGGAGCTGGCGGCCGGCCAGCTGGCCGGGACGGCCGCGCTGCCGCCCCGGCTCGTGCTGACCGAACGCGTGGAACGGGCGTTCCTCGACCGGATCCGGCGGGCGAGTCCGGATGTTCAGGCGCTGCTGCTGTTGGCGGCCGCCGACGACACGGGCGGCACGGGCGTGCTGCACCGAGCGGCCGCCGCGTCCGGGGTGGGGGCAGCGGCGTGGGACGAGGCGGAACGCGCCGGGCTGCTGGCCGTTACGGACAACAGGGTGACGGTTCGGCATCCCCTGGTCCGGTCCGCCGTCTACCAGGCGGCGACCAGCTTGGAGCGACGGCACGCGCACGCGGCCCTCGCCCGTGCCCTGGACGACGACCCGGACCGGCAGACGTGGCATCAGGCCGCCGCGACGATCGGCCCCGACACGGGCGTGGCGGACGCGCTGCACGCGGTCGGGGAACGGGCGCAGCAGCGGGGCGCGTACCGGGCTGCGGCTGACGCCTTCGAGCGGGCCGCCGGTACGACAGCCGCTGCGCCCGGTCGCGCCGCCCGGCTGTTCGCGGCTGCCCGTAACGCGTGGTCGTCCGGAGACGCGGTGCGCGCCGGCGCGCTGTGCGCCGACGCCGCTGCCCTCGCGGACGACGCGATACTGCGCGCCGACATCGACCGCCTGCGCGGGCGCATCGAAGTGAACGTCGGATCCGCCCTCGACGCGCACCGCATCTTCACCCAGGCGGCCGGGCGCGTGGCCGCGCGGGACCCGGTTCGCGCCCTGGAGATGGCGGTCGCGGCGGCGGTCGCCCGGAGCCACGGCATCGACAGCGGCGCCCGGCTGCCGGCCGACGCGATCGACGTCGACGTGTCCGCCGGGGATTCGGCCCGTACCCGCTGCCTGAAGCAACTGCTGGTCAGCACCCGGCTCGACATCGCCGGGGAGCACCGCGCGGCCCTGACGGCGCTGCACCGGGCCCTGGACACCGCGCTGAGCGCCCCCGATTCACGTGGCGACCTCGACCTGCTGGGCAACCTCGGCAACGCCGCGCTGCACCTGGGCGATGACGACGCGCAGCGCCGGTTCTACGCGCTCATGCTCTCGACGGCCCGGGAGAAGGGCGACGGCATGACCATCCTGTACGCCCTGCAGCGCCTGCCGTTCGGCCAGTACGCCGGCGGCCAGTGGACCGCGTTGCGGGCCTCGTGCGAGGAGGCCATCGCGTTGGGGCGCAGCGTCGGACAGAGCCCGCTGACCGTTGCCGCGCAGGCGTGGCTGACCCTGCTCGCCGCGCTGGAGGGGCGCCCCGACTACGGCGTACGCCTCGCCGCGTTGCAGGAGCAGGTGCGCAGCCGCCCGCCCGTGGGCATCTTCGCCCAGCCCGTGGCGGATCTGATCCGCTGGGCCAGGGGCGCCGCGGCGCTGGTGGGCGGTGATGCCGCCGGGGCCCTGCACCAGTTCCGGCAGATGCAACGGCCGGCGTTGCAACTGATGGCCGCCACCGACCGCTTCGAGGCGGCGGTCCGCGCGGACGATCACGCCCAGGCCGCGGCCTGGGTCGGGGACCTCGAGGCGCTGGCCCGCGACACCACTCTCGCGTGGGTGCGGGCGGGCGCCGCGTTCGGCCGGGCGCTGACGGCGCAGCCCGATGCGGCGGACGGTGGGCGCGCGGTCAGCGGACTGTTCCAGGAGGCGCTGATCCACCACGGCGCTGCGGACCGGCCGTACGACCGGGCCCGCGTCCAGTTGGCGTACGGCGAATTCCTGCGCCGCCAGCAGCGGCGCGTAGACGCCCGCGGCCAGCTCCGGGCCGCCCTGGACACGTTCGAGGATCTGCACGCCGAACCGTTCGCCGCGCGGGCCGCCCAGGAACTGCGCGCGTCCGGCGAGACGGCCCGCAAACGGGACCCGTCGACCCAGCTGGACCTGACGCCGATGGAACGCAAGGTCGCCGAACTGGTCGCGCGGGGCCTGTCGAACAAGGACGTCGCCGCCCAGTGCTGGGTGTCGCCGCGTACGGTCGCTTTCCACCTGCGCAACGTGTTCACCAAGCTCGGCATCTCCTCGCGCAGCCAACTCGCCCAGCTCCCCCTGAGCTGACCGCGCCCTTTCCGGCTCACTCGTCGCACGGCGGCATCCCGGCCATGTGACCGGGGCGAGCAGGTGACGAAACCGCGACGGTGGTTCTCGTGGCGGCCGCACCGGCCGGCCAGGAAGGGAAACCACCATGAGCACCCCGACCCGCACCACAGCTCCGGTCCCGACGGCCGCGCCGTCGCCACCGATCGGCCCCCTCGCCCGCGTCGTCGCCGCCTCCCTGTTCGCCGGAGTGGCCGGTGCGGCGGCCCTGACGTTCGGAGTCCTGCCGGACGCATCCGAGGCACGCATCGTCGGCGCGGCTCTGCTGGCCTTCGCCGCCGGCTGGGCGATGCTCGCCCGGCTCACCGCCCGCAGGACCACGCGCCCGCAGCGCTGGGCGTACGTCCCGGCGACGGTTCTGGCCGCCACCGGCGCCGTGCTGCTGGCCGCGAACCCGGGCGAGCCCACGATGACCCGCCTGGCCTGGGGGTGGGCGCCGGCACTGGTGATCCTGGCGATGTGGGTGGAGCGGCGGACCCGCCGCGAGCTTCCCGGCCGGAGCCGCCTGTTCGTCCGCCCGGTGACGCTGGTCATGCTGCTGGCCGGTCTCGGCGGGCTCACCCAGGTCGTGATGAGCCCGCCGCGGGCCGCCGCGGGGCCCGCGCCCGGCCGGCTCGTGGACGTCGGCGGATACCGGCTGCACCTGCGGTGTGCCGGCACCGGCAGCCCCACCGTGGTGCTGCTCAACGGCCTCGGCGAGACGTCCCCGCAGTGGGCGCGCGTCCTCCCCGGCGTCGCCGCGACCACCCGCGTCTGCGCGTACGACCGGGCCGGGCAGGGCTGGAGCGACGACTCACCCCACCCCGCCGACGCCACGAACGCGGCCACCGACCTGCACCGCCTGCTGACCGCGGCCGGCGAGCCCGGCCCGTACGTCCTGGCCGGGCACTCCAGCGGGGGCGTGCACGCCCTGACCTACACGCACCTGTACCCCGCCGAGGTGGCCGGGATGGTTCTGCTCGACAGCGCCGGACCGGATCAGGTGGAACTCGTCAAACCCTTCAACGGCGAGTATCAGGTCATGCGGCGTGCCCTGGCCCCGGCACCCACGCTGTTCCGGTTCGGCCTCGGTCACCTCATCCGGGCGCTGACCACACCGGCGCTGCCCGGCGACGCGGGCGAGCAGGCGGCCGCGTTCGCGAACAGCCCGCGCGGCCTGGCCGGACTGCGCGCCGAACAAGCCTTGTTGCCGCGGGCCTTCCGGCAGGCGCGGGCCTTGACCACGCTCGGCGCCACCCCGCTGGTCGTCCTCACCGCGAAGGACAACGTCGATCACATGCAGGGCTGGGGCACCGCCCAGGACCGGCTCGCCGCCCTGTCGACCAACAGCCGGCACACCGTCGCCGACCTCGACCACGTGGCGTTCCTGCACGACCCGGTGGGGGCCGGGCTGTCGGTCACCGCCATCACCGACGTGGTCGCGGCCGTCAGGCGCCCTGCGGCCCGGGTAGGTACGGCCGGCCGTCCCGGCTGATCATGATGGGCGCTCGGGGCCGACCGATCCGCCGATTCGGACCACGATGAGAAGATCACCACCGATCAGCAGGCGGAGAGTCCGGCGCGGTCGGCGACGGCCTGCTGGAAGTGCGGGCACGTGGCGATGTCCTCGTGGTCGCACTCGACCGCACAGTCCAACATGGCCAGCGCTGCCTGCTGCCGTTCGATCCGGCGGGCCAACGCGTCGCGGTGCCGCAGCAGCACCCGCTGCCGGGCCGCACCGTCGCGGCACGTGATCATGTCGTGGATGTCGTCGAGGCCCAGGCCGGCCTCCTTGGCGCGGAGGATGACGGCGATCCGGACCAGGTCCGCGCGACGGTACCGGCGGTGGCCGTCGCCGGTCCGCTCCGGGACCAGCAGCCCCACCGATTCCCAGTGCCGCAACACGTGCGCCGCCACCCCGAAGTGCGCCCCCGCCTCACCGATGGTCATCACCGGCTCGGCGGAACTCGCCTTCAGGTCGAGACGAAGGGTCACCCTGGCAGCATGACACGCCGCACCGGAACTCCGCGATGCCCGAGGACCGCGGCGCTCGACCCCTGAAGCTTCAGTTCACGGCTCCACCGAGGTGGACGACGGCGGCGGCTCGGCCGCGTCCTCCACCACCCAGCGGGATTGCGCCTCATCCCAGCTCACCACCGCCCAGCCGGTGCGGTCCACCGGCAGGCGTACGTTCTCCAGCCGGGCGGCCATCACCGGGGTGACCCGTTCCGGCAGTTGGAGCACCACCCGGGCGTCACGGGCGGCCAGGCTCACGACGCCCGCCTCTCTCAGCTCGGCTCGCGCTCCCCGGCGGCTGCGCCAGGACAGGCGGCCGCGGATCGCCTGATAGGCGTCCTCGCCCGCCTTGGTCGCCACGGCCTGCAGGAAGGGCAGCAGGGCGGAGCCGGCCAGGGCGCCGAGGATGAGTTCGGTGGCGCCGCGTTCGCTGCCGTCTGATCTGTCAGTCACGCCGGTCATGGTGTCACGGACCGAAGTGGATGTACGGCGCCCACAGCCCGGGCCCGTGCGCCGCCCGGAGTTCGCCCACGGTCTCGTGCAGGGCGGTGGCCGCGTCGTCGGCGCTGGTGAGGCGGGCATAGAAGCCGGCCGCCACCTCCGCCGCAAGGCTGTCCTTGACGGACCACAGGGTGCCGATCACGTGCCGGAATCCGGCGATCTGGAAGGCGCCGGCCACGTGCAGCGCCTCGTCGTCGAGGTTCTCGCGCGGGACGCCGGTGTCGCAGGCGGACAGGTAGGCGATGGTCGCGTCCGCCAGGCGCAGCCGCGCGACGTCCGAGACAGTGAGCTGGTCCTGCAGGACGAGGTGACCGTCGGCCGAGCCGTCCGCGGCGCTCACCGCGTGGCAGGCGAAATGCGCCCACGAGTGGTGCGGGAGCGCATCCAGCACCTCCCGGCGCACGGCGTGCTCGCCGGTCAGGACCCGGCCGGGCGGCAGCGCCGCGGTCTCCGACTGCACGGCGGGCAGCGCGGGCAGGCCGGGCGTGGTGGGCATGCTGACCACCAGCGGGTTGGACATCGGGCCGGCCGGCGCCGCCTGCCAGGCGGTGACCAGGCTACGGACCGTCGGCGCATAGGAGGACACCACCCGGTCGGCGACGGCGGCGTGCAGCGGGAGCGTGGTGAGCGGGCCGGTCGGCACCCACCACAGCCGGCTGCCCGGCGGTGGGTCCAGGACGTCCAGCACCGGGCCGGTCACCTCGGTCCGCAGCCATTCCAGGGTCTCGTCCACCCGCTCGGCGACCGCCGCCCGGAACCGCAGAGCCCGCTGCGTCACCTCGTCGAGGGTCAGCCGCAGCGGCACCACCCGGATGCCACCGTCGATCAGCAGGGCGTCGCAGCGCAGGCGGCTGACGTTCAGCACGACGACCGCGCCGTGGCCGGCGGTCGCGGCGATCAGGTCGTCCGCCCGCGGGGGCTGCAGGAACGCGGCGAAGCCCGGCTGCGCCCGGATCTCGTCGATCAGCGCGTCCCACTCGGCGGCGAGGGCGTGCCGGTCCTCGCCGGGCAACTCCGGACCCGCGTCGGCGCCCGCGCTGAACCCCATGCCCTCGGGCCGGTCCAGGGCGGTCCGCAATGCCGCGAACCGCTCGGCCAGGTCGGGGCGCAGACCGGTCAGCTCGGTACGGGTGCCGAGGGCGTGGCTCAGCAACACTCCCCGGCCGTGCTCCAGCAGGCGCAGGGCGTCGACCGGTTCACCGGCCCGCACGGCACACGCGGCAGCGTCCCGGGCCAGGCCGGAGAAGGAGGCGAGTTGCCGTTCCCGGTCCGCGTGGGTCACCCGGCGCGGCGCCGTCCGGGGCAGCAGCGTCACCGCCAGGTCGAAGGCGGTCCGCGCCTCGGCGAGATCGTCGCGGCCGAGCGCGGTTTCGGCCCACTGCCAGGCGGCGGCCACCCGGGCCCGCACCTGTACGGCGGGGTCGGCCGCCAACCGCCGGAACACCTCCCGCGCCTGGTCCCAGGCGGCGGCGTCGCCGGAGGCGGCCTGGAACGCCAGCACCCAACCCAGGTTGAACAGCGAGTCGGAACGCAGATGATGCCCCTCCGGGGTGGCGGCCACCGCCTCCCGCGCGAGCTGGACCATCCGTCGTCGGGGCCGTCCGTGGATCGCCTCCATCCGCCGGATCCCGCTCAGCGTGATGAGTCGTTCGGTGCGGTTGGGATGCCCCTGCGGGGTGGCGTCGACCGCCTTCCGGGCCAGGCCGGAGGCCTCGGACAGATCGGCCGGCCGGCGCCGCGCGGCGAAACGATCGAGCAGCACCAGAGCAAGGTTGGCCTGCATGCGCGGCCGCAACGGGTGCCGGCGGGGCACCGCGGCGAGGGCGGCCCGGCCCTGCTCGACCGCCTCGTCCAGCAGGGCACGGTCGCGGCCGCCGACGGACCGATGACGCAGTCGCAACGCCTCGGCCAGGTTGGACCGCATGCCGGCCAGCTCCTCGCCCGGCCGGGCCGTCTGCACGGCCTCGCGAAGGAGGGCGATGGCTTCCACGAGCGCGGACGAGTCGTCGTGCTGCAGCGACAGCGCGAGCAGGCCGTCGGCCAGGTTGTTCAGCCGCCACGCGCGCCGCGGGTCACCGGCCGTGGTGGTCGCCACGGCGGCGCGTACCTCCGCGACCGACGCGACCAGGTCGTCCTCGTCGCCGGTGCGGCGCCACCGCAGCCTCAGCACCCCGGCCAGGTTGGCATGGAACGACGGGAGGGCCGGCGTGTGCTCGTTCGGGTACATCGCGAGCGCCTCACGGAACTGCCGGATCGCGGCGTCCAGGTCACCGGGATCACCGAACCGCTCGTACCGTGACCACAACGCCATGCCGAGCCCGTTCACCGCGGCGCTTCGCACGTCGACGTTGTGCGCCCGGTCGAGCACGGCCCGGAAGAGCGCGACGGCCGACTCCAGATCGGAAAGGCGACCCCTCTGCTCGTACTCGGCGTGCCGCCTCTCGGCCTCCGCGCAGGCGGCGACCAGCGCTTGATAAAGCGGGGACCCCCACGGGTCCGGAATGCCGCTCAACTCGCCGGGGGGCCTTCCGGCGTGCTTTCCAGCCGGAGGGCGAACGCCTCACCCAACGGCCCGCCGGCGCGCCGGAACCACTGCGCGGCCTCTTGGTTGTGCCCCTGGGACATCAGGTAGGTCGCGAGATTGGCCGCGGCGTCGGCGTTGCCCGCCTCCGCGGCCCGGCGATACCACCCGGCCGCCTCGTCGATCCGGCCGTCAAGCTTCAGACGGTTGCCGAGCTGGTTCATCTGGACCGCGTCCCCGCCCGCCGCCGCCTGCCGCGCGGCGGTCTCGGAGGGCAGTGGGGTGATGGAGAAGTGGGGCTCGGACGGTGTCTCACGCTTGCGCCTACGACCGAACATGTCGGCACCTCCGGCCAGAGTGTCGCACAGGGACACCCGTGTGGTGGGGTGGGTGCGGGAGGTGCGTCGTGCGGCCCTATACCTATGACGAACTGGTCCGGATGACTCGCGAACGGTGGCAACGCTGGGGTTCCCTGGACGGTTGTCGCGTCATCGAGGACCATCGAGCTCGGGTGCGGAGCCTTTGCGTCGGGTCGCTCAACGGGCGGCCCGCCGCCGTGTCCGGGGACGACGCGGGTGTGATCCTGATGCACGATGTCCGGACCGGCCGCCGCATCGGCAGAGCGATCACCACCGGTACCGGGCCGGTCCTGGGTCTTCGTTGGCTGCCCGCCCGGGCACCCGGCTCAGGACCGGCAACAGATGTCGTGGTTGCGGCCGACGCCGGCGGAGTGTCGCTGTGGGACCCGGTCGTGGGGGCCGGCGCCGGACCCCGTATCGAGGTCGCGTCGTTGACCTGCGTCGCCGTCGCCGAACTCGCGGGCGAGAAGGTCATCGTGACCGGATCCGGTGACGGCATGGTCCGGCTCTGGCGTCCGGGCGAGGGTACGGCGGTACAGGAGTTCTACGGGGGCAGCGACGGCGCGGACAAGATCTACAGTGTCGAGATCGACGGCATCGAGATCCGGAGAGTCGGCGAAGCCGCGCTGTCCCCCGGCGAGCGGATCGGCCATGGGCCGCCGGTCCTCGATGGTATTGCCGCCTCCAGGGCGCGAGCCACATCAGCGGTACTCGCAGTGGACTTCTCCGCCTCGCCCGAGCCGCTGATCGCGATCGGCAACCGGAACTCGGACATCCTGGTCTGGAGCACGGATGCCGCTGTACCGACGGTGGGTCACGCCGACGTGTTCGGTCAGGTGACCGCGCTTTCGGTCGCCTACCGCGACCACCAGGCCGCCGTCGTCTGCGGGCACCTCAATGGCACCTTCGAGGTTCTGAGCCTGCCCAGGTTCACCACGGTCGTCTCCTCGCGCCGCCATGCCTCGGCGGCCACCGGCCCGATCAACTCCCTCGCATGGGTCGACCTCCGCGACTTCGAGGTGCCGGTCGGCGACTTTCCCGTTCTGGTCGGGGCGAGCGGGGACGGCCTGGTCCACGTGTGGGGCCCGCAGGGTGAGCGCCTGGGGCAACCATGGCCGGGGCACACCGCGGCCGTGAACGCCTTCGAGATGACGGCCCTGGACGGGTGGCCGATCGGAGTTTCCGTCAGTGACGACCACACCGTCCGGCTCTGGGACTTCGCCGAGTTCGCGGCGGAACGGACTTCCACCTCAGCGCGTGAGCGTTTCCGGGCGAAGTTGGAGGCCATGCGCCTGCGGGAGCTGCGTCCCACCGACGACGTCACCGCAGAGATCGGCGTTTCCGCCACGACGTTCTGGAACTGGGTGCACGGCCGGAGCCTTCCTCGCAACGAGGAGCAGGTGACCAGGCTCGAGCGGAGCCTGGCCGCCGGCAATCCCTGGGAGGTCACCGGTGAACTGGTGGCTTTCTACCGGGCCGCGCGGCGGGAGCAGAAGACCGAGAAGCTGGCCGAACCGCGACGCGACCCCCGCCGGAAGCAGCCCGACGAGGCCAAGGACTACGACCTGTTCATCAGCTACAACCATGCCGACCGACGGCTGGTGGAGGGATTCGCGGAGCAGTTGCGCCGCGAAGGAGTCCGCCTCTGGTACGACCGGTGGGAGATGTCCCCCGGCGATGTCCTCCGTGACCGCATCAGCGACGGCATCGTCCGGGCGAAGCACTTCATGGTGTTGATCTCCCGGTCCTCGCTCCGGTCGCGATGGGTCAGGTACGAGCTCAACTCGGGCATGATCGAGGAGATCGAGAGCGGGACCGCGAAGGTCATTCCGGTCCTCGGTCAAGGCGTCAGACATGAGGACCTGCCAGCCGACCTGCGGGCCAAGTACCACCTGGATCTGCGTACCCCGGCCGAGCGGGCTCGCGCCTGCCAGGAACTGGTGCGCCTGGTCCAGCCCGAGAAGAGACTGCGCAGAGAACGACTCGACCACTTGCGGACCGCCGCAGCCGGACACGACGCGACAGAGGAACGACGCCAACAGCTGCGGTCGCCCGATGAACAGATCGCCCTGGCCGCATTGCAGGGCCTGGTCCGTACACCCGGAACCGCGGCGCTGGTGGCGATCGCCGAACGGTCGTTCGACGTCTGGAAGATGTCGGTCCTGAAGCGGTGCTTCACTTCTCTGCGGACCCGGCACGCCGACGGCGGAATCCTGGCGCTGACGGCGACCCTGCTCATCGACTCCCGCTTCTACTACGCCAAGCTCGACCTTCTCCGCGACCATCTGCGCAATCAGCACGCCGGGTCGACCGAGCTGATCGACCTCTTGTCCCGGCAACTGCTCAAGGTTCCGGCGCAGCCGAGATCCGTACCGGAGACCATGCAGTTGATCAGCTCGTCACCGGTCGACGACGTGCGTCATGGTGGTGTCCTCGCACGGGTCGGCGCGTTGCCGTCGTGGGCGCACGGCACACCGGCGCCCGGCCCGGTGGAGATCGCGGCGGCAACGACATACGCGGATGGTCGTCTTCCGGGGCTGGCTGCCCTCGCTGTGTCACGGGCGTGGCAACGGCTGTGACCTCTCGTGGTACCGGTGCTCCCTCATGGCTGTTCCCGGTGCGGGGTGATCCGCGACCGGGTGGACGGCAGGCGGTGCCAGGGCTTCGGGGTTACGGCGCGGGTGGGCCGAAAGGGGCCGCGCCGGGAGTTCCGGGCTGGTGCCAGCTCACGGTCAAGGGGTCGCGGCGGCTGAATCGCTGCAGGTCGCGGTCGATGATCTCGCGCATCCGGGTGATCCCGTCGTCGTCGGTAGCGTCGATGCGGAGCGTCAGGGTGTTGTCGGCGGCGGTGAGGGTGCATCGGCCCCACGGGGTGAAGGTGACGGTTCCGCTGGTGTCCGACCAGTCGGCGGTCACGTGGACCTCGCCGCGGGCCATCGTGGTGTGCAGGTGCATGCGGGAGGTGTGGCCGCCGGCGCCCATCGCGGCGGCGTGCTTGCAGAACTGGCCGAGGTAGCGGGTGGCCCGTGCGGTGTGGATCCGAGCCTGCAGGATCGGCATCGGGTTCCTTCCTGGTGAGCTGCGGGACGGCGGATCACCTCAATTTATCGATACATACTGTCTACGTCAACGACGCCCTGTCACGCGTAGGAACGGTGTGTAGGATGCGGGCGTGCCGAAACTTTGGACCGAGACGATCGACGCCCATCGCGCCGCGGTTCGGGACGCCGCCCTGGACGCCCTGGCCACCCTGGTGGCCGAGCGCGGGCTGGTCGCGCTGACGATGTCGCAGATCGCCGAGCAGGCCGGCATCGGGCGGGCCACGCTGTACAAGTACTTCCCGGACGCCCAGGCGGTGCTGACGGCCTGGCACGAACGTCAGATCACCGCACACCTCGACCAGCTCACCGCCGCCGCCGACCCGGCCGCCACGGCCGTCGCGCGCCTACGGGCCGCTTTGCAGACGTACGCCCACATCCAGTACCACTCGGCCCGGCACCATGGCGGCGAGCTCGCCGCGCTGCTGCACCGCGGCGAACACGTCGAGCGCGCCCGGCAACGACTGCGGGATTTCCTGCAGAACCTGATCGCGGAGGCCGCCCGGGACGGTGACGTCCGCGACGACGTGGCACCCGCCGTACTGGCCGACTACTGCCTGCACGCTCTCACCGCCGCCGGCACCGCCCCCCAGGATGCCGTGCCACGCCTGGTCGCCGTCACGCTGTCGGGGCTCGGCCGCCAGGGCGACGCATGAATCGTCGAGGTACGGGCGGGCTTGCCTTCAGGTCGAGGTGAAGGGTCACCCTCACGGCATGACAGACCGGACTGAGAACATCGTCCTGCCCGAGGACCTGGCCGCCATGGTGGGCCTGCTGGACGCCGCCGAGCTGCTCCCCGAGGCCGTCGCCCTGCGTGAACACTCCTACGACCTGCTCGACGTGAAACCCGGCGACACCGTCGTGGACGTCGGCGCCGGCACCGGCCGCGCCCTGGCCGAGCTGGCCGGCCGCGGGGTGCACGCCATCGGGGTCGAGCCGGCCGAGCCGATCCGGGCGCTCGGCCGCGCCCGGCATCCGGAGGTCGACTTCCGGGCCGGGGTCGCCGAAAAGCTGCCGGTGGCCGACGGCGAAGTCGTCGGATACCGCGCCGACAAGGTGTTCCACGAGCTGACCGACCCGTCCGCCGCGATGCGCGAGGCCACCCGCGTGCTCGCCCCGGACGGCCGGATCGTGCTGCTCGGCCAGGACTGGGACACCATCATCATCGACGCCGGCGACGCCGCGCTGACCCGCCGCATCGTGCACAGCCGCGCCGACGCCGTACGCCAGCCCCGCATCGCCCGCGGCTACCGCAACCTGCTGCTCGACGCCGGGTTCCGGGAGGCGTCCCTGGAGGTGCGTACCGGCGTCTTCACCGGTTCCCTGATGCTGGCGATGCTGACCGGCTTCGCCCAGGGCGCCCACGCCGCCGGGGCGATCACCCGGTCCGAGGCCGATGCGTGGATCGACGAACAGCGCGACCGCGCCGCCACCGACCGGCTGCTGCTCGCCCTGCCCATCTTCATCGCCACCGGCCGGCGAACCCGGTAGACCGCCCGGCCGGCGGGAACGGAGGGACCGGGGCCCGCGCTCTGCCCTAAAGGCGGTCGGCCAGGGCGACGATGAAGGCTCTGACCTGGTCCGGCGTGCTGATCTGGGCGGGGTGGACCGTGACGGTGACCACCAGGTTGCTGACCCGGACGTGGAATTCACGATCCCTGACGTACGCCTCGTCGCCGACGCCCGGCAGCGGTGTCACGTCCGGCAGGGCGCGGATGTCGCTCATCAACTGCTTCGCACCGGCGATGTCGCGCACCGGTTCGCTGAAGGCCACGGTGATCTTGGGCTCGCGGACGTACTGCGGGTGATCCTCCGGCAGCCGGAGGTCACAGGTCGCCGGCTTGCCGGCCGGCCGCAGCTCGTAGCGCACGCCCAGTTCGCCGACCACGGGCCGGATCTTCGGGCACGCGCGCGGGGCCATGTCGTAGCGCCCTTCCTTCTGCGTCACCACGTACCAGACGCCGACCCCGGCCGCGACCATCAGCGCAGGCACGAGGACGAGGATGAGGACAGCACGCAGGCGCATAGCCGCCGAGCGTAGTGCCTCGGCAGGACCCCGCCGTCACCGATGATCCGCGGCGACAGCCCGGTCGGGCGAGACGGGGCTGTTGTACCAATTGAGCACGTCGGCGACAGTGCCGATGCGGGCGTTACGGATATCAGCGAAGAACTGTTCCTCGCTGCCGCTGACGGCGACGAAACGGCTCGGGGCCGCACCGGCAACGATCAGCGCGTACGTGCCGCTGCGGGCAGCCCGGGTGGTCTCGGACAGGATCAGGTAGTTGGTGTTGGTGAACTCCTCGTGGAAGCTCTCCCGCCGGTCGTTGCGCAGCAGCTGCACCCGGCCGCGCGGGTCCACGATGGCCAGCCGGGGCGTCCTCCACCGATCGAGGGTGTTCTCCGGGGCGAGGTCCGGGATGAGAAGCTGCGCGTTGAGCTGTTCGCCGGCGTCGAGGTGAATCCGCACGGCGCGGGTGTCACCCGGGCGGTCCAGCCAGCCGTAGAACGCGAACGACACCGTGCCGTCCGGGACGTACGGGCTGCTCGCCAGCGCTGCGGCCGTGTTGGCCGAGGTCAGGACCACCGGGATGTGCGCCTGCGCGGGCACCGTGAAGGCCAGCGTGGTGGCCGCGCCGGCGAGGACCGCAGCGGTGAGGCGGGCGGCGCGGCGAACCGTCGAGACGAGAAACATGCGTACTCCTTTTGCCGGTGAGGACCAGGTGCCTTCACCATTCCGAGGAATCCACCACAGTGGATGCATCTGCCGCCGTCTTTCGCATGATGTGCACCACCGGCGGGCACAGCTCGGTCATCATGGAAGCATGCGATTTCGGATGCCGACCGTGCTGGCGGCGGCGCTTCTGATACTGGTCGGAACGGCCACATTCTGGGCAGGTCGCCTGTCGGGCGCCGAGCCGAAGCCGGCTCCCGACCGCGGGTACGACACCGGGCATGCCGACGGCCTCCGCGAGGGCCGCGCCGAGCAGGCCACCCTGAACCTGCCGGCGACCGACAAGGCGATCTTCGAATCCGGCTACGCCGCCGGGGCAACTGACGTCTTCACCGGGTACGACGGCGGCTGGGACCAGAATGCCCCGTACATCATCGTGCTGGCGCCGGGCGGCCCGGCCGCCACTTACCGCATCGCTTCACGGACGCGTCTGGAGCGGGGCGTGAACTACTACCTCTGCCCGGACGGCCACAAGCTGTGCCAGCGGCCACACTGACCCCGAAGCCGGGGCGGGCGAGGCCGGAGAACCCGCCCTCCACCGAGCGCGCGCCGCAGCGTCCGAATTCCGACCGCAACCGTTATTGCACTCACCGTAGCGGGCACCTCACCATCGATCGCATGAGACCACCTGAGCTGGACGTGACCTTCCGCCTGTACGAGCTGGACTGCCAGGCGACCGAGGACGCCGGCTCCGACGGTGACGAGCCGTACCTGTGGGTGCTCGGTTTCAAGGTCGACGCCGAGACACTCGACCCCGGACTGCCGCCGACGGTGCGAGTCCAGGTGTTCCGGGGCGTGCCCGCGTCGCCGTGGATCGCCGGCGCCGGCAGCGTGCACACCGGCGAGAAGCGCGCGATCCCGGCGGCGCTCGGCACCCG
Organism: Actinoplanes nipponensis; assembly: GCF_016862275.1. GTDB lineage: Bacteria > Actinomycetota > Actinomycetes > Mycobacteriales > Micromonosporaceae > Actinoplanes > Actinoplanes nipponensis. The sequence continues at coordinate 175,788 of NZ_BOMQ01000053.1, read as the reverse complement.
CTCGTTCCGGCTCAAGCCGGCGCTGATCCCGCTGGCCGGCTGGTTCCCGGGCCTGGCCGGGGTGATCTGCCTGCTGTGGGATCAGGACGGGATGACAGTGGCGTCGTCCGAGGCGGGGCACAAGGCGTTCGACGCGAAGCTCGGCGGCGCGCTCGCCGGCGAGCTCAACACGATGCTCGCCGGCGGCTACGACGACGCGCTGTCCCGCGACGCCGACGGCAACGTGGCGCCGGGCCGGCCGGACTCGCCGGACCTGACCTGGCGGCTGGCCAGGCTGCGCGACGCCGGCGGCCGCCGCAGCGTCGTCCGGGCGCTCACAGCCGCGGTGAAGGACCAGCTCAGCGGCTCGATCAAGGATGCGGTCACGGACGTCGCGTCGTGGACCGAGCTGATCGACATCGATGACCTGCTCGGGGTGGAGGCGGAGGTGTACCTCGGCGACGAGCTGGGCGGCGTGCGCGACTTCCAGCTCCGCTTCACCGACGACGAGTCCGACTACACGGTCCGCGGGCAGGCGGGCGGGCGGCGGGTGCACGCCGCGCGGATCCTGTCGTCGGTGACGAACGTCGAGCGCCGCCTGGAGCAGGTGCACCTGCTGTGGCTCAAGGTGTGCTGGTTCGCGGCCCGGGAGTACCTCGCCCGCGCGTTCCGGCTGCGCACCACGACCCGGTTCGTACTGGACATCACCACCGGGGAGCAGCCGGTGGCGGTGCGGTGGTTCCTCGGCGACACCGTCCTGGCGCCGGGGCAGGGCAGCGTCATGGTGAACTTCGAGCCTCTCGCCCCTTACGTGCCCCCGCCGCAGGACGCGCTCGCGGGGCAGTACGCGGGCGGCCCGGCCGGCATCACGTACACGGCGCAGGGCACGGTGCTGGAGCTGCACTGCGACAACGCCAACGGCGTCTACTTCGGTGAGGTCCGTGCGCTGTTCGCCTTCGCCGGCGACCCGGACATCTTCCCGCCGCCCGCCACGCCGCTGCCGCAGCTGCTGGACATGGGCTACCTGCAGCAGGCCACCATGTCGGTGACGGGTGTGCAGCTGTCGATGGAGCACCGGTACTACGAGGACGTCGCCGCCTGCAAGAAGGTGATCCACGAGGTGGACCGCAAGCACATCGCGGTGGACTTCGGCCGGCTGCACATCGAGCCGGGCGACCCGGCGCCGGACCGCGAGCAGGTCCTGGCGCGCGTCAACGCCGACGTGCGGGTGTTGGTGGCGGCCGGTCTGGAGATCGTCGCGGAGACGGCCGTGACGCGCCTCGGCGGGCACCGGTGACCGCCGGCCGGCTCGGGCTGCGCGCGGACGCCCTCGGCAACCTCGACCTGACGCTGCTGGACCGGGACTTCGCCGGTCTGCTGCTGATCCGCCGCGGCGGCCGGCACGTGCTGCTCACCGTCCGCGGGGAGGCGTGGCGGCAGGTCGAGTTCGGCGGCCGCTGGACGGTCAGCACGGCACCGGCCGGCGCCGCAGTCGGCGTGACCGGCCGCAACGCCCGCGGCGAACGGTGGGAGACCACCATGGACGGCCGGGTGGTCGGGTGGCGGGCGTCCGGGACGGACGGCTCGGACCGGGGTACGGGGCGAATGGCGAACGGCGACGGCGGTGGCGTCGACGAGTTCGGCCGCCCGGTCACGGTCAGCTCCTCCGGCGGGCGGACCGTCGTCATCACGCACGTCGACGGCGCGCGGACCCGTACCGAGGTGACCACCGAGACGCCGACCGGCAGCCGCAGCGTGTGGAACACCGTCGACGACGCCTCCGGCAAGGTGGTGAGCAGCGGCGAACGCACGGTCGACAAGACCACCGGCACCACCACGGTGACCGCGACCGCTGACGACGGAGCCGGCGGCACGGTCACCCAGAGCAAGACCGAGAGCGGCAACACGACGTCGCGCGAGACCGTACAAACCGACGCGAACGGCCAGACGGTCAGCTCCGAACGCTCCGTCACCGTCAAGCAGGACGGCGTGGAGAGCACCACGACCAGCACGGTGGATGCCAGCGGCCAGATCGTGATCCGCACCGAGACCAAGGGCCCTGACGGCGCCATCACCGGCCACGTCACGATCGTCGACCCGAACGGCGACGTCGTCCTGGACGAGCCGATCAGCGTCCCACCCCCGGCCGGCGACGACGGCAACGGAGACGACGGCAACGGCGGTGGCGACGACGGCAACGGCGACGGCAATGGCGACGGCGACGGCGACGGCGACGGTGGGGGCGGCGACGGGGGCGGCGACGGTGGCGACGGCGACGGTGGGGGCGGCGACGGGGAGGACGACGATGACGACGAGGGCGGTGGCCGGCCGGGCCGGCGTCCGGGTCACGGCGGCGGCCCCGGCCTGCCCGGCGGCCCGGTGGGCTGGGTCCTGGACGACCTCGGCGTGTCGACGGGCAGCGGCGAGGACTTCGGTGAAGGTCTGCCGGGCGTGGTCGGCGAGCGGCTCCGCCGGATCGTGCTGACCGCCGCCGGCGCCGACGACGACGGGGGCACCGGGGACGCGGCGGGCGGCTGGGCGCTGACCGGAACGGCCACGGTCGACCTGCGGATGCCCGCCCCGCCGGGCGCCGTCGACGACTGGGGCGACCGGCCGAACCCCCGCGCCCTCACCGCCCTCGCCGGCGCACTGCTCGCACAGACGGCCGCCGTCGGCGCGGCCGGCGCCGCGCTGCAAAGCCTGGCCCGAACGGTGCGCTGAACCGCCACCGGTCCTCGATGGGCTGCCGCTGCCGTGGATCACGGTCGTCGCTGCCGGCCGGCAAGCGATCAGAGGGCCGGAGCGGGGCTGCGTCCACAGGTGAATTCGGGCAGCCGGGTTGCGAAGTCCGTCCCGGCGATCGAGGGGGACGTCCACCGCAGGCGAACTACAGTCCCGGGTAGGGACCGTTCGGAGAAGGGTGAGCTGCGGTGGCCAAGCCGGAACGAGTCGAGCGCCTACCGAAGGGCACCTACGAGGCGGAGCTGTTTCGCCTCCAGGGTGAACTCGTCAAGCTGCAGGAATGGGTGAAGGTCGAGGGCGCCCGCGTCGTCGTCGTGTTCGAGGGACGGGACGCTGCCGGAAAGGGCAGCACCATCAAGCGGGTCGCCGAGTATCTCAATCCACGGATCGCGCGGATCGTCGCGTTGCCCGCGCCGACCGAGCGCCAGCGCGGACAATGGTACTTCCAGCGCTACACCGAGCATTTTCCGGCTGCCGGTGAGATCGTGTTGTTCGACCGCAGCTGGTACAACCGGGCCGGCGTCGAGCGGGTGATGGGCTTCTGCAGCAAGGAAGAGTACATGCGCTTCCTGCACCAGTGCCCGATCTTTGAACGCCTCCTGACCGAGGACGGGATCCTGCTCCGCAAATACTGGTTCTCGGTCAGTGATCGCGAGCAGGAGGAACGATTCCGCTCGCGGCTGCAGGACCCGATGCGGCGTTGGAAGCTGTCCCCCATGGACCTCGAGTCGATCAGCCGATGGGAAGAGTACTCCCGGGCCAAGGACGAAATGTTCATGCACACCGACATTCCCGAGGCGCCCTGGTATGTCGTCGAGAGCGAGGACAAGCGTCGAGCGCGCATCAACATGATCGCCCATCTCATCTCCACGATTCCCTACCATGAGGTGCAGCGGGTGCCCCTCTCACTCCCGCCCCGGCCGCCGACGAGCGGCTATCGACGCACTCCGCGCGACATGCAGACATTCGTACCCGACCATGCCGGGACACTGCCGGCGGTGGCGGGGTCAGCTCCGGCGCGCTCCTCATCGCCCGGGACGTCGAGGAGCAAACAGGCGGGCAAGCCGGATGGGCGCAAGCGGGGTCCGAAAACAGATCGCGTGTAGGCGTGACGTCCGCGGTTCGTTCCAGCTGGCGCGCCAGGCCGGGCCACTCATCCGACATCTGGGCAGTTCATGGTGGGGCGGGCGGGACTCGAACCCGCGACCGAGGGATTATGAGTCCCCTGCTCTAACCCACTGAGCTACCGCCCCGTACCGGCGGCGATCCTATCCCGGCTGCTCAACTCCGAGCTACCGATCTTCGCCGCCCCCACGGTAACGGCTACTCTTCCTCATCCCCGCCCTTCTCGTGCCCGGTGTCGTCCACCAGCTCCGGGGCCATGCTGCCGCCGTGGGCCTCCTGCGCCGGGTGCTCCTGGGCCTGGTCGTGCGGGCCCTGGCCGGTTTCCTGCGGTTCGGCTTCGTTGTTCTTCGTCATGGTCGGTGTCTACCCCGCGGCGCCCCGTTTCAGGCGGTGGCCCGCCGGGGATGTGCCCGGCATGACTGTCGTCCGTGCGCTGACCTCCGACCGGCTCGAGCTCGGCGAGGGGGGCCGCTGGGTCGGTGACCGGGTCGTGCTGGTGGACATTCCCGCCGGGCGGCTTTTCGGTACGCCCGTGCCCTCCGGTTCCGGGCCGCAGAGCCTGACGCTGCTGGCCGAGCTGCCCGTGCCGGTGGCCGCCGTCGCGCCCGTACGGGATGCGCCGGACACCTGGCTGGCCGCGGCCGGGACCGGCTTCTGGCTGGTGGCTCCCGGCGGGGCCGGGCAGCTGGCCGCGGCCGAGCCGGTCACCGGCCGGCAGTGGCGGATGAATGATGCCGTCGCCGATCCCGCCGGGCGGCTGTGGGCCGGCAGCATGGCCTGTGACCAGTCGCCGAAGGGTGGCGCGCTGTACCGGCTCGATCCGGACGGGCGGGTGCGTACCGTGCTTCGTGATCTGACGATCGCCAACGGGCCGGCCTTCGCGCCGGACGGCCGGTCCATGTTCCTGTCCGACACCCCGCTGGGCCACGTCGACCTTTTCGACGTCGATCCGGCGACCGGCGAGCTCAGCGCCCGCCGGCCCTTCCTGCGGTTCGAGGCGGCCGAGGGCGCCCCGGACGGCCTCTGCGTGGATGCCGACGGCTTCCTGTGGGTGGCGCTGTTCGGCGGGGGCGCCGTGCGGCGGTACCGGCCTGACGGGCAGCTCGATCGGATCGTGCCGGTGCCGGCCCGGCAGCCGACGAGCGTGTGCCTGGCCGGTTCGCGGCTGGTCGTCACGAGTGGCCGGGGCGGGCTCGACGATCCCGGCGCGGACGACGGGGCGGTGCTGGTGACCGACGCCGGCGCGCGGGGGCTGCCGGCGCTGGCGGTCGCGGCGCCGGACGGGGAATTGCGCCGCGGCGCGGGCGCCGCTTAACACGGCGCGTGGTCGGGCGCGGCATTTCGGGGTGCATTCACCCGCCCCGTCGCCCCCCTTTCCGCTCCGCCGACGGCCGGTTCACCCGAAAATCGTATCCCTATCGGGGGGTAAACCTCGAGATCCGGCGCGCCGCCGAGCATCGGGGTGGTCGCGATGCATGTGCTCGGAATGGTCGGTCGCCGTATTCCGGCGCCCATTCGCGCCACCATTCTGAGGGCCGCCCAGAAATCGGCGGGCACGGCAACTCGCTGGCCGCCGCGGGCTGCATGCTGGGCCTCGCCGCCGAGGAGATCCCGCCCGGCGGGCTGGCGCCCAAGGACCCCGCGTTTCCCGTCGTGGCGTGCGCCGTCTTCGGGCCCTCCGGCCCGGACGAGCAGCGGTAGGCCAGCCGGGTCAGGCCGGCGTGGGTACCGTCGCCCCCAGCGACGCCAGGACCGCGCCGGCCGTGCGCCAGCCGCTGGCCAGCGCGCCCTGGATGGACGGGCTGTCGCGGTGGTCGCCCGCCACGAACAGGCCGTCGCCCAGCGCCACCGGCTTGCGGAGGCGGGCCTGCGGCACGTTCGCCGCCGGCAGGGCGTGCGGCAGGGTCACCACGCTCAGCAGCTCCCAGTCGTCGGTCGGTACGCCGTACATCCGGGCGAGCTCCACCCGGATCACCGCCTCGGACGCGCCGGACGGGGCCGAGACGCCGACCGAGGACGCCGCGATCAGCGATCTGCCCGCGGGGGCGTACTCGGGGGCGGCGTTGGACATCACGACGGTGTTGGCGACGATCTCGCGGCGGTCGCCGTCCAGCAGCAGGGTCGGCTCGCCGATCGGCGCCTGGTCCGCGCCGAAGTAGTACGTGGTCAGCCCGCGCATGTCCGGCGCCGGCAGCTGCGGCAGCAGCGTCGCCGCCGTCGCCGGGTCGGTCGCCACGATCGCCGCGCGGCAGTGGATCTCGCCGCCGTCGGTCACCACCAGCCCCGGGCCGACCGACAGGGTCCGGGCGCCGATCAGCAGCTGCGGGTACGGCAGCGGGCCGGCCACCGCCGCCGGCAGGGCCGCCATCCCGCCGGCCGGCACACCGATCCGGCCCCGGGCGAACGAGCGCAGCACCATCGCCAGCACGTGGCTGGAGGTGTCCAGGGACCGGTCGGCGAAGACCCCGGACAAGAACGGCCGGAGCACCTCCTCGATCATCCGGTGGGACAGGCCGGCGCGGCGCAGCGCCTCCTGGGTCGTCATCTCCGGGGCGTCGAGCAGCCGGGCCGGCGGGACCGTGGCGTAGCGGGTGGCCAGCGCCGCGAACTTGAGGCGGTCGGCCAGCGTGCCGACGCCCGAGGTCAGCGTGCGGACCGCCGAGCGGGGTTCGCGCAGCGGGTTCTCCAGGCGGTGCAGCGCGCCGCCGCGGCGCACCAGCACGCCGGACGTGAAGTAGCGCATCTCCAGCGCGTCCACGTCGACCAGCGCCGGCACCCGCGGGTACGCCGTGTTCAGCACCTGGAAGCCGCGGTCGAGGCGCCACCCGTCCACCACGTCGGTGGCCACCCGGCCGCCGATCCGGTCGGCCGCCTCCACCAGCAGCCAGTTCACCCCGGCACGGTCCAGCCGCCGGGCGGCGGCGAGTCCGGCGAGTCCGCCGCCGACGATGACGACGTCCACCGATACGGGCTGCGACACGGGCACACCTCACTGGAGGACAGACAGAGCAGGCCCAGCCTAACGGCGCAGCGGGTTCTCAGCAGGGGAAAGCGGAACCGCGGCCCGCCGCCGCGCGAGTGACCCATCGACGCGGGCCGCCGTGTCGGGGTCCATCCGCTAGGTTGGGCAAGATCGCGCAGGCGGCCCGGTGGGAGACGACAGTGGGAGGTTCGACGGTGCGCATCGCGCTCCTGACCTATCGCGGCAACCCGACCTGCGGCGGCCAGGGAATCTACGTCCGGCACCTGAGCCGGGAGCTGACCCGGCTCGGGCACCGGGTCGACGTCCTCTCCGGACCGCCCTATCCGGAGCTCGACCCCGGCGTGACGCTGGTCCGGGTGCCCAGCCTGGACCTCTACCGCCAGCCCGACCCGTTCCGGATGCCCGCGCTGCGCGAGTACCGCGACTGGATCGACGTCGTGGAGGTGGCCACGATGATGACCGCGGGCTTCCCCGAGCCGCTCACCTTCTCGCTGCGGGCCCGCCGGCTGCTCAAGGCGTCCCCCGGCCGCTACGACGTGGTGCACGACAACCAGACCCTCGGCTACGGGCTGCTCGGGATGCTGCGCGACGGCCTGCCGCTGGTGACCACGGTGCACCATCCGATCCAGATCGACCGCGCCCTGGACCTGGCCGCGGCGGACTCACGGTCCCGGCGGGTGTCGCTGCGCCGCTGGTACGGCTTCACCCGCATGCAACGGCAGGTGGCCGGCCGGCTGCCGGGCGTCCTGACGGTCTCGGGCGCCTCCCGCGACGAGATCGTCGAGCATCTGCGGGTCCCGGCCGAGCGCATCACCACCGTCCCCATCGGCACCGACCCCGACCGCTTCGCCCCGGACCCGGCGGTCCCCCGGATCCCCGGCCAGATCGTCACCACGGCCAGCAGCGACGTCCCCCTCAAGGGCCTGGAATACCTGGTGGAGGCGGTCGCCAAGGTGCGTACCGGCCGCCCGGCGACGCTGGTGGTGATCGGCGAGGCCAAGCCGCGGCGGGTCAAGGACCTGCACGAGCGGTTCGGGGCGGCGACCGTCCGGTTCACCGGCCGGCTCAGCGAGGACAACCTCATCCACACCCTGCGCAGCTCGCAGATCGCGGTGGTCCCGTCGCTGTTCGAAGGGTTCTCCCTGCCGGTCGTCGAGGCGATGGCCTGCGGGCTGCCGGTGATCGCGACCACCGCCGGGGCCCTGCCCGAGGTGGCCGGGCCCGACGGGGTCGCCGCCCGGCTGGTGCCGCCGGCGGACGCCGAGGCCATCGCGGAGAGCCTGCGCGAGCTGCTCGACGATCCGGCGCAGCGCGAACGATTGGGCCGGGCCGGCCGGGAACGGGTCGAGCAGCAGTTCACCTGGGCCCGCTGTGCCGAACGCACCGCCGACAGCTACCGCGCGGCGATCGCCGCGCAGAAAGGACGGTCCGGCCGGTGCTGACCATCGACTTCGACCGGGTGCCGCTGAAACCCGGCGACCACGCCCTCGACCTCGGCTGCGGCGCCGGCCGGCACGCCTTCGAGCTGTACCGCCGCGGCGCGAAGGTGACCGCCGTCGACCTCAACCCGACGGACATCGCCCAGGTCAAGGACATGTTCGCGGCGATGACCGAGGCCGGGGAGCAGGGTCCGGGCGGCACGGCGGTGGCCCTGCGCGGCGACGCGCGCCGGCTGCCGTTCCCGGACGGCTCATTCGCCGTCGTCGTGCTCTCCGAGGTGCTCGAGCACATCCCGGACGACCGTGCGGTCATGGCCGAGGCGCAGCGGGTGCTGGCGCCCGGCGGGATGCTCGTGGTCACCGTCCCGCGCTGGTGGCCGGAGCGGATCTGCTGGGCGCTGTCCGACGCCTACCACGAGGTCGAGGGCGGCCACATCAGGATCTACCGACGCCGCCAGCTGCTGTCGCGGCTGCGCGCGGCCGGGCTCACCCCGCGGGGCACGCACCACGCCCACGCCCTGCACTCGCCGTACTGGTGGCTGAAGTGCCTGGCCGGGCCGGACAACGACGACGCGCTGCTGCCGCGGCTGTACCACCGGATGCTGGTGCACGACATCATGCGCCGCCCGTGGTGGACCCGGATCCCGGAACGCCTGCTCAATCCGGTGGTCGGCAAGAGCTTCGTGGTCTACCTCGACAAGGAGAACATGCCTCGGGCGGGCACAGCATGACCGAGACCCTCCTCAGCGCCGGGCCGCTGGACGACGAGGCCATCACCCGTACGGTGGAGTTCATCCTGCTGACCCAGGAACCCGACGGCGCCATACCGTGGTTCACCGGCGGTTACACCGACCCGTGGGACCACGTCGAGGCGGCGATGGCCCTGGACGCGGCCGGCCGGCACGAGGCCGCCCGGGCGGCGTACGACTGGCTGCGCCGGGTGCAGAACCCGGACGGCTCCTGGTACAGCCGCTACCAGGACGGCGTGGTCACGGACAGCACCAAGGAGTCCAACTTCGCCGCGTACCTCGGGGTGGGGCTCTGGCACCATCTGCTGTGCACCGGCGACACCGTCTTCCTGCGCCGGATGTGGCCCACGCTGGAGGCCATGGTCGACTTCGTGCTGGGCCTGCAGCTGCCGGGCGGCGAGGTGGCCTGGGCGGTCAGCCCGGCCGGCACCCGGGCCGACGAGGCGTTGCTGACCGGCTGCTGCAGCATCCTGCACGGGCTGCGCGGCGCCCAGGCGGTCGCCGCCCACCTGGGGCTGGCCCGGCCGCGCTGGCGGCAGGCGGCCGACCGGCTCGCCGGCGCGCTGACCGGGCATCCCGAACGGTTCGCGCCGCGGCACCGCTTCTCGATGGACTGGTACTACCCGGTGCTCGGCGGGGCGCTGCGCGGTGACGCCCGGCGCCGACGCCTGACGGACGACTGGGAGCGGTTCGTGGTGCCCGGCCTGGGCGCCCGCTGCGTGGCCGACCGCCCGTGGGTGACCGCCGCCGAGACCAGCGAGCTGGCGCTCGCGCTGTGCGCCACGGGCGACACCGCCACCGCCGCGGAGCTGCTGGCCGGGCTGGACAAGCTGCGGTACGAGGACGGCTCGTACTGGACCGGGTACGTGTACCCGGACGACGCCTTCTGGCCGGTGGAGCGGACGACCTGGACGGCCGGCGCCGTCGTGCTCGCCGCCGCGGCCGTCGTGGGGGCGCCGGCGACCAGCCGGGTCTTCGCGACCCCGGAGGACTAGCGAACCCGGCGCAGCACCCGCAGCGAACCCCGGCCGTCCGCGGCCGACTCGGTGAAGTCCCCGCTGTCCAGTGCCCGCCGGTAGATCCGGTACGGCGCCTGCCCGCCGTCGCGCGGGTCGGGGAAGACGTCGTGGATGACGAGCAGGCCGCCGGGGGCCAGGTGCGGCGTCCAGCCCTCGTAGTCCTGGGCCGCGGCCCGGTCGGTGTGCCCGCCGTCGATGAAGACCAGGGCGACCGGCCGGCCCCACAGCGCCGCGGTGGCGCCGGAGGAGCCGACGAGCGCCACGACCACGTCCTCCAGCCCGGCCCGGTGCATCGTGCGCCGGAAGGTGGGCAGCGTGTCGATCCGTCCGGTCTCGGGGTCGACCAGGTCGGGCTCGTGGTACTCCCAGCCCGGCTGGTGCTCCTCGGACCCGTGATGATGGTCGACCGTGACCACCCGGCGTCCCCGGGCCCGGGCCGCGGCGCCGAGGTAGACGGTCGACTTACCGCAGTACGTCCCGATCTCCAGCAGATCGCCGAGCTCGCCGGCGGCCAGCCCGGCCGCGTACAGCGCCAGGCCCTCGTCCGGCGGCATGAACCCGCGGGTGTCTTCCGCGATCTCCCGCAGCCGGTCATCCATAGGAAGATCGCTCACCATGGGCCAGATTGTGCCACGGCCCCCCACCGCCACCGGCCTACCCAGCGCCACCGGCCTACCCAGCGCCACCGGCCTACCCAGCGCCACCGGCCCACTCACCGCCACCGGCCTACCCAGCGCCACCGGCCCACCCAGCGCCACCGGCTCCCTCACCGCAACCGGCCCACCCACCGCCACCACCGCACCGTGGGGGTTTCAGGGGGCTCGGCCCCCTGAGCCGGCATACGAGAGAAGGCCCCAGTTCGCGCTCTCCGCGAACAGGGGCCTCCGCCTTCTCGCTCCCCCGACTGGACTCGAACCAGTAACCTGCCGGTTAACAGCCGGCTGCTCTGCCAATTGAGCTACAGGGGATCGTGCCGACGCCCGACTTCCCGCTCCCGCGGATCGTCGTGGCGACCGGAATGACAATACATGACCGAGGCACCCGGGTGAAAACGGGTGACCCGGCACGCCGGGCCGCGCGTAACGGGGATGAAACCCGGACCGGGGGCATGAGTGCGGTGCAGGATGGGTAAGCACCTGTTCGACGCACGAGCGTCACCGAACGGAAGGAGCCGCCATGCGCGGAAAGCTCATGTTCATCACGGGTCTCGCGGCGGGCTTCGTCCTGGGCAGCCGTGCCGGCCGGGAGAAGTACGAAGAGATCACCGCCAACGCCAAGAAGGTGTGGGAGCACCCGACGGTCCAGGAGGCCGCCGGAGTCGCCCAGGCGCAGGCCAACAAGCTCTACACCGAGGGCAAGGACAAGCTCAACGAGTCCAAGCTCGGTGAGAAGCTCAAGTCCGCCAGCACCACCTCCGGCACGGGCTCCGAGACCAGCACGCTGTCCACCAGCGGGTCCGGGATGACCTCCTCGAACGGCACCGGCACCACGTACTGACAAGTACCGCTTCTCAAGGCCCGGCCCACCGACGGTGGACCGGGCCTTTGGCGGTTCAGGAGGACGACGAGAAGGCCGCGTCGAAGGCCGCGCTGGGCGCGTCGAAGGCCAGCCGGCGCACGAACTGCAGCGCCTCCGGGGCGCCGACCAGGCGGTCCATGCCGGCGTCCTCCCACTCCACGGACAGCGGCCCGGTGTAGCCGATCGCGTTCAGCGCGCGGAAGCAGTCCTCCCACGGCACGTCGCCGTGCCCGGTCGAGACGAAGTCCCAGCCCCGGCGCAGGTCGGCCCACGGCAGGTGGGAGGACATCCGGCCGCGGCGGCCGTCGCCGGTACGGACCTTCGCGTCCTTGCAGTCGACGTGGTAGATCTTCTCGGCGAACTCGAGGATGAAGTTGACCGGGTCGAGGTCCTGCCAGACGAAGTGCGACGGGTCCCAGTTGAGCCCGAAGGCGGGCCGGTTGCCGATCGCCTCCAGGGTGCGCCGGGTGGTCCAGTAGTCGTACGCGATCTCGCTGGGGTGGACCTCGTGGGCGAACCGCACCCCTTCGGCGTCGAAGACGTCCAGGATCGGGTTCCAGCGGTCGGCGAAGTCCTGGTAGCCGCGTTCGATCATGGCCGGCGGGACCGGCGGGAACATGGCCACGGTGTGCCAGATCGAGGAGCCGGTGAAGCCGACCACGGTGTCCACGCCGAGCTTGGCGGCGGCCCGGGCGGTGTCCTTCATCCGCTCGGCGGCGCGCTGCCGTACCCCCTCGGCCTCGCCGTCGCCCCAGATCGCCGCGGGCAGGATGTCCTGGTGCCGCTCGTCGATCGGGTGGTCGCAGACCGCCTGGCCGACCAGGTGGTTGGAGATCGCGAAGACCTTCAGGTTGTGCTTGGCCAGCTGTTCACGCTTGCGCTCGACGTAGTCGTCCTCGGCCAGCGCCCGGTCGACCTCGAAGTGGTCGCCCCAGCAGGCGATCTCCAGGCCGTCGTAGCCCCACTCGGCGGCCAGCCGGCAGACCTCGTCGAAGGGCAGGTCGGCCCACTGGCCGGTGAAGAGCGTGATGGGTCGCGCCATGTCATCTCCCAATTCGTGCTGCACGAAGAGGGTTCCGGTGGCCCGCGCGAGGGCGGCGGGCCGAGGGCACAGCCGTGCTGACGTCGCGGCCGGACCGGGTTTGCGCCTCCCGGCCGGCCCGCCCGTCACGGCGGCGCCCGCCTCGACTCTAGAGCCGCGGCCGCGGCCGCGGAACCCCCGCGATCAGTGCGCGGCGCAGGCTTCGGCGGGCGGCGACAGGCCGAGCTCACCCAGGAAACCCATCAGGTACGCGATCTCGGCGCCGGCGCCCCCGGCGGAGGACTCGACGGCCAGGTATTCGGTGCCGGGATGGGCGCCGCCGGTCAGGTGCCGCAGGGCGGCCTGCCACACCTCCGTGGTGGCCGTCAGCGGCGGCGCGGGCGGGGTGTGCAGCGGGATGTGGCAGCGTACCCGCCACGGGCCCGGCGGGAAGTCGCGCAGCGCCTCGGCCAGGTCGGCGGCCTGGTCGCCGGCGGGGTTGGTGACCGGGCGGGGGTGGCCCGGCTCGACGTACCCGCGCAGGGCCTCGGCGGACGCGATCGGATCCACCGCCTCCAGGGCGGCGGCGATCCGGGCCCGGATGACCGCGATGCCGGCCGCGGCGAGCTGGTCGAGCACGGCCACCGGCCCCTGCCAGGTGCAGGCCAGGTGGGCGAGGTCGAGGCTGACGCCGAGGCGCTCGCGGTCGAGCCGGCCGAACGCCTCGACGATCGCTTCGGCGCGGTCGAGCACGAAGCCCGGCTCGGGCTGGAAGCCGACGCGGACGGCCCGGCCGGTGTGCCAGGCCACCTCGGCCAGGCCGGCGGAGAGCCGGGACAGGATCCGGGCGCTCGCCTTCTGCTTGGCGGCGTCCCAGCCGGCCCGCGGGCCCAGGCCGATGGTGGTCACCGCGCCGCGGACGGCGTCCTCGGGCATCAGGTCGGTCAGGATGCGGGCCAGGTCGAGGGTGTACTCCAGCCGGGCCGGCTCGCTCCAGTCGGGGGTGACGGGGTCCTCGTCGCCGCCCTCGGCCCAGGGCGCTCCGCTCAGCGTGACGATCTCCAGCCCGCGGGCGGCGATCTCGGCACGCAGCCGGGTACGGGAGCGCCCATCGATCGCGAGGGCGGCGGCGAGGGTGGGCGGGAGCCAGAGGCTGACCCCGAGGGTCTCCACGGCCAGCCGGTCACGGACGGCGGCGTACGCGTCGAGGTGCTCGACGACGGCCGGGAGATCCCGGGCGGGCCGCTCGTGGGTGCCGTGGCTCAGGTGGACGACCCGGCCCGAGTGGTGGCGCAGACGCATCAGAATCCCTCCTGGAGCGGGGCGTCACCGGTGCATTCGCACGTGCATCGGTTCGTGCAGCGTCCAGTATGGACCACGATGCCGCGGGTTTCCGACGCTGTCGTGGCGGACCGGCGGGGTGCCATGACGCCTCCATCCGTGGGGTTGTCTGCCCTCCGGTACGAGACTCGACCGCCTGCCGGATCAGCGGCGTACCCGCCGTGCGACGCCGTGAGCGGCACAGACTTGATCTACAAAGGGCGGTGGCATCGGCGTCGGCCGATCCCACCGCCCGTCGTGAGCTGCCCGGGAACGCCCCGTACGGCAAGTCGACACACCACCGCAGAGAGCGTTATCTGTTCATCAAATGCACACTTGGACACGCACGGAACGGCTACACGTGCGGATGTCCCGCGGCTGTCCGGCACCGGCCGGGAACCCGGTCGGTCGATGCCGGACAGCCGCTCCGTCGTACGCCCGACGAACCGGGGCGCAACCGGTTCGTCCCTCGCGGCGTACGGCGGAGGCTTCTCACACGCTGGCCAGCACCGCCTCCACATCCACCCAGGCGGACGCCGCGGCCGAACGCTCGACCGCGTCTAGGACCAGCTGCACCTGCAACGCGTCGGCGAACGACGGCGTGGGGTCCTGACCGGCGGCGACCGCCTCGATCAGGTCCCGGACCTCGTGGGTGAAAGTGTGCTCGTACCCGATCGGGTGCCCCGCCGGCCACCACGCCGCCATGTACGGGTGGTCCGGCTCGGTCACCAGGATCGTGCTGAACCCCTGTTCGGCGGCGGGTAGCGTGGCGTCGTAGAACTCCAGCTCGTTCATCCGCTCGAAGTCGAACACCAGCGAGCCCCGCGAGCCGTTCAGCTCCACCCGCAGCCCGTTCTTGCGGCCGGTGGCGAACCGGGTCGCCTCATACGTGGCCACCGCTCCCCCGTCCAGCCGGGCCAGGAACAGCGCGGCGTCGTCCACGGTGACCTGTCCGCGGCCCGTGCTGCCGTTGCCCTCCGCCGACAGGCCGGCGGCCGCGGTGGGCAGCGGCCGCTCCTTGACGAAGGTCTCGGTCAGCGCGCTCACGCCGGTGATCGACTGCCCGGTGACGTACTGGGTCAGGTCGACGATGTGCGCGCCGATGTCGCCCAGCGCGCCGGAGCCCGCCACGTCCCGGCGCAGCCGCCAGACCAGCGGGAATTCCGGGTCGACGATCCAGTCCTGCAGGTAGACGGCGCGGACGTGGCGGATCGTGCCGATCCGGCCGTCGGCCACCAGCTGCCGCATCAGCGCGACCGCGGGGACCCGGCGATAGTTGAACGCGCACATCGCCCGTACCCCCCGGGACCGGGCCCGGGCCGCCGCCTCGGCCATCTCCCGGGCCTCGGCCACCGAGTTGGCCAGGGGTTTCTCGCAGAGCACATGCTTGCCGGCGGCCAGCGCGGCCAGCGCGATCTCCCGGTGGGTGTCCCCCGGCGTGCAGATGTCGATCAGATCGATGTCGTCGCGCTCGACGACCGAGCGCCAGTCGGTGGCGTGCGCCGCCCAGCCGAGCTTGGCCGCCGCGGCCGCGACCTTCTCCTCGTCGCGGCCGCAGACGACCGACATCCGGGCCGACAGCGGCAGGTCGAAGGCGTGGTTGACGGTGCGCCAGGCCTGGGAGTGCGCGGCGCCCATGAACGCGTACCCGACCATGCCGACCCGCAGCTGCCCCATGAGATCTCCTTTACGACGAAAGTGGACGGACCCGCTCAGAAGCCGAGCTTGGCGTACTTGGCGGCGTTCTCCTTGGTGATCGTCTCGGAGGCGAGCGTGATCTCCTTGGGCACCTGCAGCTCCACCAGGTCGGACATGCCCTTGTTCTGGCCGATCAACCGGGCCAGCGAGATCGCCGACGAGGCCATCGACGGGCTGTAGGTCACCGTTGCCTTGAGCACGCTGTTGTCGGCCGTGATCGCGTCGATGGCGGCCTTGGAGCCGGCGCCGCCGACCATGAAGAACTCCTTGCGGTTGGTCTGGTTGACCGCCGCGAGCACGCCGATGCCCTGGTCGTCGTCGTGGTTCCAGAGCGCGTCCATCTTGGGCAGCGCCTGCAGCAGGTCGGTCGCGGCCCGCTGGCCGCCGTCGGCGGTGAAGTCCGCCGGGCGCCGGTTGGCCACCTTGAAGCCGAAGGTCGCCAGCGCCTCGGCGAAGCCCTTCGACCGCTCCTGGGTCAGCTCCAGGGAGTCGATGCCGGGGATCTCGCCGATCACCGGGTTGCTGACCCCCTTGGACTTGAGCTGCTGGCCGATGTAGGTGCCGGCGGCGATGCCCATGCCGAAGTTGTCGCCCTTGATCTGCAGCCGGTACGCGGCCCGGTCCGGGAACGCCCGGTCCAGGTTGACCACCGGGATGCCGGCCCGCATGGCCTCCAGCCCGACGGCGTTCAGCTCCTTGCCGTCGTGCGGCAGCATCACCAGCACGGTCGGCTTCTGCGCGATCAGGGTGGCCAGCGCCGCCCGCTGGGTGGCGGCGTCCGCGCCGGCCTCGACGGCCCGCAGCTCCACGTCGGAGTACGCGCCCGCCTGGGCCTTGGCGTTGTTGGTGATGGCGGCGATCCAGCCGTGGTCGGCCGCCGGGGCGGAGAAGCCGATGACCACCTTCTGGCCCGGGGCGGCGTTCGGGTTCGCCTCCTCGTTGTTGGTGTTCACCTGCGTGTTCTCCTGCGGCGTGTTGCTGGTGCAGGCGGTCAGCAGAGCGCCGGCGCCGACCGCGGCGCTCCCGAACAGGATGCGGCGGCGGGACAGGTTCGACATGTTTTCTCCAGGGGTGACCGGGCGGCCGTCACCGGTCGCCGTGGTGGGTGTGGGGGGTTGGTCAGCTCGAGGAACGACCCAGGAGTTGGGTGAGAGACTTGTAACGGAACTGCTGGACCAGCACGGCCGCGACGATGATGGCGCCCTTGACCATGTTCTGGGCCTCGGTGGAGAGGTTGTTGATCGCGAAGAGGTTGGTGATGGTGGAGAACACCAGCACGCCGAAGAGCGCGCCGATGATGGTGCCGCGGCCGCCGCTGAGCAGCGTGCCACCGATGATCGCCGCGGCGATCGCGTCCAGTTCGTAGAGGTTCGCCATGGCGGCCTGCGCACTGGTCGCCTGGGACGTCAACATGATCGCCGCGATGCCGCAGCAGAGGCCGGACAGCGCGTACAGCAGCAGCGTGTGGAACTTGACGTTGATGCCGGCGAGCCGGGCGGCCTCCGGGTTGCCGCCCACGGCCACCGTGCGGCGGCCGAAGGTGGTGCGGTTCAGCAGCACCCAGCCCGCGGCCACGACCAGGGCCAGGATGTAGACCAGCACCGGGATGCCGAGCCACCGGGTGCTGGCGATCGAGTTGATCGTGGTGTTGGCCGACACCTGGGTCTGCTTGCCGGAGATCTGCGCCGCCACGCCCCGGGCCGCGACCATCATGGCCAGGGTCGCGATGAACGGCACCAGCCGGCCGTACGAGATCAGCACGCCGTTGATGAGCCCGACCACGACCCCGACCACCAGGGCCGTGAAGATCATGCCGGCGGTGCCGTAGCTCTGCGTGGCCAGCGTGGTCGACCAGACGCCGGCCACCGCGATGATCGCGCCGACCGACAGGTCGATGCCCCCGCCGATGATCACGAAGGTCATGCCGACGGTGACCACGCCGATCGCGGACGCCTGCTGCAGGATCGTGAAGGTGTTGTTCTTCACCCAGGTGGCGTCGCCGTACAGCTCGGGCCGGGTGGCGGCGCCGATGATCACCAGCACCACGAGGACGCCGATCAGCCCGAGATTGCGGCGCAGCGGCTCGGCGCCGTCGCTCTTGAACCAGTTGCCCCGGGCCCGCGCCTGGGCGGGCGGCGCCTCGACCGGCGGACTCTGCGCCGGCAGGCTCGCCTTGGTCGTCTGATCCGTCATGCCGGCTCCCCTTCCATCAGAGATCCCGCCATGACGAGATCAAGAACAGTGGCTTCGTCGATCTCGCTCGCCGGCGCCTCGTGGATGAGGTGCCCCTCGCGCATGACCAGCACCCGGTCGGCCAGGCCGAGCACCTCGGGAACCTCGCTGGAGACCATCAGCACGCCCACCCCGCGGGCGGCCAGGTCGTGGATGACCTGGTAGAGCTCGGCCCGGGCGCCCACGTCCACGCCCCGGGTGGGCTCGTCGAGCAGCAGCAGCTTCGTCCCCCCGAGCAGCCACCGCCCGACCACGACCTTCTGCTGGTTGCCGCCGGACAATGTCCGGATCGGACGGTTCACGTCCCCCCGCGGGCGCAGCTCCAGCGCGGCGGCGGTCTCCGCGGCGGCGGCCCGCTCCTTGCCGGTGTCGGTGAAACCGCCGCGCGCGTAGCCGGCGAAGCTCGACAACGTCATGTTCCGGTAGATCGGCTCGTCCAGCAGCAACGCCTGGCTTTTGCGCTCCTCCGGGGCCATCCCCATGCCGGCCCGCACCGCGCCGCCGATGGAGGTGATCCGCTTACCGTTGAGGGTGACGGTCCCGCGGTCCGCCCGGCGCGCCCCGAAGATGGTCTCGAGCAGCTCCGAACGCCCCGAGCCGACCAGCCCGGCGATGCCGACGATCTCGCCGGCCCGCACGCTCAGCGACGCGTCGGCGAACTCGCCCTCCCGGGTCAGCCCCTCCACCTGCAGCAGCGGCTCGGTGGCGGCGGTGGACGCGCGCGGCGGGAAGACGTACTCGATGGTCCGCCCGGTCATCCGGCTGACCAGCTCCCGGGTCGGCGTGCTGCGCGCGGGCAGGTTGGCGGCGGTGGTGCGGCCGTCCTTGAGCACGGTGACCCGGTCGCCGATGTCGCGGATCTCCTCCAGCCGGTGCGAGATGTAGATGACCGCGATGCCCTGCGCGGTGAGCTCCCGGATGATCCGGAACAGGTTCCGCACCTCGTCGTGGGCGAGCACGGCGCTGGGCTCGTCCATGACGATCAGCCGGGCGTCGTGCGAGAGCGCACGGGCCATGCTGACGATCTGCTTGCCGGCCGCGGGCAGCGACCGGACCAGGCGGCGCGGGGAGATGTGGTCGTGCCCGAGCCGGGCCAGGATCTGCCTCGTCCGGTACGCGGTGGAGCGCCGGCGCAGGAAGCCGGCGCGGCTCTCCTCGTGGCCGAGGAAGGCGTTCTCGGCCACGGACAGATCGTCGACCAGGTCGAGCTCCTGGTAGATCGTGGCGATACCGGCACGCATGGCGGCCTGCGGGCTGGCCGGGGCGAAGGGCTGGCCCAGCCAGGTGATGCTGCCCTCGTCGGCCCGGTGCACGCCGGCGAGCACCTTGATGAGAGTGGACTTGCCGGCGCCGTTCTGGCCGAGCAGGCAGTGCACCTCCCCGGCGCGGACCTCCAGCTGGACGCCGTCGAGGGCGCGCACGCCGGGGAAGGTCTTGACCACGCCGTCGAGGCGGAGCACGACGTCGCCGAGGTTGGGGCGGTCGGGCTTTCCTTCGGGCGCGGGCTGTTCTCCGGGCGTGTGTCCGTCTTCCGTCGCCGGGCGATCGCCGGCCGCGGGCTGTCCTTCGGGCGCGGGCTGTCCCTCCGGCGCGTGCCGTCCCTCGGGCGCGGGCGCGGGCTCGTCTCGCGCTGCCGGGCGGTCGGCGCTCGCGGAGTGCCCTTCGCTCGCGCGTCGTTCCGTGGGCGGCGGGCGGTCTCCCGCCGGCTGCTCGGGGATCGCGGCGCCGGCGCTTCCGGGGGCCGGGCTGTCGGCGGACCGGCCGGGGCGGGCCGGGTCGGGGGTGGTCATGACGCCTGCTCGAAGGCCGTGTCGCTGGCGAGGACGGCCGCGCCGCTCACGCCGGCCCGGGCGCCCAGCTCGCTGAGCACCACCGGAAGGTTGCCGGTGGCCAGCGGAAGCGAGCGGCGGTAGACCACGCTGCGGATCTCGGCCAGCAGGATGTGGCCGAGCTGGGCGAGCCCGCCCCCGATGACGATCATCGACGGGTTCGCGAAGCTCACCAGCGTGGCCAGCGTCGCGCCGACCCGGCGGCCACCGTCGCGGATGAGACGGATGCAGGTGACGTCGCCCTCCGCGGCGCCCTCAGCCACATCGCGGGCGCTGATCTCGCCGTTGGCCGCCAGCCGTTCGGCGAGGGCCGGCGACTCGCCGCTGCGCGCCGCCGCGGCGGCGTCCCGCGACAGGGCGGCGCCGCTGAACAACGCCTCCAGGCAACCGGCGTTGCCGCAGGAACACATCGGCCCGTGCGCGTCGACCTGGATGTGGCCGATGTCGCCCGCGCAGCCGTCCACTCCCCGGTAGACACCGCCGCCGAGGTGGATGCCGCAGCCGATGCCCGTACCGATCTTGACGAAGAGGAAGTCGTCCACGGAGTGGGCGACCCCGCCGTGCCGCTCCCCGATGGCCATGATGTTGACGTCGTTGTCCACGACTGCCGGGCAGCCGTGCTCGCGCGCCAGCAACTCACGCACCGGATACCTGTCCCAGCCCGGCATGATCGGCGGCGACACCGGCACGCCGTCCCGGAAACTCACCGGCCCGGGCACCCCGATGCCGACAGCGTCGAGCCGCTCGAAGGCGCCGTCGGTGCGCGCCTTGGCGAGCAACTCGTTCACCCGGTGCAGAATGACCTTCGGCCCGGACCGGATGTCGGCGCTCTCCCCGTACGCGGCGACGGGCTCCAGCCGCCCGTTGGTGACCTCGATGTCGATCGAGCTGGCGCCGAGATCGACGGCGGCGAACCGCAACCGCGGCTGCAACTCCACCAGCGTGGAACGGCGTCCCCCGCGCGAGGCGGCCATGCCGGCCTCGGCGATGTAGCCGGCGGCGACGAGCCGCTCGACCTCGGCGAGCAGGCGGGGACGGGTCAGATCGAGCCGGTCACCGAGCTCGGCGCGAGAGATCGGACCCTCGTCCCGCAGCAGGCGCAACAGGCGCAAATGGGGGGCGTCGACGACATGCACGGGCAACCTCCGGCCGTTCACACCGCCGAAACGGGACGGTGTCACGCCCGTCACACTAGGGCCCTTCCGGCTCCTGAGTCCATACCTTCTCGATGATCACCACAAACTTTTGTCGTCTGATTCAAAAGTGGGGTGGGGTGGGAGAGGTGTTGCTGGTTGGGGCGAGGTCGCGGGGTGCGGGAAGGGTTGATGTGGGACTGGCAGCGGGCAGTGGGGGCATCGAGGGGAGGTGAGGTCGGGCCGCTGCGCAGGCGGGCCACTGCCCAGGCGAGCCGGGCGCTGCCCAGGCGAGCCGGGCGCTGCCCAGGCGGGCCAGACACTACGCGGGCGGGCTGCGCACTACGCGGGCCGGCTGGGCACTACGCGGGCGGGCTGGGCACTACGCGGGCGGGCTGGGCACTACGCGGGGGCGGG
Source organism: Actinoplanes nipponensis (assembly GCF_016862275.1). Classification (GTDB taxonomy): domain Bacteria; phylum Actinomycetota; class Actinomycetes; order Mycobacteriales; family Micromonosporaceae; genus Actinoplanes; species Actinoplanes nipponensis. The sequence continues at coordinate 154,584 of NZ_BOMQ01000053.1, read as the reverse complement.
CCGGGCACTACCGCCGCGGGCGGGCCGCCGCACTAACGCGAGGTGCGGGTCGCGCACCTACCGCCGCGGGCCGGCCGCGCACCTACCGCCGCAGGCGAGCGGGGCACTGTCGCGAGGTGTAGGGCAGGCGCCACCGCCGTGGGTGGGCCGTGCTCTACCGTTGCGGGCGGGCACTTGCCGCGAGGTGTGGGGGTAAGCGCTACCGCCGTGGGTGGGCCGCGCACTACCGTCGCGGGCGGGCGGGCACTTGCCGCGAGGTGCGGGGCAGGCGCTACCGCCACATGCCGGCCGGCATTACCGACGACGTTGGTTCAAGGCACTGGGTCACGGGGCGCCTGCGGGCATCGCGGCTCGAAAACACCCCCGTGCGAAGCTCCGATCCGTGGCTGCCGACGGCATTGCGGGCAGCACGAACGTCATCGCCAACGACGGCACGGCGCTGGCCGGCAGCAAGCACGGTGCCTGTCAGCGGAATCGACCTGGCGGTTGCCGCCGACACGAATACGCGCGGCTGTCCTTGCCACGCCGCCGCCCGAACGATGCATGACGCACGGCGTCATGGACCCCCGCGGTGCCCGATCCCGGTGGGCCCGGGCGCTTCCTGACGGATCTTGGTGAGATATGGCCTCTATGTGGTCAGCACTCAACAAGGTCTCCTTGTCGCTGCCGGGGCGGCCGGTGCAGCCGGCTGAGGGGTGCGAGCTGCGGCTGCGGGCTGCGGCTGCCGGCTGGGGGCTGCGGCTGCGGCTGCGGCTGCGGCTGCGGCTGCCGGCTGCCGGCTGCCGGCTGCCGGCTGCGGGCTGCGGGCTGCGGGCTGCGGGCTGCGGGCTGCGGGCTGCGGACGATCTTGCGGTCAGTTCCGCGAAGGGATGCGCCCGTCGGACAGGCTTCACCTGGCCGATAGAGCCGTGCCCATCGCCACGAGGTAAGACCCCCGCGCGGCAAGCCGCCCAGCCTCATGAAGCCCGTCATGCCGAGCGACCGCTCCACAGCCAGATGCCGCGAGCCCAGCGCTTAGCTCCAGAGTGACGGGGTCGGCGTGGCCAAGCCCCTGGTCGGACCAACCCGGGCTCGACCAGGCCGGGCTGGGCCAGGGCTGGAACGGGAGCGGTCTGGAGCGTTCCACGCGAGATCCCCGACCCGTGACACAACCGCGCCGGGAACAGCGAACGGCCGCGGCCCCCAAGAGCGGGGTCGCGGCCGTCGGCTACGGGCTGGGTGGGCGCTAGTTGGTGCTCAGGCCCTTTTCGCTGCCCTTCTTGAGCTTGCGGTCGTCGCGCAGCTGGAGGAACGGCTCGTCGTCGGCCGGGTGGCCGGCCGCGATGGCCCGGCCCCGTTCCAGTTCGGCGTCGAGTTCGGCGCCCAGCATGATGGCGATGTTCGAGATCCACAGCCAGACCAGGAAGGCGATGACGCCGCCGAGGGTGCCGTACGTCTTGTTGTAGTTGGCGAAGTTCGCCAGGTACAGCGCGAACGCGCCGGAGGCGATCAGCCAGATCACGACGGCGAAGATGCCGCCCGGGCTGACCCAGCGGAAGCCGCCGGTCTTGGCGTTCGGGGAGGCCCAGTAGAGGATCGCGAACATCAGGCTGACCAGGATGATCAGGACCGGCCACTTGGCGATGTTCCAGGTCGTCACGGCGGCCGAGCCCAGCCCGATGCTGTCGCCCACCGCCTGCGCCAGGTCGCCGGTGAAGACCACGATGACGGCCGAGAGGATCAGCATGAGGCCGACCACCGCGGTGACGCCGAGGCGGATCGGCAGGGTCTTCCAGATCGGCCGGCCCTCGGGCACGTCGTAGATGGCGTTCGAGGCGCGCATGAAGGCGCCGATGTAGCCGGACGCCGACCAGAACGCCGTCGCCAGACCCAGGATCGCCGCGAAGCCGGCCGTGCCCGGGTCGGAGACCTGGTTGAGCACCTGGTCGAGGAGGTCCTTGATCTGGTTCGGCGCGATCTCGCTGACCGTGTCCTGCACCGTCTTCTGACCGTTGTCGCTGAGCATGCCCAGGATCGACACGAGAACCAGCACGCCCGGGAAGATGGACAGCACGCCGTAGTACGTGAGGGCGGCGGCCCAGTCCGTGACGTTGTCCTCGGAGAACTGCTTGACCGTGCGCTTGAGCGCCGCGAAGATGCCCTTGCCCTTCAGCTTCGCCGGGTTGTCGGGGCCGGCGTCGGGGCTGGGCGCGGACAGATCGGCTTCCTTGTCCGACGCCGTCCTGGTGGTCGAGACGTCGTGCCTGGCCCTGTCCTCGGCCTGCTCGGCGGCCTCGTCCTTCGTGTCGTGGTCCTTGTGCAGCTTCATGACGGGTCCCTCCGGGCGGTGCGGCGTGGTCCGGTCGGCCGGCTTCCGCCGTCGTGCCCCGGAGACACACCGCGCACGAAAGACGACCTCACCGTGGGTGGTGCCCGCTGTCACACCGGTCTAATCACCCGATCTCAGCCACCTTTCAGCTACTTGCAGAGCAGCTGGCCCATCCGGCGGCCCGCCACGGCCAGGCCGAGCGCGAACAGCACCAGCAGGTAGACCACGTCCAGCGCCTGCCGCCAGCCGACCGAGCCGGTGGTGACCGCGCGGATCAGATCGACCGAGCGGTACAGCGGCGTCACCTCGACCACCCAGCGCAGCACCGGCGGATAGGCCTGGGCCGGGACGAACGTGCCGGAGAACAGGAACAGCGCGAACTGCACCGACGCCACCAGGTCGAACTCCTGCCAGCTGCGCATGAACGTGGACAGTGCCATCCCGACCCCGCCGAAGGCGAAGCCCACCAGCACCGCCGCCGCGAACGCGAGCACGGCCAGGCCCGCGGTGGTCAGCCCCATCGCCACCATGATCACCAGGAACGCCGCCGCGTAGAGGGCGCCCCGGATCATCGCCCAGACCAGCTCGCCCAGGGCGATCTCGATCGGCCGTAGCGGGGTGGCCAGCATCCCGTCGTACAGCTTCATGAACTTCATCTTGCCGAAGAAGTTGAAGGTGGTCTCCGACAGCGCCCCGCTCATCGCCGACGACGCCAGCATGGCCGGGGCGACGAACGCCGCGTAGCCGATCACCCGGCCGTCGGGCAGCGTCAGGTCACCGATCAGCCGGCCCACCCCGACGCCGATCGAGAACAGGTAGAGGACCGGCTCCAGGAAGCCCGAGGCCAGCACCAGCCAGTACGACGACTGCAGCGTCGTCGCGTTGCGTTCGACCACGGACGACGACCGGCGGCCGGCGCCCTCGAACGAGATCAGCCGCGGCAGGATCAGGGTCACCACGTCAGGTCCTCCCTCACACCACGAGCCGGCGGGTGAACTGCCGGTGGGCCAGCAGCCAGCCGGCGCCCGCCCACAGGGACAGATAGAGCACGTGCCCCACCAGCGACCAGGCCGGCGCGACGCCCAGCGTGGCGGCCCGGCTCAGCTCCACGCCGTGCCACAGCGGCAGCGCGTACGCGATCCAGCGCAACGGGCCCAGCAGCGACTCCACCGGGAAGAACACCCCGGAGAACAGCGACATCGGGATCACGCCGAGCCGGAACAGCACCGCCAGGTAGCTGTCGACGCGGATCGTCGCCGCGTACGCAAACGTCGGGGTGGCCACCGCCAGGCCGACCAGCGCGGCGACCGGGAGCGTCGCCAGCGCCCACCACGAGTGCATCGCGCCGAACGCGGTGGCGATCACGAGGAACGCCGCGCAGCTGGTCAGCGTGCGGAACACCACGAACGCCAGATGCCCGTCCAGGATGTCGGCCACCCGCAGCGGGGCGGCCGCCTGCCCGAAGTAGATCCGCTGCCACTCGAAACCGCCCAGCACCGGCCAGGACGAGTCGCCGATCGCGACCTGCATGGCGGTGGACGCGATCAGGCCGGGCACGATCCAGTCCAGGTAGGGCACCCCGTCGACGCCGCCGGTGACGTACGTCCCGACCCCCACCCCGAAGCCGAGCATGGTCAGCAGCGGCAGCACGAACGACGACAGCACACTGCCCCGCCAGACCCGGCGGTACGCGACCAGGTGGTATTCCAGCACGAAGCGCGTCATCGGGGACCCCGCCGGCGCATCGTCTCGGTGCCGACCGGCGGGGCGCCGCGCTGCCCGCCGCCACGGACCGGGCGCACGAGAGTCTCAGTCGACAAGGGTCCGGCCCGTCAGGTGCAGGAAGACGTCCTCCAGGCTGCTGCGGCGCACCAGCACGCTGGCCGGGCTCAACGCCCGCCGCTGCACCTCGGCCACCGCGTCGTCGCCGTCGGCCACGTAGAGCAGGATGCGGTCGGGCAGCACCTCCAGCCGCTCCCCCACGCCGGCCAGCTTGCCCGCGAAGACGTCCTGGGACTCGGCGTTGAACCGCAGCTCGACCACCTCACGGGTGGAATACCGCTCGATCAGGGCCCGCGGTGAGCCCTCGGCCACGATCCGGCCGCCGTCCATCACCACCAGGCGGTCGCAGAGCTGCTCGGCCTCGTCCATGTAGTGAGTGGTCAGCACGAGCGTCACCCCCTGCTGCTTGAGCCGGAACAGCCGCTCCCACACCAGGTGGCGGGCCTGCGGGTCGAGGCCGGTGGTGGGCTCGTCGAGCAGCACGATCTCGGGCTCGTTGACCAGCGCCCGGGCGATCGTCAGCCGCCTCTTCATGCCGCCGGACAGCGGCTCGACCTTGCTGCCGGCGCGCTCGGTGAGCTGGACGAAGTCGAGCAGCTCGTCGGCGCGGGCGCGGGCCACCTTGCGCGGGATGCCGAAGAAGCGGGCATACGTGGTCAGGTTTTCCCGCACGGTCAGCTCGAGGTCGAGATTGTCGAGCTGCGGGCAGACGCCCAGCCGGGCGCGGATCGCCGGGCCGTCGCGGTGCGGATCCAGGTCGAGGATGCGCAGCACACCGCCGGTGGGCGGCGAGACACAGCCGATCATGCGCATGGTCGAGCTCTTGCCCGCGCCGTTGGGGCCCAGGAAGCCGAACGCCTCCCCGCGCTGCACGTCGACGTCGATGCCGTCGACCGCGGTGAAGTCGCCGAACCGTTTGACCAGCCCCCGGGCGTGAATGAGCGTCACCCGACCGACCCTAGTGAAGGGGTCCGACAGAAATCAGGCCGGCGGGGTGGTGGCCTCCCGCGCCGAACCCACGAGCTGATCGGTGACCTCGATGATCGGCTCGGCGTCCACCGCCGTCTTCGCGTCGTACCGCACCGCCCAGCTCAGGCCGTCCACCCCGCTGACCCGGCGGCCGACCACCCGGACGCCGCCGTTGGGCGGCAGCGGGTGGTGCGAGGTGTACGCCACCGACCGCGTCACCCGGGTGCGCACCTGGTCGGGCAGCTCCCCCGGCTCCAGCAGCAGGAAGCCCCGCACCGGCGCGTCGACCTGCACGGTGTAACCGTCGCGCTGCTGGGCCACCTCGGCCGGCGTGATCAGCAGCTCACGGCCGGACCAGGCCACCTTGTGGATCTCGTGCCAGCCGAGCCGCTCGCCGCCGGGCAGCCACAGGCCCCGGTTGGTGGCCACCAGCACCTGGTCGCCCGGCTCACCGACGTGGGCCCAGGCCAGGACGCGTTCCTCCGCCTCGAGGGCCGGCCGCAGCGCGGCGGGGAGCTTGGGACGCCGACGGAAGAGACTCACAATCCACCTGCCGCTTGGTCGCGCAGGGCGCGCGCGTGCTGTTCGAGGGAGAAGAGCTCCCCGGCCAGGGCCAGGTACTCGTCCTTGTGGGCGACCGGGTTGATCCGCTGCACCTTGGACTTCAGCTCCTTGATCCGGGTGGTGACCGCCCCCACCTGCAACCGGGCCAGCGTCACCTGCACGTACCGCAGATCGGCCTCGCCGTCGACGTGCAGCGGCACCACCGCCAGCTCGCCGACCAGGGCCTTGCCGCCCAGATCGTCACAGGCGTCGCGGACCGACTCGATCCAGCCGGCGCCGCCGGTGGCCGCCGCGGTCCCGCCGGCGGCCGCGATGGCCTTGCGGATGCCCTGGAAGACCGCGTCGCCGTAGCACTCCGGGCCGAGCGCGTCGAACATCGGGCCGGCCAGCACCGGATACTGCAGGGCCAGCTTCAGCGCCTCGCGTTCCACCAGGCGCTGCGGGCTGTCGGCCGGCCGGCGCGGGGTCGGCGCCCCGGACTGCTCCGGCGCGGAGGCGGCGGCCACCGCGCGCTGCACGGGCTCCAGGTCCATGCCCAGATCGCCGGCGAGCTTGCGGGCGTACTCGGGACGCTTCTCCCGGTCCTTGATCTTGGCCACCAGCGGCGCGGCCTTGCGCATGGCCTCCACCCGGCCCTCGACGGTGTCCAGATCGAAGCGGGCCAGCGTCTGCCGCAGCGCGAAGTCGACCAGCGGCTCCCGGCTCGCGATCATGTCCCGGACCGCCAGGTCACCGCGGGCCAGCCGCAGCTCGCAAGGGTCCATGTTGTCCGGGCTGACCGCGATGAAGGTACGCCCGACGAAACGCTGGTCCTCCTCGAACGCCCGCAGCGCCGCCTTCTGCCCGGCCGCGTCCCCGTCGAAGGTGTAGATGATCTCGCCGGTGAAGCTGTCGCTGTCCATCAGCAGCCGCCGCAGCACCCCGATGTGGTCGATACCGAAGGCCGTGCCGCAGGTCGCCACGGCCGTCGGCTCGCCGGCCTCGTGACAGGCCATCACGTCGGTGTAGCCCTCGACGATCACCGCCCGGCCCTGCTTGGCCATCTCCCGCTTGGCGTGGTCGATGCCGTAGAGCACGTGCGACTTCTTGTAGAGCGGCGACTCCGGGGTGTTCAGGTACTTCGGGCCGTCGTCGTCGTCGAACAGCTTGCGGGCGCCGAAGCCGATCACGTCGCCGGTCAGGTCCCGGATCGGCCACAGCAGGCGGCGGCGGAACCGGTCGATGAGCGAGCCGGAACGGGCCGGCTTGGCCAGGCCGCCGACGGTCAGCTCCTCGGCCGTGAAGCCCTTCTGCCGCAGGTGCTTGGCCAGCAGGTCCCAGCCGTCGGGGGCGAAGCCGCAGCCGTACTTCTCCGCGGCGTCGCGGCCGAAGCCCCGCTGGGCGAGGAACTCGCGGGCCTTGCGGGCGCCGGGCGTGGACAACTGCTCGGCGTAGAACTGGGCGGCGGCGGCGTGCGCGGCGATCAGGCGCTGCTTCTGGCCCGGCTGCTGGCGCGGGCCGTCGTTCTTGAAGCCGGACTCGTCGTAGCGCAGCTGGATGCCGGCCCGGCCGGCCAGCCGCTCGACGGACTCGAGGAAGGTCAGGTGCTCGGCGTCCATGAGGAACTTGATGGCGTCGCCGCCCGCCCCGCAGCCGTGGCAAAAGTAAACATTTCGGGCGGGCGAGACGGTGAACGACGGGGTCTTCTCGTCGTGGAACGGGCACAGCCCCTTGAGGTTGCCGCCGCCGGCCGAGCGCAGCGTCACGGTCTCGTTGATGATGTCCGCGATCGAGGTCCGGTCGCGGACCAGCGCGATGTCCTCGTCCTTGACCCTGCCCGCCACGGCTACATACTGCCTCGCCTCACCGGCCCGCTGCCATCAGGGTCCGGTGCCAGGCGACGGCCGCCGGGTCGGTCAGCGAGGCGACCTGGTCGATGACCACGCGCAACCGCGCCGCGTCCGTCTCCGCGGCCTTCCACAGCTCGGCGAACATCGGGTCCAGGTGCGCCGGTGCGCGCTCGCCGAGGACGGCCACCAGGTCGATGAGGATCTCGCGCTGGTGTTCGTACCACTGCTCGGCGGCCCGGGCGCGCATCACGTAGCGCAGCGCCATGCCCTTGAGCAGCGCGCACTGGTTACGGACGGTGCGCGGGACGATGAGGTCGACGGCGTAGCGGCGGACCGGGTCGGAGCCGTGCCGGCTGTGCGTCGCGCCGACCGCCGAGGAGACGAAGCGGCCGGTCAGGACGCTGGTCATCCGTTTGAGGGCGACCTGAGAGCGGTAGCCGCCGTCGTAGTCGGCGACGGCGGTCACCACCTCGTCGGCCAGCAGCAGCCGCAGGGCCTCGCCCAGCGCCTCCGGCGTCTCGTCGGAGTAGGTGGCGGCCACGTCGGCGCACAGTTCGGCCCGCTCGCCGGCGTCGTGCAGCAGCGGCCGGAGCGACAGGTAGCGGCCGTGCACGCCGTCCTCGACGTCGTGCACGGAGTAGGCCACGTCGTCGGCCCAGTCCATGACCTGGGCCTCCAGGCAGCGGCGTTCGCCGGCGGGCGCGGTGCGGCGGATCCAGTCGAAGACCGGGCGGTCGTCGTCGTACACGCCGAACTTGCGCCGGCCGGGGACCCGCGGCCAGGGGTACTTGCAGCTGGCGTCGAGCGAGGCGCGGGTGAGGTTGAGCCCGGCGCCGTCGACCTTGGCCTCCAGCCGGGTCAGCACCCGCAGGGTCTGCGCGTTGCCCTCGAAGCCGCCGCAGGGCTGGGCGGCCGCGTGCAGCGCGGCCTCGCCGTTGTGCCCGAAGGGCGGGTGGCCGATGTCGTGGGCCAGCCCGGCCACGTCCACCACGTCCGGGTCGCAGCCCAGCCGGGCGCCCATCTCGCGGGAGATCTGGGCGACCTCGAGCGAGTGGGTCAGCCGGGTCCGCAGGAAGTCGTCGGAGCCGGCGGTGTGCACCTGGGTCTTGGCGGCGAGCCGGCGGAAGCCGGCGGAGTGCAGGACGCGGGCCCGGTCACGCTCGTACTGGGTGCGCCCGTAACCGCTGTCCTTGGCGGGCTCGCGCACCCAGCGATGGGCATCGCCGTCCGTCATGTCCCCACCCTAAGGCGTCCGTCCCACCGGCCGATGCGAATGATGTGGAGTCCGATTCGCACACCCGGTCACGGTTCACCATCGTCGCCCGGCTGGTGCTCATGGCGGTGATAGGCGTGGCCTCGGTGGCCCTGGTCGGCATCGTCGCGCAGTGGGGATCGGCGAACCAGGCCAAGGCCACCGCCGACATGGCAGCGATCAGCGACGGCATGAGCAGCCAGTGGAACGCCGACATGATGCACGACGGCCTGCGCGCCGACGTCATGTCGGCGCTCTACGCCACCACCGCGGCGCAGCGGGAGGCCTACGCCGTGGCGGAGGTGAGCGAGCACGTGGAGACCCTGGTGACCAAGTACGACGCGGCCGCGGCCGCGGCGCCGCCCACGCTCGCCACCGAGTACGCACGGGTGCGACCCGAGGTCGTGGCGTACGGGGAGGCGGCCCAGGGGCTGGTGGCGCTGGCCGCGACCGATCATGCCGCCGCCGCGGCGAAGCTGCCGGAGTTCCTGGACAGCTTCGGGGCGCTGGAGGAGGACCTCGGCGCCATCGACGACGCGATGCTGGCCGCGGTGCAGGATGCAGGACGTATCGGCGACGACTCCGGGCGTACCAGCGACTGGCTCATCCTGGCCGCCGGGCTGGCCGGAGCGGGCCTCACGGCCGCGGCCGCGCTGCTCACCATCCGGGCCGTGCGCGGCCCGTTGCGGCAGATGGTGGCCGCGCTGCGGGCCGCCGCCGGCCGCGACCTGACCGTCGAGGTGCCGGTCGCGCGCCGGGACGAACTCGGCGAGATGGCCCGGGCGCTGAACGAGGCCCTCGCCGCCATCCGCACCACCGTGGCCGCCACGGCGGCCGGCGCCGGCGCGCTGACCGCGGCCAGCGGCGACCTGCGCGACCTGGCCGGGCGGCTGGACGCCTCGGCCGAGCAGACCTCCGGGCAGGCCCGCAGCGCCGACAGCGCGGCGCGGCAGGTGTCGCATTCGGTGACCGACATGATGGCCGCGACCGAGGAGCTGTCGGCCTCCATCCGGGAGATCGCCCGGCAGACCACGGACGCCGCGACCACGACGGCGACCGCCAGCGAGAACGCCGCCGCCACCACGACCCTGGTCGGCACGCTCAGCGACGCCAGCCGGGAGATCGGCGACATCGTGCGGCTGATCACCGCGATCGCCGAGCAGACCAACCTGCTCGCGCTCAACGCCACGATCGAGGCGGCCCGGGCCGGCGACATGGGCAAGGGCTTCGCCGTCGTCGCCTCCGAGGTCAAGGACCTGGCCCAGGAGACCGCGCGGGCGACCAGCGACATCACCGCCCGGATCGCCGCCATCCAGGACATGACCGGCCGGACGGCGGCCGCCATCGACGCCATCGCCGGGGTCATCACCCGCATCGACGACGGCCAGCGGACCATCGCCGTGGCGGTCGAGGAGCAGTCGGCGACCACCGAGCTGATGGCCCGCAACGTCGGCGAGGTGTCCACCGCGGCCACCGAGATCAGCGGCACGGTCACCGGCATCACCGCGTCCACCGGGGAGACCGCCGAGAGCGCGAACACCACCCGGCGCTCGGCCGAGCGGGTCAGCGCCGCCGCGGACGAGATCCAGGGGCTGATCGGTCAGTTCAGGTACTAGCCGGGGGCTTGCGCGAGGACAGCACGCAGAACTCGTTGCCCTCCGGGTCGGCGAGCACCACCCAGCTCACGTCGTGCTGGCCGATGTCCACCGGCCGGGCGCCCATGTCCACCAGCCGCTCGACCTCGGCCTCCTGGTCGTCCGGGCGCAGGTCGAGGTGCAGGCGGTTCTTGCCCTTCTTGGCCTCCGGCACGGGCGTGAACAGCAGGCCGGGCAGGGTGTCGGGGGTACGCCGGATCTCCACCTCGTCCGGCTCCTCGTGCACGATCCGATAGCCCAGGGCCTCCGCCCACCAGCGGGCCAGCCGTGCCGGGTCCTCCGCGTCGACAACGACCTGCTCCCACTGACTGGGCATCGGCTCTCCCTCACGTGACGCCATCGAAAGTGGCGATCATGTTACGCGCACCCGGCGGCGGGATGACGACGGAACGACGCACCGCCCGTGCGCCCTGCCCCGCAATGGCACCACAGACTCCCCGCAAAGGTCGATGCCGTCGGTCCGAGGAGTCGAGGGCGGGCGTACCGGGACGCTGCCGCCCGGCGCGGCCGACCACGCGCATCCACAACGAGATGAGCATCGAAGACGATGACGCACAACGGGTGCGACCGAAGATCCCGACGTGGCCGCAGGATGGCCCATTGTGACGGCGCGGACGGCAAGATCCGGGACCGGCTCGACCAGCACCACCCCGGCCGGCCGTGGCAAAGGAGCCCGGCAGTCCCGCCAACGGCCGGGTACGGCGAACGGCGGGAGCATCGCTCGGCTGAGGAGAGATGTGCCCGGGGTTGAGAACTGCCTGCAGGAGGCCATGGCGATACCGGGCGCGATCGGCGCCAGCATCGTCGACTACACCACCGGCTTCCCGGTCGCCGCGACCGGAGCCGCACCCAACTCCGACCACGACGCGGCGGCCGCGGGCACGGCGGACGTCGTGCAGGCCGCCCAGAGCAGGTCGCTGTTCGTCTCGGCGATACCGCACGACCTGCTCGAAGACCTGATCATCACGACCGCGGGGGGCTACCACCTGCTGCGGCTCGTCCAGACCGATTTCGACAGCCGGCTGGTGCTCTACGTGTGGCTGGACCGGGTCCGCGGCAACCTCGCCGTGGCCCGGCGCCGCATGCAGGCGCTCGCCGAGGACCTCGTGGCGACCTGATGCCGCGTACCGACCCGGTGGGAAGGAGTGACGGTGAAGGCCTCGAAGACCGCTGCGCCCGGGCGCCTGCTCACGCAGGCAGCGGGCGAGCGGCAGACCGGCGCGCTGGTGGTGGGCGGCCAGCCCGGCGGCACCGTCTACCTCACCGAGGGACAGGTGACCTACGCCGAGTCGCCGGCCGCGCCCGGCGTCGGCGAACTGCTGACGGCCTCCGGCCGGCTGGCCGCGCGCACCTGGCAGGCCGCCCTGGACGCCGGCACCTCGCACGCCCGGGTCGGGCCGATCCTGCTCGAGCAGGGGCACCTGACCCAGGGCGAGCTGGAGCTGTGCGTGCTCGGCGCGACCTACGACGCGGCGTACTTCGCCCTCGGCCCCGCCTCGGCGCCGGTCGAGTTCCTGGCCGGCGCCGCGCACTGGCTGGGCCGGATCGTGCAGGTCGACCCCGCCGCGGTGGTCCGCGAGGCCCGCCGCCGGGGCCGGCTGCTGGACGAGATCTACCCGCACCCGCAGCTCGACACGGCCCCGGTGATCCCGGTGCCCCGCCCGCCGGTCGAACGGATCACGCTCACCGCGGCGCAGTGGGAGCTGCTGGTGCACGCCGACGGCCAGCGCACCCCGGCGGACCTGGCCCAGCTGCTCGGCCGGGCCGGCTACGCCACGATCCAGGAGCTGCGCCGGCTGGCGGCGCTCGGCCTGATCGAGCCCCCGCGGGTACGCGAGCGCGCCGGCGACGGCCCCGACCTGGTCCGGCCGCCGCGGGTCCGGGGCACCGCTGTGGACGTACCCCGGCCGGCCCGGCTGCCCGGGGACGGTCCGACCGTACCCATCATCGTCGGGCAGCGACCGGCCCCGGCCTCGGGTGACCCGCCCGGGGCGGCCACGGAGACCGGGCCGGGGTACCGGCCGCCGCGGCTGGCCCGGCGCAAGCCGGGGGCGAAGCTGCCCAAGGAGATCGCCGCGGACACCACGCAGATGCACCCCGGCACCGACGAGGTGCTGCTCAAACGGATCCGCACCGCGCTGAAAGCCCTGCGATGACGCGGGCGCCGCCCTGCGGAAGACGGCCCGAACCAGGAAGGAGAGACCGAGGATGACGGTGGATCCGGCAGTACTGACCGAGCTCGGCCGGCTGCGCGCCAGGGTGCCCGAGCTCTCCGGCAGTGTCCTGGCCACCACCGACGGCATGGTCGTCGCGCACGATGCGCACGGCATCGAGCCGGACAGCCTGGCTGCCCTGGCCGCCGCCCACCTCGCCCTCGCCCGCCGCTTCGCGCACGCCGTCAACCACGGCGAGCTGCGTGAGTCCGTGGTCGAGTGCGACGGCGGATACATCACCTCGTACACCGCGGGCCCGAACGCCCTGCTGACGCTGGTCACGTCCGGGAACGCCAACCTGGCCATGGTCCATCTCGAGGCCCGCCGGGCGGTCCGGCGGCTGGTGGCGATCCTCGTCCTCGAGGCGCCGGCGCCGGACCACCAACCGCTCCCGGCCCGCAGCGGGCCGTCGATACCGCTGGCCCGGCGCACGCCGATGGCGACCCTGCAGGGCACCTTCCGCGGCCGGCAAGCCGGCTGACCCCACCCCACGAAAGAGGAATCTCATGGCTGACATGGACACCGCACTCAAAGAGATCATGGACATCGACGGCGCGGTCGGCGTCGCGCTGGTCGACCACACCAGCGGCATGGCGCTGGGCACGGTCGGCGGCGGCAAGGAGCTCGACCTGACGGTCGCGGCGGCGGGCAACACGGACGTGGTCCGCGCCAAGCTGCGGGCGATGGAGATGCTCAACATCACGGAGAAGATCGAGGACATCCTCATCACGCTGGACAGCCAGTACCACCTGATCCGGCCGCTGACCAGCCGGTCCGGCAAGGGGTTGTTCCTGTACGTGGCGCTGCGCCGGGACCGCTCGAACCTGGCGATGGCCCGGCACCAGCTCAAGCGCATCGAGAACGACCTCGACGTGTGACCGGCCGGCGGCGGGGAACGGCGCGGCGCGTCCTCCCCGCCGCCCGGCCGGCGGCTACCGGGAGCTGTCCGGCCCGGTGTTGGTGCCGACCGCGACCACCTGGGGCACCGGCTCGCGGGTCACCACGGACTTGAGCAGCTTGCGCTTGGTCTCGCGCCCGTCGACGAAGGTCACCTCGTACGTCTTGGTCCGCACCCCGTCGATGCCGGCGGTGCGCGGCTCCCGGACACCCTTGGGCAGCCAGTTGTCCTTGACCGTGCGCGAGGTGAACCTGATCGGCTCGGTCTCGGTGATCTTGCGCTTCTGCACCCCGGACGACGGGACGGCCGCGGACGCCGGCGCCGAACCCGCGGCGGCCGGGGCCGAGGCCACCGGCTGCCAGGCCGGGGTCGCCGCGGACGGGCCGGAGTCGCCGCCGACCGCCCGCACCACCCCGAACGCCCCGGCGGCGCTCAGCGCCACGGTCGCGACGGCGATGCCGGCCTTCTGCACGGCGCTCAGCCGGGTCCACACCGATGTCTGGTTTTCCACTCGCACATTGTGGAGGTCCGGTTCCCGCCCGAGATCAGCCATTCGGGCGTTTGCCGGGCCCGAGCAGACGGCTGCGGTCACCCGGTGTGCCGCCACCCGGCCCGAGGCCCGTCGCCCTGGCGGGCATGCGGCTGCGGCATACCATCGCGGCGTGCCCGACAGAGGATCGCCGTCACCGCGGCTCGCGCTCCTGCTTCCCGGCCTCCGCTACTCACCGGAACGGCCGCTGCTGCACTTCGCCCGCGCCGTGCTCCACAAGCACGGCTGGACGACCCGGGAGGTCCGCTGGCCCGAGCGCCCGCCGGAGCCGGCCGGCCAGGACTGGCACGCCTGGTCCACCCGGCTGCGGACCTTCGTCCAGGCGCACGTCAGCCGGCTGCTCGACCAGGAGAGCACGCCGGACATCGCCCTGGTCGGCAAGTCGATGGGCGCCTTCGCCGCCGGGGTCGCGGCGGACCGGAGCCTGCCCGCCGTCTGGCTCACCCCCGTGCTGCGGGATTCGCCGCTGCCGGCCGACCTGCGCCGCGCCACGGCGCCGTTCCTGCTGGTCGGCAGCGTGGCCGACCCCTCGTGGGACCCCGGGATCGCCCGCGATCTCGGCCGGCCGGTGCACGAGGCCCGCGACGCCGACCACAGCATGGAGATCGCTGACGACCCGGTGCGGTCGGTGGAGGTGCTCCGCGACGTCACCGCCGCCGTGGACGCCTTCGTGGGCACGTGGTGAGCGCCTCGAGTGCCACTACGACCTGCACGACCTGCCGCCGGAGCGGTCCGCCGAGCCCGGGCCCATGCTGCAGCGGGTCGAGCGGGCCGTCATGGCCCTGGGCGGGATCGCCCCGGTGCACGTCGACAAGTGGGGCGACGGCGGCGCGCACCTGCACCTGTGGCTGATCGCCCGGCAGGCCGGGATGATGCAGCTGCGGGGCACGTGCCTGCCGGTGTGGGACGACGTGCTGCCGCCGCAGGACGAACGGCAGTGGCGCGGGGTCATGGCCGAGATCGCGGCCGGCCTGGCGGCGGACGGCGGCACGGCGTACGTCTAGCGCAGCCGGGACCGGGCGGTCGGGGCCAGCGGCAGCACCGTCGCCGCCGGGTCGACCCGCGCGAGGTGCTCGTCCATCGCGTCCTGGTCGTCGAAACGGGCGAACCACACGTACGCGTGCTCCCCCTCGCGGACCGGCAGCGCCGGGAAGGTGTTCTTCTCGTACGCCGTCGTGAAGCTCGCCAGCGGCGGCAGCTCCGGCTCCGGGAACGTCTCGAACGGCGCGTCGGCGAAGTGCAGGGTCGCTACGAAACGGGACGAGGGCAGCGCCGAACCGCGGGTCGCCGGCACCGGGAAGCCCGCACCCAGCGGCCGGAGCAGCAACACGTCGTCGAAGTCGATCATCGTGGCGTTCGCCGCGTCGCGATGTGCCGCCCAGACCGGTCCGCCGTAGAAGCGGGCCAGGGCCGCCGCCCGGGCGGGCATGTCCGCGAAGCCGCGCAGCCAGACGAACCGGTCCGGGTCGCGCAGGTCGCGGAACTGGCCCAGCACCGCCATCCCGGCGTCCTCCTGGGTTTCCACCAGCTCGCGGTCGAACAGCTCGATCAGCTCGTCGCGCCGGCCCGGGTGCAGCGTGTACTGCCGCAGCTCCACGATCGGGTACGTCATCCTCCGCTGTTCTCCATCTCGGCGCCCTCGGGCACCGTGTCGTCGTCGCGGCTCTCCAGCCAGCCGTACGGCAGCGACACCTTGCCCGGCGCGTTGATCCGGCCGCGGGGCTGACCCAGCGACTCGCGCGGGAACGGCGCGTCGTGTTCCAGCTGCGCCAGCAGGCCGTCCAGCTCGGCCAGCGACTTGACCATGGCCAGGGCCCGGCGCAGGTCGCCGCCGACCGGGAAGCCCTTCAGGTACCAGGCGATGTGCTTGCGGAAGTCCGCGCAGCCGTGGCGCTCGTCGCCCAGCGCCTGCACCAGCAGGTGGGCGTGCCGGGACATGATCGCCGCGACCTCGCCCAGCGTGGGCAGCTCCTGCGAGACCCGGCCCTCGAACGCCGCCTGCAGGTCCTTGAACAGCCAGGGCCGGCCCAGGCAGCCGCGGCCCACGACCACGCCGTCGACGCCGGTGTGCTCGACCATCCGGATGGCGTCCGACGCCTCCCAGATGTCGCCGTTGCCCAGCACCGGCACGTCCAGCGCCTGCTTGAGGGTGGCGATCGCGTCCCAGTCGGCGGTGCCCGAGTAGCGCTGCTCCGCCGTACGGGCGTGCAGCGCCACCGCCGCCACGCCGGCCTCCTGAGCGATCAGCCCGGCCTCGACGTAGGTCAGGTGGTCCTCGTCGATGCCCTTGCGCATCTTGATGGTCAGCGGGATGCCGGCCGGCGCCGCCGCCTCGACCGCCTGCTTGACGATGCGGCCGAACAGCTTGCGCCGCCAGGGCAGGGCGCTGCCGCCGCCGCGGCGGGTGACCTTCGGCACCGGGCAGCCGAAGTTGAGGTCGATGTGGTCGGCCCAGCCCTCCTCGGCGACCATCCGCACGGCCCGGGCGGTCACGTCCGGGTCCACGCCGTAGAGCTGGAGGCTGCGGAACTCCTCGTCCGGGCCGAACGCGATCATCTTCAGCGTCTTCGGGATCTGCTCGACCAGGGCCCGCGTGGTGATCATTTCGCAGACGTAGACGCCGCCGCCCTGCTCGCGGCAGAGCTTGCGGAACGCGACGTTGGTGATGCCGGCCATCGGCGCCAGGACCACGGGCGGCCACACCTCGTGTTTGCCCAGCGTCAGCGGCGCGGTGGTGAGAGCGGAAGTCACGCCGTCGAGCATGGCACACGCCCTTCTGGCAGAGTCAAAACGTGGACCCCAAGCAGAACCCCCGGCGCCTGGTCGCCGTCTTCTCCTCGCCGGTCGCCGAGGTGCTGCTGCGCTTCGGCGTCGAACTCGGTTTCCGCTCGGTGCTGGTCGAGCCCGACCCGACCCGGCTGCTCGGCCCGCCGCGGCCGCACGGCGACACCTTCGTCAGCGACCTCGCGGCGGCCCGCATCGACGAGCACACCGACGTCGTGCTGACCGATCACCACCGGCCGGAGATCGGCGCGGTGCTCAAGGAGGTGCTGGCCGGCCGCCCCCGCTGGGTGGGCATCGTGGGCAACCCCAAGCACGAGGGCCCGCACGTCGCGGCGCTCAAGGAGCTCGGCGTCGGCGACGAGGACATCGCCCGGGTGCACCGCCCGGTCGGGCTGAACATCGGCAGCCGCGCCCCGGCCGAGATCGCCGTGGCGATCCTGGCCGGCCTCCTGGCCGATCGCAACGACCGGCCAGGAGGCTTCGAGTTCTGACCGCTCAGCAGCCGGGCAGACGCTCGATCAGGTAGCGCTCGATCTGGTCCAGCGCCACCCGCTCCTGCTTCATGGTGTCGCGGTCGCGGACCGTCACCGCGTCGTCGGTGAGGGTGTCGAAGTCGACCGTGACGCAGAACGGCGTGCCGATCTCGTCCTGGCGCCGGTAGCGGCGCCCGATCGCCTGCGAGTCGTCGAACTCCACCATCCAGCGCTTGCGCAGCAGGTCGGCCAGGCCGCGGGCCTTGGGCGACAGCTCCGGGTTGCGTGACAGCGGCAGCACGGCGACCTTGATCGGGGCGAGCCGCGGGTCGAAGCGCATGACCGTGCGCTTGTCCACGCCGCCCTTGGTGTTGGGCGCCTCGTCCTCGTCGTACGCCTCGAGCAGGAAGGCCAGCACCGCGCGGGTCAGGCCGGCCGCGGGCTCGATGACGTACGGCACCCAGCGCTCCTGCTTCTCCTGGTCGAAGAAGCTCAGGTCCACCCCGGAGTGCTTGGAGTGGGTGGTCAGGTCGAAGTCGGTGCGGTTGGCGATGCCCTCGAGCTCGGCGAAGTCGGTGCCGCCGAACTGGAAGCGGTACTCGATGTCGACGGTCCGCTTCGAGTAGTGCGACAGCTTCTCCTTCGGGTGCTCGAAGAAGCGCAGGTTGCCCTCGGACAGGCCGAGGTCGCGGTACCAGTCCCAGCGCTGCTGCAGCCAGTACTCGTGCCACTGCTCGTCGGAGCCCGGCGGGACGAAGAACTCCATCTCCATCTGCTCGAACTCGCGGGTCCGGAAGATGAAGTTGCCCGGGGTGATCTCGTTGCGGAACGACTTGCCGACCTGCGCGATGCCGAACGGCGGCTTCTTGCGGGCGGCGGTCGCCACGTTGTTGTAGTTGACGAAGATGCCCTGGGCGGTCTCGGGGCGCAGGTAGTGCAGCCCCTCGGCGCTCTCGGTCGGGCCCAGGTACGTCTTCATCAGGCCGTTGAACATCTTCGGCTCGGTGAAGGTGCCCTTGTTGCCGCAGTTGGGGCAGTTCAGCTCGGTCAGCGACCCGGGCGGCGTGCCGTGCTTGTGCTCGTACGCCTCCTCCAGGTGGTCGGCGCGGAACCGCTTGTGGCACGACTGGCACTCGGTCAGCGGGTCGACGAACGCCTCGAGGTGCCCGGAGGCGGCCCACACGTCGCGGGCCAGGATGACGGCGGAGTCCAGGCCGACGATGTCGTCGCGCTGCTGGACCATCGTCTTCCACCACTGCTGGCGGACGTTCTCCTTCAGCGCCACGCCGAGCGGACCGTAGTCCCACGCCGACCGGGTGCCCCCGTAGATCTCGCTGGAGGGAAAGACGAAGCCCCGGCGCTTGGCCAGGCTGACGACGGCGTCGATACGTTCGGCGGGCATGTTCCTCCTACGCCGGCTGGTTGTCGGCGGGGACGTCGGAGTCGGACAAAATGAGGAGATTACTCCTCGACGCTGCACACCTCGAACCCGCCCGTCTGGCGGTCCTGCCCCAGATAGGCGCGCAGGTCGGCGGTGTCGCCGTCGGCGTAGGTGACCGCGACCGGCGCGGACAGCCGGACCAGCTCGACCTCGCCCACGTCCCAGGAGGTGATCGGCTCGCCGGTGGAGACCCGGCTGATGAACTGGGACTCGCTCTCCTCGCCCTTGGCCTCGTCGCAGAGCTGGTCGTAGGCCTGGGACCACTCGCGGTCGCGCAGCGCGTCGAGGTAGTCGCCCACGACCACCTCGGCCTGCTCGTTGAGGGCGCTGGTCATCACGGTGGTGAGCCCGACCGCGGCGGCCACCCCGCCGCCGCAGACCAGCACGAGGACGCCGGCGCCGAGCCCGAGGCCCAGGCCGACGCGCCGGCCCCGGCCCTCGACCGGCGGTGCGGGGAAGGGCGGGAACACACCCGGGCCCTGCGGCGGCGGTGGCGGCTGCTGCCCGAGGAGGGTCATGGGATCAAGCGTACGGCTCAGCGCCAGGGTTCCGCGGCCCGGTCGCTGGCCGTCACCTCGACCGCGCCGCCCGGCCCGGCCGAGGCCAGGGTCTCGAACGCGGACGGCTCGTCCAGCGACTCCGACAGCAGCGGGGTGGCGTGCACCTTCACGTCGAAGCCGCCGAGCGCGCGCCGGTAGGCTCCCACGGACTCCCATTCGGTGACCAGGGTCCAGTAGGCCGGGTCGTCCAGCGCGCGGGTGAGCCGGCCGGAGAGATAGCCGGGCCGTTCCGCGAGGGCGGCGAGGGCGGCGTGCGCCCGTCCGGTGAACGAGTCCTGCGTGTCCGGTGGAACGACGAAGCGGTTGAGCACCAGCATGGGGCTGAGCCTACGCACCGAGGAGAGGCGCCGACGTGACACCGTCCCCGTCCGACAACCTGCTGCGCCGGCTGGCCCGGGTCAACCCGACGACGGCCTTCGTGGTGGCCCTCGCGGTGCTGCTGGCCGGCCTGTTCCTGCCCGGCATCATCGGCGCCGCGCTGCTGTTCCTGCTGGGCGCCGCGCTGGTCGCGCTGACCTTCACGACGTGGCCGGTGCAGTCGCCGTCGGTCCGCGCGGTCCGCGTGATCATGCTGGCGCTGCTGTTCGCCGCGGTCGTGGCCAAGGCGATCTGACTCATGCGCTTTTGACAATCATTACCAATACGGCGCACAGTGGGTGGCATGATGCCCCGCCGTCGCCTGCTCGCGGCCACCGCCGCCGTCCTGCTGGCGGCCGCCGGCGCCGGCTGCGGCGACGAGTCGGGCGGGTTCGGCGCGGACGGGCGCCTGGCCGTGGTGACCGCCTTCTACCCGCTGGAGTTCCTCGCCCGGCGCATCGGGGCGGACGCCGTCACGGTCACCGAGCTGACCAAGCCCGGGTCCGAGCCGCACGACGTCGAGCTCAATCCCCGCCAGGTCGCCGCGATCAGCGACGCCGGGCTCGTCGTGCACCTCGCGGGCTTCCAGCCGGCGGTCGATGAGGCGGTCGCCCAGGAGGCCGCGGACCGGGCGCTGGACGTGGGCTCGGTGGTGCCGCTGCTGAGCCCGGCCGCCGACGAGCACGAGCACGTGCCCGGCGAGCCCGAGCACGCCGAGGGCGCGAAGGACCCGCACGTCTGGCTCGACCCGGTGCGGTTCGCCACGATCGCCGACAAGCTCGCCGAGCGCCTGGGACAGGCCGACCCGGCCCGGGCGGCCCAGTACACCGCGCGGGCGGCGACGCTGCACGGCGAGCTGGACAAGCTGAACGCCGAGTACGCCGCCGCCCTGAGGACCTGCGCGCGGCGGGAGATCGTCACCAGCCACACCGCGTTCCACTACCTCGCGGACCGCTACGGGCTCACCGAGGTCGGCATCACCGGCATCTCGCCGGAGTCCGAGCCGTCGCCGCAGCGCCTGGCCCGGGTGGCCGAGCAGGCCCGGTCCACCGGCACCACCACCATCTTCTTCGAGACGCTGGTGAGCCCCAAGGTCGCCGAGACCATCGCCCGCGAGGTCGGCGCCCGGACGGCGGTCCTCGACCCCATCGAGGGCATCACCGAAGCGGGCTCGGACTACTTCACCGTCATGCGCGCCAACCTCAGCGCCCTGACCGCAGCCCTGGGATGTCCGTCATGAGCGTCCTGACCGTCTCGCACGCCGCCGTCTCGTACGGCGGCCGCGCCGTCCTGCACGACATCGACCTGGACGTCCAGCCGGGTCAGGTCGTGGCCGTCCTGGGCGCCAACGGCTCCGGCAAGTCCACCCTGATCCGGGCGGTCCTCGGCCTGGTGCCGCTGGAGGCCGGAGAGGTCACCCTCTTCGGCACCCCGCAGCGCCGGTTCCGGCAGTGGGCCCGGATCGGCTACGTCCCGCAGCGGATGGGCGCCGGCAGCGGCGTGCCCGCGACCGTCGGCGAGGTCGTGGCCTCCGGGCGGCTGGCCCGCCGGGGCATCTTCCGCCCGGCCGGCGCGGCCGACCGGGAGGCGGTCCGCGCGGCGCTGACCGACGTGGGCCTGCTGGACCGGATCGCCGACCCGGTCGGCACCCTGTCCGGCGGCCAGCAGCAGCGCACCCTGATCGCCCGGGCCCTGGCCGGGCGACCCGACCTGCTGATCCTGGACGAGCCCACCGCCGGCGTGGACGTCGCCAGCCAGGACGCGTTCGCCGGCGCGCTGGGCCGCTTCGCCGGGCGGGGCGGCACGATCGTGCTGGTCGCCCACGAGCTCGGTCCGATCGAGCCGCTCATCGACAAGGCGGTCGTGGTGCACCACGGCCGGATCGCCTACGAGGGCGCGGTGCCCGAGCCCGCCGGGCACCACGCCGAGCCCGGCCACGACCACGTCCACCCGCACGCCGAGGCCGAGCGGGCCGGGATCTGCGTGGCGCCCACCGATCGAATGGCCGGCTGATGGACCTGTTCGCCTACGACTTCATGGTGCGCGCGCTGGTCGGCGCGCTGATCATCGGGCTGATCGCGCCGGCGCTGGGCATCTACCTGGTGCAGCGGCGGCTGTCGCTGATCGGCGACGGCATCGGCCACGTAGCGCTCACCGGGGTCGGCGTGGGCCTGCTGCTGAACCAGTCCCCCGTGCTCACCGCGGTGGTCGTCGCCGTGGTCGGCGCGATCGGGGTGGAGCTGGTGCGCGAGCGCGGCCGCACCTCCGGCGACCTGGCCCTGGCGCTGCTGTTCTACGGCGGCATCGCGGGCGGCGTGATGCTGGTCGGGCTCTCCGACGACAGCAGCAACGCCAACCTGATGCAGTTCCTGTTCGGCTCGCTGACCACCACGTCGCGGCCGGACCTGATCGTCATCGCCGGGCTCGGCGTCGCGGTGCTGGTGGCGATGCTGGGCCTGCGGCAGGCGCTGTTCGCCGTCTGCCACGACGAGGAGTACGCGCGGGTGTCCGGCCTTCCGGTCCGTACCCTCAATCTGCTGATGGCCGTGACCACCGCCGTGACCGTCACGATCGCCATGCGCACCGTCGGCCTGCTGCTGGTCAGCGCGCTGATGGTGGTGCCGGTGGCGGCCGCCCAGCAGGTCACCCGCGGGTTCCGCGCCACCATGGCCGCGGCCATGGTGATCGGCGTGACCGCGGCCGCCGCCGGTGTGTGGGTGGCCGGCGAGGTGGACACCGCGCCGGGCGCCACCATCGTCATCCTGGCCATCGCCGCCTTCGTCGCGGTGACCGTGGCCGCGGGCACCTGGCGGATGCTGCGCCGCCGGCTGCACCCGGCCCACCAGCGCACCGCGGCGCAGCTCGAACCGCCCGAGGTCGTGCTGCGGACGCAACCGTGAGCAGTAACGTGAACCCGGTGACCACGACCGGCTACGAGGCGTACGAGGCGGCCGGCGAGCTGCTGCGGGCGCTGTCGGCGCCGATCCGGGTGGCGATCGTCGCGGAGCTCGGCGCGGGCGAACGGTGCGTGCACGAGCTGGTGGAGAAGCTCGGCGCGCCCCAGCCGCTGGTCTCGCAGCACCTGCGGGTGCTGCGCGGCGCCGGCGTGGTGCGCGGGGCCCGGCGGGGCCGCGAGATCGCATACTCACTCGTGGACGAACACGTGGCCCACATCGTCGCCGACGCCGTCAGCCACGCGAGGGAAGGGTCATGAGCGACTGCACCGAGCGACGCCTGGCCGCAACGCCCCGCGGCCGGGACCGCGAGGGCCGGGAGCGCATGACGAAAGGAGGCACAGCCTCGTGAGCGAGGACAGCACCGTCGTCCGGAACACCAAGCAGCGCAGTGCGGTCAGCGCGGTCCTCGCCGACGCCGAGGGCTTCAACAGCGCCCAGGACCTGCACGCCATCCTGCGCGAGCGCGGCGAGCGCGTGGGCCTGACCACCGTCTACCGCACGCTGCAGGGCCTGGCCGACGCCGGCGAGATCGACGTGATGCGCCCGCCCGGCGGCGAGCACCTCTACCGCCGGTGCAGCCAGGGCCACCACCATCACCTGGTGTGCCGCTCCTGCGGGCGGGCCGTCGAGGTGGAGGGCCCGGCCGTCGAGACCTGGGCGGAGAAGGTCGCCGGCCGGCACGGCTTCGTCGACGTTTCGCACACCATGGAGATCTTCGGCACCTGCCCGGAGTGCGCGGCCAAGCGTTCCTAGCCGCTCCGTGGGACGCTGTCGCGCGTGAAGATGTACGCCGACCGGCTGCCCACCGCCGTCCGCCAGCTGCTCACCGATCTCCTGGTCGTGTTCTGGATCTACGCGTGGATCCGGGCCGGCGTCTGGATCAACGACATGGTCGAGAAACTCGGCGTCCCCGGGCAGAAGCTGCAGGAGGCGGGCACCGGCATCGCCGGCAACCTGGGCGACATCGGCGGCAAGGTGGGCCGGGTGCCGCTGGTCGGCGACGACCTGACCGCGCCCTTCAACAGCGCCGCCGAGGCCGCCAACTCCCTGGCCGAGGCCGGCCGCCAGCAGCAGGAGGTCGTGGACAACCTGGCGCTGACCATGGCCCTGCTGATCGTCGCCGTCCCGCTGGCGCTCGTGCTGTTCCTCTGGCTGCCGGCCCGGCTGCGCTGGATGCGCCGGGCCGCGGTGGCCGCCAAGGTCCGCGACGAGCCGGCCGGCCAGGACCTGCTGGCGTTGCGGGCCCTGGCCGGCCGGCCGCTGAACGAGCTCACCAAGCTGGGCCCGGACATCGCCCAGTCGTGGCGCAACGGCGACGCCGCCGCGGTGCGGGCGCTGGCCGCCCTCGAGCTGAAGGATCTCGGGCTCAGGCCCGCGCGGCCTCGCTAGGCTCGGCCGCCTGCTCCCCGAACTCCGCGTCGTCGTCCTCGTCGTCGTCGTCGACCCAGTTGCGGCGGGCCCAGGGGACGGCGGCCCAGAAGGTCAGGAAGAACGCCGCGGCGATGCCGGTCAGCACCAGCGCCACCCAGCGGCTGACCAGGTAGTCAGTGATCAGCAGCACGCTGCTGACCATCGAGATCAGCATGAACGCCAGGCCGCCGGTGGCCATCTTGTGCGCGTACCGGACCAGCTCCGGCTTGCGGCCCTGGCGGAACAGCGCCCGGTGGAACGCCACCGGCGAGATGATCATCGCGGTGGCGGCCGCGGCGGCCAGCAGCGCCACGATGTACGTGTCCTTCTGGAAGGCCGTGGTCTTGGGGAAGCCGTTGCTGAACGGCAGGGTCAGCAGGAACGCGAAGAGGATCTGCACGCCCGTCTGTGCCACGCGCAGCTCCTGCAGCAGGTCCGCGAAGTTCCGGTCCCACCGCTGCTTCTCCGATTCGTGCTTCATCCGTCGCTTCTCGGCGGCCATCGAACCTCCTCCTCGGTGGCCGCATGGTTTCCCGCTGGTGAACAGCGTCAAACGCCGATCCGGGCCAGGGTGACGTCGGCCAGCGCGCGGGGCGCCTCCTCGGGGATCCAGTGCCCGATCCCGCGCAGCGTGACGAACCGGTAGTCGGCCGCCACCCAGCTCGCGGTGGCCAGCGCGGCCGGCCGGCCGACCACCGGGTCGCCGTCGCTCCACACGTACGTGGTGGGCACGGTGATCTTGCCGACCGCGCCGAGCTGGCCCCGGTTGAGGGCGCGGTACCAGTTCAGGGCGCCGGTGAGCCGGCCCGGCTCGCGCATGGCCGTGGCGTACAGGCCGGCCCGGGCGCCGATCGGGCGCATCATCTGGCGCAGCACCGTGCCGTTCGCGCCGAGCAGCAGCCGCTCCGCGACCGGCGACCGGAACACCCCCATGTAGGCGAACCGCAGCTTCTGCGACGGCTGGTTGCTCAGGGCGACACCCAGCCCGCGTGGGTGCGGCACCGAGACGGCGGTGAGCGTGCTGACCCGGTCGGGGTGCTGGGCGGCCAGCAGCCAGGCCACCTGCGCCCCCCAGTCGTGCCCGACGACGTGCGCCCGGTCCACCCCGAGCGCGTCGAGCACCGCGACGGCGTCGGCGGTCGCCTCGCCGAGGCGGTAGTCGGCGACCGCGGCGGGCCGCGCGCCGGGCGAGTAGCCCCGCTGGTCCAGCGCGTACGTGCGCAGGCCGGCCGCGTGCAGCCGGGGCAGGATCAGGTCGAACTCGCGGTGATCCTGCGGGAAGCCGTGCAGCAGGAGCACCGGAGCGCCGTCGGCCGGGCCGCCCTCGTAGACGTCGAAGGTGAACCCTCTGGCCTGGATCTGCATGTGACGCCTCCTACGCTGTTCCGTACAGCCGTACGGTGTTAGCGTTCATCGAAGCACAAGCAGTCCGACGAATTTGCAAATGAAGTTTGTCAGCGACGGCCCAGACGCGGTGCATCGCCTACGCGATGTGCAGCTCGAGGTAGGTCGCTAACAAACTTCACCGACAGGGGAGCGCACAGCGCTGAGAGTGCGGGTGACACCGCAGACCCTCGAACCTGATCTGGGTAATGCCAGCGCAGGGAGCTCGGTCTTTCTCCAGCCGCGCCGTGACCGGGAGACGTCCCCGGCCGCGGCGCCGCGTCTCCTCCCGGTACCAGCTGGGAGGCACATCATGAACAACCGTTGGCGCACCATCGACATCGTCATCGCCTCGATCATCGCGGTCGCGTTCGGGGTCATCTTCTGGGCCTGGGGCCTGCTCTGGAACGGCCCGGCGGACGCCATCCCGCTGCCCGGCCGGGCCATCCTGTACGGCGTCTGGCTGGTGCCGGCCGTCCTGGGCGCCCTGGTGATCCGCAAGCCGGGCGCCGCGTTCTACACCCTCACCCTGGCCGCCCTGGTGTCGGTCGCGCTCGGCACCAGCTGGGGCTGGACCCTGGTGCTGCAGGGCCCGCTTGAGGCGGCCGCGGCCGAGCTGGTCTTCGCCGCGTTCGCGTACAAGGTGTGGAACCTGCCGGTCGCGCTGCTGGCGGCGGCCGCCGCCGGGATCGCCGCGTCCGTCTACGACGCCTTCGTCTGGTACGGCGGGACGTCCTGGGCGACGCTGCGGCTGCCCTACATCGGCATCACCGCGGTCAGTTCCGTGCTGGTGGCCGGGCTGGGCAGCATCCTGCTGGTCCGGGCGCTGGCCCAGACCGGGGTGCTGGACCGGTTCGCCTCGGGCCGCGAACGCGCCGCCGTCTAGTCATGACCGGTTGCCCCGAGCGTCGCGCGCCGGCGGCGGGCGGCGGCCAGGACCGCGAGGCCATGAGGGCATGACAAAGGAGGCCCAGCATGGGCGAGGTGGCCCTGCGGGGGTTCGGGTGGCGGCACGCCGGGCGCAAGGCGTGGGCGGTGCGCGGGGTCGACCTGCGCATCGCGCACGGCGAGCGGGTGCTGCTGCTCGGTCCCTCCGGGGCCGGCAAGTCCACACTGCTGGCGGCGCTGGCGGGCCTGCTGCCCGAGGACTCCGGCGAGGCCGAGGGCACGGTCGAGATCGACGGGCTCGACCCGCGCAAGGCCCGTGAGCGCGTCGGCATCGTCTTCCAGGACCCCGAGACCCAGCTGGTCATGTCGCGCAGCGGCGACGACGTGGCGTTCGGGCTGGAGAACCGCGGCGTACCGGCCGGCGAGATCTGGCCCCGCGTCGACGAGGCGCTGCACCGGGTCGGCTTCGGCTACGGCCGGGACCGGCCCACCGGCGCGCTGTCCGGCGGCGAGCAGCAGCGCCTGGCCCTGGCCGGGACGCTCGCGCTGCGCCCCGGCCTGCTGCTGCTCGACGAGCCGACCGCGAACCTCGACCCGGCCGGGGCCGCGCTGATCCGTGGCGCGGTCACCCGGGCGCTCGGCGACGACACCACGCTGATCATCGTGGAGCACCGGGTCGCCGAGGCGCTCACCCTGGTCGACCGGGTGGTCGTGCTGGAGCCGGGGGGCGGGGTCCGCGCCGACGGCCCGCCCGGCGCGGTCTTCGCCGCGCACGGCGACCGCCTGGCCGACGAGGGGGTGTGGGTGCCGGGTCACCCGGTCGCCCCCCGCCAGGCCCGCACCGGTCCGGGCGAGACCCTGGTACGCGCCACCGCCGTCACCCTCAGGGACCGCCTCGGCCCGGCCACGCTGACCGCCCGCGCGGGCGAGGCCCTGGCGGTGACCGGCCCCAACGGCGCCGGCAAGTCCACCCTGGCCCTGCTGCTGGGCGGGCTGCTGAAACCCACGTCCGGCACGATCGAGGCCGCCCCCGGCGGGTCGCCGCACCGGTGGCGGGCCGCCGACCTGACCGCCCGGATCGGCTCGGTCTTCCAGGACCCGGAGCACCAGTTCGTCACCCACCGCGTCGCCGACGAGCTGGCGCTGGGCCCGCGCCGGCTGGGCCGCCCCGAGGCCGAGGTCGGCCGGACCGTCGACGACCTGCTGGACCGGCTGCGGCTGGCCAAGCTGGCCGGCGCGAACCCGCACACGCTCTCCGGCGGGGAGGCCCGCCGGCTGAGCGTCGCGACGGCCCTGGCCACCGCGCCCCGGCTGCTGGTGCTCGACGAGCCCACCTTCGGCCAGGACCGGCGCACCTGGATCGAGCTGATCGACCTGCTGGCCCGGCTGCGCGACGACGGCCACGGCATCGTCGCGGTCACCCACGACGAGGACTTCGTGGCGGCCCTGGCCGACTCGGTGCACCGGCTGGCCCGCGCCGCATGACGCTCACCCTGCCGACGTTCGAGGCCGGCACCGCGCTGCTCGCCCGGCGCAACCCGGTGGCCAAGCTCGCCGCCGCCCTGCTGTTCAGCGCCCCGCTGATCGCCACGCTGGACCCGCTGACCCCGACCCTCGCCCTGGCCGTCGAGCTGGCGGTGCTGCCGCTGTTCGGGATGAGCTACGGCGCGCTGTTCCGGCGGGCCTGGCCGCTGGCCCTGGCCGCCGCCGGGATCGTGGTCACCCTCGTGCTGTTCGCCGCCGAGCGGACCGGGGCGACGGTGGCGACGCTCGGGCCGTTCGCGGTGACGACCGGCGTGCTGGTCACCGCGCTCGGCATGGTGCTGCGGATCTTCGCGATCGCGCTGCCGGGCATCATGGTGTTCGCCACCACGGACCCGACCGACCTCGCCGACGCCCTGGTGCAGAACGTCCGCGCGCCGGCCCGGTTCGCGATCGGCGCCCTGGCGGCCTTCCGGCTGGTGCCGCTGCTCGGCCAGGAGTGGCAGATGCTCAGCCTGGCCCGCCGGGCCCGCGGCATCGACGCCGGGCGCAACCCGCTGGCCAAGCTGCGGCTGTTCGGCTCGACGGCGTTCGCGCTGCTGGTCGGCGCGCTGCGGCGCGGCGGGCGGCTGGCGGTGGCGATGGACGCGCGGGGCTTCGACGCGGGGACGCCGCGCACGTACGCCCGCCGGCAGGTCCTCGGCCGGGCCGACGTGGCCCTCATGGTCGGCGCGATGCTGCTGTCGACCGCCGCGCTGACCACGAGTGTGCTGCTGGGAGTGTTCCGGCCGATCATCGGTTGACGCCGCCCGGGCCGAACGGCGGCCGGCGCGGCTCACCCCGCCGGCCTTGGGACGCGGGGATGTCGGGCCGGACCCGGTCGGTCCACCGAAACCGCCACCTGTTCGCCGGGCCGTCATCCCGGCGCCACGCGGTGTTGCGCTGCGCCCGCGAGATTGACCTGGTCATCCTTGTCGATCTTCGGGAGCCATGGGACATGGGTCACGGCCACCACCACCACGATCACTCGCCCGGAAACGGCGCCGCCGGCGACGTACCCCCGGCTCTTGACCTGGGCGTCCCGGACGGCGAGCTGTCGCCCTCGGACGTCTCGCGCCGGGGTTTCCTGCGCGGCGCCGGCCTGCTCGGCGCCGGCGCGGCCGCTTCGGTGCTCGCCACGCCGTCGGCCGCCGTGGCCGCCGGGCTGCCGCACTCGCACGGCCCGGCCGGCGGCGGCACCGCCCGGGGCGGGTTCCGCTGGCTGGCCGGCGACCACCACATCCACACCCAGCACAGCTCCGACGGCCAGTACCGGGTGATCGACCAGGCCGGCCACGGGCGCGCGTTCGGCCTGGACTGGGTCGTGATCACCGACCACGGCAGCAACGCGCACGCCAAGATCGGCGTGGCCAAGGTCAACCCGGACATCCTCGCCACCCGCCGGGAGCTGCCCGACCTGCTCACCTTCCAGGGGCTGGAGTGGAACATCCCGGCGGCCGAGCACGCCACCGTGTTCGTGCACCCGGGCCGGCACGAGGTGGCGGTGCTCCAGCAGTTCGAGCAGACCTTCGACGGCTCGCAGCTGCCGGCCACCAACACCGAGGCGCAGAACGAGGCCACCGCGATCGCCGGCATCAAGTTCCTCGGCGAGCAGGTCCGCCGGCGCAAGGTCGACGGGGCGCTGTTCCTGGCCAACCACCCGGCCCGGCGCGGCATCGACTCGCCGCACGAGATCCGCAACTGGCGCGACGCCGACCCGACGGTCGCGATCGGCATGGAGGGCGCCCCCGGCCACCAGGCCGCCGGCATTCCGGCGCCGAACGGGCGCGGCGGCGCGCGCGGGCTGTACGACAACAGCCCGTCGGCGGCCTCGTTCGCCGGCTACCCGCTGGAGAGCTACCGCACCTGGGGCGGCTTCGACTGGATGACCGCGACGGTCGGCGGCCTCTGGGACAGCCTGCTGTCGGAGGGGCGGGCCTGGTGGGTCACGGTCAACTCCGACAGCCACGTCAACTACCTGGACCAGTCCGAGCGGGGGCCGGGCGGCGCCTTCGAGGCCGACGGCCGCTACCCGGACCCGGTGTACACCGGCAAGGTCAACACCACGGCCGGTGACTTCTGGCCGGGCTACTACGGGCGGACCAATGTCGGCGCGACGTCGTTCTCGTACCGGGCGGTCATGGACGGCCTGCGGGCCGGCCGGGTCTGGGTCGACCACGGCCGCCTGATCAAGGGCCTGGACGCGCGGGTCCGGGTGGCCGGCGACCGCCGGGCCGCCACGGGTACGCCGCTGGGCGGCGTCCTGCACGTCAGGCGGGGCACCGCGACCGAGCTGACCGTCGAGATCGACCTGCAGGACCGGCCGAACTGGGCGCAGTTCATCCCGGTGCTGGCCCGGGTCGACGTGATCGTCGGCTCGGTGACCGGCCCGGTCGCCTCCGGTGACACCTTCACCGCGCCGGACACCCGGGTCGTGCAGTCCTACGAGGTCTCGCCCGGCGCCCGGCGACTGTCCGTGACCTACCCGCTGGGCCGCCTGGACCAGCCGTTCTACCTGCGCCTGCGTGGCACCGACGGCAAGCGCTCCCAGCCCGGCCTGATGGGCGCGGCGGCCGACCCGGCGGGCCCGAAGCTCGACGTGATCGGCGACGCCGACCCGTGGGGCGACCTGTGGTTCTACACCAACCCGATCTGGGTCCTGCCGAGGTGACCGGCCACTCCGCCGCGGCCGTGGTCATCGGGGTCTCCCGGGACCATCCGGACCCGGCCGCGGCGGAACACTGGCTGGCCTCGCTGTCCCCGGCGCCGGTGCTGGCCTGCACCCACCTGGTCCGCTCGCCCCGGCCGCACGTGGCGCTGAGCCTGGTCTTCGCCGGGGAGGCGCCGGCCGAGCTGGGCGCGCCGAGCCCGGCGGCGGTCGCCGAGCACGGGCGGTCGGGTCGCGCGGTGCTGTACCCGGGGGCCGAGCTGCTGGTCGGCACGCTGACCGTGGCCGAGGTGCTGGCGCTGAGCGCGATCGAACGGGTCGAGGTGCTGGGCGGCGGCGCGGCGGACCCGGCGACGCTGATCGACACGGGCGGCTTCGTCCGGCCGCAGTGGCGGGCCGGGGTGCTCACGCTGACGACGACACCGGCGGCGGGTGGGCGGCTGGTGCCGTTCGAGACCCGGAATCCGACGCCCTGCTGCGCCGCCCACTGAGGCTCAGCGGGTCGCCGGGGAACGCCGGTCAGTGCGTGACGGTGGCCAGCAGCAGGGTCGTCCAGCCGGCGGCGACCACCAGCGGAAACCATCGGGTCACCCCGGTGGCCGAGGCGAGCGGCCGCAGCGGGAGGCGTTCCGTCCGCGCGATCGCCCGGAACCGGTCGATCTCCTCGTCGAGGCGGCACAGCTCGGCGCGCCACGCGCAGATCCACAGGTAGCTCGCCCGGGCCACCGCGAACCAGAAGACGCTGACCACCAGGCCGAAGACACCGACGACCAGCGAGTAGTCACCCTTGGGCGCGGTAGCCGCGTACGCGGACACCAGCACGCCCGTCAGGATCAGGTACATGTTGGACCGTACCCAGAACTGGCGCAGGTCCTGATCGAAGTGGGAATGCACCAGCTTGAGGATCTCGATGTCGTTCGCTCTGTCCGGCGCGTGGTCCATCGCGTCTCCTGACGTCGCTCCTGCCGCCAGTGCAGCCGACGTCGTCAAGCGCTCGGTCAGAGGTCGATCCAGTACCGCGCGGCGCCGCCGTGCCCGGTCTCCCCCACGCCCTCCAGGACCCCGCCGCACCGCTCGATGGTCCGCGCCGACGCGGCGTTGCCGGGCGCGCAGACCGCCAGCACCCGCCGCATCCCCAGCGCCCGCGCCTCGTCGAGCATGCGGCTCATCGCCCAGGTGGCCAGCCCGCGCCGGCGCGCCACGTCGTCGGCCGGGCTCAGCCCGAAACCGTCCTCGTGGCGGCCGGGACCCCACTCCGCGTGCGCCTCGAGCCAGGCCGCGTGCAAGCGGGCGGTGGGAGCGATCAGCGCGGGCATCCGGCGACGATATCGCGCCCGATCGCGGCCTCCACCTCCCGCCATGTCCCGGTGTGCCGCACCCAGGCCGGTGGTGGGGTGCGTTGCGGCCCGAACAGGTACCGGTGCGCGACCACCCCGCGCAGCGCCTGGTGGACGTCGAGTTTGTCGTCGATGAAGTGGGTGATCCCCAGCTGCGCGCAGTGCCCGGCCTTGTCGGGCCGGCGCAGGCAGAAGCGGAGGTGGTCGCGCGGGATGCCGGTACGGGCGGCGAAGTCGTGGTGGTCGAGCCACTGCCGGGTGTGGCGTTGCACCCGCTCGCCGCACTTGGAGATCAGCCACACCTGGTCGAAGCGCGGCGCCAGGCGGGCCAGGGTGTCGAACGCGCCGGGCACGGCCGGCGTCGCCAGCATCCGAGCGGTGTCGCCGCTGAAGAACTGGGTGTCGCTGCCGCCGGGGACCGTGCTGCCGCCGATGATGACCCGGCCGATGTCGACCCCGAGGCGCATGTTCGTTGTGTTCATGCCGCTCAGCGTGACGGCGCCGGGGCTAAAGCAGAACTATCGATGAAGGCGCAG
Source organism: Actinoplanes nipponensis (assembly GCF_016862275.1). GTDB lineage: Bacteria > Actinomycetota > Actinomycetes > Mycobacteriales > Micromonosporaceae > Actinoplanes > Actinoplanes nipponensis. The sequence continues at coordinate 122,249 of NZ_BOMQ01000053.1, read as the reverse complement.
CTATAGTCTGCCGTTATGGATGAGCGGGCGGTCCCGGCGGAGGCCCTGGCCTCGTTCGCCGTCTTCGCCGAGCACCTCAACTTCACCCGGGCCGCCGCGCAGCTGCGCATCTCCCAGCCCGCCCTGCACGTGAAGATCCGCAAGCTGGCGCAGGCCCTGGGCCGGCCGCTCTACCACCGCAGCGGCCGGCGGCTGGTGCTGACCGTGGACGGCGAGGCGGTCGCCCGCTTCGCCCGCGCGCACGACGAACGCCTTGCCGACTTCCTGGCCGAGTTCGCCGGGGTGGTGCCCGGCCGGCCGGTGGTCCTGGCGGCGGGCCAGGGCGCCTATCTCTACCTGCTCGGCGACACGATCCGGGCCGTGCTGGCCGAGGAAACCACCCGGCTCCGCCTGATCAACTGCGACCACCGGCAGATGCTCGCCGCGGTCCGCACCGGGCAGGCCCACCTCGGGGTCGGCGTGCTCGACGTGCTGCCCGACGACCTGACCGCCGTCGAGCTGGCCACGTTCCCGCAGGTGCTGTTCGTGCCGGCGGCGCACCGGCTGGCCCGGCGCCGCACGGTGACGCTGCCCGACCTGGCGGGCGAGCGCCTGGTCGTGCCGCCCCGGCACCGACCCCACCGGGTACGGCTGGAGCAGGCCCTGCGCGCCGCGGACGTGGACTGGTCGGTAGCCGTGGAGGCCGAGGGCTGGCCGTTGATCACGCAGTTCGTCGTCCTCGGGGTCGGGCCGGCGATCGTCAACGGCTGCGTGCCGGCCCCGCCCGGCCTGGTCGCCCGGCCGGTCACCGGCCTGCCGGCGGTCACCTACCACGTGGTCCATCAGCCGTCCGCGCTGTCCGACCCGCGGGTCACCGGCCTGCTCGACCGCATCCGCCCGCCCGCCGCGGCCCGCGCCCGCCGGGGCTGAGCACAGTCCGGTCACCGCGACCGGGGCACCTGTCAGGATGGGGCCATGCTGGTTGCTTTCTCCGTCACCCCGCTCGGCGCCGGTGACTCCGTCGGTGACCTGGTCGCCGAGGCCGTACGGGTGGTCCGGGCGTCCGGGCTGCCCAACCGCACCGACGCCATGTTCACCACCGTCGAGGGCGAGTGGGACGAGGTCATGGCCGTCATCAAGCAGGCCGTCGACGCCGTTGCCGCCCACGCGCCGCGGGTCACCGTCTCGCTCAAGGCCGACATCCGGCCGGGGGTCACCGACGCCCTGCACGGCAAGGTCGCGCACATCGAACGGCGGCTGGCCGAACAGTGAGGCGCCTGGTCATGTGGGACGTCGACCACACGCTGCTGCGCGGCGGCGGGGTCGCCGCGCAGGCCTGGAAGGCGGCCTTCACCGAGCTGACCGGGGTGGCCTGGCGGGTCACGCCGAACTTCAGCGGGCGCACCGACCTGGACATCTGCGCCGAGGTCTTCGCCACGCACGGCGTCACCGACTGCACGCCGGAACGGTTCTTCGCCCGCTACGTCGAGCAGGTGCACGGCTCCCGACACCTGTTCGCCGAGCAGGGCACGCTGCTGCCCGGGGTCCGGGCCGTGCTGGACGCGCTGGACGCCCGGACCGACGTGGTGCAGACGCTGGTCACCGGCAACGTGCCGCAGGTGGCCGCGGCCAAGGTCGCCGCGTTCGGGCTGACCGGCGCCTTCGACGCGGAGATCGGCGGCTACGGCACCGACGACAGCGTGCGGGCCACGCTGGTGCGGCGCTGCCGGCAACGGGCCGAGGCGAAGTACGGCGAACGCTTCCGCCCCGTCGTCATCGGCGACACGGCCCACGACGTGTCGGCCGCGCTGGCCAACGACGCCCTCGCGGTGGCGGTGGCGACCGGCTCCGCGAGCATGGCCGAGCTGGTGCTGGCCGGCGCCCACGCGGTGCTGCCCGACCTGTCGGACGTGGACGCCGCCGTCGCCGTCATCACGGCCTGAGGCGGCCGCGGCTCACTTCGGGGCGACCGGGTTGGGGATCGCCCCGCCGAAGCGGCGGTCGCGCCGGGCGTAGAGCTCGCAGGCGTACCAGAGGTGGCGGCGGTCGAAATCCGGCCACAGGGTGTCCAGGAACACCAGCTCCGCGTACGCCGACTGCCAGAGCAGGAAGTTGGAGGTGCGCTCCTCGCCGGACGGGCGCAGGAACATGTCCACGTCCGGGATCTCCGGGTGGTACAGGTATTTCCGCAGGGTCTTCTCGTTGACCCGGTCGGCCCTGAGCTTGCCCGCCGCCACGTCCCGGGCGATCGCCGCCGTCGCGTCCGCGATCTCGGCGTGGCCGCCGTAGTTGACGCAGAACTGCAGGGTGAGCGTCTTGTTGTCCTTCGACATCTCCTCGGCGGTCTGCAGCTCGGAGATCACGCTCTTCCACAGCCGGCCGGGGCGGCCCGACCAGACCACCCGGACGCCGAGCTCCACCAGCTGGTCGCGGCGGCGGCGGATGACGTCGCGGTTGAAGCCCATCAGGAAGCGGACCTCCTCCGGCGAGCGCTTCCAGTTCTCCGTGGAGAAGGCGTACGCCGACAGGTACGGGATGCCCAGCTCGATCGCGCCCTCGATGGTGTCGAAGAGCGAGTACTCCCCCTGCTCGTGGCCCTTGGTGCGGGACAGGCCGCGCTCCTTGGCCCAGCGGCCGTTGCCGTCCATCACCACCGCCACGTGCTTGGGCACCGCCGCGGCGGGCAGGGCCGGCGGCCGGGCGCCGGAGCTGTGCGGGGTGGGCGGACGTGTCACGAAGTGCTCTCCCGTCGGTCGACCAGCGGCAGGGCGCGCAGGTTGCGCTCCATGTGCCACTGCAGGTGTGCTGCCACCAGTCCGCTGCACTCGCGGCGTACCGGTTGTTCGGTGGCGTCCGCGAGCAGCCAGTCGCCGCTGGTCAGGGCCTGCATCAGGGCGACCGTGGCCGGGGCCGGGTGGGCCGCGCCGGGCGGCCGGCAGTCGGGGCAGACCGCGCCGCCGGCCGGCACCGAGAAGGCGCCGTGCTGCCCCGGGGTGCCGCAGACCGCGCACTCGCCCAGGGCGGGCGCCCAGCCGGCGAAGTTCATGCCGCGCAGCAGGTACGCGTCCAGGACCAGGCTGCTCGCGTGCTCCCCGGCGGCCAGCGCCTTGAGCGCGCCCAGGGTGAGCTGGAACAACCGCAGGGACGGCTCCCGCTCGACCGGGGACAGCCGCTCGGCGGTCTCCGCGATGGCGCTGGCCGCGGTGTAGCGGGGGTAGTCGGTGAGGAACTTCTTCCCGTACAGCGTCAGGGCCTCGACCTGGCTGACCGAGTGCAGGCTGCTGCCGACGCCCTCGGGCGACCCGGCGAGCTGGAGATCGATGTGGCCGAACGGCTCCAGCCGGGCGCCGAACTTGCTGCTGGTGCGGCGTACCCCGCGGGCGACCGCACGCAGCCGGCCGTGCCGGCGGGTCAGCAGGGTGATGATCCGGTCGCTCTCGCCCAGCTTCTGCACACGCAGCACCACCGCGTCGTCGCGGTAGAGCTGGCGTCGGTATCCGGCGGGCACACAGGCCATTCTGCCTGGTGGGTACGACAGACCCTGACCCGGATCTCAGGGTCTTCTCGGGGCCGCCTCAGTGGGAGGACCGATGGTGCCCCGGTACGGGCGCGCCCTAGCGTCAAGGGCATGACCCCGACTCTCGCCCGGCGCGCCGGCGCCGTCACCCTGATCGCCGCGGCCGCGACCGCCCTGGCCGGCTGCGGCGGCGGGATGGGCGCCCGGCTGACCTACGACGACACCGAGAAGGTGAAGGTCTCCGAGATCGTCCTGACGGGCGGCAGCGGTGACGTCACCGTGACCACGGCCGCGATCGCGGAGACCCGGATCAAGCGCCTCGTGCGCACCGACGGCTCCGACGACCCGCGGGCCTCGTACCAGCTGGCGGGCACGGTGCTGAGCCTGGACACCAGCTGCGGCCAGCGGTGCCGGGTCTCGTACGAGATCCAGGCCCCGGCCGGGGTGGCGGTACGCGGCAAGCTCGGCTCGGGCAACCTCACGCTGAGCGACATCGGCACGGCCGACGTCACCGTCGGTTCCGGCAACGCCCTGATCAACGGGGCCGCCGGCGCGGTGTCGCTGAAGGCCGGCTCGGGCGAGGTCGAGGCGAACGACCTGCGTGGCCCGGTGACGCTGGTGACGGGCTCGGGCAATATCGAGGCGCACGGTCTCAGCGGCGGCCAGGCGGTCCGGGTCCAGACCGGCTCCGGCGAGGTCACCGCCGAGCTGACCCGGGCTGCCTCGGTGACCGCCCGCACCGGCAGCGGGAACGTCGAGCTGATGGTGCCGGACGGCGCCTACCGGGTGACGACCCACCACGGTTCCGGCGACGCCGAGGTGATCGGCCTGGTCAGCGACCCGGCGGCCAAGAACGTCATCGAGGTGCAGACCGGCAGCGGGAACGCGACCATCACCGCCCTGCCCGGGAGCTAGCCGATCATGCACTGTGGATGGTGGCACGAACACGGGAGCAGGAGGGATCGGCCGGGCGCTTAGGCTCCCCAGCGACAAGTAAACGCACGGGGGAGATTGCCGATGTTCACACGTTCTGGTCCGTTCCTTGCCCTGGGTGCTCTCCTGCTCGCGGGCCTGGCCGCCTGCGAAAGCGGCGCCGGCGACACCGCGGCCAAGGCGCCGGTCGCCCCGCCGTCGGCGGCGCCGGCCGTCAGCGCCACCACAACCGCGGCGCCGGGGGTCAGCGCCACCTCGTCCGCGCCCGCCGGGGGGAAGACGTCCGGCCAGCCGGCACCGGGCGGGGGCGCGGCGGCGAACTGCCCGGTGAGCGCGGCGACCCTGCTGGCGGCCGTCAAGAAGGAACACCCCGGCTGGGGCGAGCAGGAACTGACCGAGATCACGTGTTACCGGAACTTCGCGATCTCGACCCGGCGCGCCGCCGACCCTGGCGCCGACACCGAGGTGCAGACCTTCCGCTACGCCGGCGGCGCCTGGCACACGTTCGTCGGTGGCAGCGGCGGCTTCTGCAAGGGCGTGCCGGCGGAGGTCACCAAGTACTTCCGCGCGCACGGCCGCGGGGGCTGCGAGAGCTGACCGGAGCGGCTCAGGCGTGGCCCGGCCCAGCGCGGGCCGGGCCGCGACCACGCCGATCGAGGCCCTCGGCGGGTCGAAGGACAGGTGTCGCCAAGGCCGAGATGCACTACGTCCGGCGACCGTGCGCGGCGGTCATGGTCAGGTGTGCACGGTCTCAGCAATCTGTCCGACGGCGGGGGACACCGGCGCGGCGACCGGCCGGCGTCGGCGCGCCCCGGGCACCAGCGCGGGCCGGCGGCCGGCGGCGAAGTCCTCGACCCAGCCGAAGAGCGCGACGGCGACCGCCACCAGCGCGACGATCACTCCGAACCGCCACCCGATCCCGGCCGCGCCGCGGACCGGCAGGCCGTGCGCCTCCCCGATCCGGGTGACGGCCACGATGATCGGCACGTGCCAGAGGTAGATGGTCAGCGCCCGGGCGTTCAGGACGGTGACCAGGCGGGAGGGGCGGGTCGTCGACACGGCCGGGGCCAGGCCGAGCGCGACCAGGATGAACGCGGCCGACCAGAGCGCGTTGCCGAGCGGGATGTCGTTGAGGTCGTACCCCCGCGCTCCGGGGTGGGTGAGCACCCAGGCCGCGCCCAGCGTCGCCAGCCCGGCGGCCCAGCCGGCCAGCCGGCGCCGGGTGAGCCGGCGCAGCATCCCGTCGTGGTGGGCGAAGCCGAGCAGCCACGCGCCGCCGTAGAGGGCCATGTCCCGCACGATGGCGTGCGGCGTGAGGCCGAACAGGGTGATGACCACCAGTGCCGCGTACGGCGTCGCGATCGCCAGTCTCGGCAAGCGGCGGAAGACCGGCAGGGCGAGCGGCGAGAGCAGCACGAACCACAGGAAGTCCCGCAGGTACCAGGTGGCGCTCAGGGCCATCGAGCCCCAGCCGTTGGCCGGCGGATCCTGCACCGGGAAGGCCCAGTACAGGATCTTCCAGTCCCAGGCGAGGCCGGTGAGCAGCATCGCGGGCACGGCGATCGCGGACATCGCCCACAGCGACGGCAGCAGGCGGCGCAGCCGGCGCTCCACGGCCATCGGCCCGGACCTGTCCAGCGAGGCCGCCATCAGCGAGCCGGCCAGCGCGAACATCACCGACATGGCGGGAAAGGCGATGGTCAGCGCGACCCAGCCGGTGCTGTGGTAGACGACCACCCGGACGATGGCGATGGCACGCAACAGGTCCAGGTACCGATTCCGCATAGCTTCCATGGCTATCGAAACAAAGCCCACAAAGCAAACCGAAACCGGCATCCGTGAGATGCCCCACAAACCTCTTTAAAAGCCCAATCGACGGAGTTGCTTGGGGTCGCGCTGCCATTCCTTGGCGATACGCACGTGCAAATCCAAATAGATCTTGCGGCCCAGCAACTGTTCGATCTCGGCCCGGGCCTTGGTGCCGACATCCTTGAGCCGGGCGCCCTTGGTCCCGATCACGATCGACTTCTGGCTGTCCCGCTCCACGTACAGATTCGCGTAGATCTTGGTGGACCGCCCCTCGACCACCATCTCCTCCACCAGCACGGCGATCGAGTGCGGCAGCTCGTCGCGGACGCCCTCCAGCGCGGCCTCGCGGATCAGCTCGCCGATGAGCACCTGCTCGGGCTCCTCGGTCAGCACGTCGTCCGGGTACAGCGGCGGGGACTCGGGCAGGTGCTTGACGATCACGTCGACCAGGGTGTCCACCTGGTGGCCGGACACGGAGCTGACCGGCACGATGTCGGCGAATTCGTAGAGCTTGCTGACGTCCAGCAGCCGCTGCGCCAGCGTCGCCGGGTCGACCAGGTCGACCTTGGTGACCACGGCGATGACGGTGGCCTTCAGCTCGGCCATCTCGGCCGAGATGAACCGGTCACCCGCGCCGACCGGCTCGTCCGCCGGGAAGCAGATGCCGATCACGTCGACCTCGCTCCAGGTCTCCCGGACCAGGTCGTTGAGGCGCTCGCCGAGCAGCGTGCGGGGCCGGTGCAGGCCGGGGGTGTCGACCAGCACGAGCTGGGCGTTCTCCTGGTGCAGAATGCCGCGGATGATGTGCCGGGTGGTCTGCGGCTTGCTCGACGTGATGGCGATCTTCTGACCGATGATCGCATTGGTCAGGGTCGATTTGCCGGCATTCGGCCTTCCGACAAAACACGCAAAACCGGCACGGTAGACGTCCTCGGTCTTGATCTCCCGGCTGGCGGCCTTGTGCCGGTGCTTCTTTCTTCCGGTACGCGCCTCCCCCGCCCCGCCGGAAACCCGTGGCCCCGGGCTCACGTCGCCCTCCGGGCCGTCAGTACCGACGACTCCCGCCGCCTCCCCGACCACGGTCACCGGAGCGTCCTTCGTTACGGCGGCCCTGGAGGCCGCAGCCTTCGTTCTGGGCTTCCGCTCCGTCGCCGACTTCGCCGGCGGTGCCGTGCTCCCGCCTACCATCTCGCCCGCCTTCGGCGCGCCGAGGCCCCGCTTGCCGCCGGACGCCGCGCCGCCCTGCTCCCGCCGGGCCGCCCGCCGCTCCTGCCGTCGCAGCTCGTTGCGCTCCCCCGCGGTCAGCCGCCGCTCCGCCCCCGCACCGGCCGCAGCGGACTGCCCGGCGCCACCGGCACCCACGGACCCGGCAGCCGACCCGCCACCGCGACCGGCCGCTGCCCGCCGCTCGCCACCGGCCGCTGCCCGCCGCTCGCCACCGGCGCCGGCCGCCGGGGAACGCCCGGCGTCCCCGCCCTTGGCCCGCCCGGCCCCGCCCGCCGCCGGCGGCCGGCCGACCCGGGGACTCCACTTGGGCTTGGCCCGCTCGGGCCGCAACTCACCGGTCTCGCTGACGGCATCCGACCGCCGCGGCAGCGCCGCCCGACCGGCGCCGGCACCCGTCCCGCCCGAGGAACGCCCCGCGCCCCCGCGGACACCGTCGCCACCGGCCGCCGAGCGCCCGGCACTCCCGCGGACACCGTCGCCGCCCACCGCCGAGCGCCCCGCACTCCCGCGGACACCGTCGCCACCGACCGCCGAGCGCCCGGCACTGCCACTCCCATTCCCCCGAGCACCGCCGGAGGCCGCGGATCGGCCCGCGCCACCACGAGCACCTGCCGGGCCGCCGGAGCGGGACGCCTTCGCCCGGCCCTCGCCCTCCGCGCCAGCCGTCACGCCGTCACCGTGCCCACGAGCGCACCGGCCGGCGAGGCCACGTGCACCGGGGCGTCCGCCGCCAGGTCGCGCACCGCCCGGTGCCCCTCGGGGTCGAGCGAGGGCGCCTCCGTCACCACCGCCGCCGCCTCGAGCCTCGTCGCGCCCGCCGCCGCGGCGGACGCCACCGCGAGCTGTAGGGCGGTCAGGGACAGGCTGGGCAGCGCCACGGTCGCCGCCGCGTACGTGCGGCCGTCCTGGTCGCGGACCGCCGCTCCCTCGGCCGCGCCCACCCGGGCGCGCGCGCCGCGGGCCAGCGTGACCAGCTTGGCGTCCTCGGCGGTCAACTCGCCCTCGGCGGTGGGGACGGTGGATCCGGCGGGACTGGTCTGGTCAGGCATCAGCGTGCTGTCTTTCCTCGGTCTCGGGAACGTTCTCGGTGTCCTCGGCGTCCGCCGAGGCCGGCTCGACCCGGCGCACCAGCACCGAGTCGATCCGGTTGCGGCGGCCGGTCGTGCCCTCCGCGATCAGGTGCAGCCCGCCCACGTCGGCCGACGCGCCCGGGATCGGCACCCGGCCCAGCGTCTGGGCCAGCAGGCCGCCGACGGTCTCGACCTCGTCGGCCGGCAGCTCGACGCCGAACAGCTCACCCAGGTCCTCGATCGGCAGCCGCGCGGTGACCCGCACCGCCCCGTCCTCCAGGTGGTCCACGGGCGGGCGCTCGACGTCGTACTCGTCGGTGATCTCGCCGACGATCTCCTCGAGGATGTCCTCGATGGTGACCAGGCCGGCCGTGCCGCCGTACTCGTCGACGACGATCACCAGGTGGGTGCGCGCCGCCTGCATCTCCGACAGCAGGTCGTCGACCGGCTTGGACTCGGGCACGAAGGTGGCGCTGCGCATGAGCTCGGCGACCGGCATGGACGCCGCCGCCGGGTCGCCGTTCTGGGTGCTGCGCACGACGTCCTTGAGGTAGAGCACCCCGAGCACGTCGTCCACGCTCTCGCCGATCACAGGGATGCGGGAGAAGCCGGACCGCAGGAAGAGGAAGAGCGCCTGCTGCAGCGTCTTGGGAGCCTCTATCCACACCATCTCGGTGCGCGGCACCATCACCTCGCGGGCGATGGTGTCACCCAGCGCGAAGACGGAGTGGATCATCTCGCGTTCGCCGTGCTCCACGACGCCGCGCTGCTCGGCCAGGTCGACCAGCTCGCGCAGCTCCACCTGGCTGCCGAACGGACCCTCCGGGAAGCCCTTGCCGGGCGTCACCGCGTTGCCGATGAGGATCAGCAGCGAGGCCAGCGGGTTGAGCACCCGGCCCAGCCAGCGCACCAGCGGCGCGGCGGCCTTGCCCACCGCGTACGCGTGCTGGCGCCCCACCGTGCGCGGCGCGACCCCGACGACCACGAAGCTGACCAGCGTCATCGCCCCGGCCGTGACCAGCGCCGCGCGCCAGCCGACCCCCCAGCTGTCCACCGCGACCAGCGCGACCAGCGTGGTCGCGGTCAGCTCGCAGAGCAGCCGCAGCAACAGCAGCAGATTGAGATGACGGACCACGTCGCCCGCGACGGCCTCCAGGGCGGCCGCGCCGCGCTGACCCTCCCGGGCCATCTCCGCGGCGCGCGCCGAGGAGACCGCGGCCAGCGCCGCATCGGTCATCGACGCGAGCCCGGCCAGGAAGACCAGGACCGCGGCGTAGATCACCAGCTGGACGTCGGGCAGGCCACTGGCCGGCCCGGCCGCGAACAACGACGGCTCCACGGGGATCAGCCGGCCCGCCGTCCGGCGCGCCAGCTCTGCAGGAGCCGGGCCTGGAGCGCGAACATCTCGCGCTCCTCCTCGGGCTCGGCATGGTCGTAGCCGAGCAGGTGCAGCACCCCGTGCACGGTGAGCAGGTGCAACTCGTCGGCCGGGGTGTGCCCGGCCGCCGCCGCCTGCTTCGCCGCCACCTCGGGGGCCAGCACGATGTCGCCGAGCAGCGCCGGCTCACCGGTGCCGGCCTCGCCCGGGCCGTGGTCGACGCTGCCCTCGTCCATGGGGAAGGCGAGCACGTCGGTGGGGCCCTCGCTGCCCATCCAGCGATGGTTCAGCTCGGTCATGTAGTCGATGTCGACCAGCAGGATCGAGAGCTCGGCGAGGGGGTTGACCCCCATCTCCTCGAGCGCGTGCCGGGCCACCGCCAGGATCGCGTCGGTGTCGACCTCGACTCCGGACTCGTTGGCGATCTCGATGGACATGTAGTGACTGACCCCTTATCAGCGCCGGCGGTTCGGGCGGCCACCACTGGCGGCCCGGCCCGGCACGGCATGGACGGACTGCGTGGCCTGCTGCTCCTGGTCGGCGTCGTACCGGGCGTACGCGTCGACGATCTCGGCGACCAGCCGGTGCCGGACCACGTCGGAGCTGGTGAGCTCGGAGAAGTGCACGTCCTCGACGCCCTGCAGGATCTCCCGGACGATACGCAGGCCGCTGGTCGTGCCGCCGGGCAGGTCGACCTGGGTGACGTCGCCGGTGACCACGATCTTGGCGCCGAAGCCGAGCCGGGTCAGGAACATCTTCATCTGCTCGGGCGTGGTGTTCTGCGCCTCGTCCAGAATGATGAACGCGTCGTTCAAGGTACGGCCCCGCATGTAGGCCAGCGGCGCGACCTCGATCGTGCCCGCCGCCATCAGCCGCGGGATCGACTCCGGGTCGAGCATGTCGTGCAGCGCGTCGTACAGCGGCCGCAGGTACGGGTCGATCTTCTCGTTGAGCGTGCCCGGCAGGAAGCCCAGGCGCTCGCCCGCCTCGACCGCCGGGCGGGTCAGGATGATCCGGTTGACCTGCTTGGAGGTCAACGCCTGCACGGCCTTGGCCATGGCCAGGTAGGTCTTGCCGGTGCCGGCCGGGCCGATGCCGAAGACGATCGTGTTCTCGTCGATGGCGTCGACGTAGCGCTTCTGCCCGAGCGTCTTGGGACGGATGGTCTTGCCGCGCCGGGAGAGGATGTTGATCGTCAGCACCTCGGCGGGGCGCTCGGCGGTGTTCTGCTCGAGCATCGCGACGGTGCGGCGGACCGCGTCGACGGAGAGCGTCTCGCCCTTCTCGATCAGCTCGATGAGCTCCGAGAAGAGGCGCTCCGCGGTGGCGTTGTCGGCGGGCACCCCGGTGATGGTGATCTCGTTGCCACGGACGTGCACGTCGCTGGTGAGGGTGCGCTCGATGTGCCGCAGGATCTCGTCCTTGGCGCCGAGCAGATTCACCATGATCTTCGGGTCGGAGACCGAGATCCTGGTCTGCGCCCGAGCGGCGGCGTTGCTGGGATCGGTGCCGGTCATAGGGCGGCCGTGAGGCCTCAGCCACCTGCTCTCGTTCTCGTCCCGGGGGGAGCGGCCGGGCCTCGTCGGCGGCCCAGGTAAGGATCGTGCCATCGTATCCGGTCGGCGGCAGCCGCGCCGATGCCATTATCGGCGGGTCCGCCGCCCGGCGCCCGGCGGGTCAGCCCTGCGAGACCGGCACGCCGTCGAAGGTCTCCTGGGTCCGGGTGAAGCGGTAGGTGGCCCAGTGCATCCGGACCACCCGGCCGTCGTCGTCGCGGGTCAGCCGGAGCAGTTCGCCGGCTTCGCGGCCGGAGACCGTGCGCAGCACGTCCGGCTGGTCGGGCAGCGGGCGGAAGACCGAGGGCGGCCGGTCGGCCGGCGCGTCGGCCCCGCGGGACTGCAGGGCGCCGTCGTGCCAGCTGAAGACGTGCGCGAAGCCCTCGCTCCACCAGGGGCCGAGCACCGACTGGTACGCCGGCGGGGCGGCCCGTCCGGGCTTCCAGGGTGTGATGCCGGCGGGGTCGGCCTCGACGGCCAGGGCGAGCAGCTCGTGCACCAGGTCGTTGATCTCGGTGGCCGTGCCGGAGGAGGCGAGCACCGCCGCGCCCAGGGCGCCGGGGTTGCCCTCGCCGCCGCGCCGGCCGTAGACCCCGGCGAGGAAGCCGGGCATCGCGCCGTCGTGCCCGACGTGCATGACGCGGCGGCCCTGCGGGGCGAGGATGAGGCCGAGGCCGAAGCCGCCCGACCAGAGGGTCTCGTCGGTGGTGGTCTGCGGCCAGCGCATCTCGTCGAGGGTCTCGGGGGCGAGCACCAGCCCACCCGGGTCGACCATCCGGGGGGCGGCCAGGAAGGCCGCCCAGCGGGCCATGTCGGCGGCGGTGCTCCAGAGCTGGGCGGCGGGTCCGGCGCCGCCCATGTCGAGCTGCGGTTCGGGCCGGGCGGCGTCGGAGTACGCGTCGACCAGGTAGCCGACGACGGCCTCGGCGGGCGGGGGCACGGTCGTCGCGGTGAGCCCGAGCGGTTCGAGGATCCGTTCGTGCAGCACCTGCGCCCAGGTGCCGCCGCGGAGCCGGGCCACGAGCTGGCCGAGCACGGCCAGGCCCAGGTTGGAGTAGTGGTAGCGGCGGTTGTTGGGCAGCACCCGCTCGGCCCGGGCGAGGTCGGCCAGCAGGGCGGCGTCGTCCGGCGCGACCAGCACGTCCCACAGGTCGCCGTGCGGTTCGCGCTGGTAGCCGGCGGTGTGCGAGAGCAGCCGGCGGATGGTGGCGCCGCCGTGGGCGGGCACGTCGAGGTGGGCCGAGACCGGGTCGTCGAGGTCGAGCAGGCCGTCGTCGCGGGCCTGCATGACCAGCACGGCGGTGAAGGTCTTGGTGACCGAGCCGATCCGGAAGCGGCTGCCGGCGTCCAGGGGGCGGCCGGGGTCGCCGGAGCTGCCGACGGTGCAGGTCCAGAGGCCGCGGTCGGCCCGGTGCAGCGCGACGGACAGGGCCGGCACCCGGGCCTCGGCCTGCACCTTGCGGACGGCGCGCTCCAGGCGCTGCTGCGGGGTCACCGCGACACCATCGGTCCCAGCGCGCGGCCGCCGACGACGTGCGCGTGCACGTGGAAGACCTCCTGGCCGCCGTGGCCGCCGGTGTTGAAGATCAGCCGGAAGCCGTCGCCGGTGAGCCCCTCGGCCTGGGCCACGGCGGCCGAGGCGGCCAGCAGGTCGGCGGCCGCGGCCGGGTCGCCGGCGAGGGCGAGCACGTCGCGGTGGTGGGCCTTGGGGATCACCAGGACGTGCACCGGGGCCTTCGGGTCGATGTCGCGGAAGGCCAGCGTGGTGGCGGTCTCGTGCACGACGGTCGCGGGGATCTCCCCGGCGACGATGCGGCAGAACAGGCAGTCGTTGTCCACCCCGAAGATCCTAGAGTGAGGTCATGTCAGGACGTGCGATCCTCGTGACCGGTTCCTCCCGCGGCATCGGCCGGGCGGTGGCGGCCCGCTTCGCGGCCGCGGGCGACCGGGTGGCGGTGCATCACCGCGATTCGGCCGCGCTGGCCGAGGAGCTGGTGGCCGCGCTGCCGGGCCGCGGCCACGTCGTGGTGCGGGCCGATCTGGCCGACGCGGCGGCGGTACGGGCCATGGTCGACGACGCGGCGCACCGGCTCGGCGGGCTGGACGTGCTGGTCAACAACGCCGGCGCGTTCGGGCCCACGGATCCGCCGCACCCGGTCTTCGGCACCGACTACGACCGGTGGCAGGCGATGTGGCGGGACACGTTCGCGGTGAACCTGTTCGGGGCGGCGAACGCGGCCTGGGCGGCGGCGCAGCACATGCGCGAGCGCGGGGGCCGGATCGTCAACGTGTCGTCGCGCGGGGCGTTCCGGGGCGAGCCGGAGCAGCCGGCGTACGGCGCGAGCAAGGCGGCCCTGAACGCGATGGCCCAGTCGCTGGCCGTGGCCCTGGCGCCGTACGGGATCGCGGTGGCCTGCGTCGCGCCGGGTTTCGTGGCCACCGACATGACCAACGAGCACCTCAAGGCCGAGCGGGGCGACGCGATCCGGGCGCAGAGCCCGTTCGGGCGGGTGGCGCGGCCGGAGGAGATCGCGAGCGCGGTGCACTGGCTGGCGTCGGCCGAGGCGGAGTGGGCCTCGGGGACGATCATCGACCTCAACGGGGCGTCTTACCTGCGCACGTAGGATCTTGGCATCCGACGTGATGGGAGCGCTTCCATGGATGACCTGCTGGCCCGGCTGACCCTCGAGCAGAAGGTGTCGCTGCTGGGCGGCCAGGACTTCTGGTCCTTGCCCGCGATCGAGGAGATCGGGCTGCGCTCGCTGGTGATGTCCGACGGGCCGATCGGCGTACGCGGCACCGGCTGGGCCCCCGACGACCCGTCGATCGCCCTGCCCAGCCCGACCGCGCTGGCCGCCACCTGGGACCCGGGCCTGGCCCGGCGGGCCGGGCGCCTGCTCGGGCAGGAGTCGCGGCGCAAGGGCGTGCACCTGCTGCTCGGCCCCACGGTCAACCTGCAACGCACCCCGCTGGGCGGGCGGCACTTCGAGTGCTACTCGGAGGATCCGCTGCTCAGCGGCGAGATCGCGGTCGGCTTCGTGGCCGGGGTGCAGGAGCACGGCGTGGGCACGACGGTGAAGCACCTGGTGGGCAACGACTTCGAGACCGACCGGATGACCGTCGACGTGCGGATCGGCGAGCGGGCCCTGCGCGAGCTGTACCTGGCGCCGTTCGAGCGGGTGGTGCGGGCCGGCGGCTGGGGCGTGATGAGCGCCTACAACGCCGTCAACGGCCTGCCGATGGCCGCCAACGGGCGGCTGCAGTCGGACGTGCTCAAGGACGAGTGGGGCTTCGACGGCATCGTCGTCTCGGACTGGCGCGCGGCCCGGGAGACCGTGCCGGCCGCCCTGGGCGGGCTCGACATCGCCATGCCGGCGATGGAGAACCCGTGGGGCGCCAAGCTGGTCGCGGCGGTCCGCGCCGGCCAGGTGGCGGAGGAGCTGATCGACGACAAGGTACGCCGGGTGCTGCGGCTGGCCGGCCGGGTCGGGGTGCTCGACGGCGTACCCCCGGCGGTGACGACTCCCCCGGCGGACCTGGACGGCGACGCCGTGGCCCACGAGGTCGCGGCCCGGTCCTTCGTGCTCGCCCGCAACGAGGGCTTCACGTTGCCGCTGGAGGCGGCGACGCTGACCCGGGTCGCCGTGATCGGGGCGCTGGCCACCGACGCCCGGGTGCTCGGCGGCGGCAGCGCCCAGGTGGTCCCGCCGCACGTGATCTCCCCGCTGGACGGCCTGCGCCGGGCCCTGCCCGGGGTGGACGTGGGCCACGCGGTCGGCGCCGACCCACGCCCGTTCCTGCCCGCCCTGCCGCAGCCGGCGTCGATCGAGCTGCTGGGCGCGGGGCACCGGTTCGAGGTGGACACGGCCGCCGTGCGCTGGATCGGCGACCTGCCCGGCGGGCTGGACCCGGCGGTGGTCACCGGCCTGGAGCTGCGCACCACGTTCACGCCCGAGCAGGACGGCGAGCACACGTTCGCGGTCTCCGGCTTCGGCACGTTCGACCTGCGGGTGGGCGACCGGGAGCTCTACGCCGGCACCCTGCACCCGCCCGGCGCGACCCGCGCCGACCTGCTGCTCTCCCCGCGCGAGCAGCGGGCGACCGTGCCGCTGACGGCCGGCGAGCCGGTCGAGGTGGTGCTGCGGCAGAGCATCCAGCCGGGCCTGGCGCACACGGTCAGCGCGACGCTGGGCCACCTGGCCCCGGGCGTGTCCGCCGACGGCATGATCGACGAGGCGGTGGCGCTCGCGGCCGCCTCCGACGTCGCGGTGGTCGTGGTGGGCACGACCGAGCAGGTGGAGTCGGAGGGCTTCGACCGCACGTCGCTCGCGCTGCCGGGCCGGCAGGACGAGCTGGTGGCCCGGGTGGCCGCGGCGAACCCGCGCACGGTCGTGGTGGTCAACGCCGGCTCGCCGGTGCTGCTGCCCTGGGCCGACGACGTGGCGGCGGTGCTGCTGACCTGGTTCCCCGGGCAGGAGGCCGGGGCGGCGCTGGCCGACGTGCTGCTCGGCGCCGCGGAACCGGGCGGGCGCCTGCCGACCACGTGGCCGCGCCGCGAGCAGGACTGCCCGGTGCTGCACGTGGTCCCCCGCGACGGCCGGGTCGGCTACGACGAGGGCGTGTTCATCGGCTACCGGGGCTGGCAGCGCGCGGGCGCCACCCCGCTGTACGCCTTCGGCCACGGCCTGGGCTACACGACGTGGCAGTACGAGACGCTGTCGGTGGCGGCCACCGAGGCGGTGGTGACGCTGACCAACACGGGCGCCCGGTTCGGCCGCGAGGTCGTCCAGGTGTACGCCGGGGTGCGGGGCGAGCCGCCGGCGGGGGTCCCCGAGCGGCCGGCGCAGTGGCTGGCCGGCTTCCACCCCGTCGAGGCCCACCCGGGCGAGACCGTGACGGTCCGCGTCCCGCTGCCGGCGCGCACCTGGCAGGTCTGGGACGAGGGCTGGCGGTCGGTCCCGGGCGCGTACGAGGTGACCGCGGCCCACGCCCTGGACGACCCGCGCCTGACCGCCACCCTGTCGCTCTGAGCCGAGCACGGCAACGGGCCACGACCGAGGCCGGTCGTGGCCCGTCGGGGCCGGGTGCCGCCCCGACTGCGGTCAGCCGCGGGCGGGTCAGTCGCGGGTGACCGTGACGGTCAGCCCCTCGTTCTGGTCGTTGGTCCAGGCGGCCGTGAAGCCGGGCCAGTCGCCCTGGAGCTTGCCGTCGGCTGCGACGGTGCCGTACATCCGGTCGGCCAGCGCGCCGGGCACCTGCAGGGTGTCGAAGACACAGGTCACCGCGCTCTCGGAGAGGCCGTCCGGGGACTTGACGCCGGCGCCCTTGATGGTGAGCTTGCGGTTGCTGTCGGAGAGCTTGGTGCCGTCCTTGCCGGGGTCGCACTTCTGCACGGCGACGAGCAGCGGATCCTGCTCCGCGGCGGCGACGGGCTGCGGTCCGTCGTCGGCGCTGTCGTTGCCGAACAGCTTGGGCACCAGCACGATGCCGGCGACGACGACCAGCACGGCGAAGATCACCCAGGGGATCGGGCTGCTCTTTCGGACGTGCGGTGCAGGTGGGGGCTGGCGGGGCTGTGTCATATGGGTTCCTTCGCGCCAGGGGAGGGGGCGGACGCGCGGTCGAAAGTGTGCGCTCCGGCCAGCGGCAAGACAATGATCACGCCACGAACTGACTAATCGGACGAGTCGACTGTGGAAGTAAGTCTTACCCCACCCCTCATGATCCGTCACGCACAGTCATATTTGCCACAGTCAGAGAGCAGAGGTTGACGCAGAGCTATGTCTGCGGCCCGGCGAGTCGGAAACCCGATAGTGGTAGTCGTGCGAATGGGCGAAACCTGACCGGGCGTACACCTCACGGGCCGCAACGTTGTCCTGTTCGACTTGGAGATACAGCCCGGCGCAGCCGCGGGCGGCCGCCCAGCGCGCCCCGGCGCCGAGGATCGCGCGGGCGATTCCCCGTCGCCGGTGGTCCGGATGCGTGGTCATGCAGAAGACCCCGGTCCACTGCCCGTCGGCCACGAAGAGGCCGGTCGCCACTCCCCTTCCGGCCACCTCGGCCCGGGCGAACGCGGCCGGCGACGGCACGCGGGCCAGCACCCGTTCCACCACCGCCGACGTGTCCACGGTGGCGTGCACCGACCGATAGGTGGACGCCCATGCCTCGTCGGCCGCCTCGCCGATCGTGACGGCCGCGCCCGGCCCCCGGTCCGCCGCCGGAGCCGTGCGGACGAGGACCTCACCGACCGGCGCGACCAGCACCAGGGTGGGCGCTTCCCGCCGGTATCCGCGGGCGGCCAGGGCCGCGTCGAGCGCCCGGTGTCGTCCGGCCGGGCTCACCTGCACCGCGACCGGCAGACCGGCCGCCGTGTAGAAGGCCTCGACGGCCTCCAGCGTCCGTTCCGGATGCCGGTCCGGGGCCGGCGGCAGCGCCGAGTTGGACCGGCGCCGGGGGACGCCGGGCGTGTGCCGCAGCAGCCACCCGGCCGCCGTGTCCGTGCGCCCGGCCGGCCACGCCGCCGCGGCCGCGGCCTCCACCTGGACCTGAACATCCACCATCCGACGATCCTATGCATAGAAATGCAAAAGACGGAATAGTTTTGATCAGGCGGCGATCAGGGCGGGGGCGGCCCGGCGGGCCACCACCGAGGCGAGGATCTCGCCGACCCGGATCGCCGTGTTCGACAGCAGCGCCGAGGTGATGCCGTGGGTGTGCTCGGTGCCGCCCTGCAGATAGATGCCCACGCGCAGCCGGGGGTCGGTCGCCGCCCGGTAGTCGCGCTCCACCCGCGGCCGGCCCCCCTCGTCGCGGCGGCACAGCGCGCCGAGCTCGCCGAGGATCGCGTACGGGTCGGCCTGGTGGTAGCCGGTCGCGCAGACCACCACATCGGCCACCAGCCGTACGGTCTCCCCGGTCACCTGCGACCGCACGCCGGCCACCACCTGATCGGGGCCGTCGGTCACCTCGGTCAGCCGCGACACGTTGAGCATCCGCAGCCGCTGCCGGCCGAGCACCTTCTCCTGGTACGCCCGCCGGTACAGGTCGTCGATCAGGTCCATGTCCACCACGGAGTAGTTCGTGTTGGCGTGGTAGTCCATCAGCTGCCGCTTCACGTCCTCCGGGGCCACGTAGAAGTCGTCGACCGCCGCGGGATCGAAGATGCGGTTGGCGAAACTGCTGTCGTCGGCGGGCGAATAGCCGTACCGGGAGAACACCGCGCAGATCTCCGCGGTGGGGAACTCGCGGTGCAGCGTGGCGACCGCCTCAGCCGCGCTCTGCCCGGCGCCCACCACCACGATCCGGCGCGGTTCGGTGCCGCGCAGCTTGGCCATGTTGTGCACCAGGTCGCTGGTGTGCCAGACCCGGTCGGAGGCCGTGACGCCCTCGGGCAGGCGCGGGCGCAGGCCGGTGCCGATCACCAGGTTGCGGGCCCGGTGGGTGCTGAGCTCCCCGCCGTGGCGCGACAGCACGTCCACCGCGGCCACCTCCCCGTCGGGCCCGGCGACCGGCGTCACCGAGAGCACCTCGGTGTCGTAGGTGACCTGGTCCTCGACCTGCGCCGCGGCCCAGGCGAAGTAGTCGTGGAACTCCACCCGCAGCGGGAACAGGTTCTTGTGGTTGATGAAGTCGATGAGCCGGCCCCGGCTGTGCAGGTAGCACAGGAAGCTGAACTCGCTCGTCGGGTTCCGCAGCGTCACCAGGTCCTTGAGGAACGAGACCTGCATCGTGGCGTCGTCGAGCAGCATGCCGCGGTGCCAGCCGAAGGTGGCCTGCCGCTCCAGGAACCGGGCCCGGACGCCGGCGCCCGCGCCCGGCCGGCCGTTGTGCTCCGAGACGGCGATGGCCATGGCCAGGTTGGACGGGCCGAAGCCGATCCCCACGACATCGAGTTCAGGTTCAGACATGTCCGTCCCCTCCACGGCGGGGCCGACCTGACCCCGGATTTTGGTTAGCCTAACCTAAGCAAACACGGAGGCGTCCGCCGTGCCGAGTGAGGGAGAAAATCCATGCGCGTCGTCATGTTCGGCTTCCAGACCTGGGGGCACCGGACCCTGCGGGCGCTGCTGGATTCGCCCCACGACGTGGTCATGGTGGTCACCCATCCGGCCGGCGCGGGCGCGTACGAGAAGGTGTGGTCGGACTCGGTGGCCGAGCTGGCCGAGGCGCACGGCGTGCCGGTGCTGCTGCGGGAGCGGCCGGACGACGAGGAGCTGTACGACGCCCTCAAGCAGGCCGCGCCGGATGTCATAGTGGCCACCAACTGGCGTACCTGGATCCCGCCACGCGTCTTCACGCTGCCGCCGTACGGGACGCTCAACGTGCACGACGCGCTGCTGCCGGCGTACGCGGGTTTCTCGCCCTTGATCTGGGCCCTGCTCAACGACGAACGCGAGGTCGGGGTCACCGCGCACCTGATGGACGAGACCCTGGACGCGGGGCCGATCGTGCTCCAGCGGGCCGTCCCGGTTGGCCCGGCCGACACCACCACGGACCTGTTCCACCGCACGCTGGAGCTGTTCGGCCCGATCACCGTGGACGGCCTGGCCGCGATCGGGAGCGGCCGGCGCGACTTCGTCCCGCAGGACCGCTCGCGGGCGAGCTTCTTCCACAAGCGGTCGGAGGAGGACATCCGGATCGACTTCAGCTGGTCGGCCGAGGAGCTGGAGCGTCTGGTCCGGGCGCAGTCGGCGCCGTACCCGCAGGCCTTCTGCTTCCACCGGGGACGGCGGCTGGAGATCGTCACGGCCGCGGTCTCGCAGGCGGTCTACGGCGGCACGCCGGGCCGCATCTTCTTCCGCGAGGGCGACGGCGTGGCCATCGTGGCCGGCGCCGAGGCCCGCCGCGGCCGGAGCAAGGCGCTGCTGGTGCGCTCGGTCCGCACGGACGAGGGCGTGGAACTGCCCGCGCACGAGTACTTCCGGGCCATGGGCGGCTACCTGACCAGCCACCCGGACCGCTAGCCCAGCACCAGTCCCGCGCCGACCTCGACGACCTGCCCGGTCATCGCGCCCGCGCCGTCGGCGATCAGGAAGCGCACGGCGGCGAGCAGATCCTCCGGCACCAGCCGGCGCGGCACGGCCTGGGCGGCCAGCAGGCCGGTGTGCGGCTCGGGGCCGAGGATCTCCACCTCCCGCTCGGTCAGGACCGCCCCGGGTGACAGCGCGTTGACCGTGACCCCGGCCGGGCCGAGGCTGCGGGCCAGCGACCGGGTCAGGCCGACGAGGGCGGCCTTGCTGGCGACGTACGACGGCCCGGACGGCCCGCCGAGCGCCACGGTGGCTGAGGTGACGTTGACGATCCGGCCCCAGCCGCGGGCGGCCATCCCGGCGCCCAGCGCCCGGGCCAGCAGCATCGGCGCGGTGACGTTGACCATGAACGTCTCCTGCCACTCCGGCAGCGACAGCTCGGCGAGGGCGACGTTCGAGGCGCGCGAGGCGTTGTTGACGAGGATGTCGACCGGGCCGGCCCGGTCGGCGAGATCGGCGACGGCGGCCAGGTCGGCGAGATCGGCGTCGAGCAACTCCGCCACTGCGCCGCGTTCCCGGCACCGCCGGGCGACGGCCCCGGCCTCGTCGGCGGCGTCCAGGTGATGCAGCAGCAGCGTCCAGCCGGGCGCGGCGAGGTCGGCGGCGATCGCGGCGCCGATCCCCCGGCGGGCGCCCGTCACCAGCACACGTCGACCCACGGCATCCGGCACAACCAGCAGCCTAGGGCAGCGGGCGGCTCAGTCGGCGTAGTCGGCCGGATCGAAGACGCGCTCGGTCAGCGCCGCCGGCAGCGCGGCCACGCCCGGGCCGCCCGCGTCCAGCCAGGCGGCCACCGCGGCGACCAGGGAGTCGTCGAGCACGTCGCCCAGGTGGACCAGGCGGGCGCCGGCGCGGCGGGCGGCCGGGGTCGGGTGCACCACGACCACGTTGGACCGTTCGCAGACGCGCAGGCATTCGCTCACCCGTACCCGGTGGCGGTCGCCGACCGCGCCGCGGATCGCCGCCAGCTGCGCGTCGTGGTCGGTGTCCGGGTGTTTGCCGGTGTCGCCGCAGCAGCAGTCCCGGCAGACCGTCAGCGCGCCCATCGCGGCGCCACCGGCCCGGGCCGTCCTCAGGGGACCAGCACCTTGCCGGAGACCTGGTCGTCCGCGCCCGGCACCGGGGCCGACGGGTCCGAGCCGATCTCGACCAGCCGGTTCCGGGCGTCGACGTGGGCCACCCGCGGCCGGTGGTCGGCGCGCTCGCGCTCGTCGACCTGCTGGAACGACATGATGATGATCAGGTCGCCGACCGAGACCAGGCGGGCGGCCGCGCCGTTGATGCCGATCACCCCGGAGCCGGCCGGCCCCGCGATGACGTACGTGACCAGCCGCGCGCCGTTGTCGATGTCGACCACGTGGACCTGCTCCCCCTCGACCAGGTCGGCGGCGTCCATCAGCGTCCTGTCGATCGTGATCGAGCCCACGTAGTGCAGATCGGCCTGGGTCACGGTGGCGCGGTGGATCTTGCCACCGAGCAGCGTGCGCTGCATGTGTCGTCCTCCTGGGGTGGATGCGGCCCACGCGGGGGTCATCGCGGAAGCCAAGTTAGCCTAACCTAACCTAGCAGTGATCCCATGCCCCCTCAGCGAGGAGTCCCATAGATGAACCGCCGCCCGGGCGGCTGGCGACGCGCCCTCACCGCCGTCGCCGCCGGCCTGCTCGCCGCCACGACCGTCACCGCGTGCGCCTCCGATGAGGACAGTGCCGCCGCGCCGGCTGCCTCCGGCTCGGCCGCCGCGGCCTTCCCGGTCAGCATCGCGCACAAGTTCGGCTCCACCACCATCGAGAAGCAGCCCGAGCGGGTCGTCACCGTCGGCTGGAACGACCAGGACCCGGTGCTGGCGCTCGGCGTGGTGCCGGTGAGCACCCGCGAATGGTTCACCGAATACCCCACGTACCCGTGGGTCAAGGAGGCGCTGGGCGGCAAGCCGCTGCCCACGTTCTCCGCCGAGATCAACTTCGAGGCGATCCTCCAGCAGCAGCCGGACCTGATCCTGGCCATCTACGAGACGATCAACAAGGAGACGTACGACAAGCTCTCCCGGATCGCGCCGACCGTCATCCAGTCCGCGGACTACGCCGACGAGCAGACGCCGTGGGACGTGCAGACGCTGACCACCGGCAAGGCGCTGGGCAAGCCGGCCGAGGCACAGGCGCTGGTGGCCAAGGTGAACGCCGCCGTCGAGGCCGCCAAGACGGCCAACCCCCAGTTCGCCGGCAAGACGCTGGTGGTCGACTTCGGCCCCGAGAAGGGCCAGCACTGGCTGATCCCGGCCAAGGACCCGCGCCGCGCGCTGTTCGACGCGCTCGGCTTCGCCGCCCAGAGCGAGTCGGAGGACGTCAGCGAGGAACGGCTGGACCTGCTCGACCGCGACGTGCTCTTCGTCAACGGCGCCACCAGGAAGGACATGCTGGCCTCCCCCGCGTTCAGCCGGCTGAAGGTGGCGACCGAGGACCGGACCCTGTACACGTCGTTCTCCACGCCGCTGGGTGGGGCGCTGGCCTACAGCGGGCCGAACGCGTTGCTGTACGCGCTGGAGGTGCTGGTGCCGCAGCTGAAGAACGCCACCGACGGCGACCGGGCGACGGCGGTCACCGACCTGTCGAACGCCGCCTGACCCGAGCCGGCCCGCGGCGGGGACGGTCACCGGCCGTCCCCGCCGCCTCGTTGTGGTGGCCTGCGACGATGACGCCCGTGACGGGTGACGCGGTGGTGCAGGAGGTCGGCGGCCGGCCGACGATTTCCTGGTGGCAGGTGCTGCGGGTGGCCCTGGTCGTCGGCTGGGTCGCGTGGGCGTGCCTCACCTGGTGGTCGGCCCCCCGCGAGGCGACCGTCGAGCAGGCCCGCGCCGACATCGCCGCCGGCCGGCTGACGTACTACGAGTGGGGCAACGGCTGGGAGCACGACTCCGGCCCCGTCAGCGCCTTCCCCTCCGGCCTGGAGCAGCAGGATGGCCCCGGGCCGATGCTGCTGTGGCGCACCACCGACGGGCGCCGGCACTACACCACGGTCGACAACGACAGTGTCGACGGCGAGCCGCCCGCCGAGGACGGCACCCTGTACTCCCGCCCCGAGGCCACCCGGCTCGACCAGGAGTTGCAGGCGTACGAGCCGCGCCGGCCGGCCGACCCGCCGGTCGAGACCGTGCAGGTCGGCCTGCTCATCGCCGGCACCCTGCTGGTGCTCTGGGCCCTGGTCTCCGCGCCCGACCCGGTCACCGGCACCAAGTGGTTCTGGTTCTGGCTGGTCTCCGGCGTGCCGCTCGGCCTCGGCATGCTCTGGTGGCTGGCCCGCGAACGGCCCTGGCGGCCGCGGGCCGAGCCCCGCTTCGGCCCGCCCGGCCGGGAGAACCGGCTCAGGTGGTGGGCCGGCATCGGCATCGGCATCCTCGCCGGCTTCGCGGTCAGCCTGGCCGTGCTGGGCCTGCGCGGCCTGCTCGGCGCGGACCTGGTGCCGGTGGTCCGCTGAGGCCCGGCTACCCGAGTCGCTCGGCCAGCAGCGGCCCCAGCACTTCCAGGGTCGCCGGGTCCAGCAGCTCGGAGTGGGCCACCGCCAGCTCGTGCACCTCCATCCGGCCGGTCAGCGGCCGCCAGGCCGGCGCCGCCGGGCCGCTGAACCCCTGCTCCGGCACGGTCGCCTCGACGAAGAAGACCTCGCCGGCGTAGGCCGGATACTCCGCCGCCGCCAGCAGCCGGTCCGCGGCCAGGTAGCTCTCCAGCACCAGCCCGATCTGCTCCTCGGTCAGCGCCGCCACGCTGCCGCCGGCCGCGCGGACGAAGCCGACGGCTTCCGGCACCGTGAGGTCGGGGTCGCTGACGGCGTACCCCATCTCGGTGAGCAGGGCCGCGACCGTCGACGGGCCCCGGGCCGCATCGCGGCGGGCGTCGAGCATTCCCACGAACGCGACGGTACGGCCGCGCGCGGTCAGCGCGGCGGCCACGCACAGCGCCAGCGCCCCGCCGAACGACCAGCCCAGCAGCCGGATCGGCCCGGTCGGCTGCCGCGCGGCGATCCGCCCGGCGTGGGCCTCGGCCAGCGCCGTGAGCGACGACGGCAGCTCGCCGCCGGAGAGCGGCGGGAACTGCAGGCCGATCAGCGGTACGCCCGGCAGGTGCCGCTTCAGGCCGGCGAACTGCCAGCTCAGGCCGCTCGCCGGGGCCAGGCAGAACAGCGGCGGCCGGTCCCCGCCGGGGTGCAGGGTGAGCACCGCGGCCAGGGCGTCGCCGGCCGGCGCGTCGCCGGCCAGTAGCCGGGCCACCCCGGCGACCGTGGGGGCGGTGAAGAGCCGGGCCACCGGCACGTCCGCCCCCAGCTCCCGGCGCAGCGCGGTGGCCAGCCGGACCAGCAGCAGCGAGTGGGCCCCGAGCGCGAAGAAGTCGTCGTGCACGCCGACCTCGGGCACGCCGAGCACCTCGGCGGCGATGCGGGCGACCGCCGCCTCGGTCCGGGACCGGGGCGTGGTGCCGGTGGCGGTGACGGCCGGCTCCGGCAGCGCGGCCCGGTCCACCTTGCCGTTGGGGGTCAGCGGCACCGCGTCCAGGACGTGCGTCACGGCCGGCACCAGGTAGCCGGGCAGCGCGTCGTCCCACAGCCCGGCCGGCGCCGCGCCGGTGGTCGTCGTCAGGTACGCCACCAGCCGGTCGCCGCGGGCCACCACCACGGCGCGGGTCACGTCCGGGTGGGCCAGCGCCACCGCCTCGATCTCGCCCGGCTCGATCCGGAAGCCGCGCACCTTCACCTGGTGGTCGGTGCGGCCCAGGTAGACCAGCCGGCCGTCCCGGAGCACGACCAGGTCGCCGGTGCGGTAGAGCCGCTGCCCGCCGGCCGCGGCGACGAAGCGGGACGCGGTCAGCCCCGGACGGCCCAGATAGCCCCGGGCCACCTGGGCGCCACCCAGGTACAGCTCCCCCACCACGCCCGGCGGCACCGGCTGGAGCCGCTCGTCGAGCACGTACGCGGCGGTGCCGGGCAGCGGGCGCCCGATGGAGCCGGCCCAGTCCGCCGTCACGTCGTCGCGGGTGGCCCACACGGTGACCTCGGTGGGGCCGTACAGGTTGACCACCGCGGCGGTCCGGGCGACCAGGTCCGCTGCCAGCGGGGCGGGCAGCGCCTCGCCACCGACCAGCGCCCGCACCCCGGACAGGTCCACATCGGAGGATTCCAGCAGGGCGGCCCAGAGCGACGGGGTCGCCTGCATCGCGGTGACCCGCTGCTCGCGCAGCAGCGTGGCCAGCAACAGCGGGTCGCGGACCTGCTCCGGCGAGGCCAGCACGACGGTGCCGCCGGCCAGCAGCGGGCCCATCAGCTCCAGCACCGAGATGTCGAACGACAAGGTGGTGACCGCGAGCAGCCGGTCGTCGCCGGCCAGCGGCACGGCGGCCAGGAACGCCGCCAGGTCGCGGTGGGTCACCACGACGCCCTTGGGCCGGCCGGTCGAGCCGGAGGTGTAGATGACGTACGCGGCGTGCTCCGGCCGGATCGACACGGGCGGCGCGGGAGCGGGCACCGCCTCGGCCAACCGGATCGTCGGCACCCCGGCGAGGTCGGTGGCGCCGATCACCGCGGCCGGTTGGGCGTCCTCGACCATGATGGCGAGCCGCGCGGCGGGGAACGCCGGGTCGAGCGGCAGGTACGCCGCGCCGGCCTTGGCCACGCCCAGCACCGCGACGACCAGGCCGGCCGAGCGGGGCAGGTGGATGCCGACGAGGCTCTCCGGGCCGATGCCGCGCGCCATCAGCAGGGCGGCCAGGGCGTCGGAGGCCCGGTCCAGCTCGGCGTAGCTCCAGCTCACCCCGTCGGCGACGAGGGCCTCGCCGTGGTGACGGGAGAGCGCGGCAAACCAGGGACCGGCCGGGGCGGCCGGGGCGGCCGGGGCGGCCAGGGCCAGGTCGCGGCGGTCGTCCTCGGTGAGCAGGTCCGCGTCGGTCACGGGGACCCCGGGACCGGCGGCGAAGGCGGCCAGCAGCGCGGTGAGCCGCTCCAGCAGCCGCTGGGCGGTCCCGGCCCGGAAGCGGCCGGCGTCGTACTCGCAGGTGACCTCGACCCCGTCCGCACCGCCGTCGACGAAGGTGACGTTCAGGTCGACCTTCGGCTCGGCCGGCACGTCCGGCGCGGCCAGCACCGGCAGCCCCAGCACCGGGCCACCGTCCGCCGGCCGGTGGAAGTAGCCGATCATCACCTGGAACAGCGGGTTGCGCCCGGCCGCCCGAGGCGGGTTGACCAGCTCCACCATCTGCTGGAACGGCACCCCGGCGTGCTCGAACGCGGCCAGGTCGGCGGCGCGCACCCGGCGCAGCAGCTCGGCGAAGGTGGGCGCGCCGCTCAGGTCGGCGCGCAGCACGACGGTGTTGACGAAGAAGCCGACCAGGTCGTCCAGCGCGGCGTCCCCCCGCCCGGAGGTGGGGCTGCCGATCGGCACGTCGGCGCCGGCGCCGTGCCGGGACAGCAGCACGGCCAGGGTGGCGTGCAGGGCCATGAAGAGGCTGGCCGACTCGCCGCGGGCGATCTCCCGCAGCGGGTCGATCAGGCCGGCGGGCAGGGTGGCGCGGACCAGCCCGGCCGTCCGGCGTCCCGGGCCGCGCGGGGCGTCGGCCGGCAGGGTGATCTCGTCCGGCAGCCCGTGCAGCGCGGTCCGCCAGAAGTCCAGGTCGGCCGGGTCGTCCTCAAGGGACAGCGCGTAGTCGGCGTACTGCACGGGCAACGGGGTGAAGGCGGGCGGACGGCCGGCCCGGCGGGCCAGGTAGGCGGTGCTCAGGTCGCGCAGCAGCGGGCCGTCCGACCACTCGTCCATCGCGATGTGGTGCAGGACCAGCGCCAGCACCGTGCTGTCGCCCTCGTCCACGACGGCCGCCCGGATCGGCAGGTCGGCGGCCAGGTCGAAGGGCCGGGCGACCAGCTCGGCCACCGCGACGCCGGTCAGCACCGGCAGGCTCGCCGGCGGTTCGGTGATGCGCTGCGCCGAGCCGGAGATCAGCGTGCGCAGCACCTCGTGCCGGGCCACCACGTCCGCCAGCGCCCGGGACAGCGTGGGCACGTCGACCGGGCCGGCCAGGCGGACCACCAGCGGGTAGTGGTAGGCGCTGGAGCCGGGGTCGAGCTGGTCGAGCAGCCAGAGCCGCTGCTGGGCCGGCGAGAGCGGCAGCACGTCCGGTCGGGGCCGCGCGGTGACGGCGGCCCGTGCCGGGCCGGCGGTGGCCCGGGCCAGCCGTTCCGGGGTACGGGCATCGAACAGCGCCCGCAGCGACAGGTCCCCGCCCAGCTCGGCGCGCACCCGGCCGAGCAGCCGCAGCGCGGTCAGCGAGTGCCCGCCGGCGTCGAAGAAGTCGTCCTCGACGCCGAACGACGGCAGCCCCAGCACCTCGGCGAAGAGCGCGCAGAGCCGGCGTTCCCGGTCGTCGGCGGGCGGCCGGGAGCCGGTGGCCACCGGGGCGGTCGGGGGCAGCGCGGCGGTGTCGAGCTTGCCGTTGACGGTCAGCGGCAGGCTGTCCACGACGGCGTACAACGACGGGACCAGGTACGACGGGAGGCGCTCGCGCAACGCGGACCGCACCGCCGCCGGCGCCACGGATCCGACCAGGTAGGCGTGCAGCGCGCCGTCGCGGGCCAGCACAGCCGACCGGCGGACGCCGGGCACCGCGGACACGGCCGTCTCCACCTCGCCCAGCTCGATCCGGTAGCCGCGGATCTTCACCTGGTCGTCGGTGCGGCCGAGGAAGTCCAGGTTGCCGTCCGGGCGTTCGCGCACCACGTCGCCGGTGCGGTAGAGCCGGGTGCCGCCGGGGCCGGCGACGAACCGCGCGGCGGTCAGGCCGGGCCGGTTCAGGTAGCCGCGGGCCAGTCCGGCGCCGGCGATGTAGAGCTCCCCCGCCACCCCGGGCGGGACCGGGCGCAGCCAGCCGTCCAGGACGTAGCCGACGGTGTTCCAGATCGGCTTGCCGACGGTGGCGGTGGCGCTGTCACCCGTACCGGCGCCCAGGGTGTTGATGGTGTATTCGGTCGGCCCGTAGAGGTTGTAGCCGGCCACGCCCTCGGTGTCACGCAGCGCCGTCCAGAGCTTCTCGGAGACGGCCTCGCCGCCGAGCAGCACCAGGCACGGGCGGTGGTCGCCGGCCAGCAGGCCCTCGTCGAGCAGGGCCTGCGCGTACGTCGGGGTCAGGTTGACCACGTCCACCCGGTGCTCGGCGCAGTAGGCGACCAGGGCCCGGCCGTCGCGGCGCAGCTCCTCGTCGGCGACGTGCACGTGGTGGCCCTCGACCAGCCAGAGCAGCTCCTCCCAGGACATGTCGAAGGAGAAGCTGACCGTGTGCGCGATGGTGAGCACCCGGCCGCCGGCCGCCTCGACCGTCGGCGCGAAGATCGCCTCGCGGTGGTTGAGCTGCATGTTGGTCAGCCCCCGGTACGGCGTCACGACCCCCTTGGGCCGCCCGGTCGAGCCGGAGGTGTAGATGACGTACGCGGGCCGGTCCAGCCGCCCGGGTGTGCCCGGCGCGAAGTCGGCCAGCCACGGCTCGCCGACCTCGGCGTAGAGCCCGGCCAGCGACTCCAGCACCAGCAGCGGCCGGGCGTCGTCGATCATGTCCTGTCGCCGTTCGGCCGGCAGGTCCCGATCCAGCGGCAGGTACGCCGCCCCGGCCCGCAGCACCGCGAACAGCGCCACCACCATGTCGACCCCGCGCGGCAGGGCCAGGCCGATGATCGTCTCCGGGCCGGCCCCCAGCGACCGCAGGCCGCGGGCCACCGCGCTGACCCGCCCGTCCAGCTCGGCGTAGCTCAGCGTGACCCCGTCGTGGGTCAGCGCGGCCTGGGCCGGCGTCCGGAGGGCCTGCTCGGCCAGCATCTCGGCGATGGTCAGGTCGGGGATCTCCGCGACCCGGCCGAGCTGCGGCGGCGGCACCGGCAGCGGCACGGCGGCGACCGCGGCGTCGGTGTCCAGCGTGCGCAGCACCCGGCCGAGCCGCGCGAGCAGCGCCCGGGCCTCCGCCTCGGGCACCACGTCCGAGCGATACTCCAGCCGGATCCGCAGCTCCCGCCCGGGGGTGGCGACCCAGGTGAGCGGGTAGTGGGTGGCGTCCACAGCCTCGACGCCGACGATGCCGTGTTCGGTCTCCAGGTCGGTGAACGTGTCGTCGCCGAGGAAGTTCTGCAGCACGTACAGGTTGTCGAAGAGTGGGCCGCGGCCGGCCGCGCGCTGGATGTCGCCCAGGCCGACGTACTCGTGGGCCATCAGGTCGATCCGCTCGGCCTGCACCCGCCGCAGCACGTCGCGCACCGGCTCGCCGGCGGCCAGGGTGACCCGCTGCGGGACGGTGTTGAGGAAGACGCCGACCACCTCGTCGATGCCGTCCAGCTCGGTGGGCCGCCCGGCGACGGTGGTGCCGAAGGTGGCCTCGGCGCGCCCGGACGCGTGGCTCAGCACGATGCCCAGGGCGGTGCTCAGCACGGCGTTGAGGGTGACCCCGGCGGCCCGGGCCTGCTCGGTGAGCCGGGCCGTCTGCGCCTCGGTGAGCCGCAGGGCGAGGCTGGTGGCCAGCACCGGCCGGGTGCCCGCGGCGGCCGGGTACAGGATGGTCGGCTCGCCGAGCCGGTCCGCCCAGGCGCGGGCCGAGGCCGCGGTGTCCTGCTCCCTCAGCCAGTCGAGGTAGTCGGTGAAGGCGGCCTTGCGCGGCGCGACGGGACGGCCCGCGTACGCGCCGAACAGGTCGCGCAGCACCAGCTCGCGGGACCAGCCGTCCCAGAGCAGCAGGTGGTAGGTGAACAGCAGGCGGTCCCGGCCGCCGGGCAGCCGGACCACGGTGAGCCGGGCCAGCGGCGGTCGCGCCAGGTCGAACGGGCGGGCCCGGTCGGCCGCCATGATCTCGTCGAGCCGGTCCGGGCCGGCCTCGACGACCTCGACGACCGCCGGGACCTCGGTGCCCAGGATCGCGACCGCCTTGTCCCGGCCCTCGTCGGTGAAGCCCAGCCGGGTCGCCGGATGAGCCGCCAGCACGGCCGCGAAGGCGCGTTCCAGCGCGGGCACGTCGAGCCGGTAGCCGACGTCGAAGGCGTTCTGTGCGACGTAGACGTCGGCCGCCCCGGCCAGCTTGGCCTGGAAGAACAGGCCGTCCTGCAACGGCGACAGCGGCCACTGCTGCTCGGCCGGCGCCAGCGCCGCCGCCCAGCCGTCGGCGATCGTCCGGGTGGCGTCCAGCCCGAGGCCCTCGTCGGCGTAGGTGAGGACCGCGTGCAGCTCCCGGCCGCGGATCCAGACGTTCACCTCCAACAGGTACGGCGTCCCGGCCTCGGTCCGTACCCGGATGTCCTCGTCGGCCGGGGACCAGTCCGTGGTGTCTTCGGTGAAGCGGCCCAGGTAGTTGAAGAGCACCTGCGGGGCGCCGAGCCGGGCCAGCGCGGCGGCCGAGCGCGGGTTGACGTAGCGCAGCAGGCCGAAGCCGAGGCCGTCGTCCGCGGGGGCCGTCGCGGGCAGCCGGACCGGGGAGATCGCGGTGAACCAGCCGACGGTACGGGACAGATCCGCGTCGCCGATCGGCTCGCGGCCGTGCCGTTCCAGGTCGATCACGAGGTCGGCCTCGGCGCCCCGCCAGCGGTTGACCGCGGTGTGCAGCGCGGCGAGCAGCTTGCCGGTCACGTCCCCGCCGAGCAGGGCCGGGTCCACCGGCACGCGCAGCTCGTGGTCGCGGACCGGCCCGGCCGCCGGCGCGCCCGGCACCAGCTCGCCGCCGGGGGCGAGGACCTGCTGCCAGCGCGGGAACTCGGCCAGCCGGGACGCGCTGCCGGCCTCCTCGGTGAGTTGCCGGGCGAACGTCCGCAGCGAGGTGCCGACCGGGTCGAGGGCACGACCCTCGTACGCCTGGCGCAGATCCTCGGTGAGGATGGACCAGGAGACGCCGTCGACCACCAGATGGTGGGCGACCAGCAGCAGCCGGCCCTGGGCCTGCGGACCGGCGTCGAAGAAGACCGCCTCCAGCACGCGTCCGGCGTCCGGGTCGAGTCGCGCGACGGCCTCCTCGGCCGCCTGCTTGATGACGTCCGGGTCGACGCCGTCCACTGTGGTCAGCGCCACCCGGCCGGTCGCGGTGATCTCCTGCGACCACAGCCAGGGCGCCGGGCGGCTCAGCCGCAGGCGCACCGCGTCGTGCCGTTCCACCAGGGCGTCCAGCGCCCGTTGCAGCCGGGCCGCGGTCGCCCCCGGCGGGGTGCGCAGCAGGTCGGACTGGTGCACGCGGTTGATGTCGCCGCCCAGCTCGGCCAGCCGGTGCACGATCGGCAGCAGCGCCACCTCGCCGATACCGTCGCTCGGCGCCGCCACCGGGGCCGGCGCGGCCCCGGTCGCGGCCAGCGCGGCGGGCGTGCGCTTGAGGAAGACGTCGCGGGGAGAGATCCGTACGCCGCTGCGCTTGGCCCGGTTGACCAGCTGGATGGCCACGATGCTGTCGCCGCCCAGCGCGAAGAAGTCGCCGTCGGCCGGCACCGGGACCCCCAGCACCTCGGCGAACAGCCCGCGCAGCGCGGTGACCGCAGGTGGCTCATCCTCTTTCATCTCGGCGACGGCGACGACGGGTGCCGGCAGCGCGTCCCGGTCGAGCTTGCCGTTGACGGTCAGGGGCAGCGCGTCCAGCGTCACGAACGCCGCTGGGACCATGTAGTCGGGCAGCACGGTGGCGAGGTGGGCGCGGACGGCGTCGACGTCGGGGCGGGTCCCGGCCCGGGCGACCAGGTAGCCGACCAGCTTGCCGTCGCGCACGGTCACCGTCGCGTCCGAGACGCCGCCCAGGGCCAGCAGGGCCGCGGTGATCTCGCCCGGCTCGATCCGGTAGCCGCGAACCTTCACCTGGTGGTCCGAGCGGCCGAGGTAGACCAGCTCGCCGTGCTCCCGGCGGGCCAGGTCGCCGGAGCGGTAGAGCCGGCCGGACCCGAACGGGTTGGCCACGAACCGCGACGCGGTCAGCGCCGGCCGGTCCAGGTAGCCGCGGGCCAGCTGCGCGCCGGCCACGTACATCTCGCCGGTCACGCCCTCGGGCACCGGCTGCAGGTAGGCGTCAAGCAGGTGCACGGTCAGGCCGGGCAGGGCGGCGCCGATGACGCTGGGCCCGGTCACGTCGTCCGGGCGCAGGGCCCGGAAGGAGACGTGCACGGTGGTCTCGGTGATGCCGTACATGTTGACCAGCTGCGGGGTGGTGTTACGGGCGTACCAGGCGGTGAGGCGGGACAGGTCCAGGGCCTCGCCGCCGAAGACGACGTACCGCAGCGGCAGCCGGTCCGGCTCGGCCGCGTCCGCCTCGATCAGCGGGTAGAACGCGGACGGCGTCTGGCTGAGCACCGTGACGCCCTCGGTGCCCAGCAACGCCCGGAAGCGTTGCGGGTCACGGGCCACGTCGTGCGGGACGACGACGAGCCGGCCACCGTGCAGCAGCGGGCCCCACAGCTCCCAGACCGAGAAGTCGAACGCGTACGAGTGGAACATGGTCCACACGTCGTCCGCGCCGAAGGCGAAGTGCCGCTCGGCGGCGGCGAACAGCGCCAGCACGTCCCGGTGCGTCACGACCACGCCCTTGGGCCGGCCGGTCGAGCCGGAGGTGTAGATGACGTAGGCGGCGTTGGCGCCGGCCAGCGCCACGACCGGCCGGGTGTCCGGGCGGCCCGGGGCGTCGACGGGCAGGCCGCCCGCGCCGATCCGGCAGACCGGCGCCGCGTCGCCGAGGATGTACTGCTGCCGGGCGGCCGGGGCGCCGGGGTCCACCGGCACGTAGCAGCCGCCGGCCTTGACCACCGCCAGCAGCGCCACGACCAGGTCGGCGCCGCGGGGCAGGGTGACCGCGACCCGGGACTCCGGCCGCACGCCCCGGGCGATCAGCTCGTGCGCGAGCCGGTTCGACCGCGCCTCCAGCTCGGCGTAGGTCAGGGTGGTGTCCCCCGCGGTCACCGCGACGGCGTCCGGCCGGTCCAGCACCAGATCGAGCGTGCTGTCGCCGACCTCCAGGGCCTGGCCGTCGCTCACCACGGCGCCCAGGTCCAGGGTGGACACCGGGCGGTCCAGGCCGTCGGCGAACTGGTCCAGGATCCGGTGCACCAGGCCGGCGAGCCGCTGCGCGCCCGGGGCGCCGACGTCGTACTTGATCTCCAGCGTCAGGGTCTCCCCCGGGAACGCCACCAGCGACACGGGATAGTGCGGCGAATCGGTGCCGGTGAAGCCGCGTACGCCGAGTCCGTCCGGATCGCCGCCGGCGACCGCCGGGAAGTTCTCCACCACCACCATCGAGTCGAACAGCTCGCGGACCCCGGCCAGCCGGTTCAGCTCGGCCAGCCCGACCTGCTGCACGTCGAGCACGTCGGTCTGCTGCTCCTGCAGGCGGCGCAGCACGGCGGCCAGCGGCTCGTCCGGCCGCCAGGCCATCGGCACCGGCACGGTGTTGATCAGCAGGCCGACGACGGACTCCACCCCGGGCAGCGCGCCGCCGCGTCCGGAGACCGTCGAGCCGAACACCACCCGGTCGCGGCCCAGCAGGCGGCCGAGCAGCAGGCCCCACGCGCCGTGCACGAGCGTGCTCACGGTGACGCCGTGCGCCCGGGCCACCTCGGCCAGCTCGCGGGTCCGGGTGAAGGTGGCGAAGGCGCTGTCGTGGCGCGAGACCGTGGTGATGTCCGGGTACAGCGTGGTCGGCTCGACACCGGCCAGCGCGGTGGCCCAGGCGGCGCGCGCGGCGTCCCGGTCGCGGGTGACGACGGACTCGACGTGGTCGCGGAACGTCACGGCCGGGGCCGGCAGCTCCCGGCCGTGGTACGCGGCCACGACATCGGAGAACACCAGCGGGTACGACCAGCCGTCGGCCAGGATGTGGTGCATCGTCTCGATCAGCCGGTGCTCGGTGGCGCTCAGCGAGACCAGCGCGTACCGCAGCACGGGCGGGTGGGCCAGGTCGAACGGCTGGGCCAGCTCGGCCGCCGCGATCTCGGCCAGCCGCTCCGGGCCGTCGGCGGCGTACTCGCGCCACGGCACCTGCACGTCGGCCGCGACGACCTGCACGATCCGCCCGTCGCGCAGCTCGCGGAAGGAGGCGCGCAGCGCGTCGTGGCGGCGTACCGCGGCCTCGACCGCGCGGCGCAGGCGGGCCGGGTCGACCTCGCCGGTCAGCTCGGCGATCTGCTGCACCGCGTAGGTGTCGACCTCGGCGGTCACCGCGTGGAAGTACATGCCCTCCTGCAGCGGCAGCAGCGGCAGCACGTCGGCGGCGTCGGCGAACGCGTCCACGTCGTCCTGGGTCAGCGTGACCAGCGGGAAGTCCGCCGGGGTGTGCCCGCCGACGTCGGCCGTGGCCAGCTCGCGCAGCGCGGCCAGCCACTGTTCGCCCAGCGCGACGACCCGCTCCTCCGTGAGCAGGCCGGCGGGCCAGGACAGGGTGGCGGTGAAGACGTCCCCGGTGGTGTGCGCGTTGATCTCCAGCGGCATCGCCGGGTTGGCCGGGTCCACGCCCTCGCGCAGCGGCGCGGCGGGACTCCAGTCGCCGCCGTCCCCGGCGCCGAAGCGGCCCAGGTAGTTGAAGAGGATCTGCGGCGCCGGACCCAGATCCTCCTCGTGCAGCCAGCGCAGGTGGCCGTACCCGATGCCGCCGGCCGGCACCGCGCGCAGCTGTTCCTTGACCGCCCGGGCGGCGGCGGCGATGTCGCCGGCCGGGCCGGGGTCGAGCCGCACCGGGTGGATCGCGGTGAACCAGCCGACCGTGCGGGACAGGTCCAGCTCGCCGGTGCGGCCGTGGCCCTCCAGGCTGACCAGCACCGGCCCGTCGGCGTCGCGCCAGCGGTTGACGGCGACGGCCAGAGCGGTGAGCAGCACGTCGTTGACGCCGCCGAACATCGCGGCGGGCACGGTGGTCAGCAGCGGGACGGCCACCTCGGCGGGCAGGCTGACGGTGACCGAGCGGACCGTGGCGGCGGTGTCGACCGCCGGGTCCACCGGCCGGTCGCCGAGGTCCGGGCCGGGCTCGGCCAGCGTGGCGCGCCAGAAGGCGGCCTCCCCGGCATGGTCGGCCCCGGCGGCGGCGAAGGTGCGGAAGGACGCGCCCACCTCGTCGAGGGTGACCGGGCGGCCGGCGGACACGTCGGTCCACGCCCGGGCCAGGTCGCCGGTGATGATCCGCCAGGAGACGCCGTCGATCACCAGGTGGTGGATGACCAGCGTCAGCCGGCGGCCGGTCCAGACGGCCTGCAGCATGATCCCGCGGGCGGGGTCCAGCCGGCGGACCGCCTCGGTCTCGTCGGGTGCGAACAGGCCCCCGGCGCGCAGGCCGGGCGCGGGCACGTGCAGGGTGCCGTCGAAGCTCGCCCGGAGCAGGTCGTGCCGGTCCAGCAGGGCCTGCAGGATCGTCTCGAGCTGGGCGCGGGTCAGCGCGGCCGGCGTGTGCCAGGCCATCGACTGGTAGAAGTGGGTCAGCGGCGTGGCGGACCGCACCGTCTCGGCGAGCATCGGGGTGAGCGGCACGTCGCCGAGGCCGCTGTCGGCCGCTACGGCCACCGTGGTCGCGGGCAGGCCGGCGGCGAGCGCCTGGACCGTACGGCGGCGGAACACGTCGCGCGGGGTGACGTGCAGGCCGGCCTTGCGGGCCCGGCCGGCGACCGCGATCGAGGAGATGCTGTCGCCGCCGATGGCGAAGAAGTCGTCGTCGAGGCCGACCTCGGGCAGGTCGAGCACGTCGGCGTAGATGCCGCAGAGCAGGGCCTCGCGCTCGTCGCGCGGGCCGCGGACGGCCGCCATGACCGGAGCGCCCGGCGGCAGCGCGGCGGTGTCCAGCTTGCCGTTGACGGTCAGCGGCAGGGCGTCCACGACGGCGTACAACGAGGGGACCAGGTAGGACGGCAGGCGCTCGGTCAGCGCCGACTTCACCAGGGCGGGCTCCACCGCGCCGACCAGGTAGGCGACCAGCTTGCCGTCCCGGGCCAGCACGGCGGCCTGGCGGACGCCCGGCACGGCCACGACCGCGGACTCCACCTCGCCCGGCTCGATCCGGTAGCCGCGGATCTTCACCTGGTCGTCGGTGCGGCCGAGGAAGTCCAGGTTGCCGTCCGGGCGTTCGCGCACCAGGTCGCCGGTGCGGTAGAGCCGGGTGCCGCCCGGGCCGGCGACGAAGCGGGCGGCGGTGAGGCCGGGCGCGTGCAGGTAGCCGCGGGCCAGGCCGGCGCCCTCGATGTACAGCTCCCCGACCACGCCGGGCGGGACCGGGCGGAGCCAGCTGTCCAGGACGTGACCGACGGTGTTGAGAATGGGCCGGCCGACGGTGGGGGTGGTGCTGTCGCCCGTACCGGCGCCCAGGGTGTTGATCGTGTACTCGGTGGGGCCGTACAGGTTGTAGCCGGTGGGGCCGGCCGGGTCGCCGAGCCGGGACCAGACCGCCTCGGTGACGGCCTCGCCGCCCAGCAGCACCAGCCACATCCGGTGCCCGTCGAGCAGGCCCTCGGCGAAGAGGTGGTGCGCGTACGTCGGCGTCACGTTGATCACGTCGATGGCGTGCGCGTGGCAGTACGCGACCAGCGCGGTGGCGTCCCGCCGCAGCTCCTCGTCGCAGACGTGCACCTCGTGCCCCTCGACCAGCCAGAGCAGCTCCTCCCAGGACATGTCGAAGGAGAAGCTGACCGTGTGCGCGATCCGCAGCCGTTCGACCCCGGCCGCCCGGGCCCGCGCCACGGTCGGGCCGAAGATCTCGGCCCGGTGGTTGAGCTGCATGTTGGTCAGCCCCCGGTACGGCGTCACGACCCCCTTGGGCCGCCCGGTGGAGCCCGAGGTGTAGATGACGTACGCGGGCCGGTCCAGCCGGTTGCCGGCGAAGTCGGGATGGGTGGCCGGGCCGTCGTCCTGCGCGAGGCCGTCCAGCGAGGTCAGCACCAGCAGCGGCGCGGCGTCGTCGATCATCTGCTGTCGCCGCTCGGCCGGCAGGTCCCGATCCAGCGGCAGGTACGCCGCCCCGGCCCGCAGCACCGCGAACAGCGCCACCACCATGTCGACCCCGCGGGGCAGGGCCAGCGCGACGATCCGCTCCGGGCCCGCGCCCCGGGCGACCAGCCCCCGCGCGACCGCGTCGATCCGCGCGTCCAGCTCCGCGTAGGTCAGGCGCCGCTCGCCCGCGACGAGCGCGACCGCCGTCGGGGTCCTCCGGGCCTGCGCCGCCAGCATCTCCGCGATGGTGACGTCCGGGACATCGGCGCCCCGGCCCCGGCTGGTCGCGGCGTCCAGCGGCACCGCACCGGCCGCGACGGAGAGGTCGTCCGCCAGCGCCCGCAGCACGCGGGTCAGATCGTCCACCATGGACTTCGCGGTGGCCGCGGTGATGACGTCCGGGCGGTACTCCAGCTTGATCCGCAGGTTCGCGTCCGGGGTGAGCACCCAGGTCAGCGGGTAGTGCGTGGTGTCGGTGTACGCGACGTCGACGATCCCCTGCGCGGCCTCCAGCTCGGCGAACGTGTCGTCGGCGAGGAAGTTCTGCAGCACGTACAGGGTGTCGAAGAGCTGGTCGTGGCCGGCCGCGCGCTGGATGTCGCCCAGGCCCAGGTACTCGTGCGGCGCCAGGTCGAGCCGGTCCCGCTGGGCCCGGCGGGCCAGCTCGGCGACGGGCGTGCCGGGGGTGGCCGCGACCCGGGCGGGCACGGTGTTGAGGAACAGGCCGATGACGTTCTCGATGCCGGGCAGGTCGGTGGGGCGCCCGGCGACGGTGGTGCCGAAGGTGACGTCGGTCCGGCCGGTGCGGTGCCCCAGCACCAGGCCGAGCGCGACGGTCAGCACCGCGTTGAGCGTGACGCCGGCCCGGCGCGCCTGCTCGTGCAGCCGGGTGGTCACCGCGGTGGGCAGCGCGGCGAGGATCCGGTCGGAGACCATCGGCTCGCGGCCCACGGCCTCCGGGACCACGATGGTCGGCTCGCCCAGCGCGGCCGTCCAGGCGGCGGCCGAGGCGGCGGTGTCGCGCGCGGCGATCCACGCCAGGTAGTCGGTGAAGCGGGGGCCGTCCAGCGGCAGCGCGCCGTGCTCGCCGCGCGAGTCGTACAGGGCGAACAGCTCGCGCAGCACCAGCTCCCGCGACCAGCCGTCCCAGAGCAGGAAGTGGCAGGTCAGCAGCAGCCGGTCGGTGCCGTCGGGGCGGCGGACCACGGTGAGCCGCAGCAGCGGCGGCGTGTCCAGGTCGAACGGGCGCTCGCGGTCCTCGGCGGCGATCAGCTCGGGGTCGCCGTCGCGCACGGTGACGGCCGCGGGCACGCTCGGGTGCACGACCTGCCGCGGGCGCGGGTCGCCGGTGAAGCTCACCCGCAGGGTCGGGTGCCGGTCGAGCAGCGCCGCGAACGCCAGCTCCAGCGCCGGCACGTCAATGCGCCGGTCCAGGTCGAAGACGTTCTGCGCGATGTAGGTGCTCGCGCCCTCGGCGAAGGTGGCCTGGTAGTAGACGCCCTGCTGCAGCGGCGACAGCTCCCAGACCTCGGCGGCGGTGGTCGCCTCCGGCTCGGCGGCCGGCTGCTGGCCGGCCGCGGCGATCGCCGCGGCCGTCCGGGCGCGGAAGACGTCCTGGGTGGACACCGCGATCCCGTCCCGGGCGAGCAGGTTGACCAGCCGGATGGCGGTGATGCTGTCCCCGCCGGCGGCGAAGAAGTCGTCGTGCACGCCGACCGACGCGACGCCGAGCACGGCCGCGAACCGCGCGCAGACCAGCGCCTCCCGGGCGGTGCGCGGCGGCGTGGCCACGGCCACGGCCGGGTCCGGCAGGGCGCGGCGGTCCCGCTTGCCGTTGGGCAGCAGCGGTACGGCGGCCAGCACGGTCACCGTCGCCGGCACCAGGTACGCGGGCAGCTCCTGCCGCAGGGTCGCGAGCAGGCCCGGCGGGTCGAGGCGCTCCCCGACCACATAGGAGTGCAGGCTCTTGCCGTCCCGCGCCACCGCCACCGCCTCGCGGACGCCCAGGCGGCGCAGCAGTGCCGCCTCCACCTCGGCCAGCTCCACCCGGTGGCCGTTGACCTTGACCTGGTCGTCGTTGCGCCCGCGGAACTCCACCGCGTCGCCGAGCCAGCGGCCCAGGTCGCCGGTGCGGTAGAGCCGCTCGCCAGGGATGAACGGGTCGGCCACGAACCGGGCCGCGGTGGCGCCGCCCTGGCCCAGATAGCCGCGGGCCAGCTGGACGCCGCCGACGTAGATCTCGCCCACCGCGCCCGGGGCGACCGGGGCGAGGGTGGCGTCGAGCAGGTGGACCCGTACCCCCGGGACTGCCCGGCCCAGGGTGACCGTCTCCCCGGGCCGGACCGCGCCGGCCAGCACGTCGCCGGTGTTCTCGGACGCGCCGTAGGAGTTGACGATCGTGGCGCCGGGCGAGGCCGCCCGCAGCGCGGCGACGGTGCCCGCGTCCAGGGCCTCGCCGCTGGTGATCCAGCGCCGCAGGCCGCGGACCCGCTCCGGCGCGGTCTCGGCCAGCGCGGCGGCCAGGCTCGGCACGGCGAGCAGCTGGGTGGCGCCGGACTCGGCGACCAGCCGGGCCAGGGCCGCGCCGTCGGCCGCCGCGGTCTCGTCGGCGATCACCACGGTGGCCCCCGCGACCAGGCCGCCGAGCAGCTCGGTGGTGCCGTCGATGAAGCTCATCGAGCTCTTGGCCACCCGCACCGGGCCGTCCCAGGCGTCGCGGGCCCAGGCCAGGCGGTTGGCCAGGCCGGCGTGGGTGCCGACGACGGCCTTGGGCCGCCCGGTGGAGCCGGACGTGTAGACCACCGACGCCGCGTCGGACCCCTCGATCGTTACCGCCGGCGCGTCACCGCGCGCGGTCCGGAGCCGGACGGTCGGCCGGTCGTGCGGCGGCAGGGTCCGGGCGCTCGCGTCGTCCACGAGCACGCCGGCGGGCGCGGCGTCCTCCAGCATGAACTCGATGCGGGCGGCCGGATACCCCGGGTCCACGGGCAGGTACGCGGCGCCGGCGCGCAGCACGCCGAGCAGCGCGACCGGCAGCTCGGCGGTCCGCCGGGTGGCGACCGCGACGACGTCGCCGCGGCGTACCCCGGCGGCGTGCAGGGCGCCCGCCACCGCCCCGGCGCGCGACCACAGCTCGCCGTAGGTCAGTTCCACCGCGCCGCCGCGCACGGCGGTTCGGGAGGGGTCGACGGCCGCGATCATCTCGGGCACGCCGGCGCCGGTCAGCGCGGGCGCGCCCCGGCCCCGGGCGAGCGCGGCGGCCCGCTGCTCCCCGGAGAGCAGGTCGAGCGCGGCGACCGGCCGGGACGCGTCGGCGGCGATCGCGGCCAGCACCCGGACGTACTGCTCCAGCAGCAGCTCGGCGGTCTCCGGATCGAGCCGGTGGACGAGGTCGACGGCGACGGCGTCGCCCGGCTTGACCATCAGCGTCACCGGGTAGTGCGGCGCCTCGATCACGCGCATCCCGGCGACCCGCAGGTCACCGCCGGCGGGCGCGGCGGCCGCCGGATAGTTCTCGACCACCACGAGGGTGTCGAACAGCTCGGGCCGGCCGATCCGGCGCTGCACGTCGGCCAGCGCGGTCTGCTCGTGCTCGACCACCTCCCGCTGGGCCGCCGCGAAGCCGCGCAGCACGTCAGCGAGGCGGTCGGCGGTTGACCAGCGGACCCGGGCGGGCACCGTGTTGATGAGCAGGCCGGCGATCGCCTCGATGCCGGGCAGGTCGAGGCCGCGACCCGAGACCGTGTGCCCGAACACGACGTCGGTGCGCCCGGTGACGCGGCCCAGCAGCACACCCCAGGCGGCGGCGAGGACGTTGCCGACGGTGATGCCGTACGTGCGGGCGACGGCCCGGAGGCCGGTGCCGTCGACGGTCGCGGAGACCCGGGCGGCCGGGCCGGCGGCGCCGGGGGCCAGCAGGGTCGGCTCGTCCAGGCCGGCGAGCAGGCGGGCGTACGCCTCCGGGTCGCCGGCGCCGCGGCGGGCCAGGAAGTCGCGGAAGGCGGGGGCCGGCGGCAGGGCCTGGCCGGCGTAGCGAGCGAGCAGGTCGTTGAGGAGGAGCGGGACGGACCAGCCGTCGGCGACGATGTGGTGCACGGTCTGCACGAGCACGTGCCGGTCGGCGGCCAGCCGGACCAGCGCGTACCGCAGGGCCGGCGGGCGGGCCAGGTCGAACGGCTCGGCGCGCTCGGCGGCGGCCACGGCCTCCACGTCGTCGGTGACCACCAGCCGCCACGGCAGCTCGGGGCGCGCGCCGAGCACGGCCAGCACCTCGCCGTCGCCGACCGGGCGGAACGCGGCGCCCAGGTTCGGGTGGCGGTCGAACAGCTCCCCGGCCGCGCGGCGCAGCCGGTCGCCGTCCAGCGGCCCGGCCAGCTCGACGAGCTGCTGCACCACGTACGGGTCGGCGCCGGGCGCGTAGGTGGCGTGGAAGTAGAGGCCCGCCTGCAGCGGGGTCAGCGGCAGCACGTCGGTCACGTCCGGCCCGAGCGCGTCCACATCGGACTGGCTCAGGCCGGCCAGGGGGAAGTCCGACGGGGTGTGCCCGGTCACGGCCGGGTCGGCGGCGATCGCGGTGAGCAGCTCGACCCAGCGACCGGCGAGCTCCTCGACCCGCGCCCGGGTGAGCACGCCGGAGGCCCAGCTGAAAGTGGCGGCGAGCCCGGTGTCGAGGGCGACCGCGTTGAGTTCCAGCGCCCGGGGCAACGGCATGCGCGGGTCACGCCGCTCGGCCACGTCCTCACCCGCACCGAACCGGCCCAGATAGTTGAAGAGCACCTGCGGCTGCACCGCGAGTTCCGGCCGGGGCGCCAGGTACCGCAGGGCGCCGTAGGACAGGCCGTTGGCGGGCACCGCGCGCAGTTGCTCCTTGACCGCCTTGACCGCGGCCGCGACCGGCAGGCCGGTGACGTCCAGCCGGACCGGGAAGAGCGTGGTGAACCAGCCGACGGTGCGGGACAGGTCGAGGTCGACGACGTCCTCCTCGCGCCCGTGCCCCTCCAGCTCCAGCAGTAGCGGCGCGTCCGGGGAGAGCGCCAGCACGAGCGCGGCCACGAGCGCGTCGTTGACGCCGCCGTGGATGGCCGCGGGCACGGCG
Organism: Actinoplanes nipponensis; assembly: GCF_016862275.1. Classification (GTDB taxonomy): domain Bacteria; phylum Actinomycetota; class Actinomycetes; order Mycobacteriales; family Micromonosporaceae; genus Actinoplanes; species Actinoplanes nipponensis. The sequence goes on along the minus strand of NZ_BOMQ01000053.1, from coordinate 79,732 downwards.
CTCAGCAGTCGCTCGGTGAGTTCGGCCGGCAGCGTGACGGTCAGCGTCTCCTCGGTGGCGACGGTGTCCCGGGCCGGGTCCAGCGCGCGGCTCCCCAGCAGGGCGACCGGCTCCGCGGCGACCGCGGCCCAGTGCGCCTCGTCGGCGCTGAAGTCCATCGCGGACAGTGCAGTGGCCCACTGCCGGTAGGAGGTCGGCGCGGGCGCGACGGGTAGCCCGGTGCGCAGGTCCTCGGCCAGCACGCGCAGCGACACCCCGTCCACGACGACGTGGTGGACCGCCACGACGAGGCGGTTCTCCACCGGCGCCCAGTCCACGGCGATCATCCGTTCCGTGCTCAGCCGGGCCACGGTGGCCTCGAAACCGGCGTCGACGGTGAGCACGTCGACCGGTGCGGCCGGGGGGATCGTCAGCACCGCGCCGTCGAGCCGGGCCCGCAGCACGTCGTGCGCGGCCAGCAACCCGTCCACCAGCGCACGCAGCCGGGCCTCGGTCAGGTCGGCGGGCGTCCGCAGCGTGACGGCCTGGAAGAACCCGTCGGTGGCCGAGCCGACCTCGTCCAGCCAGGCCACGATCGGCGTCGGCGGCACCGGCCCGGTCGGCTCCACGGTCGCGGCCCCCGGCTCGGCGGCGGCCGACACCACCAGCGCGAGCGCGGCCGGGGTCGGGTGGGCGAACAGGTCGCGGGCGCGCAGGGTGAGACCGGCCCGGCGGGCGGCCCGGACGGCGCCGATCGCCACGATGCTGTCCCCGCCGAGGGCGAAGAAATCGTCCTCCGCGCCGACCGCGGCCAGGCCCAGCACACCCGCGAACACGTCGCAGAGGGCGGCCTCGGTGGCGTTGCGGGGTGCCCGGGAGGCCGGTCCGGCCGGTCCGGGCGCGGGCAGGGCGCGGCGGTCCACCTTGCCGTTCGGGGTCAGCGGGAACGCGTCCAGCAGCACGAACGCCGACGGGACCATGTACTCCGGGAGCCGGCCGGCGCACCAGGCGCGCAGCTCGTCGCCCGTGGCGGGGGCGGCCGTGACGGCGTACCCGATCAGGTGCCGGTCGTGCACGACCACGGCGGCCTGGCGCACCGCGGGGTGGGCCGCGACCGCGGCCTCGACCTCCTCCAGCTCCAGCCGCATCCCGCGGATCTTGACCTGGTGGTCGGCCCGGCCGACGAACTCGAGCGTGCCGTCGGCGTGCCAGCGCGCCAGGTCGCCGGTGCGGTACATCCGCGCGCCGGGCTCGCCGAACGGGTTGGCCACGAAGCGGGCGCCGGTCTGCGCGGGCGCGTTGACGTAGCCGCGGCCGAGCAGAAAGCCCGCGGCGTAGAGCTCGCCGGTGACGCCGACGCCGACCGGGGCGAGGTCGTCGTCGAGGACGTAGAGCTGGGTGTGCGGGTTGGGCCGGCCGATCGAGGTGGCGATCCGCTCGGCCGCGTCCCGGTAGATCACGTGCGAGACGCCGATGGTCGCCTCGGCGGGGCCGTAGCCGTGGTACAGCGTGGTGCCGAGCTGCGCGCGGAACCGGTCGAACAGCTCCGGGGTGAGCACCTCGCCGCCGCACCACACGTGCTTGAGCCCGTCCAGCAGGTGGGTGCCGTGCGCCAGGTGCAGCAGCCCGTCGAGCATGGAGGAGACCAGGTAGACGAACGTCACGCCCTCGGCGGCGATCAGGTCGAGCAGGTACTGCGGGTCGCGTTCGCCGCCGGGCTCGGCCACCACCACGTAGCCGCCGGAGACCAGCGGCAGCAGGATCTCGTTGACGCCGATGTCGAACGACAGCGGCGCCTTGAACAGCGACGCGTCGCCCGGGCCGAAGCGCAGGACGTGCTCGGCCTGCCAGCGCAGCCGCTCGGCGATCGCCTCGTGCCGGATCATCGCGCCCTTCGGCGTGCCGGTCGAGCCGGAGGTGAAGATGACGTAGGCCAGCTGGCCGGGCGCGATCGGCACCTCGGGCGCCTCGGCCGCGCCCGGAGGCAGCTCGGTCAGCACGATCCGGGCCCGCGCCTCGGCCAGCACCTGCTGGCGGCGCCGGGCGGGCCAGGCCGGATCGACCGGCACGAAGGCGCCGCCGGCGACCATGACGCCGAGCACGGCGATGACCATCTCGGCCGAGCGCGGCATGCCGATGCCGACCACGTCCTCGGCCCGGACGCCGCGCTCGCGCAGGTGCCGGGCGACGGCGAAGACCCGGCCGCTGAGCTCCCGGTAGGTCAGCCGGGTGGCCCCGGCCACCAGGGCCAGGGCATCGGGGGTACGGCGGGCCTGGGCGACGAAGTCGGCGACCGCCGTCGAGGTGGTTTCCGGCCGGGAGTGGTTGTTCCACCGCGCGAGCAGCTCCTCGACGTCCTGCAGCCCTGCCGTCATCTGTCTCGCACCCTCCGATGTGGACGCCCACCCGGGCGCGCGCCGTCGACGCGAGCTTAGGTTAGCCTAACCTCTATAGCCCCGTCCTCCCGGACTCACGGCCGGCCCCGCCGGTGGGAGAAGGAGGTCGACGCCGGGTCCGAAACCCGCACCGGCCGGCTCGACGAAGGCCGGCAGGCCACTCCGGCCGGCCCCGCCGACTGCCGTCGCGAGCCGGCTCGTCGCCGCCGCAGGAGCAGGGCGGGCAGCAGAACGGCGGCCAGCGCGACGAAGACGACCGGGCCGTAGCCGATCAGGTCGCGGGCGGGCGAAGCTCCCCCCGGCCCGCCGGTCGTGACGGCGATCCACGGGGCCAGACCATCGATACGGGCGCCGAGGTCCGGCCCGCGGTGGGGGCACGACGGCCCGGCGCTGACCACGGCGACCAGGACGGCGACCCCGTCCCGCCGCTGCCGGAAGTACGGCCCGCCGGAGTCGTGCGGGCACGGGCTGGTGTCGGCGCGCGGCGCCCGGCCCGAGGTCTCCACGAGCGCGTCGCCCACCCGGCCGACGATGAACTGCCCCGTCCGCAGCCGGGTCGCCGGCGTGTGCCCGTCGGTCAGCCCGTACCCGGTCAGCCGGACGACTTCGCCGGTCCGCGGTGGGGCGGCGCCGACCCGCAGCGGCGCGATGTCGGTGACCGCGACGCCGAGCTCGGCCAGCGCCACGTCGGCCCCGTCCGCCTGGCGTACGGCGACGACCTCGGCCACGTGACCCTCCCGGGTGGTCAGGTCCGCGCGCCCGACCGTGGCGGTGGTACGGGCCGCCACGGTACGGCTCACCCGGCGGCCGTCAGCGGTGCGGAAGCAGTGCCCCGCGGTGATCACCCAGCGGGGCGCGACCAGGGCGCCGGAGCAGGAGCTGTCGCGGGTGCCCGGGCCGGCGGTGGGCAGGCCGGTCATGCTGAGCAGCACCGCGAACCGGTAACGGCCGGCGCTGACGTCCTCGCCGTGCGCGATGGCGGAGGCCGGCCGGGCGCCGCCGGGTGCGACGGTCAGCGCCGCGGCCAGCAGGGTGGCGGCCAGCCGGCGACGGGCAGATCTCATGGGATGCCATGCTGCGCAGGGATCCGTCCGGAGGACGTCGGCGCCGTCCTTATGCGGTCTTTATCGGCGCTGTGTCAGCCTGGCGGGCGGCCGCAGACGGCCGCGACGAGCGAACGGTGAGGAGGCGTAGCGGTGCGGGTGCTGGTCGCGGACGACGAGCGGGTCCTGGCCGACATGGTGGCCGAGGGGCTGCGGCGGTTGTCCATGGCCGTCGACGTGGTCTACGACGGCGACACCGCCTGGGAGAAACTCGGCGTCAACCGCTACGACGTGGCCGTCCTCGACCGGGACATGCCGGGCAGCACCGGCGACGAGGTGTGCCGGCAGATCACCGCCGCCGGGCTCGGCACCCGGGTGCTCCTGCTGACCGCCGCCGCCGGGATCCGCGACCGCGTCGAGGGCCTGGGCCTGGGCGCCGACGACTACCTGACCAAGCCGTTCGCCTTCGCCGAGCTCGTCGCGCGGCTGCAGGCGCTGTCCCGGCGCTCGGCCCCGGCGGTGCCGCCGGTGCTGGAGCGGGCCGGCATCGTGCTGGACGTGAGCCGGCACACCGCCACCCGCGACGGCCTGACCCTGTCGCTGTCGCCCAAGGAGTACGCCGTCCTGCACGTGCTGATGCGCGCCGACGGCCGCGTGGTCAGCGCCGAGGACCTGCTGGAGCAGGCGTGGGACGAGAACGCCGACCCGTTCACCAACACCGTCCGCACCACGGTCATGACCCTGCGCCGCAAGCTGGGCGACCCGCCGGTGATCCACACGGTGCTGCGGGCCGGCTACCGGCTCGGGCCATGAGGTCGCCCTCACCGGCCCGCCGCATCCTGCTGCTCTGCGGGATCATCCTGGTCGTGGCGCAGCTCGCGCCCCCCCTCGCCGGCTACGTGCTCGCGCTCTGGCGGGAGTTCGGGCCGTCCTGGTGCGAGCTGGGCATGCCGCCGGCGCCCGACGCCGGGACCTCGTTCGCCTGCGCCCAGATCTACCGGCGCCCGAACGTGGTGACCGCCCTCGCGCTGGCCCCGGTGCTGCTGGCCTTCCTGGCGGTGTGTCCGTTGGCCGTGCGGTGGTGCCTGCGCCCGGTCCGGGAGCTGGTCCCGGTGATCGCGAACGTCGGGCCGCAGAACCTGGGTCACCGGCTGCGGCCCGGGGCCGGCCGCGACGAGCTGGCCCTGCTCGGCCGCACGATCGACGACATGATGGATCGCATCGCCGTGGGCTACGAGGCCCAGCGCCGCTTCGCCGCCGACGCCTCCCACGAGCTGCGCACCCCGCTCGCGGTCCAGCGCACGCTGATCGAGGTGGGCCTGGCCGGCGCCCGCACCGAGGATCAGCTCGCCCTGCTCGCCGGCCAGCTGCTGGAGACCAACGAACGCAACGAGCGCCTGATCGAGGGCCTGCTCGTGCTCGCCGAGAGCGACCGCGGCCTGCTGTCGCGCACGCCGCTGCGGCTCGACCTCATCGTCGCCGAGGTGCTCGACGCCCAGCGCGACCGGGCCGCCGAGGCCGGCCTCACGATCACCAGCACGCTGCGCCCGCGCCTCGTGCCGGGCGAACGGGTGCTGCTGGAACGCCTGGTCAGCAACCTGGTGCAGAACGCCGTGCGCTACAACCGGCCGGACGGCACCATCGACGTCCAGGTCGGCGACGACCCCGCCCTGGTCGTCACGAACACCGGCGACGACGTGCCCCGCGACGCGGTGGCCGGCCTCTTCGAGCCGTTCCGCCGGCTCTCCGGCGCCCGCGTCCACCACGGCGGGGGCGCCGGCCTCGGGCTGGCCATCGCCCGCTCGATCACCCGCGCGCACGACGGCATCATCGCGGCGTCGTCCACCGGTCACGACGGCCTGCGCATCGAGGTCTCCTTCCCCACGGCGGCCGGACCCGGCTAGATCTGATGCAGCCAGGCGACGAAGAGCGCCACCGCGGGCAGGGGCACCGTGAGCGCCACCGCGAACACCCACCGGGCGGGCCGCTGCCCGGCGAGCACGCCCGACAACCGGCCGTGCAGCGCGGCCAGGCCGGCCAGCAGCAGCAGCGCCACCGCCGCCATCGGCAGCCCGACCAGGAAGTGCGCCGCCCACGCGCCGGCCCGGCTCGGCCCGCCCCAGGAGGTGTCGTACGGGCCGGGATCCACCAGGCCATAGCAGACGCCGCGGAACACGAACGCCAGCAGCGCCCCGAACGGCAGCAGCGCGACGGCGCCGAGCAGCAGGCTCAGCACGGCATGGCCGGCGACGACCAGCCCACCGGCTCGCCCGGGCCGCCCCGCGACACCGGCCCCGCCCGGCGGCAGGGGCCCCAGCAGTCGGGAGCGCAGCCGCAGCCACCAGCCCGCGGCGGCGCGGGCCCGTCCGAGCGGCACAGCGAGCAGCGCCGCGACAGCCAGTGGCAGCAGGGCGGCACAGTAGAGCGCCCGGCCCCCGATCCGCACGCGCGGCCGGGGACGGGAGATCAGGGAAGTCGTCATGCGTACAGGCTCGTCCGGGCCGGCCGCCGCGCCTACCGGGCTGGCTCCCGGTCGAAGGTGCGGATAACCCCACCCCCTAGCCCGGTGCGGCCGCCGAGCTCCGCGTCTCCCACGCCGCCCACAGCTGCGCGTACCGTCCCCCGGCGGCCACCAGCTCGGCATGCGACCCGGCCTCCACGATCTCGCCGTGCTCCAGCACGACGACCCGGTCCGCCGACGCCGCCTGGGTGAGCCGGTGCGCCACGATCAGCACCGTCCGCCCCCGGGTCGCCGCCGCGGCCGCCTCCTCGAGCGACCGGGCGCCCGCGCTGCCCGCCTCGGCGGTCGCCTCGTCCAGCACGGCGACCACGGGGTCGAGCAGCACCAGCCGCGCCAGCGCGAGCTGCTGGGCCTGGGCCGGGGTCAGCTCGTGGCCGCCGTCGCCGACCAGGGTGTCCAGCCCCTCGGGCAGCGCCCGGGCCCACGCCAGCGCGTTCACGGTGGCCAGCGCGGCGGACACCTCCTCGGCGGTCGCCTCCGGACGGGCCAGCCGCAGGTCCTCGATGAGCGGTCCGGCGAAGACGTGCGTCTCCTGGCTGATGATGGCCACGGTCCCGGCCGGCAGCTGCGGCACGGGCACGCCCCCGACCCGCGCCTCGCCCTCGGCGGGACGCAGCACCCCGGCGGCGATCGAGGCCACCGTGGTCTTGCCGGCCCCGGTGGAGCCGACCAGCGCCACCCGCTCCCCCGGCGCCAGGCGCAGGCCGACCCGCCGGAGCACCGGCGTACGGCCGTCGTAGCTGAAGGAGACGTCGTCCAGGGTCAGCGAGGCGTCCGCCGGCGGGCGGCCCGGGCCGCGCTGCTCCACCGGCATCGCCACGACGCCGACCAGCCGGGACAGGCTCGCGCCGGCCGCCTGGACCTCGTCGAAGGTGAACAGCAGCGTCGACACCGGGTTGAACAGCCGGTGGAACAGCAGCGCCGCCGCGGCCGCCTGCCCGACGGTCACCGAGCCGTCCCGGACCAGCCAGAAGCCGGCCACGAGCAGCGCTGCCAGCCCGAGGAACTCGGCCCGGTTGACCCGCCCGACGAAGCGGGTGAAGAGCGTGAAGACGCCGACGTCGATGTCGCGGGCCCGGGCCGACGCGGCGTCGATGGCGGCGAGATGCCGCTCCTCCAACCGGTACGCGTGCACGGTCCGCAGCCCCTGCATGCTCTCCACGAGCAGCTGGGACCGTTCGGCCACGGCCCGGCGTTCCGCGGCGTACCGGGGCGCCGACCGGGGCAGGTACCAGCGCAGCGCCGCCACGTAGCACGGCACGGCCACGGCCCCGGCCAGCCCGAGCCGCCAGTCGATGCCGGCCATCGCGGCCAGGCTCAGCACGCCCAGCAGCAACGCCGAGATCACATTGGGCAGCACGTCGGAGACGGCCTTGCCGATCGCCGCGATGTCCGCGCCGACCCGGGACAGCAGGTCGCCCCGCCCGGCCCGGTCCAGCACGAGGGCCGGCAGCCGCAACGCGGTGGCGACGGTGCTCTCGCGCAGGTCGGCGAGCATGCGGGCGCCGAGCCGGCCGACCAGGTACGAGGACAGTCCGGTCGCGCCGCCGCCGACGAGCGCGGCGGCGACGATGACGACGGAGATCGAGACGATCGCGCCCGTACCGGCGCCGGCGCGGACCCGGTCGACGAGCAGGCCGAGGGCGTACACGGGCACGATCGCGGCCGCGGCCGCGAGGACGCCGGCCAGCAGCGTCCCGGTGACCTCGGCCGGCCGGCCGCGCAGCTCGGCCCCCAGCCAGGCCCGGGTCTGCCGGGCCGGCGCGATGGGCAGGATCGGGCTCTCGCTCATCGCAGCACCAGCTGTCGGTAGGTCTCGTCGCTCGCGCCCAGCGTCTCGTGCGCGCCCTCCGCGGCGACCGTCCCGTCGCCGAGCACGACGATCCGGTCGGTGGCGGCCAGCAGGGCGGGGCTGCTGGTGATGACGACGGTGGCGAAGCCGGACCCCGGGCCGTGCCGCAGCGACCGGATCCCCTGGGCGATGGCGTGCTCGGTGACCGCGTCGACGGCGGTGGTCGGGTCGTGCAGCACCAGCACCGGCGGGCGGGCGAGCAGCGCGCGGGCCAGGGCGATCCGCTGGCGCTGGCCGCCGGAGAGGCTGGCGCCGCGCTCGGCCACCGGCGCGGCGAGCCCGCCGGGCTGGGTGTCGAGCACCTCGTCGGCGGCGGCCGCGCGCAGCACGCCGGGCGGGATCTCGCCGTCGGCGGGCCCGGTCAGGTTGGCGGCGATCGTGCCGGTGAACAGGTCGTTGTGGTGCGGTTCGACCAGCAGCAGCCGGCGCGCGTGGGCGCGGTCCACCTGCTCCAGCGGCGAGCCGCCGAGCAGCACGCTGCCGTGGTAGCCGGCCGGGACGCTGAGCAGCCTGACCAGCGCCTCGGCGTCGCCGGGGCGGCGGGCCACGACGCCGACGAACTCGCCGGGCCGCACGTGCAGGTCGAGCCCGTCCAGCGGGCCGTGCCGGACGCCGGACAGCCGCAGGTCGCAGGGGTGCTCGGCGGGCTTGTCGGCGCCCTCGGGCAGCACCAGCCCGGCGTCGGCGACCAGCGCGACCCGGTCGGCCGAGGCCCGCGCCTCGGCGATCCAGCCGGGCACGACCGCGAGGGTCCCGAACGGCTCGATGAGGAACTGGGCCAGCCCGATCACGGTGACGAACTGCCCGACGGTGATCCGCCCGGTCAGCGCGAACCAGCCCGCCAGGATCGCGATGCCGCAGGCCAGCAGCGTGCTCAGCACGGTGGAGGCGGCCAGGTAGCCGCCCTGGGTGCGCGCGGCGCGCAGGGTGGCTGCCAGCGAGCGCCGGCTGACCACCCGGTAGTTGCCGGCGGCGGCGTCCTGCGCGCCGAGGCCGCGCAGCGGCCGCAGCCCGCTGACCAGGTCGGTGGCCAGCGAGGTGGCCCGGCCGGCCTGCTCCTGCTGGTCGGCCACCCGCCGGGTGATCAGCGGCGAGCTGAGCTGCAGCAGCACCAGCACGACCGGGGTGGCGACCAACACCACCAGGCCCAGCGGTACGGAGATCAGCAGCAGCGCCACCGCACTGATCACCGTGGCGACCACCGCCCCGGCGATCCGCGGCACGTAGTCCAGCAGGTACGAGGTGTTGTCGGCGTCGCTGGTGGACACCGTCAGCAGGTCCCCGGCCCGCAGCTCGGTACGCACCCCGCGCGGGTGCAGGATCTTCGCCGACACCTCCAGCCGCAGCCGGTGGCCCTCCTCGGCGATGGCCCGCATGAGCTGCCGCGCGCCGAACCGGTACGCCATGGTCAGCACCGTGAACTGCACGGCCAGCACGCCCACCCAGAGCAGCAGCCGGCCCGGGTCGCCGGGGGTGACGGCCCGGTCGATGACCACGCCGATGAGGATCGGCACGAACGTCTCGCAGGCCTGGTGCACCGCGATCAGGGCGGTGCCGGTCCACAGCTTCCGGGCGTTGCGGGTGGTGGTGCGCAGCAGGATCCGGGCGCCCGATCGGCTCACTGGGCCATGCTGTCGCGCAGCGACTTGGGCCGCAGGTCGGTCCAGTGGGCGTCCACGTAGTCGAGGGCCTGTTGCCGCGGCGCCGGCCCGAAGACGCTGCGCCAGCCGGCCGGGATCTCCTTGAAGGACGGCCAGAGCGAGTGCTGCTCCTCGTCGTTCACGAGGACGTGGAAGGTGCCGTTCTCGTCGTCGAACGGGTTGCTGGACACGCGGTCTCCCCACAGGTCGGTCAGAAGTAAGGACAGCCTAACCTATGCGCCGGGCCACGCCGGAGCGCGGGATGACCAGCGGGGTGTGCGTCTCCGGGTCGTCGATGATCCGGCAGCCCAGCCCGAACACGTCCGCGACCAGCTCGGCCGTCAGCACCGCGCGCGGGTCGCCCTGGGCCACGATCGCCCCCGCCTTCATCACCACCAGGTGGTCGGCGTACCGGGCGGCCTGGTTGAGGTCGTGCAGCACCGCGAGCATCGTCGTGCCCTGCTCCCGGTTGAGCCGCACGCACAGCTCCAGCAGCTCGATCTGGTGGGCGATGTCGAGGAAGGTGGTCGGCTCGTCCAGCAGCACGATCGGCGTCTGCTGGGCCAGCACCATGGCCACCCAGACCCGCTGCCGCTGCCCGCCGGAGAGGGTGTCGACGAGCTCGCCGGACAGCTCGGTCACCCCGGTGGCGGCCATCGCCGCGACCACCGCCGCCTCGTCCTCGGCCGACCACTGCCGGATCAGCCGCTGGTGCGGGAACCGGCCCCGCGCGACCAGCTCGGCCGCCGTGATCCCGTCCGGGGCGACGGACGACTGCGGCAGCAGCCCCAGCCGCCGGGCGACCTCCCGGGCCGGGCGGGTGTGGATGTCCCGGCCGTCCAGCAGCACCTCGCCGGCGCTCGGCTTGAGCAGCCGGGACAGCGCACGCAGCAAGGTGGACTTGCCGCAGGCGTTGGGCCCGATGATCGCCGTGATCCGGCCCTCCGGCACGACCAGGTCGAGGTGCTCGCTGATCGTCTTGCGGTCGTAGCCGATGGTGATGTCGCGGGCGGCCAGGCTCATCGCAGCTCCCTTACCGTCGCGCCTGGCGGACCAGCAGCCAGACGAAGTACAGGCCGCCGACCGACACGGTCACCACGCCGACCGGCAGCTGGGTCGGCGCGAACGCCCGCTGGGCGAGGAAGTCACTGATCATGAGCAGGCACGCGCCCATCGCCGCCGACGGCAGCAGGGCGATACCGGGCGTGCGGGTGAGCCGCTGGGCCAGCTGGGGGGCGGCGAGCGCGACGAAGGAGATCGGTCCGGCGGCCGCGGTCGCCACCGCGGTGAGGGCGACCCCGATGACCAGGTACGCGAGCCGGGTGCGGTTGACGCGTACGCCCAGCGCGGCCGCCGCGTCCTCGCCCATCTCCAGCAGCGACAGGCGGGGTCCGTACCCGATCAGCAGCAGGCCGAGCGCCCCGACGGTGACCACCACCGGGGTGACCTGGGCCCAGCCGAGACCGTTGAGGCTGCCCTGCCCCCACAGCATGGCGGCGAAGGCCGCCTGCAGGTCCACCGTGACGATGAACCACTGGTTGACCGAGGCCAGCATGGCGCTGACCGCGATGCCCACGATGATCAGCCGGAAGCCCGGCACGCCGCGCCGGTGGGCGAGCAGGTAGACGACTGCCGCGGTGGCCAGCCCGCCGGCCAGCGCGCCCGCCGCGACCAGGTAGTACCCGTTGCCGGCCAGCACGGTCACGACCAGCACGCCGGTGTAGGCGCCGGTGCCGAACCCGATGACGTCGGGGCTGCCCAGCGGATTGCCGGTCAGCGCCTGGAAGACGGCCCCGGCCAGCCCCAGCGCGGCGCCGATGACCAGGGCGAGCAGCACCCGCGGCAGCCGCCATTCGACCACCACCAGCCGGGCGGCCCGGGTGCCCTCGCCGGCCAGCGCGCCCAGCACCTCCGACGGCGTGAGGGTGAACTCGCCGGCGCCGAGCGCCAGCACCCCGGTGGCCAGCGCGGCCAGCAGCAGGGCGAGGCACACCAGCGCGGGCCGGACGGACAGCCGGCCGGACACGCCCCGGTGCGGCCGGACCACCAGGACCCGGCGGCCGAAGTCGACGCTCACAGGCCGCTCACCCGGGCCCGGCGGACCCACCAGATCAGCACGGGCGCGCCGAGGAACGCGGTGACCACCCCGACGCGCAGCTCACCCGGGCGCACCACGAGCCGGCCGGCGATGTCGGCGAGCAGCAGCAGGACGGGCCCGCAGACCACGGTGTAGCCGAAGATCCAGCGCTGGTCCGGGCCGACGATCCAGCGCACCACGTGCGGCACCATCAGCCCGACGAACCCGATCGGCCCGACCGCGGCGGTCGCCGCGCCGGCCAGCAGCATGACCGAGACGGTGGCCAGCACCCGGGTCCGCCCGACCCGGGCGCCGAGGGTACGGGCCAGATCGTCGCCGAGCGCGACGGCGTTCAGCGACCGGGCCACGACCAGCGCGAGCGCGGCCCCGGCGAGCACGAACGGCAGGATCGTGGCCGCCACCTCCAGCGGCCGCCCGGCCAGCGAGCCGACGTCCCAGAACCGCAGGTAGTCGAAGGCCCGGGGCCGGACCAGCCGGATGCCCCCGGAGATGCCGTCCATGACGGCGCCGAGCGCCACCCCGGCGAGGGTGAGCCGGATGGGGGTGGCGCCGCCGCGCCCGGCCGAGCCGAGCAGGTAGACCAGGGTGAGCGCGAACGCGACCCCGGCGAAGCCGAACCACAGGTACTGCGCGAGGCTGGTCAGCCCGAGCACACCGACCGCGAACACCACGAACAGCCCCGCGCCGGCGTTGATGCCGAGGATCTGGGTGTCGGCCAGCGGGTTGCGGGTGACCGCCTGGATGACGGCGCCGGACAGTCCGAACGCGACCCCGGCCAGCAGCCCGAGCGCGGTGCGCGGCACCCGCAGGTCCCGCACGATCGACTGGTCGTCGGTGTCGGTGAAGTGGAAGAACGCGTCCCACACCACGCCCGGTGAGACGGTACGGGTGCCCAGCGCCACGCTGAGCAGGCAGACCAGCGCCAGCACGCCGAGGCAGACGAGCAGGCCGAGGCCGCGCCGCGCCTGGGTGGCGGCTATGCCCGCGGCGGCCGGGGCCGGGGGCCGCACCGGCGTCCGCGTCAGAACCATGGGCGAAGCTTAGGCTACCCTTCCTAAGCCGTCACCATGGCTACCAACGGTCGAGGCGCGCCGACAGCACGGCGAGGGCGGCCATGCCGGCGGTGGAGGTGCGCAGCACCGAGTCCCCGAGCCGCACCGGCTGGGCCCCGGCGGCGACGAAGGACCCGAGCTCCTGGTCGCTGATCCCGCCCTCGGGCCCGACCACGAGCACGATGTCCCCTCCGCCGGGCAGCTTGGCCCGGCTGAGCCGGTCGGTGGCCTCCTCGTGCAGGACGAACGCCGCGGCGGCCGCCGGCAGCAGCGCGGACACCTTCTTGGTGGAGACGTCCGGGTTGCCGGCGATCACGGGCAGCCAGGAACGCCGGGCCTGCTTGGCGGCCTCCCGGGCGGTGCTCACCCACTTCTCCCGGGCCTTGACGCCGCGGTCGCCCCGCCACTGGGCCACGGAGCGGGAGGCGGCCCAGGGCACGATCTCGTCGACCCCGATCTCGGTCATGGCCTGCACGGCGAGCTCACCGCGGTCGCCCTTGGCGATGCCCTGCACCACGACGAGCCGCGGATCGGGCGGGTCGGCGAGCTCCCAGCCCAGCACGGCGACGTCGACGCTGCCCCGGCCGACCGCGGTGACCTCGGCCACGGCGGTGCCGCCGCGCCCGTCGGAGAGGAGCAGATCCTCGCCGACCTTGAGCCGCTGCACGGTGGCGGCATGGTGCCCCTCGGCACCGGCGAGCGTGAACCGCCGGCCGCTGGGCAGCTCGTCAACGAGGAAAAGAGGCGCAGACACGGGCTCACGCTACCCAAACGCGTCGACGGGCGGGCGTGGCCCGCTCCGGGCCGACGGCGCGTCCCTTCGGTCCGCCGCAGCCCCGGCCCGTCAGCCCAGCGACGCGCTCGCCGCCCGCAACTCGTCCAGGGCCGCCAGGGCGTGCCGGCCGAGGTCGTCCTCGTCGTCGCGGTCCCCTTCGGACCACGCCGCGTAGCCCCGCTTGAACGCGAGCACCCCCAGCTCACCCGCGAGGGCCGCGGTCGCGCCCGACACACCCCGAGCGAGCAGGGCATTCGTCATCGCGGCGGCGAGGCTGACGCTCTTGAGTGCGTCACGCTCCTGGAGCTCGGCGCTGGAGGCGACGGCCGCCTTCAGGCGGGGGCCGAGCTCGCGGTTCGCGGGGCCCATCGCGCTCGACGCACGGACGAGACCGGCGCCGACCGCCTGGAGCGGGCTGGCCTCCGCGGGCGCACCGGCGATCCCCTCGACCAGCAGCCGGCTCAGCGTCTCCTGCCCGGCGACCAGAAGTTCCCGCTTGTCGGGGAAGTGCCGGAAGAACGTGCTCTTGGTGACCCCGGCCCGCTCGGCGATCTGCGCGACGGTCGTGGCGTCGTACCCCTGCTCGACGAACAGGTCGACGGCAGCCAGGACAAGTCGTTCCCGTGCCCCAGGTTCCCACCGCGCCATGGGCCCATCATAGTGACGGGACCATTGTCCCATCACCGTGCTAGCGTGACGGGACAAGAGTCCCATCACTTTCGGAGGGCACCCATGCACGTCTTCGTCACCGGCGGCACCGGCCTGATCGGCACCGCCGTCATCGCCGAGCTGCTCGGCAACGGCCACACCGTCCTCGCCCTCACCCGCTCGGAAGCCTCCACCCTGGCCGCCGAGACCGCCGGCGCCGAGCCCCTTCCCGGCGGCCTCACCGACCTGAACGCCCTCCGCACCGGCGCCGCTCGCGCCGACGGCGTGATCCACCTGGCCTTCAGCAACGACTTCAGCAGCCCCGAGGCCCTGGCCCGGGCGGTCGAGGAGGAAAGCGCCGCCCTGAGGACCCTCGGCGAGGAACTCACCGGCAGCAACCGCCCGTTCGTCACCGTCTCGGGCACGCCCTGGGTGCCGGGCCGCGTCTCCACCGAAACCGACCCGCTGCCGACCGACGGGCCGGTCGGCGGTCGCGGTCGCGCGGTCACGGCGATCCTGGACCTGGCCTCGCACGGCGTCAGAAGCACAGCCGTACGCCTGCCGCGCACGGTCCACAACGAAGGCCGGGGCGGCTTCGCGGGCCTGCTGACCGACATCGCCCGCCGCACCGGGGTGTCCGGCTACCCCGGCGACGGCCTCCAGCGCTGGCCGGCGGTGCACGCCCGGGACGCCGCCACGCTCTTCCGGCTCGCCCTGGAACAGGCGCCGGCCGGATCGGCCTGGCACGCCGTCGCCGACGAGGGCGACGCGGTACGCGACCTCGCCACGGTCATCGGCCGCCGCCTGGGCCTACCCGTGGAGGCCGTGCCGGCGGAAACGTACGGGCCACTCGCACCGATCTTCTCGGCTGATCAGCCTGCTTCGAGTGCGTACACGCGGGCGGCGCTCGGGTGGCAGCCGAAGCACCCGAGCCTGCTGCGAGACCTGGAACTCATCGAACCGTGAGCAACGGGCGGCCGGGAAATGGCACATGTTCCAGCCGACGGGATCGCCGCGTGAAGCGGCAGGGCGGGGGCTGCTTCGACGGTCGGCATTCGCGGGGTCGCGGGTTGCGGTCGGCAGTCATGGGTCTCGGTCCGGCTCGCCGGTCGTGGCCCGCTTCACGGCCCGCAGGCGCGGGGACCGCAGTCGCGGGGACCGCAGGCGCGGGGACCGCAGGCGCGGGGACCCCAGTCGCGGGGACCCCAGTCGCGGGGACCCCAGTCGCGGGGACCGCAGGCGCAGTCGCAGGCCGGAGGTCTCCGTCAGGAGTCACGGGTCGCGGTCCGCAAGATGTCGCAATTCACCCTCGATGGGCGGCGGCCGCTCCAGGAGAAGCCCGCCCTCGTCCCACCCTCCGGATCTTGCAGAGCCCGGCCCGCTTTTCAGGCCGTAGCGCTTCAACATCCAGCGAGAAAGGGGCATCGACGACGCGCCAGCCCGAGGCCAGAACCGCGAGGAAGCTCTCAGCAGGATCGGGGGATGGGGAGCAGCATGGGAGCGGTAGGCCAAGCCGAGCCGAGCAGGCCCGAGAAGCCGAGCGGGGCCAGAGCTGGACAAACTGCGAGAACCCAGGCCGAGCCGAAGCCGAACAGCAGCCCCACCGCCCCACCGCCCGGATCTTGAGGAGTTCGGGTCCACCCTCGATGACGAGGGCTGCGCCTGCCAGCGAGCCGGCGCATAGTGACGGCTACACGAAGCGGGATGCGGATCGCCGCTCGGATCCCGGCGGCAACGGGTTCCGCGCGCTGTGCGACAGGATGAGGTTCGGCGGGGTGCGTTGATGGGAATCGATTACGGATACGACCTCTACCTGCCCACCGGAGCGGTCGGCCGGGCCTTGCGGGCAGTCGCCTCGATCGCCCGGGAAGGGATCGGGTCGGTGGATGTCGTGGTGCCTGGCGGCGAGCGGATCACGGTGCCGTTCCGGGGTGAGCCGGCCGGGGATGTGGACCACTGGTCGCTGGACGCATGCCTGTACTTCCCGGTCGGCGACGAGGCGATCCGGGCCTGGGCCGAGGTGGAACGACGCGAGGGGAGGCAGGAGCACCCGGACGCGCTGGGACGGATCTGGGTCGGTGCGGTCTATCTGCATTTCTGGCGGGACTGCGGTTTGCGTTCCGGCTACTCGCGGCTGGACTTCACCGCGGCCACCACCAGCATGAGCCGCTTGTTCGAGCAGTCGGCATGCGTCAGGGGTGCTTTCACCGGGCTGGCCGAGTCCGTCGGGGCCGCCTGCCTCGTGCTTGACCGGGAGGGCGACGGTGATGAGGTCTGCTGGCCAGCCGGCGGAGGCGATCTCGAGGCGCTCGCCGCGCACTGGCCCGAGACCCGCCCTGCGGCAACCGATGACTGCCGCCCGCGATCCACACTCGGCCGAACGGGGATGCCCCGAGCAGAACCCAAGCCTGACATCCGCCCGGAGCAAGGCATCCCCCGAAGCCCAGAAACCGGATGAACCCAGCACGCACCCCGCAATCGGCGGGAGCGACGGTCAGTTATCGGCAACCAGGCACGACCAGAAATTGATCTTGATCTTAATGCCCGTTGAAGGCGTCCCGCATCCGCGAGAAGAACCCGCCCTGCTTGCTCAGCTCGGCGATGTCCTCCCCCCGCGTCTTGGCGAAGTCGCGCAGCATCCGCTCCTGGTCCGCCGTCAGCTTGGTCGGCGTCTTCACGTCCAGGTGCACGAACAGCTCGCCGCGACCCTGCCCGCGCAGGTGCGGCACGCCCTTGCCCCGGATGCGCAGCGTCGAGGCCGGCTGGGTGCCCGGCTTGACCTCGATGTTCTCCTCGCTGTCCAGGGTCTTGATGGTCAGCCTGGTGCCGAGCGCCGCCGCCGTCATCGGCAGGGTGACCCGGCAGTGCAGGTCGTCGCCCTTGCGGGAGTACACGTCGTGCGGGCGTTCGTGGATCTCCACGTACAGGTCGCCGGCCGTGCCGCCGCCCGGGCCGACCTCGCCCTGCTGGGCCAGGCGGATGCGCATGCCGTCCTCGACGCCGGCCGGGATCTTCACGGTCAGCGAGCGGCGGGTGCGGATCCGGCCGTCGCCGGCGCAGGTCGGGCAGGGCTGCGGGATGACCGTGCCGTGGCCCTGGCAGACCTGGCACGGGCGGGACGAGACGACCTGGCCGAGGAACGTGCGCTGCACCGACTGGACCTCGCCGCGGCCGCCGCACGTCTCGCAGGTGGCCAGGTGGGTGCCGGGTGCGGTGCCCGCGCCGGAGCACTGGGTGCACAGGACCGCGGTGTCGACCGTGATCGGGGCCTCGACGCCGAAGGCCGTCTCGACCAGGTCGAGCTCCAGGCGCAGGATCGCGTCGGCGCCGGGCCGGGTGCGGGGGCGCGGTCCGCGGGAGCCGCCGCCGGCGGCCGTGCCGAAGAACGCGTCCATGATGTCCTGGAAGCCGACGAACGGGCCGGCGCCGCCGGGTCCGCCCGGTCCGCCCGCGCCGCCGCCGCCCGGGGCCAGCGGGTCGCCGCCGAGGTCGACGATCTGCCGCTTCTGGTCGTCCGAGAGGACCTCGTACGCGGCGTTGATGTCCTTGAACTTCTCGTGCGCCTCGGGGTCCGGGTTGACGTCCGGGTGGTATTGACGGGCCAGCTTGCGGTAAGCGCGCTTGATCTCGTCGTCGGTGGCTTCGCGGCTGATGCCGAGAATTCCGTAATAGTCCTTGGCCACAGGGGTTCGAGTCCTCATGTCTGCCCAGCGCTGAGCGGTTCCGTCAGTTTTGTGCCAGCAAATCGCCAACGTAGCGTGCCACGGCACGCACCGTCGCGATGGTGCCGGGGTAGTCCATCCGGGTCGGCCCGAGCACGCCGAGCCCACCAACGATCGTCTTGCCTGGTCCGTAACCCGTGCTGACCACGGATGCCGCCCGCAGGTTGTCGATCTCGTTCTCGTCGCCGATGCGGACCCGGGTGGTGCTCGGTTCCACCTCTCCGATGAGCTTGAGCAGGATGACCTCCTCCTCCAGCGCCTCGAGGACCGGCCGCAGCGAGCCCTGGAAGTCCAGCACGCCGCCGCGGGTCAGGTTCGCCGTACCCGCCAGGGCGAGGCGTTCCTCACTGCGCTCGACCAGCGTCTCGAGCAGCACCGAGGCGACACAGGCCATCGTGGTGCGCTTCTCCGGGGCGCACTCGTCGACCAGTGTCTGCACCAGCGGCGGGGTGTCGGCCAGCTTCTCGCCGGTGAGCTTGGAATTGATCGTGCGGCGCATGTCCAGCACGTCGTCGCTGGCCGTGGGGGCGGGCAGCTCCACCAGGCGCTGCTCGACCCGGCCGGTGTCGGCGATCATCACCAGCATGAGCCGGGTGGTGGAGATCGGCACCAGCTCGAGGTGGCGCACCGAGGAGCGGGCCAGGCTGGGGTATTGCACGACGGCGACCTGGCGGGTGAGCTGCGCGAGCAGACGCACCGTGCGGTGCACCACGTCGTCGAGGTCGACCGCGCCGACCAGGAAGCGCTCGATGGCGCGGCGCTCGGCCGGGCTCAGCGCCTTGACCCGGGAGAGCCGGTCGACGAAGAGCCGGTAGCCCGCGTCGGTCGGCACCCGGCCGGCGCTGGTGTGCGGCTGGCGGATGTAGCCCTCTTCCTCCAGCACCGCCATGTCGTTGCGGACCGTGGCCGGGGAGACGCCGAGCTGGTGCCGTTCGACCAGGGCCTTGCTGCCCACCGGCTCCTGGGTCGCCACGTAGTCCTCGACGATGGCGCGGAGCACCTCGAGCTTGCGGTCGTCAAGACTCATGGCGAGATCCTCCCTTGACTCCCTTGGCACTCCTCAAAGTCGAGTGCCAGTCTACGTCGCCCGGGCCCGCCGCGCGATGATCAGCCGACAGGGCCCGTGCCACTTAGCCGAGTGTCTATTCTCCGACCTTGCCAGGGTGTTGCTCTCGCCACGTTCGACCAGCGGTCCTACCGTGTGCGCATGACTGAACCGCCGCGTCCGCCCGGTGAGGGGAATCCCTCGGACCCCACCGCGCCGCTGAACCCTTATTCGGGTAACGATCCCACCTCCGGATCGGCCCCGCCGCCCCCGGCGTACGGCTCACCGCAGCCGCCCACCTACGGCAGCCCGCCGCCCACCTACGGCACCCCACCGCCCACCTCGGGTGCCGGAGGCTACGCGCCACCGCCCAGCTCGGGTGCCGGCGGTTACGCACCGCCGCCGTCCTCGGGCGCCGGCGGTTACGCTCCGCCGCCCGGCTCCGGCGCCGGCGGCTACGGCCCGCCTCCCGGCGGCACCCCGTACGGCGCTCCCGGCGCCTACGGTCAGCAGCCGGGTGGCTACCCGCCCGGCGGCTACGCCCCGGGTGGCGACGACAAGACCTGGATCCTGGTCGCCCACTTCGGGGGTGCGGCCGGCGCCTTCCTCGGTGGCGGCTGCTCCGGCTGGATCGCGCCGCTGGTGGCGCTGCTGGCCAAGGGCAACCAGTCCCCGGCCGTGCGGGCCGAGGCGGTCAAGGCGCTGAACTTCCAGATCCTCTGGTCGATCATCGCGATCGTCGGCTGGGTGCTCACCTGCATCATCGTCGGCTTCTTCGTCGGCATCGCCGCGTGGGCGATCGCCACGATCTTCGGCATCATCGCCGGCGTGAAGGCGAACAACAACGAGCCGTACAACTACCCGATGACGGTCCAGCTCATCAAGTAGTGCGCCGGTGGCGCCGGGCCCGGCCCGGCGCCACCGCCGTCACGGCAACAGGTCGCGGATCACCGCGTCGGCCAGCAGCCGGCCGCGCAGGGTGAGGACCACCCGGCCGGCCTCGTACGCCGCGGGGTCCAGCAGGCCACCGGCCAGGGCCGCGGCCGCGCCGGCCCGGCCAGGTGCGTCGAGCACGGTCAGCGGCAGGCCGTCACGCAGGCGTACGCGCAGCATCACGTCCTCGACGTGCCGGTCCGCCCCGGTCAGGATCTCCCGGCCGAGCCCGGGCGAGAGACCGGCCTCGACCCTTTCCGCGTACGCCGCGGGATGCTTGACGTTCCACCAGCGCACCCCGCCGACGTGGCTGTGCGCGCCCGGCCCGAGACCCCACCAGTCCCCGCCGGTCCAGTACAGCAGGTTGTGCCGGCACCGAGCCGCCGCCGTCGTCGCCCAGTTCGACACCTCGTACCAGGAGAAACCGGCCGCGCCGAGGGCTTCCTCGGCGGCCAGGTAGCGGTCCGCGGCCACGTCGTCCTCCGGGTACGGCAGCTCGCCGCGGCGCATCCGGGCGGCCATCCGGGTGCCGTCCTCGACGATCAGCGAGTACGCGCTGACGTGATCCACCCCGGCGTCGACGACGGTCCGCAGCGAGGTGGCGAAGTCCTCGGCCGTCTCCCCCGGCGTCCCGTAGATCAGGTCGAGGTTGACGTGCTCGAAGCCGGCCTCCCGGGCCTCGACCGCGGCCTGCGGCGCCCGCCCGGCCGTGTGCCGGCGCTCCAGGATCCGCAGCACGGCCGGGGCGGCGGACTGCATGCCCAGCGAGATCCGGGTGAAGCCGGCCGCGCGCAGCGCCCGCAGCGAGCCCGGGGTGACCGATTCCGGGTTGGCCTCAGTGGTGATCTCGGCGCCCGCGGCCAGACCCCACGCCTGGTCGATGCCGTCCAGGATGCGGCCCAGGTCGGCCGGGTCGAGCAGGGTCGGCGTGCCGCCGCCGACGAAGACGGTGTCGACGCGCGCGCCGGTGACCGAGGCGGCCAGCTTCAGTTCGGCCAGCACGGCGTCGGCGTAGCCCTCCCGGCTGGCGCCCCCGCCGAGCTCACTGGCGGTGTACGTGTTGAAGTCGCAGTACCCGCACCGGCTCGCGCAGAACGGGACGTGGACGTAGACCCCGAAGCCGCGGCCGCCGACGTCGCGCAGGGCACTGTCGGGCAGCGAGCCGTCACTGGGTACGGGCTCGCCGTCGGGCAGGGGACCAGGCATCCGTCAAGTGTGCACGTCCACCGTTAGGGTTCCGGCATGGAGTTGGTCCGTACCGTCACCGCCGCCGGGGTGACCACCGTCACGCTGCACAGCCCGGCGAACCGTAATGCGCTTTCCACGCCGCTGATGCGCCAGCTGCTGGACGCCCTGGCCGCCGCCGTCGCCGACCCGCTGGTCCGGGCGGTGGTGATCTCGCACACCGGCCCGGTCTTCTGCTCGGGCGCCGACCTGAAGGAGACCGCCGAGGCCCGCGCGTCCGGCCGGGTGCCCGCGGAGCTGCTGGCCGACGTGCTGGCCGCGATCTGGGAGCTGCCGAAGCCGGTGCTGGCCCGGGTGGCCGGCCCGGCCCGCGCGGGTGGGCTGGGCCTGATCGCGGCCGCGGACATCGCGGTCTGCACGCGGGCGGCCACCTTCGCGTTCTCCGAGGTGCGCCTCGGCGTCATCCCGGCGGTGATCAGCGCCACGGTGCTGCCCCGGCTGGCGCCCCGGGCCGCGGCCGAGCTGTATCTGACCGGTGACGTGTTCGACGGGGTCCGCGCGGCCGAGATCGGGCTGGTCACCGCGGCCGTCGAGGCCGAGGGGCTGGACGCGGCCGTGGGCGCGTACACCGATTCCCTGGTGCGGGGTGGTCCGCTGGCCCTGGCCGGGGCCAAGCAGCTGCTGCGCCGCCGGCCCGCCGAGTCCGTACGGGCCGACCTGGCCGAGCTGTCGGAGCGCTCGGCCGGATACTTCCGGTCGAGCGAGGGACGCGAGGGCGTGGCGGCCTTCCGGGAGAAGCGCCCGGCCTCCTGGGTGCCGGCGCCGCAGGAGACCAGCGCCCGTTGACTACGCTTGTCACTCGACGGAGGGAGTGTGCGTGCGGAGGAAGCCGGTAGTGGTCGTGGCCCTGCTCGCGCTCCTCGGCGCCCTCGGCGTGGTCGTGGCCGTCACCTCCGTCGGTGGCAAGATCAAGCTCCCCCAGCTGGGCCCGGAGTGCATCGTCCGGGCGGACGGCGAAGTCGCCCTGGACCTGGTGCAGATGGCCAATGCGGCCACGATCACCGCGGTCGGCGTGCGCCGCAAGATGCCCGAGCGGGCCGTGGTGATCGCGCTGGCCACCGCGCTGCAGGAGTCCAAGCTGGAGAACCTGGACACCGGGGACCGGGACTCGGTCGGGCTCTTCCAGCAGCGCCCCAGCCAGGGCTGGGGCACGCCGGAGAAGATCCAGGACCCGCGGTACTCGGCGGGCAAGTTCTACTCGGCCCTCAAGAAGGTCAAGGGCTGGCAGAAGATGCGGGTCACCGACGCGGCGCAGAAGGTGCAGCGGTCGGCCTACCCGAACGCGTACGAGAAGTGGGCCGACGAGTCGGCCGTGCTCGCCAAGGCCCTCACCGGACGGGCGACCGGGGCGGTCGAGTGCACGGTGAGCGGCGAGCCGGCGCTGCGGGGCGCGACCGCGGCGGCGGCCCTGGCCGAGGGCATGCGGCTGGACTGGGGCAAGGGCCTGGCCACCATCGAGGCCACCCAGGCCGGCGGCCTGAGCGTCGCGGTCAAGGACGCCGGCGCGGGCTGGCGGTACGCCCACTGGCTGGTCTCGCACGCCAGCAGCACGGGGGTGGAGCGGGTCCGGTTCGCCGATCTGGAGTGGAGCGCGCCGGGCGGCAAGTGGCAGCCCGTAACCGGCGACGGGGTGGCGGGGAACGCCACGGTGGTGGCCGAGGTCTTCCACTAGCCGATCTGCCTTCATATTCACGTTTATTCATGGGCTGCGGAGTCACGATCACGATGTTGCCTGGTCATAGCGCTGCGTATATACCGACGTGGACAGACAGCGACGGGGCTGGTACTAGTTAGTCGTGCTCCAAGCCATCGCGTGGATTCTCCAGGGAGCCGTCAGCGCCGCCGCCATCATCGTCGGGATCTGCCGGCACCGGCCCGCGCGCATCGGACCCTGGCTGTTGCTGGCCGCCGCCGTCGTCGCGGTGTGCATCGGCGACGCCTTCCACGCGCTCGCCGACGATTCGGCCGCGGACATCGCCTATCTGACCATGTTCGCCCTGGTGGCCCTGGCCCTGCTGCAGCTCACCCGGGGCGGGGCGATGCTGATGGACCGGGCCCGGGTGATCGACCTGGTGGCGTTCGCCTGCGCGGCCCTGCTGGCGATCTGGGTCGTCCTGATGGGCGGCAGCAGCCACGTGGGCAAGATCGCGGCCGAGGACGTGCTGGGCGCCGTCCTGCTCGTGGGCATCTGCGCCCGGCTCGCCGCGGCGGTCTGGTTCAACTGGTCGGCGGTGTTGCTCACGATCGGCGCGGTGGGCACGCTGGCCAGTGACATCGCCTACCCGCTGGCGCCCTACCTGTGGAGCCAGACCGGCTTCATGCTGCTCTACGTGGCCTGGGGCGCCGCGGCTCTGCACCCGTCGATGGTCCAGCTGACGGCCCCGCTGCCGACCCGCCCGAAGCCCTGGCAGGGACGCTGGGTGACCCTGCTGGGCGTGTCCGTGGCGACGCCCCCGCTGGTGCTGCTGGTCGAGGCGCTGCAGGGCGAGGTCCGCGACGGCGTGGTGATCGCCGTGGCGGCCGCGCTCACGGTCGTGCTGGCCTTCACCCGGCTGGCCGACTCGGTGGCCCAGAACACCCAGGCCCTGACCCGCGAGCGCGTGCTCCGCGAGGCGAGCGCGGCACTGGTCGCGGCGGCCGACGAGGCCGCCGTGGACGAGGCGGTCCGCTCGGCGGTCGCCCAGCTGCTGCCCCCGCACGACGTGAAGCGGGTGGTCTTCGCCACCGACGACCGACAACTGACGCTCCAGGCCCTGCCGGCCGCGGCCGCGGGCCCGCGCCCGCGCAGCTGGTGGCTGGACGACAAGGCAAAAGCCGAGGGGGGTACGGACACCGCCGAGGCGACGCTGATCTGCCCGCTGTGGCTGGAGCCGCTGGCGGTGGCCCGCCCCAACGGCGGCGCGCTCGTGCTGGCGGGCCGGCTCGACATGCTGACGGCCAGCCGCGACGCGCTGGAGGTGCTGGCCGGCCAGGCGGCGCTGGCCCTGGACCGGATCTCCCTGGTGGAGGCGGTCGGCCGCCGCGACAGCGACCTGTACCTGCGCGCCGTGATCCGCAACACCGCGGACATCATGCTGGTCATCGACGAAGACCAGCAGATCCGGTACGCGAGCCCGGCGCTGCACGAACTGCTCGGCGAGAAGGAACTGCCCCCGTTCACCACCCTGCCCGACCTGGTCCACCCGGACGACCGCGGCCAGATCCGCCGCGCCCTGCGCGACGAGGGCGACGGGGTGGTCTACTGCGCCCTGCAACGGGCCGACCAGACCCAGGTGATGGTGGAGGCGACCTACCGCGACCTGCGCGAGGACCGCCTGGTCCAGGGGTACGTGGTGACGATGCAGAAGGTGACGGAGTCGTCCGGTCCCCGCGAGCAGATGCCGCACCTGGAGCACGTGGACGAGCTCCCGGCCTGGGTGAACCGGAGGAGCGCGCAGCACAAGTTCCGCTACTGAGAGCGCGGACCTTTCGTCGTTACGAGCCCAGCGCGCGGCTTTTCACGGCGGCAAGTGGCCAAGGCGGTGTAGCGCAGCCCGCATCGCGATAACGCCAAGGGGAATGTGACGTCGCCCACCACAGCCCCTCACCCTCGTGGATGCATCATGCGGCGAGAAGGTGGGATTCCGGTTCACAGAGATGACGGGTGCAGAAATTGGTTTCCAGCACCTACGCCGCATTCCGTGACCAGTACCTTTTCGTCCGCCCATCTGCCCGAAATGCCGGTGTGTCTCTAGCAGCGCGCCCCTCAAGACGACGGCTGTCGCATCAACGGAACCGTGGTGCGGACAGCCGCGTATGAGCCAGGCCGCTCAGATCGCCGGCCCTCGTGGATCTTGGGGAGGCGCGGGGTGGGTTCTGGCGCTGCCGCATCAAGATTCAGCACACAGGGTGCGCCGAGGTGTCAGTCACATCCGCCGACGGGGCGTCCGCCGCCGCACAGCACGCCCCAAGGCGCCTGTGTGCCCTAGATGCTTGCGAATCTTGTGGAGGCGCGCCGTGGGCTTTGGCGCCGGCGCCTCAAGATCCGCCCCAGGCTTGGGCGGAATATGCACCATCAGCGGTGGACCGTGAGACGACGTCGCCTCAGCGGAAACAGTGGTGTGGAAATCGCCACGCGTCAGCTAGGCCGCGCAGCCCGCCAGCCAGCCCGCGCAGCCCGCCAGCCCGCCAGCCGGCCCGCCAGCCCGAGCCCGCGAGCCTGCCAGCCCGCCAGCCCGACAGCCCGACAGCCCGACAGCCCTTGCGGATCTTGTGGAGAAGCGCCGCAGGTTTTGGCTCTGGCGGCTCAAGATTCAGCACACAGGGGGCGCCGAGGCACAGGCGAGCCCGCTGGCTAGTCCAGATTAGCGGCGCGGGAGTTGAGCAGAGCCGCCCGCCGCCCGCCGCCCGCCGCCCGCCGCCCGCCGCTCAACCGGGGCACTCTCGGTGTGGTGACGCCTTCGGCGGTGGATGAGGCGCATGGTCTACAAGTGGCGGAAGGGACGATCCACAAGCTGCGCCGCGCCACGGTGAAGCTGGCGTGCGATGCCGTTCGGCGAGGTCAGATCAGGCTTTGCCCACGCGTGGCCCTGGTGTAGCCGCGGCATGACGTCGTGCGTGGCCGAGCGGGAACAAACTCGCCGCCGTCGCAGATCCGTCGGGCGAAGGGCAGCCCAGCGAGCTGGGCCCCTCAGCTTGCGGGAGCGCCCGGCGCCGGGGAGATCCGCTGCGCCTAAAGGACGTCAACGCACCGATCGAGCCTCACCGCACCCAGAAGTAACAATCCCCAGGCCCGCCGTGCAGCCAGCCGGAACCGGATGGAGCCAAGCACGCAGCCGGCAATCGGCGGGAGCGACGGTCAGTTATC
The DNA here is from genome assembly GCF_016862275.1 of Actinoplanes nipponensis. Classification (GTDB taxonomy): domain Bacteria; phylum Actinomycetota; class Actinomycetes; order Mycobacteriales; family Micromonosporaceae; genus Actinoplanes; species Actinoplanes nipponensis. The sequence goes on along the minus strand of NZ_BOMQ01000053.1, from coordinate 53,937 downwards.
GGCAACCAGGCACGACATGAATCTGACCTTGATCTTGATCTTGATCTTGAAGAAACACTTCCCCGGCCGGGGACAGAGCAGGAACGCCGGACCTCGCGGTCCGGCGTTCCTTGTGCAGCTCAGATCAGCCTAGGCTGACCCAGGTTCAGCGAGTGACGCCGCGACGGCCGCTGATGCCGACGACCAGAGCCACACCCACGGCGGCGAGCACGACCTGGAACAGCAGCTCGATCCAGTCGATGCCGCTGGTCGACTCCACGCCGAAGGCGCGGGCGATGACCGTGCCCAGCAGAGCGGCCACGACACCGATGACCATGGTCAGCCAGATCGGGATGTTCTGCTTGCCGGGTACGACCAGGCGCCCGAGGGCGCCGATGATCAGGCCGACGATGAGCGCGGTGATGATGCCGGTGACGGTCATTGAAGGTCTCCTTGGGGGGTAGAGCAGTTGTTGCGTTCGTCTGGCCCCAAGAGTTCCCGACCCGGCCGAAAACCAAACCGCCCTATTTTTTGGATGTCTTCGGGTCGGCGGAATCGGAGGTCGACAGGGCGGCGATGAAGGCCTCCTGCGGCACCTCCACGCGGCCGACCATCTTCATCCGCTTCTTGCCTTCCTTCTGCTTCTCGAGCAGCTTGCGCTTGCGGCTGATGTCACCGCCGTAGCACTTGGCGAGCACGTCCTTGCGGATGGCACGGATGGTCTCGCGGGCGATGATGCGGCTGCCGATGGCGGCCTGGATGGGCACCTCGAACTGCTGGCGCGGGATGAGCTTCTGCAGCTTGGCGGCGATCGTGACGCCGTAGTTGTACGCCTTGTCCTTGTGCACGATCGCGCTGAACGCGTCGACCGGCTCGCCGTGCAGCAGGATGTCGACCTTGACCAGGTCGGCGACCTGTTCGCCGGAGGGCTCGTAGTCCAGCGACGCGTAGCCCTTGGTCTTGGACTTCAGCTGGTCGAAGAAGTCGAAGATGATCTCGCCGAGCGGCAGGGTGTAGCGCAGCTCCACCCGTTCGGTGGACAGGTACTCCATGCCGAGCAGCTGGCCGCGGCGGCTCTGGCACAGCTCCATGACCGCGCCGACGTACTCGTTGGGGACCAGGACCGTCGCGCGGACCACGGGCTCGTGGATCTCGGCGATCTTGCCGTTCGGGAACTCGCTCGGGTTGGTCACCACGAACTCGGCCGCGTCCTCGGTGAAGACCCGGTAGACCACGTTCGGCGCGGTGGAGATGAGGTCGAGGTTGAACTCGCGCTCCAGCCGCTCGCCGATGATCTCCAGGTGCAGCAGGCCGAGGAAGCCGCACCGGAAGCCGAAGCCCAACGCGGCGCTGGTCTCCGGCTCGTAGGTCAGCGAGGCGTCGTTGAGCTGCAACTTGTCCAGGGCGTCGCGCAGCGCCGGGTAGTCCGAGCCGTCGATCGGATACAGCCCGGAGTAGACCATCGGCTTCGGGTCGGAGTAGCCGCCGAGGGCCTCCTTGGCCGGCCGGTTGTTGCCGGTGACGGTGTCGCCGACCCGGGACTGGCGGACGTCCTTCACGCCGGTGATCAGGTAGCCGACCTCGCCCACGCCGAGCGCGCCGGCCTTCTCCATCTCGGGCGAGACGACACCGATCTCGAGCAGCTCGTGCACGGTGCCGGTGGACATCATCTTGATCTTGTCGCGCGCCTCGATCCGCCCGTCGATGACCCGGACATAGGTGACCACGCCGCGGTAGACGTCGTACACCGAGTCGAAGATCATCGCGCGGGCCGGGGCGGCGGCGTCGCCGACCGGCGGCTGGAACTGGCGGACGACCTCGTCGAGCAGGTGCGCGACGCCTTCGCCGGTCTTGCCCGAGACGCGCAGCACGTCGCCGGGCTCGCAGCCGATGAGCTTGGCGAGCTCCTCGGCGTACTTCTCCGGCTGCGCGGCCGGCAGGTCGATCTTGTTGAGCACCGGGATGATGTGCAGGTCGTTCTCCATCGCCAGGTACAGGTTGGCGAGGGTCTGCGCCTCGATGCCCTGGGCGGCGTCGACCAGCAGGATGGCGCCCTCACAGGCGGCCAGGCTGCGCGAGACCTCATAGGTGAAGTCGACGTGGCCCGGGGTGTCGATCATGTTGAGCACGGCGGTGTCGCCGGTGCGGTCGCCCTCGCGGACGACCCAGGGCATGCGCACGGCCTGGCTCTTGATGGTGATGCCGCGCTCGCGCTCGATGTCCATCCGGTCGAGATACTGGGCGCGCATCTGCCGCGGGTCGACCACGCCGGTGATCTGCAGCATCCGGTCGGCCAGGGTCGACTTCCCGTGGTCGATGTGCGCGATGATGCAGAAGTTGCGGATCCGACCGGGATCGGTCGCTCCGATGATGTTCACGCCGGGGTCGAGCGGTCCAGGCACGATCGTCCGTTCTCTTCAAGCGGGCCGGCGGCCTCAGCGGGCTGCCTCGAGTGGGCTGGCTGCCGATGGAAGCACCGGCGACGTCTATCGTCCCACGCGGCGCGGCGAGCCCGGATCACACCCGGTCCAGCGGCCGGTGCGGCGGAGGCGGCAGCTCGACGTGGATCTCCGTGCCGGGCCGGACCGGGCCACCCCGCAGGACCACGGCCATGATCCCCGCCCGGCGGTTGAGGGTGCCGTCGGGCTCCCGGACGAGGACGCGTTTGAGCAGTCCCGGACGGTAGTTGTTGATCTGCTGGCAGGGGTTGCGCAGGCCGGTGACGATGATCGCCGGGCGGGGGTCGGGGGTGGCTTCCCGCCCGGCGCCCCCGCTGCGGTCGGCGGCGAGCCGGGCAGCGAGAACGGCGACGGCCTCGGCGGTGGGGGCGTCGAGAGTGACGCGCTCCGCGGCGGCGACGACCGCGGCGGCCGCGGCCGTCTCATCCGGCTCGGCGGCTCCGGCCGTCTCTCCCTGCTCGCCTGCTGCGGCCATCTTTCCCCGCTCGCCTGCTGCGGCCGTCTCTCCCCGCTCGGCCACTGCGGTCGGCTGGCCCGGGTCGGTGGCTGCCGCTGCGGGAGCGACTCCCCTCACCGGCGGGGGGCCGAAACGCAGAACCGTGCCCACCGGCAGGGCGAGCAGGTCGATGCCGGTCGTGGTGACGTTCTCGCCCAGGCCGCCGGCCGGCACCTCGTAGCCTGCCTCGCGCAGCTCGTCGTGCAGCTCGCCGCGGATCAGGTGCACCTGGCGGAGGTTCGGCTGGTCCGGGTCCGCCGCCACCCGGCTGCGATGCCGGACCGTCACCCCCGCGTGCACATCGCCGGCCACGCCGAGGCCGGCGACCAGCGTGATCTCGTCGCGCGTGGGCTTGGTGAACGAGTACGCGTCGTTGCAGCTCACCGACGCGACCGTGCCCCGCAGCGACAGTCGTGAGGCCGGCAGATCCGCGGAGGTCGTTTTCTGCTGAGGAAGGTCCATGCGCCCGAGTCTGCCCATGCCCCACCACCTCTCTCGACCGATTTCCCGCCCGCTGGTCGGGCACCCGCTGCCTCCGGGACCGGCGGCCACGGAGGCGGCACCCAGCCGATCAGTCCGGCGGCTCCAGGAAGAGAGTGGACAGCCGGGGCAACCGCTTCTGCATCTCCTCCTCGTTGTCGAAGTCCCACAGCATCGCCGGATCCGGGCGGCTCCTCGGCGTCTCGCTCGGGGGCAGCTCATCGCCCGTGGCCTGCCGATAGGCCTCCCCCGCGATGGACAGCACCTCCTCGGCCTCGAAGACGGCCCCGGTCGTGGCCGCCGCCCGCACCGCCGGCAGCTCGGCCAGCGAGTCGGGCTCGCGGACCGCCCGCGCGACGACGTCGCGCCCGTTGGCCACCAGCCAGCCGCGGAAGTTGTCGAAGCCGTCCTCGGAGCAGCCACCGTTGATCAGGTAGGCCGCCGCCCACAGGTCCTCCTTGCCGGAAGCGGCCATCACCTTGTCGAGATGCCGGCCCCAGGCCACGATCTCGTCGGGGTCACGCCCCACGAGCTCGGCGGTGGCGCGCTTGGCCACCTCGTCGGGCGAGCCCGGCCGGTCGGCGGTAGCCCGGTCGATGACCGCCCAGAAGTCGTCCGTTCGCATGGGCACAGCCTGCCAGCCGGGTACGACAAAAACGGGGAGGCAGGATGGGGGCATGCGCGCCGTCTCCGTGCCCGAGATCGCGTACGGCGCAACCGCCGTACGTCCGGATTGGGGTGATCTGCCCGCGACCCTGCGCGCGGCGATCGGCTTGCGCCTCGGCGCGCCGGTCGCGTCCGCGACCAGCGCGGGCGGCGGTTTCACCAGGTCTTTCGCGGCCGTGCTGAGCACCGCGAGCGGGGACCGGGCCTTCGTCAAGGCCGCGCCGCTGACCGAGCCGACCGCCGACTGGTACGCCCGTGAGGCGACCGTCACAGCGCTGCTGCCGGCGGAGGTGCCGGCCGCCCGCCCGCGATGGACCCTCGTGGCGGAGGGGTACTTCGTGCTGTGCCTGGAGGCGGTCGAGGGGCACGTGCCGGCGCTGCCGTGGGCGCCCGAGCAGCTGAGCGCGGCGCTGACGGCCTGGCGGACCGCGGCCGGGGCCCTGAGCCGGCCGGGTCCGGAACTGCTCAGCCTGGGCCTGCCGCGGCTCGGCGACATCGTGCGGGACGAGCTGTCCTGGTGGTCGGAGGTCGCGGCCGGGCGGGCGCCGCTGCCGCCGGCGCCGGGCTGGGTGCCGGGCCGGCTGGGCGAGCTGGCCGCGCTGGAGCGCGGGCTGCCGGAGCTGGTGACCGGGCCCGGCCTGCTGCACGGCGACCTGCGGGTGGACAACGTCATGATCGACGGGTACGGCGGAGCGTGGCTCTGCGACTGGACCTGGCCGTGCCTGGGCGAGCCGTGGTTCGACACGGTGACGTTGCTGGTCACGGCGTACGCGAGCGGGCTGGACGCGGACGCCGCGCTGGAACCGTGGCAACCGCCCGCCGAGGGCGTCGACGGCGCCCTGGCCGCGCTCGGCGGATACTGGCTGACCAGCGCCGCGCGCGGAGCCGGCAGCGCCTCGCCGCACAGCCGCCAGCACCAGCGGTTCAGCGGCGGGCAGGCGCTCGCCTGGCTGGCCGAGCGCCGCGGCTGGGCACCGCCGGAATAGCCCCGCCAGCTGGGCTTCCCCGGCGGGCGCGGGCGCAGCGGCAGCCGCGCGATTTGGGCGGCGCGAAGCGGGCCTGATACATTAGTTCGTCGCGTGTGGTGACGTTGTTTTCTGCTGCGTTGCCACCGTCCGAGTACATCATCCGAACTAGTCAGGACAAGGCTGTCGCGTGGCGAACATCAAGTCCCAGATCAAGCGCAACCGGCAGAACGAGAAGGCCAGGCTGCGCAACAAGTCGGTCAAGTCGTCGCTGAAGACCGTGATCCGCAAGCTGAACGAGGCTAGCGCGGCCGGCAACGCCGAGACGGCTACCGCGCTGCTGCGTGACGCCTCGCGTCAGCTCGACAAGGCCGCGAGCAAGGGCGTCATCCACAAGAACCAGGCGGCGAACCGCAAGTCGGCCATCGCCAAGCGGATCGCCTCGCTGTCTGCCTGACCGCAGGCCGGTTTCAGCACACACCTCTGGGCACCGCCGAACCTTCGGGTTCAGCGGTGCCTGAGTTGTATCCGGAGCAGGGTCCGGGGGCTTGCCGCGGTCTGGTCCGGGCGAGCCGGCGGAGTGATGCGGGCTGGCCGGCGGAGTGAGCGGTGGCCGGCGGAGTGATGCGGGTGGCCGAGGTTGACGGAGGCGGTCGGCTCACGGTCGCTCCGGCGAGCCGGACGCGGCGCCACTGTGGGCCCGGATAGGCGATCCCGGCCGTCCGTAGTCTCGCGCGCAGGCGCAGGCAGAGCGCGTGCAGGCAGAGCAAGCGCACGCAGAGAGCCAACGCAGGCAGAGCCAACGCAGGCGGCAGGCGGCAGGCGGCCCAGCGCAAGCCAGTGACCGGCATCCGAAGGCACCCACCGCAGGCGAGCCGAGTCGCGGCCGCGGACCCAGCACGACAGCCCAGACCAAACCGCGAACTCGACGCCCCGACACAGGCCGACCCGCGAGTCCGGCGCCCCGACACAGGCCGACCCCGCCGCCCGCCCGGCCCCGCGCCGCAGGGGCCAGCCACCGCCTCCGGCCGAGCACTCCGCCGACCCAGCACAGCGCCCATACCAACGAGGGCGCCGCAACGACCTACTCGTAGCGCCGGGAGCCCGACTGCCGCGCCCGTTGCCGGCTGTCGTCCAGATCCTCGCTCCACTGCCGCGTCACCGGCGGCCCGTTCAGCGCGCTCGCGTCCAGGCCCGGCACGCTCCAGCGGTCCTCGTCGCGCACCGCCGAGCGCACCGCGTCGGTCGTCGCCCCCCGCCGGATCGCCGCCGGGCGCAACGCGGGTGCGCCGTCCCTGGTCGGCGGCCGGACGACCTGGGCGATCACCGCGGCCGACAACCGGACAGTCTCGGCTCCCGGCGATCCGGGCGCCGCGTCGGGCGCTGCCGCGTCGGGCGCCGGCCGGGTGGCGGGGGCCGGGTGGATCAGTGAGCCCGCGACCACGTCGTTGAGCTTCACCATGACCGCGACCATCACCGGCAGCACCAGCACACCCCACCAGCTGACCAGCTCGGCGAGCGCCAGCAGGATGCCCAGCGCGACGGCGCCCTCCAGGAACACGAAGCAGAGGAAGCCACCCGGCGCGAGATACTGCAGGCCGAGCATGCGGGCGTACAGCGGCTGTTGACGGGCCTCGTCGCGGGACAGGCCGGCCCGGCGGGACCGGGTCACCGGGCGCCGCCCGAGTTGCGGGCAGCCGCGACGGCGAAGACGGCCTGCTCCAGGGCGTACCCCCGGTCCTCGGCACCGCCCTTGACCGCCGCGTTGCAGTCGGCCGCCGCGCGCATCGCGTCGACCAGGCCCTCGGGGGTCCAGCCGCGGCTGCGCTCCTGGGCTTTCTGGATCTTCCACGCCGGCATGCCGAGCGAGCTGGCCATCTGGTACGGGTTGCCGCGCCCGGCGGAGGCCACCCGGGCGACCGTGCGCACGCCGTCGGCGATGGCGTCCGCGATCGGCACCGGGTCGACCCCGACGTGCAGCGCCCAGCGCAGCGCCTCGAGGGCGCCCGGAACGTCGCCGACCATGGCGGCGTCGGCGACCGCGAAGCCGCTGACCTCGGCGCGGCCCCGGTAGTAGCGGGACACGACCGCCGCGCTGATCTTGCCGTCGGTGTCGGCCAGCAGCTGCGAGCAGGCCGCGGCGATCTCGCGCAGGTCGGTGCCGACCGCGGCGAGCAGCGCGGCCGCCGCCGGCTCGTCGCAGCGCCCGCCGTTGCGCCGGAACTCGTCGCGCACGAACGCGATCCGCTCGCGGTCGCCCTTGAGCTTGGCGACGCTCACGACGGTCGCCCCGGCGGCGCGCAGCCCGTCGGCGAAGGCCTTGCCCTTGGCGCCGCCCACGTGGGAGACGATCAACGAGACGTCGGGGTCGGGGTTCTTCGCGTACGCCAGCAGCGCCGTGACCAGGTCCTTGCGCGCATCCTGGCCGCTGCGCACCACCAGGACCCGGCGGCCGCCGAACAATGACGGGCTGAGCATCTCGGCGACCTCGCCGGCGCTGAGCGCGCCTGCCTCGTATTCACGCACATCGGCGCCGGGCTCGTCGGCTCGCGCGGCGGCGACCGCCGCGGCGATCGCCCGGGCGGCGAGCAGCTCCTCGTCGCCTTGAACGAGCAGCAGCGGTGCCGGGGACGCGGTGTTCACGCCTGAAATCTTCGCACGGGGGTCCGACGCTTCGGCACGGCTCACGGGCCGGCGAAGGCCCGACGCGAGGTTCACGAAAGCGGACATATAGGTCATCGGCCATGGGGGCGAAGCGGGAGAGGTCCTCGATCAGGCTGAATGTCTGAGTTGCCGGCGGAAGGTGATCCGACCCACATCCGAACCGATCGCCGGGGGTCGAAGGAACACTCGGCCTAACCCGGGCGTGTCGGTGAGGCGTCATCGCCGCCGCTCGGCCAGCCACTCCTCGAAGGTCTGCGTACCCCGCGGGCCCGGGCCGGCCGGTAGGAGCCCGCCGTGGGCCATTGGCCCGGGCAACCAGAGCGGCAGCACGGGCCGCCGGCGGACCGTGCCGGTCCGGACCAGCCGCCGCGCCATGTCCGGCAGGGATTCGACGCGCGGACCGGCAAGATCGGGCGCGGCCTTCTGCGGTTCGCCGGCGACGAGCGCGACGAGGGCCGCGGCCACCTCACGTACGGCCACCGGCTGCACCGTCAGGCGCGGCACCACCGCGATCGGCCCCGGCACCCGCTCGAGGATCTGCTCGGCGAACTCGTGGAACTGGGTCGCCCGCAGCACCGTCCACGGCACGGCGCCCTCGCGGACGATCTCCTCCTGACGCAGTTTCCCCTGGTAGTAGCCGGTGCTCACCCGGTCGATGCCGACGATGGACAGCGCCACGTGATGGCGGACCCCGGCCCGCGCGGCGGCATCGAGCAGGTGCCGCCCGGCCCGCTCGAAGAAGCTGACCGCCTCCGCGCGCTTCATCGTCGTCACGTTGCTCACATCGATCGTGGCGTCGACGCCGGCGAGCGCGGCGTCGAGCCCGGCGCCGGTCACCAGGTCCACACCCCGGGAGCGGGCGAGCACCACCGGCCGGTGTCCCGCCGCTTCGAGCTCTTCGACGACGTGGCGGCCGGTCAGGCCCGTACCGCCGGCTACTGCGATCTTCATGCGCGTTCCCTCTTTCCGTTCTGGTTCATCGTCTGGACGAGACAGCACGGCCGGACGTGACAGCTCACGACGGCGGATCACCGCGGGCCACGACCGCGAGGCCCGAGGGAGTGCTGATCGCGGCGAGGTCGCCGCCCTGATCGGTACGCAGCACCCGCGCCCCGCCCCGGCTCAGCCGCCCGAGCAGGGGCAGGCTCGGATGGCCGTACACGTTGCCGGCCCCCACCGACACCAGGGCCACCGCGGGGTCGACGGCGTCCACGAACTCCGGCGCCTGGTACGCCGAACCGTGGTGCGCCACCTTCAGGACGTCGGCCCGTACCGCGGCGGGTCCGAGGTGGTTGAGCAGTTCGTACTGCTCCTCGGTCTCGGCGTCGCCGGGCAGCAGCAGCGTGCGACCGTCGACGCGGACCCGCAGGACGAGGGAGTTGTTGTTGGGATCGGAGTTGGTCCCGTGCAGCGGCTCGCACGGACCGAGCACCGTCAGCGCCAGCCCCGCCACCGTGTACGACCAGCCCGGTCCCACGGCAGCCATCGGCACCCGGGCGCCGGCGGCCTGCGCGGCCACCACGGCGCGCCCGCCCGGCGGCTCGGGCCAGTCCGGCGTGATCACGCCCAGGACGGTGCGGTGCCGGAACACGCCGGCGATCCCGCCGATGTGGTCGACGTGGAAGTGGCTGACGACGAAGAGCACGACCTGTCGCACGCCGAGCCGGCGCAGGCAGTGGTCGACGGGGGTCGGCTCCGGCCCGGCATCCACCACGACGGCACGCCCGGCGCCCGCCGGCAGCACCACGGCGTCACCCTGCCCGACGGCACAGGCCACGATCAGCCAGCGCGGCGGCGGCCACCCGGCGGCGACCAGCCGTACGGGCAGAGTGCCCAGCATCGCGCCCAGCGAGACGACCGCCACCAGCCGCCGGACCAGCGGCCGCCGTACGGCGACGAGCAGCGCGACCGTCACCGCGGCCAGCAGCACCGCGCCCAGCACTCCGCCCGGCCAGGGCAGCGTCCCGGCGGGCACCCGGGCGCCGTAGGTGGCGACCAGCACGAGCCACCGGGCCGGCCACTGTCCCCACCAGGCGGCGAACTCGGCACCGGACGACCAGACCGGCGACAGCACCGCGGCCGACACCCCGAACAGGGTGGCGGGCGCGATCGCGGGCACGACCAGCAGATTGGCCGGTACGGCGACCAGGCTCACCGACCCCGAGACCCCGGCGACGACGGGGCCACACGCGACCTGCGCGGCGGCCGGCACCGCCAGCGCCTCGGCGGCCGGCAGCGGCCAGCCGCGCCGCCGCAGGGCGTCCCGCCACTTCGGGGCGAGCAGCAGCAGCCCGCCGGTGGCCAGCACGGACAGCGCGAAGCCGACGTCACCGGCGAGCTCCGGGTCGACGACGATCAGCACCGCCACCCCGGCGGCCAGGGCCGGCAGGGCCGCGCGCGGTCGCCCGGCGGCCAGCCCGACCAGCCCGATCGCCCCCATCGCAGCGGCCCGTACGACGCTCGGCGACGGCCGCGCGAGGATCACGAAACCGACCAGGGCGACCGCGCAGAGCACCGCGGTCAGCAGCGGCCCGGCTCGGGTCCAGCGCACCGCGAACACCACGACACCCAGGATGATCGCCACGTTGGCCCCGCTCACGGCGTTGAGATGGGTCATGCCGGTGGCGCGGAAGTCCTCCTCGAGCGCCTCGTCGAGCCGGCTGGTGTCACCGACCACGAGGCCGGGCAGCAGGCCACCCACGTCGTCGGGCAGCGGCGCACAGGCGCGTTGCAGGCCGTCCCGCAGGTCCCCGGCGGCACGCTGGGCCCAGGAGGGCTGCCCGTGCAGGCGGGGTGGATCCTTCACCGACAGCACGGCGGCGCGCAGGTCCCCGCCGCGCGGCGGGGCCAGCCGGCCGGTCACCGAGGCGCGCTGGCCCGGCAACAGGGAACGCCACTCGGGTCCGGAGCCGAGCACCAGCGCTCGTACGGACAGTCGCAGGTCGGGTCCGTCCTGGGGATGCACCGCGGTCAGTTCCACGGCGACCAGGTAGGTGGGTGGCAGCCCGGGTGAGCCCCGCAACGCCCGCGGGTCATCCCGGACCACGAGATCGGCCCGTACGGTGGCGCCGGCGTGGACCAGCGCCACCAGCGGCCCGGCATCCCGGACGCTGACCCGGGCGGCGGTGGCCAGGGCCCCGCAGCCGGCACCGAGCAAGGCCGCCGCGACGAGCCACCGCACCGCCGCCCACCGACCTGCGGACGCTGCCCGGCCCAGCCAGGAGCTCCCCGCCCGAGACAGCGTCGCCCGGGACGGCGTCGCCCGGGACAGCGGCCCGCGACGTGCCAGCGCGTGAACACCCGGCAGCCGATCCGTCAGGGCTGCGCCGGTCGCGGCGGCGAGCGCCCCGCCGCCGAGGATCAGGCCCGAGCGGGCGGACAGGTAGAGCGAGGCCAGGGCGGCAAGCCACAGCGCGACCGCGAAGCCGGCCAGCCGGAGATCCGGCGGATGCTCATCCCGCGTCGCCGAGGCCGCCGGGCGGGAACTACCGCGGGGCGGCCCAGCCGAGCCCCGCCGGGCTCGTCGAGGAGGCGGGCCGTGGCGCGGGTTCACACGGTCACCAGATCCTTGAGTTGTTCGTAGCGGGACGCGCCGATGCCGCTCACGTTGCGCAGGTCGCTGACCGCCTTGAACCCGCCCTGGGCGTCGCGCGCGTCCAGGATCCGCTGGGCCAGGACCGGCCCCACCCCGGGCAGGGTGTCCAGCTCGGCCAGGGTCGCCGTGTTCAGGTTGACCAGGCCGGCCCCGGGCTGACCGGGCGCCGCGGCACCAGCGGCGGCTGTCGGGGCGGCACCCGGCGGCGGGGTGACGCCGACCATGATGAGTTCGCCGTCGGTGACCTTGCGGGCCAGGTTGAGCGGTGCGACATCCACGCCCGGGCCCGCGCCGCCGGCCGCCCGCAAGGCGTCCGCGACGCGGGCGCCGGGCGGCAGCTCGACCAGACCCGGCTTGCGGACCTTGCCGCCGACGGCCACCACGACGGCGGACGGCGTCACCCCGGGCGCGGCCGGCGCACCAGCCGCCGGGCCACCGGCGGCGGGGACTCCGCCCGCCCGCTTTCCGGTCGAACCCGGCCCGCCGGTCAGTGCGGCATCAGCCGCGGCGGGATCGAGACCCGGCGGCACGACCGGATCCACCCGCGGGCGGGCGCGCCAGGCCAGGAACGCCGCGATCACGACGACGAACACCGCGACCGCGGCGAGCGCCCGCACCCCTCGGCGCCCCGGATCGAACGCGCCGAACCGGGTACGGGGAGCACTGTCGAACGCGCCCGCTCCGCTGAGGGGCTGTTCCTCCTCGTCGTAGGCAGCCGGAGCGAGAGGGACGGGTGTGGCGGGACCCCAAGGTGGCCGGGTGGCCAGTTCCTCAGCCGCAGGGGTGGTGGGTGGCGAAGGCTGCGTGGGGGCGGACGGATCGCGGGACTCGTTGGGCTCCAGCGTCAGATCGTCCGGCCAGCCGGGCAGCAGATCGGCCCAGGAGAGCGGTGGCCCACCCGGCACCGGCCAGCCGCCCGCCGCCCCGGCATCACCCCCACGGCCCGGCCCGGCGGAATCCCAGGGCAGAGGGAAGGAACCAGCCGTCCGGCCGGACGAAGCGGCCGGCCCCGGCGGCGGATCCACACCGGGAGCAGGCAACACGGCCCACGACGCCGAAGGCGGAACCGCAGCCCCAGCCTCACCAGCGACAAACACCGGAACCTCAGCAGGCACAGAGGAAGGCCCAACCGGCGAAGGCACCCCGCGCGAAGGCACCACGGACGCAGCATCCCCCAGGCCACCGGAGCCGCCCACCAACCCGCCCGGCGGCACAGCCCACGGCGACCCCGCAGGCCACCCCTCACCCGCCCGAAAAGCCGCCCGGGCACGCACCGGAGCGGCCACCGTCCGCAACCTGGCCCTCACATCGTCGGACTTCCTCGCCTCAAGCACCGGCCGAAATTAAGACCTCCACCCCCTCCCCCGCTCCACCCCCTGTGGACAACCAGGCCCTGTGGATAACCGCTACCCGTCCACCCCACCGTCCTGGACCATGGCGTCGTGACAGTTACCGACCTGACCGAGACGATCATCCGGCTGCGCGCCGCCGGCTGCGTCTTCGCCGAGGACGAGGCCGCCGTGCTCAGCGCGGCGGCCACGGATTCGGCCCATCTCCGCACGCTGGTCGATCGCCGCGCCCTGGGCGAGCCTCTGGAACAGGTCGTGGGCTTCGCCGACTTCTGCGGTGTCCGGGTCCGCCTGCGCCCCGGCGTCTTCGTCCCCCGGGTCCGCAGCGAGCTTCTCGTACGCACCGCCGTGGCCGAGATCGACGGGGCCGGCAACGCCGGCACAGTGGTCGATCTCTGCTGCGGTTCCGGCGCGCTCGGTCTCGCCGTTCGCGAGAAAGCCCCCGCCATCCGCCTCCTGGCCGCCGACAGCGACTCCGTGGCCGTCGCCTGCGCCCGCGACAACCTCGGCCGGGACGTGTTCCAGGGCGACCTCTTCGCGGCCCTCCCCGACGCCCTCCGCGGTCGCGTGGACGTCCTGCTGGCCAACGTCCCCTACGTCGCCACCGAGCACATCCCGCTGCTTCCCGCCGAGGCCCGCCTGCACGAGCCGCGCACCGCCCTGGACGGCGGTCCCGACGGACTCGATGTCTTCCGCGCGGTCGTGGCGGGCGCCGCCGAGTGGCTCGCCCCCGGCGGGCTGCTGCTTTCCGAGATCACCGAGGCCCAGACGGGTCCCGCCCTCGCCGCCGTCCGCGCCGCCGGCCTGGTTGCCGCCGTCGTCGAGGATGAGGACCTGGACGCGAGAGCCGTCACCGGCCGGCGGCGGGAGCTTCCAGGGGTCACCGCGCTGCGATAGGGTCAGCGGCCGATGCCGGGGGGCAGAGCAAGGAGGCACTGCGCGTGGGTTTTTTCCGCAGGGTCGCCCGGGCACGGCTGGCCAGCCAGGTCATCAGACGGCTGCGCCGGGCCGGGTTCGCCGACGCCCGGTACCACTCGGCTACTTTCTCGGTTCGGTTCACCCCTCCCGGTGACGACGTGCCGAGTGTCCTTCAGCTGGACGGCCTGCTCGTCCAGCGGTCCCGGGGGCGGCGCGGGCGCCGGGAGCACCGGCGGCGGGTCGACCGGTTCGTCGAGGGTTTTCTCCGCAACCCCGGGCTGCCGGTGGACTGGCACGCGGCCCGTCCGTTGTTGCGGCCGGTGCTGCGCAGCGCCATCACGCCGGCGGACGTCGGCACGCCGCTGAGCCGGCCCGCGCTGCCCTTCCTGGCCGAGTTCGTGGTGGTGGACCATCCCGAGACGATGACCTACGTGTCCGTCGAGAACGGCTGGGGCGTCGACGCCGAGGAGGTGTTCGCCGCCGCGCGGGCCAACCTGAGCGCCGCCACGCTGCTGGGCAAGGCCACCGAGCCGGTCGTGGTGCAGTTCGTCGACGACGGGGACGCGTACTGGACCTCGCACCTGCTGCTCGACGGGTGGCTCGCCGGGCTCGCCGGGCAGGTCGGGGGCGAGCCGGTGGCGTTCGCGCCCGATCGCGGCACGCTGCTGGTCACCGCCGACTACAGCGATCATCTGCCGGGGCTGTTCGCGCAGGCTGAGGCCGTCTATCTGGCGTCGCCGCGGGCGATCACCCCGATGGCCTACGTGAGCGACGCCGACGGCCGCACGGTGCCGTACAGGGCGGCGCCGGGCTCGCCCTACGAGATCTGTGTGCGGCGGGCGCAGGGCCTGTTCGCCGGCCGGGAGTACGCGCGCCAGGCGGAGCAGTTGCCGCTGGCCGCCGAGCTGCTGGTCGCCGACGACGGGCGCACCCGGGCGTTGTGGCCGCAGGACGGGCCGGCGCTGCTGCCGGTGGCGGACGAGGTGCAGGTCGGCGAGGCGGTCCGGCCCTGGCGGGAGGTCGTGCCGCACCTGACCGAGGTACAGCTCACCCCGCCGCGCTGGCGCGGCGAGTCCTGGCCCAAGCCCACCGAGCAGCCGTGAGAGCGGCGCCCCTCAGCCGCGCCGGTGCACCACGACGCCGGCCACGCCCGGCCCCACGTGGGCGGCGACCACCGCCCCGATCTCGGTGATGTAGCAGTCCCGCAGCCGGTCGCCGAGGCGCATCGTCACCGCGTCGGCCAGCGCCGCCGCCCGGTCGGCCGCGCCCAGGTGGTGCACGGCGATGTCCACCGCGCCGTCCCCGGACGCCTCGACCGTGAGGTCCACCAGCCGGGCGAGGGCCCGCCCGGCCGTGCGGACCTTGTCGCGGACGACGATCGCCCCGTCGACCATGTGCAGGATCGGCTTGACCGACAGGGCGGTGCCGAGCAGCGCCGACGCCGCGCCGATCCGCCCGCCGCGGCGCAGGAACTCCAGGGTGTCGACGTAGAACAGCGTGCTGACCTGGGCGGAATGGTCGACCGCGGCCTGGCGTACCGCTTCCAGCGTGGCGCCCTCGCCGGCCCGCGTGCTGGCCCCCAGGGCGACGAAGCCCAGGCCCATCGCGGTCGTGCCGCTGTCCACGACCTGGACCCGCGGTCCGATCTCGGCGGCGGCCAGCGCGGCCGCGTCGTAGGTGCCGGAGAGCCGGGCGGACAGGTGCACGGAGACGATGCCGTCCGCACCGGCGTCGAGGAGCCGGCGGTACGCGGCCACGAACTGTTCGGGGGCCGGCCGGGACGTGCTGACGGCGACCCGCCGCTGGCCCAGCGCCCGGGCCACGTCGGCCGGTGATATCTCGGCGCCCTCCAGGCCTTCGTCGCCGTTGATGACGACGGTGAGCGGGACGACGGTGAGGTCGTACGTCCCGCTCAGCTCGGACGGCAGGTACGCGGTGGAGTCGGTGACGACCGCGACGGGCATGCGGGCACCGTAGCCGATGGTGGCCTAGTTTGCCCGGAGGGTGGCGACGACGAACGGCGTGCCCTGCTGGCAGGTGGTCATCATGCCCGGTTCGGCGCGGCCGGTGACGGTGACCGTGGCGCCGGCCCGGGCCGCGGCGCGCTGCTTGTCATCGTTGATGATCAGCAGGTGGTCGTCGAGGAGGAGGCAGTTCGGCTCGACGCCGGCGGTGATCACGCCGGTGAGCGTGACCACGCCGGTCGCCGGCGACGAGGCCGAGGGTGACGGGGCCGCCGAGCCGGGGTCGGCCGACGGCGAGGCCGGGGGCGGCGCGGCGGAGGCGGGCCCGCCGGCGGGGTCAGCGGTGCCGTTGGCGCAGCCGGCGAGGGCCAGGGCGACGAGCAGAGGCAGGCTGAGGCGTCGGATAGTCATGGTGCGTTGGACGCTACCCGGCGCCCCGGCCGTTCCCCGCACCGAGATCAAACCGGCGGCGGGACGGGGCGCTCGCCGAACGGGCCCACGTTGTAGCTGCCGAGCTGCCAGCCGCGTTCGTCGTCGTGGGTCAGCTCGGCCCAGTGGCAGTTCTGCAGGGCGCGCAGCGTGCGCAGCTGCTCGCGCGGCCAGCCGAGCAGCTGCCCGATGCCCGAGCGGGCCGAACCGCCGTGGGTGGCGACGACGACGGTGCCGCCGGGCGACACGAGGTCGGCCGCGTCCTGGAGGCCCTCGGCGACGCGCTTGCCGAGGTCGTCCAGGGTCTCCACGTCGCCGCCGACGACGTCGGCGCCGGCCACCCAGCGGGCATACTCCACCGGCCGGGTCACGGCCACCTTCGTCATGGTCAGGCCCTGCCACTGCCCGAACGAGCGCTCCCGCAGCCGCTCGTCGTATGTCACCGAGAGGCCGGTCAGCGCGGCCAGCGCCGCCGCGGTGTCGGCCGCCCGGCTCAGGTCGCTGGCCACCAGAGCGGTGGGGCGCAGCCGGACCAGCAGCTCGGCGGCGTCGACGGCCTGCTGCCGGCCGAGGTCGTTGAGCGGCACGTCGGTCTGGCCCTGGACGCGGTGCGTCGCGTTCCAGTCCGTGTTGCCGTGCCGCCAGACGATGAGCCGAGTGGTCATGCCGCGCCGGACGAGGCATCCGCCTCGGCCAGGTCGCGGTCGACGAACTCGATGGTCGGGCAGTCCTTCCAGAGCTTGTCGAGGGCGTAGAACTCGCGCTCCTCGGCGTGCTGGATGTGGATCACGACGTCGATGTAGTCGAGCAGCACCCAGCGGCCCTGTCGCTCACCCTCGCGACGGACGGGCTTGGCCTTCTCCGGCAGGTTGAGCAGGGCTTCCTCGATGGCGTCGACGATCGAGCCGACCTGGCGCTCGTTGGCGGCCGAGGCGATGACGAAAGCGTCGGTGATGTAGAGCTGGTCGGCGACGTCGATCAGGACGATGTCCTGAGCCTTCTTGTCGGCCGCGGCCTGCGCGGCGGTCAGCGCGAGCTCGCGGGCGCGTTCGGTGACGGGCACCGGTCTCCCCTCGTTCGGTTTCAGAGTTACCAGCCTCTCATACCGGTATGACATCTCTACCCGGATGAATAGCCCTAAACCGGACTCTCGCCCCGATAAAGTCCCCGCTTTGCGATGTACTGCACCACACCATCGGGTACGAGATACCAGACCGGCTGACCCTCGGCGACCCGCTCCCGGCAGGCGCTCGACGAGATCGCCATCGCCGGCACCTCCACCAGGGTGACCGTGTCGGCCGGCAGGTGCGCGTCGGAGAGCTCGAAGCCCGGCCGGGTGACCCCCACGAAGTGGGCCAGCGAGAGCATCTCGAGGGCGTCCTTCCAAGAGAGGATCTTCGCGAGCGCGTCCGCGCCGGTGATGAAGAACAGGTCGGCCGTGGCGCCGAACACCGCGTTCAGGTCCCGCAGGGTGTCGACGGTGTACGTCGGCCCGTCGCGGTCGATGTCGGCCCGGCTGACCTGGAAGTGCGGGTTGGAGGCGGTCGCGATCACCGTCATCAGGTAGCGGTCCTCGGCCGGGCTCACCGGGCCCTTCTGCCAGGGCTGCCCGGTCGGCACGAAGACCACCTCGTCGAGCCCGAAGCGGCTCTGCACCTCGCTCGCCGCCACCAGGTGACCGTGGTGGATCGGGTCGAAGGTGCCGCCCATGATCCCGATCCGTCGCCGCTCCCGCATCCGGCGAATCCTAGATCAGCCGTCGAGGCGGCGCCGAACGGCGGTGAGCAGCGCGGCGGCGGTGAACGGCTTCTCCAGCAGCGCCACCCCGGGATCCAGGGTGCCCTGGGAGGCGAGCACCGGCTGGGCGTAGCCGGACATGTAGAGCACGCGGGTGTCGGGCCGCACGTCGGTCAGCCGCTCGGCGAGCTCCTTGCCCAGCATTCCGGGCATCACCACGTCGCTGACCAGCAGGTCGATGGCGCCCTCATGCACCGCCGCGAGCTCCAGGGCCTGGGTGCCGCCGTCCGCCGTGAGCACGTGGTACCCCGCGCCCGACAGGATCCGGCCGGCCACGTCCCGCAGCGCGTCCTCGTCCTCGACGACCAGCAGCGTCTCGCCGTGCCCGGCGGTGGCGACCGGCTCGGGCGCGGCGACGACGGTCTCCTCGGTGGCGCCGGCCGGCAGCAGCACGGTGACCGTCGTGCCGAGACCGGGCTCGGAGGTCAGGCTGACGCTCCCGCCGGCCTGGGTGACGATGCCGTAGACGGTCGCCAGGCCCAGCCCGGTGCCCTCGCCGTTGGCCTTGGTGGTGAAGAACGGTTCGAAGGCCCGCTCGACGACGTCGGCGGCCATGCCGGCCCCCGAGTCGGAGATCCGCAGGCGGACGTAGTCGCCGGGCGCGAGGTCGGCGTGGTCGCCGGCCTCCAGGCGGGCGCCGGCGGTGTCGATGACCAGGTTGCCGCCGTCGGGCATCGCGTCGCGGGCGTTCGCCGCCAGGCTGACCAGCAGTTGCTCGATCTGCCCGGGATCGCAGGTGACCGGCGGCAGCTTCTCGGCCGGCCGGATGATCAGCGTGATCCGGTCGCCGGTCGAGGTGCGCAGCAGGTCGGCGTTCTCCGCCAGGACCGCGTTGAGGTCGAGCACCCGCGGGCGGACCACCTCGCGGCGGGCGAACTTGAGCAGCTGGTGGGTCAGGTCGGTGCCGCGCTGGCCGGCCCGGATGACTTGGCGGGCGTCGGCGGCGATCGCCTGGAGATCGGGCTCCGGCGCCTCGGCCTCCTCGATCACGAAGTTGGCGTAGTTCACGATCACGCCGAGCATGTTGTTGAAGTCGTGGGCTATGCCGCCCGCGAGCTGGCCCAGCGCCTCCAGCCGCTGACTGCGGTGTTCCTGCACCTCGCCGCGCTGGCGGTCGGCCTCGGCCTGCAGCCGCTGCCGCTCGGTCATGTCCCGGACCACGGCGACCGTGAGGCGGCCGTGCGGGGTCTGCACCCGGGACAGCGAGGCCTCGGCCGGGAACGACGTGCCGTTGCGGCGGCGCGCCTGCAGGGCCAGGGTGCCCATCAGGCTGGTGCGGGTGCCCCGGTCGTCGGCGTCGCGGCGCAGCTCCGCCAGCTCGGGCACCCGTCCGGCGTCCACCAGCAGCATGTCGGCCCGGCGGCCCAGCATCTCACCGCGGGGCCAGCCGAAGACGTCCTCGGCGCGGTCGTTGACCAGGACGATGTAGCCCTCGTCCATCACCAGGATCGCGTCCGGCGCGGCCTGCAGCAGACCACTGGACAGCTCCTCGGACCACTCCACCAGCCCCCACCCCCGTTAAGCCGAGGCTAACGGCTCATACCGGGACAACGGGCCGAATCCGCTATCCCCGGGCCAAGAGGGCTCGACGGACGTCGTCGTCGCCGTCCATGACGACCCGCCGCAGGATCGAGGAGAGATCCGGGGCTGCCAACAGCCCCGCGGCCAGCTCCCTGGTCCGCGGGCTGACGACCACCGAGGGGTACGCCGCGACGGCCACCCGCTCTCCGCTCATCCCGGTCCGCCGCCCCAGCATGCCCGGCATGTCGGAGAAGTAACGGGCCACGTAGCCGTCCGTCAGCTCGAGCTGTTCCGGCTGCCAGAAGCCGTGCGCGGTGGCCTCCAGGATCCGGTTGGAGGCGGTCGTGTCGTTGATGATCAGCTCCCAGGCCCGGGCCTTGGCCCCGGCGTCCGGCAGCGCGGCCCGGCAGAGCGCCGCCCGCTGCTCACCGGTGGCGCTCAGGTCGGCGGCCAGCATGGCCTCGATCTCCTCCGGCCCGGCCGCCCCGAGCACGACCAGCCGGTACAGGATGAGCCAGCGCAGGTCCTCGTCGACGGTCACGCCCCGCGGCACGCCCTCGCCGGCGAGCCAGCCGCGCAGCCGCGGCTCGTCGGTGCTCGCGCTGATCAGCCCCCGTACCGCGGCGAGCTGGCGTGAACCACCCGGCTCGGCCGCCGACAGCAGCCGGTCGGCGGCCCGCGCGAGCATGTCCAGGGCCGCGGGCCGCGACTCCGGGGCCGGATAGCGGTCGACCAGCGAGCGGGTCATCCGCAACACGTCCTCGACCAGCGCCACCTCGCGCTCGACCGGCAGCGCGGCCAGGACCAGCGTGACCAGCTCGGCGACCGGCCGCTCGCCGTCGGCGACGGCATCGATGGTGGCCCCCCAGACCAGCGCGCGGGCCAGCGAATCGTCCAGCAGGGGCAACATCTGCGGTACGGCGTCCGCCGACGCCGCGTCCAGCCGGATCTTGGCGTACGCGAGGTCGCCGTCGTTGACCAGCAGCAGCTCCGCCGCCGGCTCCCCGGTCAGCTCGGGCAGCGGGGTACGGCCACCGTCCGCGGCCGGGTCGATGTCCACCTCCAGCAGCCGGCGCCGCACCACGGCGCCGTCCGGCCCGCGGTCGTAGAGCCCGACCCCGATCCGGTGCGGCCGCAGGGTCGGATAGTCCTCCGGCGCCGTCTGGACCAGGCCGACCGCCGTGTAGCGGCCCTGCTCGTCGCGCTCGACCTCGGCGCGCAGCGTGTTCAGCTGGGCGCGGCGCAGCCAGACGTCGGCCCAGCCGGTCAGGTCCCGGCCGGAGGCCTTCGAGACGGCGGCGAGCAGGTCGGCCAGGGTGGCGTTGCCGTACGCGTGCGCCGCGAAGTGCTCGTTGAGCCCGGCCAGGAACGCCTCGTCGCCCACCCAGGCGACCAGCTGGCGCAGCACGGCGGCGCCCTTGGCGTACGAGATGCCGTCGAAGTTGAGCAGGGCCAGCGCGGTGTCGTCGACGTCGGTCGGCGCGACCGGATGGGTGGACGGGCGCTGGTCGGCGCGCATGCCCCAGGCCTTGCGCTGCATCGCGAACGTCGTCCAGGTCTCGGTGAACGCGGTCGCCTCGGCGGTGATCCGGGTGCCCAGGTACTCGGCGAACGACTCGTTCAGCCACAGGTCGTCCCACCAGGCCATGGTGACCAGGTCGCCGAACCACTGGTGGGCCATCTCGTGCGCGATGACCATGGCGCGCTGCTCCCGTTCGGCGTCGGTGACCGCCGAACGGTGGATGAACTCGTCGCGGAAGACCACCAGCCCGGGGTTCTCCATCGCGCCGAAGTTGAACTCGGGGACGAACGCCTGCTGGTAGTGGCCGAACGGGTACCGCACCGCGAAGAGCTCGTGGTAGCGGTCCAGGCACTGCTTGGTGACGGTGAAGATCTCCGCGGCCTGCTCGTCGAGGTGCTCGGCCAGCGCCCGGCGGCAGTAGAGGGCCAGCGGGATGCCGTCGTGGGAGTCGGTGCGCGCGTGGTACGGCCCGGCGATGAGCGAGACGAAGTACGTCGCCAGCGGCTTGGTCGGCGCGAAGGTGAACCGCCCGCCGTCGGCGGCGCCGGCCGGCTCCCCGTTGGCGGCGACGAGCCAGCCGTCGGGAGCGGTCACGGCCAGCGTGAACGGCGCCTTGAGATCGGGCTGGTCGAAGCAGGGGAAGATCCGCCGGGCGCCGTCCAGGAACATGTGCGCGTACAGGTAGACGCAGCCGTCGGCCGGGTCGGTGAAGCGGTGCAGCCCCTCCCCCGTGTTCGAGTAGGTCATCAGCGCCTCGACGACCAGTTCGTTGCGCTCGGCCAGCCCGGTGAGGGCGAGCCGTTCCCCGACCGGCTCGGCCGGGTCCACCGGCTTGCCGTTGAGCGTGACCGAGACCAGCTCGGCCGGCTCGAACTCGACGAAGGCCGAGCCGCCCGGCTCGGCGGCGAAGCGCAGCACCGTCCGGGACCGGAAGGTGTCACCCCCGCCGGTCAGGTCGAGATCGATGTCGTACCCGGTGACGGTCAGGGCGGCGGCCCGGGCGGTGGCCTCGGCGCGGGTCAGGCTCGGCATCCGCCCATCATGCCGGTCGCCATGGTCATGACGCAGTCCGACTCCCGGTGACCGCCGGCCTATCCCCGGGCCGGGGCCGCCACCAGCGACTTCTCGAAGCACACGCTGTACGGGTTGCCGAGGTACTCGCCGAAGACCGGGATCGGGTGGTAGCCCGCCGAGCGGTAGAGGCCGATCGCCGCCGGCAGGTAGGTGCCGGTCTCCAGCCGCAGCACCGGCCGGCCGTCGGCCAGCGCCTCCTCCTCGAGCGCCACGATGAGCTGGCGGGCGATGCCGCGGCCACGGAACGCCGGACGCACGTACATCCGCTTCAGCTCGGCCACGCCGGGCTCCAGCGGCTGCCACGCACCGCACGCCACCGCCCGACCGTGCAGCACCACCACCAGGTACGCGGCGTCGTCGCGCGGCATGTAGACGACGCCGTCGGCCCCGCCGTCGGCGTCGCTCAGCTCCTTCTGCTGGGCGATCACCAGGGCGGACAGTTCGGCGTCGGACGAGGCACGCGATTCGATCAGCACGCCGGTCACCCTAGATCGGGCCCGTTTCCGCCGGGTTGCGGGGATCTGGCCGGCACCCGGCGAAACGGCCTACTCGTCGTCGTCCTCGTCGTCGGAGACCAGCACCGGCCGCGACGCCATGGAGACCGTCGAGACGGTGCCGTCCTCGGCCATGTGCAGCAGCTCGTCGTCGCCGCGGACCCGGCGGGCCTTGCGGGCCGCCAGCCGCGCCGCGGCGCTGGCCCGGGTGTTGGTCTCCTCGAGCCGGATGTCCGTGCCCCGCGGGCCCGAGATGTACTCGCCGGTGTTGGGCTGCCAGTCGAACTCGCGGTCGCCGATCCGCACCGGGTCACCGGCCTTGGCGCCCTGCTTGGCCAGCGCGGCCTCGACGCCGAGGCGGTCGAGCCGGTCGCCGAGGTAGCCGATCGCCTCGTCGTTGTCGAAGTTGGTCTGCCGGACCCAGCGCTCCACCTGGGCGCCGCGGACGACGTACACGCCGTCGCCGTCGACCTCGATGGTGAAGCCCTTCTCGTCGACCGCGCGGGGCCGCACCACGGCCCGGGTCGCCTCGGGGGCGGGCTTGGCCAGCCGGTGCGCCGCGACGGCCTCGGCCAGGGCGTAGACCAGCTCCTTGAGGCCCTCCCGGGTCACCGCGCTGACCTCGTGCACCGGCATGCCGCGGGCCTCGAGCTCGGGGCGCACCATCTCCGCGAGGTCGCGGCCGTCCGGGATGTCGATCTTGTTGAGCACGACCAGCCGCGGCCGCTCCTCGAGCCCGCCGTACGCGGCCAGCTCCGCCTCGATCGCCTCCAGGTCGGCCAGCGGGTCCCGCTCGATCTCGGGCGCCGCGGCGTCCAGCACGTGCACCAGCACCGAGGTCCGCTCGATGTGCCGCAGGAACTCCAGGCCCAGCCCCTTGCCGGTGGCCGCGCCCGGGATCAGGCCGGGCACGTCGGCGACCGTGAAGGTCTGGTCGCCGGCCTGCACGACGCCCAGGTTCGGCACCAGCGTGGTGAACGGGTAGTCGGCGATCTTCGGCTTGGCCGCCGACATCACCGAGATCAGCGAGGACTTGCCGGCCGAGGGGAAACCCACCAGGCCGACGTCGGCCACGCTCTTGAGCTCGAGCACGACGTCGAGCTGGTCGCCGGGCTCACCCAGCTCGGCGAAGCCGGGCACCTTGCGCCGGGCGTTGGCCAGCGAGGCGTTGCCGCGCCCGCCGCGCCCGCCGCGGGCCACCTCGAAGGTGGTGCCCTCGCCGATCATGTCGGCCAGCACCTCACCGTCGGGCGTCTGCACGACCGTGCCGTCGGGCACCTGCAGGATCAGGTCGCGGCCCTTGGCGCCGTCGCGGTTGGCGCCCATGCCGCCGGTGCCGCTGGGCGCCTTGACGTGCGGATGGAAGTGAAAGTCCAGCAGGGTGTGCTGCTGCGGATCGACGACGAGCGTGATGCCGCCGCCGTGCCCGCCGTCACCGCCGTCGGGACCCCCGAGCGGCTTGAACTTCTCGCGGCGCACGGAGACACAGCCGTGGCCGCCGTCACCTGCCTGCAGGTGCAGCACAACCCGGTCGACGAACGTAGCCACTGTGTTCTCCTACCTCAACCAGAAAAAGCAAACAGCGGGCCACGGACCCCGAGAGGTCCGCGGCCCGCTGTGACGTGGTGCTTTACTCCGCCACCGGCACGATGCTGATGGTCTTGCGACCCCGCGTGTGGCCGAAGAGCACATTGCCCTTGGCCAGCGCGAACAGCGTGTCGTCGCCGCCGCGGCCGACGAGCTCTCCCGGGTGGAACTTCGTGCCCCGCTGGCGGATGATGATCTCGCCGGCGTTGACCAGCTGGCCGCCGAACCGCTTGACGCCCAGCCGCTGGGCGGCGGAGTCGCGGCCGTTGCGGGAGCTGGACGCACCCTTTTTGTGAGCCATGGCTGCCCCTACTTCCCGCTCTTGATGCCGGTCACCTTGACGCGGGTCAGCGGCTGACGGTGCCCCTGGCGCTTGTGGTAGCCGGTCTTGTTCTTGAACTTGTGGATCCGGATCTTCGGACCCTTGGTGTGCTCGGCGATCTCGCCGGACACCGTCACGCTGGCAAGCTTGGCCGCATCGGTCACCAGGTTGTCACCGTCGACGAGGAGGACCGCGGCGAGGGTCAGGGCGTCGCCGGGCACACCCGCGAGCTTCTCGACCTCGATCACGTCGCCCTCGGCAACCTTGTACTGCTTGCCGCCGGTCTTGACGATCGCGTACATCGACGCGGACTCCCTGAGACTTACGCAGCGAAAGAGCTGCTGGCGGATGAAACTGAATCCCGGCGGGCGCCCGGCTTCCGGAGGGGGAAGGGCCACGGCGCGCACGGAACAGGCGCACGAAAATGCGCCGTCAGAAAGACTACTTCATCGAACGCCCGGGACCCAAACCGGGGAGGGCTCAGCCCTTGCCGCAGGCCTGGTCGAGGGTCTCCTGGAGCTTCGTGAGCCGGTCGGCGTCGAGCTTGGTCACGTCACCCTTGAGGGCGGTGACCTGCCGGCCCATGTCGGCCAGGGCCGCCTTGAGCGCGGGATCGGCGGCCAGCTTCGACATGTCGGTCAGCGCGTACGAGTAGTTCTCGACGTCTCGGGTGGTCTTCGCCTTGGCCTTGGCGACCTGGTCGGCGTCCTGCGCCGACTGGGCGTCGATGAGCAGCTTCAGGTCCTGCGCGAAGTTCTTGGCGGCGTCGCCGCCGGTCTTCGCCGCCTGCTGGCAGATGGCCTCGCTGTTGCCCGACAGCGCCGCGTCACCCGAGCCGGCCGACGGGCCGGCCGCGGCCGGGCCGGCGCTGCCGCCGGCCGCCGGCGCCGAGGCCCCGGGGGTGACCGATGTCGGCGCGGAGGCGGTGCCCGCCGGCTCGTCGGACGAGCAACCGGCGCCGGACAGAAGGAAGGCGCCGCTCACGGCGGTCACGCACAGCAGGCGTCGCATCGGGGATCGGTACTCCTCGCGGGTGGGGCTCGGGGGAATCACGAGGGTAACCGAGATAGATCATGGTGGCTGCGCCGGGCGGCCCCGGCCGGGAGAACCCCGCCGAGGCCGCCGGCCACCACGCTTACGGGCGGGTCCGCCGCCGGGTGCCGCCGCGCCGCGAACGACGCCGGCCGCCCGCTCCCGCGCCGACGGGCTCGTCGTCGTCGCCGTCCTCGTCGTCCTCCTCGGCCGCGTCCGGGTCGTCGGAGCCGGTCAGCTGCAACGGCTCGGCCGCCGGGTACGCCGTGCCGGCGCCGCCCTCGTACCGGGACAGGTCGTAGCCGCTGATGTCGTACTCGTCGTCGCCGGCCGTGGTGGCCGCCGGCGCCGTACGCGCGACGATCCCGGAACCCGCCGCCGGGGCCGCGCCGGAACCGGAGGCCCGGGTCGGCGACTCGCCGGCCGGCAGACCGGCCGTCTCCGCGGCCGGGTCCTCGGTGGTCCGGTCGTGGACCGCCGGCGCCACGGCCGGGGCCGGGGTCGAAGCCGGAGCCGGAGCCGGGGTCGAAGCCGGAGCCGCTTCCGCGACGACCGGCTCGGTCTCGACCGGGGCCTGCTCGGCACTGCCGCCGCCACGGCGGCGGCGCGACTTGGTGGTGCCCGCCGGCTGGGCCGGCGCCTCGGTGCGGGCCGCCGCGGCGACCGCCTTGACCTGGGTCGCCGCGCCCGGTACCCGCTTCTCCGGCACCGGCTCGGTGTGGATGATCAGACCGCGGCCCTTGCAGTGGTCGCAGGTCTCGGTGAACGCCTCGAGCAGACCCGCGCCGATCCGCTTGCGGGTCATCTGCACCAGGCCCAGCGAGGTGATCTCGGTGACCTGGTGCTTGGTCCGGTCCCGGCCCAGGCACTCGGTCAGCCGGCGCAGCACCAGCTCGCGGTTGCTCTCCAGCACCATGTCGATGAAGTCGATCACCACGATGCCGCCGATGTCGCGCAGCCGCAGCTGGCGGACGATCTCCTCGGCCGCTTCCAGGTTGTTGCGGGTGACCGTCTCCTCGAGGTTGCCGCCCGCGCCGGTGTACTTGCCGGTGTTGACGTCGACCACCGTCATCGCCTCGGTGCGGTCGATCACCAGGTGGCCACCCGAGGGCAGGAAGACCTTGCGGTCCAGGCCCTTGAGGATCTGCTCGTCGATGCGCTTGTCGGCGAAGATGTCGGCCGTGCCGGTGTAGCGGTGCAGCCGTTCGAGCAGCTCGGGCGAGACCGACTCGAGGTAGCTCTCCACCTCGCCGTAGGCCTGCTCGCCCTGGATGACCACCTCGCGGAAGTCCTCGTTGAACAGGTCCCGGACCACCCGGATGACCAGGTCGGGCTCCTCGGACAGCGCCGCGGGCGCGTGGCCCTCGGCCGCCTTGGCCTGGATGTCGTCCCACTGCGCCTGCAGCCGCTTGACGTCGCGGGCCAGCTCGTCCTCGCTGGCGCCCTCGGCGGCGGTCCGCACGATGACCCCGGCGCCGTCCGGCACCAGCTTCTTCAGCACGTCGCGCAGGCGCTTGCGCTCGTTGTCGGGCAGCTTGCGGCTGATCCCGGACGCGTTGCCGTTCGGCACGTAGACCAGGTGCCGGCCGGAGAGCGCGATGTGGCTGCTCAGCCGGGCGCCCTTGTGCCCGATCGGGTCCTTGGTGACCTGCACCAGCACCGAGTCGCCGGAGCGCAGCGCCTGCTCGATGGAGCGGGCCCGGCCCTCCAGCCCGGTCGCGTCCCAGTTGACCTCGCCGGCGTAGAGCACCGCGTTGCGGCCCCGGCCGACGTCGACGAACGCCGCCTCCATGCTCGGCAGCACGTTCTGCACCTTGCCGAGGTAGACGTTGCCGACCATGGTCCCGGACGTGGTGCGGGAGACGTAGTGCTCCACGAGCACGCCGTCCTCGAGCACGGCGATCTGGGTCCGGTCGGGCTTCTGCCGCACGACCATGACCCGGTCGACCGCCTCGCGGCGGGCCAGGAACTCCGACTCGCTCAGGATCGGCGGCCGGGTGCGGCGCTGCTCGCGCCCGTCCCGGCGACGCTGGCGCTTGGCCTCCAGCCGGGTCGAACCGGACACGCCCTGGACCTCGTCCGAGCGCTCCCGGGTGCGCGGCTCGCGGACCCGGACGACCGTGTGCACGCCGTCCTCGATGCCACCGGTCTCGCCGTCCCCGGCGCCCTTGCGACGCCGGCGGCGCCGGCGGCGGGTGACCCCGTCACCGTCCTCGGCGTCCTCCTCGTCCTCGGCCTCGGTCTCCGCGGAGCCCTCCGCGCCGGCCTCGGCCTCGCCGTCGATGTCGTCGCCCTCGTCGGACGGGCCCTTGCCGCGGCCCCGGCCCCGGCGCCCGCGCCGGCGACGGCGGCGGCTGTTGCCGTCCTCGTCGAGCTCGTCCTCGGCGCCGTCCTCGATGTCGTCGGCGGTCTCGTCGACCTCCTCGAGCACGGGCTGCTCGGCGACCTCGGCCACCTCGGCCGGCTCGTCGGCGGCCGCGCCCCGGCGGCGCCGGCTGCGGGTGGCCCGGCGCGGCGCCTCGGCGACCTCGGCCTCGACGGCCTCGTCCACCTCGTCGGCCGGCGGCTCGTCGGCGACGGTCTCGTCCGCCACGGGTGCGGCCACCGGAGCGGCCGCGGCACCCCGGCGGGTCCGACGGGTGGGCGCCGGCTCGGTCTCGGGCTCCGGCGGCATGAACAGCACGGCCGGGGGCAGGGCGGCGGCCTTGCGGGCCCGGGTGCGGGGGGCGGGAGTCTCCTCCACCAGGTCGTTGTCGAGCGGCAGCACGCCGATCACCGGAGCGGCCGGCGGCGCGACGGGCTCGGCGGGAGCGGCCTCGGCGACCGGCTCCTCCTCCTCCGCGGCGGGCTCCTCGACCACGGGCTCCACGGGCTCCACCGGCGCGGCGGGCGGCACGGCCTTCTTGCGGCGGCTGCGGACGGCCTTCACCGGCGCGACCGGCTCACTGTCGCCGGGCGCGTCCTCGGCCACCGGGGCCGGGTCGGCGGCTATCGGCTCGGCGGCCGGGGCGGCGGCGGGCGCCGCAGCCTTGCGACGGCGGCGGACCGGAGCGGCGGGCGCCTGCTCCGCCGCCGCGTCGACCGCGCCGGCGGCCTCGTCGGCCGCACCCGGCTCGGCGCCGGGAGCGTCCACCGCCGGAGCGGCGGCCGGGGTCGCCTTCCGCCTCGGGGCACGCGTACGGCGCACGGGTGTGGTGCTTTCGGCGGCATCGACGGAAGGAGTGGTAGCTCCGTCCCGTTCACCGCCCTGCGGCTCGTTATCGAGCATGGGGCGCTCTCCAGTTCTGGCGGCCCCGGGCGCGGGTGAGCGCTGCCACGCAGGGTCGCCGCAAGTTTTTCGGCCCCGACCGAGTCGGACGGGCTGCCGAAGTCTGCCAACGCGGACGCCGACCGAGTCGGTCAGTGCCCTCCGATGGGGGCGTCCTCGCGATCCGCTTCCAACGGATCGACGATCTCCCCCTGCGGCGTGAGAGTGCCCTGCGCCAGCCGGGTCACCCGAGGGGGCACCGGCGGCTCCAGGCCAGCCACCACACGCAGGCCGGAAAGGACGTCATCGGGCCGTACGGCGGGAGTGACCTGCCGCACGACAAGGTCGATTATCGCACACGGTGCGGCCGCCGCCTCGGAAGGTGCGCCAGACTGCTTGGTCACAGCGAAGAACGTCACTGCGGACCGGGCGTCGAACGACCGCCGGCCCTGCTTGGTCATGCGCTCGACCTGCACCTCCGGCGCCGCCAGGAAGGTCGCGACGGCGTCGGCCGCCGCCTGCGGCTCGATCCCGGGCAGCTCGATCAGCCAGCGCGAGGCGTCGATCCGGTCGGCCAGGCTGCTGCCCTCGCGGGCCACCACGGCCTCCAGGATGTCGATCCCGGGCGAGAGCGCCGCGTCCAGGGCCACGATCAGCTGCGCGGGGTCGACCTCGGCCTGCAGGCCGATCTCCAGGTACTCCGCCTCGCTGCCCACGCCGGTGGGCGCGGCGCTCGCGTACGAGATCTTGGGGTGCGGGGTGAAGCCCTGGGAGTACGCGATCGGCACGGCCGCCCGGCGCAGCGCCCGCTCGAAGGCCCGGGCGAAGTCCCGGTGCGAGGTGAAGCGCAGCGGTCCGCGCTTGGCGTAGCGAAGGCGGACGCGCTGCACCACGGGGGCCTGGCCGCCCACCGGCTGATTCTTCGCCATCTCAGACCGGTACCCGCAGGGACTTCACGGGCGTGAGCGGCAGCAGCTTCTTGCCGGTGGGGCCGATCTGGATCTCGGTGTCCATCGACGGGCAGACGCCGCAGTCGAAGCACGGGGTCCACCGGCAGTCGTCCTGCTCGTAGGAGCTCATCGAGTCCTGCCAGTCCTGCCAGAGCCAGTCCTTGTCCAGGCCCGAGTCCAGGTGGTCCCAGGGCAGCACCTCGAGCTGCTCGCGCTCACGGGTGGTGAACCAGTCCAGGTCCACCCCGAACGCCGGCAGCGTCTCGGCGGCGGCCTCGACCCAGCGGGTGTACGAGAAGTGCTCGCTCCAGCCGTCGAACCGCTGGCCCTTGTCCCAGGCCCGGCGGATCACCGCGCCGACCCGGCGGTCACCGCGCGACAGCAGGCCCTCGATCAGCGACGGCTGGCCGTCGTGGTAGCGGTAGCCGATGGCCCGGCCCAGCGAGCGGTCGCTGTTGATCTCCTGCTTGAGCATCCGCAGCCGGTTGTCGATCACCTCGGGGCGCTCCATCGCGGCCCACTGGAACGGGGTGTGCGGCTTGGGCACGAACGCGCCGATGGAGACCGTGCACTTGATGTCCTTGGTGCCGGTGGCGATCCGGCCGGCCTTGATGACCTCGTGCGCCATCCGGCCGATCTGCAGCACGTCGTCGTCGGTCTCGGTGGGCAGGCCGCACATGAAGTACAGCTTCACGCTGCGCCAGCCGTTGGAGTACGCCGTGACGACCGTACGGATCAGGTCCTCCTCGGTCACCATCTTGTTGATGACCTTGCGGATCCGTTCCGAGCCGCCCTCGGGCGCGAACGTCAGGCCGGTGCGCCGCCCGTTGCGGGACAGCTCCTGGGCCAGGTCGATGTTGAAGGCGTCCACCCGGGTCGACGGCAGCGACAGCGACACGTTGGTGTCGGCGTACTGCTCGGCCAGGCCGGAGCACATGTCGCCGATCTCGGAGTGGTCCGCGCTGCTCAGCGACAGCAGGCCCACCTCGGAGAAGCCGGAGAACTCCAGGCCCTCCTTGACCATCTGGCCGACCGTGGTGATCGAGCGCTCGCGCACCGGCCGGGTGATCATGCCGGCCTGGCAGAACCGGCAGCCCCGGGTGCAACCCCGGAAGATCTCCACGGCGTACCGCTCGTGCACCGTCTCGGCCAGCGGGACCAGCGGCTTCTTCGGGTACGGCCAGGCGTCGAGGTCCATGGTCGTGCGCTTGTGCACCCGGAACGGCACGTCCGGCCGGTTCGGCACGACCCGCTGGATGCGGCCGTCCGGCAGGTAGTCGACGTCGTAGAAGCGCGGGACGTAGATGCTCTCGGTGCGGGCCAGGCGCAGCAGCAGCTCGTCGCGGCCGCCGGGGCAGCCCTCGGCCTTCCACTGCCGGATGATCCCGGTGATCTCGAGAACCGCCTCCTCGCCGTCGCCGAGCACGGCGGCGTCGATGAAGTCGGCGATCGGCTCCGGGTTGAAGCTGGCGTGGCCGCCGGCCAGCACGACCGGGTGGTCCACCGTGCGGTCCTTGGACTCCAGCGGGATGCCCGCCAGGTCCAGGGCCGAGAGCATGTTGGTGTAGCCGAGCTCGGTGGCGAAGGACAGGCCCAGCACGTCGAAGGCGTGCACCGGGCGGTGCGCGTCGACCGTGAACTGCGGGACGCCGTGCTCCTTCATCAGCGCCTCGAGGTCCGGCCAGACCGCGTACGTGCGCTCGGCCAGCACGTCGGGCTGCTCGTTGAGGACCTCGTAGAGGATCTGCACGCCCTGGTTGGGGAGGCCCACCTCGTACGCGTCGGGATACATCAGCGCCCACCGCACGGTGGTGGCGTCCCAGTCCTTGACGACGGCGCCGAGCTCGCCGCCCACGTACTGGATCGGCTTGCTGACCCTGGGCAGCAGCTGCTCGAGCTGCGGGAACACGGAACGTACGCTCATGAGGCACCAGGGTACGCGGCTCAACCCCCCAATTCGTCCGCGGCCCGGTCCAGGTCGGTCGCCAGCAGATCATCGCGGAACGCGCACAGTTGCAGCGTCATCCGGGCCGCGCCCGTCTCGCCGACCACCAGACGGATCGGCGTACCTTGATCATCGAGGTCGCCGACCAGCGCGTCGAGCAGCCGCACCCCGGCGCTGTCCAGGAACGACACGGCCGTGAGGTCGATCACCACGGCCCCGGCCCGCCCGGTCTGCCGGACGATCTCCCGGCCGATCTCCGGGGCGTTGGCCAGGTCGATCTCGCCCGCCAGCCGCACCAGGTCGGCCGTGCCCAACTTGGCGAAAGTCACCCACTGGTCCGTCATTCCCGCGCTCCCCGGCGAAGCCGTCGCATCGTCACTGTGGTCCCGTCGTCGTGGTCGAACGTCACGTCGTCCATCACCTGGCGGATGAGCTGGAGGCCGCGCCCGCGCGCCCCGCGGGCGTTGGGCGCGATCCAGACGCCCGTGTCGGCCACCCGGACCTGGATGGCCTCCGGCGACACCGTGGCGACGATCTCGACCACGCCCAGCGGGTCGGCCCGGTAGCCGTGCTCGATCGAGTTGGCCACCGCCTCGGAGGAGGCCAGCAGCACCGCCTGGGTGCTCTCGTCGTCGACGCCGTGGGCCACCAGCCAGCCCCGCAGGTCCTTGCGCAGCAGGGCGATCTGCACCGGGTCGGCGCCGATCGTGCGTTCCAGCCGCCGCTCGGTGCCCAGCGACAGGCACAGCAGGCAGACGTCGTCGGCGTGCTCCGGGCCGACCAGCATGTCGGCCAGCGACGCCGTCAGTCCCGGCAGCGGGGAGTCGCGCTTGCCGGCGTACGTGCGGGCCAGCAGCTCGAAGCCGGCGTCGATGCGGCGGTTGCGCCGCTCGATGAGCCCGTCGGTGTAGAGCAGCAGCCGGCTGCCGGACGGCAGGTGGATGCGGTCCTCGATGCGGGCCTGGCGCCCGGCCCGCGACCCGATCGCCCCGGACCGGGCGTCGAGCAGGTAGCGCGGCGACTCACCCGGCTCGGCGAGCAGCGGCGGCAGGTGGCCGGCGCAGGCGTAGGTCATCTCGTTGGCCGCCAGGTCGATCTCCGCGTACGCCACCGTGGCCATCCGGGCTGACTCGACCCGCTCGACGAACCGGTCCAGCCGTTCCAGCAGCCGGGCCGGGCCCGCCTCGGCCGAGGCCAGGGCGCGGATGGCGCTGCGCAGCTGACCCATCGTGGTGGCGGCGTCGATGCCCCGGCCCACCACGTCGCCGACGACCACGGCGAGCTTGTCCGGCGTGATCAGGAAGGCGTCGAACCAGTCGCCGCCGACCTCGAGGTCCTGCGCGGCGGCCTGGTAGTGCGTCTCGACCGCGAACCGGGGGTCGGCGGGCAGGTCGCCGGCGAGCAGGCTGCGCTGCAGGGTCCGCGCGATGGCCCGTTCCTGCTCGTAGAGGCGGGCGTTCTCCAGGGCGAGCGCGGCCCGGTCGGCCAGGTCGCGCAGGAAGGCGACCTCGGCCGTCGCCGTACGCCGGCCGAGCGGCGGCCGCAGCGCGAGCGTGCCGAACACCCGGCCGTTGGCGACCAGCGGCAGCACCGCGCAGCCGCCGTCGGGCTCCTTGTCGTCGGTGAGCTGGGCCTGGCCGCTCAGCAGCACCTCGGCCACCCGGTCGGCGAGCCGGTGCGGCTCGGGCGCGGGCTCGCCGGCCTCGGCGAGCAGGCCGGCCGGGCCGACCTGGAGCCGGACCGCCGCCCACCGCGCGACCCGCGGAACCATCCGCTCGACGAGCGTGCGGGCCCGCGGCATGAGCCGCGGCAGCACCTCCAGCGCCCGGGTGGTGTCGGCCAGGAACGTCGCCCGCTCCTCGCGCCGGCGGGCGTCGTCGTAGAGCCGGGCCCGGTCCAGGGCCTGCCCGGCCTGGTGGCCGAGCAGCCGGACCACCCGCAACTCGCTGTCGGTCAGCTCCCGCGGCGTGGCGAAGTCGAAGCCGAGCACGCCGAGCACCTCGGCGGCGCCCGGGTCGTCGGCGGACGCCGCGGTCAGCGGCAGCAGCACGACCGCGGCCCGGGCGGTGCGGCGCATGGTGTCGGCCAGCTCCGGGAAATGCTGCTCGGCCTCGGCCAGCGAGCCGATCACGTGCAGGTCGCCGCGGCGGGCCACCTCGGCGATCGCCCGCGACGAGTCGCGCGGGACCGGGGCGTCCGTCAGGGCCGCCGAGTCGGTGCCGGCCACCGCCGCGAGCTGGTCGCGGTCCGCCTGGGCCAGCCACACGGTCGCCGACGCGGCGCCGAACGCCGGGCCGGGCGCCCGGACGATGGCGTCGGCCGCCTCGGCCGCGGTCGGGGCGGCGGCGAGATCGGCCACGATCTGCTGGAGCACCCGGACGCGCCGCTCCGACGCCTCGGCCGCCCGCCGGGCCGCGAGCAGCTCCTTCTCGTAGCCGCGCCGCTCGGTGGCGTTGAGGATGGTGGTGCGGATGACCCGGGGCAGCCCCGCGTCGTCGCGGCCCAGGACGGAGTTGACCAGGATGGGCAGCCGTTCCCCGTCGGCGCGGATCAGGTCGAAGGCCAGCTCGTGCACGTCGTTCTGCATGCTCAGCAGCGGCGCGTAGTGGGTCTCGTAGTAGATCTTGTCGCCGGCGCTGAGCAGGTCCCGGAACCGCCGCTGCCCGATCAGCTCCGCGCGGGCGTAGCCGGTCCAGGCCAGGAACGTCTCGTTGACCTTGACGATCGTGCCGTCCGGCAACATCGTCAGGTAGCCGCACGGCGCGTGCTCGTAGAGATCTCCGGGATCCTCTTCCCACGGAACCCGCAGATCGTGCGTCACTTCCGGCCCACCGCCACCGTTCTCCGTCATCGCTCTACAGAAAGGTCCTGATCGCGGCGATGGTCTCCTCCGGCGCGCTGAGGTTGGGGCAGTGCCCGGTCGCATTCATGGTGACCAGTGTGCTCCCGGGGACGTGCTCGTGCACGTAGTCCCCGACGACCGCCGGCGCGATGACGTCGTCGGTGCACTGCAGGATGAGGACCGGGACCCGGACCCGGCCCAGGTCGTCCCGGTTGTCCGACATGAAGGTCACGTGGGCGAACTTGCGGGCGATGTCCGGATCGGTGGCACAGAAGCTGTTGGTGAGCTCGGCGCCCAGCTCGGGCCGGTCCGGGTTGCCCATGATGACCGGCGCCATCGCGCTCGACCAGCCCAGGTAGTTGCTGTCGAGCGACTCCAGCATGGCCTCGATGTCGGCCTTGTCGAAGCCGCCGACGTAGTCACCGTCGTTGAGGTAGCGGGGCGACGGGCCGACGAGGATCAGCTTGGCGAACCGCTCCGGCTCCCGGTTGGCCGCCAGCACGCCGATCATCGCGCTCACGGAGTGGCCGACGAAGACGACGTCCCGCAGGTCCAGCTCGTGAATGATCTCCAGGACGTCCTCGGCGTAGCCGTCGAGGGTGGA
The DNA here is from genome assembly GCF_016862275.1 of Actinoplanes nipponensis. GTDB lineage: Bacteria > Actinomycetota > Actinomycetes > Mycobacteriales > Micromonosporaceae > Actinoplanes > Actinoplanes nipponensis. The sequence goes on along the minus strand of NZ_BOMQ01000053.1, from coordinate 19,036 downwards.
ATACCGCTGGTCGTCGTAGGCGCGCAGGTCGGAACGGCCGGCGCCGACGTGGTCGAAGAGCACCACCCGGTGGGTGTCGAGGAACGCGGGCGCCACCGAGCGCCACATGTTCTGATCGCAGCCGTAGCCGTGCGCGAACATCATCGGCTGGCCGTGCGCCCGGCCGGTCACGGTCACCGCGTTGCGTTCGATCCTCGTCATTCCGCACTCACCCCCGGGTCACCATACGACTCCGCACCGTCCCTCACATCGCCCCGGGTGTCCGTTTTTTACGAACCGTGCTCACCATAGCCGGGCCGCACGCCCGTCGATCCTCCGCTTCGATCAGCGGCGATGGGTGGCGGGCCGGCTCTAACCTGGCGATGGACGCCCGGCCTCGAGGCGGCGCGCGGACTCGGGTTGAGCAGCGGGAGGAGCACGACGGATGACCGATGAGCAGCCGGCGGACCCGGCCGCCGGGGCCCCGCGGACCACCCCCGACCCGACCCGCGTCGACACCGGCCCGGCGGCGCCGCCCGCCGAGGCCGCCGCGCCCGGGGACGAGAGCCCGGACCCGGCCCCCGCGCGCTGGAGCGGATCCGCGGCGGTTCCCGCGCCCGTGGCCAAGCGCCCGTGGTGGTCGCGCCGCGGCGAAGCGGATCCCGAACCGGCCCCGCCGGCCGATCCGTGGGCCGACAGCGAGGACTGGTCGGCCACCCCGGCGGTCGACCCGTGGGCCGACCAGGACACCCCCTGGGAACCCCAGCTGCCGTTCCCCGAGGCGCTGCCGCCGACCCGGGTCGAGAGCGCGCTCCCGCCGACCCGGATGGAGGCGCCGCTCCCGCCGACCCGGACGGAACCACCGCTGCCGCCCACCCGGATGGAAGCGCCCCCAGCGCCGCTGCCGCCCGCGCAGGCCGAGGCGCTGCTGCGGCGCGCGCAGGCCCAGCCGCCGGGCCACGCGCCGGCACCCCCGCGGCCCACCTGGGTGCAGCTGCCGGTGGCCGGCCCGCCCGCAGCCGCTCCCCCGCCGCCCGCCCCCAGCCCGCCACGCCGGCGCGGGTGGGGACGCCGCCGGCCGGCAGCGCAACCGGCGCCTGCCCCGGCCAACCGCATCCCGGTCCAGTCCCGGCCCGCGCCGCCACCCCCGCCCGCCCGGCCCGCGCAGGGCCGGCCGACACCACCGGGACCACCGCCGCCACCCCGGCGTCAGCGCCGCCGGCCACGCCGGCTCCTGACCCTCGCGCTGCTGGGCCTCCTCTGCTGCGGCGGCGTACCGGCCTATCTCAGCTGGCCCGCCGCCCGGCAGTATCCGGTCTCGGCCGCCCTGCCCCGGGAGGTGTCCGACCTCGAGCTGCGCGACGACGGCGCCGGCCGCCGGGCCGTCGAGCGGCTGTCCGAGCAGCTCAGCGGCAGCAGCCTGATCGAGGGCGACGTCTTCTCCGGGGTCTATGCCGACGGCAACGGCAAGCGGGTCACCGTCTTCGGCGCCACCGGGCTGCGCCTCACCCCGGAATCGGACGTCGAGGCCGAGATCGCCCACCTGGCCGGCGAGTACGACATCAAGGACGTCCAGTCCTTCGACCTGGGCGAGACCGGCGCGCACGAACGCTGCGGCGTCGGCCGTTCCGGCGGCAAGGGCGTCGTCGTCTGCGCCTGGGCCGACCACGGCAGCCTGGCCACGGTGCTGCTGACCAGGCGTTCCGTCGAGGAAAGCGCGGATCTCACGGGTGTCCTGCGGAGTGCGGCGCTCACCCGCGGGTAGAACGGCGGGATGACCCGACGCTGGCTGTTCGCCGATCAGCTCGGCCCGCACTTCCTCGACGACCCGGCCCAGCCCGTGCTGCTGGTGGAGTCCCGGGCGGTGTTCCGGCGCCGGGCGTTCCACCGGCAGAAGGCCCACCTGGTGCTCTCGGCGCTGCGGCACCGGGCGGCCGAGCTCGGCGAGCAGGCGGTGTTCGTGCGGACCGAGACGTACGGCGAGGCGGTACGTGACCTCGGCGAACCACTGAGCGTCTGCCACCCCACCTCCCGCGCGGCCCGGGGCCTGGTCCAGCGCCTCGGCGCCGAGCTGCTGCCGCCGCGGGGCTTCGTGACCGCCCCGCCGGAGTTCACCGCCTGGGCCGGCGGGCGGCGCGGCCTGCGGATGGAGGACTTCTACCGGGACGCCCGGCGGCGCCTGGGCATCCTGATGGACGGCGCCGAGCCGGCCGGCGGCACCTGGAACCTGGACGCGGAGAACCGGGAGCCACCGCCGCGCGGCGTCACCCGGCTCGACGTCCCGGAGCCGCCCGAGATCCGCGAGGACGACATCGACGCGGCCGTCCGGGAGGATCTGGACCGCTGGGAACGCGACGACGGCATCACCTTCATCGGCCGTGACGGCCCGCGGCTGTTCCCCGCCACCCGCGCCGAGGCGGTCGAGCGGCTGCGGCACTTCGTCGGGCACCGGCTGCCGGCGTTCGGGCCGCACGAGGACGCGATGCTGGCCGGGGACCCGTTCCTGGCCCACAGCCGGCTCAGCGCCGCGTTCAACCTGGGCCTGCTCGACCCGCTGGAGGCCGTCGAGCAGGCCGAGGCGGCGTACCGCGCGGGCCGGGCCGGGCTGGCGAGCGTGGAGGGCTTCGTCCGGCAGCTGATCGGCTGGCGCGACTTCGTCTGGCACCTGTACTGGTACTTCGAGCCCGGCTACCGGCGCGCCAACGAGCTCGGGGCGAGCGAGCCGCTGCCGCGCTGGTTCGCCGAGCTGGACGCCGACGCGGTCGAGGCCCGGTGCCTGTCCGACGTGCTGGCCGGGGTCCGCGACCGCGGCTGGGTGCACCACATCCCCCGGCTCATGGTGCTGGGCAACTACGCGATGCAGCGCGGCTGGCGGCCGGGGGCGATGGCCGACTGGTTCCACCGGGCGTTCGTCGACGGCTACGAGTGGGTGATGACCGCCAACGTCGTCGGCATGAGCCAGTACGCCGACGGCGGCCGGATGAGCACCAAGCCGTACGCGGGCGGCGGGGCCTACATCAACCGGATGAGCGACTACTGCGGCGGCTGCCGGTACGACCCCAAGGTGCGCGTGGGTGACGACGCCTGCCCGTACACGGCCGGCTACTGGGCTTTCCTGGCCCGCAACGAGCAGCGGCTGGCCGGGAACCACCGGATGCGCCGGCCGGTGCAGGGCCTGCACCGGCTCGCCGATCTCGACGCCCTGGTCGAGCAGGAGCAGGCCCGCGGCTCCCGGGCGCCCTAGTCGGCCGGCGGGGTGGTCCCGCGCGGCGGGGCGTACCGGGGCACGTACTCCTGGCCGGTGAGCTTCTGGATCTCGGCCATGACCTCGTCGGTCAGCGCGCGCAGCGCGGTGCGGTCGTCGCTGCGCCCGGCCGTCGGGATGGGCGTGCCGAACTTGACGACGACCTTGCCCTTGCCGGGCCGGGGCAGGCGCTGCCCGATCGGCTGGACCTTGTCCGTGCCGAGCATGCCCACCGGGATGATCGGCACGCCGGCCGCGACGGCCAGCCGGGCCACGCCGGTGCGCCCGCGGTAGAGCCGGCCGTCCGGCGAGCGGGTGCCCTCGGGGTAGACCGCGACCATGTCACCGGCCTTGAGCACCGGGATCGCGCCGTCGAAGGCGGTCAGTGCGGCCCGGCCGCCGCCGCGCTCGACCTTGATCGCGCCGAGGCCATGCATCACGAACTTGGTGATGTTGCCGCCGATGCCGCCGCCGCGGAAGTACTCGGCCTTGGCCCAGAAGGCGATGTGCCGGGGCACGACCGAGCCGAGGAAGAGCTCGTCGGCGACGGACAGGTGGTTACCGGCGAAGATGGCGCCGCCGGTCTTCGGGATGTTTTCCAGGCCTTCGACGTGCGGCCGCCAGCCGAGGGTCATCGCGTGACCGACAGTGACTTTGCCGATCGAGTAGAGCAGCGGCAACGTGTTCCTCCGGGCGGGGACTGCAAACCAAGTGGGGGGCGATGTGAGGTTAACGGAAACAGCCCGGAAAACTCCCGTCGAGCGACTGCCGGCCGGCTCGGCATTTACCGCGCAATGCGGCAAATGCCGAGCCGGGAGGCGGGATTCACACCGCGCGGGTGACGGCCACCGTTACCGATTCGCCGTCGCCGACCTCACCGCTGAAGCCGGTCGCCGCCTCGTCCAGGGTCAGCGAGGTGGCCAGGGTCTCCGCGGCGACGAAGTCCCGGTGCGCCTCGACGGCCGCCGCGACCGCGGGCGCCGCGGCGATCCGCAGGGCGATGCGGTCGGACACGTCCAGGTCGGCGTCGCGGCGGGCCTGCTGCACGACCCGGATCATGTCCCGGGCCAGCCCTTCGGCCGCCAGCTCCGGCGTGACCTCGGTGTCGAGCAGGACCACACCCCGGCCGGCCGGTAGCGGCGCGGAGTTCTCCGCGTCGGCGGCGACGAGCTTCAGCTCGTACTCGCCCTCCTGCAGGGTGACGCCGGCGGCGACCGGCGCGCCGTCGACCAGCTCCCAGTCGCCGGCCTTGACGGCCTTGATGACCATCTGGACCTGCTTGCCCAGGCGCGGGCCGAGGGCCCGCGGCACCACGGTCAGGACCTGCTCGGAGTACGCGGCCAGATCGGCGCTGAGCTGCACGTCCTTGACGTTCACCTCGTCGGCCAGCAGATCCGCGAACGGCCGCAGCGCCTCGGCGGCCGGCGTGGCGACGGTCAGCCGGGCCAGCGGCAGCCGCACCCGCAGCGCCTTGGCCTTGCGCAGCGACAGCGCCGCCGAGGCCACCTCGCGGATCGCGTCCATGGAGGCGACCAGCTCGTGGTCGCCGGGGTACGCGTCCGCGGCCGGCCAGTCGGTCAGGTGCACCGACCGCTCCCCGGTCAGGCCGCGCCAGATCTCCTCGGCGGTCAGCGGCGCCAGCGGGGCCATCACCCGGCACAGCGTCTCCAGCACCGTGGCCAGAGTGTCGAACGCGTCGGCGTCGCCGGCCCAGAAGCGGTCCCGGGAGCGCCGCACGTACCAGTTGGTCAGCGCGTCCAGGTACGACCGCACCGACGCGGCCGCGCCCGAGATGTCGTAGTCGTCGAGCTGCCGGGTGGTGTCGGCGACCAGCTCGCTGGTCTTGGCCAGGATGTAGCGGTCCAGCAGGTGCGTCGAGTCGGTACGGAAGCGCGCCGTGTAGTTCGCCGCGTTGGCGTACAGGCTGAAGAAGTACCAGACGTTCCACAGCGGCAGCAGCACCTGGCGCACCGAGTCGCGGATCGCCACCTCGGTGACCGGCATGTCGCCGCCGCGCAGCACCGGCGACGACATCAGCATCCAGCGCATCGCGTCCGAGCCGTAGGAGTCGAAGACCTCGTAGACGTCCGGGTAGTTGCGCAGGCTCTTGGACATCTTGCGGCCGTCGGCGCCCTGCAGGATGCCGTGGCTCAGGCAGTTGCGGAACGCCGGCCGGTCGAACAGGGCCGTGGCCAGCACGTGCATGGTGTAGAACCAGCCGCGGGTCTGGCCGATGTACTCGACGATGAAGTCGCCCGGGTAGTGGTGCTCGAACCACTCCTTGTTCTCGAACGGGTAGTGCACCTGGGCGAACGGCATCGAGCCGGACTCGAACCAGCAGTCCAGCACCTCGGGCACCCGGCGCATGGTGGACCGCCCGGTCGGGTCGTCCGGGTTGGGCCGGGTCAGCTCGTCCACGTACGGCCGGTGCAGGTCGGTGACCTCCACGCCGAAGTCCTCGCTGAGCTGGGCCAGCGAGCCGTAGACGTCGACCCGCGGGTACGTCGGGTCGTCGGACTTCCACACCGGGATGGGCGAGCCCCAGAACCTGTTCCGGCTGATCGACCAGTCCCGGGCATTGGCCAGCCACTTGCCGAACGAGCCGTCCTTGATGTGCGCCGGCGTCCAGGTGATCTCCTGGTTCAGCTCCACCATCCGGTCCCGGAACGTGCTGACCGCGACGAACCACGAGGACACGGCCTTGTAGACCAGCGGGGTGTCGCAGCGCCAGCAGTGCGGGTACGAGTGCGTGTAACCCTCGTGCCGCAGCACCACGCCGCGGCTCTTGAGCTCGGCGGTGATGGGCTTGTTCGCGTCGAACACCTGCTGGCCCTGGTAGTCGGGCACGAGCGCGGTGAACCGGGTGTGGTCGTCGACGGTCACGATGGTGGGGATGCCGGCGGCGTTGCAGACGTTCTGGTCGTCCTCGCCGAAGGCCGGCGCCTGGTGCACGACGCCGGTGCCGTCCTCGTCGCTCACGTAGTCGGCCGCCAGCACCTGGTAGGCGTTCGGGCCGGCCTGCTCGACCAGGAAGTCGAACATCGGGGTGTACCGGCGCCCGGCCAATTCCCGGCCCAGCACCGTGCCGACCTGCTCGTACCCGTCCAGCTCCTTGGCGTAGGCGGCCACCCGGGACGCGCCGACGATGAGGCGCGAGCCGTCCTTCTCCAGGATCGCGTACTCGATGTCCGGGCCGACCGCGAGCGCAAGGTTCGACGGCAGGGTCCACGGCGTGGTGGTCCACACCGCGATCCGCTCGCCGGTCTCCAGCTCGAAGGTCACCGTCAGCGCCGGGTCGGTCCGGTCGCGGTAGACGTCGTCCATCCGGGTCTCGGTGTTCGACAGCGGCGTCTCGCACCGGAAGCAGTACGCCAGCACCCGGAAGCCCTCATAGATCAGACCCTTGGAGTGCAGGGTCTTGAACGCCCACATGACCGACTCCATGTAGCTGGGGTCGAGGGTCTTGTAGTCGTTGCCGAAGTCCACCCACCGGGCCTGACGCGTGACGTAGCGCTCCCAGTCCTTGGTGTAGGCCAGCACGCTGGTCCGGCAGGCGTCGTTGAACTTGTCGACGCCCAGCTCGAGGATCTGCGCCTTGGTGGTGATGCCCAGCTGCTTCTCGGCCTCGACCTCGGCGGGCAGCCCGTGGGTGTCCCAGCCGAAGCGGCGCTCGACGCGCCGGCCGCGCATGGTCTGGTAGCGCGGGACCAGGTCCTTGACGTAGCCGGTGAACAGGTGGCCGTAGTGCGGCAGCCCGTTGGCGAACGGCGGGCCGTCGTAGAAGACGTACTCGTTGCTGCCGTTCTGCCCGGCCGGGCGCGCGTCGACGCTGGCCTCGAAGGTCTTGTCGGCGGCCCAGTGCTCGAGCACGGCCCGCTCGACCGCGGGCAGGTCGGGGCTCGCCGGTACGCCGGCCGCGTCGGTGTGCTTCGGGTAGGCCATCGGGCGCTCGCTCCTCATGCAGTTCACACGTCGTGGACTGCGAGGACGAGCCGGGGCCCGCGGTACCACCTCGCTTGGCGGCCGGAGCCGCCCGCTCGTTCGCCGGCTGGGGGTGCGGGCCGGTTCCGCCCGGTTCTACTGGGACCGCGAGGGTCTGTTCTTCCGGAGGCTCCCCGGTGATGGCCGGATCAGCGCCTGACTACACAACGATACCGGCTGTCATTTGTTCCCCGACGGCGCGGGCAGGGTCGTGCTCCACAGCGAGACGCCGTCGCGGTCGCGCAGGTCGACCCGCAGCGCACCGGTCCGCCCGTCGATACGGACCTCGCCGAAGTGCTGGTAGCCGTCGGCCGGGGAGGTGTTCGCCACCGGCGGGGCGTGCACGAAGACCGCCTCGGGCCCGAACGTGGCGTCGAGCGCGTTCGGGCCGAACGCCCCGGCGTGGGCCGGCCCGGAGACGAATTCCCAGAACGGCGTGAAGTCCGGCACCGCGGCCCGGGCCGGGTCGTAGTGGTGCGCCGCGGTGTAGTGCACGTCGGCGGTGAGCAGCACGATCCCGGTCACCCCGTGCCGGTGGGCCGACCGCAGGACCTGCGCGAACTCCAGCTCCCGGCCCCGCGGCGCGCCCGGGTCGCCCTGGGCCACACCTTCCTGCGCGGCGGGGCCGTCCGGCACCACCAGTCCCAGCGGCAGGTCGTTGGCGATCACCTTCCAGGTGGCCCGGGACGAGCGCAGCCCGCGGATCAGCCACTCGCGCTGCTCGGCGCCGAGCAGGCCGCGGTCCGGGTCGGCGTACGTGTTGCCGTCGTTGACGTCCTTGAACGTGCGCATGTCGAGCACGAACACGTCGAGCAGCGGCCCGTACGGGATCCTGCGGTACACCGGCCCGGAGCGCCGCGGGGTCGGCACCCATTCGTGGTACGCCCGGTGCGCCCGCGCCGCCAGCACGTCGACCCGCTTCTCGGTGTACCGGGCGTCGTCCAGGATCTCCCCCGGGTACCAGTTGTTGAGCACCTCGTGGTCGTCCCACTGGTTGACCTGCGGCACCTCGGCGGCGAACGCCCGGTACGCGTCGTCCAGCAGGTTGTACGCGTACTGGCCGCGGTACTCGCCCAGGGTCTCGGCGACCTTGGACTTCTCCGGCGTGACCAGGTTGCGCCAGACCCGGCCGTCCGGCAGCGTCACCGCCGGTACGAGGGGGCCGTCGGCGTAGACGGTGTCGCCGCTGTGCAGCAGGAAGTCGGGCTGCCGCCGGCGCATCGACTCGAACAGGCGCAGCCCGCCGTACGCGGGGTCGATGCCCCAGCCCTGGCCGACGACGTCGCCGGTCCAGACGAAGGCGACGTCCTGCCGGCGGGCCGGGGCGGTGCTCAGGGAGCCGTCGAGGGGCTCGCTGAGCAGGCCCGGGCGGTCGAGGCTCTCCGCCCGTACCCGGTAATAGATCTTCTCCCCGGCGGGCAGGCCGCGCAGCCGCACCTTGCCGGTGAAATCGGTGTCCGGGGTCAGCACCGGGCCGCGTACCCGGCGCGCGCCCCGCAGATCCGGGCGCCGGCTCGCCTCGACCCACATCCGGCTCGGCCGGTCGGCCCGGCTCCAGACGACCGCGCCGCCGGCGGCCGCGTCGCCGGTCTGCACGCCGTGGGTGAGCACCGGGCGGCTCGCCGACCAGCCCGCGAAGGCGGGGGCGGCGGGCAGGACTCCGAGCACTCCGCCGGCCAGGCCGGCCCGCAGCAGGCTGCGTCGATCGATGGGGGTCATGACCGAAGACTCTCGGTATGACGTGAAGCACACGTGTCCCGGCCGTGGCCGCCCGCTGTCACGTTCCCGAACGCCGGATCGTCCCTGCTCGGTAACCCACTACGAGGAGGACCCATGTCCCGCTTGGCGATCGACGAGGTGGCACCGGGCGCGCAGCGCGCCGTCCTGGGGATGGAGAGGTACTGCCGTCAGAACGTCGACCCGGTCCTGTACGAGCTGGTCAAGCTGCGCGCCTCGATCGTGAACGGCTGCGCGTTCTGCACCGACATGCACAGCCGCGAGGCGCTGGCCGCCGGCGAGTCGAGCCGGCGGCTGTTCGCCGTCGCGGCCTGGCACGACGCCCCGTTCTTCACCGAGCGGGAGCGGGCCGCGCTGGCGCTGACCGACGCGGTGACCCGCCTCGGCGAGCACGGCGTCCCGGACGAGGTCTGGGCGCCGGCCGCCAAGGCGTTCTCCGCGGAGGAGCTGGGCAACCTGCTCATGGCGATCGCGACGATCAACGTGTGGAACCGGCTCTCGATCGCCACGCGCAAGGAGCCCCCGCTGGAGGTCTAGAGCTCGGGGAACCAGAGCGCCAGCTCGCGCTTGGCGCTGTCGGGGGAATCGGAGGCGTGCACGAGGTTCTCCCGGTTCGACAGCGACAGGTCGCCGCGGATCGTCCCCGCGGCGGCCTTGCGCCCGTCGGTGGCGCCGACCAGGGCCCGGACGACCGCGATGACCTCGTCGCCGGAGAGCACCAGGGCGGCCAGCGGCCCGCTGGTCATGAACTCCTTCAGCGGCGGGTAGAAGGCCTTGTCCACGTGCTCGGCGTAGTGTTGGTCTGCCAGCTGCGCGTCCATGGTCCGCACCACGAGTGCGTCGATCGTGAGGCCCTTGCGTTCGAACCGGCCGAGGATCTCCCCGAGCAGGCCGCGCCGCAGCGCATCGGGCTTGACGAGCACGAGCGTGCGCTCGGTGGCAGTGGACACCGGAAGATCCTCCTGGTCAGTACATGGGGAAGCCGACACGCCGGGTGATGACACCGGGATGTCAGCCTATCGGTACCGCCCACGGCGCGAGCGGCAACCGCCCGGTAGCGCACTTTCCACCGGCGGTCGCGCTACGTAACCTGACGAGTAACCCGGGAGGTCCACTGTGGCGAACCAGAACGGCCGGCCGGTCGCACCGGCCCGCAAGCTCGTGGCGGCGGTCGTCGGCACGATCGCGGTCTTCGTGATGCTGTTCGGCCTAGGCATGTCGAGCTGGGCGATCGTCGCGCTGGGCCTGGCGATACTGATCCTGGCGGTGGCGCTGGGCATGGTCAACGTGGTGCGCCGCGGCGCCCGCGCCTGGGTGGCCGGATCGGCGCAGGTCAAGGCGGTGTCCGAGCCTCCCGCGACGGCGATCTACGGCCGCGCGGAGCTGCTCATCGTGATCGTGGCGCCGGGCCTGCCGACCTCGGAGGTCACGGTGCGCGACCCCCGCGTCCCGGTCTCGAAGTGGCCGCGGGTGGGCGACACCCTGCCGGTGACGGTGGACGTGGACGACATGCGCCGGGTCCGCATCGACTGGGACGAGGCGGAGACCTACGGGACCACGACGCTGAACGCGCCGCCGGCGTACTACGAGGACGACCTGCCGGACGACGACCTGCTCGGCGGCGAACCGGAACCCCCGCCGTGGGCCAACCGGGACAGGCAGTGGGGCCGCGGCCCGGACGAACCGCCCCCGCCGCCCCCGCCGTCCCCCCGCACCGGCGACTTCGACGACCCGCCCCCGCCGCCGCCCCCGCGCGCCGGCCTGGTGGAGGACCCGCCCCCGCCGGTGATCGTCCGCGACGCCCCCGGCGGCCCGATCGTCGAAGGCCAGCTGGTGGAGCCGGACTACGACTACACGACGCCACTGCCGCAACGCGCCCGCACGGCGACGGCAGCGCCGCCGCGCGCGGCGGAGAAACCCCGGCCCCGGCCGAGGCCGCAGGCAACGGCAACCCTGGACCCCGAAACCGACGAGGGTACGGACACAGAGCCCCCAGAAGCAGCACCCCACCCCGCCCCCACGCCACCCTCCCGCCCGTCCACCGCGTCCTCCCGCCCGTCTACCCCGTCCACCGCGTCCTCCCAGTCCTCGTCGGCCGCCCCGGAGGCCTCGCCGTTGACTCCGGAGGCCCCGCCTCTCACTCCGGAGGCCTCGCCGTTCGCCCCCCAGTCCTCGTCGGTCGCCCCGGACGCCTCGCCGTTCGCCGCAAGGGCTTCGTCGGTCGCTCCGGAGGCCTCGCCGTCCGCCGCAAAGGCCTCGTCGGACGCTCCGGAGGACGAGCCGTCGAACCCCGCCCCGGCCCAACGCACACCCCCGGCCGCCGCCGCGCCGGCCGACTACGATCCCGAGATCGACCTGCCGCTGGACGAGGACCCGGAACCGGCCCCGGAGACCAGGCCGCAGGCCCGCGCGGCGATGGACGCGGACATCATGGCCCCACCGGCCGCCGCCCCACCCAGATCGGCGGACGACGACCTGCTCGGTGACCTGGAACCACCGCCCTGGGCGGTACGCGCCCAGCCACCGTCCGACCCCGATGAATCTTCGCCCTCCCGGTCTTCCTCGGCCTCCCCCGAGACATCGGACCCGGGTGCGGCCTCACAGACCACCCCGGAACGCGACATCCTCCCCGGCGACCCGTTGGACCTGACCTACGAGCCACCGCGCCCGACGCCGGAGCCCCGCCCCCGGCCACGCCCCCACCCGTCGGCGACAACCGACCCGTCCCGCGTCGACCAGCCGAGCACCGCGGCCCAGACGACCGGCCTCGCGGCAGCGGGGGCAGCCGTGGCGGCGGGATTCGCAGCTCTCGGCAAGGCGTTCCGAGGCAAGAAGCAGGAGGAACGCCGCCCGTCGGCCGCCCGCCCGAGCCCGACCGCCAACCGTCCCCAACCGGCAGGCAGGGCCACCCCGGCCCCGCCCGCCCCAGCCCCGACCGCCCCGGCCTCTGCCGCCGCAGCCCCGACCACCGCAGCTCCATCCGCCCCGGTCCCGCCCGCCGCAGCCCCGACCGCCCCGGCCCCTGCCGCCGCAGCCCCGACCACCGCAGCTCCATCCGCCCCGGACCCGGCCGTCTCGGCCCCGGCTGCCCCGGGCGGTCTGGACCCGGCTGCCCCGGGCGGTCCGGACCCGGCCGTTCCTGCGGCTCCGGAGCCGGCTGCTTCGGCCGGACCCCCGCCCGGCCCGTCGGCCGGCGCGAGTCGGGCTGCTGCTCCAGCCGCTCCGACCGCACCCCGGCCCGCGAGTTCAGCTGCTGACCAGGATTCCGTCGCATCCTCCGGCCCCACCGAACCCTCCACCGCCGAACAGCGCCGATCCCCCGAACGCGACACGGCCACTCCTCCCCGCCCGAACGCGCCCGCCGAGCCCGTTACCGGTGCCCGGTCGACCCGCCTGGGTGCGGTCTCGGCAACCAGCCCGTCCCCCGAGCCAGACACCGGCACGCCCCCACCCGCCGATCCCACCGCGCCGCCCGGAGCCGTATCTGCCACCGCCCCGAACGCCGCACCGGCCCCCGACGGCGGTCCCGCCCCGACGCCGGGCCGCACGGCGGTCCCGGGACAGGTCTACGCCTCCCCGACGGCGTTCGGCCCGGGCGGCGGCTCCGGCACCGGCGATCCAGCCGACATCAAGCCGCGCCGCGCCCCGGCCCCGACCCGCCCGGAAGCCATCCCCACCACCGAAGCCGGATCTCCCCCGGCCGCCCCACCAACGGTTCCCGCCGCTGAAGCAACCTCATCCGCCGGCCCCGCTTCCAGCCCGGCTGACCCCGCCCCCGGCACCGCCGCTCCCGCGACCGCCAGCGCGCCCAGCACCGGCTCGCCCACGAGCGCCAGCACCGGCTCAGCCAACACCGGCTCGGTGGCCACCGGCCGGGCCGCCGTCGGCCCTGAGGCGAAGGGCTCGGCCTCGATTGGCTCGGCCACCGCCGGAGCGGTCACCACCGGCGCGGCTGCCAAGGCAGCCTCGCCCCGGCGCGGACGGCCTTGGGCCGACCTCGACGGCGGCTTCGAGCCCGACGAACGAGCCGACGACGTCATCACCGCCTATCCGAGCGCCCGCCCGGGCCCGGCCGGCGCCATCCACGGCGTGGGAATCACCGTGCTGGTAACGGACCTGCAACGGTCGGTGGCGTTCTACCGCGAGATGCTCGGCTTCTACGAGATCGACACCGGCTCCGGAAGCGCGGTGCTGGCCTCGGGCGACACCAGGCTTGTCCTGCGCACCGTCCGCGACCTGTCCGGCGTCGCCGGCCGCCAGATCTACCTGAACCTCGAGGTGGGCGACGTGGAGGCGGTCTACGAGGAACTGAAGCGCAAGGGCGCCAAGTTCGTCCACGGCCCGCGTCCGGTGAACCGCGGCGAAAAGCTGGAACTCTGGGCGGCCGCGTTCCACGACCCCGACGAGCACAACATCGCCATCACCCAGTGGCGCGCCATCCGCTGACCCCACCCGACGACCCGCCAGCCGCGCCCCAGGACGGGTGACGGCTCGGCGCGAGTGGCCGGGTTGCGACCCGCGCGGGGGACTGGGCACGCACTCAGGCCCGCGCGGGGTCGGCGTGCAGGGTCCGCCCAGGCGCGGTCGGCCCGGGTTGGCACGAGCGGGCAGGCCCCGGTGCGCCTCAACACGAGCGGGATCCTCGCCGCCGCATGACGGGCAGCCGAATGACGGGCAGCACCAGCTAGCGGCATACGGCCTGCCCGTGCTCGCAACCGGGCGGCTGCCCTGCAACGGGCAACAGGCACGCCCGTCGCGCGCCGGTCGGTGTCATGGTGGCAGTCAACCCGAAGCGGGCGGCCCGGCCGCAAACCACCCCGCGGCCGGTCGATCCCGGCCAGGCTCCGGCGCCCTATCCGAGAATCCGCCGCCGCACCGAAGTCGCGTATCCCCAAGCCGCCCCGAAGATCAGTCCCAGCGCCGCCAGCGACCAGTGCAGCAGCCCGGAGGCCAGCAGCAGCACCTGAAGCGCCGTACCCGCGTGCCAGGCCCACGGCCGGCGCATGCTTCCCGCCACCACGGCCGCCAGCACCGCCAGGGTCACCACCGCGCCGATGCCCCAGCCGCTGAGGTCGCCACCCAGGATGCGGATCGGCTGGATCGCCAGCAGCAGCACGATCGCTTCCAGCGCGAGCGTGCCCGCGCCCAGCCCGCGTACCGCCGCCTCGGGGTTGCGCAGGCCGGAGCGCCGCGGCTCGTCTCCCTCGACGCCGCCCGGTGCATCCTCGGGCGACACGGGCGAGGCCGGTTCGGGCGGCGGCGTGGTCATTTCTTCAGCAGCTTCCGCGCGTCGGCGACGGTCACGATGGAGCCGGTGATCAGCACCGCGACGCCGCTGTGCTCGCCGTCCGTGTTCGTCTCGGCCAGCACGACCGCTTCTTCGATGGCGTCCGGCATGTTCTGCGTGATGGTCACCCTGTCCTCGCCGAAGATCTCCTCGGCGATCTGGGCCAGCTCGTCGACCGGCATCGCCCGCGGTGAGCTGTTCTGCGTCACCACGAGCTGAGCCGCGACGGGCTCGAGCAGCTCGAGCAGACCGGCCACGTCCTTGTCGCCGAGCACCCCGACGACCGCGACGAGGTGGCGGAACGCGAACTCCTCCTCCAGGGCGGTCACGGTCGCCGCCATGCCGTGCGGGTTGTGGGCGCCGTCGAGCAGGATGGTCGGCGCGCTGCGTACCCGTTCGAGGCGGCCCGGCGAGTCGACGCCGCCGAAGCCTTCCCGGACCAGGTCAACGTCGAGTTGCTTGGCCGCGCCGGCGCCCAGGAACGCCTCGACCGCCGCGAGGGCGAGGGCGGCGTTCTGCGCCTGGTGGGCGCCGAACAGCGGCAGGAACACCTCGTCGTACACGCCGCCGAGGCCCTGCATGGTGAGGACCTGGCCGCCGACCGCCTGGTCCCGCCGGATCACGCCGAACTCGCTGCCCTCGCGGGCCACGGTCGCCCCCACCTGTGCGGAGCGTTCCAGCAGCGGCCGCATCGCGTCCTCGGTCTGCAGCGCGCTGATCACGGTGGCGTCCTTGTGGATGATGCCGGCCTTGGCCCAGGCGATGTCCTCGATCGTGTCGCCCAGCCACTCGGTGTGGTCGAGGCCGATCGGGGTGATGACGCAGACGGCGGCCTCGAGGACGTTGGTGGCGTCCTCCTCGCCGCCGAGCCCGACCTCCACCACGGCGATGTCCACGGGCGCGTCGGCGAACGTCGCGTACGCCAGCGCCGTGGTCATGTCGAAGTAGGTGAGCGGCTCGGCCGACCGCTCGTCGATCAGCTGGGCCAGCGGGGCGATCTCGTCGTAGACGGCGGCCAGCCGTTCCTCGGAGACCGGCTCGCCGTCGAGGCTGATCCGCTCGCGAACCGTTTCCAGGTGCGGGCTGGTGTAGCGACCGGTGTGCAGACCGTGCGCCCGCAGCAGACCGTCGATCATCCGGGCCGTGGACGTCTTGCCGTTGGTCCCGGTCAGGTGGATGGACGGGTACGCCCGCTGCGGACTGCCGAGCACGTCCATCAGGTCACGGATCTTCTGCATGTCGAAGGCCATGCGGGTGAAGCCGCGCCCGTCGAGCGCGGCGACCACCTCTTGGTATGTGCTCATGCTGAGGGCAACGCTTTCAGGGCCGCCGCAATTCTTGCGAGGTCGGCCTCCGCCGTGGCAAGCCGATCCTTGATCTTCGCCACGACCTGCTCGGGCGCCTTGCCGATGAACGCGTCGTTGTCGAGCTTGGCCCGGCACTGCGCCGCTTCCTTCTCGGCGGCGGCGCGGTCCTTGTCGAGACGGGCCCGCTCGGCCGCGACGTCGATGGTGCCCCGGGTGTCCAGGTCGACGGTGATGCCGCCGGTGACCGCGAGCGTCGCCGTGGCGGCGAACTCGGCGCTGGGCGCGTCGAGCCGGGCCAGCGCCCGGATCAACGGCTCGTGCACGTCGATCCCGACGTTGCCGAGGCCGGTCAGCGCGGCGCTGACCCGCTGGCCGGGACGCAGCCCCTGGTCGGAACGGAAGCGCCGCACCTCGGTGACAACCTTCTGCAGCGCCGCCAGCTCCTCCTCGGCCACATCGTCGATGCGGGCGGCGTCGGCCACCGGCCACGCCGCGACGACGACCGACTCGGCGCCGGTCAGCACCGTCCACAGCTCCTCGGTGACGAACGGGATGACCGGGTGCAACAGGCGCAGCAGCTGGTCGAGGACGTGCCCGAGCACCCGGCGCGAACGCGCGGCCTCGGCGCCGTCGGTGGCCAGCACCGGCTTGCTGAGCTCGACGTACCAGTCACAGACGTCGTCCCACGCGAAGTGGTACAGCGTGTCGCAGGCCTTGGCGAACTCGTAGGTGGCGAGCTGCTCGCCGACCTCGGCGATGACGTGCTGCAGCCGGGAGAGGATCCACTTGTCGACGCTCGACAGCTCGGCCGAGGCCGGCAACTCGCCCTCGACGGTGGCCCCGTTCATCAGCGCGAACCGCGTGGCGTTCCAGAGCTTGTTGCAGAAGTTGCGCGAGCCCTGGCACCACTCCTCGCTGATCGGCACGTCGGAGCCTGGGTTGGCGCCGCGGGCCAGCGTGAAGCGGGTGGCGTCGGCGCCGTACCGCTCGATCCAGTCCAGCGGGTCGACGGCGTTGCCGAACGACTTGGACATCTTCTTGCCGTGCGCGTCGCGGACCAGGCCGTGCAGCGCGACCACGTCGAACGGCTGCACGCCGTCCATCGCGTACAGGCCGAACATCATCATCCGGGCGACCCAGAAGAACAGGATGTCGTAGCCGGTGACCAGCACGCTGGTCGGGTAGAACTTGGCCAGCGTCTCGGTCTGCTGGGGCCAGCCCATCGTCGAGAACGGCCACAGCCCGGACGAGAACCAGGTGTCCAGCACGTCCTCGTCCTGCCGCCAGCCCTCGCCGCTCGGCGGTTCCTCGTCCGGTCCGACGCAGACGACCTCGCCGGCCGGGCCGTACCAGACCGGGATGCGGTGTCCCCACCACAGCTGGCGGGAAATGCACCAGTCGTGCATGTTGTCGACCCAGGCGAAGTACCGCTTCGCCAGCTCCGGCGGCTCGATGGACACCCGGCCGTCGCGCACGGCGTCGCCGGCCGCCTTGGCGAGCGGCCCGGTGTTGACGAACCACTGCAGCGACAGACGCGGCTCCACGGTCGTCTTGCACCGCGAGCAGTGCCCGACGGAGTGCTGGTAGGGCCGCTTCTCGGCGACGATGCGCCCCTGCTCACGCAGGGCCGCGACGATAGCCGGACGCGCCTCGTACCGGTCGAGCCCTTCGAACGGCCCCGGTACGGTGACGACGGCCCGCTCATCCATGATCGTCATGCTCGGCAGGTTGTGCCGCCGGCCGATCTCGAAGTCGTTCGGGTCGTGCGCGGGCGTGACCTTGACCGCGCCCGTGCCGAACGCGGGGTCGACGTGCTCGTCGGCGACGATCGGGATGCGCCGCCCGGTCAGCGGCAGCTCGACCTCGGTGCCGATCAGGTGCTGGTAGCGCTCGTCGTCGGGGTGCACCGCGACCGCGGTGTCCCCGAGCATCGTCTCGGCCCGCGTGGTGGCGACGACGATCGCGTCGGCACCGTCGCCGTAGCGGATGGAGACCAGCTCGCCGTCGTCGTCGGTGTGCTCGACCTCGATGTCGCTGAGCGCGGTGAGGCAGCGCGGGCACCAGTTGATGATGCGCTCGGCGCGGTAGATCAGGCCGTCGTCGTACAACCGCTTGAAGATGGTCTGCACGGCCTTGGAGAGGCCCTCGTCCATGGTGAACCGCTCGCGGCTCCAGTCGACGGAGTCGCCGAGACGGCGCATCTGCCCGGTGATCGCACCGCCGGACTCGGCCTTCCACTGCCAGACCTTCTCGACGAACGCCTCCCGGCCGAGGTCGTGGCGGGAGAGTTGCTGGGCGGCGAGCTGCCGCTCGACGACGTTCTGGGTGGCGATGCCGGCGTGGTCCATGCCGGGCAGCCAGAGCACCTCGAATCCCTGCATCCGCTTGAAGCGGCTCAGGGTATCCATGATGGTGTGCTCGAGGGCGTGGCCGACGTGCATGGAGCCGGTGACGTTGGGCGGCGGGATGACGATGGAGAAGGGTGGCTTGTCGCTGGCCGGGTCCGCCGTGAAGTAACCCGCCGATACCCACTGCTCGTACCGCCGCTGCTCTACCTCGCCCGGCTGGTACTGGGCGGAGAGGCCACCGGTGGGCCGGGTGTCGGGGGTACGGGTGTCGGTTGCTTCGCTCACCCGACAAGTCTACGGAGGCCGCGGCGGGGACCTGCGATCGCATCACCTTCCTGTGGACAGGGCGGGTCTGTGGATAACGCCCGCCGGAAAATGACGGTTGTTAGGCTCGCACGATGTCCGAACGCCCAGGTCCGTCTCCGCTTCCCGACGCAGCGCCGGTGGAGATCGCCGACGACCCGTTCCCGCTCACCGAGACCGCCGGCGAGGACGAGCCGGAGGACCGCGCTCCCCGGTCGAAGACCCGCACCATCGTGCTCAGCTCACTGCTGGCGGTGGGCCTGGCCGGCGCGTCCGTCCTGGGGTACGCGGGCTGGCGGGTCGCCTCGCAGAAGGACGCGACGCTGACGGTGCCCACGAAGGTCGCCGGCTTCAGCGTCGACAGCAGCGACGACGGCCGGACCACGGCCGACTACCTGCAGACCGCGTTGTCGGCCGACGTGGATCTGGACCGCGCGGTCGGGGCGGTGCTCACCGACGGCTCCGGCAACGACGTGCTGTTCTTCGGCGGCACGACCCTGTTCTGGACGCCGGAAAGCGACCTGGTGACGGCCTTCGACCTGGTGGCCGACGAGCAGGGGGCGGTCACGGGGCTGCACGACGTGCCGGCCGGCCCGCTCGGCGGCACGATGAAGTGCGGTACGACGAAGGCGGACGGCGCCGACATGCCGGTCTGCGGCTGGGCCGACCACGGCAGTCTCGCCCTGGCCATGTTCCCCGGCCGCACGGTCGACGACGCTGCGAAGCTGTTCGGCGACATCCGCTCCGCCGCACAGACGCGACACTGAGAACGGCCGGCCCCGAGCCGGCCGACCCGGCCGGTGGGTGGACACAGAAAAGGCCCACACCATCTCTGGTGTGGGCCTTTCCT
>NZ_BOMQ01000052.1 GCF_016862275.1 Actinoplanes nipponensis | reverse complement strand
CAGTCCGTGTACGCCGGTGCCGAGGCTCAGGTCGAGGCCGTCCACGGCCAGGTGCCGTCCGGCCCGGACCCGCAACCCCTCGGCGTGCACCACCCACGGGTGGGTGGTGGGGGCGATCGCTGCGGCGGTGTCCATGCTTCGTCTCACCCCCATGAAGACGAGAGATCATCGCGGGCGGTTCTCCGGGTGGTGTGATGCGGGTCACTGCGAGCTCGGAGAATAGGTACGCCGGTTTCGTCGAAGCCAAGGCGGGGTGGGGCCGGCCGGGTGCTGGTCGACGGCCTGGGTCATCGCGGGCGGGGTGTCGACCGGCTCCTCCGGTACGAAGCACCGCATCACTCCGGGATGGGATGGGCGCGTTGCCGTGGGAGGAGGCCGGTGCAGCGAGCGGGGAGGTGGCGGGCGCACTGCCGTGGGGACGAGGCCGGTGCACCGGGCCGAGCCTGATCTCAGGGGCGTGCCGCCATCGCGTCCAGCACGTCGTCGGCGGGGCACCGGCCGCGCAGCACATACCGCTCGGTGAAGTCGGCCACCGCGTCGCGCGTCGGCCGGGCAGCGCCCTGGCGGGCCAGCGCGGCGTAGGCGGCGAGGAAGCACTCCCGGGCGGCGGCGGCCAGGGCCGGGTCGGTGAGCGCGTCGCGGGCGGCCCGCTCCCACAGCCGGGGCGTGGCGGCCAGCCCGAGGGTGGCCGCCTCGGCCTGGGCGGCCGCGCGGGGATCGTCCAGCAGTGCCGTGATCACCGCGAGCGGCACCCGCCAGCCGTCGCCCGGCTGGCGGTCGGCCACATCCAGCACCAGGTGCCCGCGGGCCGCCACGGGTGGGCGCAGGCCGGCCAGGTGGCGGTGGAGATCCGCGACGGTCGGCCGGTCGCCGGGCCCGGACCGGCACCAGGAGCGGAAGGTCCGGCCGGCGCCGGCCACCGGCGCGTCCAGCACCAACGCGGTCCACGCGGCGCGCGGGCCGCCGCCGGGAGGCGCGGGCGGTACGGGCGGCAGGTGCCGGCGCAGCGCCTGGCGGGTGCTGCGCCAGCCGCTCGGCCGGCCGTGCCGCAGGGGCGCGTGGGCGAACGCGGCGGCCAGCACCGGCGCCACCGCGTGGGCCAGGTCCCAGCGCCGACGCAGCCCCAACGGGCCGGCGCCGGCCACGCCGGCCTCGAGCGCCACCCGGACGCCGGCGGTCGCCGTGCCGTAGACGTCACCCGCGACGGGCGCGGCGCCGGGCGTGCCGTCGGCAGGGTGGAAGCCGCCCGGGGCCACGGCGATGCCGTCGGCGGCGTGACTGTTGCTCGGGGTGGCGGCGATGCCGTCGGCGGCGTGACTGTTGCCCGAGGCGGAGGCGATGGCGTGGAGGTCGCCGGCCACCGTCGCCGGGTCGATCGTGTCGGCGGCCTGGTCCCGTACCCCGATCCGGTGGGCCGCGAGCAGCGGCAGCGACAGCCGCAGATCCTCGGCCATCCGCTCGGCGCAGGTGTCCAGGCCGGGCGACGGCGGCCCGCTGACCACCACGATCCGCGGGGAGCGGGCGCCGAGCAGCCCGTGCCGCAGCCGCCACCGGGCGTGCAGCGCGCGGGTCACCGGGCCGGGCAGGCCGGGCTCGTCGAGCAGCAGGTCGACGGCCAGGCCGACGAAGCCCGGCCGGCCGGGCGCGAAGGCGTGGGCGGCCAGCAGGCGTTCGGCGGCCGGTTCGGTCAGCGATGGCACGCGGGGCTCCCGGGTCGATGCGGACGCCCATCCTATCCAGCCGACAGGAATTGTGGGCCTTAGGGGTGCCGCTGGTCCAGCGCCACGAACCGGTAGCCGCGGGCCCGCAGCGCCGGGATCACCGTGCGCAGGGCGGCGTACGTCTGCGAGCGGTCGCCGCCGCCGTCGTGGCAGAGCAGGATCTGTCCGGGCCGGGCGGCCAGCAGCCGGTGGGTGATGGCCGTGACCCCGGGCCGCGTCCAGTCGCGTGGGTCGTCGCTCCAGTCCAGCGGCACCATCCGGGCCTTGGCCGCCGCGCCCAGCAGGGCCGGCGACCAGTCGCCGCCGGGCGAGCGGAACAGCGTCGGCGCGTACCCGGTGGTGTCGTAGATCTTCTCCTGGGCGCGGGCCAGCTCCCGGCGCATCAAGGTGTGCGGCCGGCGGCCCATCCGGGTGGGATGGCTCCAGGTGTGGTTGGCGATCTGGTGCCCGTCGCGTACCACGCTGCGGGCGACCGCCTCGTGGCCGAGCACCTGATTGCCGATCATGCAGAACAGCGCGGGCACGTGGTACCGGTCCAGCAGCCGCAGGATCTTGGGCGTCCACACCGGGTGCGGCCCGTCATCGATGGTCAGCGCGACCGCGTCCGCCGGGAACGCCCGCCCGGGCAACACCCGCCGGTAGTCCTTGAGGGTGTGGACCGGCCGGCGCAGGGGGCGGACCGCGGCCGGGGCGGGCGGCGCCGGCGACGGCCGGGGCGCGGTGGGCCGCGGTACGGCGGTGGCCCGTGGCGCCGGCACCCGGGCCGGCGAGGCCGAGGCCGCGGCGGAGCCGGCCAGCACCAGCGCCCCGGCCAACCCGGGACCGGCCCGCAGCAGGCGCCGGCGCGAGATCGCCGGCTCGCGCGCACTCGAATCATCACCCTCAGTGATGGCGCGGGAGGACGGATCGCGCTGAAAGAGGGGGAGTCGGCGGGAGATCATGTAACGGAAAGCTACCAACCCCGGCCAAGGCGCCGGGGCTGTGGGAGTTACATCACGACCGGATACCTGGGTCAGCGTCCGCTGTTAGCCTTGCCCCGCTCTGCCCGGGGAGGAGACGAAGGTTTGCGAAACAAGCTGATGGCCGTCGCGACGGCCGGTGTGCTGACGCTGGGCGCCCTGGGCGCCTGCACCCGCGGCGACGACGTCGCGACCGGCAGGAACGGCACCAAGGTCGGCGTCATCCTGCCGGACACCTCGACGTCGCAGCGCTGGGGCAGCGACGATCCCAAGCTGCTCAAGGCGGCCTTCGACGCGGCCGAGGTGCCCGTCGACATCCAGAACGCCCAGGGCAGCGCGGAGACCTTCGTGGCCATCGCCGACCGGATGATCGCCGGCGGCGCCAAGGTGCTCGTGATCGCCAGCCTGGAGCCGGTCAGCGGCAAGGCGGTGCTGGACAAGGCCCGGGCCGCCGGGGTCGCGACGATCGACTACGACCGGCTCACCCTCAACGGCGACGCCGACTACTACGTCAGCTTCGACAACATGCAGGTCGGCCGGCTGCAGGGACGCGGCCTGGCGAAGTGCCTGAAGGCCCGAGGGATCGACACGCCGCGCGTCGCGTACCTCAACGGCGCGCCGACCGACAACAACGCCACGCTGTTCCGCGCCGGCTACGACTCGATCATGCAGCCCCGGTTCGACGACGGCTCGTACCTCAAGGGGCCGGAGCAGGACGTGCCCCGCTGGGACAACGACCTGGGCCGGTTCATCTTCGACCAGATGCTCTCCGACTCGGCCGGCCGCATCGACGGCGTCGTGGCCGCGAACGACGGCCTGGGCAACGCGGCGATCACGATCCTCAAGCGGGTGCGCAGGAACGGCGAGGTGCCGGTCACCGGCCAGGACGCGACGGTGCAGGGCCTGCAGAACATCCTCGCGGGTGACCAGTGCATGACGGTCTACAAGCCGATCAAGAAGGAGGCGGACGCCGCGGCCAAGCTGGCGATCACCCTCTTCAAGGACCAGGCCGTCCGGGTGGACGACCGGGTCAAGGATCCGGAGTCCGGCGGCTACGTCGACGCGGTGCTGCTGCCCCCGACGGCGATCTTCAAGAAGGACATCGGCGTCGTGATCAAGGACGGCTTCGTCGACGAGCGGACGGTCTGCGCGGGCGCCTTCGCCCGGCTCTGCCGCCGCAACGGCATCTCGTAGCCGGCGCCGCCGCACGGTCCGGGTAATCTGCTCTCGCGCCCACGGCAGCATCCCCGTCGTGGCCCTGCGCGTGCGGAAGGAGCTCCGGTGGCCGAGGACGTCGAGCAGCGACCGGACCGGCCCCGCCCCGGTCGCCGCCGCTACGCGGCCGGCCTGGCCGTGGCCGCCGCGGTCCTGGCCATCGGCGCGCCGGCGGTGCTGGCCGCACGGTACCGCTCCGGCGCTCCGGCGCCGGCCGAGCGGGCGCCGGCCGCGGCCGCGCCGGCCCCCGCGGGGGAGCTGACGCCGCGGTCACTGCCCGCTGGCGCGGGGGAGCTGACGCCGCCCTCGCTGCCGGCCGGCGCGGGGGAGCTGACGCCGCCCTCGCTGCCGGCCGGCGCGGGGCGGACCGGCGCCACGACGCCGGCCGTACCGGATCCCGGGGACGTCAAGGGCATGCCGGACGAGGACGGCTGCCCGGTGACCCTGCCCCGCCTGCTGGCCGCGCTGCGGGCCAGCGACCTGCGCAAGGACCTGGCCGGGGCGGGCGACCTCAGCGAGGTCGACTGCTACGGCACGTACGCCGGGGCCCGCGCGAGGCCGGTCACGGCCGGTGCGGCGACCGTGCTCTTCCGCTACACGGAGCTGACCGACTCCTGGCAGGCGGTCGGCGGCGGGGACCCGGACGCCTGCGCGCAGGTGCCCGCGGCCGTCCGCTCCCACCTGCGGGCCTGCCGCTGACCCCCGCCGCCGGGCCGGCTCAGGTCACCACGACCCGGGGCATGGCGAAGCCGTTGAAGCGGGAGGCGTACACGGTCGTGTAGGCGCCGGCGGAGCCGATGAACAGCTCGTCGCCCTCGCGCAGGTCCGCCGACAGGGCCACGTCCCGGGCGTACGTGTCCTGCCCGTCGCAGGTCGGACCGGTGACGTGCCAGGAGCGCCGGGTGGCCGAGCCCCGCCCGTCCCAGATCGGGTAGCGCAGGTCCCCGCCGGACTCGAGCACCTCCATCATGCCGTTGAAGACGCCCAGGTCGGTGTGGACCCACCAGCCCGACGGCCGCTGCGCGACCCCGATGACCCGGCAGCGGAACGTCCCGGCCTCGGCGACCAGGCAGCGGCCGGGCTCGGCGAAGACCTCCACCGGGTACGGCAGCTGGGCCAGGCCGGCGGCGGCGGCCCGGCCGAACGCCGCCAGCGAGGGCACCGGCGCGTCGTAGACGGCCGGGAACCCGCCGCCGATGTCGACCATCTGCAGCCGGATGCCGTGGCTGATCAGCCGGGCCAGGACGGTGTGCACGTCCGCCAGCGGCCCGGTGAGCGCGCCCGGCGTCAGCGACTGCGACCCGATGTGGAACGTGATGCCGTACGGCACCAGCCCGAGCGTGCGCGCCCGGACCAGCAGGTCGACGGCGCCGGCCACGTCCACACCGAACTTGCCCTCGCTCGGCACCAGGCTGGTGCGGTCGCCCGTGGACAGCCGGGCGTAGACGCAGCTGCCCGGGGCCTCCTCGGCGACACGGTGCAGCTCGTCGACGGAGTCGACCGCGAACCGGTACACGCCCGCGCGGGCGGCCCCGCGGGTCTGCTCCCGGGCCCGGACGGGATTGCTGAACAGCAGGTCCTGTCCGGGCACGCCGAGCGACCGCAGAATGTCCACCTCGTCGACCGACGCCACCTCGAAACGGGTGCCCGCCGCGTGCAGCGTGCGCAGCACCCCGGGATCGGTATTGCATTTGGTCGCAAAGAAAATCCGAACGTTCGCGAATGCGTTCTTGAATTCTTCGACGGCGCCCGCTATACGCGCGGACCTCATGTGCAGGACCGGAACTCCGGAAATGGGGGGATCGGCTGACCGGCCGGCCGGCGGATCGGCAACCGCGGGGCCGGGAAGGAAAGTGCGCAACGGGGAACCCCTTCACGCTGGGTGACAGCTCCGCTGCACAGCGTACACCGTGGCCACGGTCCCAGTGAATAGCCACGGGTCCAGGATGACCGTCCTGAGGGGAGTTGTCGCAGCTCAGGGGTCTGGACACAGATTCGGGGCGCCCCCTGGGGGACGCCCCGAACCGCTGTTACCCTGCGGACCCGATCGGGCGCAACGCATGGCCCGGCGCAGACGTTTCACTATCTTGAAACGGATCTTGCCGTTGGGGAAGTTGATTTTGCTCCACTACTTCCCATCGTCGCGCGCCTATCGGTAGCCTCTCATCTGTTGATATCGAACTCGCCGTACTTTGCCGAGCTAACAAACTCGGCCCAGTCCGACGGGTTGAAAACGAGAGCTGGACCCGTAGGGTTCTTGCTGTCGCGTACGGCAACGGCTGTGTCGAGGATTGCGACCTCGACACAGTTGTTGCCGCCGTTTCCGTTGCTGCGACTGCTTTTCTTCCAAACGGCAGCGTCGAGATGGTGCGCAGGCATGCCAAGCACCTCCCTTCAATATGCGGTTGTCCTTCTTCCCGTACGTGCTCGCACGGGCCTATCTGTGAAGCAGGCCCTCGATCATCTTGATGGACAAGCGGGGATCGAGAGCCTTGGCGCTCAGTCGCTCGAACTCGTCACGGTAGCGGGCGACCTCTGAATGTTGCTCTTCGTAGTAGTCGCCCGCAAGACCCTCTAGGTAAACTACATCCAAATGAGTGGTCTCCCGGAACTCCAAAAGCGCTGCTGAGCCGCCCAGGAACGGGTGTTCGCCGGCGTCGAACGGGACGATCTGCAATGTCACCGTCGGTAATTGCGCGGTGTCTATCAGGTGCCGCAACTGCTCGTCCATGACATCCGGTCCGCCGACCACGCGTCGCACCACGGATTCGTCGACGAGGGCGAGGAGTTCCAGTGGATTCGTAGCCCGCAGCCGCCCCTGCCGCTTCAGCCGCAGCGCCACCCGGCGGTCCACCTGGTGTGGAGGGTCCTGGGCCCGGCCCGTCCGCATCAGCGCGCGCATGTAGGCCTCCGTCTGCAGCAGGCCCGGCAGCACGATGGGTTCCCAGGCCAGCAGCGTGGAGGCCTCGGCCTCCAGGCCCACGAAGTTGCCCGGCCGCATGATGTCGCGGTAGTCCGTCCACCAGGTGCGCTCGCGCGACATCCGGGCGAGGGCCATCAGCGCCTCGCGGTAGGCCTCGTCCTGCACGCCGTAGAGGGTGAGGAGGTCCTTGACGTCGCGGGCGGTCACCGCCACCCGGGCGGTCTCTATCCTGGTCACCTTGGCCGCGTGCCACTCGAAATGGCGGCCGACGGTCTCCTGGGTGAGGCCGGCTTCCTCGCGGCAACGCTTCAATTCCGCACCCAATCGGCGCCGTCGCAGCGTCGGGCCCTCGTCAGTGGACACTGCCGCCCCCTCGGTCCTCGGGAATGGGATTCACTTCGTCACCGGCGCCCGGCACGGGACCCATGCTCCGGCAAAAACATCACGACGCGATTCCGAGTCTAGTACTTCTTGTGTTGACCTTAACGTGAGGTACATGATGCAGCGGACAGGGAGTTAGTGCGGTCTATACAGGCAGTTGCCCTGTGTCGTATCTCGGTTCGATGTTCTAGGGAGTGGCGGCGTGCTGGCTGACCAGTTCTATTTGATCGCTCACGAGGATCGGACCGGTCGTTCGCGGTTGCACCCGCGGGCCACCGGGATCGGCCTGGCGGCATCGTTACTGGGCGAGCTCATCCTCGACAACAAACTCCGGATCTTCGCGGGTGACCTGGAGATCGTGAGCAACCACCCGCCCCGCGACGGCCTCGACCACGCCGTGCTGGACCTGCTCATCGCCCAGCCGCAGCACCGCGACGTGCGCACCTGGCTGGCGTACCTGTCGCAGGACGCGGCGGTCCGCGTCGGCGAGCGGCTCGAGCGCTCCGGGGCGGTCGAGTCGGTGACCCGGCGGCGGATGCTCAGCACCCAGACCTTCTACATGCCCAACAACGAGCTGCAGCGCAACGCCGCCGCCTGGGCCCCGATGCGACTGGCCAACATCCTGGTCCGCGGCCTGGACATGTCGATCACCGACCGCGTGCTGGCCGGCCTGATCGCCGCCACCGGCCTGACCCGCCACGTGCTCTGGGACTTCGAGGCGCACCGCTCGGCGTTCGCCGTGCTGCCCAACACCGTCGCCTCGCTGCCGGAGGACCTGCGGCAGCTCATCGAGCACACCGAGGCCAGCGTGGGCTCGGTCCTCGCCGTCGGGCGTCGGTGAGCTCTCGCGGGCGGCACCACCGCCGCCAGGACAACTTCGACCAATGGGCCGGGAGGCTGTTGATGGCGCGCAAGGACCCCGCCGAACCGGACATCATCTCGAGCGCACTGGCCCGTAACCGGCTCGGGGTGCCGTCGGTCGTGTTCTTCGGGGTGGCGGGGGCCGCCCCGCTGACCGTCATCATCGGCGCGATCTCCGCCATCTACGCCATCATCGGCAACACCGCGGTGCCCGTGGTCTACCTGGTCACCGCCGGCATCCTGAGCATCTTCACGGTGGGCTTCGTGGCGATGAGCCGGCACATCGTCAACTCCGGCGCCTTCTACGCCTACATCAGCCACGGGCTGGGGCGGGTCGCCGGGGTGGGCGCGGCGTTCGTGGCGCTGCCGGCGTACGCGCTCATGCAGATCGGGCTGTTCGGGCTGTTCGGCTCGGCCGCCTCCGACATCCTGGCCGCGCTGGGCGTCAAGGTCGGCTGGTTCACCTGCGCGCTGGTCGCCTGGGCCGTGGTGGCCGTGCTGGGCCTGCTCTGGGTGGACCTCAGCGGCAAGGTGCTGGCGGTCCTGCTGGTCGCCGAGATCAGCGTCGTGCTCATCTACGACATCGTGATGATCGCCAACCCGGCCGGCGGCAGCGTCAGCTTCGCCACGCTCAGCCCGGGCCCGCTGTTCACCGCCGACGTGGGACCGATGCTGGTGCTGGCCATCGCCGGCTTCGTCGGCTTCGAGGCCACCGTGGTGCTCTCCGAGGAGGCCAAGGACCCCAAGCGGACCATCGCCCGGGCGACCCACCTGGCCGTCATCCTGGCCGGGCTGCTCTGCGGGCTGTCGGCCTGGGCCATGTCGGTCAGCACCGGGCCCTCCCAGGTGGTCGCGTTCGCGCAGGCCAACCGGACCGACATGGTCTTCGAGCTGGTCGCCCCGCACGTGCCGGAGATCCTGGTCCAGCTCGGCTACATCCTGTTCATGACCAGCGTGTTCGCCGCCCTGCTGGCGTTCCACGCGGCCGTGGCCCGCTACCAGTTCGCGCTCGGCCGCGAGGGTGTGCTGCCGGCCGGCTGGGGCCGGACGCACCCGCGGACCGGCGCGCCCCTGCTCGGCTCGGTCACCCAGAGCGTGCTCGCGGTCGCGGTGCTCTCGGCGTACGCCGTGGCCGGCCTCGAACCGCTGTTCTACGTGTTCGCCTGGCTGACCACGATCGGCGGGCTCGGGGTGCTCTTCCTGATGTGGAGCGCGTCCTTCGCGGTGCTCGCCTTCTTCGTGCGCAACCGGGGGCGGGAGAACATGTGGCGCTCGCAGATCGCCCCGATGATCGCCTTCCTGCTCCTCAGCGCCGTGCTCGGCATCACCGTCATCGGCTTCGGCGAGCTCCTGCAGGTCTCCGGCGACTCGCCGTTCCAGTGGCTGATCCCGGTGCTGTACCTCGCGGTCGCGGCGGTCGGCGTCGGCTGGGCGCTGGTCATGCGGGCCGCGCGACCCGAGGCGTACGCGGCCATCGGGCGGGGCGTGGACGGCCGGACGATCGCGTTACCGGAAGGGCCCCCGTCGACCAAAGGGTCACATGAACCGGTGGGGGCCCGCGGATACCACTACTGATCCACCCGGGACGACGGAAGGAGAACACGGAGATGACGGACCACGCGGCCGGCAAGCCTGGTGACGCCGCGGCCGTCGGTCCTCGAACCGGGGCGGGCCGGCGGGCGTACCCGACGCCGCGCCGGCCCCGCACCACCATCGGACGCTCCCCGCGGCGCATCCCGGACCGACAGCTCCGGGGTATCGGCAGCGCCGCGCGGAGCGCCCTACCGGCGGGCTCATCGGCAGAGCCCTCACCACCACCAGGAAAGGGGGGTCTATGGGGTGAGGTCCGGTGACCCTCAGGCCGCCGCCGCTTCCGCGCTGAAATCGTAGAGCCAGTACGACTGCTGATCGATCCGCGAGAAGCGCATGTTGTCGGTCAGCCGTTCCACCATGGCCCGGAACAGGCGCGAGAAGTGCAGCACCTCGTCGTTGTAGGAGCAGATGTCGATGCCGACCAGCCCGTTCTGGGTGGCGGCGGTGACGTACAACTGCTCGACGAGTTGCTTGAACATGTGCCGGCCCTGGGCCTCGGGGTGCACCGCGACGAAACCGATGTACCAGATCCGTTTCCCGGCGTAGTGCTCGGGCCAGTGCCGCTCGAAGTACTGCGGCGCGATCAACGGCACCGCGTCGAGGTCCCTGGTGTACGTGGCCAGGCCGGCAAGGGTCCCGTCGTCGTTCATGCACAGGTACTTCTGGACCCGCGTGTCGTTCATGACCTCGTCGAATTCGTGGCGGTACATCAGATGCCGCTGCACCGCCATCGTGTTCAGCTCGCGGAACGCCGCGTAGTACAACTCCCACGCGGACTCGGCAAGCTCGTCGTCGTTGATCTGATCGACAATCTTGATGACCATGCTGTGCTCCCCGCAATGCTGCCGGTCGGGTGACCATCGACCACCGCTGCGTCGAAGTTGATCGATGGGTATTTGACCAACAGAGTACGGAGGGTGATGCAAGAACAACAGGCTGTGAGCAACACATTTTCGCTCTTGAAGCGGTGTCCACGCTGACATCGGCGAATTTGGCATGCCAAGGTCATGTACTCGCTGCACGTTGCACAAAGGACATGCCCCGGGCGACCGGCCGGGCCGTCGCCGCCTCCGGGTATCCGGCGGCGGCCCGATCGCCGATCTCCGCGGTGTCGCCGGGGTCGCCCAGGCGTTAGATTGAGGTCAACAATCATCGAAAAGCCTGGATGGCTGCCATGTCGGACCAGTTCACCATCGTGACCGACCCCGCCGGTGACTCCGTGGCGCTCTCGGCCCTGTTCGCGGTGCTGCCGCTGCTGACCCTGTTCGTTCTGCTCGGCGCCCTGCGCATGCGCGCGTGGCTCGCCGGGATCATCGCGCTCGCGGTCGCCCTGGTGGTCGCCGTCGCGGTCTACGCCATGCCGGTCGGGCAGGCCCTGCTCTCGGCCACCGAGGGTGCGGCGTTCGGCTTCTTCCCAATCCTGTGGATCGTGCTCAACGCGATCTGGGTCTACAACCTGACGGTGGCCAGCGGCCACTTCGACGTGCTGCGCCGCTCCATGGCCCGGCTCAGCCCGGACATGCGGATCCAGGCGGTCATCGTCGCCTTCTGCTTCGGCGCGCTGCTGGAGGCGCTCGCCGGGTTCGGCACGCCGGTCGCCGTCACGGTGGTCATGCTGATGGCGCTGGGCTTCCCGCCGGTCCGCGCGGCCTCGGTGGCGCTCATCGCCAACACCGCCCCGGTGGCCTTCGGCGCGCTGGCCACCCCGATCGTCACGCTGGGCACGGTCACCTCGGGCGCGCTCGACGACCCGCGGCTGAGCACCGACACCCTGGGCGCCATGGTCGGCCGGCAGACGCCCCTGCTGGCGGTGGTCGTGCCGCTGGTCCTGGTCGCCGTCATCGACGGCCGGCGCGGGGTCCGGCAGACCTGGCCGGCCGCGCTGACCGCCGGGGTGGTCTTCGCGGTCGGGCAGTTCGTGGCGTCGAACTACATCTCGGTGCCGCTGACCGACATCATCGCGTCCCTGCTGGCGGCGGCCGCGATCGTGCTGCTGCTGCGGGTCTGGCACCCGGCCGAGTCGCCGGACCTGCGGGTGGAGGCGGAGGCCGGCGAGCCGGCCGCGGCGCCGGCCCGCCCCGGCGCCGCGCCGGCCATGGCGGGCCAGGAGCCAGCCGGCGCCGCCGGCGGCCCGGGCGGCCCGGGCGGCGAACCCGCGCGCACGGCGCCGCCACCGGGACGCGGGCCGGGCGGCGTGGGCGGCGACGACCTGGAACGGCGCGACGGCCGGGCCGAGGTGGCCCGCGCCTACGCGCCGTACCTGATCATCATCGTGATCTTCTCGATCGCCAACCTCGGGCCGGTCAAGTCGGCGCTCGCCGGCCGGCCGTGGACGGTCACCTTCGGCTGGCCGGGGCTGCACGTGCTGGGCACCAACGGCAAGCCGCTCGCCTCCACCACGTTCACCCTGGGCTGGCTCGGCGCCGCCGGCACCCTGATGATCCTGGCCGGCATCCTCACCGCGCTGGTGCTGCGGATCGGCCCCGGCCGGGCGCTGCGGGCGTACGTCGACACCTACGTGGGGCTGCGGCACGCGATCGTCACGGTGATGGCGGTGCTGGCCCTGGCGTACGTGCTCAACCAGTCCGGCCAGACCAACACGCTCGGGGTGTTCCTGGCCCAGGCCGGCGGGCTGTTCATCTTCCTGTCGTCGATCCTGGGCTGGATCGGGGTGGCCGTGACCGGGTCCGACACCTCGGCCAACGCGCTGTTCGGGGCCCTGCAGGTGCAGACCGCGGCCCGCGCCGGACTGGACCCGGTGCTGCTCGCCGCGGCCAACTCCTCCGGCGGGGTGCTCGGCAAGATGATCAGCCCGCAGAACCTGGCCATCGCCGCGTCCGCGGTCGGCATGGCCGGCCGGGAGGGCGACATCTTCCGCAAGGTGGTCGGCTGGAGCCTGGTGCTGCTGCTGGTCATGTGCGTGCTGGTGACGTTGCAGGGCACCGCCGTGCTGAGCTGGATGGTGCCGGGCGGCTAGCGCCCGGGCCGGATCACTGGCCGGCCATGGCCCAGCCCGCCGGCGCGGCGGCCGTCGCCTCGGTGGGGCGCGCCGCCAGCGGCAGCGTGAACCAGAAGCGGCTGCCGCCGCCGGGGTTGTCGTCGACGCCGGTGCGGCCGCCGTGCCGCTCGACGATGCGGTGCACGATGGCCAGGCCCAGGCCCGTACCGGGGTAGGCCTCGCTGCCGGCGGCCCGGGCGAAGGCGGTGAAGACGGCGTCGCGCTGCTCCTCGGGGACGCCGATGCCCCGGTCCGCCACGTCGATCCGTACGGCGTCGCCCTCGGGGCGGCTGCTGATCCGCACGTACGGCTGGTGGCCCTCGGCGGTGTACTTGACCGCGTTGCCGATCAGGTTGTCGAGAACCTGGCGCAGCAGCGTGGCATCGCCCGGCACCGACGGCAGCGGGTCCACCACGATCAGGGTGTCCCCCGGCTGCGCGCCCTGCCGTTCGTGGGCCACCTCGTCGGCGAGGGCCTTGAGGTCGACCATCGTGGTGTTCAGCGTCCGGTTCTCGGCGGTGGCGTAGTCGAGCAGGTCGTCGATGAGCACCTGCATCCGTTGCGCGCCCCCGTACAGCCGCTCCAGGAAGTCGCGGTGCACCGGGTCGAGCCGGGCCGCGGCCTCCTCGCGCAGGAAGTCCGCGAAGCCGGTGATCCGGGCCAGCGGGCTGCGCAGGTCGTGGGCCACGATCCCGGCGAAGCCGACCAGCTCCGCCTCGCGCTGCCGCAGCTGCTGCTCGACCGCCTCGCGGCGCTCGATGTCGTGCCGCAGCGCGGTGGTCGCCTCGTCGACCCGGCGCAGGGCCCGGTTGCGGGAGGTCAGCACCGTGCCGGTCAGCCCGGCCAGCAGCGTGGTCAGCACGGTGCCGATGACCCAGGCGGCCAGGTCGAGGTGCATGTCGGCGCCGGGCATCAGTCGGTCGGTCGGGCGCACGACCAGCCGCCAGGTGCGCTGCGGCACGGGCACGGCGACGTCGCGCGGCGCGGGATCGTCCCGCAGCGGGGCCCGGGGCCGCCAGCTCGCCACCGGGAGCGGGGTACGGGCGCCGGTGTCGAACAGGGTGACGCCGACCGCGTCGCGGGCCACCACGCTGATCGCCTGGCTGAGGAAGTCCTCGCCGCGCAGGGTCAGCGCCAGCCAGCCCCGGAACTCCCCGATGTCGCTGGCCGCCGGTGAGGTGGAGTACACCGGCGCGGCCAGCAGGAACGACAACTGCTGCTGGGCCGTGGGCAGCCCCGCGTCCTTCATCAGCCGGTAGGTAGTGCTGATGGTGACCTGGCGGGTCTGCTGCGAGAGCCGCAGCGCCTCGGTGGCCGGCGCGATGACGGTCACGTCGCGGCCGCGCAGCGAGTCGCCGCCGTCGAGGGAGCGGTGCAGCACCACGAACAGGTGCTCCCCGGACGGCGTCGGCACCGGTCGCAGGGTGAGGCCGTCG
Organism: Actinoplanes nipponensis; assembly: GCF_016862275.1. Lineage (GTDB taxonomy): Bacteria > Actinomycetota > Actinomycetes > Mycobacteriales > Micromonosporaceae > Actinoplanes > Actinoplanes nipponensis. Next base: position 135,699 of record NZ_BOMQ01000052.1, on the reverse strand, counting down.
TCGCCGCGGTCGCGCCAGAAGCGTTGCACCGCGGGGATCTGCTCGGTCCGCGCCGGCACCACGACGGCCACGCCGCTGGCGCCGGGCAGGCGCTGCCGGTCGACCGCGGCGACGATGGCGGTGAACTCGGCCGACTCGAGCCGGGACTGGGCGCCGACGGCGGCGGCCAGGTCGCTCAGCGAGGTGCTGTAGCGGCGGATCTCGGCGGCGACGGTCTGCGCGACGATCATCGTCTGCTGGCTCAGCGCCCGCGCGGCCCGGTCCTCGTCGGCGCGGTGCAGCGCCACCGCGGCCAGCGCGGTGCCGAACAGACCGAGGGCCACCACCAGGGTCAGCACCAGCAGCGAGCGGCGCCGCCCCGGCGCCCGAGCGCCGGGGCCGGGGCCGGGGGAGGTGCTGGATCCGGTGCCCCCGCCCACGAGTCGACGCTACGCCCGGGGCCCGCCGCCGGGTGGCGGTTTGCCGGACTGCGGGACCGCCCGGCCGGCTGGGTAGGGTGATCTCATGTCCGGGCCCGCCGTCAGCGCCGTCGTTGCCGCCGGCATCGCGCACCGCGTCCTGCGGCACGGCCCGGCCGGCAGCGTCGCGGAGGCCGCCGCCGCCCAGGGCCGGGAGGTCCGCGACCTGGTCAAGACCCTGGTCGTCCGGCTCGCCGAGGACCGGTACGTCCTCGTCCTGGTGCCCGGCGACCGGGTCATCTCGTGGCCCAAGCTGCGGTCCCGGCTGGGCGTCAGCCGGCTGTCGATGCCGGACGCGGCCACGGCCCGGCTCGCCACCGGATACGAGCGCGGCACCATCACCCCGTTCGGGTCGGCGCACCCCTGGCCGGTGATCGCCGACGAGCGGCTGCGCGGCCGCACGATCGGGCTCGGCGCCGGGGAGCGTGGGGTGGGCCTGGAGGTCGCCGCCGACGAGGCCGCGGCGGCGCTCGGCGCGACCTTCGCCGACGTGACCGATCCCGGGCCGGCCGGCCCCTGAGGCCGGTCAGGCGCTCGGGGCGAGGTGCCCGGGAATCTCCTCGATGCGGTGGTAGACGGGCAGCCCGCGGTCGCGTGCGATCGCGACGTCCTGGTCCGCGCCCGTCGAGGCGCCGGGCAACCGCAGGACGGCGTCGCAGTGCTGGAGCAGCCGCTGCGCGGTGGGGTAGAGGACGTCCTCGGCGGTGGCCGCGCCGTTCGCCCGCGCCAGCACCGGCAGGGCCACCCACTCGCCGATCATCGGCACGTGACCGGCCTGGAAGATCGGCCATGCCGCCTCCTCGAGGCGGGCCAGGTTGGCCGCGATCAGGGCCGGGTCGCCGCCGGTGCCGGAACGGTAGGGGCCGGCAATGAGGATCAACATGGGCTTCATGGCGCCAGGCTAGCGATACACTCGGCAGAAACAAAGAGGAATACGGAGAAACGCGCATGCTGGCCGCCCAACGCAAGGAATTCCTGCTGGCCCGGCTCGAACGGGACCGGCGGCTGGTCGCCAAGGACGTGGCCGCCGAGCTCGGTGTCTCCGAGGACAGCGTCCGCCGCGACCTGCGCGAGCTCGCCGCCGCCGGCCGCTGCCAGCGGGTCTACGGCGGCGCCCTGCCGGCGTCCCCGGCCGTCGCCGACTACGGCACCCGCCGCGAGGTCGAGGTGGCCAGCAAGCAGCGCGTCGCGACAGCGGCGGCCGCGTTGATCCGGCCGGGCGCCACCGTGATCCTCGACGGCGGCACGACGGCCCTGGCCGTGACCCGGGCGCTGCCCGCCGGGCTGGCGGCGACGGTGGTCACCCACAGCCCCACCGTGGCGGCCGCGCTCGCCGGGCACCCGTCGGTCGAGGTCTACGTGCTCGGCGGGCGGCTCTTCCGGCACTCGATGGTCACCTGCGGCGCGGCCGCGGTCGAGGCCGCCCAGGCGGTGCACGCCGACCTGTTCCTGCTCGGCGTGACCGGGGTGCACCCGGACGCCGGCCTCACCACCGGCGACGCCGACGAGGCCGCGATGAAGCGGGCCCTGGCCCGGCGGGCCGCGGACACCTACGTGCTGGCCAGCACCGAGAAGATCGGGGCGGCCTCGCGCTTCGCCGTGCTGCCGCTCGACGCCGTGGCCGGCGTGATCACCGACGCCCCGCCCGGCGACCCGACCGTCGGCCGGCTGACCGCGGCCGGCACCGCGGTGATCGCCGCTTAGCGCGCCGGGAATGACCGTTCGGCGCGCGCCGGCGATCGACGGGCGGTTTATGCTTGCGCGATCATCGATGTGCCGATCGAGCAGAGGGATGTGCACGTGGCCGACGCCCGGCAGGCAATGCCCGAAGTGGACACCAGCGTCCCGCAGACAGCCCGGACCGAGCCGGGCGCGGCGGACGCGCCGGAGATCGACCAGTACTGTGCGGTCGGCCGCAAACCCTGACGACACGACGGGATCACCGATGACGACGGCGCAGAACGACGGGCCCACGGTCCGCCGGTTGCAGCTCGGTGCCCGGCTGCGCAGCCTGCGGCTGGCCAAGGGGGTCAGCCGCGACCAGGCGGGCTACGAGATCCGGGCCTCGGAGTCGAAGATCAGCCGGATGGAGCTGGGCCGGGTCAGCTTCAAGGAACGCGATGTCGTCGACCTGCTCAAGCTCTACGGGGTGGAGGACGCGGGCGAACGCGAGCGCCTGCTCACGCTGGCCCGCGAGGCCAACACCCCGGGTTGGTGGCACTCGTACGGCGACGTGCTGAGCACGTGGTTCCAGAACTACCTCGACCTGGAGCAGGCCGCCGAGCTGATCCGCACGTACGAGATCCAGTTCGTCCCCGGGCTGCTGCAGACCGACGCGTACGCCCGGGCGGTCATCACGCTCGGGCACGGCACCGCGTCGAAGGAGGAGATCGACCGGCGTGCCGACCTGCGGATGGCCCGCAAGCAGATGCTGCAGCGCGACGAGTCCCCACGGCTGTGGGCGGTGCTCGACGAGGCGGTGCTGCGCCGGCCGATCGGCGGCAAGGCGGTGCTGCGGGAGCAGATCGAGTCGCTGCTGGGGATGTGCGAGCAGCCCAGCGTCCGGCTGCAGGTGATCCCGTTCGAGTCCGGCGGGCACGCCGCCGCCGGGGGCGCCTTCACCATCCTGCGCTTCCCGTACCCGGACATGCCCGACGTGGTCTACCTCGAGCACCTGACCAGCGGCCTCTACCTGGACAAGCGCGAGGACGTGGACCAGTACGCCGCGGCGATGGGCCGGCTGACCATCGAGGCGGAGCCGCCGGCCCGCACCCCCGAGCTGCTGCGCAAGGCGCTGCGCGACCTCGACGCCCCCGGCTGACTCCCCGTACCCCCTTCGTCCACTCCGGAGGAACCACCCGATGGGCCCGGACCGTCCGCTGCTGACCTACTACGACGACGCCACCGGCGAGCGCACCGAGCTCAGCGCGCCCGAGCTGGGCAGCTGGTCGGCGCGGGTGGCCGCCCTGCTGCGCGACGGCTGCGGCCTGACCGCCGGTGGCGACGCCGCGGTGCTGCTGCCGCCGCACTGGCAGACCGCGGCGGTCCTGCTCGGGGCGTGGTCGGCGGGGATCGCGGTGTCCTTCCGGCCCTGGTCGACGGCCGGCCTGACCGATCCGCCGGCCCCTGCGCCGGACGCGGTCTTCGTCTCCCGCCGGCGCCTGGACAGCTGGCTGGAGGAGGTGCCGGCCGGTCGGCACCGGTTCGTGCTGGGCCTCGAGCCCGGCCTGCGGCCGCTGGCGGAGGTGCCGGCCGGCTACCGGGACTTCGCCGCCGAGCTGGTCCGGCAGCCGGACACCGCGCCGGCCTACCCGGAGCTGCGGCCGGGCGACGCGGCGAGCCCGGACGGCACGACGTACGCGCAGTGGAGCGAGCTGGCCCACGAGATCGCGGCGTCGCTGGGGTTGCGGGCGGGCGACCGGGTGCTCGTCGACGCCGGCGAGCACGAGCAGCCCCTGCAATGGCTGCTGGCGCCGCTGGTCGCCGGCGCCTCGATCGTGCTGTGCGCCAACCTGGACCGGGACGCCCTCGACCGGCGGATCGCGGCCGAGGGCGTCTCCCGGGTGCTGTGATCAGGACCGGTCAGGCGGTGAACCGCAGGTAGTCCAGGTGAACCCGCCGGTCCCGCAGTACAGCGTCACCAGCTGGTCGCCCGCGGCCAGCTCGACCGGGACGTGCACCGACTGGTACGCCGCCCAGCCCCCGGTGTCCGGCGCCGACGCCCGCGCCAGCACCGTGCCCGCGGCGTCGCGTAGCGAGATCGCGTCGGTGGCCGCCGCGCCGGTGCCGTTGGCCACCCGCAGCTCCAGGCCGTAGCGACCGGCCCGTCGCCGTCCCGGTCGGTGGCCGACAGCGGGACGCGGGTGGTGGCGAACTGATCGGCGACCACCGGGGCCACCGCGCGCAGCACCGGCGCGTGGTTGCGGCGCGAGGGCGGCACGCGGCCGGTCCACCGGTACGTGGCGTACGCGTGCGCCGGCACGACGGCGGTGAACGACTCGCCCGCGAGCACCACCTCGACGGTCCGGTCGGTGGCGGCGTCGTTGCCCAGGACGGCCACGAAGCCGTCCCCGCCATCCCGGAACACCACATTGCTCACGCCGTTGTCGGCCGCGCTCGACGCCACCCGTACGTGCTGCGGGCCGAGGTAGCGGGCGAACTGGCCCAGGGCGTAGAGCTCGTCGCGCACGGTGAACGTACCGGTGGTGGTGTCCACTTTGACCAGACGGTCCGGCCACCTGGTGGTGCGGCCGACCTCCGCCCAGTCGATGGCGTTGTCGCGGGCGGGCGTCCAGTGCAGCGTCCCGCCGTCCTGGTCGGTGGCCTGCGCCCACAGCACGTACGAGGAGGCGTCGAGGCGCAGGTCGCTCAGGACGGTGGCGGGGGAGAGGTCGCTGGTCTCGGTCAGGTGCACCGGCTTGCCGGTCTGCTCGTACGCGTCGCGCATCACCGCCGGGTCACCCCAGTACGGGTGGAACGCGATGGCGTCGGCGGCCGCGCGGACCCGCGGGTCGTCGAGGATCCGGTGGTAGTTCTTGGTAGCGGTGCTGTTCGGGTCCTTCCAGTCCCAGAAGTTGAAGTCGTGCACGTACAGCCGGGTGCGCAGCCGGTGCGCGGCCAGCTCCCGCTTGATCGCCAGGACCAGCCGCTGCTGCTGGGCGATGCCGATGTCCATCGCGGGGTACACCACGTCCATGCCGGGCTCGTTGAGCAGCGTCAGCGCGTCGACGCGGATGCCGTGCCGGGCGTACGCCTGCAGGTACTTGACGTAGTAGCGGGCGAACACGTCGACGGCGTCGTCGCGCAGCCGGCCCACCTGGTAGTACCCGGTGGTGCTACCGGGCTTGAGGGCCCCGGTCCCGCTCGGCGGGGGTGAGCTTCCACAGGTTGGAGACGCTCGTCTCGTCCAGCGAGAAGCCGACGCCGGTGTAGCGCTGCCGCGTCCGGCCCGGGTCGATCACGACGGTGGCGTCGGCGCCGCCGCCCCGGGCGGGTCCGGGGCGGACGGTGGGCAGCGCCTGCCAGGCGTGCTCCGCGCCGGGGGCCGAACACATCCATGACGGCGAATATTGTGCGGAGGCCCGGCCGCGGCGGGAGGGGTGTCAGCTCTGCTGCTGCATCGACCACATCTGCCAGACCGTGGTCCGCACCGAGCGGGGCTGCTCCAGCACCACCCGGACGGCGTGGGCCACGTCCTGCGGGCGCAGGTAGTCGTCCAGCTCGGGGGAGCCCTCGGTGCGGCCGGCGCCGATGGCGAACTCCGTGGCCGTGCCGGCCGGGCAGATCAGCGTCACCCGGGTGCCCTCCGCGCGCAGCTCCCGGTCCAGCGACCCGGCCAGGCCCACCTGGGCGTGCTTGGTGCCCGCGTAGACGGCCTCGTCGGCGCCGCCGCGGAAGCCCGCCACCGAGCTGACGATGATCAGGTCGCCGCCGTCGCCCTGCTCGCGGAACCGGCGTACGGCGGAGCGCACGCTCCAGACCGTGCCCAGGTAGTTGGTCTCGACCATCTCGGTGAGCTGGTCGTCGCCCAGGTCCAGGATGCCGCCGTAGGCGCCGATGCCGGCGTTGGCGACCATGGTGTCGAGCCGGCCCCAGCGCTCGACGGCCGCCGCCACCAGGGCGTCGTTGTGGGCCGGATCGCGGACGTCGCCGACCACCGGCGCCACGTTGTCCTTGCCCAGCTCCTCGACCAGCCCGGCGAGCCGGTCCTCGCGGCGGGCGCTGACCGCGACCCGGGCGCCCGCGCCGACCAGGGCGTGCGCGGTGGCCGCGCCGATACCGGCGCTGGCCCCGGTGATCGCGACGACCGTGCCGTCGAGGGTGCGGGTGGCTGAGTACGGCATGGCTGCCTCCGGGCTGATCACGGGAACGAACCCTCACGCTACGCCCGGTTCCGGCCGTCCGCGCGGTGTCGGCCGGCCTCGCCGGTCCCGCCGCCGCCGGCCTAGACTGAACGCCATGGCGAGCTGGTACGAGTCGCACATCGACCGGAAGATCCGCGAGGCCCAGGAGCAGGGCCAGTTCGACAACCTCCCGGGCGCCGGCAAGCCGCTCAGCGACCACGGCCGGGAGTACGACGAGGACTGGTGGGTCAAGGACTGGCTGCGCCGCGAGGGGGCGGCCGGCGGGGCGCTCCCGCCGACGCTGGCCGTGCGCCGCGAGGCCCAGGACCTGCGCGACACGATCGACCGGCGCACCTCGGAGGCCGACGTGCGGGCCTACGTCGCGGGGCTCAACGAGCAGCTGCGCCGGGCCCGGGCCGGCCTGCTGGACGGGCCGCCGGTGCTGCTGCCCCCGATCGATCCCGAGCAGGCCGTCCGCGGGTGGCGGGAGCGCCGCGCGCGGAGGGCCTCCTGATCAGCGCAGTCGCGGCGTGACCGAGCGGACCGCCACCGGCGCGCCGGGGGCGCCGCCGGCGCGGGAGGCGTAGTCCGGGACGCCCACGCAGGTGAACAGCAGCGTGGCCAGCTCGGCGGGCTCGCCGAGCAGCGCGGGCACCTCGGAGTCCAGGAAGGTCATGCCGGAGGCGCTCGCGCCCAGGGCGTACGCGGCCAGGTGCAGCCGACCCTCGACCAGCCCGGCCTCGAGCTGGGCCGTGCGGTAGCCGCGATCGTCCAGCCCGGACAGGTCGGTGGCCGCGACGGCGACGTAGGCGGCGTCGCCGGCCAGAGCCTGGTCCAGGGCGATGCGCAGCAGCTCGTCGCGCAGGTCGCCCGCGCGCCGCGGGGCGGACAGCCCGGGCCAGCGGTACAGGCCCGGCGCCACGTCGTCGACGCCGTGCACGGCCACCCAGTGCGGCACCCGTACCCCGCGCAGGGCCGCGGTCATCGGCCACTGAAGCAGCGGGCGCGGCAGGGTGCGGGAGCGGTTCATCCGGCGCTGCGAGCCGCGGCGGCGGACCACCTGGTCGAGGGAATCGGCCGGCGGGTGGTCGGGCAACCCCGGCGCCTGCGGCCACGGCTCGCCGAGCACGTCGCGGTCGCCGGCGCGCTGCGCCGCGGTGCACAACGGGAACTCGACCGCGGGCAGCTCGCCGGGCGCGGCCGGGCCGCCCGGGGCGATCGCCGGCTCGCCGCCGCCGAAGCTGAGCAGGGCCAGCGGATACTCGTGCACCCCGTCCGCGCCGACCAGGGCGCCGACCGTGGCATCCGGGAACAGCGACCGTACGCGCGGCGCCAGGCCGGCGCTGTCGGCGGCGGCGGACAGCTGGGCCAGCACGGTGCCGGCGTCCCAGTACAGGTGGCGCCAGCCGCGTTCGGCGTAGCGCCAGCCGGTGCGCCAGGGCACGCCGGTGACGACCAGGGTGGTGGCGGCGCCCGCGGCGGCCGGGCCGACCGTGACGAGGGCGTGCTGCTCGGGGTCGTACCAGTGGACGCCGTCCGGCACGCCGGCGACGCCGCGCGTGCTCGCGTAGATCTCCAGGGGGAAGCGCGCGCCGGCCGAGCCGGCCGCGCGGAACAGGATCCGCCGCCCGGCCCGCTCGGTCGTGCGGACCACCCCGGCGCCGAGGAAGAGGATCCGGCCCAGCTGGGCGGCGTCCAGCGGCAGCGTCGGAGCCGGTACGCCGGCCAGCACCGCGGTCGCGCTCACGCCGGGGTCGTCCAGCTCGCGGGGCAGCGCGAGCCGGTCCGCGCCCGGGTACGCCTTCACCGGCGGCGGCTGCGTCGCCGGGTCGTTGGGCGCCAGGTCGTGGCGCACCCGGGGATCGTCGACGGGCACGTCCCACTCGCGGCCCGGCACGTACGAGGTCAGCCGGTGCAGCAGCCCGGCCCCGCTGTCGAGGTTCACCCGGCCATCCTGCCGGTCACGCCTCGGCGCTGACCTTCAGGGGGTCGCCGGTGAGGGTGTCGCAGCGGACGAAGGCCAGGTTGATCCGCACGTCGGTGAACCAGAGCACCGGCAGCGTCAGCGGCGGCGGCGATTGCGGGGTGAACGTCACCGGGATGACGCCGAACAGCTTGCCCTTGAACTCCGGGGTGTAGAAGCGCACGTGGCCGTCGGTCGTCAGCTTGTTGCTCTCGATCAGCGTGGTGCGGCCGCCGTTCTCCGGCACGGTCAGCGAGAACGGCTTGTTCACCGCCTTGGACATGCTGAACTTCAGCGCGGACAGCGTGCCCTTGGCCGTCTTGAGCTGGACCACGCCGTCGTAGGTGGAGTTGTACATGGTCAGCGAGTCGGTCTCCAGCGTGCTGCCCGTGGCCGACACCAGCGGGAGGTCGTCCGGGCCGGCCTCCTTGAAGACGCGCGGGCCCAGGCAGGGGATGTCCGACAGGCTCGGCGCCGGGGACGGTGACGCCGAGCCCGTCGGGGCGCCCGGGGCGGGGGAGCCGGAACCGGGCCGGCCGGGCTGCGGCGGTGCGGGGGACGCCGAGCCGGAGGGGGTGGCGGACCCGGTCGGGCCGGGCGTGCCGGCGGAGGTGCTCGGGGCCGGTTCGGCCTGCTTCCCGCCGCCGATGCCGAGCAGGTCGCCGACGCCCTTCACGAAGCCGTTCCAGCCGTCGACGATCGGGTTGCCGGTCTTGTCGCCCGGCTCGGAGCCGGCCGGGGCGGACGGGCCGGCCGACGCGGAGGCCGACGGCTTGGCCCCGGGCTTCGGCGCCTTCCTGGCGGCCGTGCGGCTGGGGGCCGGCTCGGCCGAGGACTGCCGGGCGGCCTCCTTCTTCGCGGCCGCGGCCGGGCGCGACGGCAGGCCCTCGGGGCAGGGCGCCTCCGCGCGGGCCGGGCGGTGGCTGCCGGCGATCAGCAGGGCCGCGGTCATCGCCGGGGCCACCAGCGCGATGACGAACGTCCGGCCGGGCCGGCCCCCGGACGGCGGCCGCGGCGGTTCCCCGTCGGACGGTTGCTGGCCGGGGTACGCCGGCGAGGCCGGGAACTGCGGGTCGGGCTGAGCGTGCTGACCGGGCCGGTCGGCGCGGGCCGGCTCGCCCTGGTGGGCCGGGCGCAGCGGGGTGGGCGGGCTCGCCGGGTCGTCCGGGCCGCCGGTGAAACCGGGCACGATCATGGTGGCGCCGGGGTCGTGCGGCTGCTGCTCCGCCGGCGCGGCCTCCCCGCCGGGTCCGGCCGCGTACGGGTCCTCGTCGGCCGGCGCCGGTTCCGCCGCCGCCGGGGCGGGCCGGCGGGGCGCCCACGCGAGCACCAGCGCGCCGCCCAGGATGCCGAGCAGCATGCCCAGGCCGAAGCCGCCGAGGTTCAGCCCGATCAGCGAGTACACCGCGGTGAGCAGCCCGAGGACGCCGTAGAACAGGCGCTGCCCGGGGGTCACCCAGGTGAGCACGCCGGCGAGGACGAGCAGCAGGGGCAGCAGGTAGGAGAGGAATCCCTCCGGGCCCATGTGCACCTCGAGATCGCCCAGGGTCAGGTTGGCGCTGAGGAACAGCTCCAGCCCGGCGATCAGCAGCAGCAGGCCGCCCCAGAACGGCCGGCTTCGCCGCCAGCGGCGGAAGCCGCCGTCCGACGCGTTGGTTGTCGCCACGTGCTCCTCCAGAATGCGTGCTGTTCCCCCCGGCATGGTCGAGGCCCGCGGCCGGTGCGCACCGCGGGCCTCGGGTGCTCCGTCAGAAGCACTCCGCGGGGTTGCCGTCCTTGCCGGGGAGGTTGATCTTCAGGTTGAGCCCGGTCAGCGTGAAGGTGCCGGCCGTGGTGGAGATGGCGGTCTGCCGCAGTCCCGTGATCACGACGTGCTCGGCCTCCTGGCCGAACGAGCCCAGCGGGCCGTGCGCCTGCGGGCCGCCCTGACCCAGCGTCGACGCGTCCTGGCCGATGTTGATGTCGGTGAACTCGGCGTCGCCGCTGAGCTCGGTCATGCCGATCAGCAGGTTGGTCGCCTTGGCCGGGGAGTCCTCGTCGCGGCCGGCGCGGATCGTCAGGCTGATCGGCGAGCCGGGCGCGCGGACCGACTGGCACAGGTTGTAGAGGCTCGCCGAGGCGATGCCGGACATGGCCACCGGGACGTCCTGGTCGCCCTTCTTGGCGGTCTCCAGCTGGCCGCCGTACTGGGCGAAGCCGGTGCCGTCGAGCTTGTCGGCCGAGATCTTGAACGGCTGGCCGGACACCGCGAACGAGGCGGCGAACGCCCCGTTGGCCAGCCCGAAGACCAGGGCACCGGCGGCCGCGGTGGGAACCGCCACCGCTACGGCGAAGCGGCGCCAGTTGGTGCGGCCGTAGGCCGGATCGCCTTGCGCATCCTTCACGGATCCTCCTTGTGGGGAACGGGAACAGCTGCGTCCGCACCGCTCCCGGCGCGCATCGCGGGCGACTCCTGGTCTCCGCCGGTATGCAGCCCCGTCGATGCGTCCGTCTTGACGTGCGGGAAATGTTGCCCCTCCGTGCGGGCCAGGACAAGGGCCCTGGCTACCGGCCAGTAACCCGCCCGAAACGCGGTTGACTACCCAGAGTGATGAGAGTCGCCGCCGAGGCCAACGAGATGCGTCGATTAAGGACACATCGCTCGGGCGACTGGGGTGTGATCGTCACCACACGTACGCACGGCGATCATGTTACGGATCGGTAACAACGTTCAGGAAGCTTCCAGGATCGTGCACCGTGCGTGCGGGCACCCGGGTTCATCTCCTGGCCCGGGCTGCCGAAGTAGCTCACGGGGGGTGTCGCGTGCGAAGGGGACCGGCGGTGAGTCGAGACGAGCGGCAGCGCCTGGCCGCGCTGCACGAGTACCGCGTGCTCGACGCTCCGGCCGGCGACGAGCTGCAGGCCGTGGTCCGGGTCGCCGCGATGGTGGCCGGCGTGCCCACCGCGACGCTCAACCTCATCGACGAGCACCGGCAGTGCCAGCTCACCACCGCGGGCTTCGCCGGCGGCGACTCCGCGCGGGCCGACTCGATGTGCGCCGTCCGGTTCCTCGACGGCGAGTTCGTGTACGTCCGCGACGCCAGCGCCGACCCCACCTACCGGGACAACCCCTGGGTCACCGGCGTGCTGGCCGGCGTCCGCTTCTACGCCTCCGCGCCGCTGGTCACCCCCCAGGGCCACGCCCTGGGCACGCTGTGCGTCTTCGACTCGGCGCCGCGGGACCTCACCGCCGAGCAGATCGCCCGGCTCAAGGACCTGGCCGGGGTGGTCCTCGCGCTGTTCGAGCGCCGCCGGCAGAGCCGGATCAACGCCGAGCTGGCCGCCGAGGCCGAGGCCCGCCAGCGGTTCACCGACACCGTGCTGGACACCATCGACGTCGCGGTCGTCGCCGCCGACCGGTCCGGGCGCCTCACCGTCTTCAACCGCACCGCCCGCGAGTGGCACGGCCTCGACGCCGACCCGTCGATCGAACCCCGCGACTTCGCCGTGCGCTACCGGCTCTTCCGTACCGACGGCGTCACCCCGCTGCCGAGCCGGGAGGTGCCGCTGCTGCGCGCGCTGCACGACGGGGCGGTGCACGACGTCGAAATGATCCTCCGCCCGGAGGGCCGGGACCCGCGGCACGTCGTCGCGGGTGGCCGCGCCCTCACCGCCGCCGACGGCACGCCACTGGGCGCCGTGGTGGCGATGAGCGACGTCACGTCCGACCGCGCGCAGCGGCGCGCGGTGGAGCTGGCCCACGCCGAGCTGCTGCGCTCCAACACCGAGCTGGAGCAGTTCGCCGCCGTGGTCAGCCACGACCTGGCCGCGCCGCTGAGCGTGGTCAGCGGCTACCTCGAACTGCTCGGCGAGCAGGACGCCCCGGCGCTGGACGAGCGGGCCCGCACGTGGATCGGCACCACGCTGCAGGCCGTCGCGCGGATGCAGGCGCTGATCGACGCGCTGCTCACGTACGCCCGCGCGGGCAGCGGCCCGTGCCGGCGCGAGGACGCCGACCTCGGTGAGGTCGTCGACCAGGTGCTGACCGACCTGCACGACCGGATCCGCGCGAGCGGCGCCACCGTCCACCTCGCCCCGCCGCACGCCACACTGGTCTGCGACCCCACCCTGCTGCGCCAGCTGCTGCAGAACCTCATCGGCAACGCGCTCAAGTACCGCGACCCGGCCCGGGCGTGCCGCGTCGAGGTGGCCGCCCACCGGCAGCCCGGGCAGTGGATCGTCACGATCAGCGACAACGGCATCGGCATCCCCGCCGACCAGCGCCGACGGGTCTTCGAGATGTTCGCCCGGGTCGAGCCGGGCGCCCAGGCCGGGCACGGTGTCGGGCTGTCGACCTGCCAGCGGATCGTCGCGCGGCACGGCGGCCGGATCTGGATCGACGACGCGCCCGGCGGCGGCACCGCGGTCTCCTTCTCCCTGCCCGGCGCCTGACGTGCTGTCGGTCCGGGCCCGGGTGGACGCGGGCGTGCTCGCGGTCCTGGTGCTGTTCGTCGGCGTCGTGGTGACCCAGTTCCTGGTGGCCGACCGGCTCCAGGGCCGCCACGAGCAGCGGGTGGCCCGGGTCGAGGCGGCCCGGGACGCCAACAACGCCGTGCTGCAGAACATGACCGACGCCGAGACCGGGGTGCGCGGCTTCCAGCTCACCGGCGACCAGCGGTTCCTGGAGCCCTACGACGCGGGGCGGATCGGCGCGTTCCGGGCGTTCGACGAGGTGGCCGCCCGGACCACCGATCCGGCCGCGCTGCGGTTGCTGACCGCCGAGCGCACCGCCGCGTCGCGCTGGCTCTACGCCTTCGCGTACCCGGTGGTCAACGCCGGCGTCGCCGACCCCGGGTTCACCCAGACGACCCGGGGCAAGCAGCTGTTCGACGAGCTGCGCGCGGCCAACGCCGCGGTCGACACGGCGCTGGTGGCCGACCAGCACCGGGTCGCCGCGGCCGACCGGCGCTCGGCGCGGCTGGCCCAGCTGCTGTTCGCGCTGCTGGCCATCGCGGTCCTGGGGGTGACCCTGCTGCTCGCCACGATCGCGCGCCGCCTGCTGCTGGCCCCGCTGGAGCAGCTCCGGACGACCCTGCAGCGGCTGGCCGCGGGGGAGCTCTCCGCGCGGGTGGTGCCGGCCGGGCCGCGGGAGATGCGCGCGGTCATGGGCACCCTCAACCACCTCGCGGCCGAGACGCAGCGACTGCTGGCCGAGGACGCGGCCCGGGTCGCCCGTACCGAGCTGCGCCAGGCGGTCGTGGTCGCGCTGCGGGAGGAGGCCGATCCCGCCGCGGCCACCCGCCGCGTGGCCGCGCTCCTGGGCGCCGCGCTGGGGGCGGACGCGGTGCACAGCCGGGTCGCCATCGGCGGCGCCGAGGAGGCCGACGTGCGCTGGCCGCGGGACGCGCCGCCGCTGCCGGCGGAGAACGTGCGCGCCGTGCTGGCCGCGCCACCCGGAACGGTGCTGGACGTGCCGGACGTGCCCGGGGGTGTGGCGGTGCCGATCGGCGGCGATGCCGACTGCCCGCCGGGGCTCGTCCAGGTCGTCCGCCGGGACCCGCCGGACTGGACCGCCGACGAGCGCCGGCTGCTCGCCACCGTGGCCCGCGAGATCGACCACACCGTCCGCCAGCAGCACCTGCACCACCGCCAGGTCCGGCTGATCACCGAACTGCGGGGTCTCGACGAGCGCAAGGACGCCTTCGTGGCCACCGTGACCCACGAGCTGCGGACCCCGCTGACCAGCATCCTGGGCTACACCGAGATGCTCGCCGACGGCGACGGCGGCGAGCTGTCCCCGACCCAGCGGCGCGGCGTCACCGCGATCCTGCGCAACGCGCACCGGCTGCACGAGACGATCGCCGACCTGCTGGTGCTGAACCGGGCGAACGACGCGGTCGGCGCGACCGCGACGCGGGTGGACCTGGCCGCGGTGACCGCCGCGCTGCACGCCGAGTTCGAGCCGGTCGCGCGCGGCCGGGGGCTCACCCTGACCGGCCGGGCGGACCAGGTCTTCGTCGACGGCGACGCCCGGCAGCTCGACCGGGCCCTGCGCAACCTGCTGGGCAACGCCGTGAAGTTCACCGAGGCCGGCGGGGCGATCACCTACCGGCTGCGCGGGACCGGCGGCACGGCGGTGCTGACCGTGACCGACACCGGCATCGGCATCCCGGAGGCCGACCTGGCCGGGCTGTTCACGCCGTTCCACCGGGCGGCCAACGCGATGGACCAGGCGGTGCAGGGTACCGGCCTGGGCCTGGCCATCGTGCGCGCCATCCTGGCCGAGCACGGCGGCACGGTCACCGTCGAGTCGCGGCTCGGCGCGGGCAGCACCTTCACGGTCACGCTGCCGGTCGCCGGTCGGCCCTGACCCGCCGGCGGGAGGGCGCCCGCAACCGGCCCGCAACCGGCCCGCGCCCCTGTTCGCACCCCGCCGCGCCGACGATGACATCACGCCCCCGAACAAGGAGATCTCCCGATGCGTCTGCGTCGTACCGTTGTCGCCGCCCTCATGACCGCCGGGATCGTCGTTCCCGCCGTCTCCACCGCCGCGGTCGCCTACGCCCAGCCGGCCGCCAAGCCGGGCACCGTCCAGAAGGCCACCCCGAAGCCGGCCAAGACCAAGAAGGCGGTCCGGACGCCGTTCGCCGCGACCGGCAAGGTCACCGCCGTGGACCCCGCCGCCGGCACCGTGACGCTGCTCGCCACGGGCGGCACCAAGGACGTCCGCAGGCAGACGGTCACCGTCACCGTGCCGGGCGCCGTGCGCCTCCGGGTCAACGGCAAGCGGGCCACCCTGCAGGCCGTCACCGTCGGCGCGCGGATCACCGTCACCGGCACCCGCAGCGCGGGCGTCTACACGGCCAAGGGCGTCGAGGTCTCGCAGAAGCGCCCCGCGGTCACGCCCAGCCCGGCCCCCAGCGTCGAGCCCACCCCCACGCCGTCCGTCGAGCCCACCCCGTCGGTCGAGCCCACGCCGAGCAGCAGCACCGAGCCGGCCGAGGACCCCAGCGACGACCCCAGCGACGAGCCCACCGCCGAGCCCACCGCCGAGCCCACCGCCGAGCCCACGGTGAACCCGGAGGTCTGATCCGCCCGCCGATTGTCGGCTAAAGCCGTGAATCGCCCCGTTCCGCACCGCGGAGCGGGGCGTTTCCGCCGATCGGAGATACTCCCCGTGAGACCGTCGAGGGACGGACCACCGTCGGGAGGGACCACAGCCGTGACCTACGTGACGTCGCACGCCGGCGACACGCCCGGCGACTTCGGGCGGGACGTGCTCAGCAACCTGTACTACCAGCGGGGCACGACCCTGGAGTCGGCGAGCGCCCAGGACACCTACCAGTCGGTGGCGCTGACCGTCCGTAACCGGCTGGTCGACCGCTACATCAGGACGGCCGCCGCGCACTACCGGGCCAACCCCCGCTTCATCTACTACCTGTCGGCCGAGTACATGCTCGGCAAGCAGCTCGACCAGAACCTGCTCTACTCCGGCACCGAGGAGTGCGCCCGCCGCGCCCTGGAGGGCCTCGGGCTGTCGCCGTCCGAGCTGGCGGCCCTCGACGTCGAGCCCGGGCTGGGCAACGGCGGCCTCGGCCGGCTGGCCGCCTGCCTGCTCGACGCCATGGCCACCCAGGACATCCCGGCGGTCGGCTACGGCATCCGCTACGACTTCGGCATCTTCAAGCAGGACTTCCGCGACGGCGGCCAGGTCGAGCGCCCCGACAACTGGACCTTCTACGGCAATCCGTGGGAGTTCCACGCCTCCGACGACCAGCAGACGGTCGGTTTCTACGGCCACACCGAGCCGCTGGACGGCCTGCGCAAGAGCTGGGTGCCGGGCGAGGTCGTGCTGGGCGAGCCCAGCCACATGCTGGTCCCCGGGTACGGCACCACCACGGTCAACATCATCCGGCTGTGGCGCGCCCGGGCCGCTCGCGAGTCCTTCGACCTGTCCCGCTTCGGTGCCGGCCAGTACGGCGAGGCGGTCGAGGAGATCGTCCGCTCCGAGAACATCAGCAAGGTGCTCTACCCGGACGACAGCACCGAGCTCGGCCGCGAGCTGCGCCTCAAGCAGCAGCACTTCCTGGTCACCTGCGCGCTGCGCGACATCGTGCGGCGCTTCCGGCTGCGCAACAGCGACTGGGACGACTTCGCCGGCAAGGTGATGATCCAGCTCAACGACACGCACCCGGTGATGGCCATCGCCGAGCTGATGCGGATGCTGGTCGACGAGGAGGGCCTGGAGTGGGACCGGGCCTGGTCGATCACCCGGCGGACGTTCGCGTACACCTGTCACACCCTGCTGCCGGAGGCGCTGGAGACCTGGCCGGTGGCGCTGGTGCAGCGGCTGCTGCCCCGGCACATGGAGATCATCTTCCTGATCAACCACCTGTTCCTGCAGGAGGTCGCCGCCCGCTACCCGGGCGACGAGGGCAAGCTGCGCGAGCTGTCCATCATCGGTGAGGGCGACGAGCAGCGGGTCCGGATGGCGCACCTCGCGGTGGTCGGCAGCTCGGCGGTCAACGGCGTCGCCGAGCTGCACTCCCGGCTGCTGGCCGCGACGACCCTGCACGGCTTCGCCGAGCTGTGGCCGGGCCGCTTCCACAACGTCACCAACGGCATCTCGCCGCGGCGCTTCATGCGGCTGGCCAACCCCCGGCTGTCCGAGCTGATCACCGAGCGGATCGGCGACGAGCGCTGGCTGACCGACCTGGACCGGCTCACCGAGCTGGAACCCGCCGCCGACGACCCGGCCTTCCGCGAACGGTGGCGCGAGGTCAAGCGGCTCAACCGGGTCGACCTGGCCCACCACGCGCTGGCCGCGACGGGGGTGGCGCTCGACCCGGACGCCCTCTGCGACGTGATGATCAAACGGTTCCACGAGTACAAGCGCCAGCTGATGCGGGTGCTGCACGTCGTCGCGCTGCACCGGCGCATCCACCGGGGCGAGGTGGCCGACGTGGTGCCGCGCACGATCGTCCTCGCCGGCAAGGCGGCGCCGGGCTACTACGCGGCCAAACGGATCATGCGGCTCGCGAACATGGTCGCCGGCCTGGTCAACAACGACCCGGTCGTCTCGCCGTACCTGAGAGTGGTCTTCCTGCCCGACTACAACGTCTCCCGGGCGCAGCTGATCATCCCGGCCGCGGACCTGTCCGAGCAGATCTCGCTGGCCGGCAAGGAGGCCTCCGGCACCAGCAACATGAAGCTGGCGCTCAACGGCGCGCTCACCATCGGCACCCTGGACGGCGCCAACGTGGAGATCCGCGACCGGGTCGGGGCGGCCGAGTTCTTCCTCTTCGGCCTGGACACCACCGGGGTGGCGGCGCTCAAGGACCGCGGCTACGTGCCGTGGGAGTACTACGACCGCGACCCGGAGCTGCGCGAGGTGCTGGACGTCGTGGCCGGCTTCGACAAGGAGATCGTCGACGACCTGCTGCACCGCGACGAGTACCTGACGCTGGCCGACTACCGGGCGTACGTGGACTGCCAGGACGCGGTCTCCCGGGCCTGGCAGGAGCGCGACCTGTGGACCCGGGCGTCGATCCTGAACACGGCCCGCAGCGGCTTCTTCTCGGCCGACCGCACCGTGCGCGACTACTGCCGGGACATCTGGCACATCTCGCCCCTGCGGATCGACGGCTGAGCCCACCCGCGGCGGACGGTCACGGCGGCAGCACGAGGTCGAGGCCGAGCCAGGCGGCCAGCTCGGTCACCTCGTGCCGCACCGCGGCCGTCATCGCCCGGGTGAACGGGACGTCCTCGTGGACGGCGTGCACCCGGAACACCCCGGCCCGGCGGTCGGCCGCGGCGTCGAGCTTGCCCACCAGCCGGTCGCCGTGCAGGATCGGCAGCGCCCAGTAGCCCCAGCGGCGCCGGGCGGCCGGCTTGAACATCTCCAGCTGGTAGTCGTACTCGAACAGCTCGGTCATCCGGCGGCGGTCGAAGACCAGGCGGTCGAGCGGGGACAGCAGCGCGGTGCGGCCGGTGAACGGCCGGTCCAGCTGCGCGGGATCGACCCGCCAGCGGCCCCTGAGGCCCTCCACCGTGGCCGGCTCCCCGGGCGTCGCCGGCGGGCGGACGCGGGCGAGGCCCAGGGCGCTCAGCCGGCGCTCGTCGCGGATGCGCATCGCCTCCTCGTACGGCACCACCTCGTCGGGGTAGACGCGGTCGGCCAGGTCCCACAGGCGGTCGGGGCCGCGCCGGCCGGCCGCCGCCACCTCGCCCCGCTGGACCAGGAAGCCGATCATGCGGGCGACGTTGCGGTTGTCGTTCCAGCCCGACGAGCGCCACGGGATCTCGCAGGTGTCCGGCAGCTCGCGGCTGGTCAGCGGGCCGTCCGCGCGCAACCGGTGCAGGATGTCGAGCCGGCAGCCGCGGTTGGCGTCCACCCACTCCCGCACGTCCTCCTGCCATTCCCGCAGCGGCGGGCGCCCGGGCCACTCGGCCATCTCCGCCCGGTGCAGCGCGATGTCCTCCGGCGGCAGGATCATGCCGTGCAGCTCCAGCAGGGTCTGCTCGGCGAGGGCGTCGCGCAGCTGCCGCGGCGCCCACGACGAGCCCAGCCGGCTCCACAGCACCAGCTCGGCGCTGGGCGCGACGGCGGTGGCCGGGTCGTTCTGCAGCTGGGTCAGCCGGCGCACCACGTCGACCATCCCGCCCGGGGCGCGGGCGTCCAGCAGCTGGGCCCGTACGGCCAGCCGGCGGGCGTCGGCGCGCGACAGCCTGTGCACGGTCATCGCCCGACCATAGGTGCCGGGTACGACAGGGGCCCGGTACCGCCGCAGCGGTACCGGGCCCTCGCCGAGCCGGGCGGGTCAGCCCTTGACGCTGCCCGCGAGCAGGCCGCGGACGAAGTACCGCTGGAGCAGCAGGAAGATCGTCACCGGGACCAGGATCGACACGAAGGCGCCCGCGGAGAGCAGGTGCCAGGCCGTGCCCCGGGTGCCGCTGAGGTTGGCCAGCGCCACGGTGATCGGGGCGACGGCGCCGCCGCCGCCCGCGAAGGTCAGCGCGACCAGCAGGTCGTTCCACACCCAGAGGAACTGGAAGATGCCGAACGCGGCCAGGGCCGGCCGCAGCAGCGGCAACAGCACCCGGAAGAAGATCGACACGTGTCCGGCCCCGTCCACCCGGGCCGCCTCGAGCAGGGTGGCCGGGATCTCCCGCATGAAGTTGTGCAGCAGGTAGATGGCCAGCGGCAGCCCGAAGATCGAGTGCGAGATCCAGATGGTCCAGAACGTGTTGGCCAGCCCCGCGTCCACGTAGAGCGTGAGCAGCGGGATCAGGGTCACCTGCAGCGGCACGATCTGCAGGGCGAAGATGGCCAGGAACAGGACGTTGCGGCCGGGGAACTTGATCCAGGCGAACGCGTACGCCGCCAGGCAGGCCAGGCTCATCGGGATGATCACCGAGGGGATGGTGATCACCAGCGAGTTCACGAAGAACGAGCCCAGACCGGCGCCGTTCTCCGAGTCCAGCACCGTCTTGTAGTTGTCCAGCGTCACCGTCGGGTCGGTGAAGAACGTCCACCAGCCCGTCGTCTTGATCGCCCGTTCGGGGCGGAACGACGACACCAGCAATCCGAACGTCGGCAGCGTCCAGAGCACCGCGATGACGATCGCCGCGAGCGAGGCCCAGGGCGAGGTCAGCTTCTTCTTGGCGACCGCGGCCGCCGACGGCTGGTCGGCCACCAGCGCGGGTGTGGTGGTCACCGGGGTCACGGTCGTCATAGCGCCTCCGAACTGCGGATCTGCCGGATGTTGTAGGCGACGATCGGGATGACCAGCACGAACAGCAGCACCGCGAGCGCGGAGCCGAGGCCCTGGTTGTCGCTGCGGAAGCTCTGGCTGTAGAACTCGTTGGCGATGACGCTGGTGTTGAACTGACCGCCGGTCATGGTGCGCACGATGTCGAAGACCTTCAGCGTGCCGATGCCGATGGTGGTCAGCACGACCACCACCGCCGGGCGGATGGCCGGCAGGGTCACGAAGCGGAACATGCCCCACGGCGTGACGCCGTCGAGCCGCGCGGCCTCGATGATGTCGTCCGGGATGGCCTTGATCGCCGCGGACAGCACGGTCATCGCGAAGCCGGCCTGGATCCAGATCATGACCACGATTAGCAGGAAGGTGTTCAGCGGCGAGTCCACCAGCCACTGCTGCGGGCTGCCGCCGAGCCAGACCAGCACCTGGTTGAGCAGGCCGATCTGCTTGACGTTGCCCTGGTCCGGGCGGAACTCGTAGACGAACTTCCAGATGATCGACGCACCCACGAACGAGATCGCCATGGGCAGGAAGATCAGCGCCTTGGCGAACGACTCCATCTTGGCCTTGTCCACCAGGATGGCGTAGAGCAGGCCGACCGCGGTGGCCACGAACGGCGTCACCACGACCCAGAAGACGGTGTTGCGCAGCACGGTCAGCTGATCGGTGTCGGTGAAGATCGTCTTGTAGTTGTCGAGGCCGATGAAGGCGCTACCCGCCGCGTCGAAGAACGACTGGTAGATGGTGCGCATACCGGGGTAGACCAACCCGACGAGCAGCATGATGAGCGTCGGGGCGAGATAGGAATAGGCGACGATTTTGTCACCGCGGCGGCCGCCGAAGCGCCCCGCGATGAACAGGATGATGCCCACGACCGCGGCGAAGAGAAGGATCGCAGCGAACATCTGCGTGAACTTCTCGGCGGTCGTCTCGGCGGTGTCGAACACGCGACCCGTACCTCCTCGGAGAGCGGTGGGGCCGGTCGCCATGCGGCGACCGGCCCCGAAGGTGAAGATTCAGATCACTTGGGCCAAGCCTTCTCGATGTTGTCCACCGTCGTCTTGGTGTCCTGTCCGGTGATCCAGCTCGTCGCCTGCTTCCAGTAGGCGTTGGAGCCCACGGCGGCCGGCATCTGGTCCGAGCCGTCGAAGCGGAAGACCGTGTTCGGGTCGAGCAGGATCGTCGCGGCCAGCTTGTCGATCGGGTTGCTCAGGTTGTTCGGGTCGAGCTTCTTGTTGGCGCTGACCCAGCCCTGCGAGCCCTTGGCCTTGATGTTCGCCCAGGTGTCGGTCGACAGGTACGTCTGGAAGGCCTTGACCTCCGGACGGTCCGCGAACGCCACGTTGAACTCGCCGCCGCCGAGCACCGGCTTCTCCGTGGCGGTCTTGCCCGGCAGGTAGAACGCGAAGACGTCGCCGTCCTCGGCCACCTTCGCGTCCTTCGGGAAGTTCGCCGCGTAGAAGCTGGCCTGGCGGTGCAGCGAGCAGGTGCCGTCCAGGATCGGCAGGCCGCCGTCCTGGAAGGTGGTCGTGGCGATGCTCTTGACGTCGCCCAGGCCGCCGTTGACGTACGCCGGGTTCTTCAGGTACGCGCCGACCGCGTCCAGCGCCGCCGTGGACTCGGGGCCGTTGAACGGGATCTCGTGGTTGACCCACTTGTCGAACGTCTCCGGGCCGGACAGCCGGAGCATCATGTCCTCGTGCCAGTCGGTGAGCGGCCAGCCGGTCGCCTCACCGCTGCTGATGCCCGCGCACCACGGCTTCTTCTTGTCCGCGACCATCTTGTCGGTCAGCGTCTTGAGCTCGTCGAGCGTCGTGGGCACCTTGTAGCCGGCGTCCTTGAACTCGCTCGGCGAGTACCACACCAGCGACTTGACGCTGGCGCCGGAGGGCGCGCCGTAGAACTTGCCGTCGACGGTCGCGTACTCCTTCCAGTTCTTGTCCCAGAACTTGTCGACGTTGGCCGCGACCTCGGCCGGCGCCTCGACGGCCTTGCCGGTCGCCACGAGCTGCTTGAGCAGGCCGGGCTGCGGCACGATGGCCAGGTCCGGCGGGTTGCCCGCCTTGGCGCGCACGAGGATCTGGGTCTCGAAGGACTTGTCACCCTCGTACTTGATGGTCACGCCCGTGCACTGCTCGAACGGCTTGTACGACTCCTTGTAAGCCGTGTCCTCGGGCGTCACGATGCCCGTGTAGACGGAGACCGTCTTGCCCTTCAGGTCTCCGAACGAGCTGAACTGGGCGCAGTCGATGGACTGCGCAGCCGTGTTGGAATCGTCGTCCGAGTCGTCACTGCCGCCGCAAGCGGCCAGACCGAACACCAGGCCGACGCCCAGCGTACCGGCGAGCGCGCTCCGAAAGCGCGGGCTTCTGGTTGGACCGAACATGCGTCTCCCTATCTCACATCACGCCGGGGCGTGACATCACCGTCACCGTCTCCGGTTCCCCCGCAAGCCAGTCAAGAGGGGGACGGGCGCTTTCGCAATGTTTCCGCTTGATCAACCGAGTAACGATTCGGCACCGGGCCTGGGGAGACCTTAAACGGTTAAGAAAGCTAACCGTAAAACCGCGGATATCCGGCGCACCGGAGAGTCCACCGGCGCGCACCCCGCCGGCTACCCCCGACCGGTGTAGTGGGAAGGCACAGCGCGGCCGTGGCCGTGCCCGAACGCCCGCAGGAGGACCGTGATGCCGCCCGCCAGGTCCACCACGCTGCCCCGCGCGGCCGCGACCGATCCGGTGCTGCTCGCCCTGGCCGGCACGGTGCTGGCCGCGGTCGGCTGGCTGCTGGCCGGGCCCGGCGGCGTCGAGACGCACGTGCTGGTCCGCGCCTGGCTCGGGCCGCCGCTCAACCTCGTGCTGGTGGCCGGGGCCCTGCGGCTGGCGAACCGGCCGGGACGCGCCGCCGCCGACCGCCGCTTCTGGCGCGCGCTGGCCGGCACCGGCGTCCTCCTGCTGATCGGCCAGCTCGGCCGGCTCGCCACCGCGCTGCGCCACCCGGACGCCGCCGCCGTGGCCACCGGCCGCTTCCAGACGGTGTTCGTGCTCGCCGGGGTCGCCGTGCTGGCGGCCGCCGTCGTCACCCACCCGCGGCCGCCCGCACCCGGCCGGGCCCGGGTGCGCTACCTGCTGGACACCACGGCCGTGGTCACCGCCGCGGTCGTGGCCATCTGGTTCATGACCGACCGCTCGGCGGCGTACGGCGCCGGCGCCGGCGCCGCCCTGGCCGCGGTCGTCATCGGCGCCGCGCTCACCTTCGCCGTCACCCGGCTCATCGCGGGCGGGCACAGCCCGATCTCCTCGGTGGCGGCCGCCCCGATCGTCGCGGCCGCGGTGCTGCAGTGCCTGCAGGGAGCGGTGCTGCCGGCGGCCACCTCGTGGCGGATCCCGCTCGCCCTGCAGGTGGCCGCCGTCGCGCTGATCAGCGCCGGTCCGCGGTTGCAGGAGCTCGGCGAGCGGGTGACCGCGAGCCGGCCGCCGCGCCGGCCGCGCTCCTACAGCGTGCTGCCGTACGCCATGCTCGGGCTCGTCTTCGCCCTCCTGCCGGCCGTGCTGCCGGCCGGCCTGAGCCGCACCGCGCTGGTCGCCCTCGGCGGCCTGCTCGTGATCACCGCGATCGTGGTCAGCCGGCAGCTCATCACCTTCGCCGAGAACGAGTCGCTGGTCCGGCGGTCCGAGGCCGGCCTGCGCACGCTGCGCCGGCAGGAGGAACGGGTCCGGCTGCTGCTGGAGTACTCGACCGACATCACCTCGCTGATCGACCACACCGGCGCCATGACCTACCTGACCCCGGCCACCCGGATGCTCGGCTACGAGCCCGGCGAGCTGCTCGGCGTGCGGGTGCTCACCCTGATCCACCCCGACGACCTGCCGGCGATCCTGCCCGACCTGCAGCGGCTGATGGCCGCCCCCGGGTCCACCTACACCTACCAGGCCCGCTACCGGCACGGCGCCGGCGGCTGGCGCTGGCTGGAGGTGACCAGCCGCAACCTGACCCACGAGCCCAGCGTCGGCGCGGTGGTCAGCAACGCCCGCGACGTGACCGACTCCCGCGAGCTGCAGGACCGGCTCCGGCACGAGGCCACCCACGACGCGCTCACCGGCCTGGCGAACCGGGTGCTGTTCGGCCGGCGGCTGGCCGCCGCGCTGGCCGGGGGCGTCGCGCTGCTGCACATCGACCTCGACGGGTTCAAACCGATCAACGACACGTACGGCCACCACGCCGGCGACGCGGTGCTGGTCCGGGTGGCCGAGCGGCTGTCCGCGGCCCTGCCGGCCGGGGCGGTGGCGGCCCGGCTCGGCGGCGACGAGTTCGCGGCCCTGCTGCCCGGCGCCGACGCGGCCGCCGCCGCCCGGGTGGCCGAGGAGTTCCGGGCCGCGCTGGCCGAGCCGGTCGAGGTGGACGGCCACCGCCTCACCATCGGCGCCAGCATCGGCGCGGTGACCGGCGCCGGGACCGACCCGGAAGCCCTGCTGCGCCGCGCCGACGAGGCCATGTACCGCAGCAAGCACGCCGCCGCCCGGCGCTGACCAGCTCAGGGCAGGGCGGCGCGCAACGCGTACCCGAAGCCCGGGTGGGTCACGATCAGCGGCGGGCCGAGCCGCTCCAGCTCCCGGCGCAGCGACCCGACCAGGCGGTCGACGGCCTCCGGGCCGCCGTCCGGGTCGTCCGCGCCGACCTCGGCCAGGATCCGCCGGTGCGAGAGCACCCGGCCCGGGTCGCGCAGCAACTGGCGCAGCAGCTCCCGCTCGCGCGGCGGCAGCGCCACCGGCTCGCCGGCCCGCTGCACCTCCCCGGTCTCCTGGTCGAGCTCGACGTCGGCGTAGCGCAGCACCCGGTTGCCGGGCGCGTCGGCCAGCCGCCGCAGCACGGCGTGCACGCGGGCCAGCAGCACCTCGACGTCGAACGGCTTGGTGATCCAGTCCTCGCCGCCGTAGGCCAGCTCGGCGACCAGGTCGTCGCGGGTGTCCCGGGCGGACAGGAAGACCACCCCGGTGTCGTCGCCCTCGGCGCCCAGGCGCCGGCGCACGTCCATGCCGTCGCCGTCGGGCAGCGACACGTCCAGCAGGACCAGGTCCGGCCGCTGCTCGGCGGCCTTGGCCACGGCCTGCGCCGCGGTGCCGGCGGTGTCCACCGCGAAGCCGTGCCCGGTCAGGACCGTCGCCAGCAGGTCCACGATGGTCGGCTGGTCGTCGACGACCAGGATCCGTGCGTTTCCCGTCATGTCGGCCCCCATGAGACACAGCGTGAGCACCCGCGGCCACCCCACGACAGTCCTCCGCCGCGGGACGCGGAGGAAAGACCTGCCCACATGGCAGGACCGCGAGCGGCGACCGGAACCGCCCTACCGCCGCGCCGCGCGCCGCCGCAGCCACCACGCGGCGACGCCGAGCGCGAAGACCGCCAGCCCGGAGACGACCGAGGGCAGCGGCAGGGTCGCGGCCAGCAGCAGGCAGCCGGCCAGCCCGACCACCGGGACCGCCCGCCACGGCGCGCCCTCGTCGCGGCGCAGGGTCAGGGCCGAGGCGTTGGCGATCGCGTAGTACCCGAGCACGCCGAACGACGAGAAGCCGATCGCGCCCCGCAGGTCCACCAGCAGCACCAGCACGGCCACCGCGACGCCGACGGCGGCCTCCGCCCGGTGCGGCACCCGGGTCCGGGCGCTGACGGCGTCCAGCACCCCGGGCAGGTTGCGGTCGCGGGCCATCGCGAACGTCGTCCGCGAGACGCCCAGGATCAGCGCCAGCAGCGACCCGAGCGCCGCCACCGCGGCGCCCGCCCGCACGACCGGGGCCAGCCACGGCGGGCCCACCTCGGCCAGCGGCGCCGTGGTGGCGGCGAGCCGGGCCGGGCCCAGGGTGCCGAGCAGGGTGAGCGCCACCGCGGCGTACAGGACCAGGGTGGCGGTCAGGGCGATCGGGACGGCGCGGGGGATGGTGCGGGCCGGGTCGCGGACCTCCTCGCCCAGGGTGGCGATGCGGGCGTACCCGGCGAAGGCGAAGAACAGCAGGCCGGCGCCCTGCAGCACGCCCCACGGCGACACCCGCGGGCCGCTGCCCAGGTGGGCCAGGCCGGCGGTGGAGCCCGCGGCGACCACCGCGAGCAGCACGACGATCACCGCGGCGACCAGGATCCGGGCGGCCAGCGCCGACTTCTGCACCCCGGCCAGGTTCAGCCCGGTCAGCGCGGCGACGGCCAGGACGGCGAGCAGCCGCTCATGGCCCGGGGCGACGTACGCGCCGAAGGTCAGGGCCATCGCCGCGCACGAGGCGGTCTTGCCGATGACGAAGCCCCAGCCGGCCAGGAAGCCCCACAGGTCGCCGAGCCGCTCGCGCCCGTACACGTAGGTGCCGCCGGACGAGGGGTAGACCGCCGCGAGCCGGGCCGAGGACACCGCGTTGCAGTACGCGACCAGCGCCGCCACCGCCAGCGCGACCAGCAGCCAGCCCCCGGCGACCGCCGCGGCCGGCGCGAAGGCGGCGAACACCCCGGCGCCGATCATCGCGCTCAGCCCGACCACCACCGCGTCGGTGACGCCCAGCCGCCGGGTCAGCTCCATCTGCTCGTCCTCCGAGGATCCACGGTCCGCATTCCACCCCGCGGAGGTGAACGCCCGGTGGACGGGGCGCGGCGGCTGCATCTGTCCCGCCGTCGATCTCCGTATGACCGGTGAGGATAACGGTTCGCGCATCCGAAACACACCGCGCGTACCGTAGCGTTCCTGGTCGGGGACGGTATCGGAACAGGGGGACCGGACGTGGATCTGCACACCGTCGTCGAGGTGGTCAGCCCGGCCACGGTGGGCCAGTGGCGCCCGGGCGACGCCTGGCTGGGCGGGGGCACCGGCCTGTTCGCCGAGCCGCAGACCGGCGTCACCCGGCTGCTCGACCTGGCCGCCGCCGGCTGGACACCCGTCACCGCGCACGAGCACGGCCTGGAGATCGCGGCGACCTGCACCGTCGCCGAGCTCGCCGGCTACGCCGGGGCGCCGCGCTTCACGGCCTTCCACGAGCTGGCCACCGCCTGCTGCCGGGCCTTCCTGGCCTCCGCCAAGATCTGGAACGTGGCGACCGTCGGCGGCAACCTCTGCGCCGCGCTGCCCGCCGGACCGATGATCGCCCTGACCGCGGCGCTGGACGGCGAGTGCCTGCTGCTCGCCCCGGCCGGCGAACGGCGGCTCGGCGTGGTGGACCTCGTCACCGGCGACGGCCGCACCGCGCTGGCCCCCGGGGAGCTGCTGCGCTCGATCACCCTGCCCGCCGCCGCGCTCACCGGCCGTACGGCGTTCCGGCAGGGCTCCCTGTTCACCCACGGGCGGTCCGCGGTGCTGCTGATCGGCCGCCGGGCCGGCGCGGGGCTGGTGCTGACCGTGACCGCCGCGACGGTGCGCCCGTTCCAGCTGCGGTTCGCCGGGGTCCCGGCGGCCGCCGAGCTGGCCGCCGCCCTGCGCGACACCGTCCCCGGCGACGCCTATGTGGACGACGTGCACGGCCTGCCGGCCTGGCGCCGGCACCTGACCGCCCGGTACGCCGAGGAGATCCGGGCGGAGCTGGCCCGATGACCGTCCGGATCAACGGCGCCGACCACGACCGGCCGCCGCGCCCGGGCCAGTGCCTGCGCACCTACCTGCGCGAGGAGGGCTGCTTCGGCGTCAAGAAGGGCTGCGACAGCGGCGACTGCGGCGCCTGCACCGTGCACGTCGACGGCCGGCCGGTGCACAGCTGCGTCTACCCCGCCTTCCGGGCCCAGGGCCGGCAGGTCACCACGATCGAGGGCCTGGCGCCGCCGGACGGGCTGCACCCGGTCCAGCAGCGCTTCCTGGACGCCCAGGGCTTCCAGTGCGGCTTCTGCACCGCCGGCATGATCATGACGACCGCCGCGCTGGACGAGGCGGAGCTGGCCGACCTGCCGCGCGCGCTCAAGGGCAACCTGTGCCGCTGCACCGGCTACCGGGCGATCGCCGACGCCGTCCACGGCGTCCGCACGGTGGCCGAGCCGGGGGACGGTCCGGCCGTCGGCGCCGGCCTCGGCGCGCCCGCCGGCCCGCAGGTCGTCACCGGCGCCGCCCGCTACACCTTCGACGTGGACGTGCCCGGCCTGCTGCACCTGAAGGTGCTGCGCTCGCCGCACGCGCACGCCCGGATCACCGCCGTCGACACCGCCGCCGCGCTGGCCGTGCCGGGGGTGACGGCGGTGCTGACCCACCGCGACGCGCCGCCGCGGTACTTCTCCACCGCCCGCCACGAGCACGCCGACGAGGACCCGGCGGACACCCGGGTGCTCGACGACGTGGTCCGGCACGCCGGCCAGCGGGTCGCCGCCGTGGTCGCCGAGACCGAGGCCGCCGCCGAGGAGGGCTGCCGGCGCCTGCGGGTCACCTACGAGGTGCTGCCGGCCGTCCTCGACCCGGAGGCCGCCATGCGGCCCGGCGCGCCGGCCGTGCACGGCGACAAAATCACCGGGCACCGCATCGCCCGCGCGGCCGACAACGTGGTGGGCGAGCTGCACGCCGAGCTGGGCGACGTCGCCGCCGGGTTCGCCGGCGCCGACGTCGTGTACGAGGCCACGTTCCGCACCCCCCGGGTCCAGCACGCCGCGCTGGAGACGCACGGGGCGATCGGCTGGCTCGACGAGGCCGGCCGGCTCACCCTGCGCTCCAGCACGCAGACCCCGTTCCTGACCCGGCGCGCCCTGGCCGAGCTGTTCGACCTGCCGCCGGACCGGGTCCGGGTGCTCACCGGCCGGGTCGGCGGCGGCTTCGGCGGCAAGCAGGAGATGCTGGTCGAGGACCTGGTGGCGCTGGCCGTGCGGCGCACCGGCCGGCCGGTGAAGCTGGAGTACACCCGCGAGGAGCAGTTCACCTCGGCGACCACCCGGCACCCGTTCACCGTCACCATGAAGGCCGGGGCCCGCCGGGACGGCACGCTGACCGCGCTCACGCTGCGGGTGGTGTCGGACACCGGCGCGTACGGCAACCACGGCCCGGCGGTGATGTACCACAGCTGCCACGAGTCGATCGCCGTCTACCGCTGCGCCAACAAGAAGGTCGACGCGTACGCCGTCTACACCAACACCGTCCCCTCCGGGGCGTTCCGCGGCTACGGCCTGGGCCAGGTCTCGTTCGCCGTCGAGTCGGTGCTCGACGAGCTGGCCCGGCGACTGGACCTGGACCCGGTGCTGCTGCGCGAGCGCAACATCGTGCGCCCGGGCGAGCCGCTGGCCGCCCCCGGCGACCACGCGGACGACCTGACCATCGGCAGTTACGGCCTCGACCAGTGCCTGGACGCGGTGCGGACGGCAGCCGCGCGCCCGGCCGGGCCCGACGAGGCGGCGCCCGCCGGCTGGCTCACCGGCGAGGGCATGGCGCTGGCCATGATCGCGGCCGGGCCGCCCGGCGGGCACTTCGCCGACGCGGCGGTCACGCTGCTGCCCGACGGCCGGTACGAGATCGCGGTCGGCACCACCGAGTTCGGCAACGGCAGCACCACCGTGCACGCCCAGCTGGCCGCGGACACCCTCGGCACCACCCCGGACCGGATCGTGGTCCGCCAGTCCGACACCGACCTGGTCGGCCACGACACCGGCGCGTTCGCCTCCACCGGCGTGGTCGTCGCCGGGCGGGCCGTCCTGCACGCCGCCCGGGCCCTGCGCGAGCGGCTGCTGGAGCTGGCCGGGCCCGGTGCGACCGGGCTGGACCCGGACGGCGTGATCCGCCCGCACGGCCGGCTCGGCCTGGCCGAGCTGGCGGCGTCGTCGCCGGAGCCCGTCCGGGCCGAGGGCCGCTGGGCCGGCAGCCCCCGCTCGGTGGCGTTCAACGTGCAGTGGTTCCGCGTCGCGGTGGACCCGGGCACCGGGGAGCTGCGGATCCTGCGCAGCGTGCACAGCGCCGACGCCGGAACCGTCCTGAACCCGCTGCAGACCCGCGGGCAGATCGAGGGCGGGGTGGCCCAGGCGCTCGGCGCCGCGCTGGCCGAGCACATCGACATCGACGCCGCCGGCCGGGTCACCACGGCGGCCTTCCGCCAGTACCACCTGCCCACCTTCGCCGACGTGCCGCACACCGAGGTGGTGCTCGCCCGCACCGCGGACGCGATCGGCCCGCTGGGCGCCAAGTCGATGAGCGAGAGCCCGTTCAACCCGGTCGCGCCGGCCCTGGCCAACGCGCTGCGGGACGCCACCGGGGTGCGCTTCACCGAGCTGCCGTTCACCCGCGACCGGATCTGGCAGCGCCTGCGGGCCGGCTGAGCGGGGCCCGGGCTGCGCCGAACCGCCCTCGGCGCGCCGGCCGAGCCCGTATCGTCGGTGCGAGTTCGCCCATCGGCAGGTCGCGGCCCGCGCCGCTCGGAGCAGGGGGTTCCCGTGGCGTTTCGCGGCAAGATCCGTACGGTGGAGGCCGCCGGCCCGGGCGACCAGGCGGCCCGGAGCGCGCCCGCCGAGGCCGAAGCGGCGGCGCTGCGCGAGACCCTGGCCGAGGTCCGGCGGGAGAGCGCCGCCGCCATCGAGCGCTACGAGCTGATGATCCAGGCCGCCGGCATCGGCCTGTGGGACATGGACGTGGTCGCCGACGACCCGGTGAACCCGAACAACGAGTTCATGTGGTCCCAGGAGTTCCGGCACCTGCTCGGCTTCACCGACGAGCGGGACTTCCCGAACATCCTGAGCAGCTGGGCGTCGCGGCTGCACCCGGACGACGCGCCGCGCACGGTGCAGGCGTTCCTGGCCCACCTCAACGACCGCACCGGGCGGACCCCGTACAACATCGAGTACCGCCTGCAGCTCAAGAACGGCGAGTACCGGTGGTTCGTGGCCACCGGCGCCACCCGGCGCGACGCGCGCGGGGTGCCGCTGCGGGTCGCCGGCGCGCTGCGCGACATCGACAACGAGAAGCGCCTGGCCGAGACCTCCGAACAGCAGCTCGCCCAGCTGGGCGCCTCCTCCGCCCAGCTCGGCGGGGTCAGCGCCGACCTGTCGCGGGCGGTCGACGCCGCGGTGACCCGGTCGGCCGCCGCGGCGCAGACGATCGCCGCCCTGGACGCCAGCAGCGTGAAGATCGGCGAGGTGGTCAAGCTGATCACCGGGATCGCCTCGCAGACCAACCTGCTGGCCCTCAACGCCACCATCGAGGCGGCCCGCGCGGGCGAGATGGGCAAGGGCTTCGCCGTGGTCGCCCACGAGGTCAAGGAGCTGGCCACCGAGACCGGCCGGGCCACCGAGAACATCTCGCTGCAGGTGGACGGCATCCGGGCGCAGACCAGCGACGCGGTCCGCAGCATCCAGGAGATCGACACCGCGATGCAGGCGCTGGCCTCCACCCAGACCGCCATCGACGACCTGGTCCAGGGGCAGGGCCGCCGCTAGCGGCGGACCTCGTAGACGTTGTTGAACGGCGTCTGGCTGGACCGGCGGAACCGGGTGAAGCCCGCGTCGGTGACCAGCTGCCGGATCGCCGCCTCGCCCGCCTGGGCGCCCAGGGCGTAACCGCCGGGCTGGGACAGCGCGCTCGGCACGCACAGGAACGTGGAGAAGCCGTAGTAGACGCGGCCGACCGGGTTCATGTTGTCCGCGACCGCGTCGCCGGCGGCCGGCTCGACGATCATCCAGGCGCCGTCCGGGGCCAGGGCCTCGCGGATGTGCCGGGCCGCGCCCAGCGGGTCGCCCATGTCGTGCAGGCAGTCGAAGGTGGTCACCAGGTCGTAGCCGTCGCCGCTGAACTGCTGCGCGCCCGCCGCCTCGAAGCTCACCCGGTCGGCGACGCCGGCGTCCACCGCGCGCTTGCGGGCCAGCTCGATCGAGCCCTCGTGGTAGTCGCAGGCGTGCACGGTCGAGCGCGGGTACGCCGCGGCCATCAGCACCGACGAGGCGCCCAGCCCGCAGCCCACGTCGGCGATCCGCGCCCCGGCCCGCAGCTTCGCGTCCGTGCCGGGCAGCGCCGGGATCCAGCTCGGCACCAGGTTGGCGATGTAGCCCGGGCGGAAGAACTGCTCGCAGCCGATGAACACGTCCGCGTCCTGCTCGCCCCAGCTCAGCCCGGCGCCGGTGCGGAAGGCCTCGGTGATCCGGGGCTCGGCGCGCAGGGCGCCGAGGGCGAGCAGGAAGGCGCCCGGGGCGTACAGCGGGCCGTCCGGGTCGGCCAGCGCGAACGCCTGCTCCTCGCTGAGCCCGTACCGGTCGTCGTCGCGGTCGACGTAGCCGCCGGCGGCCTGCCCGCGCAGCCACTCGGTGACGTACCGCTCGTCGGTGCCGGTGCGCGCGGCCAGCTCCCCGGGGGTCAGGGGCCCCGCGGCGAGCGCCCGGTAGAAGCCGAGCCGGTGGCCGATCACCACGTTGCCGGCGGCGACGGTGGCGCCCAGGTCGCCGACGAACCGGCCGATGAACTCGTTCAGCTTGTCCTCGTTGATAGCCATGCCGCCACGGTGCCGCCGGGCGTTGCGCCGCCGTTGCAACCCGGCTGCAATGGCGGGGGAGAGGGTGACGCGATGAGGGCAACCGAACCCGGCGTCGAGGGCCACGTCGACCACGACGGGGTCAAGGTCGGCTACGCGGTGTACGGCGACGGCGCGCAGACGGTGCTGCTCGCGCCGAGCTGGCTGATCGTCCACTCGCGGATCTGGAAGCTGCAGGTGGCCTACCTGTCCCGGCACTTCCGGGTCGTCACCGTGGATCCGCGCGGCAACGGGCGCAGCGACCGGCCGGCCGACCCGGCGGCGTACACCGACCGGGCCCACGCGACAGATCTGGTGGCGGTGCTCGACGCGACCGGGGTGGACCGGGCCGTCGTGGCCGGGCTGAGCCGCGGCGCGTGGCGGGCGGCGATCGCGGTGGCCGAGCACCCGGACCGGTTCGCCGGCCTGGTCGCCATCTCGCCGCGGGTGCTGGGCCTGGCCCCGACGCCGCCGGAACGCGAGGTCTTCGACTTCGAGGCCGACCGCGAGCACTACGAGGGCTGGCAGAAGTACAACCGGCACTACTGGCGCCGCGACTACCGCGGCTTCCTGGACTGGTTCTTCGCCCTGCTGCTGAGCGAGCCGCACTCCACCCGGCAGTTCGAGGAGTGCGTCGGCTGGGGGCTGGAGACCGGTCCGGAGACGCTGATCGCCGGCGAGGAGGCGCCCGCGTCGGTGGCCGGCGTGCCGGCGATCGAGGCGCTGCTGCGCGGGCTGCGCTGCCCGGTCCTGGTCATCCACGGCGAGGAAGACCGCTGCGTGTCCCCGGCCGTGGGGGAGCGGTTCGCGGAGCTGACCGGCGGGCGGCTCATCCGGATGGCCGGGGCCGGACACCTGCCCCCGGCGCGGCATCCGGTGCCGGTCAACCACTGGATCCGCGACTTCGTGCGGGCCCGCGACGACCCGCCCCGGCGCTGGACCCGCGCCCTGGACCGGCCCCGCCGCGTGCTCTACCTGTCGTCGCCGATCGGGCTCGGCCACGCCCGGCGGGACCTGGCCATCGCCGCCGAGCTGCGCCGGCTGCGCCCCGGCGTCCAGGTGGAGTGGCTGGCCCAGCATCCGGTCACCGCGCTGCTGGCGGCGCGCGGCGAACGCGTGCACCCGGCGTCGCGGTGGCTGGCCTCGGAGTCGCGGCACGTGGAGGCCGAGGCGCACGGGCACGACCTGCACGCCTTCCAGGCGATCCGGCGGATGGACGAGATCCTGGCGGCCAACTTCATGGTCCTGGCCGACCTGGCCGAGGAGCGCCGGCACGACCTGTGGGTGGCCGACGAGGCCTGGGACGCCGACCACTTCCTGCACGAGAACCCGGAGCTGAAGCGGACCGCGTACGCCTGGCTCACCGACTTCGTCGGCTGGCTGCCGATGGCGGCCGGCGGCGCGGCCGAGGCCGCGCTGACCGCCGACCACAACGCGGAGATGCTCGAGCACATCGCCCGCTTCCCCCGGGTACGGGACCGGGCGCTGTTCGTCGGCGAGCCGGGCGACGTCGTGGCGGGCGTGTTCGGGCCCGGCCTGCCGGTGATCGCCGACTGGACGGCCCGGCACTTCGACTTCACCGGGTACGTGACCGGCTTCCCGCCGGCCGACCTGGCCGACCGGCGGGCCGCCCGGGCCGAGTTCGGCTGGGGCCCGCACGAACGGGTCTGCGTCGTGACGGCCGGCGGCACGGGGGTCGGCGTGCACCTGCTGCGCCGGGCGTCGGCGGCGTACCCGGCGGCCGCCCGGCTGGTCCCCGGCCTGCGGATGGTCGTGGTCGCCGGGCCGCGGATCGAGCCGGGCGCGCTGGCCGCGCCGCCCGGCGTGGACGTGCACGGGTACCTGCCCGACCTGCACCGCTACCTGGCCGCCGCCGACCTGGCCGTGGTGCAGGGCGGGCTGAGCACCACGATGGAGCTGACGGCGGCCGGCCGCCCGTTCCTCTACGTGCCGCTGGAGAACCATTTCGAGCAGCAGCTGCACGTGCCGCACCGGCTGGCCCGCTACGGCGCCGGGCGGCGGGTCGCGTTCGCCGACACCACGCCTGAGCCGCTGGCCCGGGCCATCGCCGAGGAGATCGGCCGGACCGTGCGGTACCGGCCGGTCGCCGCCGACGGCGCCCGCCGCGCCGCCGGCCGGCTGGCCGAGCTGTTCTAGCGCACCAGGTGGGCCAGCCCGTACCGGTCGGCCAGCCGCCGGGCCGCCGCGCGCTGCGGCGCCGACTCCGCGCCGGCCGCCTGCGCCGCGTCGGCGTCGAGCAGCAGCGCCGGTACCTGCACGGGCCGCCACGGCACCCGGTTCGCGGCGGCCAGCAGCGGCGCGATCACCGCGCGGGCCCGGACCGGCTCGCCGTGCCGCAGCCAGGCCCGCCCGACCGACAGGTACGCGTCGGCGCCGAACAACCACGCGCAGCCCGGCGGCGTCTCGATCGCCGCGACCAGCGCGTCCGCCTCCTCCAGCAGGCTGCGCGACCCGGTGACGGCGGCGAGCGGGCCCAGGCAGCGCACCAGGTACGCCTCGCCGCCCTCGCCCCGGGCGCGCTCGCACCCCTGGAGCAGCAACGCCGTCGCCTCGTCCTCGGCGCCGGCGGCGAGCAGCGCGCCGGCCAGCTGGGTGCAGGCGGCGGCCCGCCACCACGGGTGGTCGGTGTCGCTGGTCAGGGCGTACGCCTGCCGGCCGTACCCGATCGCCTGCCGGTGGGCGCCGCGCAGCTGGTGCACCCAGCCGAGGTTGCCGGTGAACCAGCCGGCGTAGGCGCCGTACCCGCTGCGCCGGTTCACCTCGCGCGCCGCCTCGATGCGCTCCAGGGCGTCGCCCCACCGCCCGGCGGCGATCGCCGGGAAGGCGCCCTCGAACAGCGCCCACTGCAACCGCCACAGGTCGTTCTGCTTGTGCAGCAACGGTTCCAGCTCGTCCAGCACCGGCACCAGCCGGTCGATCTCGCCCAGGTAGGCCCAGCTGGTCTTCAGCCCGTCCAGCGCGACGGCCAGGGCCCGCTGGTCGGCGCCGGCCCGGGTGGTGCGCACCGCGCGGGTGGCGTAGGCCAGCGACTCGGCCAGCCGCAGCCGGCTGGCGGAGACCACCGCCAGCCGGCTCAGCAGGTCGGCCTCCATGGTCCGGTCGGCCAGCGACTCGGCGATGGCCAGCCCGTCGCGCAGGTACGCCACGCAGCCCGCGATGGGCTGCCCGAGCGCGATCGGCACGTCCCCGCCGAGCTCACGCAGCCCGATCATCTCCAGCCGCCGGTCGCCGACCTCCCGCGCGGTGCGCACCGCCGCGTGGAAGTCGGCCATCGCGGCCGGGTACGCCGCCAGCGCCTCCCGCACCCGTCCCCGGGCCTGGTACGCGCGGGCGGTCACCTCGGGCGCGCCGGCCCGCCCGGCCGCGTCCAGGGCGCTGGTCAGCAACGCCTCGGCGTCCGCGGCGGCGAACCGCCGGCCGGCCTGTTCCCCGGCGACCAGGTACGCCCGGGCGGCCCGGTCCCAGTCCCCGGCGGCGTGCGCGTGCGCGGCGACCTGCTCGGGATGCGCGCTGAGCAGCTCGCCGGCCCGCCGGTGGTACGCCACCCGGGCCGGCGCCGCCGTGGTCGTGTAGAGCACCTCGCGGATCAGGTCGTTGGCGAACTCGTAGGCCCGCCCGGCCACCACCAGCAGCCGGGCGGCGAGCGCCTGCTCACAGCGCCGGACGGCCTCCGCGGGCGGCACCGCGAGCAGGTCGGCGAGCAGTCCCGGCTCCGTCGTCGCGTCCAGGACGGCGGCCGCGCGCAGCAGCTCCTCGACGGCCGGGCCGGTGCGGGCGACCCGGGCCAGCACGGCCGCCTGCAGCGACTCGGGGATGCCGTCGTCGCCGGCGGCCAGCGCCCGCAGCGTCTCGACGACGAACAGCGCGTGCCCGCCGGTGCGGTGCAGGATGCGCGGGGCCAGCCGGGCCTGGCCGGCCGCGGTGGCCAGGCTGATCACGGCCGCCTCGGGCAACGGGCCGAGCTCGAGCCGGCCGGCCACCTCGGCGAGGGCGCGCAGCACCGGGGCGCCCTCCTCGGCGCGGACCGTGGCCAGCACGAGCAGCCGGCCGCGGGCGTGGCGGGCGAGGTAGTGCAGCAGCTCGGCGGTGGCCAGGCCGGCGTTGTGCAGGTCGTCGAGCAGCAGCAGGACCGGCCGGCGGGCGGCGATGCCGGACAGGTACCGGTTGACCGCCTCGTAGGCGCGGCCCCGGGCCAGCTCGGGCGCCACCTCCGGACCCGGCGCGTCGCCGTACAGGGCGCCGACCTGCGGCACCAGCTCGGTCAGCGCGGGCGAGGCGAGCGAGCGCACCAGCTCGGCCGGCGAGCCGGCCGCGTGCGTGCCCAGCGCGTCGACCAACGGCTGCAGGAACAGCGAGCTCTCGGCCGCGTAGCAGCGCACCGACAGCACCTCGCCGCCGGTGCGGCCGGCCAGCTCGGCCACCTCGCCGGCCAGGCGGGTCTTGCCGATCCCGGCCTCCCCGCTGATCAGCACCAGCGCCGGGCGCCCGGCCACGGCGGCCCGCCAGGCGGCGGCGAGCTCGGCCGTCTCGGCGGCCCGGCCGGCCAGGGCCGGCGCCGGGGCGACCACCGCGGCCGGGCCGGGGGTCAGGGACGGTTGCTCGCCGCGCAGGATGCTCAGCTGGACGGCGCTGGTCCGGGCCGCGGGGTCCGTGCCCAGGTCCTCGGCCAGCGTCACCCGCAGCCGCTCGTAGGCGGCCAGCGCCCGGGCGGGCTGGCCCAGCGCCGCCTCGGCCGCCATGAGCAGCCGGTACGCGGCTTCGTCGTAGCCGTCGGCGGTGATCGCCGCGGCCGCCCGGGCCCGGGCGGTGGCGGCGTCGCCGCTGGCCAGTGCGGCCTCCGCGGCCAGCTGCCGGGCGTGCCGCAGCAGCTCGGCCGCCTCGGTGCGGGCCGGCCGCGCCCAGTCGGCGTCGCCGTCCTCGGGCAGCGCCGGCCCGGCGCCGAGCAGCTCCAGCACCCGGCCGGCGACCGCGGCGGCCAGCCCCGGCTCACCGGCCGCCAGCCGCCCGGCCGCGTCGGCCAGGTCGGCCGCGGCGAGATCTAGGTCGACCACGACCGCCGGCGGCCGGCCCAGCCGGTAGCCGTCGCGGCCTCCGGTGACCAGCTGCGGGCCGAACCGCGACCGCAGCCGGCTGACCAGCGTGGCGACGTTGTCGGCGGCCTGCCGGGGCGGCGCGTCGCCCCACAGCACGTCGACGACGCGGTCCATGCCCACCGGCCCGGCGCGGTGCACGGCGAGCAGCTTGAGCAGGGTACGGGCCTTGCGGCTGCCGGTCAGGGGCACGGCGTCACGGTCACCGCCGCGGCGGATCGCGAACGGTCCGGCCAGGCGCAGCCACACCGCGCCGGCCGTCTCAGGGGCCACGCCGCCAGCGTACGAGCGCCGGGCCTGGTCAGGACCCGCCGCGACCCGCAAGATTCCCGACAGTCGCCCGGCCGGCGGCAACCGAACGGCGACCGGGCGGCAGCCGATCCGCGATCAGCGCCGCCCGGAACCGGCCCGAAGGGAACGGTGAGCCCGGCGCTGTGCCGGGGCCGTCCTCCGAAAGGGTCCTCCTTGCGCAAGCTCATCCGCCGTTTCGCCCTGGCCGCCCTCGTCGCCCCCGCCGCCGTCGCCGTTGCGATGGTCGCGTCGCCGGCCGAGGCCGCCCCGGTGACGGCGCAGGAGCAGGCGCTGACCGTGCCGGCGGACGTCGTGCGCCTCACCAATGCCGAGCGCACCGCCCACGGCTGCGCCGCCGTCACGGTGAACACGGGGCTGAGCACCGCCGCCGCCGGCCACAGCGCGTGGATGGCCCGTACCGGCACGTTCTCCCACACCGGCAGCGGCGGCACCACCTTCGCGGCCCGGGTCCGGGCCGCCGGCTACACCCGTCCCGCCGGCGAGAACATCGCGTGGGGCTACCGTTCCGCCACCGAGCTGGTCGCCGCCTGGATGAGGAGCCCCGGCCACCGCGCCAACATCCTCAACTGCGCGTCGCGGACCGTCGGCGTCGGCGTGGCCGCCACCGCCGACGGCACCCCCTACTACACCCAGGACTTCGGCTTCTGAGCCGTCCCGGGGGCGCTGCGGCCGGAACAACCAGCCGGTCACCCTCGGCGCGGGCGGCCCACCGGCCG
Organism: Actinoplanes nipponensis; assembly: GCF_016862275.1. Taxonomy (GTDB): domain Bacteria; phylum Actinomycetota; class Actinomycetes; order Mycobacteriales; family Micromonosporaceae; genus Actinoplanes; species Actinoplanes nipponensis. The sequence goes on along the minus strand of NZ_BOMQ01000052.1, from coordinate 97,127 downwards.
GGTGGTTGACTTCCCCGCACCGGGGCAAGTCGTCCAGCATGGACGCTCGGGCGCCGGTGTCCCGGCGCCGGACGGCAGGGGGCGGACATGCGGGCAGGCCGGCTGCGGGTGCTGGTGACCAACGACGACGGCGTGCACGCGCCGGGGATCCGCTGGCTGGCCCGGGCGGCGCACGACGCCGGGCACGACGTCACGGTGGCGGCTCCGCAGGACGAGGCCAGCGGGATGAGCGCCGCGCTGACGGCCGTCACCGACCAGGGCCGGGTGATGATCGCCCGGACCGCGCTGGCCGGGCTCGACGGCGTGCCGGTGTACGCGGTCGCGGCGTCGCCGGGCTACATCGCGCTGCTGGCGGCCCTGGAGGTGTTCGGGCCGGCGCCCGAGCTGGTGCTGTCCGGCATCAACCGCGGCGCCAACGCCGGCCGGGCGATCCTGCACTCGGGCACGGTCGGCGCCGCCGTGACCGCGGCGGCCGGCGGGGCCCGGACGATGGCTGTCTCGCTGGACGTGTTGTCGCCGCCCGATGCGGGCGCGGCCGGCGGGGACGCGGTGTTCGCGGCGCTGGACACGATGGACGACGACGACCGGCACTGGTCCACCGCCGCCGCGCTGGCCGGGCAGCTGCTGCCCGCGCTGGCCGCCGCGCCGGCCGGCATCGTGCTCAACCTCAACGTCCCGGACCGCCCGGCGGAGCGGGTCGCGGGCCTGCGCCGGGCCACCCTGGCCCCCTTCGGGCAGGTGCGGATGGCCGTGGCCGAGTCGGGTGCGGACTTCGTGCGGATGACCCTGGAGCAGGGCGACGCCCGGGCCGTGCCGGACAGCGACATCGACCTGCTGGCCCGGGGGTACGCGACGGTCACCGCGGTCCGCCCGTGGAGCCAGGCCGAGGACGTCGTGGTGGCGCTGCCCGGGCTGGTGCGCCCGCGTACCCCGGTCGACGACGACGCCGCCGACCGGGCGTGAGACGCCGGGGTCAGGCGCCCGTCGCCGCGCCGAGGTCGTTGCCGTAGTACGCGCCCGCGCCGTGCTTGCGGGTGAAGTGCCGGTCCAGCAGCCACTGCGGGGCGGAGGCCGCCGGGTTGAGGGCGAGCGTCTTGAGGGCCATCTCGGCGACGGCCTCGCAGACGATCGCCGTCTCCACCGACTTGACGGCGTCCCGGGCCCAGGTGAACGGGCCGTGGTGGGCCGCCAGGGCGGCCGGGGTGGCCAGCGCGTCGTCGCCGATCAGCTCGATGACGGCCCGGGCGGTGTTGAACTCGTAGTCGCGCTCGCACTCCGCCGGGGTCAGGTCGCGGGTGACCCGGACCGGGCCGCTGAAGGTGTCGGCGTGCGTGGTGCCCAGCACGGGCACGTCCCGGCGGGCCTGGGCGAACGCGACGGCGTGGGTGGAATGGGTGTGGGTGATCCCGCCGATCTCCGGCCACCGCAGGTAGAAGGCGCGGTGGGTCTCGCTGTCGACCGAGGGCTTGAGCCGCCCGGAGACCACCCGGCCGGTCTCCAGGTCGACCGGCACGAGCAGGTCGGCGGTCAGCTCGGGATAGGCCACGCCGGACGGCTTGATCAGGTAGATGCCCGCCGCGCGGTCCACGCCGCTGACGTTTCCCCAGGTGAGGGCGGCAAGACCGGCCTCCGGGATCATCCGGTTGGCCCGCAGCACGGCGTGGCGCAGGTCGTGGTCGTCGGCGTTCGGCATGCGGCTCGTCCTTCGTCTCTCCGGGTGTCCGAGGCTGATGTTAGCGTTCACAAGGGGTGGCGGTCGAATGCGCCGCGGTCAGCCGAGGGCGACGACCATCTCGATCTCCACGCAGATGTCGAACGGCAGCTCGGCCACCCCGATCGCGGACCGGGCGTGCTGGCCGACCCGGGGGCCGAACACGCTGACCAGCAGCTCGGAGCACCCGTCGAGCACCGCGGGCGTCGCGGTGAACCCGGGCGCGCAGTTCACCATGCCGAACACCTTGAGCACCGACGCCACCCGGTCCAGCGATCCCGCCTCCGCGCGCACCGCCGCCAGCAGGAACAGGCCGGTCAGCCGGGCCGCCTCGTGCGCCTGCCCGGCCGTGACGTCCCGCCCCACCTTGCCCCGGACCAGGTTGGCGGGCACGTCCGCCCACGCGATCTCGCGGTCGGCCCGCCCGGGCAGCCGGCCCCGGTCGTCGACCCGTACCGGGCCGTGGCCCGAGACGTACAGCAACTCGCCGTGCCGCTTCACGCCGAGGTAGCTGCCCGCCGGGGGCATGGGCTGCGGCAGCTCGAGGCCCAGCCCGGCGAGCCGTTCCTCCGCGGACTCCCGCTCCTGGTTCGCTGTCATACCCGTCCTTCCTGACGCCGGTCGTGGGCGGCCAGATGGTCCCGCAGCCGCAGGTGCCGGAACCGGTAGTACGCGCCGGACTGCCGCAGCACCCCGCGCCGGTGCGCCTCCTCGAGGAAGGCGGCCGGCGCCCAGGGCAGCCGCCCGGTCAGCGCGAGCCGGCCCCGCACCAGGATGACCCATCGCCCCCAGGCCCGCAGGTGGCACACCGCCAGGAACGCCGCGGCGGCGATGCCCGCGAAACCGAACCCGCGCAGCCAGGCGTCGACGCACAGGGCCGCGATCGAGGCGGCGGCCAGGGTGTTCGCGCGGTCGGTGCGCAGCACGGCGAGCGGCCCGGACGCCGCGCCGACGTCGACGGGGACGTCGGCGAGCCGGACGGTCCAGTGCACGGCCCCGATGAGCGCCCCCGGCAGCGAGCCGATCGCCCCGAAGGAGACCGGCACGGCGGCCGTGGTGACCGCGTCGGCCCCCCGGTGGCTAGCACCAGGATCAGACCCGGCAGCAGGCCCAGCAGGAGTCCGACGGCGGCCCCGACGCCCGCCCGCCGCAGCGCCCGGTGCCCAGCCGGTCCAGGTGACGCGCCAGGGAGGCGAGCCGGCGGCGGACCGTACGTGGCAGAATAAGAACCGTATCGTCCCTGTCCAGGGGCCATCTGTCGCCGTCCCGGCGGTTCGTTTCCGCGCCGCACCGGCGAGACAGTAAGAACCCCTTGCGTCGCAGTTGCCTGCGTGACATCTCCACACGCAACGACTCGGGGCTGCTTGGTCGCCGTCGGCAACCAGGATGACCAGCGTCCGCCGAACCGCGCCTTATTTGCGGTGAATGAGTCCACCGGCTGCGCCAGATGAAGTCTCTGGCCGACAACCTGCTTCTGGGGAATCCGTCAACTCGTGTGGCGAGCCAGGTTCGACCCGGCCGAATCGAGATTCTCGCAGCTCAGCGCCCTGTCACGGGCGCCACCATCCCCAGGTAGGCAAGCTTGTCGCCCAGATCGTCGGCGGTGCAGGGCTTCAGCAGGTACTCGTGCGCTCCGGCGGCCAGGGCTCGGACGATGCTGCCTGGTTCGCTCTCGCTGGTCACCATCATGCGCACCATCTCGGCCAGATCCTGTCGACGCCGGATGCTCCGGAGGAACTCGAGGCCGTTCATCCGCGGCATGTGCCAGTCGATCAGGGCGAGGTCCGGAACGGTCGGAATCTCAGCGAGCAGGTCCAGGGCGTCCAAGCCGTCCACGGCCTCGTAGACGTTGAAGCCGAACGGCAGCAGGTACCCCCTCAGGATGGAACGGATGACTGCCGAATCGTCAATGATCAGCGCCAGCATACGAAGCTCCCCGGTGTGATGATCAGGGGTCCTCGGCGCGTGTTTGTCGAGGTGGAAGTGCATCCAGACCCGGGTGCCGTCACACCGAAATCATAGTGTGGGCACGCCTGGGATGCCGAGACATCCACCGCAATAGCCGGCTCTGCCACCGGGCCCGTCAAAGTACTACTGCTTCGCACTGGCGCTTCCGGTCCATGATGCGCATGGTGTTCGGGTCGCATGCGATGACAACCGGGCCCATTTCGGTCGCGATGCGCGCGGAACCGGCTTCGAAGGTCCCGGGCTCCCTCGACGACATGGAAGAGGCCGGCGCGAGGCACCCGTATGTCGCCGCTGCGGGTGCGCCATCGTCCGGTCGGCCGAATTGACCGTGTCACACCGCCGTGTCAACGGGGTGCACCGACCCGGCTGGGCGAACGCCCGCGGACCCGCGCACAAGGCCCGCGCGCACGGGGCGGCGGTAGATGAGGATGCCTGGCCGAGAGGCATGGTGCGGGTGGCACCAGCCTGGAAAGGGGTGCTACCAGGATGGACGGTGCGGCGTACAGGCCGAAGGATGGAGACGACGCGGATTCGCGGAGAGCTTTCAGGTGGAGGCAGATCCGAAGTGGACACGAGTGGTCAAGCGCCGGGCCGGGCGAATTCCGGCGGTCTGGTGTCAGCGGAGCGGCTGTCCGGTGACGGGCCGGAGGCCGGGCGCACTCCGATCCGGGGATGGCTTGTCGTCTATCTCGTCGCGCTGGCCGGGTTGGCGCTGCACGGCTTGGCGCTGACCATCGCCTCGCTCGTCATCGCCGCTGACCCGTCGCTGGTCGGCCTCACGTCGTTCGTTTCAGCGCCCGCTTTGACGTTCTATGTCACTTCGAACGCGTCATTGATCCTCTACACCGTTGTCCTGTACCTGCTCATGGGGAAGAGGAAACGTTCCGCCGTCGCGCACAACGTCATTTTCAACATCCTGTCGCTGTCCTTTCTGGTGGGATGGCATGCCATGGGCATGAAGTCGACAGTGGGCCTGGCGATCGACGCGATTCCGCCCGTCCTGATGACCGCCTATTTCGTCACCTCCAGGCGCGTCCGTAGGACCTTTCGCGGGTGACTTCTCCCCGCCGGCATCGACAACCGGCGTGGTCCTGCCGCTCCGGATGCACGCTTCTCGGCAGATCCGGATTCGACGGACCGATGGCCACGACCGGGAACGAACCGCGCGCGGGCGCCTCGGCGGTTCCTCGCTCCACGAACCGGCCGCGCCCGCCGGCCCGGACCGGTCCGCCGGCCCGGACCGGTCCGCCTGGGTCGCGCCGGGTCAGCCGGGCTGGCCGACCAGCGGGACCACCTCCGGCGCGCCCAGCCGGGCGGCGTCGGCGGTCTCGTCGTCCGGCTGTTCCTGCGAGGCCCGCTCCGCGCGCACCCGGGCGGTGTAGTGCTCGACCTCGCGGTCGGCCTGCTCCGCGCTCCAGCCCAGCACCGCGGCCATCAGCTCGGCGGCGGGCCGGGCGGCGGCCAGCCCCCGGTCGAAGGTCTGCACCGAGATGTGCGTCCGCCGGGTCATGACGTCCTCCAGGTGCCGCGCACCCTCCCGCGCCGCGGCGTACGCGATCTCCGCCCGCAGGTAGTCCTCGGCCCCGGCCAGCGGCTCACCCAGCGCCGGGTCCCGCCGCACCAGCTCCAGCACCTCGTCGACCAGCGTCCCGTACCGGCGCAGCAGGTGTTCGACCCTGGCCACGTGCAGGCCGGCCTCGCGGGCCAGCACCCGGCGCTGGTTCCACAGGGCGGCGAAGCCCTCCGCGCCCAGCAGCGGCACGTTCTCCGTGCACGAGGCCGGCACGCCCCCGCCGAGCCCGTGCGCCGCGGCGTCGACGGCGTCGCGCGCCATCACCCGGTACGTCGTGTACTTGCCGCCGGCCACCACGACCAGCCCCGGCGCCGGGCTGGCGACCGTGTGCTCCCGCGACAGCTGCGACGACATCTCCGACTCGCCGGACAGCAGCGGGCGCAGGCCGGCGTACACGCCCTGCACGTCCTGCCGGGTCAGCGGGGTCACCAGGACCTTGTTGACCTCGGTCAGCAGGTAGTCGATGTCGCGGCTGGACGCGGCCGGGTGCGCCTTGTCCAGGTTCCAGTCGGTGTCGGTGGTGCCGACGATCCAGTGCCGCCCCCACGGGATCACGAACAGCACGCTGGTCGCGGTGCGCAGGATCAGCCCGGTGGCCGAGTGGATGCGGTCGCGCGGCACGACCAGGTGCACGCCCTTGGAGGCGCGGACGTGGAACTGCCCGCGCTCGCCGACCAGCGCCTGGGTGTCGTCGGTCCACACGCCGGTCGCGTTGATCACCTGGCGGGCCCGGATCTCGAACGTGACGTCGTGCTCCAGGTCGACCGCGGTCACGCCGGTGACCCGCTCGCCCTCGCGCAGGAAGCCGGTCACCCGGGTGCGGGAGGCGACGTGCGCGCCGTACGCGGCGGCCGTGCGGGCCAGGAACATGGTGTGCCGGGCGTCGTCGACCTGAGCGTCGTAGTACTGCAGCGCGCCGACCAGCGCCTCCGGCTTGAGCCCGGGGGCGACCCGCAGCGCGGCGCGGCGGCCGAGGTGCCGGTGCCGGGGCAGGCCGCGGGCGTTGCCGCTGGAGATGCCCATGGTGTCGTAGAGCGCGACGCCGGCGCCGGCGTACAGGCGTTCCCAGCCGCGGTGCTGCAACGGGTAGAGGAACGGCACCGGGCGCACCAGGTGCGGGGCCAGCCGCTGGATCAGCAGCCCGCGTTCCCGCAGCGCCTCGCGGACCAGGCCGAAGTCCAGCATCTCCAGGTAGCGCAGGCCGCCGTGGATGAGCTTGCTGGAGCGGCTGGAGGTGCCGCTGGCGAAGTCGCGGGCCTCCACCAGGCCCACCGACAGCCCCCGGGTGACGGCGTCCAGGGCGGCGCCGGCGCCGACCACGCCGGCGCCGATCACCAGGACGTCCAGCTCCTCGCCGGACAGCGCCGCGATCGCGGCTGCGCGGGACTGCGGTGACAATGTGCCGGTTCTCATGGGCAGTTCCCTTCTGACGGGCCCCTGGCTGCGGAGCTCACGCGACGTCGACCCAGTCGAGGGTGCGCTGGACGGCCTTCTGCCAGCCGGCGTACCCGGTGGCCCGCTGCTCGCCGGACCAGTGCGGCAGCCACCGCCGGGCCTCGCGCCAGTTGGCGCGCAGCTCCTCGGTCGAGGACCAGAAGCCGACCGCGAGGCCGGCCGCGTAGGCGGCGCCCAGCGCGGTGGTCTCGGCCACCGCGGGGCGGCTCACCGGTACGCCCAGGATGTCGGCCTGCAACTGCATGCAGAGCGCGTTGGCCGTCACCCCGCCGTCGACCCGGAGCACCTCGAGGTGGACGCCGGAGTCGCGCTCCATCGCCTCGATGACGTCGCGGCTCTGGTAGCAGATGGCCTCGAGGGTGGCCCGGGCGATGTGGGCGCCGGTGTCGTAGCGCGACAGCCCGACGATGGCGCCGCGCGCGTCGGAGCGCCAGTACGGCGCGAACAGGCCGGAGAACGCCGGGACGAAGTAGACGCCGCCGTTGTCGGGCACCCGGGCGGCGAGGGCCTCGCTCTGCGCGGCGTCGGTGATCACGCCGAGCTGGTCGCGCAGCCACTGCACGGCCGCGCCGGTGACCGCGATCGCGCCTTCCAGGGCGTACACCGGGGGCTCGTCGCCGAACCGGTAGCAGACGGTGGTGAGCAGGCCGCTGGCCGACCGGACCGGCTTGGTGCCGGTGTTGAGCAGCATGAAGTTGCCGGTGCCGTAGGTGTTCTTGGCCTCGCCGGGGGAGAAGCAGACCTGCCCGACCATGGCGGCCTGCTGGTCGCCGAGCGCGCCGGTGAGCGGCACGGCGCCGCCGAGCGGGCCGTCGGCGCGGGTGACGCCGTAGCCGGCCGGGTCGCTGGACGCGCGGATGGCCGGCAGCATGGCCCGCGGCACGCCGAAGATCTCCAGCAGCTCGTCGTCCCAGTCCAGCGTCTCCAGGTCCATCAGCATGGTGCGGCTGGCGTTGGTGACGTCGGTGACGTGCACGCCGCCGTCGATCCCGCCGGTGAGGTTCCACAGCAGCCAGCTGTCGACCGTGCCGAAGACCGCGTCGCCGCGCTCGGCGGCGGCGCGCAGCCCGCTGACGTTCTCCAGCAGCCACTGCAGCTTGCCGCCGGAGAAGTACGGCGACGGGGGCAGCCCGGTGCGCTCGCGGACCAGCTCGGCGCGCCCGTCGCGGTGCAGCGCGGCGGCGATCCGGTCGGTCCGGGTGTCCTGCCAGACGATCGCGTTGTGCAGCGGGCGGCCGGTCCGGCGGTCCCACACCACGGTGGTCTCGCGCTGGTTGGTGATGCCCAGCGCGGCCAGGTCGGCCGGGCCGAGCCCGGTGCGCTGCAGCGCCGTCCGGATCACCGTGTGCGTGTTGCCGATGAGCTCCAACGGGTTGTGCTCGACCCAGCCCGCCCGGGGCATGAGCTGCTCGTGCTCCAGCTGGTGCCGGCCCACCTCGGCGCCCGACCGGTCGAAGATCATGAATCGGGTGCTGGTGGTGCCCTGGTCCACCGCGCCGACGAAGTCCGCCACCGGCCGTCCCTTCCGTCTGTGAGGTCAGACCCGGAACGGTAGGCACGCCCGCACCCGGCGGCAACGACGACGGTTCGACGATGTCGAACCATTTCGCGGGCTACGATCACGGTCGTGCCCGGCCTCATCCAGTCCATCGAGCGTGCGGCGGCCGTCATCCGGCTGCTCGCCGCCGGCTCCGGCTGGCTGCGGGCCAGCGAGATCGGGGCGTCGCTGGGCCTGGCCAAGGCCACCACCCACGGCATCCTGCGCACCCTGCGGCACGTCGGCTTCGTCCAGCAGGACCCGGCCACCGGGCGCTACCAGCTCGCCGCGGCGGTGCTCGCGCCCGGCACCCGGCCGCTGGACCGCAACGAGCTGCGCTCGCGGGTGATCAACTGGGCCGACCCGCTCGCCGCCCGCAGCGGGGAGGCGGTGCGGGTGGGCGCCCTGCTCGACGGTCAGGTGCTGGTGGTGCACCACGTGTTCCGGCCCGACGACACCCCGCAGCAGCTCGAGACCGGGGCGCTGCTGCCGGCCCACGCCACCGCCCTGGGCAAGGTGCTGCTGGCCCACGACGCGCTCAGCGCGCGGGACGCCGGGGCCGGGCCGCTGACCGCGTACACGCGGCGCACGGTGACCAAGGGCGCGGCGCTGCGCCGGACCCTCGCCGAGGTGCGCACGCAAGGGTGGGCGGCCGAGGTCGAGGAGTCGGTCGCCGGGCAGGCCGGCGTGGCCGCGCCGATCCGCACGTACGGCGGGCTGGTGGTCGGCGCGATCGGCGTCTCCGGCCCCACCGACCGGATCTGCGACTCCGCCGGCCGGCCGCGGGCCGCCCTGGTGGCCCTGGTCCGGGAGATCGCCCGGGCCGTCTCCCGCGACCTGGCCAAGGTCGGCTCGTGACCGAGCGCTACGTGGTCGCCGTCGACCAGGGGACGACCAGCACCCGGTGCATCGTCTTCGACCGGCAGGGCCGGCTGGTGTCGGTGGTGCAGCGCGAGCACCACCAGTCGTACCCGCGGCCCGGCCGGGTCGAGCACGACGCCGCCGAGATCTGGCGCAACGTGCGCCGGCTCGCCCCGCAGGCGCTGGCCGAGGCCGGCATCACCGCCGGCCAGGTGGCTGCGCTGGGCATCACCAACCAGCGCGAGACCACCGTGCTCTGGGACCGGCACACCGGCGTCCCGGTCGGCCCGGCGATCGTCTGGCAGGACACCCGGACCGCCGCCATGGTCACCGGCCTGGCCGGCGAGCCGGGGGCCGCGGCCGTGCAGGAGCGCTGCGGGCTGCCGCTGGCCGGCTACTTCTCCGCGCCGCGGATCCGCTGGATGCTCGACGAGACGCCGGGGCTGCGCGAGCGCGCCGAACGCGGCGAGGTGCTGTTCGGCACGATGGAGACCTGGCTGATCTGGAACCTGACCGGCGGGCTGCACGTGACCGACGTGACCAACGCCAGCCGGACCATGCTGCTGGACGTGCGCACCCTGCGCTGGTCGGCCGAGGCGTGCGACTTCTTCGGGGTGCCGATGGCCATGCTGCCCGAGGTGCGCCCGTCGGTCGGTGTCCTCGGCACGGCGACCACCGCGCTGCCGGGCGTGCGGATCGGCGCGGCGCTGGGCGACCAGCAGGCCGCCCTGTTCGGGCAGACCTGCTTCAGCCCCGGCGAGGCCAAGTGCACGTACGGCACGGGCGGCTTCCTGCTGCTCAACACCGGAACGGAGCCGGTGCGCTCGGGCCACGGGCTGCTCACCACGGTGGCGTACCAGCTGGCCGGCGAGCCCGCCACGTACGCGCTGGAGGGCTCGATCGCGGTCACCGGCTCGCTGGTGCAGTGGTTCCGCGACGGCCTCGGCCTGATCGGCAGCGCCGCGGAGATCGAGACGCTGGCCCGGACGGTGGACGACAACGGCGGGTGCTACATCGTCCCGGCCTTCGCCGGCCTGTTCGCCCCGCACTGGCGCAGCGACGCCCGCGGCGTGATCGCCGGCCTGACCAGCTACGTCACCAAGGGCCACCTGGCCCGGGCGGTGCTGGAGGCCACCGGATGGCAGACCCGCGAGGTGGTCGACGCGATGAACGCCGACTCCGGGCTGGCCCTGCGCGCGCTGAACGTGGACGGCGGCATGACGTCGAACAACCTGCTGATGCAGTTCATCGCCGACGTGCTGGACGTGCCGGTGGTACGCCCGATGGTCGCCGAGACGGTGTCGCTGGGCGCGGCGTACGCGGCCGGGCTGGCCGTGGGCTACTGGCCCGACCTGGCCGGCCTGCGCCGCAACTGGCACCGGGCGGCGCAGTGGGCGCCGGCGATGGACCCGGCCCGGCGCGCCGCGGAGCACGAGAACTGGCAGGCCGCGGTGGAGCGCACGCTGGGCTGGATCCGGACCCCGGCGGTCAGGTGATCCACTGTCGCCGGGTCCGCAGGGTGGCCCAGACCATCTTGCCGTCGGCGGTGGGGATCGCGCCCCACGCCGTGGACTTGCCGTCGACGATCCGCAGCCCGCGGCCCCGCCCGCCGGCCTGGCGGTCCAGCAGGCGCGGCAGCCGGGGATCGCCGTCGCGGACCGAGAGGTGCAGCCCGGTCCCGCGCCGCCAGACGGCGGCGCCGAGCTCGGTGCCGGCGTGCTCGACGGCGTTGCCGACCAGCGCCGACATGATGGCCCGGCTGGGCTCGCGCAGCTCCGGCAGGTGCCAGGTGTCGCAGGCGGCGTCGACGAGATCGCCGGCCACGCACACCGACGACGGATCGGGAGGCAGCCCGCCCAGGCGCAGGCGCTCCTTCACCGGGGCGCCGGCCATCACCTCCTGGGCCTGCGCCGTTGTGGGGAAGACCGGGAGCCGCACGCCGAGGCGGCGCAACCGGCCGGCCAGCGGGGTCGCCGGGGACACGGCCAACGCCATCCGGACGGGCGGGTACATGGCCGTGGCCGCCCGGTTCACGGCCAGCCACATCGCCGCGCTGCCGGCGTACGGGTCGTCGAACCGCGCGAGATCGACGATGATCGCCGCCGGGTGCTCGGCGAGACACTTGCGCAGCGCCGCGTACACGTCCACGCTCAGCCGCAGGCTGAAGCGGCCGCGGACGGCCATCTCCAGCACGGTGGTGTCCACGTCGCAGGTGACGGTGTAGCACCTGCCGGCGTCCCCGCCGAACAGGTAAGGAGGTCCGACCTCCGCCATGGGCCCACTCCCGGTAGAGGCCGCCCCCGTCGCACGGCCACCCCGGGAGTCTGTTCGCGGCGCCGCACGTCGTCAACGGCGCGGCGGGGTGACCACTCCAACGGGCGACACCGTGACCCCCATCGATGCGGTAGGCAGCATGCATCGACGGCGCCGGGTGTGAGCGGCGGGTGGCGGCGCCCCCGGTGCGTGCACGAGGATGGCCACCGTGCCGAGTGGAACCAGCGGGATCGCGCTGAGCCCGGCGGACCTGCGGGCCGTGGCCGGCTACGCCGGGGAGGCGCTGGAGATCTTCGAGCAGGCCCACCCGGGCGACTTCCGCGCCCGCGACGCGATCGACGCCGCGTGGACGTTCGCCCGCGGCGGCCGGCGCGGGAAGGCGCTGCGCGACACCGCGTGGGCGGCCCTGCGGGCGGCCCGGGAGGCGAGCACCGCGGCCGCGGCCGACGCGGCGCGCGCGGCGATGAGCGCGGCCTCGGCGGCGTATCTGCATCCGCTGGCCGATCCGCACCAGGTCAAACACATCCTCGGGGCCGCGGCCCACGCGGCGCGGGCGGCCGAGCTGCGGGCGGGCGACGACCGGGCCGTCGGCGCCGAGCAGCTGACCCGGGCCCGGCAGCGGGTGACGCCGGCGGTTGTCGCGGTGCTCCGGCGCTATCCCGCGGCGCCGGCCGGCGGGGGACGCCCCGGGGAGCTGTTGCGGGAGCTGGACGAGGCGCTCCGCGCTACCTGACGGGCGGGCGCGGGCTCTGAGGGCGCCGGGGCGGTCCGGGTGGCCACGCGGCCGGGCACCGGCCTCGGCCGCCGGTGATCTGCCTGTCAGCGGCCGCGGTGTGACCGGCTCGCGCTTCGCCGGACCGCGGGCTGTGGGACCGGCGCGGGCTGACTGCGGGCCGCGTGCGTGCGGGATCGCGGGGTGCGTGCTTGGCGGGGTCGCGGGCGGCGCGCCCGGCTCGCGCTTTCCCGACCGCGCGCCGCGGGACCGGTCCGGGCTGACCGCAGGCCGCGTGCTCACCGGGACCGCCGGCGCTGACGCGCCGGCCCGCGGGACCTGCTCGCGCCGGCCGGGACCACGGGCCACAGGACCCGCCCCGCCCGTCAGGGCCGCGCCGCCGTCAGGAACCGGAGCCGAGCGCCCCCAGCAGCCGGTCGACCTCGGCGGCGGTGTTGTAGTGGTAGATGCTGGCCCGGACCGCGCCCCCGCTGTCCCGCAACCCCGTCGCCGTGAAGTACTCGTAGGCGTAGTAGTCGCCCGAGAAGACGCAGACGCCCTGCTCGCCCAGCGCGGCGGCGGTCTCGGCGGGGGACTGGCCCCGGACCCGGAACGACACCGTCGGGCACCGCTCGGCCGGGGCCGGGAGCACCGTCACGGCCGGGTCGGCGTGCAGGCCGGCCAGCAGCCGCTTCAGCAGCTCCGCCTCGTACGCGGCGGCCACGCCCATGCCGGCCACCACCCGCTGCCGGCGCGACGCCCCGGGCGTGGCGGCGCCCGCGCCGGACAGCTCCGGCAGGGCGGCCAGGTGGTCCACGGCCGCGGTCATCCCGGCCAGCAGCTCGAAGCTCGGGGTGCCGAACTCGAAGCGGTCCGGCACCGCGTCGGACGACGGGATCAGCTTGGCCGGCCGCAGCGACTCCCACCGGGCCGGGGCGGCGACCACGGCCGCGAGGTGCGGGCCGGACCACTTGTACGCGCTGGTGACGTAGAAGTCCGCGGCCAGTTCCGCCACGTCGGTCGGCACGTGCGCGGTGGCGTGCACGCCGTCGACGTACACCAGGGCGCCGGCCGCGTGGGCCAGGTCGGCGATCTCCCGGACCCGCGGCATCGCCCCGGTCACGTTGCTGGCGGCCGTCACCGCCACCACCCGGGTGCGTGGGCCGACCAGGTCGGCGTACTGCTTCGCGGGCAGGTCGCCGTCGGGGTCGAACTCGGCCCAGCGGACGGTGGCCCCGGCGGCCTCGGCCGCCTGCACCCAGGGCCGCACGTTGGCGTCGTGGTCGAGCCGCGACACGACCACCTCGTCGCCGGGCCGCCAGGACTGCGCCAGGGTGCGCGCCACCACGTACGTCAGGGCGGTCGCGCTCGGGCCGAGGACCACCCCGGCCGGCTCGCCGCCGACCAGGTCGGCCACGGCGGACCGGGCGGCGGCGACGATCTCCGCGGCCCGGCGGCCGGGCTCGAAGGCCGCGCTGCGGTTGGACACCGCCCGGCGCAGCGTCGCGGCGATCGCGTCGGCGACCGGCGCGGCCACCTGGGTGCCGGCGGCCCCGTCGAGGTGGGCGAAGCCCTCGGCCAGCGCGGGATAGGTGGCCCGGACCCGGGCGACGTCGTACGGCATGGGCCGACCTTAACGCAGCCTCAGTCGGCCCAGCTCAGCGGAACAGGCTCAGGTCCACGGCCTGCGCCATCGCCCGCTGACCGGCGATGTCGGGGTGCAGCGGGTCGGCCTGGTACGCCGGCAGCACCCGCGCCGGATCGGCCGGGTCCCGCAGCACCGCGTCGAAGTCCGCGACCCCGTCGAACGCCCCGCTGCCCCGCACCCAGGCGTTGACCCGCTGCCGGGTGGCCTCCTGGGTGGCGTCGAAGCACCCGGCGTCGCACCCGTACGGCGTGATCGTCGCCCCGATCACCCGCAGGCCGGCCCGGTGGGCCCGGTCGGCGATCGTCCGCATCCCGGCGATCAGCGCGTCGGCGTCGGCGTGGTAGCCGATGTCGTTGATCCCCTCGGCGAGGATCAGGTACCGCACCCGGGTCTGCTGCCGCACGTCAGTGCGCTCCCGCCGCAGGGCCGAGACGCTGGTCCCGGCGCCGCAGCAGTCGGTGCGGTCGGTCAGGACCTGGTTGCCGCCGATGCCCTCGTTGAGCACGCCGAACCGCCGCCGGGCGGGCAGCGCCTGGAGCCGGGCCGCGAGCACGTCGGTCCACCGGTCGTTGCCGTTCCAGGTGGTGTACGCCCCGTCGGTGATCGAGTCGCCGAGCGCCACGATGCTGCCCGGCACGGCCGGCGCCGGTCGCACGTCGACCCCGGCCAGCCAGAACCAGGAGTTCACGGTGCCGGTGAACGCCGCTCCCGGTGCGCCGGCCCGGTCGCCGTCCGCCACGAACTGGGTGCCCTGGGCGGCGTCGTGCCCGGTGATCGCGGCCGCGTCGCCGCCCGCGGTGACGTAGAGGTCGACCGCGAGGTCCTGGCCGTACGCGACGGCCAGCGGCACCGGGTCGCTGAGGACGTGGGTGCCGGCCCGGACCGTGACGGCGCCCCGGCCGCGGAAGGTGACCGGGCGGCTGGTGCCGGCCACCAGGTCGGGTGCGCCGGAGGCGGCCGCCCGGGCCACGCCGACCGCGCCGAAGGTGACGTCCTGGTCGCCGTACTCGTTGCTGAGCCGGAGCCGTACCGGGGCGCCGCCGAGCGTGGGGTGCACCAGCATGCGCAGGGTCTGGTCGGCGAAGGCCGGGCCCGCCTCGCGCTGCGGGCTGGTCGCCCAGGCGCCGGTCCAGGGCGCCGTGGGGGGCGAGGCCGGGGCGGCGGACGCGGGCGCGGCGACGAGGGCCGACAGCAGCGCGGCGGCGAGCGCGGCCCGCGCCGCCGGGCGCCTCATGGCATCTATGTACTTCGATATCCGGGACATGCGTCGATGCTCGGCGAAGACACCGGCGTTGGCAAGCGCGGCGGCGTTGTCGGACCCTCGTGCGATGCTGCGGCGATGGTGGTGGACTTCGAGGCCGAACTGTGGATCTGGGACGCCCGCAAGCTCGACAGCTGGACCTTCGTCAGCCTGCCGGCCGGGGCCTCCGCGGAGATCCGGGAACGCGCCGGCGGCCGGGCCCGCGGGTTCGGCTCGCTGCGGGTCCGGGTCCGGATCGGCGGCACCGCCTGGACGACGTCCATCTTCCCGGACGGCGCGCGCGACAGCTACGCGCTGCCGGTCAAGCGGGCGGTCCGCCGGGCCGAGGAGGTCGAGGCGGGCGACACGGTACGGGTGTCCGTGGAGCTGATCGACCTCTGAGCGGGGCCCGGCGGCGGGTTCCGTCCGGTCCTGGGGGCGGGTTTCCGTCCGGTCCTGGGGCGGGGTCAGGAGGTGGTGGCCGGGCTCGCGGCGGCCGCGGCGCGCCTGGCCCGGCGGCGGGCCAGCAGCATCCGGACGAGGTAGGCCGGGCTCGGTGGCGTCCAGCCGAGCTGCCGGCCCATGCCGAGGTCGTCGCGGTTGGCCCAGTGCTCGGCCACCCTGCCGTCCCGCATGCGGAACCAGTGGGTCTGGGTGACGGCGAAGCGGCGGCCGCGGGGCGGGAAGACTGCACCGATCGAGCCGTCGGGCTCGTACGAGACGAACGGCCCGGTCTGGCGGCCGGACATCGTGGCGTGCACGACGACCAGGTCGCCGTCCCGGGCCGCGTCGTGGATCTCCCAGGCCAGGTCGGAGAAGGCGGTGCGCAGCCAGCGCGCGGTGGCGTACAGGGCTGCCGGGCCGGTTCCGCGGGTGTCGGGCGGCTCGTTGCGGGCCTCGCGGTTGACGACGTCCGCGGTGTAGACGGCCGCCAGGTCGGCGAGCTCTCCCGACGCCATCAGGCGGATGGAGGCGATCGCGGTGCTCTTGTCGTCGGTGACGGGCAGGGTGCTCATGGCTTTCCTCCGAGTCGGTGCTGGGCGGTGGCTCAGTCCGCGTAGAGCCTTATCTCGATGCCGTCCGGATCGTGCAGCCCGACCAGGACCGCGCCGCCGCGGTGCCCGGCCACGACGCCGCCGTGGGGCTGGCCCAGCTCGTCCAGCCGGACCCGCCAGGCCTGCACGTCGTCGCGGGCGGGCACCTCGAGGGCGATCGGGTCGAAGCCGGCGAGGGCCGCCGCCCGTACGGGATCGAGCCGCAGGGCCAGGCGCAGCCGACCGCTCGCGTCGGTCAGGGCCAGCCCGCGCAGCGCCCCGTCCTCGATGAACTCGATCTCGACGCGCAGGCCGAGCACGGTGGCGTACCACTTCCGGCTGCGGGCGAGGTCGGCGACCGGGAGCTTGACGTGGTGGAAGCCGGACAAGTCAAGCCCCGGGTCAGCCGGGCCGAGCGGGCGCGGGCCACCCGCCGGCGCATCGTGGCCGCCGCGGCCGCGCAGTTCGTCGCGCACGGCTACGGCCCGACGCGGCTGGATCAGGTGGCCGAGCAGGCCGGCGTCGCCGTGCAGACGGTCTACTTCCACTTCGGTAACAAGCGGACCCTGCTCAAGGAGGCGCTGGACGTCGCCGCGGTCGGCGACGACGACCCCGTGCCGCTGCTGGACCGGCCGTGGGTCCAGGAGATCCGGCAGGAGACCGATCCGGCCCGGATCATCGCGCTGTGGCTGGCCACCGGCCGGGTCATCCTGGACCGGATCGCCCCGCTCATGCGGGTGGTGCGCGGAGCCACCGGCACGGACCCCGAGGTGGCCGCGCAGTGGGACGCCAACCAGGCGCAGACCCGGTTGGCGCACGGCCTTCTCGCGGAGCTGCTCGCCGGCCGGGGCGCCCTCAAGCCCGGGCTGACCGTCGAGCTGGCCCGCGACATCGCGTTCGTCCACGGCAATGCCGAGACCTACCTGCAGTTCACCGACGTCTGCCGGTGGACCGCGGACGAATGGCAGGAACGCACCGCCGCCGTGCTCACGGCGGCCCTCGTCGCCCCGTCCGGGTGACCGGGAGGCGGCGCCGCTCCGCCAAGATCCGTCCCGGGGATTGATCCGAAGGGGCCCGCACCCCGTATCACCGCTCACCAGGGTTCGTCCCACCCCCCTGTCTGGAGGCCGACGTGTTCGCCGTCGTTCGGATGCCGCGGTGGCGTCGCCACTTGTCCGGTGCCGCGCTGCTCGCCGTCATCGTGATGCTGTTCGACCCGCAGCAGGCGCGGGCCGAACCCGGCGTACCGGTGCCGCCCAACGGGCTGCTCACCGACCGCGGCCGGGGCGACGTCTCCGACGCCGACCGCGATTTCGCGGTCAAGGTCCGCCTCGCCGGGCTGTGGGAGATCCCCGCCGGCGAGATGGCCCAGGAGAAGTCGGGCGATCCGCGGATCCAGGCCATCGGGCGCGACATCGCCGCGCAACACGTCGCGCTGGACAAGCTCGTCCGGGACGCGGCCAAGAAGCTGGACGTGGCCCTGCCGAGCAAGCCCAACGCCGACCAGCAGGGCTGGCTCGCCGAGATGCGCGACGCGGAGGGCGAGGACTTCGACCGGATCTACATCGACCGGCTGCGGGCCGCGCACGGCAAGATCTTCCCGGCCATCGCCACGATCCGGGCCAGCACCCGCAACGACACGGTGCGCAAGCTGGCCCAGCGCACCAACCAGTTCGTCATGACCCACATGACGCTGCTGGAGAGCAGCGGCATCGTCGACTTCGCGGCGCTGCCGACCGCGCCGCCGCCGGCCGCCCCGGGCGCGGTGGCGAACGCCGCCCAGGCCCGACCGGCCGGGTCGTCCGCGCCGGTGGAGGGACCGCCGGTGCTCGCCTTCGTGCTGGTCGCGCTGGCCAGCGCGGCCGTGACCGGCTTCGTGCTGCGGCAGTTCGGGCGCGATCCCCGCCGGGCCTACCGGCGGCAACGGGGCCGGTACTACGAGACCTGAGCCGCCGCCGGGGCTCAGCGCCGGCGCAGCACCAGGGTCGCGAAGCCCAGCACCTTGCGGTAACCGCGCAGCCAGCCCTCGCGGCGGTCGCGGGCCAGGGCGAGGGCGGCCGCGGCGTCCGGGTGGCCCGGGTTGTCGAGCGCCCAGGCGGTCAGCGACCCGGTCCACGACCACTCGTAGTCGTCCCACTCGGCGGTGTCGCTGATGTGGGCGTACACCGGGGCCCAGCCGGCCGCTTCGACGGTGGCGACCAGGTCGGCCAGGCCGGTGTGGTCCGTCGGCTCGGCGCCCAGCGCCGCCAGCGCCTCGGGCGTCGGCGGCGCCTCCCAGAAACACTCGCCGACCAGCAGGACGCCGTCGGGGTGCACGTGCCGGCCGGCCAGCGCGAGCGTCCCGGTGAGCCCGCCGAACGCGTGCGTCGAGCCGACACACAGCACCAGGTCGTGCTCGCCGTCCGGCACGTAGTCGCGGGCGTCCCGCTCGTGCAGCGTCAGCCGGTCGGCCAGGCCCCGCGCGTCGGCCGCGGCCGCCGCGCGCTCCAGGGCGTACCGGTCGATGTCGACGCCGTCGGCGTGCCCGTCCGGGTGGTGGGCCAGCGCCTGCAGGGCCCAGGCGGCCTGCCCGCACCCCAGATCGAGGATCCGGGCGGCCGGCTGGCGGTCGGCGCGGCGCAGCAGCCGGTTGACGTTGACGCCGAGGATCGGCGCCGCGATCGGGTGGCGGGCATGGGCGATGCTGCTCAGTCGGCGGTCCACACCGGAATTCAACACCAGTGCCGACGCAGCCGGGGGACCAGGACGGACAGCACCCGGTCGGCCGGTCGCCGTCGCCGACGCGGGCCTGCTCCGGGCTGAGCGTCACCTCGGCCGAGTCCCCGTCGCCCGGCCGCACCGCGGTCGTGCGGGGCGGCCGGCCCTGGGCGGCCAGCGCCTCGCGATGGGGCGTGGGTGACGGTCAGCATCGGGCCGTAGGGGCCGCCGAGCGCTGGGAACCCGCCCATGGCCGGCGCGGCGAGCCGGTCGGTGCGGGCCGCGAGCTGCAGCCCGGCCAGGGCGAGCCAGGAGTAGCCGTAGGACGCGAAGCGGTCCACCCCGGCCGCGACGGCCGTGGCGGTGAGGGTACGCGCCAGCAGCTCGACCTGGACGAGATCGTGCGGACCGGCATCGCCGTCGCGGACGCCGACGGCCTGGCCGCCGTGTCCGCCCGGGCGATCGCGGCCCGCCTCGGCCGCAGCGCCATGGCGCTGTACCGCCGAGACCGCCGCCTACCGGCGCTCGCCGGCGCCCTGCGGACCCGCTGAGACGCGCCGGGGCCGGCCGCGCGGCCGGCCCCGGCGCACCGCCGCGTCAGAGGCCGATGGTCGCCTGCGGCCCGGCGTACTGCTTCAGCAGCGCGGGCACGTCGGCCGCCGGGTCCAGCGTGTACGCGTAGTAGCTGCTCGGGGTGAACGCCGAGCCGAGCGTCGACTGGCTGCCCGAGGAGTTGACCACCACGCTGCCGCTCTGCCGCAGCTGGGCGGTGGCGTCGGGGTAGTACGGGTTCTTGACGTTGTCGAAGTAGCTGTTCTCCAGCACCATCCTGGTCGCGCCGCGCGCGTAGTTGCCGTACGAGGTGACGTTCTGCAGGTAGTTGTTGTAGAGGTGGGCCAGCGCGACGTTGTCGGTGCTGGGGTTGCGCTGGTTGGTGTCGTGGATCCAGTTGTGGTGGATCGTCATCCGGGCAATGACGTTGTCGGTCCAGCCGATGCCGAAGGTCTTGTTGTTCTCGGCCAGCACGTTCCACGAGACCGTCAGGTAGCTGGTGTCCTTGCGGCTGTCGATGAGGCCGTCGTTCATCCGGGTGAGCGTGTTGTGGTCGATCCAGACGTGGTCGGCCGTGTCCATCTGGATGGCGTCGTAGTCGTAGACCTTGTCGTCCGGGTCGTCGTCGGCCATCCGGGTGTCGCGGATGGTCAGGTTCCGGATGATGACGTTGTGGACGCCGGCGCCGAGGAAGAAGCCGCCGCCGACGATCTGGCCGCTGGTGCCGGCGCCGACGATGGTCTTGTTCGACTGCACCTTCAGCTCGGTGCCCTTGGGCGTGATGGTGATCGCCGCGGCGACCCGGATGACGTACGGGGTCGTCGCGGTGACGTACTTCTGCAGGTCGGCCTGCGTGGTCACGGTGACCGTCGGCCCGGCCGCGCCGCCGGTGGTGCCGCCGCCGGTGGAGGCGAAGCCGTCCGGCGTCCCGGGCCACTGCCGGCCGGCCGCCACCGGGCGGAAGGCCCATTGTTTGTTGCTGTTGGCGGTGCAGGTTTCCTGGATGACGGGGGTGCCGGAGGTGGTGGAGGCGCCCTGGTCGCTGATGCAGAGGCCGCTGTTGAGGTTGCTGATCTGGAAGGTGCCGGTGCCGCTGGGGGTGAGTTTCCATTGCTGGTTGGCCTGGGAGGTTCCGCAGGTGTACTGCTGCAGTTGGATGCCGCTGGTGGTGGAGGAGTTGGGGACGTCGATGCATTTGCCGCTGGCGACGTTGACGAGTTGGTAGTTGGCGCCGGTGGCGGTGAGTTTGAATTGTTGCCAGGTGGCGCCGGTGGTGCAGCCCCACTGTTGCAGGGTGGTGCCGTTGGTGGTGGAGGCGGCGGGTACGTCGATGCACATGCCGCTCTTGGTCACCACGAGCTGGTAGGTGCCGCCGGCCGGGGGCAGGGCGGCCGCCTGCGACGGCAGGACCGAGTAGCCGATGAACGCGGCGGGGACCGCGAGGACGGCCGCCAGCAGGGCGGCGCGTTTCCGGGACGTCATGGATTCTCCTGGGACGAAGGGATGCGGGGGAGTCAGCCGACCGGGTTCCAGCCGTCGCTGCCGGCCAGGTACTTCTGCGGGGTGTAGGCGGCCGCCGACGCGTCGCTCAGCTGGGGCCGGTTGCCGTTCGTGCCGGCGCCGGAGCCGGTGTTCCGGTACTCCAGGAACCGCGCGTTCTGCCACGTGTTGCCGGACATGTCGGTCCAGGGCTGGGCGGTTCTGATGGTGGCGCCGAGGGCCGACTCGCGGACCAGCACCTGGGCGTCGGCGCCCCACGGGCGGCCGAGCTGGGTGACGTTGTTGGCCACGCCGGTGACCGTGCACTTGTAGATCAGGAAGCCGTACGCCTTGGCCGGGTCGGTGCGCGCCGCGGTGATCGGCCCGCCGGAGCTGCGGCGCTCGTGGATGGTGCTGGCGTGGAACACCGCGGTGCCGCCGCCGAAGATGAAGTCCACCGTGCCCTCGACGTAGGAGTTCTTCACGTAGGCGCGGTAGTTGTTGAGCAGCAACGTGTCCTGGTTGCCGAGGAAGCGCACGTTGTCGAAGACCGCCCGGTCCCCGTTGAGGTTCGCCGCGACCGCCTGGCTGCCCTCGCCGTAGTCGTTGGCGATGGTCAGGTTCGATGCGGCGAAGTCGGCGCCGTTGACGAAGACCGACGCGCTGCCCGAGGTGCCGTAGCCGCCGGCCGAGCTGTGGTTGTTGACGATGACCGTCTGGGCGGCGGAGGCGCCGAGGCCCTGCAGCGTCACGAACGGCTTGGTCGCCGGCACGGTGACGATCTCGCGGTACGTGCCGGCCTTGATGGTGATGACCCGGCGGGTGGTGTTGCCGGCCGGGACCGCGTCGATCGCCGCCTGCACGGTCCGGTACTGGCCGGTGCCGTCGGCGGCGACCGTCGCGCTGCCGGTCGCGACCGGGCGGAAGGCCCATTGTTTGTTGCTGTTGGCGGTGCAGGTTTCCTGGATGACGGGGGTGCCGGAGGTGGTGGAGGCGCCCTGGTCGCTGATGCAGAGGCCGCTGTTGAGGTTGCTGATCTGGAAGGTGCCGGTGCCGCTGGGGGTGAGTTTCCATTGCTGGTTGGCCTGGGAGGTTCCGCAGGTGTACTGCTGCAGTTGGATGCCGCTGGTGGTGGAGGAGTTGGGGACGTCGATGCATTTGCCGCTGGCGACGTTGACGAGTTGGTAGTTGGCGCCGGTGGCGGTGAGTTTGAATTGTTGCCAGGTGGCGCCGGTGGTGCAGCCCCACTGTTGCAGGGTGGTGCCGTTGGTGGTGGAGGCGGCGGGTACGTCGATGCACATGCCGCTCTTGGTCACCACGAGCTGGTAGGTGCCGCCGGCCGGGGGCAGGGCGGCCGCCTGCGACGGCAGGGTGCCGGAGGCGATCGCGGCCCCGGGAACGGCGACCGCCAGCGCGGCCACCAGGAGACGTCTCGCCAGCCTTGATCCAGACACTGTCCGGTCCTCTCGTACGGGGTCCACGGCAGCGGGAGCGCTCCCATGTGGTCACGTTGAGTCATCACCGCCCCGGGGGTGGAGCGGCACTGTCGTAGATGCGCGGCCGGCCACCGGACAACAGAAATCGCGCGAAAATGTTCGGCGAGGTCGCCGGGGGCTCGCTTTACAGGCCTCGCGGGCTGTGTCACGATACGGCGCAGCCATCGATCGCCATCGCATTACCGCAGCTCATCCGGCCGGCGTCGGAGCGTGGCCGGAGCCCCGTCAACGATAGGCGTCTATGTCCGGCGGATCGCCCGGTGCGCCGCCCCGGGCTCCGGTCCGGCGGAGACGAAGGAGGGTCCCGCGGTGACGCAGAGTCAGGTCGTCGGACACGACGTGGCCCGGCTCGTCCGCGACGCCCAGGCCGGTGGCGCCGGCGCCCTCGACGAGCTCGTCGCCGCCCACCTCCCGTTGGTCTACAACGTCATCGGCCGCGCCCTCGGCGGCCACCCGGACGTGGACGACGTGGTGCAGGAGACCATGCTGCGCGCCATCCACGCCCTGCCCTCGCTGCGCGAGCCGGAGCGCTACCGGTCCTGGCTGGTGACCATCGCGTACCGGCAGATCCAGCTGCACCTGCGCTCCCGCAGCGCCGCCCGGCTGCGCCGGGCCGCCGAGCCGGCGGACCTGCCCGACCCCGAGGGCGACTTCGCCGAGCGCGCCACCGCCGAGCTGGTGGTCGCCGAGCAGCGCCGCGAGCTGGTCCGGGCGGTGCACTGGCTCGACGACGCCGACCGGACCCTGCTCGGGCTCTGGTGGCAGGAGACGGCCGGCGAGCTGACCCGCGGGGAGCTCGCCGCGGCCCTGCGGGTGCCGCCCCGGCACGCCGCGGTGCGGGTGCAGCGGATGAAGGCCCAGCTCGACGCGGCCCGGGGCATCGTGCGGGCGCTGGGCGCGCGGCCGCGCTGCCCCGAGCTGAGCAGCCGGCTGCGCCGGTGGAACGGCGCGGCCGACCCGCTGTGGCGCAAGCGCCTGGTCCGGCACGTCCGGGAGTGCCCGCGCTGCGGCCCGCGGGGCCGGGGACTGATCGCGCCCGAGGAACTGCTGCTCGGCGTCGCCGCGCTGCCGGTGCCGGTGGCCCTGCTCGCCGGGCTCAAGGCGGGGCTCATCGCCAAGACCGGGGCCGCCGCCGGCGCCTCGGTCCTCGGCCAGCTCCAGGCGTTCCTGCACCACAAGGCGCTGGCCGTGGGCACGGTCGCGACGCTGGCGGTCGGCGGCGGGATGGTCTACGCGGTGCACCGGACCGAGCTGCCGCCCGGGGGCGCCGGCAGCGGCATCGCGCTGCCCACGCTGACCACGCGGCCGCTCGCCCCGCCCACCCTGCGGCCGGCCGTGCCGGCCCCACCGACCCCGGGCGCCACCACGGCCGCGCCGGCGGCGACCGGCCTCGGGGTGCGCCGCGCCGACATCTACGTCGCCCCCGGCGGCCGGGACTCCGGCGACGGCAGCCTGCGCCGGCCGTACGCCACCCTGCAGCGGGCGGTGGCGGCCATCCGGCCGGGACAGACGATCGCCCTGCGCGGCGGGACCTACCGGCCCGCCGCGGGCATCACCATCACCACCAGCGGTACGGCGGCCCGGCGCATCACCCTCAGCAACTACCGCGACGAGCGGCCGGTCATCGACGCCGCCGGCATCCCCGCCGACCAGTGGGCGATCACCCAGCGCACGGCGTACTGGACCGTGCAGGGGCTGGAGGTGCGGGGGTCGCGCAGTCACGCGTACGTCTGCCGGGGCTGCCGCGACACCGTGCTGCGCCGGCTGTGGCTGCACGACAACGTGCGCTCCGGCCTGATGCTGCGCGACCCGGGCACGATCGGCAACCAGGTGCTGGACAGCGACTTCACGGACAACCGCGACCCGGCCGGCGCGGCGGGGGTGGGCATCGGCCTGGGCGTGCAGTTCGGCGCCGGCGCGGGCAACGTGATCCGCGGCGTCCGCGCCGCCGGCAACGGCAGCACCGGCATCGACCTGGGCTCCTTCGCCGACCCGGTGACGGTCGAGTACACCTGGTCGTACGGCAACGGCGCGAGCGGTTTCGCCCTCGGCGGCGGCGACCCGCCGGCCACGGCGGCCCACCGGCTGCGGCACTGCGCCGCCTGGGACAACGCCGGCCACGGGTTCACCGACGAGCGCAACCCGGCGGCGCTGGAGCTGACCAACAGCACCGCGTTCCGCAACCGGGGCACGGGCTTCGCGATGCCGGACGCCGCGGCGGTGCTGCGGGCCGACGTGGCGGTCGACAACGCGGCGCCGCAGGGGCTGTCCCCGTCGGCGCGGGCGTCGCGCACCAGCTGGCAGCAGGACGGCTGGGATGCGGCGAGCTTCCGCTCCACCGACCCGGCAACCGCGCAGGGGCCCCGGACGGCGGCCGGCACGCTGCCGGGCACGGACTTCCTGGCCACCGGCAACGGCATGGGCGCGTCGATGGCCGGCTGACCGCGGCCGGCGCCGCTACCGGAGTCCGGCCCGGGTGAGGAGCTGGGCCGCGACGTGCTTCTCGATCGCCAGCAGCGCGTTGTCGTCGAGCTGGTGGTCGGCGCGCATCCGGTCGGCCAGGATCCGGATCGGGTCGGGCGGGTCACCGGGACGTGGGGCGTCGATCCGGAAGTGCAGCAGGCGGGGGCCGGCTCCGGCGCGTACCGGATGAACCGCCGTCAGCGCGGCCCGGCCCACCGCCTCCACGTCCGTGCCGTCCACCGTCTCGACCGGCATGCCGCCGGTGCCCGCCGGGTGGGCCTCGTGCCGGTCGGCGCAGCAGAACAGCACCGGCAGCCGGTCGTCGATCGCGTGGCCGAGGCTGATGGTGAATCCGGGCGCCGCCGCGGCGCCGACGAAGCACACGGTCACCGCCGGCAGGTGCCGCAGCACGTCCTCCTGGGCCAGCTCGACGGCCAGGACGGGACCTTCGGCCAGGGTGTCGAACGGGCTCAGCGCGCTGCGCAGGCCCACGGTGATCGCCTCGCCGAGGTCGCCGAAGGTGGCGTCGCCGGCCCCGCCGCACCGCAGCAGCAGCATCCGGTGCAGGAGCTCCGTGCGCTGCGCGGCCGTCGCCTGATGTCTTCCGGTCATCACGGACACCTCCCGGTGCGTCTCGTGTGAGTGTGCGCGCCCGCGCGGGCGCGCGGCAGGGGAAGGGTCGGATCCGGGACCGGTAGGGACCTTCGGCCCTGCTGGGTGGCGCCGGAGATCACCAAGACTCGGGGCAGTCGTGGAAAGGACCTCGCGTGGACGCGCTCGACATCGCCCGGTGGCAGTTCGGCATCACCACCGTGTACCACTTCATCTTCGTGCCCCTCACGATCGGCCTGTCGGCCCTGGTCGCGGGGCTGCAGACCGCGTGGGTGCGGACCGGCAAGGAGCAGTACCTGCGGGCCACGAAGTTCTGGGGCAAGCTCTTCCTGATCAACTTCGCGATGGGCGTGGTCACCGGCATCGTGCAGGAGTTCCAGTTCGGGATGAACTGGAGCGACTACTCGCGCTTCGTCGGCGACGTCTTCGGGGCGCCGCTGGCCATCGAGGGGCTGCTCGCCTTCTTCCTCGAGTCGACCTTCCTCGGACTGTGGATCTTCGGCTGGGACCGGCTGCCGCAGAAGCTGCACCTGGCGACGATCTGGCTGGCCTCGATCGGGACGCTGCTGTCGGCGTACTTCATCCTCGCGGCCAACTCCTGGATGCAGCACCCGGTCGGCTACCAGGTGAACCCGGAGACCGGCCGGGCCGAGCTGCACAGCATCGGCGCGCTGCTGACCAACTCCACGACGCTGGTCACCTTCCCGCACACGATCACCGCCTGCTTCCTGACCGCCGGGGCGCTGCTGCTGGCGGTCAGCGCCTGGCACCTGCGCCGGGGCAACCAGGAGGAGGTGTTCCGCCCGGGGCTGCGGCTGGGCGCCTGGGTGGTGCTGATCGCCGGGGTCGGCGTGCTGATCACCGGCGACCTGCAGGCCCGGATCATGACCGAGCAGCAGCCGATGAAGATGGCCGCCGCCGAGGCGCTCTACGACACGTCCGAGCCGGCCTCCTTCTCGCTGTTCACCATCGGCTCGCTCGACGGGCGCGAGGAGGTGGCCAGCGTGCGCATCCCGTCGCTGCTGTCGTTCATGGCGACCGGCAGCCCCGGCGGCGAGGTGGAGGGCATCAACGACCTCCAGCAGCAGTACGAGCGGAAGTACGGCCCCGGCGAGTACGCCCCGTACGTGCCCGTCACGTACTGGTCGTTCCGCCTCATGATCGGCTTCGGCGCCCTGGCCATGGCGGTCGCGGCGCTCGCCCTGTGGACCAGCCGGCGTGGCCGCACCCCGGCCAACCGCTGGCTCTGGACCGCCGCCATCGCCACTGTGGCCATGCCGCTGCTGGCCAACTCGTTCGGCTGGATCTTCACCGAGATGGGCCGGCAGCCGTGGACCGTGTTCGGCGTCTTCAAGACGGCCGAGAGCGGCTCCCCGGCGGTCAGCAGCGCGGAGGCGGCGACCTCGCTGATCGTGCTGACCCTGCTGTACGGCGTCCTCGCCGTCATCGAGGTCGGGCTGTTCGTCCGGTACGCCCGGGCCGGCGCCCCGGAGATCGAGACGCCCGGCGACGACGACGCCGACCGCCCGCTGGCCTTCGCGTACTAGGAGAACGGGACCATGGAACTCACCACCGTCTGGTTCGCGCTCATCGCGATCCTCTGGGCCGGCTACTTCCTGCTGGAGGGCTTCGACTTCGGCGTCGGCATCCTGCTGCCCGTGCTGGGCCGCGACGAGCGCGAGCGGCGCCTGCTCATCAACACCATCGGCCCGGTCTGGGACGGCAACGAGGTGTGGCTGCTGGTCGCCGGCGGCGCCACGTTCGCCGCCTTCCCGGAGTGGTACGCCACCCTCTTCTCCGGCTTCTTCCTGCCCCTGCTGATCATCCTGGTCGCGCTGATCCTGCGCGGCGTCGCCTTCGAGTACCGCGGCAAGGTCGACGACGACCGCTGGCGCCGCCGCTGGGACGCCTGCATCATCGGCGGCAGCCTGGTCCCGGCGCTGCTGTGGGGCGTCGCGTTCGGCAACATCGTGCGCGGGGTGGCCCTGGACGCCGACCACGAGTACGTCGGCGGCTTCTTCAACCTGCTCAACCCGTACGCGCTGCTCGGCGGGCTGACCACGCTGACCCTCTTCACGCTGCACGGCGCCGTGTTCCTGGCGCTGAAGACCGACGGCGAGGTGCGCGAGCGCGCCGGCCGGCTCGCCGCCACGCTGGGCGGACCGGTCATCGCGATCGCGGGCGCGTTCCTGCTCTGGACGGCCATCGCCCACCGCGACCACGGCGGCTGGATCCTCTCGGCCCTGGCCGCGGCGGCGCTGGCCGGCGCGGTGCTGGCCGCGTACGCGCGCCGGGAGGGCTGGGCGTTCCTGGCCACCGGGGCGACGATCGTGCTGGCCACCTTCGCGCTCTTCGTCACGTTGTTCCCGGACGTCATGCCGGCCACCGTGGCCGCGAACAGCCTCACCGTGGACAACGCGTCGTCGACGCCGTACACGCTCAAGGTCATGACCTGGGTGGCCGTGATCTTCACCCCGGTGGTGCTGGCCTACCAGGGCTGGACCTACTGGGTGTTCCGCAAGCGGCTGACCGTCGCGCACATCCCGCCGGCGAGCGCCCCGGCCCGGGAGAAGGTGTGAAGCCGCTCGACCCCCGGCTGCTCCGGTACGCCCGCAGCACGCGGGCGTACCTGGCCGTCACGGTGCTGCTCGGCGTCGCGACCGCCGGGCTGATCGTCGCGCAGGCCACGCTGCTCGCCGACGGCATCACGGCCGTGTTCCTGCACGGCGCCGGCCTTCGGGAGCTGCGCGGGACGCTGCTGGGGCTGGCCGCCGTCGTCGCCGCCCGGGCCGCGCTGGCCTGGGCCCAGGAGGTCGCCTCGGCGCGGTCCGCCGCCGCCGCGAAGAGCGAGCTGCGCCGGCGCCTGTTCGCCCACGTGGCGGCGCTCGGCCCGCGCGGCGCCACCGGTGCCTTCGCCACCCTGGTCACCCGCGGGCTGGACGCCCTCGACGCCTACTTCGCCCGCTACCTGCCGCAGCTCGTGCTGGCCGCGCTGGTGCCCGCGATCGTGCTGGCCCGGCTGCTGGGCGCCGACCTGGTGGCCACCGTCACCATCGCGCTGACGCTGCCGCTGATCCCGGTCTTCATGGCCCTGGTCGGCCGGCACACCGAGGCCGCCAACCGCCGCCAGTTCCGGCTGCTGCAGCGGCTCTCGCACCACTTCCTCGACGTGGTCGCCGGGCTGGGCACGCTCAAGCTCTTCGGGCGGGCCAAGGCCCAGGTGGTCACGATCCGCCGGATCAGCGCCGAGCAGCGCCGGCTGACGATGCGCACCCTGCGGACCGCGTTCCTGTCCTCGCTGGTGCTCGAGCTGCTGGCCACCCTGTCGGTGGCCCTGGTGGCCGTGGGCATCGGGCTGCGCCTGGTGTCGGGCCACCTCGACCTGGCCACCGCGCTGCTGGTGCTGATCCTGGCGCCCGAGGCGTACCTGCCGCTGCGGCAGGTCGGCGCGAACTACCACGCCAGCGCCGAAGGGCTCGCGGCCGCCGAGGAGGCGTTCGCCGTGCTCGACACCCCGGTGCCGCCCGCGGGGGAGCGGACCGTGACGGCCGGGCGGATCGTCTTCGACGACGTCGAGGTCACGTATCCGGAGCGGGCCGAGGCGGCGCTGCGCCTGTCCGCGGTCATCGAGCCGGGCGAGGTGGTGGCGCTGACCGGCCCGAGCGGCTGCGGCAAGTCCACCGCCCTGGCCGTGCTGCTCGGCTTGGCCACCCCGGCGCGGGGCGCGGTGCGCGTGGCCGGCGTGCCGCTGGCGGAGCTGGACCCCGCCGCCTGGCGCCGGCAGGTCGCGTGGGTGCCGCAGCGACCGCAGCTGTTCGCCGCCTCGATCCGGGCCAATGTCGCCCTGGGTGCCGGGACCACCGATGCCGAGGTACGGCGGGCCCTGGCGCAGGCCGGCGCGGCGGCGTTCGTCGAGGCCCTGCCGGACGGGCTCGACACCGTGCTCAGCGACGACGGCGCCGGGCTGTCCGCCGGGCAGCGCCAGCGCATCGCCCTGGCCCGGGCGTTCCTGCGGGACACGCCGGTGGTGCTGCTCGACGAGCCGACCGCCAACCTGGACGCCGCCACCGCCGCCGACGTGCTCGCCGCGATCCGGCGGCTGGCGTCCGGGCGTACCGTGCTCATCGCCGCCCACCGCCCCGAGCTGATCGCCGTCGCCGACCGGGTCGTCGACCTGGCCCGGACCCCGGCCGGTGCGCGATGAGCTGGCTGGGGCTGCTGCGCCGGGTGTCCCGCCCGGCCGCGCCCGGGCTGCTGCTCGCGGTCGTCGCCGGGGTCGGCGCGGCCGGCGCGGGGGTCGGCCTGATGGCCACCGCCGCCTGGCTGATCTCGCGGGCCGCCCTGCACCCGCCCGTGCTGCACCTGATGGTGGCGATCGTGGCCGTGCGCGCCTTCGGCATCAGCCGCGGGGTGCTGCGCTACGTCGAACGCCTGGCCGGGCACGACGGCGCGCTGCGCGTGCTGGCCGAGCTGCGCGTGCGGCTGTTCGCCCGGCTGGAGCTGCTGGCGCCGGCCGGGCTGGCCGGCTTCCGCCGCGCCGACCTGGTCCAGCGGCTGGTCACCGACGTCGACGCGGTGCTCGACCTGCTCACCCGGGTGGTGCTGCCGTACGCGGTCACCACGGTCGTGGGCGCCGGCGCGGTCGCGCTGGTCACGACGCTGTCCCCGGTCGCCGGCCTGACGCTGGCGGCCGGCCTGGTGGTCGTCGGCGTGGTGGTGCCGTGGCTGCAGGCCGCGGCGGCGCGGCGCGCGGACGGCCGGCTCGCCCCGCTGCGCGGCGAGCTCGCCGCCGGGACCGTCGACCTGCTGCACGGGCTGCCCGACCTGATCGCGTACGGCGCCACCGGCGCCCAGCTGGCCCGGCTGGGCGACGTCGACTCCCGGCTGCGCGAGGCCGAACGGCGCTCCAGCCTCGCGGCCGGCGCCTCCGCGGCCGTGACCGCCCTGGCCACCGGCCTCAGCGTGCTCGTCGGCCTGGGCGCCGGCGCGGTCGCGGTGCGCGCGGGCACGCTGTCCGGCGAGTTGCTCGCGGTCGTCGTGCTCACGCCGCTGGCCGTGTTCGAGGCGGCCGCCGGGCTGCCCGCCGCCGCCCAGCGCTTCGCCGGCGCCCGCAGCGCCCTGCGCCGCCTGGCCGACGTGATCGCGGCCCCGGCGCCGGTGCCCGAGCCCGCCCACCCGCTCGAGGTCGGACCGGGACCGCACACCGTCCGGCTGGACCGGGTCACCGCGGGCTGGGCGCCCGGCCGCACCGCCGTCCGCGACTTCGACCTGGTGCTGCCGCCGGGGCGCCGCGTGGCGCTGGTCGGGCCGAGCGGCTCGGGCAAGAGCACCGTCGCGGCGCTGCTCGTGCGCTTCCTCGACCCCACCGCCGGCGCGGTCCGCATCGACGGCGTGGACCTGCGGGACCTGCCGGGGGACCGGGTCCGGCAGCTGGTCGGCTACCTGAGCGAGGACGCGTACCTGTTCGACACCACGATCGAGGAGAACCTGCGCATCGCCCGGCGCGACGCCACCGGGGCCCAGGTGCGGGCCGCGCTGGCCGCGGCGCGGCTGCTGGACTGGGTGGACGGGCTGCCGGACGGCCCGGCGACCCTGGTCGGGGAGCACGGTGTGCAGCTCTCCGGCGGCCAGCGCCGCCGGCTCGCCCTGGCCCGGGCGCTGCTGGCCGACTTCCGGATCCTCATCCTCGACGAGCCGACCGAGCACCTGGACGACGACACCGCGGCCGCGCTCACCCGGGACCTGCTGGCCGCCGCCGAGGACCGTACGGTGCTGCTGATCACCCACCGCCTCGACGGACTGTCCGGGGTGGACGAGATCGTCACGCTCGCCGGGCCGGCCGGCGCGCACGCGGACCGCGGGGCCGGACCCGGCGCCGTGGCGGCCGGGTCCGGCGCGGTGAGCGTCGCGGTTACGGCGTGACCGGCCGCCCGCCCAGCGTCACGACCAGGCGGCCGTCGGAGGCGAAGGACCAGCCCAGGGCGCCGGTCAGCGCGGCGCACCGGGACCCGTTGGCGCCGGACCAGAACTGGTTCGAGCCGTCCGCGTCGCCGGTGATGCGGTCGTTGGTCCCGCTGCCGCTGCGGCACGAGGTGTTGTTGCGGAAGACCGACGTGCCGGCGTCGAACGAGAAGTTGCGCTGCGTGTTGTCGATGCTGATGTTGTTGGAGATCGTCATCGACCCCGGGTTGCTGTTGTAGGTGAACCCGTGCTTGCCGTTGCGGTAGGCGATGTTGCGCCGGACGATGTGGTTGACCTTGATGTCCTCGCCGCCGAGCTTGTAGCCGTTGCGGTCGCCGTTGCCGGCCTGCCCGCCGTTGCTGAGCGTGCCGTTGTCGTAGGCCAGCGAGTCCTCGATGGTGACCACGCCGATCGGCCCGGTGTCGGTCTTGGTGTAGAGGTCCCAGCCGTCGTCGATGTTGTTGTGCGACACGGCGTACCGGAAGACGTTGCCCGGGCCCACGGTCAGCTTGGCCGCGAACCCGTCGGCGTCCTCGCCGTCGGAGTCGGCGTTGTCGTGCGACTCCGCGCTCAGGATGAGGTTGCCGGCCGGCCACTGGCTGTTCGGCGTGTCCGAGGCGATCCGGGAGAGCTGGAGGCCGGTGTCGCGGTTGAAGCGGGTCACCGTGCGCTCGATGATGTTGTTGCTGCCGCCGACGAAGATCCCGTTGTCACCGGCCCGCTCGACGACGATGCCGGAGATGTGCCAGAACGACCCGTTGACGGCCAGGCCGCGGTTGGCCGGGTCCTCCGCCATGGCCGAGAAGTTCAGCACCGGCGTCTCGCCCGGGTAGGCGGCGATGTTCTTGCGGGCGCTCGACGTTCCGTTGTTGCCGGGCGCGATGGTGATCGTCTGGGCGTTCGCGTAGGTGCCGCCGCGCAGGTAGATCGTCCCGCCGGCGGTGACCCGGGTGATCGCCGAGGCCAGCGTGGTCGGGCTGGCCTGGGTGCCGGCCGCGCCCGCGGTGCCGGTGGGCGCCACGTAGAGGGTGTCGGCGGAGCTCGGTGGCGGGGTGGTCGCCGTGGGGCTGGGCGTCGGGCTGGCGGTGGGGCTCGTGGTCGGGCTGGCGGTGGGGCTGCCGGTGGGGCCGGTCGGCGAGGGGGTGCCGCCGCCACCGGTGCTGACGGTGATGTCGTCGAAGCCGGCGGTGGCGTAGGCGGTCTGGACGCCGATCCGGCCGGCCGCCGAGACGGCGCCGGCGCCGGAGCCCACCGGGGACCCGTCGACGCTGCCGCTGATGGTCGAGCCGGTGACGCTGAGGCTCACCGCGTACCACGTGCCGGCGGTCACGGCCCGCGACGAGGTGCCGAGCACCGTGACGCTGCCGCTGTTGACCGCCTGCAGCTGGGCCTGGCCGGGCAGCAGCGCGAGCCGGTAGAACGTGGTCGAGGTCCGGGCCCGGGCCAGCAGGCCGACGAAACCGCCCGAGCCGAACGAGAGCGGCTTGACCCGAGCCGAGACGGTGTAGTCGGTCCAGCCCGCGTCGCCGGCCAGGTCGCGGGCGTTCTCGCTGCCGGCGTTGCTCTGCCGCAGGGTCTGCGAGCCGTCGGCCACGACCGACCAGGTGCCGCCCGACTTCGACCAGCCGCTGGTGCTGCCCGACTCGAAATCGGCGGTGAACACGGTCGCCGCCTGGGCGGCGGTCACGGTGGCGGCCAGGCCGGCCGTCACGAGCACGGCCAGCGCGCCGGCGGCGGCGCTCCGGCGCAGCCGGCGGGCCCGGAATGAGGGTGCCATCGGGTGTTTTCTCCTTGTCGCAATGGAG
This sequence comes from Actinoplanes nipponensis, assembly GCF_016862275.1. Taxonomy (GTDB): domain Bacteria; phylum Actinomycetota; class Actinomycetes; order Mycobacteriales; family Micromonosporaceae; genus Actinoplanes; species Actinoplanes nipponensis. The sequence goes on along the minus strand of NZ_BOMQ01000052.1, from coordinate 64,049 downwards.
GCCGCCGAAAGGCGCGCAGCGCACGACAATGAGCCGTCGAAATGCCGCGGGATACGGCCGGGAGCGGTCGTCACCGCAGCGTGCGGCACCTGCCCGGGATCGGCTTCGGCGGTTTCCGGGACGGTTGTTCCGTGCCGAAATCCTTACTCGCCGATATATGAGAGTCAATGGAATCGATGTGCAGGTTTGTTGCAGTGCGCGGTGCTGGGCGCGCGCGGCGCAGGGCGCCGTCGCCGCGGCCGCGGTGAGGGCGGAGCGCCGGCAGAACGCCTGAAATGGAATTCCCGGAAGAACGGGCACCACGAATGGAACCTGCGCGAGGGATCCATTCCGGCCTGCTTCAACAGCCGGCAGGCGATCAGTGGGATCGTCTGTGCCGCGGACATCAACCTGCGACGACAACTACCTCGGCAGATGAGCGGGGCCGGGCGGGCCTCGGCCCGCCCGGCCCCGTCGCTGTCGAACCGACCGCGCCGGACCGGCTCAGTCGCTCAGCACGTCCTCGACGGCCCGCCGCTGGGTGGGATGCCCGGGCTGCCCGTAGCCGATCCGCAGGGCCATCTGCGGCATGCCGGACCGCCCGAGCGAGCGGCGCAGCTGATCGCGGGCCGCCGGCACCTCGATCGGCTGCGAGATCATCGAGCAGGCCAGCCCCGCGTCGGTGACGGTGAGCAGCACCCGCTGCAGGGCCTGGCCGGCGATGAGCTGGTCCTGGGGCCGGTCACCGGCGGTGCCGAGGACCGCCACCAGCGGCTCGGGCTCGAAGTCGCGGCCCGGCGCCCGCCGCCGGTCGGCGAAGGCACGCTGGGGGAGCAGGTCCTGCGGTTCGGCGCGGGGGGCGCCGGCCAGCACCGCGATCCCGTCGGGCGCGCTGTCGGCGTGGGTCCACGTCGACATCTCGGCCTGGTAGCCGGCGTCGCGGCGCAGCACCCGGTCGGCGCTCTGGGCGATCTCCGCGAAGCCGCTCAGCGCCGTCATCCCGACGAGCAGGTCGAGCCAGCCGGACTCGGCCCGGGCCGCCTCGATCAGGCGCTGCCGCGCCTCCGGCGGGACCGGGTCCGGCCAGAACGGCTGGCGGTTGCTGTGCCGGCGGGGGATGGCCGCGGCGAGGTCCACCTCGGTGTAGGTCGGCGGCCGCGCGGGGCCGGGGGTCAGCCGGGCGAGCAGGTGCGGCTCGGCGCGGTCGGGACGCAGCACGAGCTCGGCCGGGGTGCCCGCGGCGGCCAGCGCCAGCCGGGCGTTCAGGATGGCGGCGCCGCCGGCGATCCGGACCGCCCAGCCGGTGCTGTCGGCCACCGCCAGCTGGCGGGCGGGGTCGGCCAGGACCTCGATCGCGCCGGCCCGCAGCCGGAACCGCCACGGCTGGCTGTTGTGCAGGGAGGGCGCCCGGACCGCGGCGGCGGCGGCGTGGCGCAGGTCGGCTTCGTCGTAGGTCGTCATGACGGGTCCCGTTCGATCTCGATCGTTTCGGCCGCGGCACGCCGGGCCTGGGGCGGCAACGGCTCGCGGTCGAGCGGGTAGCCGAGCCGGACAGCGATGTACGGCTCGCCGATGCCCGCGAGCAGGCCGGTGAGCGCGTACCGCGACCAGGCCACCTCGACGGCCTCGCTCAGCGGCGCGGTGGCCAGGCCCTCGGCGGTGGCCAGCAGCAGCAGCGCGGACAGCGCCTCGCCGCCGCGCAGCAGATCGACGCGCTGGTCGGTCAGCCCGAAGACGATGACGTAGGCGGCGCCCTTGTCGACGCCCGCCCCGGCGGTCAGGCCGGCGTTGCCCTCGGGGGCGAAGTCCCGGATCGGCACCCGGCGCAGCGCGGGCTCCACCGCCGTCGTGGGCGGCACGCCGTCACCGCTGCCCTGCGGGCGGCTCGTCCAGCGGGCCAGCTCCTCCCGGTACGCCGGGTCGTCCTGCTGCGCGCCGGCCGCGCGCTCGGTCGAGATGGCCAGCGCCGGCACCTGGTCGCCGGGCACGACGTGCAGGTAGGCACCCTCGAACTCGACGAAGCGGCGCAGCCGGGTCAGCGTCTCGTCGGTGACCGGCTGGTCACCGAAGGCCCGCCGGTCGGTGCGCCGGCGGCTGATCGCGGCGGCCATCCGCTGCGCCTCGGGGTCGGCCGGGACGGCCGGCCCGAGGTGGACGCGGGCCAGCAGCTCCGGACGGGCCGGCTCGGGCAGCCGCTCCACGGTGCTCGACCAGCCGGCCGCGGCCAGGGCGGTACGGGCGTGGTGCAGCGCGGTGCCGCAGCTGAGCAGCAGCAGCCGGCCCTCCGGGTCGGTCGCGGCGAGCTGGCGGTCGGGGTCCGCGTACAGCTCCAGGGTGTCGCCGGTGATCCGCCAGCGCCACGGCTGGGTGTTGAAGACCGAGGGGGCGTGCAAGGCGGCCTCGGCGGCCGATTCGAGCTGCCGGGTGGCCTCGGACAGGTGCGCGGTCATCGTGGGATCCTCCTGGTCGGTCTCCCTCTACGATCGTGCCCCGGCACGGCGGTGAGCAGGGCCGAAAGACCCGAGTCGCCCCGCCCACCCGGACGGGACCACTGGCGGCCCGGTGCGGTCAGGCGCCGATCGGCACCCGCCAGGTGATCACCGTGCCGCCACCCTCGGCCGGGCTCACCGCGCAGCTGCCGCCCAGGTCGGCGGCGCGTTCCTCCATGTTGACCAGGCCGCCGCGGGCGGTCGCGGGGTCGGTGCCCACGCCGTCGTCCTCGATCTGGACCACCACCTCGCCGCCGGCCGCCCGCACCGACACCCGTGCCGTGCTGGCCCGGGCGTGCCGGGCCACGTTCGACAGCGCCTCACGCAGCACGGCGAGCACCTCCGGCACCACGTCGTCGGGCACGGCGCTGTCCACCGGGCCCGATACGTCCAGGACCGGCCGGAAGCCCAGGGCGGTGGTCGCCGCCTCGACCGCGTCGCGCAGCTCGGTCCGCAGCGAGGCGCCCACCGGCGCCCGCAGCTCGAAGATCGACCGGCGGATGTCGCGGATGGTGGCGTCCAGGTCGTCGACGGCCGCGTTGATCCGCTTGGCGGCCTCCGGGCGCAGCGCCTGCGGCGCCACCCCCTGCAACTGCATGCCGGTGGCGAACAGCCGCTGGATGACGACGTCGTGCAGGTCGCGGGCGATGCGCTCGCGGTCCTCGAGGACCACGAGCTGCTCGCGCTCCTCCTGGGCCCGGGCCCGCTCGAGGGCCAGCGCGGCCTGGCCGGCGAAGCTGGCCAGCAGCGCGGCGTCGTCCTCGCCGCTGCCGGTGACCCCGGCCACGATCAGCACGCCCTGGGGCAGGTCGGCGCCGGCCAGCGGCGCCGCCAGCACCGGGCCGGACGGTACGGGAGCCGGCCAGTCCGCGACGTCACCCAGCTCGGCGCCCTCCGCGCGCAACGCCTCCACGTCCACGGCCAGCACCTTGCCCACCATCTCGTCCCCGCCGTCGGCGACCTCGATCGTGTACCGGCTCCCGTCGTCCCCGGCCAGCAGGACGAGCACGAGCTCGGCGCCGGCGATCTCGCGGGCCCGGCGGGCGATCAGCCGCAGCGCCTCGGTACGCCGGACCGTGCCGAGCAGCACCCCGGTGATCTCGGCGGCCGCCGACAGCCAGCGCTCGCGCCGCTGGGCCAGGGCGAACAGCCGGGCGTTGTCGATGGCCACGCCCGCGGCGGCGGCGAGGGCGACCATGATCTCCTCGTCGTCCTCGGTGAACTCGTCGGCGCCCTGCTTCTCGGCCAGGTACAGGTTGCCGAAGATCTGGTCCCGGGTGCGGACCGGGACGCCGAGGAAGCTGTGCATCGGCGGGTGGTTCGGCGGGAAGCCGTACGAGCGGGGGTGCTTGGTGATGTCCGGCATGCGTACCGGGTGCGGGTCGGTGATGAGCAGGCCGAGGACGCCGCGGCCGTGCGGGAGATCGCCGATCCGGGCGTGCGCGGCGGGGTCGATGCCGTGCGTGATGAAGTCGGAGAGCTGCATGTCGGCCCCGATGACGCCGAGCGCGCCGTAGCGGGCGCCGGCCAGCGCGCACGCGGACTCGACGATGCGCTGCAGCGTGCTGCGCAGGTCGAGGTCGGTGCCGATGCCGACGACCGCGTCCAGCAGGGCGCGCAGCCGCTCCCGGCTGGTGACGACCTCCCCGACCCGGACCAGCATCTCCTGCAGCAGCTCGTCGAGCCGGACCCGGGACAGCGGGGTCAGTCCCAGCGACGGTTGCTCGTTACCCTTCGGCGTGACCATGAGCAGATGCTAGCGAGGCCACCGCGGGCCGGGGTGCGACCAGTACCGGGCAGCCCGCGTGGTGCAGCAGGTGCAGGCCGGTCGAGCCGACCAGGGCGTCGACCACCGGGCCGTGCCCCGGGTGCCCGACCACCACCAGCCGGGCGTTGTGCGACACCGCGACCAGCACGGCGCTCACGTCGTCCGGCGACACCACGGCCTCGGCGTCCACCTCGGGATAGGCGACCCGCCAGGGGGCCAGCTGCTGCTGCAGCCGGTTCCGCGCCACGGTGTCGAGCGCCGGGACGCCGTCGTCGGCCGTCGGGATGTCACCCACCCACAGCGGGGTGGGCGGGGTGTGGGTGCGCAGCACGACCAGCGGGCAGCCGTACCGGGCGGCGGCGGCGAACGCGCCGTCGAGGACGCCGTCGTCGGTCTCCGACCCGTCGAGCCCGGCCACGACCGGGCCGCGGGCCGTGTCGGCCCGGCCCCGTACGACGACGACGGGCACCCGCGCGTGGGTGGCGACCTGCCGGCCGACCGAACCCAGGAGCAGGCTGAGGAAGCCGCCGCGCCCGCGGTGCCCGAGCACGATGAGGTCCACGTCGTCGAGGTCGAGGAGCACCGGGGTCGGCTCGCCGCACACCGCCTCGGCGCTGACGGCCACATCGGCCGCGGCGGCCTGGGCCTGACGCACGGCGGCGTCCAGCACGGCGCCGGCCAGCAGGTGCTCGGCGGTGTCGCGGGCGTCGCCGTAGGCGTACACGATGCGCAGCGGCAGGCCTCGGCAGGCAGCCTCGGCGGCGGCCCACCGCACGGCGGCCTCGCTCGTCGGGGTGCCGTCGGTGCCGACGGCGATGGCCGAAGTCGTCATGGCGGGTCTCCTCTCCATCGCTCGATCATGCGGGCGGCCGGCGCGGCCCGGCAGAGCGGCTGGTCACCAATGGCCAGGGACTTTCGACCTGCCCGGCGGGCCCGCCGCCGCGCGGCCCGCACGGTTTCCGGGTCGCGTGGCCCTTGACCGGACGGCGGTCCGGCGCGAACGTTGCCGGTGGACGGCTGCCAGGAGCGGGACCGCCGGCCCCGCGGCGTCAGAGAGGGGCCTGCCATGACCCAGACTTCGCACGACACCGACGTCTTCGCCGGTCTGCGGGAGCTCGTCGGCAACGCCGACGCCGGCAAGGCGTTCGGACCGCCGGTCAGCCAGGCCGGCACGATCGTGCTGCCGGTCGCCCGGGTCGGCGGCGGCGGGGGCGGCGGGGGCGGCACCGGCCCGGCCGAGCAGGGCCAGCCCACCGGGGGCACCGGCGGCGGCTTCGGCATGACCGCCAAGGCGCTCGGGGTGTACGTGCTGCGGGACGGCCGGGTCAAGTGGATGCCGGCCGTGGACGTCAACAAGATCATCATGGGTGGCCAGGTGGTGGCGGTGGCCGGGCTGCTGCTGGCCCGCGCGATCGTGCAGGCCCGGGCGGGGTCGCGGCGGCCGGTCGCGGCGCGCCGGTTCCGGCCCCCGATCACGATCAAGGCCCCGCGGCTGCGCCGGCGCTGACGGAGGAGCCCGGGCGCGCGCGGTGAGCCACGGCGACACCGGCCGGGCGGCCCGGCTCCCGCCCGGCCCCGGCGGCCCGGCCGTGCCCACCGGGACCGTGGCACACTGCTGCGGTCGTGGAGAATCTGATCGAGCCCCGGCCCCCGGGCGGCCCGGGTGCGTGAGGTCGTCACCGGGTTCGCCGTCGTGTGGGCGCTGGTCCTGGCCGGCTACCTGGTCGGCCGGTCCGGGCTGCTCGGCCCGGCCGGGCTGGACACGCTGACCCGGCTCGCGTTCTTCGTGACCGCGCCGGCGCTGCTGTTCGTCACGCTCGCCACGTCCACGCTGGGCCGGATCCTCACCGGGGCGCTGGCCGCGTTCGTGCTCAGCACACTGCTGGTGGCCGCCCTCTCGATCACGCTGGCCCGGCTGCTGTGGCGGCGTCCGGTCGCCGACCTGACCGTGGGCGCCCTCGCCGCCGGCTACGTCAACGCCGGCAACCTGGGCATCCCGATCGCCGCCTACGTCCTGGGCGACGTCGCCTACATCGCCCCGGTGCTGATGTTCCAGGTGCTGCTGGCCGCCCCGACGGCGCTCGCCGTGCTCGAGGTGGCCACCGGCGAGGAACGGCCGTCGCTGCGCCGGCTGGCGGCGATGCCGGCCCGCAACCCGCTGATGATCGCCTCGGCGGCCGGCATCACCGTGGCGCTGGCCCACTGGCGGATACCGCAACCGCTGCTGCAACCGTTCGTGCTGCTGGGCGGGGCCGCCGTCCCGATGACGCTGCTGGCGCTGGGCATGTCGTTGTGCGGTAGCCGGCCGCTGCGCCCGGGACCCGGCGCGTCCGAGCGCTGGCTGGCCGTCGGGCTCAAGACCCTGGTCCATCCGCTGCTGGCCTACCTGATCGGCCGGCACCTGCTGCACCTGGCCGGGCCGGCGTTGCTGGCCGCGGTGGTCACCGCGGCCCTGCCCACCGCGCAGAACGTCTTCATCTTCGCCGGCCGCTTCGGCCGGAGCACGGGGTTCGCCCGCGACACCATCGTGCTGTCGACGGCGGTGGCGGTGGTGACGCTGGTGGCGGTGGCCGCCTGGCTGGGCTGAGCCCGGCGCTCACTCCGCGGGCTGCAGCAGGACGGCGTACAGGTCGCGCGGCCCCGGCTCGTGGACGTTGCCGTCGGCGTCGCGCCCGAGCGGCGCGTACTGCCGGGAGGCGGGGAAGTACCAGCACTCCTGCACGTCGGCCAGCGGGACGCAGTCGTCGTCGCCACCGACGACCACCACCGCGTCGTCCGGCAGGTCCTCCAGCAGCTCGCGCAGGCCGCCCACCGTCAGCGTGCCCATCGTGAGGAGCGGGTCGACCCGCGCGTTCTGGTCGCGGACGTAGGTGTTCTCGTCGCTCACCGGCGCTCCCGGGTCAGTACCGGAACCGCGACACCAGGTCCTGCAGCTGGCGCGACATCACGGCCAGCTCGCCGGCGGCCCGGCTGGTCTCGTCGACGGTGTCGGTGGTGCGCCGGGTGGCGTCGGAGACCCCGGCGATGGTCGCGGCGATGTTGCCCGCCCCGTCGGCGGCCTCCGAGAGGGTCCGGTTCATCTCGCCGGTGGTGGCGGTCTGCTCCTCGACCGCGGACGCGATCGTCACCTGGATGCCGTTGATCTGTTCGATGATCGCGCTGATCTCGCCGATCGCGGCCACCGCGCCGGAGGTGTCGGACTGGATCGTCTCCACCCGGCGCACGATGTCCTCGGTGGCCTTGGCGGTCTCCTGGGCCAGGTCCTTGACCTCGCTGGCGACCACGGCGAAGCCCTTGCCGGCGTCACCCGCGCGGGCCGCCTCGATGGTCGCGTTGAGGGCCAGCAGGTTGGTCTGCTCGGCGATCGCGGTGATCACCTTGACGACGGTGGCGATCTCGGTGGACGACTCGCCGAGCCGCGCGACGGTGGCGTTGGTGGCCGCCGCGACCTCGACCGCCTTGGCCGCGACGCCGGTCGCCTCCGAGGTCGAGGCGCTGATCTCGCGGATGGACGCGCCGACGTCCTGCGAGCCGCTGGAGACGATCTGCAGGTTGTTGGAGACGACGTCGGCCGCCGCGGCGACCGAACCGGCCTGCACGGAGGCCTCGGTGGCGGCCGAGCCGACCGCGCTGGAGACCGCGGTCAGCTGCTCGGCCGAGTTCTGCAGGGTGGTCGCGTTCCCGGCGAGCTGCACGATGTCCTGGCGCAGCCGGCCGATGCCGCGGTCGAGCAGCGCGGCCATCCGGCCCACCTCGTCGCGCTCGGTCACGTTGCAGGAGCGGGTCAGGTCGCCCTCGGCCAGGCCCTCGGCGGCGTGCGAGACCCCGGCGACCGCGCGGCGCACCCGGTTGGCGACCCGCATGCCCAGGTACAGGCTCACCACGACGCCGACCACCAGCAGGATGACCACGGTGCGCACCGCGCTGCTCTTGCGGTCCTCGGCGTCGGCGATCTGGGCGGCGACGCCGTCGGCGACGTACTTCTCGACCGCGGTCTGGTCGGCGACCAGGGCGCTGTGCAGCTCGTCGAACTTCGCCAGGGCGGCGGCCATCTCGCTGGGCGGGGCCGGGGCCCCGGACGGCGCGGGCTCGGCGAAGAACTTCTGGAACGCCGCCCAGTCGGCCTGCATGCGGGTGATCAGGGCCCGGCCGGTCGCGTCGTCGAGGTTGGCGGCCAGCGTCCGCAGCCCCTCGTCGACGGTCTGCTGCTGGACCGCCATGCCCTTGGCGATCTCACCGGCGATCGCCGGGTACGCGACCATCGAGCTGGTCGACGCGACGAAGCCCTCCAGGTTCTGCCCGACCGACGACGACGCCTTCAGCACGGTGAGGTCGTGCCGCTGTGCGGAGATCGACGTGTCGCTCATCCGGTACAGCGTCTGCAGCGAGACCGTCGCGATGATCACGCCCATCACGGTGGCGACCAGCACGGCCGCGCCGATCTTCACCCGCAATGGACGATTGTCGAACGCCGAGCCCAAACCGCCGCGTCCAGCCACGCTGTCTCTCCTTCGTCCGCCGTTCACCCCGTCGCTCCCAGCTTCGGCCACCGGGGCGGCAGTCGTAGCCTTTATCGCCAATGCCGTGCGTCCGGTCAGCTCGACGGCACCCGGACCGCGCCGCTGAGGATGCGGTAGCGGGCCTGTTCGAGCTGCGGCCGGTACTTGCGGACCGCCGGGTTGCTGGTGGCGTAGCCGACGCCGTCGACCTTGAGGTCGTACCGTTTGACCCCGCCCTTGCGGTCGCCCTTGATGTACGCCTGGATCTCCTGGAACACGCCGTTGTCGACCCGCTTGAGCATGGAGGTGAGCACCCGGGGCCGCACCGCTTCGGGCGCGCTCAGGTACTGGTCGGAGTCGACGCCGATGGCCCACGCCCCGGGCACCGCCGCGACGGCCTCGAACGCCCCGGCGCCGGAGCCGCCGGCCGCGGCGTAGACCACGTCGGCCCCGTCGGCGAGCAGCCGGGCGGCCGCCGCCCGGCCCTTGTCCGGCGCGCCGAAGCCGCTGAAGTCCGGCGGCCGGCTCAGGTAGCGCACGTCGACCCGGATGTCGCCGTCGACGCTGCGGGCGCCCGCGGTGTAGCCGGCCTCGAACTTGCGGATCAGCGGCACGTCGACCCCGCCCACGAAGCCGACCCGCCCCGTCCGGGAGGCCAGCGCGGCCGCGGCGCCGACCAGGAACGACCCCTGCTCCTCGGCGAACAGCAGCGACACGACGTTGTCCGCGGTGACCGAGGCGTCGTCGATGATCGCGAACAGGGTGTCCGGGAACTCCTGGGCCACCGTGCCGATCGCCGCGGCGTACAGGAAGCCGACGGCGATCACCGGGTTGCTGCCGCCGGCGGCGAGCTGGCGCAGGCTGGCCGCGCGGCCCTCGTCGTTCTCCGCCGCGGCGGTGACCTCGGTGGCCTCGACCAGCAGCTCCTTGCGGGCCCGGTCCAGCCCGGCCCCGGCCGCGTCGTTGAAGCTCTTGTCCCCGCGTCCGGCGGTGTCGTACGCGACCCCGACGTGGATCACCTCCGCGCCCAGCCCGGTCAGCGCGTCGCTGGAGACGGCGGCCGGCGTCGCCGCGCACCCGGACAGGGCCGCGACCAGCAGGGCGGCGACGATTCTCTGGCGCATCAGCATCCTCAGTACCGGAACTGGGCGACGGCGTCGCGCAGCGTGGTGGACATGCGGGTCAGTTCGGCCGCGGCCTCGCGGGACCGGGTGACCTCGCTGGACGTGGCCGAGGCGGCGGCCGCGACGGCCCGGATGTTCTCGGCGATGCTCGACGTGCCGCTGGAGGCGGCGACCGCGCCGCGGCTCATCTCGCCGGTGGTCGCGGTCTGCTCCTCCACGGCGCCGGCGATGCTGGTCTGGAAGTCGCTGATCCGGGCGATCACCCCGCCGATGTGCCCGATCGCGGTGACCGCGGCCCCGGTGTCGTCCTGGATGGCCCGGACCAGGCCGTCGATCTCCTCGGCGGCGCGGGCGCTCTCCTGGGCCAGATCCTTGACCTCGCCGGCCACCACCGCGAAGCCCTTGCCCAGCTCACCCGCCCGGGCGGCCTCGATGGTGGCGTTGAGGGCGAGCAGGTTGGTCTGCGCGGCGATGCTGGTGATCAGGCGTACGGCGTCGCCGATGGCCTGCGACGACGTGCCCAGGTTGGCGACGGTCCGGTTCGCGGTGTCGGCGGCGGCGACCGCCTCGGCCGCCACGTGCGCGGCGTCGGTCGCGTTGCGGGCGATCTCCCCGATCGAGATGCCCATCTCCTCGCTGCCGGCGGCCATCGCGTCGACGTTGCGGCTGACGTCCTCGGCGGCCCCGGCCACCAGGTCGGCCTGCTGCGAGGTCTCCCCGACGGACCGGGTGAAGGCGCCCGACACGGCATCCAGCTCGGCGGAGGTCCGGGCCAGCGCCGCGGCCTGCCCGGCCACGTCGGACACCACGGTGCGCACGGCCGAGACGGCCTGGCCCAGCGCGGTGGCCAGCTGGGCGACCTCGTCGCGGCCGGCCCCGGCCGGGACCGCGGCGACGGTGAGGTCGCGGTCGGCGACCCGGCGCAGGGCGTCGCGGGCGGCGGCGACCGGGCGGACGATGCTGCGGGTCACCACGTACGCCGAGACCGCGCCGAGCAGCAGCGCCAGGGCGGTGACCAGCCCGATGGCCCACTGCGCCCGCTCGGCGTCGCGGGCCGAGGAGCGTACGGCGGCGACGCTGCGCGCGTCCACGGAGGCGGCGAGCTGCTGGGCCGCCACCATGATCCGGTAGTAGCTGTTCCAGCTGTCGTACATGGCGATCTGGTCGGCGTTCCACAGCGCCTGCGGTGTGCCCGGCCGGTACGCGGCCACCAGCCGGTCGTTGACCTGCACGTAGGTCGCCAGCTCGGCCCGTACCCGGTCGAACAGCTCGCGCTCGCCCGCGGTGAGCGCGCCCTCGCCGACCCGGTCGAGGAACTCTCGGAACCGGTCGCGTTCCTGCTGCCAGGCCTGGTACGCCACCGAGTCGCCGCCGAGCGCGCGGGCGGCGCCGAGCCGGTAGATGTCGTTGATCGAGGCGGCCTGCCAGCCGTTCAGGGTGGCGGCGTGGGTCTTGATGGCCTCGCCCTGCCGGGTGAGCACCTCCAGCCGCCGGACCCGATCCGCCGCGTCGCGCTGCTCGACGATGGTCGCGAAGGCCATCGCGGCCACCCCGAGCAGCAGGACCAGGACCGCGGCGAACGTCCCGGAGAGCCGGGCGCCGATCGTGAACCGCCGCACGTGGTGAGCCTTTCGTCCGCTGCGCCGGGCCCGACGCGGCGAGCCCCTGTCCTCCGATCGGCCGCCGGCCGCCGTTGCTGAGCGGATCCGCCGTCAAGATCGGCACGTCGAGGCGGCGGTGGCCCGCTGACCAACCGTCTTTGTGGGATTCCCACAAAACACCGGCTCCGGCGTGCGTGGTCCCGGCATTGGTTTACCGGGTGCTCATCCAGCAGGCTGGGAGATCTAGGTGCAGGCGGCGGTCCGGGACCCGGACGTCGCCTGCCGCGCGCAGGTCTCGGGAGGCTCAGCCGGTGTTCAGTCGTGTCGCCATCGTCAACCGTGGTGAGGCCGCCATGCGGCTCATCCATGCGGTCCGGGATCTTTCCGCCGAGACCGGGACGCGGATCGAGACGGTCGCCCTCTACACCGACGCCGACCGCACCGCGACGTTCGTGCGGGAGGCGGACATCGCCTACCCGCTGGGCCCGGCCTCGGCCCGCCCCTACCTCGACCTCGCCGTGCTGGAGCGGGCGCTGGTCGAGACCGGCGCCGACGCGGCCTGGGTGGGCTGGGGTTTCGTCGCCGAGGACCCGGCGTTCGCCGAGCTCTGCGACAAGATCGGCGTCACGTTCGTGGGGCCGGGCGCGGAGGCGATGCGCAAGCTGGGCGACAAGATCGGCGCGAAGCTGATCGCGGAGCAGGTGGGTGTCCCGGTCGCGCCGTGGAGCCGCGGCGAGGTCGCCACGCTGGCCGACGCGCTGCGCGCCGGCGCCGAGATCGGTTACCCGCTGATGCTCAAGGCCACCGCCGGTGGCGGCGGGCGCGGCATCCGGATGGTCGCCTCGGGCGACGAGCTGGCCGAGGCGTACGAGCGGACCAGCCAGGAGGCGCTGCGCGCGTTCGGCTCCGGCGTGGTGTTCCTGGAGCGGCTGGTCACCGGGGCCCGGCACGTCGAGGTGCAGGTCATCGCCGACGGGCAGGGCACCGCCTGGGCGCTGGGCGTGCGCGACTGCTCGGTGCAGCGGCGCAACCAGAAGGTCATCGAGGAGTCCGCCTCCCCGGTGCTGGCCCCCGAGCAGGCGGCCGAGCTCAAGGCCTCGGCCGAGCGCCTGGCGGTCGCGGTCGGCTATCGCGGCGCGTGCACCGTCGAGTTCCTCTACCACCCGGGCGACAAGCTGTTCGCGTTCCTCGAGGTCAACACCCGGCTCCAGGTCGAGCACCCGATCACCGAGATCACCACCGGCACCGACCTGGTCCGGTTGCAGCTGCACGTGGCGGAGGGCGGCAAGCTCGAGGGCGCCCAGCCGGCCGAGGCGGGCCACGCGGTCGAGGCGCGGCTGAACGCCGAGGACCCCGACCGCGACTTCGCCCCGTCGCCGGGTCGCATCGCCCGGCTGGTGCTGCCCACCGGCCCGGGCATCCGGGTGGACACCGGGGTCAGCGAGGGCGACACCATCCCGGCCGACTTCGACTCGATGATCGCCAAGATCATCGCGTACGGGCGGGACCGGGAGGAGGCGCTGGCCCGGCTGCGCCGCGCGATGGCCGACACCACGGTGATCATCGAGGGCGGCACGACCAACAAGAGCTTCGTGCTCGACCTGCTGGACCAGCCCGAGGTGATCGACGGCAGCGCCGACACCGGCTGGATCGACCGGGTCCGCGCCCAGGGCCGGCTGGTCAGCCACCGGCACTCCGCGGTCGCCCTGGCCGCGGCCGCCATCGAGGCGTACCAGGACGTCGAGGAGGTCAGCCGGCAGCGGCTGCTGGCCACCGCGCACGGCGGCCGCCCGCAGGTGCGGCACGAGAGCCGCCCGCTGGACCTCAAGCTGCGCGGCGTCGGCTACCGGGTCAGCGTCGCCCGGGTCGGCCCGCAGCGCTTCCGGGTCGGCATCTCCGGCGGCGGCGAGATGCACCCGGCCGACGTCGAGGTCGAGCGGTTCGACGCGCACAGCGGCCGGGTGCTGGTCAACGGCCACCGCTTCCGGGTGGTGTCGGCCACGCACGGCCCGATCCACCTGGTCGAGGTCGACGGGGTCACCCACCGGATCAGCCGCGACGAGGGCGGCGTCGTGCGGTCGCCGGCGCCCGCGCTGGTGGTGGCGACCCCGCTGGCCGTCGGGGACGAGGTCGACGCGGGCGCGCCGATCCTGGTGCTGGAGAGCATGAAGATGGAGACGGTGCTGCGCGCGCCGTTCCGGGCCCGGGTCCGCGAGTGCCCCGTGTCGGTGGGCAGCCAGGTCGAGACCGGCACGCCGCTGATGCGCCTCGAGCCGCTCGCCGACGGCGCCGCCGAGCAGGCCGCGGCGCCCACCGAGACCGTCGAGATCGACCTGCCGGCCGCGCCGGCCGACGTGTCCGCCGCCGACCGGATCACCCACAGCCTGCGCGACCTGCGCAGCCTGCTGCTGGGCTTCGACGTCGACCCGCAGGACCGCAAGCGCCTGCTGTCGGGCTACGTGGCCGCCCGCGCCGAGCTCGGCGGCCAGCCGCTGCCCGGCGAGCTGGAGCTGCTGACGGTGTTCGCCGACCTGTCGGAGCTGAGCCGCAACAAGCCGGCCGGCGACGTGGAGGTCGAGCCGGGCAGCCCGGTGCACAGCCCCCGCGAGTACTTCCACAGCTACCTGCAGAGCCTCGACGTGGAACGCGCCGGCGTCACCGAGGGCTTCCAGGCCAAGCTGAGGCGGGTGCTCGGGCACTACGGCGTGGCCGATCTGGACCGTACGCCGGAGCTGGAGGCCGCGGTCTTCCGGATCTTCCTGGCCCAGCAGCGGCTGTCCGCCGACGCGGTGGTCGTCTCCGAGGTGCTGCGCGGCTGGCTGGCCGGCGCGCCGCCGGTCGACGCGCTCGGCGAGCGGGCCGGGCTCACCCTGGAACACCTGGTGGAGGCCACCCAGGTGCGCTTCCCCGCGGTGACCGACCTGGCCCGCGGGGTGGTGTTCCGCTGGTTCGTCCAGCCCCTGCTGCGCCGCAACCGCGCCAAGGTCTACGCGGCCGTCCGGGCGGAGCTGCGCCACCTGGACCGCAACCCGGACGCGCCCGACCGCGCCCAGCGCATCCAGGCCATGGTGGCCAGCGCCGAGCCGCTGGTCCGGCTGGTCGGCCAGCGGATGGGCCGGCCCGGACGCGACCACGCCGCCCTGCTGGAGGTGCTGACCCGGCGCTACTACGGCAACCGCGGCCTGTCCGGGGTGTCCGCCCGGGACGTCGGGGGCTGCCGGTTCGTCACGGCCGAGCACACCGGGGCCGAGCGCGTGACCCGGGTGGCCACCACCGCGGTCGACATCGCCGCGCTGCCCGACGCCCTCGCCGCGGCCGGCACGCTCGCCGCCGAGGTGGCCGAGCGCGGGCTGGTCGCCGACCTCTACGTCACGTGGGCGGGCCAGCCCGACGCCGACGCGATGGCGGTCCGGCTGGCCGAGCTGCTCGCCGAGCGCCCGCTGCCGGCCGGGGTCCGCCGGGTCACCACGACCGTCGTCGGCACCACCGGCGCGATGCATCACCACTTCACCTTCCGCCCCGACGGCGCCGGCTTCACCGAGGACAGGCTGATCCGCGGCCTGCACCCGCAGATCGCGCGGCGCCTGCAACTGCAGCGGCTGCGCGAGTTCGACCTCACCCGGCTGCCCTCGGCCGACGAGGAGATCTACCTGTTCAAGGCGGTCGCCAAGAGCAACCCGGCCGACGAGCGGCTCTTCGCGATGGGCCAGGTGCGCGACCTCACGCCGCTGCGCGAGTCCGACGGCCGGCTGGTCGCGCTGCCCGCGGTCGAGGACGCGATCACCGCCGGCCTGGACGCCATCCGCAACATCCAGGCCCAGCGCCCGCCGAACAAGCGGCTCGACACCAACCGGATCATGATGTACGTCTGGCCGGCCACCGACCTGACCGGCGAGGAGCTGACCGCCCTGGTCCAGCGCATCCTGCCGACGTCGGCGGGCGCCGGGCTGGAGGAGGTCCAGTTCGTGGCCCGCCAGCGCAACGCCGGCGGGGACCTGCGCGAGGTGGCCGTGCGGATCACCCTGGACCCGGGCAACGGCGCGACCCTGCACGTCGACAAGCCGTCGACCGAGCCGGTGCAGCCGCTGGACGACTACCGCCAGAAGGTGCTGCGGGCCGCCCGGCGCGGCAACGTCTACCCGTACGAGCTGACCGGCCTGCTCGCCGGCCCGCGGGGCAGCTTCGTCGAGCACGACCTGGACGCCCACGGCGCCCTCGTGCCGGTGGACCGGCCCAAGGGCCGCAACACCGCGGCCATCGTGGCCGGCGTCGTCACCACCCCCACCGAGCGGTACGCCGAGGGCGTCACCCGCGTCGTGCTGCTCGGCGACCCGACCAAGGCGCTGGGCGCGCTGTCGGAGCCGGAGTGCTCCCGGGTGATCGCGGCGCTGGACCTGGCCGAGCGGATGCGGGTGCCGCTGGAGTGGTTCGCGCTGTCGGCGGGCGCGCGCATCTCGATGTCCTCGGGCACCGAGAACATGGACTGGGTGGCCGCCGCGCTCAAGCGAATCGTCACGTTCACCCAGGCCGGCGGCGAGATCAACATCGTGGTCGCGGGGATCAACGTGGGTGCCCAGCCGTACTGGAACGCCGAGGCCACGATGCTGATGCACACCAAGGGCATCCTGGTGATGACGCCCGACTCGGCGATGGTGCTGACCGGCAAGCAGTCGCTGGACTTCTCCGGCGGCGTGTCCGCCGAGGACAACTTCGGCATCGGCGGCTACGACCGAGTGATGGGCCCGAACGGCCAGGCGCAGTACTGGGCGCCGACCCTGCCGGCCGCCCGCGACGTGCTGATGGCCCACTACGACCACAGCTACGTGGCGCCGGGCGAGACCGGGCCGCGCCGGGCGCCCACCAGCGACCCGGTGGATCGCGACGTCTCGGCGTTCCCGCACGCGGTCGCGGGCAGCGACTTCGGCACCGTCGGGGAGATCTTCTCGGCCGAGCACAACCCGGACCGCAAGAAGGCCTTCGACATCCGTACGGTCATGCGCGCGCTGTCCGATCAGGATCACCCGGTGCTGGAGCGCTGGGCCGGCATGGCCGACGCCGACACCGCCGCGGTGCAGGACGTGCACATCGGCGGCTGGCCGGTGTGCCTCATCGGGATCGAGTCCCGGTCGGTGCCGCGGCGGGGGTTCCCGCCCACCGACGGGCCGGACACCTACACCGCCGGTACGCTGTTCCCCCGGTCGTCGAAGAAGACGGCCCGGGCGATCAACGCGGCGTCGGGCAACCGGCCGCTGGTGGTGCTGGCCAACCTGTCCGGTTTCGACGGCTCGCCGGAGTCCATGCGCAAGCTCCAGCTGGAGTACGGCGCCGAGATCGGCCGCGCGATCGTCAACTTCGCCGGCCCGATCGTGTTCTGCGTGATCTCCCGCTACCACGGCGGCGCGTTCGTCGTGTTCTCCAAGGCCCTCAACCCGAACATGACCGTCCTGGCCCTGGAGGGCTCGTTCGCGTCGGTGCTCGGCGGCGCCCCGGCCGCGGCGGTGGTGTTCTCCGGTGAGGTGAACACCCGTACCGCGACCGACCCGCGGGTGACCGAGCTGCAGGCGCGGGTCTCGGCGGCCAGCGGCGCCGAGCGGGCCGCGCTGAACGTGCAGCTCGCCGAGGTGCAGTCGGCCGTGCGGGCGGAGAAGCTCGGGCAGGTCGCCGCCGAGTTCGACCGGGTGCACAGCATCCAGCGCGCGGTCGAGGTGGGCTCCGTGGACGCCATCATCAGGGCCGCCGAGCTGCGGCCGCGCATCATCGAGGCGATCGAGCACGGCCTGAAGCGCTGACCCGGCACACCGCGGCGCCGGTCCGGCGCCGCGGTCCGGCCGTCGCGGGGCTTTCTGCCCTACCGCGGCCGGCGCCGTCGCGTTCTGATCGGGGAAGGAGGGACCACGGCCGGCCGAAGGAGGACGGACCGATGACAACTCGCGACCTGACAGCCGAGCCCGTCCCGGTCGCCGACGGGACCATCGGCGGCGGCCCGCCCGCGCCGCTACCCGGCGTCCCCCGCGCGGCCTGGCAGGTCAGGGCCCGGACGAGGATCGAGGACCTGCGCCGGCAGTTGCGGGAGCTGAACGCGGACCACGGCGAGAGCGTCGCCGACCTGAGCGGACAGCTGACCGAGGCCGAGTCCGCCCTGCGCGGCGGCGGGCCGATGCGGTGGCTGCGGGGCGGCGACGTCGAGTACGCCTGGCAGACCATCCATGCCGTGGAAGAGGCCATGGTGGCGCTGCGCAGCCGCGCAGACCTGGTGGGACGGCTACCGGGGCACGTCGCCGCGGCCGCCCGGTACCTGCCCGGGGACCACCCGGCGCTGGCGGCCCTGGGCGCCCTGACGCCGGAGGAACGCCAGAACGAGCCGACCCTGCGGGCCGCCGTCCAGACGCTGATGCGGGCCTGCCACGCGGCCTCCGACGAGTTCCACGAATCCGCCCGGCGGCTGCGCAACCGGATGCTCGGCATCTCGTCGGCCGCGCTGCTCGCCGAGGCCGTGCTGCTGCTCGTGCAGTGGCGCAGCGACGATCTCCGGCTGATCACCGCGCCGTCCGACGCGAGCGCGACGGCGCCGTGGAAGCTGCTCGGTTTCGTGATGCTCGCCGGCGCGCTGGGCGCCTTCGTCAGCGGCGTGCCGTCGATGATCAGCTCCCGGTCGGGTGGCCTGCCGTACCGGCTGCCGACCCAGCAGGCCCTGCTGAAGCTGGCCATCGGCCCGCTGGTGGCGATCGTCGGCATCATGCTGATCCTGGGCGGGCTGGCCGGCGTGACGGTCGGGACCGTGGCCGCGCTGCTGGGCGTGGCCGTCGTCTTCGGCGCCGGGCAGCAGGCCGTCACCGGGTTCGCCGACCGCCGGGCGAGCGAGTTGCTGAGGCAGGCCGACAAGGCGTGAGCTGACCGGCCGCCGGCCGGGCGGGACCGTCGCGGCACGATGGGGGGAGCCGCCGCCCGCCCGCCGGCTTCTACATTGCTGCCATGTCACTGATCGAGGAGCTCGACAGCTCCGACGACCACGTCCGGCTCCGGGCCACCCGGCGGGCCGGCGACGAGGGCGGCGCCGAGCTCGTCGGCCGGCTGCTGGACCTGGCGCTGCACGACCCCACCGAGGTGCGGACCACCGGGGGGATCGCCGAGGTCTACGAGCACGTCGGCAGCGCCGCCGCGTCCGGGCTGCGCCGGATCCTGGACCGGCAGGACGGGCTCGACGAGCGGATCCGCGCCGCCGCGTTCGACCTGACCGAGGACGACGAGCGGGTCGGCACGCTGCTCTACTACCTGGGCGGGCGCTACGAGCCGGTGCGCCGGGAACTGGCGGACAGCGGCGAGGAACGGCTGCGGCTGCGGGCGCTCAAGGCCATGCTGTCGCTGCACCGCACCGGCGAGCTGACCCGGCGGGGCCTGGCCGACCCGTCGCCGGCGGTGCGGGTCGAGGCGATCGAGGGCGCCAAGGGCGTCACCCTGGCCGAGCTGGAGCGGATGCTGAGCGATCCGGCCCCGCCGGTGCGGCTCGCGGCGGCGCAGAGCCTGCGGTACGCCGCCGACAGCGTCGCCTACGTCGTCGCGGCGTGCGCCGAGACCGAGCCGAAGGTGCGCGAGGCGTTCCTGCCGGGGCTGATCTGGCGCCGGCGTACCGACGCGGTGCAGGCGGCCCTGGTCGGGTATCTGGCCGCTGACGGGTACGTGCAGCGGACGGCGGCCGGTGCCCTGGCGCACGCGGACGATCCGGGGGTGGCCGCGGCGATCGCTACCCGGATCCTGGTCCATCCGGACGAGCGGGACCTGCCGGAGCTGGTGGCGTACGAGCACCTGCTCCGGCACGTGCCCGAGCTGCGCGCCCCGCTGGAGCACCTGCACCGGCACACGCCGTCCGACCCCCTGCGCCGGAGCCTGACGCAGGCGCTGGCGGCCGGCGCGGCGGCGTACCCCGGGGCGGATCCGGCGGACGGCCTGGACGCCGCCCAGCGGGCCCGGCTGCTGCGGGAGGCCCTGCGCTGGGCGCTCGCCGCGCTCGAGTCGGCCGGGGCCGCGCCGGGCGACGACGGGGCCGAGGACCCGCTGGGTGGCCTGCGGGCCTGGCTGGCGGCGCCGGACGACGACACCGCCGACCGGTGGGTGACCGAGCTGGACTGGTTCGGCGCCGGCGTGGCGGCGGAGTGCCTGCACGCCGCCGTCTCCGGCGACCTGCCGCGGGCGCTGACCGCCGGGATCCGGGCCGCCCGGCAGGCCGCCCGCAGCGACCCGGCCCCCGGCTGGGAACGGCTCGGCCCGGCCGCCGACGAGGACCGGGCGGCCGAGCTGACCCGCCTCGTCCACCTCGGCACGGCCCGGCAGATCCGCGCCGGCGTCCACCCGCTGCCGCCCGGCCCGCTGAGCCCCCTGCTGCGGCACGGTCCGGACGCGCTGCGGGTCGGCACGCACTTCCCGCGCCCGTCGCCGGCGCTCCAGCTGCGCCGGCCCCTCGCGCTGCGGTTCAGCTGGCCACCGGTGTCCGCCGTGCTCCAGGTGCCCTGCCCGGGCTGCGGCGTGCCCCTGCGGGTGGCCGGTCCGGTGCAGTGGCGGTATCACGACGACGACCGGGTGGCCGAGTCCGAGGACGGCTACGCCGGCGAGCTGGCGGGGGAGTGCGCGGCGTGCGGCGCCGCCGGCCGGGCCCGGATACGCCTGAGCATGACCCACGGCCGGTTCGACGACTCGCACGAGCTCACCTGGGACGCCGTCGAGGTGCTCGGCGGCCGGCATGAGTAGGCGTCCGATGGCGGCCGCGGTCATGGTGCTCGGCGCCGCGCTGCTCTACGGGGTCGCCGTCCAGAGCGCGGGCGGGGATCTGCTGCGAGTCTCGCTCTTCGCCGTGGGGACCGGGATCGTCCTGGCCGGCGTGGCGCTGCTGCGCGCCGACGCCCTGTTGTTCGGCGCGACGGTCACCGGGCTGGGCGGCGCCGCCGCAGTGGCGGGGTCCGCCGTCCTGGGCTCCGACGTCGCAGTCGGGGCGGCGGCGGTCCTCGGTGGTGCGGTGGCGCTCGGCGCGGGCTGCCTGGCGTTGTTGAGCCAGAACTATGCTCACCTCGGGGTGGCGGCGCTCGGCAACGCGGTCGCGCTCGCCGGCCTGGGCGTCTGGGCCGGGCGTACCGGTGCCGGGTGGATCCTCGGGCCGGCGCTGGCCGCGGCGTTGGCCGCGGCCGCCCTGGGCATTTCTTTCCGGCGAGCCCGATGGGATGGGACATGACGGAACGCCGCTACCGCTACAGCGTCGGCAACGAGCACGACCCGGGCGACCCCTGGGGCCGCAGCGAGCTGGTGATCGAGCCGGACGGCGTGACCCGGCTGGACCACCACTTCCCGGTGTCGCCCGGGCCGCGGTCCTGGACCGGCCGGATCCCGCCCGCCGCGGTGCGGGCCCTGTGGCGCGGACTGGAGCAGGCCGGTTTCCCGGCCGGGCCGGCGTCGCCCCCGCCGGCCGGGTCGGCGCTGCGCCGGCTGACCGTGGAGACGCCCCGCGGAGCGGTGGGCGTGGTCCTGCCCTGGAACCTGGCCGCGTCGGCGGAGGGCTACGCCGCCGTGGCCGACCTCATCGACGGGGTCATCAGCCAGCTCACCGGCGGCGCGGTGGACCACCCGTCCACCCGGCCCGCGGTCGTGTCGGACATCGTCGCGGTCCGGTAGCCGGCACCCGGCCCGGGTGCGCGGCGCGCGCGGATCGCCGGGGCGGCACAATCGCTGGCGTGGATGTGCCCGATCTCCTGCGCCAGGCGGCGGGCGAGCTGCCCGCCGGGCTGCCCCGGGCCGACCTCGACGAGTGCCTGGCCCAGCGGGAGTGGGCGCTCGCCCTCGACGTGCTGCTCGACCGGGGCGACGACTATCCGGCGACGACGTCCTTCTTCCAGCACCTCGAGGAGGCCGCGCACCGGCTGGGCCTGGAGCGCAGCGCCGCCTGGTGCGCGTGGCGGCGCCGGGAGGTGCTGCACGGCGTCATCCGGGCCGAGCTGCGGCTGCTCCCCGGGGCCCGGCGCGAGCCGGTGCCGGGCGCCGGGCGGGTGCGTCCCCTGTGGGACATCGGCCTGGTCACCCCGGCCGGGGCGCCGGACCCGGCCGTGGCGCTGATCTGGGTCGAGTTCGCCGAGGACCTGCCGCCCGGCGGGGCCGGCCCGGTCCGGCTGGCCCCGCTGACCGCGGCCCGCTGGCACCACCTGACCCCCGGCGACCGGATCACCATGCATGAGCGGCAGCGCCTCGTCGGCGTGGCCACGATCACCGAGGCGGTGTTCCCGGGGCCACCGCGACGCCGCTGACCGTTCTACAGTCGGGGCATGACGACGGTCGATGTCGAATCCCTGATCGGCGCCCGGCTCGACGAGAGCACGGCGCTGGCCCGCGCCGTCGAGCTGGCCCTGGCCCGGGCCGCCGCCGGCCGGCTGCCCTTCGCGGCGCTGGTCGTCCGCGACGGGGTCGTGCTCGGCGGCGGCGTCAACACCCTGCTGGACGACCACGACCCGTCCGGGCACGGCGAGGTCGCCGCCGTCCGGGACGCCACCCGCCGGCTCGGCACGGCCGACCTGTCCGGCGCCGTCGTCTACGCCAACTGCGAGCCCTGCGCGATCTGCCGGCTGGTCGCCGCCGCGGCCGGGATCCGCGAGATCGTCTACGCGGCCGACAAGGCGCTGGTCGCGGCGTCCGTCGACCCCGACCCGGACACCACGGCCCGGCTCATCGACGCCGTCACCCAGGTGCTGCCGGGCATCGCCCGCGCCGGACGCACCGGGGCCGACGCGGCCGCGCCGTTCCGGCTGTACGAGCAGGTCACCGCCCGCTGACCGGTCCGTCCACGGCCACGGTCGTGATCCAGTCCGGCGGCCGGGGCGCGGCCGGGCCGATCAGCGCGGCGATCAGCCGGGCCGACTCCGGGGGCGTGTCGGGCCACGGGGTGAGGCCGTCGGTCAGCACGATCACCACCTGGGGCCGGTACTTCAGCGCCTCGGCGACGCCCACCCGCATGTCCGTGCCGCCGCCGCCGGAGAGCCGCACCTCGCCGACCGTGTAGACCGCCCGGGCCACGTGCACGGCCGCGTCGCAGGACAGCACGGTGGTCCGGTTGCCGCCGACGCCGACCACGCGCAGCACCCCGGCCACCTCGGCCAGCGCCGCCGCCAGCTCCGGCTCACCCATCGACCCCGAGGTGTCCACCACGATCGCCACCCGCGGCACCGGGCGGCGCAGGCGGGGCAGGACCACCCCGCGCAGCGCCGCCGAGCGCCGCGACGGCCGCGCGTACGTGTAGTCCACCGCCCCGCCGGCCCAGGCCAGCGCCTCCCGGACCGCGCCGCTGAGCTGCCGCCGCCAGTCCACCCGCGGCTCGAGGGTCCGGCCGGCCCAGCGCCGCCAGCCGGCCGGCACGTCGCCCCGGCCGAGGATCTGCCGGGCGGTGTCCCGCCGGATCGCCTCGGCCTCGGCCGGGCTGACGCCGCCGGCCCCGTCGCGTTCCCACGGCCGCTCGGCGCCGTGCGCGCCGCAGCCGCAGTCGGACCGGGCCCGCACCTCCGGCGGCAGCAACGTCAGGTACTGCTCGAACAGCAGGCCCGCGGGCAGGCCGTAGGTGGCCGGCTCGACCCGGTCGGCCGGCAGCGGCAGCCGGTCGGCCAGCAGGTCGTCGTTGATCTCGCAGTCCTGGGCCACGTTGATCCGCAGATGGTCGGGCGTGGCGCCGGCCGGCAGCCGGTCCGCCCGGCCGTGATGGTCCCGCAGCAGGTGGGCGACCTCGTGGATCCAGACCGCGGCCAGCTGGGGCACCGGCGTGCGGGCCACGAACGCGGGCGACACGTGGCAGCGCCACCGCCGGTCCACGCCCATCGTGGCAACGTGCGGCGACTCCACCACGGTCAGGCTGAACAGCGCCGTCGCCAGGTACGGCCGGTCCTGCGCCGCCCGGTAGCGGGCCGCCAGCAGCCGGGTCCGGTCCAGGGCGCCGCTCACCCGGGCAGCAGGCCGGACAGCGACAGCACCTCGGCGAAGGCCTCCACAGTGGCCGGCACCGGCCAGCCCGGCTCGCGCAGCGCGGCCAGGTCGGCCGCCGCGCGGGCGGCCACGTCGGGCACGCCGGCCGCGACGGCCTTCTCCAGCACCACCCAGCCGGCCTCCCACCGCGGGCGGGTGACGTCCGCGCGCACCGCCGAGATCACCGCGGTGAGGAACGCCAGCTGCCGGTCGCCGCGCTCGGGCAGCGTGAACGCCGCCGGGTCGGCCAGCACCCGCTCGGGGTCCGGCAGGTCGAGGTTCTCCAGGTACGTGACGAACTCCAGCCCGGCGCCGGGGCCCACCGCGCCGGCGACGGCGAGGGCCAGCGCCTCCCGGCCGGTCCGGGCGCTGTAGTGGAACGTCAGCAGCCGCAGCACCATCTCCCAGGTCCGCGGCGACGGCCAGGCCCCGCCGCGGCTCTCCGCGTCCGCCGGCAGGTGGTGGGTGAGCCCGGGGCGGGCGGTCAGGAAGCCGGCCAGGGCCCCGCGGGCCCGGGCCAGGGCGGCCCCGGCGCGTTCCGGCCGGACCACCGGCACGGTGACCGCCGGCCAGGTGCCGGCCAGGCCGCGGGCGACCGTGCGCGGGTCGTGGGCCCACGGCAGGTGCACGAAGCGGTTGGCCAGCGGCGGCGCCAGGTGCCAGCCGTCGGCGGCGCTGGCCGGCGGGTTGGCGGCGGCCACGATCCGGATCGGCTCCGGCAGGCGCAGGCTGCCCACCCGGCGTTCCAGGACGACCCGCAGCAGGGCGGCCTGCACGGCCGGCGGCGCCGAGGACAGCTCGTCGAAGAAGATCAGGCCCGATCCGGTACGGGCCAGGCGCACCGCCCAGTCCGGCGGGGCCATCGGCACGCCGTCGGTGGCGGGGGAGTCACCGACGATGGGCAGCCCGGCGAAGTCCGACGGCTCGTGCACGCTGGCGATGACCGTCTCCATCGGCAGGCCCAGCCCGGCCGCCAGCTGCAGCAGCGTGGCCGACTTGCCGATGCCCGGCTCGCCCCAGATCAGCACGGGCAGGTTCGCGGCGACGGCCAGGGCGAGCGCCTCGGCCCGCGGCTCCTCGGTGGGCTCGAGCCGCCCGGCCCGGGTCGCCGCGACCAGCCGGTCGGCGGCGTCGAGGGCGGTCACCGGTAGACGCTCGCGATCGCCCGCACGTCCTCGTGCGCCACCGGCGCCGGCTGCCCGGCGAGCAGCTCCGCCGCCCGGCGCCGTTGCCGGCGCGGCACCCCGCCGTTGAGCCCCAGGTACGCCATCGTCGGATGCCCCTCCACCGCCGCCACCAGCCGCCGGGCGCCGCGCCCGCCGATCTCCGTCCGCCGCAGGTCCAGCCGCCGCAGCCGGGCCCGGCCGAGCGCGTCGGCCAGCGCGTACGCGCCCTCGTCGCCGACCACGTTGCCGTGCGCGCCGAGCGCGCGCTGCGACGGCGGCCGGGCCAGATCCAGGGCCGTCCACGCGCCCAGGCGGCCGGCCAGCGCGCCCGCCCCCACGGGGGTCAGGCCGTTGCCGCCGAGCCCGAGGGTCAGCGGCACGCCCTCGGCCAGCTCCGCCAGCGCGGCCGCCCCGGCGTCGCCGAGGTGGTTGGCGGCCAGGGAGATCTCGCGGACCCCGGCCGCGTGGATCAGCGTGCCCAGCGCCGGCGCCACCTCGGGCCCGAAGCCGTTGCCGCCGAGGAAGAGCCGCTGCAGCCGGGCCGGGCGGGCGGCCAGCGCGCCGGCCAGCGCGGTCAGCCCGCGGACGGTCAGGCCGACGTTGACCAGGTCCAGGGTGCGGACGGTGGCGTTGCGCCGCAGGGCCGCGGCCAGCCGGGCCACGCCGTCGTCGCCGACCGGGTTGCGTTTGAGCCACAACGCCCGCACGGTGTCGTCGTCGGCCAGCCGGGCGGCCAGCGCGTCCACGCCCTCCGGGCCGATCCGGTTGCAGCCCAGGTAGAGCGTCTCGACGTGGTGCCCGGGCCGCAGGGCGCCGGCGACCGCCCGGGCGCCCTCGGTGCCCAGGCCGTTGGTGCCCAGCAGGAGGTGGCGAACCAGCGGGGAGCCGACCGCCGCCGCGACCACCCGGGCCGCCTGGTCCGGGCCCAGCGCCTGCTTGCACAGGTCGAGCCGGCCGTCGGGCTGCACCGTCCCGCGCGGGAACCGCTCGGGCCGGGCCACCGCGGCCGTGGTGGCCAGGCGGGCCAGCAGCGGCGCGAGGTCGGCCGGGCCGGGTGGGCCGGCGTCCGGGCCGGCGAGGGCCGGGCAGCGCACCGGGTTCGGTTCGGTCACCAGGGCACGCTCCGGTAGTCCTTGAGGAACTGGCCGCTCACCGGTTCGCCGCCCAGGCCGCGCACGATCGGGTCGTACACCCGGGCGGCGCCGTCCACGACGTCCAGCGGCGGCCGGAAGCCCGCCGCGCGCTGGGCGGACTTGCCCGGGTGCGGGCGCTCGTCGGTGACCCAGCCGGTGTCGACGCTGTTCATGTGGATGCCGTCCCGGGCGTAGTCGGGGGCGACCGTGCGCACCAGCATGTTCAGCGACGCCTTGGCCATGTTGGTGTGCGGGTGCCGCACGGTCTTGCCCCGCCGCGAGAAGCTGCCCTCCATCGCCGACACCTGCACGACGTGCCGCTGCGGGTGCCGGCTGGCGGCCAGCAGCGGGCGCAGCCGGGAGGTCAGCAGGAACGGCGCGAACGCGTTGACGACGTGCACCTGCAGCCACTCGTGCGGGCTGACCTCGGCGTCGTGCAGCACCCACGAGTTGACCTCGCGCAGGTCCAGCTGGTGGCCGGTCTCGTCGTGCTGCCCGGCCGGGAACAGCGGGTCGCCGGCGGTGGACGGCAGCGCCGGGCCGCCCGCGGTGATCGCGACGCGGGCGGCCGGCCCGGCCAGGGCGGCGGCCTCGGCCGCGCGCACCTCCCGGTGGTACGCCGCGGGCCGGTACAGCGTCTGCGCGGCGTTGTTGACCAGGATGTCGAGCCCGGCCCAGCGCCGCCCGGCCGTGGCCACGAAGTCCAGGGTGGCGCGCAGGTCGAGCAGGTCCAGCCCGTGCACGGACAGCCGGTGCGCCCAGTCGCCGAAGTCGGGCACGGCCGCGTACCGGCGGGCGGCGTCGCGGGGGAACCGGGTGGTGACCAGCACCTCGGCGCCGTCGCGGAGCAGCTTGAGCGCGGTGTGGAAGCCGATCTTCACGCGCCCGCCGGTGACCACGGCGGTACGCCCGGACAGGTCGCAGCGGGCATGCCGGCGGGCCCTGTTCTCGTCGGCGCAGGGCGGGCAGAGCATGTGGTAGTCGGCGTCGACCCGCCGGTACCGCGCCTTGCAGACGTAGCAGAACCGGTCGCGCCGCAGCGTGCCGGGACCGGCGGCCGGAGCCGGCCCGGGCGCCGCCGGCGGGATCTCGGTGTGGAAGCGGGTCGCGGCGGCCAGCACGGCCCGGTCCGCCGCCCGGGTCTGCGCGGCGCGGCGGGCCTTGGCGCGCCGCTTGACGGTGCGGGCCGCGGCGGTGACCGCGCGTTCCAGCTCCAGCCGGCTGGCCTCGTCGAGGTCGGGGTCGTCGAGCCGCTCGAGCACGGCCAGGCACGCCGCCAGCTGCGTCCGGTCGATCGGCACCGCGTCCCCCTCCGGCCCGGGGCGGGACCGGCCGGAATCGAACCGGCGTCCCCCCGCTTGATGGGCGGGTGCGTCGACCTCTGCGCTACGGCCCCGCCGCGCGGAAGCATAGCCAACCGCGGCCATCCCGCCCGGGGGCGTCCGCGGTCCGCGCTACGGCGCGCGTACCTGCGCCAGCACCGTCGCCGGCGTCCGGCCGCGCTGGTCCCGGGCGTCCGGGTCGGCGCCGGCGGCGACCAGGGCGGCCATCGTGGCCTCGGCGGCCGACTCGGCCGCGGCGTGCAGCGGGGTCCGGCCCTCGTGGTCGCGGTCGTCCGTCGACAGCCCGGCGCCGAGCAGCACCGGCAGCAGGCGGTCGTGGTCGAGGTGGGCGAGCCAGTGCAGCAGGGTGCCGCCGCCCGGGCCGCGCAACGCCGGATCGAGCCCGCCGGCCAGCCGGGCCAGCAGCCCGTCGGTGTCGCCGTGCAGCGCCAGGGCGAACAGCGCCTGCCGGTCCTTGCGGACGTCCTTGGCCATCGGCCGGCTGCCGGTGCGCCAGCCCCGCAGCGCGGCGGCGCAGCCGCTGATCGGCCCGCCCAGGCCGGCCAGCAGGAACTCGCGCCGGATCTCCGCGTCGTCGTGGTGCGGGGTGCGCAGCTGCCCGCCGGTGGCCAGCACCGTGTGCCACTCGGTGCCGCAGCGGACCCGGATCGCCTCCGGCGCGTGCGGTACCAGCGTCCGCCGGCGCTGGGTCCGGCCCGGGAACAGGGCCTCGTGGGCCAGCGGGTGCAGCTCTTCCGGGCCGAGGTCGCCGAAGCGCAGCAGCGCCGCCTCGACCGGGGCGGGCACCCCGAACATCCACGGGCCGGCGAGGGCGGAGTGGCCCTGCCGGCGCACGGTCAGGCGGGCCACGCCGATCTGGCCGTACAGCGCGGAGAACTCCTCCTGCTGGTAGCGGCGGACGAGCCGGAGCAGCTCGGCCCGGGCCATCGGCAGCGCGGGGCCCAGCCGGGTCAGCAGCGCGGGCAGGTCCGGGCCGTAGCGGTGGGGCGTCGACTCGTCGACGGTGAAGCCCGCCGCCTCGAACGCCCGCACCGGCCGGTGGGCGCTCAGCAGCGCGGCGGTCCGCTCGACCTCGCCCGGGCGGTCGGCCGCCTGCTCGGCGGGGGTCACGGTGCCCTGGGGGTACGGCGACCCGTCGGCGAAGTGCCAGGCCAGGCGGTCCGGGCCGGCGCCGTACGCCCAGCGCCGGTCGGCGACGGCGTCCGCGTGCCAGCACCAGTCCGGCAGGTCGTGGAACGTGGCGGGCAGGCGGTGGGTCACCTGCAGCGTGATGCCCTGCCGGGCCACCTGCCAGCTCCTGGGCAGGGTGGCCACGAGCACCGGGCCGGCCCGGCGGGAGCCCGCGCGGGCGCCGCGGCAGGGTTCGTCGGCGCGGGACAGCACCACGGTGGCCCGCGGGATCAGCCGGCCCTGGGCCCGGGGCAGGAACCGGCGCAGCAGGTCGGGGGCGAGACCGGCCAGCTCGGCCTCGATGCGCGCGGCGTGCGCGGCGCCGTACGTCGACGCGACCGAGCGCAGGTCGAAGGGCACGTCGACGAGCGCGGCCGTGCACGCGCCCCGCCAGTCCCCGGCGAGCCGGCGCTCGGTGGCCGCGGCGACCATCCCGGCCGGCGCGGCCAGGTTCAGCGCGCGCAGGTACCGCAGGCGTTCCCGTCGCCGCTCCACGCCGGCCCCCTCCCGTGCAGGCGGCGGACCGGCCGGAATCGAACCGGCGTCCTCCGCATGTGCAGTGCGGCGCGACGACCTCTGCGCTACGGCCCGCCGGGGCAGGACTCTAGCGCCACCGCCGGTCCGGGTCTCCGCACGACCCCGGCGGAACCGGCGTCACTGGCCGAGCAGCCACCCGTGCGGCGCCGCGAGCTTGCGGGCCGCGGCCGGGCCCCAGGAGCCCTGCGGGTACCTGGCCAGGCGCGGCGGCGCGTCCAGGATCGGCTGCACGGCCCGCCAGGCCGCCGAGAGCCCGTCCGGGCGGGTGAACAGCGACCGGTCGCCGAGCAGCACGTCGTGGATCAGCCGCACGTACGGCGGCAGCGGCTCGGCGTCCGGCAGCTCGGCCAGCGGCAGCGTGACGGTCGCGGGCTCGACCTGCAGCTCCACCCCGGGCTTCTTGGCCAGCAGCCGCAGCTCGATCTGCCCGTCGCCGGCCAGCGAGAACGTCAGCGCGTTGGCCTGGGCCGGCAGGCCCTTCAGCGGCCGCGGCGGGGTGCGCAGCACGAGGGTGACCCGCTGCTCGCCGGCCGCCATCCGCTTGCCGGTACGCAGCAGGAACGGCACCCCCTTCCAGCGCGCGTTGTCGATCCACAGCTTCGCGGCGACGTACGTGTCCGTCCGCGACCGCGCCGCGATCCCCTTGACGTCGCGGTAGCCGTCGAACTGGCCCAGCACCACCTCGGCCGGGTCCAGCGGCCGGAACGAGCGGATCACCCGCTCCCGGGCGGACTGCAGGTCGGCGGCGCCCAGGCTGGCCGGCGGCTCCATGGCGACCTCGGCGGCGACCTGGAACAGGTGCGTGACGAGCATGTCGAGCACGGCGCCGGTCGCGTCGTAGAAGGCCGCCCGGTCGGCCACGCCGAGGGTCTCGGGCACGTCGATCTGCACGCTCTCGATGTGGTCGCGGTGCCAGTTCGCCGCGAACAGCTCGTTGGCGAAGCGCAGCACGTGCAGGTTCTGGGTGGCCTCCTTGCCGAGGAAGTGGTCGATCCGGTAGACCTGCGACTCGTCCAGCACGGTGTGCACGATGCGGTTGAGCGACCGGAAGTTCTTCGGCGAGGTGCCGTACGGCTTCTCGTAGACCACGCGGGCGCCCTCGGCCAGGCCGTGCTGTCCCAGCGCCCGGGTCAGCCCGGGGAAGGCCTGCGGCGGCACGGCCAGGTAGTGCACCAGCTCCGGGCGGGGGCCGAGCTCGCGGCGGACGTGGCCGATCACATCCAGCAGGCTGCCGGGGGAGTCGGTGTCGAAGCCGCCGCCGGCGAAGTACAACCGCCGCTCGAACTCGCGCCACGGCCCCTGGTCCGGGTGCGGTCCGAACTCGACCAGCGCGTCGTGCACGTGCTTGCGGAAGTCCTCGTGCGCCACGTCGCCGCGGCCGTTGCCGATCAGCGCCCACCCGGGCGGCAGCAGTCCCTCGATGGCCAGGGTGTAGAAGGCGGGCAGCACCATCCGCCGCGCCAGGTCCCCGGTCGCCCCGAACAGCACGAAAACCGTCTTCGCAGTTGCCATGGCCCCACCATTCTCCGTTCGGTGCCCGGCTAATCGCGCCGACGGCGGGACAAGCTGTGACCCGGGCCGCTGTTCTCATGATCTGCGGAAAATGGTCGCCGGTATTTTGAACCGGATGAATTCGCCGCGAATCTGAACCCGATCGCCGCGCGGTCGCGTACTTGCTGCCGAACGACAAGTGCCGACCGACGACGAGGAGTGGTGATGAGACTGCGACAGCGACGACGCATCGGAGCCGGCAGGACCGGGGTCAACCGGAAGGCGGTCGGCGGCGCGGTCATCGCCGGGGTGCTGGTGCTGGGTGGGGTCTCCGGGCTGCAGCTGGCCTCGGCGGGCGAGCAGGCCCAGGCGTCGGAGATCGTGGTGGTCGACGGTCAGAACTTCGACATCGCCGGCTGCGAGAAATTGGAGATCAACGCGGGCGCCGTGGTCTGTGACGGCGAGCCGTTGGCGCCGGAGCAGGAGATCAGCGCCGCCCAGGCCGCCGCCGCGTCGGCGCAGGCGCTCGAGGATTCGTGCGACCAGTTCGCCATCGACCAGGCCGCCGCGGACGCCGAGGCCGCGGCCGGGGCCGGGGAGGCGGGCGCCGCCGGGGACGGGGCCGCCCCGGCCGAGATGTCCAAGAAGGCCAAGAAGGCCGTGGCCAAGAAGTACGCCAGGAAGATGGGCGCGAAGGCCGGCAACGCCAAGGCCGGGAACGCCAAGGGCGGGAACGCCAAGGGCGGCAAGCAGAAGGGCGCTGCCGAGGAGGCGGGCGCGGGCGAGGAAGCCGGAGCCGGCCAGGAGGCGGGCGCCGCGGACCTCGACGCCGCGGTCACCGACGCCCGGGCGGCCCTGCTGGTCGCCTGCCTGGACCTGTCGGCCGCCAAGGCCGCCGCGGCCGAGGCCGCGGGCGCCGGTGACGCGGCCGGTGCCGACGAGCAGGCCGGTGCCGACGAGCAGGCCGGTGCCGACGAGCAGGCCGGCGCCGCGGAGCAGGCCCCGAAGAAGAAGTAACCGCACGGACCCGGCGGCGCCGGCCCGTCCCGCGCTCACGCGGGCCGGGCCGGCGCCGTTCGCCTGCGGGTCACCATCGATCCGGCGCCCGCACGCCGTCGGCGGTCGGCTTCCAGTCGCCGCTGTCGCGGCTGTCGAAGGTGAGCCCGGCGCCCGAGGCGACGGCGATGGCGACGAAGAAGAGCAGGATGGCGATGCCCATGACGTTCACACCCTTGTTCCGGCTGGTGGAGGGCCGGTGCGCACCGGGTTGCGACACCCAGCATGCGCCGGTCGCCGGTCGGCCGACAGTGGCAGGGATGCCATACATCTTCAAAATCCTGCCAGCGCGTCGTAGGGTGGCGGCATGTTGCGCAGCGTCGCCGTCATCGCCCTGCCCGACGTGGCCGTCTTCGAGCTCGGCGTGCTCTGCGAGCTCTTCGGCTACGACCGCACCGCCGAGGGGCTGCCCGGCTACGAGTTCGCCGTGTGCAGCGCCGACGGGCGCGACGTGCGTACCCATGCGGGCTTCACCATCTCGCCCGGCCACGACCTGGGACCGGCCGATCGGGCCGACCTGGTCGCGGTCGTGCCCAGCGACACCGAGCTGACGCCGCCCGGGGCGGTCCTCGACGTGCTGCGCCGCGCGCACGCCCGCGGCGCGTGGGTGATGAGCGTGTGCACCGGCGCGTTCGCCCTCGGCGAGGCGGGGCTGCTCGACGACCGCCGCTGCACCACCCACTGGCGGCACACCGACGCGCTGGCGGCCCGCTTCCCCCGGGCGAAGGTCGACCCCGGTGTGCTGTACGTCGCCGACGGCACCGTGATCACCAGCGCCGGCACCGCCGCGGCGGTGGACTGCGCCCTGCACCTGATCCGCGAGGAGCAGGGCTCCGCCGTGGCGACCCAGCTGGCCCGCCGCATGGTGGTGCCCCCGCACCGCGACGGCGGCCAGGCCCAGTTCATCGAGACCCCGGTGCAGCCGGTCGAGTGCGAGACGCTGCAACCGCTGCTGTCCCACGTGCTGGGCAGCCTGGACCAGCCGCACACCGTGGAGACGCTCGCCGCGCGGGCGCACATGGCGCCGCGCACCTTCGCCCGCCGGTTCCGGGCCGAAACCGGCGCCACGCCGCACGACTGGCTCACCGGCCAGCGCGTGCTGCTGGCCCGCCGGCTGCTGGAGGAGTCCGACCTCGGCGTGGACGCGATCGCGGTCCGGGCCGGCTTCGGCAGCGCCGCCACCCTGCGCCACCACTTCGGGCACCGGCTGGACACCACGCCGCAGGCGTACCGGTCGATGTTCCGGACCCGGAGCCACTGACCCGGCGCCGCCGCTGGATACCATGGCCACCGCATCGGAGGTGCATGGTGACGGACGCGACGCGGTCGCTGCGGTGGTACGGCGGGCTCGCCGTGCTGTTCTTCGGCATCGGACCGGCGGTGATGCTCACCCTGCTCGTGGCGCAGGGCCGCACCCCCGGCTCGGTCGGGGTGCTGCTGATCTTCGGCATCCCGCTGGTGCTGCTCGCGCTGGTCATCGCCGCGCTGGGCCTGACCGGCGGCGACCCGGAGCTGACCAGCCGGCGGATGCACCTGGCCATGGCCCTGGTGGCCGGCGCCGACGTGCTGATGCTCGGCGGCAACGCGATCATCCGGATGATCGCCGCGTGATCCTCCGGCGGGCCCTGCCGCTCGGGCCCGCCCTGCGCGAACGGCTGGGCCGGCCGCGCCGCGTCCGCCGCCTCGCCAGCAGCCCCCGGTCGCGGGTCTGGCGGGCCGAGTTCGCCGGTACGCCGGCCGTCGTCAAGCAGATCGTCGGGGGCGCCGACCCCGCCGGCCGGTTCGCCCGCGAGCTGACCGCCCTGCGCCGGGCCGGGGCCGCGCGCCCGCCCGTCGTCCCCGAGGTGCTCGCCGCCGACCCCGAGCGGCGCGTGCTGGTGCTCGAACACCTGGCCGCCGGGCCGGACGGCGGGCCCTGGCCGGTCCTTTACGCCTCCGCGCTGGCCCGCCTGCACGCGGTCGGCCCCGGCGAGCTGCCCGCCGACCCCGGACCCGGCGGGCCGGACGTGCGGGCGTTCCTGGCCCTGGCCCGCGGCCTCGGCGTCGCCGTCCCGTCCGGCGCCGAGGCGGAACTGCACGCCCTGCTCGGCCGGATCCGCGGGGCGGGGGCCGCGGCGCTGCTGCACGGCGACCCCTGTCCGGGCAACGAGATCTCCACCGCCGGCGGGGTGCGCTTCGTCGACCTGGAGGGCGCGGCCGCCGGCCCCGGGATCGGCGAGCTGGCCTACCTGCGGATCGGCTTCCCGACCTGCTGGTGCGTACGGTCCACACCGGAGCCCGTGCTGCGCGAAGCCGAGCAGGCGTACCGGGACACCTGGCGGTCGCTGGCCGGCGGCGACCCGCCCGGGGACCTCGCGGACGCCTGCGTGGGCTGGGTGATCCGGGGCGACGCCCTGGTCGAGCGGGCCGAGCGGGACGGCGCCGACCACTTCGCCCGGCTGCTGCGGGCGGACTGGCGGTGGGGCACCATGACCGCGCGCGGGCGGGTCACGTACCGGCTCGGGGTCGCGGCCGCCGCGGCCGCCGGGCGCGCCGATCTCGCGGCGACCGTGCGGCTGGCCACCGCGATGCGGGAGGCGCTCGCCCGCGCCTGAAAAGAATCTTGGCCGTCGATGTCACGGAGACCGGCTCCCGGAGACCTAACTAGGGGGAGTTCCCGGGCGAACGGAGACATCGGTGCAGGACACGCACGACACGCACGACACGGACGATGTGGACAGTGCGCCGTCGCCCGCGCCGCCCCGGGCGGGCATCCCCGACCCGCCGCCCGCCGAGCAGATCGAGGAGTTCTTCCGGCGCTACTGGGCGGGCCTCGTGCGCAGCCTGCTGCGGGAGGGCGCCGACCGCTGGGAGGCCCAGGACGCCGTTGCCGAGGCGATCCGGGAGGCGCTGCGCCGCTGGTCCGAGCTGACCCATCCGGTGGCCTGGGTGCGTACGGCGGCCCGGTCGTACTGGCTCAAGCAGCGGCGCAGCGCCGGGCCGGGCGACGTCGAGGTGCTGGTGGCCGACGTCGGCGAGCTCGGCGCCGGCCGGGCCGATCCCGACCTGGTCGAGTACGAGCTGATGGAGTGGTTCGCCGGGGTGCTGGCCCAGCTGCCGCCGGCCCGCCGCGAGGCGCTCGAGCTGTCCGCCCAGGGCCTGACCCCGACCGAGATCGCCCAGCTGGTCGGCAAGACGCCGGAGGCGGTCCGCACGGCGCTCAAGCTGGGCCGCAAGCAGGCGGTGGCGATGTGGCAGGCGGTCCCGCCGCAGCGCGGGCCGGGGCCGGGCCCCGCCGTGGCGCCCGAGTCCGAGGGAGGCCGGTCATGACCACTGCGCGCGACGAGGGGTTCCCGCCGGACGACGGCGGGCTCACCCACGCGATGATGATCGCCGCGCTCAACGAGATCCTCGCGGAGTGCGGCTACGACCCGGTGCCCGGCGAGGCGGAGCCGGCCGCGGCCGGCGGGGAAGTGGACAGGCTGATCGAGGACGCCCGGCACCGCGCCGACGGCATCGTCGCCGCCGCCCTCGAGACCGCGGTGCAGTACACGGACGCCGCCCTCGAGCAGGCGGCCCGTACGGTGCTCAGCGCCCGGCACACGCCCGGCTGCCTGCCGGCGGGTCCGCTGGAGCCGGCCACCCTCCCGGCCCCCGGCGCGGCCGGCCGCAGCGTGGGCGACAGCTGGTACGCCGCCACCACCGCGGCCGGTGTCTACCTGCCGATGGCCGGCGAGGTCGCGGCCCGCACCCTCGGGGCGTACGCCGACTGCCTGGCCCGCGCGGCCGCGGCCGACCCGCCGGACCTGGACGCCGCCTACCGGGTGGGCGCGGAGGCCGTCGCCCTCGGGATCAGCCGGACCGAGGCGCTGCCCGCCACCATGACGCTGCTGCTCGACCACCTGGGCCACGGGGACACCGTGAGCCGCCCGGCTCGCCAGGTCGCGAGCGCCTTCGCCGCCGGGTTCGCCGCCGCGCTGCAGGCCCGCACCCTGGCCCAGCAGGAGTCGCTGCACCGGGCCACCCAGCGGGCCGCCCGCGAGTTCCAGTCCGCGCTGCAGCACAGCGAGGCCCGCTACCACCGGCTCGCCTACTACGACCCGGTGACCGGCCTGGCCAACAAGGCCCGCCTGGTGCAGCGCCTGCGGCAGTCGGCCAACGGCGACGACCCGGCCCGGCACGTCGGGCTCTGCCTGGTCGACCTGGGCGGGCTGGCCGCGGTCGGCGAGCAGTTCGGCGCCGACGCCGGCGACCACGTGCTGGCCGAGGTGGCCCGCCGGCTCCAGCGGGTCGCCCGGCACCCGGACTACCTGCTGGCCCGCTGTGGCGCGCACGCGTTCGTGCTGCTGGTGCAGGACAGCGGCGGCCTGGCCCACCTGGCCGAGCTGGCCGAGCGCCTGACCCGCGAGCTGGCCGAGCCGGCCTCGCTGCCCGGCACCGGGCTGACCGCCGCGCTGCACGCCGCGGTCGGTGTCGTGGACGTGCCGACCTCGGGGCTGGACGTCACCCGCGTCCTGGTCGACGCCGAGATCGCGCTGCGCCAGGCCCGGGCCGGCACCAGCGGCTGGGCGGTGTACGACCCGCGCCCGGCCGGTCCCCGCCGGGCCGGCTCCGCCACCGGCGTCAGCGGCCTGGTCACCGGGCCGCCCTCGTACCAGCCGGTGGTGCGGCTGGGCACCGGCCGGGTGGCCGGGCTGCACACCCGGATGGCCTGGCGGCACCCGCACCTGGGCGTGCTCGATCTGCGGCGGATCGGCCAGCTCACCGGCGACCGCGACACCACCACCCGGCTCGCCGGCAGCCTGCTGGACCAGGCCTGCCGGCAGGCGATGGCCTGGGACGGCGGCCGTACGGGCCCGTTCGTCGGCCTCGACCTGCCGGTGCACCAGATCGGCTACCCGGACGTCGTCGACCTGGTCCGGGACGCGCTCACCGGCAGCGGCCTGCCGCCCGAGCGGCTGCACCTGCACCTGTCCGGGCTGGACGCCGTGCCGGCCGGGGAGCACAGCCAGACCGTGCTGACCGCGCTGGCCGCCCTCGGCGTCCGGCTCGAACTGGACGACTTCGGCTCCGGCGGAGGCAGCCTGGCGTATCTGCGGGAGCTGCCGCTGCACGGTCTGCGCACCCCGGCTTCGCGGGTGCAGTCCCCGGCCTGCGGCGTCGACACCGACCGGGAGCTGCTCGCCGGGTTGACCCGGGTCGCGCACGCCCTCGGGCTGACCCTCACCGTGCACGGCGTCGACGACGACGACGCCCAGGCGAGGCTGGCCGGCACGGGCGTCGACGGGGCCCAGGGCCTGCGGTTCGGTCCGCCCGGCACTCCGCACCAGGTGGGCGCGCTGCTGCGGGTGCCCGCCCTGGTCGCCCTGGCGGACCGGCGGGTGGCCTCATGACCGACCACAGTGGAGTAAGCTTCCTCGGCATGGGCAACGCTGACGCGGACTACTCCAGCCGGCCCAGCAGCGCCCGGATCTACGACGCCCTGCTCGGCGGCAGCCACAACTTCTCCGCCGACCGCGAGGCGGCCAAGCGGCTGCTGGCGATGCTGCCGGCCGCCGGCGAGATGGCCCGGGCCAACCGCGCGTTCCTGCACCGGGCCGTGCAGTTCATGCTGGACGCCGGCGTGCGGCAGTTCCTCGACATCGGCAGCGGCATCCCGACCGTCGGCAACGTCCACGAGATCGCCCAGAGCCGGGTCCCCGACGCCCGGGTGGTCTACGTCGACATCGACCCGGTCGCCGTCGCGCACGC
Organism: Actinoplanes nipponensis; assembly: GCF_016862275.1. GTDB lineage: Bacteria > Actinomycetota > Actinomycetes > Mycobacteriales > Micromonosporaceae > Actinoplanes > Actinoplanes nipponensis. The sequence continues at coordinate 26,981 of NZ_BOMQ01000052.1, read as the reverse complement.
CGGCGAGATCCTGCGGGACAACCGGCACGCCACGGCGGTGCAGGCCGACATGCGGTTCCCCGAGGCCATCCTCGGCCACCCGGGTGTGCGGCGGCTGCTCGACCCGGACCGGCCGATCGGGCTGCTGCTGGTGGCCATGCTGCACTTCGTGCCGGACGACGACGCGTACCCGGCGGTCGAGCGGCTGGTGGCGAGCCTGCCGCCGGGGTCGTACGTGGCGATCTCGCACGGCGTCTCGGAGACCGCGGCCGACGCGGCCACCGACGGCGTCGCCGACCTCTACCGCCGCACGGACGTGTCCACCGCGACCGGGCGCAGCCGGGCGCAGATCATGCGCTTCTTCGGAGACGCGGTGCTGGAGCCGCCCGGCCTGGTCTGGGTGCACGAGTGGCCGTCCGGCGGCGACGGCGCACCGGGCGACATGGCCGTGGTCGCCGGGGTGGCCCGCAAGCCCTGAGCCGGCCGGGCCGCGGGCCGGTCAGTCCTGGTTCTCCAACAGCTCGCGGACCCGGGGGATCACCTCGGTGCCGTAGAGGTGGATCGCGGTCATCATCGCCTCGTGCGGCAGCGTCCCGGCCGAATACTTCAGGTCGAAACGCTGCACGTCCAGCACGTGCACGGTCCGGGCGATCTTGCGGGCCACGGTCTCCGGCGAGCCGACGTGCCAGGCGCCCTCGGCGATGTCGGCCTCGAAGCGCTCCCGGGTCAGCGGCGGCCAGCCGCGCTCGGCGCCGATCCGGGTGAGCATGGCCCGGGCGTGCGGCCACAGCGTCTCGACCGCCTCCTCGTCGGTGGCGGCGACGAAGCCGGGCGCATGCACCGCGATCGGCAGCGGCTCGCGCTCGTACTGGTCCAGGGCCCGGTGGTACAGCTCCACGTACGGGGCGAAGCGGGCCGGGTCGCCGCCGATGACGGCCAGCACCAGCGGGAAACCGTAGCGGGCGGCCCGTACCACCGACTCCGGGCTGCCGCCCACGCCGACCCAGGTGGTGATCCGCCCGGACGCCGTCTTGGGGTATACCTGCTGGGCCTCCAGCGGCGCCCGTACGGTGCCGTGCCAGGTCACCGCGTCCTCCCGGAGCAGCTCCGCCATCAGGTCGGCCTTCTCCGCGAAGAGCCGGTCGTAGTCGTCCAGGTCGTAGCCGAACAGCGGGAACGACTCGGTGAACGAGCCGCGGCCCAGGGTGATCTCCGCCCGCCCGTGGGACACGGCGTCGAGGGTGGCGAAACGCTCGTAGACCCGGACCGGGTCGTCGGAGCTGAGCACGGTCACGGCGGTGCCGAGCCGGATCCGCCGGGTGCGGCTGGCGATCGCGGCCAGCACGATCTCCGGCGCCGAGACCGCGAAGTCGTCGCGGTGGTGCTCGCCGAGCCCGAACGCGTCCACCCCGGTCTCGTCGGCCAGCACCGCCTGCTCCACGACGTTGCGGATGACCTGCGCATACGGCAGCGGTACGCCGTCCGGGCCGACGGTGACGTCGCCGAACGTGTCCAGGCCGAACTCCACGGGCAGCATGTGTCGATCATGCCTCACCCGGGCCGGGCCGGCTCCTACACCGTCTGCAGGGCGGCCGCGCCGCGCTCGGCCAGCATCGCCTCGAAGTCGCCCGGGGTCACCGGCCGGCTGAAGTAGTAGCCCTGGATCGCCGGGCAGTCGGCGGTGCGCAGCGCGTCCCAGTCCGCGATGTCCTCCACGCCCTCGGCGACCACCGACAGGCCGAGCGACCGGGCCAGCCACAGCACCGCCGAGATGATCGACGCCTTGCGCGGGTCGTGCGCCAGCCCCGCCACGAACGAGCGGTCCAGCTTGACGATGTCGGCCGGCACGGACTGCAGCCAGGTCAGCGAGCTGTAGCCGGTGCCGAAGTCGTCGAGGGCGATCCGTACGCCCAGGGCTTTGATCGCGTGCAGCCGGTCCTGCAGGTCGCCGGAGTCGGCCAGCAGCGCCGTCTCGGTGATCTCCAGGACCAGCCGGGCCGGGTCGTCCAGGGCGCCGGCCGCCAGCACCCGGGCCAGCATCGGCACGAACCCCGGCTCGGCCAGCTGGCGCGGGCTGACGTTGACCGACACGTACCCGAGCTCGTGGCGCCACCGGCCGAGGTGCCGCAGGGCCTGGGCCAGCACGTGCTCGCCGAGCGGGACGACCAGGCCGGTCTCCTCGGCGGCGGCGATGAAGTGGCCGGGCGCCAGCAGCTCGCCCTCGGTGGTCCACATCCGGACCAGCGCCTCGGCGCCGACGATCCGGCCGGTGGCGGGCGAGACGATGGGCTGGAACCAGACCGGCAGGGTCGCCTCGCGCCGCCCGGCCAGGGCCTGCCGCAGCCGGGACTCCGCGGTGATGCGCTGCCGCACCGCCACCCGCATGTCGTCGCTGAACACCTCGAGGCGGTTGCCGCCGGCGCGCTTGGCCGCGTACATGGCGGTGTCGGCGGAGAGCACGGTCTGCTCGGCCTGGTCCGGCCCGTGCCCGGTGGCCAGGCCGATGCTCACCGCTACCGGCAGCTGGGCGCCGGCGACGGGCAGCGGCTCGGCCAGCGCGGCCAGGATCGCCCGGCCCACCCCCAGCGCGATCTCCGGCGGGCCGGGCAGCGCCACCACGAACTCGTCACCGCCGAGCCGGGCGACCAGCGCGCCGGCCGGGACGGCCCCCGCGACCCGGCCGGCCACCGCCCGGAGCACCTCGTCGCCGACGGCGTGCCCGGAACCGTCGTTGATCGTCTTGAAGCGGTCCACGTCGAGGTAGAGCACCGAGACCGGGCCCGGGTCGGCGCCGAGCCGCGCCACCAGGTCGACCTCGAAGGCCGCGCGGGACAGCAGCCCGGTGAGCGCGTCCTGGCGCACCTGCCGGCGCAGGGCCGCCTCGTGCTCCTGCTGCCGGGTGACGTCCAGGCAGTGCACGAAGATGAGCTGGAGCGCGCCGGAGCGGTCCCGCAGCCCGTTGCTGTGCACCTCGACGTGCATCACGGAGCCGTCGTCGTGGCGCCGGTAGGCGGTCGTGAACGTCACGGCGTCCGGGGCGTCGGCCAGGGAGGCGAAGACGTCCGCGTCGGCCGGGTCGACCGGGGTGAGCGGCAGGTCGGTCACCGCGAACCCCGGCGGCAGCTCCGCCGGCAGGCCCAGCCAGGACCGGTACGCCGAGTTGGTGCGCAGCAGCCGCCCGTCCAGGGCGAGCATCGCCATCGGCACCGGCGTCTCGTCGAAGGCGACGCTGAGCTGCGCCCGGCTCTCGGCCAGGTGGTCCTCGGCGCGGCGTTCCTCGGCCTCGGTCAGCCCCCAGGCGACCACCTGGAACGCGGCGGCGAACAGCACCGCCAGCCCGTGCAGCAGGGCCCAGAGCCACGGGTGGGCCATGGCGCTGTGGTGGTCGTAGGTGAGGTCGCTGACGATCGTGCCGAACACGGCGTGGTGCAGCGTCGTGCCCAGCAGGAACACCCCGAACGGGGCCCAGTCGCGGTACAGCGCGAGCGCGGCGACCGCGATGAAGAAGCCGAAGTGGGCCTCGGTGAGGCCGCCCGACACGGCGACGAAGCCGGCGCAGGCGACGGTGAAGCCCACCGCGACGGCGATCGAGGGCAGCCGGCGGGCCGGCAGCAGCACCGCGCCCACGATGCACGGCAAGACCAGCAGCACGGTCAGCAGCCAGTCCGCCGCCGGCCCGTGGCGCAGCGCCCCGAACGCGGTCAGCGCGAGCAGACTCGAGGCCAGGAGCAGCGTCAGCAGCCGATGGCGACGAGCCCAGTCCTCGTCGCGCAGGCCGCCGCCGGCCGGCAGCCAACCGCGCATGGAAAACCCCCGTCTCGTCAACTGTTCCGGCTCCCTGATCGGCGCGCCGCGGCCACGGATGAGCGGTCGGCCGCGGCGGGCCCGGCGGTCGTGCGGGGCGGTCAGGCGGGGGCGAGCACCCGCGCCAGGACCACGGTCGCGGGCGGGGCCGCCCGGGGCACGCGGGCCACCCCACGGGCCGGGCGGGCCGGGGCGGACCGGACCCGCGCCGGGCCGGCCACCGGCCGGGCCGCGGTCGGCGCCGGCCGCACGATGCGCGCCGAGGCCGAGGCGACGCCGCGAACGGGCAGCAGGCCACCGGCGCCGGCCGGGCGGACGACCCGGGCCGGGCTGTGCGCCACCCGGACCGCCGGGGCGACGGTACGGCCGGCGGCCGCGGCCCGGTCGCGCCGGTCGGCGACGAGCCGCCAGCAGACGATCAGCGCACTGCTCAGGCCCACCAGCGCGGACGACCAGACGGCGAGCTGGCCGGTCGCCAGCCCGTACGAGCACCAGCAGGCGCACGCGGCGGCGGCCAGCCACCAGCGCAGCGGGGACAGCCCGGCCAGGTCCTGCCGCCGGTCCCGCAGCAGCGACAGCGGCTGGGGGATCGCGCCGAGGACGGCGGCGCACGCCAGCACCGCCCCGAGGAACGCCGCCGACCGGGCGCCGCCGACGCCGGCCAGCCACCCGGCGACCGCGCTGGCCGCCGCCGCCGACACCACGATGGCCGCACCGGCCGCGCTCATCGCCAGGTTGCGGCCGGTACGCAGCTCACCCTGCTTCACGAGCACCGTCACCAGCACCGCCAGCCCGGCCACACCCGTCACGGTGTTGGTCACCACCTGCACCAGCTCCCCGGTCAGCAGGCCGTAGGTGATCCAGCCGACCGGCATCGCCACGCCCTGCCAGCAGGCCGTCGCGGAGAGCCCCTTCGTGCGGCCGCGGGCGACCGATCGCCAGACCTGGGGCCAGGGGAGAACGATGGACAGGGCGGCGCCGAACCAGCCGAGCAGAGCAGTGGAGTGCATGATCCATATCCGGTCGTGGGGAAGGGAGACGGCCGGAGCGTTCCGGCCTCCTGCCCCATCGGGCCTCCGGGGGACCGGCTGACAAGATCCATCCGTGAGAGGTGACACGGCGGGAAACCACCGTTTCGCAACCAGATCGCCGGGGGAGCGAGCGACTGTGGGGCCGCCTGCCGCTCCTTCGACCCCGGCGTGGGCGCAGCGGGGGAGCGGCCCCGACCGGGAAGCAGCACGGCTCCCGGCCCGCCAGCCGATCCGGGCCACGGCCTTTCGCCGCGAGCCCGCCCGATCGTTGCGGTCACGCCCTTCCGCCGCGGATCCCCGTCCCGGGCCCGTCCGCCCGGCCCGCCCGCCCGACCAGCCCGGGCCTGCCCGCCCGACCAGCACGGGCTACACGCGTGTCACGCTCTTTCGGCCGTGGACCGTCGCCGCCCAGGGCCGCCGCCCGTCCCGGCCTGCCCGAACTTCCCCGGCCACGCCCGACCATCCCGGACCTCACCCCGGCCATGCCGTCGGGCCCCGGACCTTCGCACCTCGGGCCGCCGGTCCTCCGGCGCCTGCCCGAGCAGCCGCAGACCACACCCTTCCCGCCCGCACCCTCGCCCCGGGCCCGCTCGGCCGCCCTCAGGCAGCGTCGGACCGTGCCGGGCGGCCTGCTTCCGCGCCGCGGGCCTCGCCCCCGGGCCCGCTCGGCCGCCCTCAGGCGGCGCCCGACCGCGACGGGCGACCTTCTTCCGCCCGCGATCCCCTCGCCCCGACCCCATCATCCTAGGACGCTCTAGAGGGTGTGTGCGGGGTCGCGGAAGGGCGGACTTGAGGATTCGCCGGGCCCGAACCGAACGGCAACCCGGGCGCCCCCGATCTGCGCTCCCCGGCTCGGGCGGTGTCCCGATGGGGTTGGCATGACGGACACGCAGATTGTTGAGCTGGGGCTGCAGGCCATGACGATCGCGGCGAAGATGTGTGCGCCGGTGTTGTTGACGGCGTTGCTGATCGGGTTCGCGATCTCGTTGTTCCAGTCGGTGACCCAGATCCAGGAGGCGACGTTGTCGTTCGTGCCCAAGGCGGTGGGGGTGGGTGCGGCGATTCTGTTCTCGGGGAACTGGATGTTGCATGAGATGGTGACGTTCACGACGCAGCTGTTCGAGAGGATCCCGACGCTGGTCGCCTGAGCGCGAAGCTGACGAGAAAGGGCCGCCCACCGGGCGGCCCTTCGTCGTGTGTGGACCCTATGGGGTGAACCGGGGCGCGTCCCGGGTCAGCACGGAGGCCCGCGCCGGCGCCAGCGCCTCCGCCAGCGCCGCCACGACCGCCTCGACGCCGGAGCCGTGGTGGGCCTCCGCGACGATCAGCGCCGCCCCGGTCCGCGCGCTCACCGCGGACAGCCCGCTCTGCCGGTGGGCCCAGCGCCGGGCGTGGGCGTTGCCGCCGGTGTCGGCGAACGTCACCTCGCCGGGCGCCGGGTGTTCCCGGTCGCCGCCGAAGGTCAGGTGGACCTCGTCGCCGGTGGCGTACCGGACCTCCAGGTCGCCGTCGATCCGCGCGAGGTCGAGGGCCGCGACCGGTACGGCGAAGGCGGCGGACACCGCGTTGCACACGTCGACCAGCGGGTGCACCCGGGGCAGGTCGCCGTCGCGCCGCAGCCGGCGCAGCAGGGACTCGCTGGCGCAGCGGTACTGCGTCGCGCGCAGGCCCATGGCGGTGAAGGCCCGCCGCCAGGCCTGGATCGCCGGGAACTGTCCCTCGGGGCCGGCGGCGAGGCGTTCCCGCGCGGTCGTCAGGTGCCGGGCGACGATCGCGGCGGCCTCGCCGGGGGCGGGCGGTTGCGGTACGAGCAGGGCGCCGGCGGCCAGGCCCGGGAAGTCCCGCCAGATGTCGTCGTGGTGACGGAACATCATGCGATCACCCGGCCACCGGCGACGGCGGCGAGCACGGGACCGGGCGGCGCGGCGTCGGCCGGGCGGGCGGCCGGCGGGCCGGGGTCGGGTGTCGGGCCGGGGTCGGGTGGCGAGGTGCGCAGGCCGACGGCCAGGCCCAGCGCCACCACGGCGATGCCCACCCAGACCAGCGGACGCGGCGCGGGACCGCCCAGCGCCACCCCGGCCAGCGCCGCGGCGATCGGCGCGATGCCGGTGAGCAGCCCCGCCCGCCCGGCGCCGATCCGGGACACGCAGGCGTACCAGAGCACGAACGCCACCGCCGTCACCGCCACCGCCAGGTACGCCCCGGCGAGCAGGTCCGGCCCGGTGAGCCGCAGCGCCGCCGCCGGTCCCTCGTGCAGCACGCCCAGCACCGCCAGCATCGCCGCGGCCAGCCAGGTCGTGTGCACCGACACCCCGACCGGACCGTGCCGGCCCAGCACCGGCACCGCGAGCAGGGTGAACGCCGCCTCGCAGCCGAACGCCACGGCCGCCCAGGCCAGCCCGGCGCCGTCGGCGCGGCCGACGCCCTGCACCAGCCCGGCCCCGGCCGTCACGACCACGGCGCCCGCCAGCACCGACGGCGCCGGGCCGCGGCCCTCCAGCAGCGGGCCGATGGCCGCCAGCAGCACCGGCACGCAGGCGACCGCGACACCCAGCACCGCCGGCTCGGCGTGCCGGGCGCCCTGCACGAGCGCCAGGTTGAAGAGCACCAGCCCGGTGGCCGCGATCCCGGTCAGCCAGAGCCACTCGGCGCCGCGGGGGCGCACCGGCCGGTACCGGGTCAGCGCGGCCAAGCCGAGCAGGAGCAGGCAGGCCAGGGCGTAGCGCAGGCTCTGGACGGTGAACAGCGGGGCGCCGGCGATCTCGGCCGAGACGGCGACGCTGCCGCCGACGCAGGTCATGGCCGCGGACCCGGCGGCGAGGGGCAGGAGACGGGACATGCCGACCATGCTCGTCGCGGGTATGGTCCACCAGAAGGACCAATTGCGGGCTTGAGGAGTGGACCAAATCGACTTCCTGGAGCTGCACCGCGGCGCCGCCCCCGCCCGCGGCGTGACCGCCTGGCTGGTCGACGCGTTGCGCGCCGCCATCGCCGACGGCCGGCTCGGCGCCGGGGCCCGGCTGCCCGCGACCCGGGTGCTGGCCGGCGATCTCGGGCTGTCCCGGGGCGTGGTGGTCGAGGCGTACCAGCGGCTCACCGACGAGGGGCTGCTCAGCGGCCGTACCGGGGCGGGCACCGTGGTCTCCGGGCCGGCGACCACACCCGCCCCGTCCGCCCGGCCCCGCGACGAGCCCGCGATGCGGCTGCCGTTGCCGCCCGCGCCCGGCGTCGATCTCGACCTCTCACCCGGCGTACCGGATCTGTCGGCCTTTCCCCGCGCGGCCTGGTTGCGCGCCGAGCGGGCCGTGCTCGCGGCCGCGACCAACGCCGACCTGGGGTACGGCGACCCGCGCGGCAACCCGCGGCTGCGCACCGAGCTGGCCGGCTGGCTGGCCCGGACCCGCGGGGTGCACGCCGGCCCCGACGACCTCATCGTGGTCGGCGGCGTCGCCCAGGCGCTGGCCCTGCTCTCGCAGACGGTACGCGCACGGGGGGTCACCGAGGTCGCGGTCGAGGACCCGGGGTCCCGCGGCACCCGCGACGAGCTGACCCACTGGGGTCTGCGTCCGGTCAGCGTCCCGGTCGACCGGGAGGGCCTGCGGGTCGACCTGCTGGCCGCCACCGGCCTCGAGACCGTGCTGCTGACCCCCGCCCACCAGTTCCCGACCGGGGTGGTGCTGAGCCCGGCCCGTCGCCGGGCCCTGCTCGCGGGGCCCGGCCTGATCATCGAGGACGACTACGACGCCGAGCACCGCTACGACCGCGCCCCGGTGGCCGCGCTGCAGGCGTCGGCGCCCGACCGGGTCGCGTACGCCGGCAGCGTCTCCAAGTCCCTGGCGCCCGGGATGCGCCTGGGCTGGCTGCTCGCCCCGCGCGACCGGCACGCCGAGCTGGTGGCCGCCAAGCACGCCAGCGACCTGGGCAACCCGGCCCTGCCGCAGCTGGTCTTCGCCCGGCTGCTGGCCACCGGCGACTACGAACGCCACCTGCGCACGGTGCGCCGGCGTCAGGTCCGCCGGCGCGACGCGCTGCTGCAGGGCCTGCGCGAGCACGTGCCGCAGGCCCGGGTGGAAGGCGTCGCCGCCGGGCTGCACCTGCTGATCACCCTGCCCGGGGCCGGCGACGACACCGAGCTGGCGCGCCGGCTGGAGCGGGCCGGCGTCCGCGCCCACCCGCTCTCCTGGCACCGGCAGCTCGACGGGCCGCCCGGCCTGGTGCTCGGTTACGCGGCGGTGGCGCCGGACCGGCTGCTCGAGGCGGCGCGGCGGATGGGCCAGGTGCTGGGCGCTCGGGGCGCCCGGTGACGGGTACGGCTGCCGAACGAGCGGTCCCGTGCCGCGCGACCAGCTCGAACGTCGGCCGGAGGGGGAAGCGGGCGGTCCACGGGCCGTCGCCCGGCCGCGCCGGCCGCGCGGAAATCGCCGTCGGCGAGCCGCGGGCCCCTTGAGGTCCGGGTGCCGGATAGCGTGGACGGCCTGCGCCCCGTGCGGCCGCGAGGCCGGACAGCTCAGCTTGCGGGCGCGGCCACCGATGAACGGGGTCCACGAACCGTAGGCGGATGCACTACGGTCGGTTGATCACGGTGTGGCGAAGGGAGCGCGGGTGACGGCCTCCGATCCGCAGCTGCAGGCCCTGCGGGCCCTGCACGCGGTGACCAAGCGTGTCCACGCCAGCCTCGACCTCACCCAGACCCTCGACGCGGTGGTCACCGGGGTCGTCGAGGCGTCCGGCTTCGGCCTGGCCGCCGTCAACCTGGTCGAGGACAACGGCGACTACAGCACCGTGGCCGTGGCCGGCAACGACGAGGTGCGCCGCGAGCTGCTGGGCACCCGCGGCGCCGCGGAGAACTGGCAGGAGCTCTTCGACCGGGCGGAGCGCTGGGGCTCGCTCTACTTCGTCGACCACCGCAAGGGCGTGCCGGAGTCGCTCTACGTCTGGGTGCCCGACATCGAGCCGTCCGACGACCCGGAGATGTGGCACCCGCTGGACAGCCTCTTCGCGCCGCTGATGGCCCCGTCGGGGGACTGGGTGGGTGTGCTCAGCGTCGACCTGCCCGCCGACGGCCGCCGCCCGGACATCCACCAGCAGGAGATCCTGGCCCTGTTCGCCGAGCACGCCGCCATCGCCATCCAGCACGCCCGGCTGCACTCCCAGCTCGAGCGCAGCCAGGCCGAGGCGGAGTACGCGGCCACCCACGACAGCCTCACCGGCCTGGCCAACCGCGCCCTGCTCAAGCGCCGCGTCGAGGCCCTGCCCGGAGCGGGCGCGCCGGACGTCGGGGTGCTGGTGGTCGACCTGGACGGCTTCAAGAAGGTCAACGACGACGCCGGGCACGAGGCCGGCGACGAGGTGCTGCGCATCGTCGCCCAGCGGCTCCAGCACCACCTGCGCCCCGACGACGTGCTCGCCCGCACCGGCGGCGACGAGTTCGTCGCGGTGCTGACCGGCGACGACCTCTCCCGGGCGCTGCCCGAGACGGCCCAGCGGCTGCGCGAGGCGATCCGCGAGCCGATCTACGGCACGACCGGGGTGTACCGCATCGGGGCGAGCGTGGGCTACGCGCTCGGCACGGCCGGCGAGGACTTCGCCCGGCTGGCCGCCGCCGCCGACGCGGCCATGTACCGCGAGAAGCGGCGGGCTAACGCACCGGTGTGGTGACCCGCAGGTCGGCGGTGATCCGCTCGGCGGCGGTCAGCAGCGGCGGCAGCAGCTCGGCCCGCATCACCGCCACCGAGGTACGGCTGGCGTGCACCGAGACGTTGACCGCGGCGGCGACGTTGCCGGACCGGTCGAACACGGGAGCGGCCATCGACCGCAGCCCCTCCTCGAGCTCCTGGTCGACGATGGCGTAGCCCTGCTCCCGGACGCGCCGCAGCTCGTCGCGCAGCTCGCCGGCCGTGGCGACCGTCCGCGCCGTCAGCCGCTCCAGGCGGACCCGGGCCAGGTACGCCTGCCGCTGCTCGTCCGGCAGGTAGGCGATCTGCACCCGGCCCATCGACGTCGCGTACGCCGGGAACCGGGTGCCCACGTTGATCGCGACGGCCATGATCCGCCGGGTCGGCACCCGGGCCACGTAGACGATGTCGTCGCCGTCCAGCACCGAGATCGACGACGACTCGTGCACCTCGGCCGAGAGCTGCTCCAGGTGCGGCTCGGCCACCTCGGGCAGCGACAGGCTGGACAGGAACGCGTACCCGAGCTCGAGCACCCGCGGCGTCAGCGAGAACAGCCGCCCGTCGGTGCGGACGTAGCCCAGGTCGGTGAGGGTGAGCAGGAAGCGGCGGGCGGCGGCGCGGGTGAGCTCGCAGATCCGGGCCACCTCGCTGAGGGTCAGCTCCCGGTGGTGGGCGTCGAAGGCGCGGATCACCGCGAGCCCGCGCTCCAGGGACTGCACGAAGTGCGGCTCGCGGGCCTGGTCGCCGATCGGTCGCACCACGGCGTCACGCCCCGGCGCCGTCGTCGGCCAGCACGGCCTCGGCGATCTTGAAGGCGGCGTTGGCGGCGGGCACGCCGGCGTACACGGCGGTGTGCAGCAGGACCTCGGCGATCTCGTCGGGGCTCAGCCCGTTGCGGCGGGCCGCGCGGACGTGCATCGCCAGCTCGTCGTGGCACTGCAGCGCGGTCAGCAGGGCCAGCGTGACGCAGGAGCGGGTCCGCCGGTCCAGCCCGTCGCGGGTCCACACCTGCCCCCAGGCGGTGCGGGTGATGAACTCCTGGAACGGCGCGGTGAAGCCGGTGGTGGCCGCGACCGCCCGGTCCACGTGCGCGTCGCCGAGCACCGCCCGCCGTACGGCCATGCCCCGGTCGTAGTCCTCAGCCATCGAGCGCCTCCAGGATGAGTCGGTTCGCGGTCCCGGCCCGCTCGTAGCTGGCCAGGTGGGCCGCCGGGCTGACGACCTCGAGCCGGGCGCCGGGGACGCCGGCGGCGATGAGGGCGCCGTGGGCGGGCGGGGTGGCCGGGTCCTCGGCCCCGGCCACCACCAGCGTGGGTGCGCGGATGCCGGGCAGGTCGGGGCGCAGGTCCATCTCCTCGATGGCGGCGCAGGCGCCCGCGTACCCGGCCGCCGGGGTGGCCGCGACCATGTCCCGCAGCCGGCGCACCTCGCCCGGGTGGGCCGCGGCGTAGCCGGGCGTGACCCAGCGGTCCACGACGGCGTCGGCGATCGCGCCGGTGCCCTCGGCGCGCACCGTGGCGGCCCGCTCGGCCCAGGCCGAGGCCGGCCCGAGCAGCGCGGACGTGCAGACCAGGACCAGCCGGTCGACCCGCGCCGCGGCGTGCGCGGCGAGCCACATGGCGGTCATGCCGCCCAGCGACAGCCCGCAGACGTGGGCCCGCGCGACCCCGAGCCGGTCCAGCAGCGCGAGCGCGTCGCGGCCGAGGTCGGCCAGGGCATACCGGCCCGGGGGTACGGGGGAACGACCGTGACCGCGCGCGTCGTAGCGGATCACCCGGAACCGCGGGGTCAGCGCCGGCAGCTGCGGCTCCCACATGCTCAGGTCCGCGCCCAGGGAGTTGATCATCAGCAGGACGGGGGCGTCCGGCGGCCCGTCCACCCGGTGGTGCACCGCCACCGCGCTCACCGCCGCGCCGCCTCGAGGGCCCGGTCGATCAGGGCGTCGCCGCTGCCCACGTACGTCTCGGGGGCCAGCAGCCCGGCCAGCCGGTCCGGGCCCAGGTGGGCGAGCAGAACCGGATCGGCGCCCAGCTCGCCGCGCGCGACCGCCGCCCGCACCACGGCGTGCGCCTCGGCGCCCAGGGCCGGGCGCAGCGCCCCGGCCACCCGCTCGGCGAGCAGCGCGCCGCGGGTGAGCTCGAGGTTGGCGCGCATCCGGCCGGCGTCGACCCACAGCCCGGCCAGCGCCCGGCGCAGCTGGTGGGCGGCCGAGCCGGTCGCGACGAGCAGGGCGCGCAGCGGCTGCCACTCGGCGTGCCAGGCGCCGGCCGCCCGCTGGTGCTCGTGCGCCATGGCGGCGAGCAGGGTGGCGACCAGCCCGGGGGCCTGGGCGGCCGCGGCGGCGGCGCTGACCGCGGCGACCGGGTTGTGCTTGTGCGGCAGCGTCGAGGAGCCGCCGCCGGTGCCGCCCTCGGCGAGCTCGCCCACCTCGGTCTGGGCGAACAGAACCAGGTCCCGGGCCACCTTGCCCACGGCCCCGGCGGCGGCGCCGAGCGCGCCGGCCAGGTCGGCGATCCGGGTCCGCTCGGTGTGCCAGGGCAGGTCCGGCTCGGCCAGCCCGACCTCGGCGCTGAACGCGGCCAGCATGCGAAGGCCGGGGTCGGCCAGGGACGCCGAAGCGGCGGACCCGGGCGGTGGGCCCGCCCCTTCGGCGCTTGGCGTCCCAGCGCCTGCCGTCCCAGCGCCTGCCGTCCCGGCGCCTGCCGTCCCAGCGCCTGATGGGTCGGCTCCTGCCGGGTCGGCTCCTGCCGGGCCTGAGTTCGGTGGGCCTGAGTTCGGTGGGCCTGCGTCCGGCGAGCCGGCGTCCGGTGGGCCGGCCGGGATGCCGGTGGCGGCGTAGGCGGCGAGCGTGCCGGCGGCCCCGCCGAGCTGGGCGGCGAGGCGGTGCTCGCGCACCTCCGCCAGTCGGCGCCGGGCGCTGTCCAGCCCGCTCAGCCAGTTCGCCGCGACCAGCCCGAACGTGGTGGGCAGCGCCTGCTGGAGCAGCGTGCGCCCGGCCAGGACCGTGCCCCGGTGCCGGTCGGCGAGCCCGGCCGCCAGGTCCGCCGCGGCGCTCAGGTCGGCCAGCAGCGGCGCGAGCGCCCGCCGGGTGACCAGCATGGCGGCGGTGTCCATGATGTCCTGGCTGGTGGCGCCCCGGTGCACCAGCGGCGCGACCGGGGCCGGCAGGGCCGCGCGCAACCGCTCGAGGAGCGGCACCACCGGGTTGCCCGTGCCGGCGGCCTCGGCGCCCAGCTCACCGGGGTCCACCGCCAGCTCCGCGCAGGCCGCGGCGACCGTTGCGGCATCCGCGGCGGTGGCGGTCCCGCACCGGGCGGCCGCCCGGGCCAGCGCGGCCTCGGCGTCGAGCATCGCCCGCACCCACGCCGCATCCCCGACGGCCGCCCGCACGTCCCCGGCCCCGAGCACCCCGTCGAACAACCCGCCGCCCCGGCCCGGCGAGCCGGCCTCGGGGGAGGCCGGGCCGGGAGAAGCCGGGCCAGGAGAGGGCGGCCAGCCGGCGTTGTCGGCCCCCGGAGAAGCCGGGCCCGGCGCGCCGGCGTCCTCAGAGGGCGAAGAAGACGGTCTCATCAGGCCCCTGCAGGATGATGTCGAAGCGGTAGCCGTCCGCCGACTGCTCCGCGATCAGCGTGCCGCGCCGCTCACCCGGGACCCGGGCGAGGACCGGGTCCGCCGCGTTCGCCGCCGCCTCGTCGGCGAAGTACACGCGGGTGACCACCCGGTGCAGCAGCCCGCGGGCGAACACCGACACGGCCAGGTGCGGCGCCTGGTCCGCCACCACGCCCGGCTTGACCGTGCGGATGGCGTACCGGCCGTCGTCGCCGGTCGGGCAGCGGCCGAGGCCGCGGAAGCCGGGGGTGTGGAACCGGCCGTCCGGGTCCGCCTGCCAGGTCTCCACCAGGGCATCCTTGACCACGGCGCCGTCGCCGTCGCGGATCTCGCCGCGCAACCACACCGCCCCGGGCGTGTCGGCCGCGACCACGGCCGGGCCCTCGGCCCAGCTCAGCCCGATCGACAGGTACGGCCCGACGGTCTGCGACGGGGTGCCGGGCGCGGTCACCGGGTCTCCATCGGCGTGGCGGCCGCCCCGGTCAGCACGATGTCGAAGCGGAAGCCCAGCGCCCACGACTCGACGGTCGCGGACAGGTCGAAGCCGGCGACCAGGCGGTCGCGGGCGAACTCCGGCACCGAGTGGTAGATCGGGTCGTAGGCGAACAGCGGGTCGTCGGGGAAGTACATCTGGGTCACCAGCCGCTGGGTGAACGCCCGGCCGAACAGCGAGAAGTGGATGTGCGCGGGCCGCCACGCGTTCGGGTGGTTGCCCCACGGGTACGCCCCCGGCTTGACCGTCACGAAGCGGTAGTGGCCCTGCGCGTCGGTCATGGTCCGGCCCACCCCGGCGAAGTGCGGGTCGAGCGGGGCGTCGTGGCCGTCCCACTTGTGCCGGTAGCGGCCCGCCGCGTTGGCCTGCCACACCTCCAGCAGGGTGTCCGGCACGGGCCGGCCGTCGGCGTCGCGGACCTGGCCGTGCACCACGATCCGCTGGCCCTGCGCCTCGCCGCCGCCGTCGCGGGTCAGGTCGGCGTCCGCGGCGGCGACCGGGCCCTCGCCCAGCACCGGCCCGGTCAGCTCGGTGAGGGTGTGCGGCAGCAGGATCGGCGCCTGCCGCGGCGCGCGCAGGACCGTCGACTTGTAGCCCGGCGACAGCAGTGGCGGATGGGGAGAGGTCATGGGTGCTCCTTCGCTCCGGTCAGCGCCCGCAGCGCGGTCAGTTCCGGCTCGCTGGGGGCCTCGGTGGTGGTCACCGTGTCGGCGACGCGCAGTTTCCAGCCGGTGGCCGCGACGGCCTGCTCGGCGGTGACCCCGGGGTGCAGCCGGGTCAGGGTCAGCTCCCGGTCGTCCGGATCAGGCTCCAGCACGCCCAGGTCGGTGATGACCAGCACCGGACCCCGCCCGCGCAGGCCCAGCCGGGCCCGGTCGCCGGGTCCGTCGCCGTGGCCCACCGAGGTCACGAAGTCCACCCGGTCGACGAACGTGCGGGTGCTCTGCCGCACGATCACGATGACCTCGCCGCAGGACGCCGCGATCTCCGGGGCGCCGCCCGCGCCGGGCAGCCGTACCCGCGGGTCGGCGTAGTCCGGGCCGATCACCGTGGTGTTGATGTTGCCGTGCCGGTCGATCTGGGCCGCGCCCAGGAAGCCCACGCCGATCCGGCCGGGCTGCAGCCAGTAGTTGAACATCTCGGGCACGCCGACCACCGCGTCGGCGGTGGCGGCCAGCACCCCGTCGCCGATGGACAGCGGCAGCCGGTCCGGCTTGGCGCCGATCGTGCCGGACTCGTAGACCAGCACCAGGTCCGGGGCGTGGGTGCGGCGGGCCAGGTTGGCCGCGGTGCTGGGCAGGCCGATGCCGACGAAGCAGCGGGTGTCGCCGCGCAGGGCCCGGGCCGCCGCGACGGTCATCATCTCGTCCGCGGTCCAGCTCATGCGGTCACCCCCGCGAGCCACTCGGTGAACGCGCCGCGGTCCCGGCTGATCGCGTCCCAGGCCTGGTAGTAGTCGTTGTCGCGGTCGCTGTACCCCATCGCGTACGAGGGATGCGCGCCGCCGGGCACGTGCGCGACCCGGGTGACCGCCCAGCCGGGCAGCACCACCGCGCCGGGCACCGGGGTCAGCTCGTCCACCACCTCCTCGACGGTGACCAGGGAGCGGGCCGAGGCGAGCACGACCTCCTTGTGCACCCCGGTGATGCCCCAGAACTGCACGTTGCCGGCCCGGTCGGCGCGCTGGGCGTGCACGATGCCGACGTCGGGGTTCAGCGCCGGCACGGCGGTCAGCGTCTCGCCGGTGAACGGGCAGGTGATCGGGGCGATGGTGGCCGTGTGCGCGGGCAGGTCGGTGCCGAGGTAGCCGCGCAGGACGGCGAACGGCAGCCCGGACGCGCCGGCCACGTACCGGTTGGCCATCCCCGCGTGGCTGTGCTCCTCGATCTCCAGCGGCGCCGGCCAGGCGTGCTGGACGGCGTCGCGGAAGCGGTGCAGCGAGCCCACGCCCGGGTTGCCGGCCCAGGAGAAGACCAGCTTGGCCGCGCAGCCGGCCCCGATGAGCTGGTCGTAGACGATGTCCGGGGTCATCCGCACCAGGGTCAGCCCGCGCCGGCCCTGCCGGATGATCTCGTGGCCGGCGGCGACCGGGATCAGGTGGGTGAAGCCCTCCAGCGCCACGGTGTCGCCGTCGTGCACCAGCTCGGCGACCGCGTCGGCGAGCGGGACGATCCGGCCGCTCACCGGGGCAGCCCGACGTAGTTCTCGGCGAGCGTGGTCGCCGCGGCGGTGGAGCGGGTCACGTACTCCAGCTCGGCGAGCTGCACCCGGTGGCCGAACTCGTCGTCGCCGTCGTGGCGGTGCAGCATGGTGGTCATCCAGTTGGAGAAGCGTTGCACCTGCCAGACCCGTCTCAGGCAGGTCGCCGAGTAGCTGTCCAGCAGCTCGTCGGTGTGGTCGCGGTAGTGCGCGGCCAGCGCCTCGGCCAGCACCCGGACGTCGGCGACGGCCAGGTTCATGCCCTTGGCGCCGGTCGGGGGGACGATGTGCGCCGCGTCGCCGGCCAGGAACAGCTTGTCGTGGCGCATCGGCTCGACGGCGAAGCTACGCATCGCGGTGACGCCGCGTTCCAGGATCTCTCCCTCCTGCAGCGGCAGGTCGAGCCGGGTGCGCAGCTCGTCCCAGATCCGCGCGTCGGGCCAGTCGGCCAGCTCGGTGCCGGGCGGCACCTGCAGGTAGAGCCGGGTGATGTCCGGGGTCCGCATGCTGTGCAGGGCGAAGCCGCGCTCGTGGTAGGCGTAGACCAGCTCCTCGGCGGCCGCGGGGGAGCGGGCCAGGATGCCGAGCCAGGCGTACGGGTGCACCCGCTCGGCCGTCCGCAGCGCGCCGTCCGGCAGCGCCATCCGGGCCACGCCGTGCGAGCCGTCGCAGCCGGCCACGAAGTCGCACTCCAGGCGGTGCCGGACGCCGTTCTGCCGGTACTCCAGCACGGTGCCGTCGACGCCGGTGACCTCGGCCTCGAAGTGCAGCGGCAGGTCGTCGGCGAGCCGGGCGGCGATGAGGTCCTTGACCACCTCCTGCTGGCCGTACACGGTGATGGTCTTCCCGGTCAGCGCGGCCAGGTCGATGCGGTGCCCGGCGCCGCCGAAGCGCAGCTCGATGCCGCGGTGCTCCATGCCCTCGCGGCGCATCCGTTGCCCGACCCCCAGCTCGTCGAGCAGCTGGGCGGTGCCGTGCTCGAGCACCCCCGCACGGACCCTGCTCTCCACATAGGATCGCGAGCGGCGTTCGAGCACCACCGCGTCGATCCCGGCGCGGTGCAGCAACCGGGCCAGGACGAGCCCGGCCGGCCCGGCCCCGACGATGCCGACCTGTGTGCGCATGCCCGGCCTCCGTATCGATGTTGGTCGTTGACGTGAGCGGGACCACACCCTACGTTCTCTATGAGAACTTACGTGCGGAGAGCGCACAACACCAGATTCCAGGAGGTTCGGTAATGCGCCGGTTCATCACGGGGATGACCGTGCTCGCCCTCGTCGGAGCCGGGGCCGGGTGCGGGTCGTCCGAAGACACCGGGGCCGCCCCGGCCGGCGGGGTCGACCAGGTCAAGGTCGGGGTCATCCCCATCGTCGACGTCGCGCCCATCTACCTGGGCCAGAAACAGGGATTCTTCGGCAACCGCAAGATCGAGCTGACCATGGAGAGCGGCCAGGGCGGCGCGGCGATCGTGCCCGGCGTGGTCAGCGGCCAGTTCCAGTTCGGCTTCAGCAACATCACCTCCCTGCTCCTCGCCCAGACCAAGAACGTGCCGGTCAAGATGGTGAGCAACGGCGTCGCCTCGACCGGCGAGGCCGGCAAGGACTTCGGCGGCGTCGTCGTCCGGAAGGACAGCCCGATCACCAAGGCCGCCGACCTGGCCGGCAAGAAGATCGCGGTGAACACGCTGAAGAACATCGGCGACACCACCGTGCGGGAGTCGGTCCGCAAGGCGGGTGGCGACCCGTCCACGATCAGCTTCGTCGAGATGCCGTTCCCGAACATGCCGGCCGCCGTCGAGGCCGGCCAGGTCGACGCCGCCTGGGTGGTCGAGCCGTCGCTGTCGGCCGTGACCGCCGCCGGCGGCCGGGTGGTCGCCTGGAACTACGTCGACGCGGCGCCGAACCTCACCGTGGCCGCCTACTTCGCCTCCACCAAGCTCATCGCGGACAAGCCCGACCTGGTCAAGCGGTTCACCGAGGCGATGAACGAGTCGTTGGCCTACGCCTCGGCGCACCCCGAGGAGGTCCGGGAGATCCTCGGCTCGTACACCAAGATCGATCCCAAGGTGCGCGCGAGCCTGACCCTGCCGAAGTGGCCGGTCGAGATCAACAAGCCGTCGGTCGAGACGCTGAGCAAGCTCGGCGCGCAGGACGGCATCTTCGGCGGCGCCACCCCCGACCTGGACAAGATCCTGCCATGACCGCGGCCGGCGCCGGGGTGGCGCGCGTCCGGCCGGCGGGCCGGGCCCTGCTCGGCCTGTCCGGCCTGGCCGGGCTGCTCGTGCTGGTCGAGCTGCTGCCCCGCGCCGGGATCGTGTCCGACCGCTCCCTGCCGCCGACCAGCCGGATCCTGGCCGCCCTGGCCGACGAGGCGGCCACCGCCGCGTTCTGGGTGGCCGTCGGCGACACCCTGACGGCCTGGGCGATCGGCCTGGCCGTCGCGGTGGCGGCCGGGGTGGCCGTGGGCGTGCTGATCGGCGCGGTGCCGGTGCTGCGCGCGGTCACCGCCTCGACGGTCGAGTTCCTCCGCCCGATCCCGTCGGTCGCGCTGATCCCCCTCGCCGTGCTGCTGTACGGCTCGGACCTCGGCTCGACCCTGCTGCTGGTGGTCTACGCGGCCTTCTGGCAGGTGCTCGTCCAGGTGCTGTACGGCGTGGCCGACGTCGACCCGGTGGCCGAGGAGACCGCCCGCAGCTTCCGGTTCACCGCCGCGGCCCGGATCCGGTACGTGCTCTGGCCCACGGCCCTGCCGTACGTGTTCACCGGCGTGCGCCTCGCCGCCTCGGTGGCCCTGGTGCTGGCCGTCACCGCCGAACTGGTGATCGGCGCCCCCGGCCTCGGCGCGGTCATCGCGGTCGCGCAGACCTCCGGCGCCATCCCCACCATGTACGCCCTCATCGTGGTCACCGGCCTGATCGGCGTGGCCATCAACCTGGCCGCCCGCCGCGCCGAGCGCCACTTCCTGGCCTGGCACCAGTCGGTGCGCGGGGAGGTCGCGGCATGACCGGCGTGCTCCGGAGACTGCTGCTGATCGTGGGGCTGCCCGCGGCGCTGATCGTGACCTGGTACGCCGCCAGCGCGAACAGCGAGAACTTCTACGCGCCCCCGCTGCGGCAGATCCTGGCCGCCTTCGCCGACACCTGGACCCCCGAGCGGCTGCGCGCCGACGTGCTGCCCAGCCTGGCCCGCCTCGGCGCGGGCTACCTGCTGGCCGGGCTGATCGGCATCGCGGCGGGCGTGGCGATCGGCGCGAGCCCGCGGCTGCGCGCGGCGGCCGAGCCGGTGCTGGAGTTCTTCCGGGCGGTGCCGCCGCCGGTGCTGGTCCCGGTCATCATGCTGTTCGCCGGCATCGGCAACGGCATGAAGGTCATCGTCATCGTCTCCGGCTGCGTGTGGCCGGTGCTGCTCAACACCGTCGAGGGCGTGCGGTCCACCGACAGCGTGCTGTCCGACACCACCCGCGCGTACGGCATCACCGGCGTGGCCCGGCTGCGCCACCTGCTGCTGCCGGCGGCGTCCCCGCGGATCGTGGCCGGGCTGCGGCAGGCCCTGTCCATCGCGATCATCCTCATGGTGATCAGCGAGATGTTCGCCGCCAGCAACGGCCTGGGCTTCACCATCGTGCAGTTCCAGCGCAGCTTCGCCATCCCGGAGATGTGGAGCGGCATCATCCTGCTCGGGCTGCTGGGCTTCGGGCTGTCCGAGCTGTTCCGGCTGGCCGAGCACTTCGCGCTGGCCTGGTACCACGGTCTGCGCGACGCCCAGCGGCGTTCCTAGGGAGGCACGACGATGCTCGAGGTCAAGGGCCTGCGCAAGGTCTACCGGTCCGGCCGCCGCGAGGTGGAGGCGCTGCGCGACCTCACCTTCACCGTGGCCGAGGGCGAGCTGGTCTGCCTGGTCGGGCCGTCCGGCTGCGGCAAGACCACGCTGCTGCGCTGCATCGCGGGTCTGCTCGAACCGACCTCCGGCGAGGTCACCGTGGGCGACAAGAGCGGCCTCGCGATCGTCTTCCAGGAGTACGGCCGCAGCCTGTTCCCGTGGCTGACGGTCCGCGACAACGTCGACCTCCCGCTGCGGCAGAAGAAGGTCGCCAGGGCACGCCGCCGGGAGCTGGTCGCCGAGGCGCTGACCGCGGTCGGGCTGGACGGCACGGAGTCCGCGTACCCGTGGCAGCTGTCCGGGGGCATGCAGCAGCGGGTGGCGATCGCCCGGGCCGTGGCGTACGAGCCGTCGATCCTGCTCATGGACGAGCCGTTCGCCGCGGTCGACGCGCAGACCCGGGCCGACCTGGAGGATCTGGTCCGGTCGCTGTGGCAGCGGCTCGGTGTGACGATCCTGTTCGTCACGCACGACATCGACGAGGCCGTCTACCTCGGCCAGCGGGTGCTGATGCTCTCGGCGTCCCCGACGGTCGTGCAGGACGAGCTGGCCGTCGACCTGCCGGCCGAGCGCGACCAGCTGCACACCCGGGCCGACCCGCGCTTCGCCGCCCTGCGTACCCGCGTCTACGCCCAGATCCAGGCGGCGAAGGCTAGAACGGGTACTGCTTCGGGCGCTGCTGGAGAGTTATCCAGCGCAGATCGGTGAACGCCTCGGCCCCGGCCCGGCCGCCGAACCGGCCGTAGCCCGAGTCGCCGACGCCGCCGAACGGGGCGGTCGGGTCGTCGTCCACGGACTGGTCGTTGACGTGGGCGATGCCGGTGCGCAGCCGCCGCGCGACGGCGAAGCCGCGGTTCACGTCGCGGGTCAGCACCCCGGCGGTGAGCCCGTACGGGCTGTCGTTGGCCACCGCGATGGCCTGCTCCTCGTCGGCCACGGAGAGCACGGTCGCCACCGGGCCGAAGATCTCCTCGGTGTGGACGGCCATGTCCGGCGTCACGCCGGCCAGGACCGTGGCCGGGTAGTGCGCGCCGTCCGGCGGGCCGCCGCCGGTGAGCACCCGGGCGCCGCCGGCCACCGCCCGGTCGACCAGGCCGGCCACCCGCTCGGCCGCGCGCGCGTTGATCAGCGGCCCGATCACGGTGTGCGGGTCGGTGGGGTCGCCGGCGGGCAGGCCCTTGGCCTTCTCGGCGAGCCGGGCGGAGAACTCGTCGGCCAGCGTCCGGTGCACGATCACCCGGTCCGCGGACATGCAGATCTGCCCGGAGTTCAGGTACGCGCCGAAGGCCACCGCGTTCACCGCGTACTCCAGGTCGGCGTCGTCGAGCACCAGCACCGAGTTCTTCCCGCCCAGCTCGAGCACCGCCGGGGTGAGGTGGCGGGCGGCCAGCTCGCCGATGCGCCGGCCGACGCCGGTGGAGCCGGTGAAGTTGACCCGGCGCACCCGGCGGTCGCCGATCAGCGTCTCGGCCACCACGGCCGCGTCGGCCCGGTCGTTGGTGAGCACGTTGAGCGCGCCGGGTGGCAGCCCGGCCGCGCGCAGCACGTCGGCCAGGAACAGCGCGCAGGCCAGCGGCGCGTCCTCGCTGGCCTTGACCACCACGGTGTTGCCGACGGCCAGCGGCGCGGCGACGGCCCGCGCGCCGAGGATCAGCGGGGCGTTCCACGGCGCGAACGCGGCGACCACCCCGGCCGGCTGGCGGATGGCCAGCGACAGCGCGGTGGGGTCGGCGCCGGCCAGCACCTCGCCGACCGGCAGTGTGGTCAGGGCGCCGGCCTCGCGGAACATGTTCGCGGCCAGCCCGACGTTGAACAGCGACCAGCCGAGCGTGCCGCCGGTCTCCCGGGCCATCAGCGCGGCGGCCTCGGTGGCGCGCTCCTCCAGCAGGTCGCCGGCCCGGGTGAGGATCCGCCGGCGCTCGGTGGGCGCGGTGGTCGACCAGCCGGCGAAGGCGGCGTCGGCCGCGTCGACGGCCCGGGTGACGTCGGCCGGCGAGGCCGCCGCGACGGTGGCCACGACGTCGCCGGTGTGCGGGTTGAGGTCCTCGGTGGTGCGCCCGTCCGCGGCGGCCACCTCCTCGCCGCCGATGAGCAGGCTTCGGTTCTCGGTCACGGGGCCACCTCCCGGGGTGTGTTCGGCATGCGAACAGCTGTTCGGACCGAACCGTGGGGGAAACGTTAATCCGGCCGGTGGTGGTGGTCAACCGGGGGCGCCGCCGCGAGCGGCCCGGTCAGCCCTTGACCGCCCCCGCCGTCATGCCGGCCACGATCTGGCGGTTGAACGCCAGGAACATGATCAGCGGCGGGATCGTGATCAGCAGGATGTCCATGAACAGCAGGTTGTACTGGGTGCTGAACTGGCTGTTGAAGTTGTAGAGGGTCAGCTGCACGGTCGCGTTCTGCTCGCCCGGCAGGAAGTACAGCGGGTTGACGAAGTCGTTGTAGACGAACACCGACTGCACCAGCACCACCGTGACGATGACCGGGCGCAGCAGGGGCAGAATGACCCGGAAGAACAGCCGGGCCGGGCCGGCGCCGTCGAGGACCGCGGCCTCGTCCAGCTCCCGCGGGATGGTGGCGATGAACGCCCGGAACAGCAGCACGCAGAAGGCCAGCCCGAAGGCCACCTCGACCAGGATCAGCCCGGGCATCCTGCGGAACAGGCCGAGCCGTTGCAGCACCCAGATGGTCGGCACCACCGCCGGCGGGATGATCAGCCCGGCCAGCACCAGGAAGTCGACCAGGCCGTTCCACCGGCCGCGCCGGCGCTGCAGCACGTAGGCGACCATGGCCGCGAGTACGGTCATGAGGGTCACGCTGGCCACCGTCAGGACGGTGCTGTTGATGTAGGCGATGATCAGCAGGTAGTCGCGGGCCCGGATCACCTCGACGAAGTTCTGCACCAGCCGGAACCGGTGTGGCCAGGAGAAGTCCAGGTCGGCCGCCTGCCGGCGGTCCTTCACCGCGGTCAGCGCGACGAAGACGAACGGCACCACGAACACGACCAGCGACGCCAGGAACGCGACCGCGCTGAGCAGGTAGTTCGGCCGCGGCTTGCGGCGTGGTCCGGGGGCGGGGACGGCACTCACAGGTCGACCTCCTTGCGGTTGAGCAGCCGCGACAGCGGGACCACGATCGCCGTCACGACCAGGAACAGCACGACGTTGCCCGCGGTGGACAGGCCGTAGAAGCCGGCCTGGTACTGCTTGTAGATCACCGAGGCGATGACGTCGGAGGTGAAGCCCGGCCCGCCGCGGGTCATCGCCCAGATCAGGTCGAACGACCGCAGGCCGCCGATCAGCGACAACAGGATCACCGTGACCGTGGCCGGGCGGGACAGCGGCAGGACGATCCGCCGGAAGGTGTCCCAGGCGCCCGCCCCGTCGACCTTCGCGGCCTCGAAGTACTCGCGCGGGATGCTCACGATGCCGGCGATGAAGATGACCGTGGCCAGCCCGACGCCCTTCCAGACGTCGACCAGGGCGACCGACAGCAGCGCGTACCGGGGGTCGGTGAGCCAGGCCGGCCCGTCGATGCCGGTCACCGCGAGCGCGTCGTTGATCAGGCCCTGGTCCGGGTTCATCAGCACGGTGAAGGTCAGGCCGACGCCGATGGTGCTGACCAGCACCGGGAAGAACACCACCGAGCGCAGGTAGCCGCGCCCGACGATCCGCGAGGTGAGCAGCAGCGCCAGCAGCATCCCGAGCACGACCTTGGCGCCCGAGGTGACCACGGCGTACACCAGAGTGTGGGTCAGGCCGGAGACCAGCGCCGGCTCCCGGAAGAACGTGACGTAGTTGTCCAGGCCGATGAACTGCGCGTCGAAGATCGTCCAGCGGGTCAGGCTGAAGTAGAACGCGGTCAGGGTCGGGACGATGAACAGCAGGCCGTAGATCACGGCCGCGGGCAGGTAGAACCAGTACGGGTACGGGCTGCGCGCCCCGACCCCCGGCGCCGGGGCGCCCGTGGCGCGGCGTCCGGCCGGCGTCCGGCGCATCGTTGTCGTGGCCATCGCGGGTCCTACCAGCCCTCGAGCCCGAGCTGCTGGGCCTGCTTGCGCACGTCCTGGTCGTAGAGCGCCGCCCCGTCGGCCGCCGGGCGGATGCCGGAGCCCACCTCGACGGTGATCTGCTCCAGGGCCGGGCCCTTGATCGGCGAGAGGAACTCCAGCGCCAGGCTGGAGCCGCCCGGGCGGTCCAGGTACTGCTGGGTGTCCTTGGCCACCTGGGTGACGTCGGCCGGCAGCCGGCAGCCCTTGACCGCGTACGGGCCGACCGGCGTGCTGGCCGTGCCGGTCGAGGCGCACCCGGCCGGGCTGGCGATGAAGGCGAGGAACTTCCTGGCCGCGTCGAGCTTCGCGCCCGCGGTGGAGGTGGGGATGTAGACGCCGGCCGGGGACCAGACCGTCAGGCCGTTGCGGGCCGCGTCGTCGCTCGGGATGGCGAACAGGCCGATGTCCCCGGCCTGCTGCGGGTAGTTGGCCACGATGGTGCTGACCGCCGAGGACAGCATCGGGTAGTGCGCGCCCTCGCCGCGGGCCAGCTTCTTCAGCCCGTCGTCGAACTTGGCCGACGCGAAGTCCTTGTTGAGGTAGCCGGCGTCGTGCACCTCCTGCAGGTGCCGGAAGCCCTTCAGGGCGGCCGGCGAGGTGGCGTACCTGGCCTGGTTCCTCGTGTAGCGGGCGGGGAAGTCGGGCTCGGCCGCCGTGACGTTGTGGAAGTCGCCCAGCACGAACAGCTGGGAGGTCCAGGTGTCCTGGTAGGTCTGGATCACCGGGGCGATGCCGGCCGCCTTGATCCGGGCGTTGTTGGCCATGAACGCGGCCCAGGTCTTCGGCACCTGGAGGCCGAGCCTGGCGTAGACCGCCTTGTTGTACATGATCGCGCCGGCGATGAACCCGCCCCACGGCGCGCCGTAGGTCCGGCCGCCGGTCGACACGGTGGTCCTGAAGTTGTCGTCCAGGTGGCCCACCCACGGCTGGTCGTCGAGCGACACCAGGTTCTTCTGCGGGGCGAGGGCCTGGAACAGCGACCCGGAGTTGTACTGGAACACGTCGGTCATGTCGCCGGTGGACAGCCGCGTCTTGATCAGGTTGTCGCCCTCGGCGCCCTGCGGCCGGGTCTCGACCTTGACGGTGATGTCCGGGTTGGCGGCGGTGAAGTCCCGGGCGAGCTGCTCGCCGATCCGCGCGGCGTCCTCGGAGTTGTCCACCAGGAACGACAGGGCGACCTTGCCGCCGCCCTCGTCGTCGCTGGAGCCGAGGCTGCCGGCGCTGCAGGCGGACAGGGCCAGCCCGGTGACGGCGAGCAGGATCAGCGGTCGGAATCTCATCGGGGTGCCTCCGGGGGAGTGGGTGCGGGCTACGGGAAGGACAGGCCGGCGAGCCGCGCCTGCAGCTCGGCGGCGCCGGGGACGAAGCCGCCGGCGGTGAGGGCGTCGGCGAGGCCGGTCGCCGGGGCGTCGAGGTACGGCCGCAGCCGCTGCGCCACCTGCGCCTCGTCGCCGGCCCCGGCCGCCGCGGCCGCCGCGACGACCTGGTCCCAGGCCGGCGGGTGGTCCATGACCTCGCGGATGGTGGGCTCGGCGGCCAGCGCCGGGCCGTGGGCGTACGGGTCGGGCACGGTCCACTCGTGGGTGCCGTGACGCACCTCGACCCCCGCCGCCGCCCCGGGCACGTGCACCTCGGCCTCCGCCCCGACCGGCACGGTGACGGTGAGCCGCAGCCGGCCGTCCGCCCGCCGCCACGAGACGGCGGCCTCGCCGTACGGCGTGAGGTGCCGGGCCGACGCGGAGGTCAGCGCGGCACCGGGGACCGGCCGGACCAGCAGCCGCCGGTAGCCCGGCGCGGCCGCGGCCAGCCCGGCGACCCGCCGGTGCAGCCAGTCGGCCACCGCGCCCAGCGCGTAGTGGTTGAACGAGGTCATCTCGCCGGGGTTGATGCTGCCGTCGGGCAGCATGCTGTCCCAGCGCTCCCAGACCGTGGTCGCGCCCATCGTCACCGCGTAGAGCCAGGACGGGCAGCCGGTCTGCAGCAGCAGCCGGTACGCCAGCTCGGGCTCGCCCGCGTCGGTCAGCGCGTCGGTCATCAGCGGCGTGCCGACGAAGCCGGTGCTGATCCGGAAGCCGGCCGTCCGGACCAGGTCGGCCAGCCGCCGGCCGGCGTGGAGCCGCTGCGCCTCGGCCGGCAGCAGGGACCACTGCAACGCCAGGGCGTACGTGGTCGCCGCGTCCCCGAGCACCCGGCCGGAGCTGGTCACGTACTCGCGGGCGAACGCCGCGCGCACCTGGGCCGCCAGCCGGTCGTACCGGCGGG
>NZ_BOMQ01000051.1 GCF_016862275.1 Actinoplanes nipponensis | reverse complement strand
CCCCCCAGCCGGTCGTACCGGCGGGCGCCGGCGGCGTCGCCGGTCAGCTCGGCGGCCCGCGCGACGATGTCGGCCGACCGGGCCAGGTGCGCGGTGGCGATGACGTCGGGATCGGCCCGCGCCTGGAACGGCGAGTCCGGCGGCGCCGCCGGGTCGAGCCAGTCGCCGAACTGGAAGCCGCCGGTCCAGAGCCGGTCCGGGCCGGCCAGCTCGGCCATCCGGTCCACCCAGGCCCGCATGCTGGGCAGCTGGCGGGCGAGCAGGCCGAGGTCGCCGGTGCGCCGGTAGAGCACCCACGGCACGATGGTGGCCGCGTCGCCCCAGGCCGCGGTGGCCGGGCCGGGGCGGCGGATCACGTCCGGGACCACGAACGGCACCGAGCCGTCCTTCTGCTGCTCGGCGGCCAGGTCGGCCAGCCAGCCGGTGAGCAGGCCGGCGCTGTCGTACAGGAAGCTGGCGGTGGGGGAGAAGACCTGGATGTCACCGGTCCAGCCGAGCCGCTCGTCGCGCTGCGGGCAGTCGGTCGGCACGTCGACGAAGTTGCCGCGCATGCCCCAGACCACGTTGTCGTGGAAGCGGTTGAGCAGCGCGTGCGAGGACTCGAACCAGCCGGTGCGGCGCAGGTCGGAGCCGATCACCACGGCCTCGGCGTCCGCGGCGCGCAGCCCGGGCACGCCGGTCACCTCGGCGTAGCGGAAGCCGTGGAAGGTCAGCGTCGGTTCGAGCACCGTCTCCGCCGGACCGGCCAGCACGTACGTGTCGGTGGCCCGCGCGGTCCGCAGCGGCCGTACGCCCAGCTCCTCGTGCTCCAGCACCTCGGCGTGCCGGACCGTGACCTCCGGGCCCGCGCCGGTCCCGCGGACCCGCAGCCGGACCCGGCCCACCACGTTCTGCCCGAAATCGATTAGCGTCCGGCCGGCGGGCGAGGTCCAGACCCGCTGGGCCGGGAGCACGCCGGTGACCCGTACCGGGGGCCCGGCCGGCGCGACCAGCAGCGCCAGATCAGCGTCGACGACCTCGACGGCGTCCGTGCGCCGGGGCCCGGCCCGCAGGTCGGTGCGCTGGCCGTCGTACAGGTCGTCGGCGAGCACCCCGCTGTCGGCCGCGGTCCACGACCCGTCGGTGACCAGCCGGTGCACGGCCCCGTCGGCGGTGGTCACCTCCAGCTGGGCCAGCAGGGCCAGCCGGTCGCCGTAGAGGCCGCGCCGGCCCTGGAAGCCGAGCCGGCCGCGCCACCAGCCGTTGCCCAGCAGCACGGCGAGCCGGTTCTCGCCCGGGCGGACCAGGGCGGTCACGTCGTAGCTCTGGTAGCGCAGCCGGTGCGGGTAGCTGGTCCAGCCGGGGGCGAGCTCCTGGTCGCCGACCCGCTCGCCGTTGAGCTCGGCGGTGTAGAGGCCGTGGGCCGTGGCGTGGAGCCGGGCCCGGACGATGTCGGTCGGCAGCGTCACCGTGCCGGTGAGGATCGGGGCGGGCATGCCCTCGCGGCCGAGCGTCACCGGGCTGATGAAGCGGGCGGCCCAGTCGTCGAGGCCGCGCTCCACGACGGCCGGCGCGCTCCACCCGCTCCACGGGTCGCCGGCGCCGCGGACCCGCACCCGGACCCGCGCCCGCTCCCGGGGGCCGAGCGGCGCGCCGGGCCAGGGCACCAGCACCTGCTCGGCGGAGGCGACCGTCGTCAGCTCCACCGGCCCGTGGTCCCGGCCGATCTCGACCTGGTACGCGCTCTGCCGGTAGTCGGCGGGCGCCTCGGGGACCTGCCAGGAGAGCCGGGGCGCGGGCGTGCCGATGCCGAGGACGGGTCCGTCGTCGGTGTGGTGCTCGAAGCGGACCCCGGCGGGGGCGGCGGGGGACATAGGCACTCCAGAGGGGATCGGCCGCCTCTGAATCGATTCAACCGGCGGCCGCGGAACCGGGCCGGAAGGCGTTTCGGCGAGGTGGCGAGGATGTTTCGTCCGCACCCTGATCCTGCGTCCGGCGCCCGGCGCGACATAGCCCGCAGTGCACCGGTGGTAGCACGAAATTCACCTGGGCCCGGTCGCGCGCCGGTGTCGTATGGTCGCCCCATGGCCGACCCGCCGGTGGAGAACGCGCACGCCATGCTGTACTTCTCGGACGGCTCGCTGGCCTACGCCGGGCACTACCTGCACGAGGGCCTGCACCCGGTGCACACCCACAGCTTCGTCGAGATCGCCGTGATGACCGGCGGCGCCGGCGTGCACCACAGCCTGGCCGGCCGCCAGCAGCTGCGCATCGGCGACGTCATCCTGCTGCGCCCGGGCGTGTGGCACGGCTACGACGACTGCCGGCGCCTCGACCTGTACAACTGCTGCTTCTCCACCGAACTGCTCCAGCGCGAGCTGGCCTGGACCCGCGCCGACCCGCTGCTCGGCTATCTGCTGTGGACCGGCCCCTACTCCGACCAGCGGCGCGGCATCCTCACCACCCGGCTCGGCGAGGACCTGCTGGCCGAGTGCGTGGAACACCTCGACGCCCTCGACCGGCTCCGGTTCCAGCCGGTGAGCCGGCACCGGGGCGACATCATCGGGCGGCTCGCGCTGTTCCTGAGCTGCGTCGCCCGGGCGGTCGTGGACGGCGTGGACGCCGGCACCGGCCAGACCCATCCCGCGGTGGTCGACGCCATGCGGATGATGGAGGCGCGCCCGGCCCACCAGTGGACCCTCACCGAACTGGCCGAGGAGCTGCACCTGGCCCCCGGCTACCTGGTCCGGCTGTTCAAGTCGGCGACCGGCCTGCCCCCGATGGCGTACCTCTCCCGGCACCGCGTCGAGCTGGCGGCGGCCCGGCTGCTGCACACCGACGACGCGATCAGCCGGATCGGCGAGTCGGTCGGCTGGCCGGACCAGAACTACTTCGCCCGGCGGTTCCGGGCGCACTACGGGCTCAGCGCCTCGGCGTACCGCGCCCGCTTCAGCCACAACGCCGTACGCCTGCGCGCCTGGGGCTAGCTAGACGTTCAGCAGGCTCTCGATGCGGCGCAGGTGGTGGCGGGCCATGGCGAGGTTGGCGCGGGCCCGGTCCAGCGACAGGTAGAGGAACAGCCCGTGCCCCGAGCGGGCCTGCAACGGCCGGATCAGGTGGTACTGGGTCTCCAGCGTGATCAGCACGTCCTCGATCTGCTCGGAGATCCCGAGCAGGTCCATCGCCCGCAGCTTGGCCCGCACGACGTCGGTGTTGCCGGCCGCGGCGACGTTGAGGTCGAAGTCGCGGGTGCCGCCCGCGACGCCCAGGGCCATGCCGCTGGTGTGGTCGACCAGCGCGACGCCGATGGCGCCGTCGATCGTCATCGCGTCCTTGAGGGCAATGTCCATCTCGGCCATGTTCTCGTCCTCCAGGAGGGGTCGGGGGAACTCCAGCGTGACCGGCAGCGACCGATCTCGATCGGACTGGCTGTGCGATCACCGGCCGCGCGCCGACACTGTCGGGTACGCGACACATCGCGCGGCAGCAGATCGACGACGTTCAGCGTCTGCCTGGCGAGGAGGTGGCTGATGGGCGCCGAAGCCGACGATGCCGACGGGTTCGCCCGGGACCGGCTGGACTCCCTGCGCCGGTTCGCGTACCTCGTCTGCGGCAGCGCGGCGGAGGCCGACGACCTGGCCCAGGTCGCCGTCGTGGAGGTGTGGCGGCGCTGGGAGTCGGTCCGCACCGACCCGGAGGCGTACGCCCGGCGGGTCATCGTCACGCGCAACATCAGCCGGTGGCGGCGCTGGTGGCGCGAGGTCCCGTCGGTGCTGGCCGACCGGGACGGCGAGGACCCGGCCCGCCGGCGGGTCACCGACCCCGCGCTGTGGGACGCCCTGCACGCGCTGGGCCAGCCGGAGCGGACCGTCGTGGTGCTGCACGTGCTGTTCCGGTACACGTTCGACGAGATCGCCGCGATGTCCGGCGAGCCGCGCGGCACGGTCTCCAGCCGCTACTCCCGCGCCCTGCGCGCCCTGCGCCGGCACCTGAGCGCGCGGGCGGGCGCGGAACCGGATCACGACTGGCTGGTGAGGTTGACGCCATGAACGCCGACGACGACATCCTCGCCCGGCGGCTCGCGGTCACGCTGGCCCAGGCCGCGACCGCGCTGCCGGGCCCACCGGACGGCGCGCTGGGCGCGGTCCGGCGACGGTTCGACCGCCGGCGGCGCCGGCTGCGGCTGGCCACCGCCGCGGCCATGGCCTGCGTCGCGCTGGCGACCGCGGCGACGGTGGCCGGCCCGTACCTGGGGCTGCGCCCGTCACCGGCCGCGCCCCCGGACGGCGCCATCGACCTGTGGACGCTCGACGTCGCCGAACGCAACCCCGGCCTGCGGGACCGCATCGACGCGTACGACCGCGACTCCGGCGTCGGCGTGCGGCTGTCCACCTTCGGCAACGACGCGTACAAGACCGTGCTGGCCGCGCCGTGGCCGGATCCGGCGCCGGACGTCTACGAGAACTGGGGCGGCGCCAGCCTCGCCGGGCCGGTACGCGCCGGCCGCGCCGCCGACCTCACCGACGCGGTGGCCGAGCGGCCGGAGGTGGCCGGCGCCCTGCTGCCCGGCGTGCTCGCCGGCGCCCGGGTCGACGGCCGGCTGTACGGCCTGCCGATGACCGGGGTCCAGCCGGTCGTGCTCTTCTACCACAAGAAGCTCTTCGCCGACGCCGGCCTGAGCCCGCCGCGGACGTACGCCGACCTGCTCCGGGCCGTGGACGTCTTCCGGGACCGGGGCGTCACGCCGCTCGCGCTGGCCGGCGGCGAGCGGTGGCCCGCGCTGATGTACCTGGCCTACCTCACCGACCGGCTCGGCGGCGCGGACGTCTCCGCCGCCGTCGCGGCCGGGCGTCCCGGCGCGTGGCGGCAGCCGGCGCTGGCCCGGGCGGCCGCCTTGTGCCAGGAGCTGGTGCGCCACGGCGCGTTCGGCGACACCGCCGACGTGCTGCGCTACGACTCCGGCGACGCGTCCCGCTCGCTCGCCGACGGCCGGGCGGCGATGCAGGTGATGGGCAGCTGGGAGTACGGCAGCCAGCTGCACTCCGATCCCGCGTTCGCCGCGCGGGACCTGGGCTGGGTGCCGTTCCCGACCGTGGCCGGCGGCGCGGGGGACGCCGCCGACCTGGTCGGGGTCCCGGCCAACTACCTCACCGTGGACGCGCGGAGCCCGTACCGGGCGGAGGCGGTGGACTTCCTGCTGCGGACCGTGACCTCCGACCGGTACCTGGACGGCCTGCTCGAGGCGGGCGAGGTGCCGGCCGTCCGCGACCTGGAACCGCGCCTGGCCGGGCGCCCGCACGCCGACTTCGCCCGCTTCGCCCACGGGCTGGCCGCCGCCGCGCCCAGCTTCACGCTGGTCTGGGACCAGGCGCTGCCGCCGGCCGTGGCCGGCGAGCTCCTCGACCGGACGGCCCAGCTCTTCCGGCTCGAGATCACCCCCGAGGCGTTCGTGGCCGCCATGGCCGCGACGGGCTGACCGCCCGCACACCGACGCACCACCGACAACGGGAGGTTCCTGTGTTGCTGCCCCGCGCCCGGATCGCTGCCACGGCCGGCACCCTGCTGGTCCTGTCCCTGATCGGCCCGGCGCACGGTGCGCCGGCCGGGCTGCCGCCGCCGGCCGACGAGCGGGCCGCCGCGCCGCCGGCCGACTGCTCGGCGCGGGTCGGCTACCGGCGCAACGAGGTGCTGCCCGGTTACGCCGTACCGGATCGCGCGCTCGGCCGCGTCTGCGTCCCGCTCAGCTGGATCGATCCCGCGCCGGCCGGGTATCCCGGCGACTACCGGGTACGCGCGTTCTCCTTCGCCGAGGCGCAGCGCCAACTCGACGCGTGCCGGGCGGCGCCGCCCTGCTCGGCGCTGTCCGACGTGGCCGGGTACGTGCCCGACCAGTTCCGGTCGACCGGGGTGATCGACCTCGTCGGCGCCATCGACCCGTTCGCCGCGGACGTCGACCTGGCCGACATCCGCCGGCCCGCGTACTTCGGCCGGGCGCCGTACCGGGAGGGCATCGCGGCCGCCGAGCCGCGGACGAGCACCGTCGAGTTCACCGTGCCCGCCGAACCGTACGAGGTGATCAACCGGGGCAGCGCCGGGCCGGTCCGGCTGCGGGGCTGGTACCTGCGCGGCGCCGGGGTCCGCGCCGCCGGCGGGCGGCGGATCCGCGCGCTGGCCGTACTGCTGGGCGGCCGGACCATCGAGACGACCGCGGTGCAGGATCCCGGCGACCCGCTCTACACCCAGGACGTCACGGGGGCGTACCAGGGTGTGAGCTATCCGTCGCGGGGCACCGAGAAGTGGGGCGCGCGGCAGTGGCGGGAGTACCTGGCCGCCCTGCACCGGGCCGGCTTCGACGTGCTCACGGTCGACAAGCGGGGGCACGGCATCTCCGGCGGGCTGAGCGCCGACAACACCCTGCAGCAGGGGCTGGACCTGCTGCGGATGGTGGACGCCCTGGGCAGCGGCGCCGGACTGCGGGCGCTGGGCCCGGACGGCGCCACCCGCACCGGCGCCGAGGCGGCGCGGCGGATGCTGGGCCCCGGCGACCCGGCCCGCACCATGCCGGTCCTGCTCGGCGGGGCCAGCCAGGGCGCGTACGCGACCCAGTGGGCGATGGACGCGAACCTGCACCGCTGGTGCTCGCTCGACA
Organism: Actinoplanes nipponensis; assembly: GCF_016862275.1. Lineage (GTDB taxonomy): Bacteria > Actinomycetota > Actinomycetes > Mycobacteriales > Micromonosporaceae > Actinoplanes > Actinoplanes nipponensis. The sequence goes on along the minus strand of NZ_BOMQ01000051.1, from coordinate 176,816 downwards.
CCCCGGGACGGCCCTGTCACCCGCCCTGGGGCAATCGCCGGATCCGCGGCGCGCTCATCCTCGCCGCGCAGTGGGGCATGCCGTTCTTCGACCCGGGCGACCTGATCTACGCGGCCGCCCAGGCCGAGGTGAACCACTTCGTGTACGCCCCCACCAGCGAGCCGCTGGCCGGCCTGGGCGACTGGCCGGCCACGTTCATCGGCCAGGGCCTGTGGGACGAGTACCAGGGCCCGCTCGCCTCGTTCAGCGCGTACCGGCGCGCCGGCGGCCGGGCGGAGCTGGCGTTCGTGCGGGGGCCGCACTCGGAGAACGAGCACGGCGCGGCCAACGTGGCGTACCTGCGGGAGCGGCTGGTGCGGTTCGCGACGGCGGTGGTCACCGGGGCGCCGGTCCCGGCGTCCCGGTTCGCCACGCTGCCCGAAGCGGTGGCGGCGAGCCCGCCGGTGTGGGAGCCGTCGACCGTGCCGGCCGCGACCCGGTGAGGGCCCCGGGCATGTCCGGCGGGCAGGATGCCGCGCGACCTCTTAGGTTGGTCCGGTCGGCGACGGCCCGACCGCGAGACGGCGAGGGGACGACTGGTGAATCTGCCGCAGGACCGGGCCGGGGACCACCGGCTGTCGGTGAGCCTGCCCGGCGCGGAGCTCCCCGCGGCGCTCGGTGAGCTCCCGGCCGGGGTGGAGCTGCTGCGCTGGGACCTGGCCGGGCCCGCCCCGCGCGCCGCCATCGACGTCGTCGTGCTGCCCTACGTGCCGGGCAACGCGCACCTGAGCCGGCTGGCCGGGGTACGCACCCGGCTGGTCCAGGCGCAGTACCTCGGCTACGACGGGGTCGCCGAGGCGCTGCCGCCGGGACACGTCTACGCCATCGCGCGCGGCGTGCACGAGACCTCGACCGCGGAGCTCGCCCTCGCGCTGCTGCTGGCCGGGCAGCGGGGCATCGCCGACTTCGTCCGGGCGGCCGGGCCCACCGCGCCGGCGTGGTATCCGAGCTTGGCCGACCGGCGGGTGCTGGTGCTCGGTCAGGGCGGGGTGGGCCGGGCGATCGAGGCGCGGCTGGCCCCGTTCGAGGTGGACCTGGTGCGGGTCGCGCGGACCGCCCGCGAGGGCGTGCACGGCATCGCCGAGTTGCCCGCTCTGCTGCCCGCCTGCGAGGCGGTCATCGTGGGGGTGCCGCTCACCGCGGACACCGAGCGCCTGGTCGGCGCGGAGTTCCTGGCGGCGCTGCCCGACGGCGCGATCGTCGTCAACGTCGCCCGCGGCCGGGTGGCCGACACCGCCGCGGTCCTGCGCGAGGCCCGCACCGGCCGGCTGCGCTTCGCGCTCGACGTGACCGACCCCGAGCCGCTGCCCGCCGGCCACGAGCTCTACGGGCTGCCGAACGTGCTGATCAGCCCGCACGCCGGGGGCATGTCCAGCGCCATGCTGCCGCGGGTGGCGCGGCTGGTGCGCCGGCAGATCGAGCTGCTGCTGTCCGGCGCGGAGCCGGCCCACGTGGTGCTGCGGTCCTGAGCGGATGGAGCCGGCCGCCGCCACCCGCCAACGATCGGGTAGCGGCGGCCGGAGCTGTCACCGCCAGGTGTCGGTCCAGGTCGCCGTGCAGGGCGACGCGGCGGCGGTGGTCCGCGTCCGGTTGGGGTCGCTCTCCCAGATCACCGTCGACCCCTCCTTCTTGATGTACTTGTACTGCACCGCGGTGTTCCCCGGCAGGGAAACAGTCGCCCGCCACACCGGGTACGTCGCGGAGGACAGCGCGACCGCGTTCGCCGGGTTCCAGTTGCCCAGCGCCGCCGTGTTGCCGGTGACGTAGAGGTTCTGGCCCCACGTCGTGCTGGCGGTGGCCGCGAAGCTGGTCGCCGCCGTGGCGCAGCCCGCCGGGTCGTCGGTCGGCGGCGTGGTGGGCGTGGTCGGCGTGCCGGTCGTGGTGCTGCGGGCGTTGACGTGCAGGGCGAGCGCGGCGTTGGCGGCCACCGTGGCGGTCACCTGGCCGCTGCCGTTCACCGTGTACGACGGCCCGGTGCAGGCGCCGCCGGAGAGGTCGCCGGCCATCACGTCGCAGTAGGTGCCGGCCGGCAGGGAGGTCTGGAAGGTGCGGGTCAGCGCCGAGCCGGAGCGGTTGAACGCGGCGTAGCCCGCGCTGCCCCGGCCGAACGCGATCTGGTTCGAGCCGTTGCTCCACCAGTTGGTCACGCCCGCGCCGGCGGCCGCGTTGCGCAGCCCGACCATGTTGGCGGTGGTGCGCCAGCGGTGCTCGCACTCCCAGCCGCTGCCGCAGCTCACCGCGTTGGTGGTGCCACCCGCCGCGGTGGGCGGGCCGGCCTCGGCGTTGCCGAAGGTGAAGCTGGACATGACCTGCGGGACCCCGTACGGCCAGGCGATCATGAACGCCTCGGCCAGCGCGTACGCGGAGCCGTTCTTGTAGGTCAGCTTGGCCCGCCCGTTGCGCTGGGTGTCGTGGTTGTCGATGAAGGCGACCGCGTCGCCGGAGCCCAGCCGCATCGAGCCGGCCAGGTTGTTGAGGTTGGACAGGGTGCCGCCGGCGAAGGCGCCGCCGACCACGTCGCCGTAGCGGAACTCGGTCACGTCGCCGAAGCCGGTGTACTCCTCCGGCGTGGGCTCACCCGAGCCGCCCTCGATCACCTCGGAGAACACGTACGGGTCGCCGGTGACCGGGCCCAGGAACGCCGCCATGTCGCCGGCCGGCATGTGCTTGGCCGCGTCCACCCGGAAGCCGTCGACGCCCAGCGACACCAGGTCGTCGAGGTACGCGGTGAGCTTGCCCCGCACGTACGACGACTCGGTCTTGAGGTCGGACAGGTCGACCAGCTCGCAGTTCTGCACCTCCCACTTGTCGCCGTAGTTGGCGATGTCGTCGTTGCCGTTGCGCCCGCAGTGGTGGAAGTCGTCGGTGCCGTAGGGCACCGACGGGTACGCGTAGTGGCTGTAGGTCGAGCCGCCGCTGCCGGTGCCGGTGGACGCGCCGCCGGCCATGTGGTTGACCACGGCGTCGACGTAGATCTTCACGCCGGCGGCGTGGCAGGTCTGCACCATGCTCGCGAAGGCGTTGCGGTCGCCGCGGCGGCTGGTCAGCTTGTAGCTGACCGGCTGGTAGTCCTGCCACCAGGGGTAGCCGCTGCCGGGCAGCACCACGTGCTCCTGCGGCGGGGAGACCTGCACCCCGCCGAAGCCCTTGGGGCCCAGCGTGCTGGTGCACTCGCTCGCGACCGAGGCCCACGGCCACTCGAAGAGGTGGACGATGACGTCCTTGGCACCGGGGGAGGCGGTGGAGGCCTCGGCGTGCTCGGCGGTGCGGACGACGCCGACGGCCAGCAGGGCCGTGGCCAGGGCGGCGGTCGTCGCGGCGGCGACGGCCTGACGGGTACGCATGGGGACCTCCAGGGACGCGCAGAGCGGGCGGCGGGGAAACCGTTGAAACTTCTTGCGCAAGTGCCGGGAAGTTATCAGGGTGTTTCCCGCCGGTAAAGAGACCGCGCTCGATGAATACGCGTGATTTGTCGGTCCTTGTCGGCTTCGGCTTGCAGGAAAGGATCTTCACTGCTGGGCGTGTCGCCGGAAACGGGCAGGTCGCGGCGGTCCTCGCCGGCGCGCCGGGTGGCAAGGACTTTCAAAGATCAACTTAACAATCGTGACGCCGGGATGTCAGGCCGCGGTCACGTCCACGGTCTCGGCCGGCCGGCCGGCCTTGTGGCTGGCGGTGGAACCGCGTACCACCAGCTCGGGGGAGAAGACGTACTCCGAGCGCGGCGCGCCGTGGCCGTTGATCTCGTCCACGAGCTGGCGGATCGCCGCGTTGCCCATCGCCGCCACCGGCTGGCGCAGCGTGGTCAGCGGCGGATCGGTGAACGCGATCAGCGGCGAGTCGTCGAAGCCGACCACCGAGATGTCGCGCGGGACGCTGAGCCCGCGCCGGCGGGCCGCGCGGATCGCGCCCAGCGCCATCAGGTCCGAGCCGCAGACGATGCCGGTGACGCCGCGGCTGAGCAGCTGGCCCGCCGCCACCTCGCCGCCCTCGACGCCGAACAGCGTCAGCGCGACCAGCTCGTCCAGCTCCCGGTCGCTGGCGCCCAGCTCACGGCGCATGGCGGCGCGGTAGCCGGCCAGCTTGCGCTGCACGTTGAGGAACCGGTCCGGGCCCGAGACGAAGCCGATCCGGGTGTGTCCGAGCGCGACCAGGTGGGACACCGCCAGCTCGCCGGCCAGCCGGTCGTCGCAGGAGATGAACGGCGCGTCCAGCCCCTCGGCGTAGCCGTTGATCAGCACGATCGGCAGCGGGCGCTGCACCAGGCGGCGGTAGCGCTCGTGGTCGGCGGTGGTGTCGGCGTGCAGGCCGGAGACGAAGACGATGCCGGAGACCTGCCGGTCGAGCAGCATCTCCACGTACTCGTCCTCGGTCACCCCGCCCGGGGTCTGGGTGCACAGCACCGGGGTGAAGCCGCTCTGCGACAGCGCCGACTCGATGGTCTGGGCGAAGGCCGGGAAGATCGGGTTCTCCAGCTCCGGGACGATCAGGCCGACCAGCCCGGCGCTGCGCTTGCGCAGCCTTTCGGGCCGTTCGTAGCCCAGGACGTCCAGGGCGGTCAGCACCGCCTGGCGGGTTTCGGTGGACACGCCGGGCCGGTCGTTGAGGACCCGCGACACCGTCGCCTCGCTGACCTCGGCCTGGCGCGCGATGTCGGACAAACGTGCGCGCATGGGCGTCACTATAGAACCGTCCGTCCGCCGGGCCGGGGGATGACCAGCACCTGGAATCTTTTGCGGAAGGATTGCAAGGTCTTCCATTGCCGGAAATCCCTTGCTAACGTCCCCGCAACAGCCGGGCTGGGCCTATAGGGGCCTTGCATCCGGTTCCCCCCTTGATGTCCTTGCACGATCTTCGGGCGCCCCCGTGTGCCCGATAGGAGAAGACTATGCGCATCCGTACCGCGGGTGTCGTCACCGCCCTGGCCCTCGCGCTCGCCGCGTCGGGCTGCAGCGGCGGCGACGACGACCCGCAGACCCCCACCTCGGCCGCCCCGGCCGGCGCCAGCGGCAAGCTGGTCATCTGGGGCGACGACAAGCGGGCGGCGGCCCTCAAGCCGTTCGCCGAGAAGTTCGGCCAGGAGAACGGCGTCACCGTCGAGGTGCAGGCCATCTCCAAGGACCAGCAGACCACCTTCGTCACCGCCTCCCAGCAGGGCAGCGGCCCGGACGTGATGGTCGGCGCGCACGACTGGATCGGCAACCTCGTGCAGAACGGCGCGATCGACCCGGTGCAGCTGACCGCCGAGCAGCAGCAGGGCCTGGCGCCCAACGCGGTCAAGGCGGTCACGTTCAACGGCCAGGTCTACGGCGTGCCGTACGCGACCGAGAACCTGGCCCTGATCCGCAACACCAAGCTCGCGCCCGAGGCCCCGGCGACCATCGAGGACCTGGTCACCCGGGCGAAGGCCCTCAGGGCCGACAAGAAGGCCAGTGAGCTGCTCTGCCTGCAGGTCGGCCAGAACGGCGACGCCTACCACGCGTACCCGCTGTTCAGCTCGGCCGGCGGCTACCTGTTCGGCACCGCCGCCAACGGCGACTACGACAAGAACGACCTGGGCATCGCCAAGCCGGAGTCGATCGCCGCGTTCAAGAAGATCCAGGCGCTCGGCGAGAAGGGCGCGGGCGCCCTCAAGCGCTCGATCACCGTGGAGAACTCGATCGCCACCTTCACCGCGGGCAAGTGCGCCTACCTGGTCTCCGGGCCGTGGGCGATCACCGACGTGAAGAAGGCCAAGATCGCGTACGACATCTCGCCCGTCCCGGGCTTCGCCGGTGGCAAGCCGGCCCAGCCGTTCCTGGGCGTGCAGTCGTTCTACGTCGCGGCCAAGGGCAAGAACAAGGCCCTGGCCCAGGAGTTCGTCACCAACTACGTGACCACGCCCGAGCTGGCCGTCGCGCTGTACCAGGCCGAGCCCCGCCCGCCGGTCCTGACCGCCGCGTACGAGCAGGTCAAGGGCACCGACCCGGACCTCGCCAAGTTCGTCGACGCCGGCAGGAACGCCGTGCCGCTGCCCGCCATCCCGGAGATGGCGACCGTGTGGGACCCGTTCGGCAAGGCCGAGTCCGCCGTGATCGGCGGCGCCGACCCCAAGACCGCCCTGACCGCGGCGGCCAAGACGATCTCGGGCCAGATCAAGTCATGACCGACTGCACCGAGCCAGGCCCGGCGAACGCTGCCGACCGCCGTGACGGCGAGGGCCGGAAGGGCATGACGAAGGTGGCTCAGTAATGACGGCTCTTCTCGAGCGGAAGTCCGCCCCGGCCGAGGCTCCCGAGCCCTCCGGCCGGGGCGGCCTCGCCGGCCCGCTGGTCAAGGTCGCCCTGCTCGGGCTGGTCGCCGGGCTCGCCGTCTGGGCGGCGTTCCCGCTGATCGCCGAGCGGGCCTGGCCCGGCCTGGCCGTGCTGGTGGCCGCCACCGCCGGACTGTTCTACCTGTACACGAGCCGGCGGCACATCCCCGCCAAGTACCTGATCCCCGGCACCCTGTTCCTGGTCGTCTTCCAGCTCTTCCCGGTGGGGTACACCGCGGCGACCGCCTTCACCAACTTCAGCGACGGCCACCGCGGGGACAAGCGGGAAGCCGTCGTGGCCATCCAGACCGCGTCGGTCACCCGGGTGCCGGGCTCCGCCGAGTACGCGCTGACGGTCGCCACCACCGGCGACCCGGCCACCGGCCCGCTGACCTTCCTGGTCACCGACCCGGCCACCAGGGTCGTCTCGGCCGGCACGGCCGACGGGCTGACGCGGCTGCCGGCGGGCGACGTGACGGTCACCGCCACCGGGCGGGTCACCGCCGCCGCGGGCTACACGCTGCTCAACGGCGGTCAGGCCAGCGCCCGCAGCCGGGAGATCACCGATCTGGCGGTGCCCACCCCGGGCGGGGCGATCCGCTCGCAGGGGCTGTCGCGGGCGTACGAGGGCAAGGCCGGGCGGGCGTACGACGCGGGCTGCGACTGCATCCGCGACACCACCACCGGCAAGACGTGGACGGCCGACGAGCGGGTGGGCGCGTTCGTGGCGGCCGACGGGGAGCGGCTGGCGCAGGGCTGGCGGGTCGGCGTGGGGCTGAGCAACTTCACCCGGCTGGTCACCGACGCGGCGATCTCCGGCCCGTTCGCCCGGACGCTGATCTGGAACCTGTTCTTCGCCCTGGCCTCCACCGGCGGGACCTTCGTGCTCGGGCTGGGCTGCGCGCTGGCCCTGCACTCGCCCCGGGTACGCGGCCGCGGGCTGTACCGCACCCTGCTGGTGCTGCCCTACGCGATGCCGTCGTTCGCGATGCTGCTGGTCTGGCGGGACATGTTCAACACCGACTTCGGGCTGGTCAACAACCTGTTCGGGCTGGACGTGGACTGGTTCGGCGGCGCCGCCTCGGCGCGGGTCGCGGTGATCCTGGTGCAGCTGTGGCTGGGGTACCCGTACATGTTCCTGGTCGCCACGGGCGCGCTGCAGGCGATCCCGCCGGAGCTGTCCGAGGCGTCCCGGATCGACGGCGCGACGCCCTGGCAGTCGCTCAAGCGGGTCACCCTGCCGCTGCTGCTGGTGGCCCTCACGCCGTTGCTGATCTCGTCGTTCGCGTTCAACTTCAACAACTTCAACGCGATCTACCTGACCACCGAGGGCGCGCCGTTCCCGGCCGACAACCCGGCCAACGGGGCCACCGACCTGCTGATCACCTACACCTACCGGCTGGCGTTCGGCGGCTCCGGCGCGCAGTACGGCTTCGCCGCCGCGGTGAGCATCTTCATCTTCGTCATCGTCGCGGTGATCTCCATGGTCAGCTTCCGCCGCACCCGCCGCCAGGAAGAGGTCTACTCATGACGAAGTGGCTCGCGCGCGTCGGGTGGCGTCACGCGGTGGCGGTGCTGGCCGTGGTCTTCTCGCTGTTCCCGATCGTGTTCGTGGCCTCGGCGGCGCTGAACCCGCTGGGCACGCTGTCGTCGACCTCGGCCGTGCCGACCGGGGCGTCGCTCGGCAACTTCGCCAACCTGCTGACGGACACGGACTTCCCCCGCTGGTTCGGCAACTCGGTGCTGGTCGCCGGGGTGTCGGCGCTGGCGTCGGTGTTCCTGTCGGCGCTGGCCGCGTACGCCTTCAGCCGGATGCGGTTCCGCGGCCGGCGCCTGGGCCTGCTGGCCCTGCTGCTGATCCAGATGTTCCCCCAGTTCCTGGCGATCGTGGCCATCTTCCTGATGTTCTCCACGATCACCGAGCTGTGGCCGGCCATCGGCTTCAACCAGCCGTGGGGCCTGATCCTGCTGTACCTGGGCGGGGCGCTGGGGGTGAACACCTGGCTGATGAAGGGCTTCTTCGACACGGTGCCGCGGGAGCTGGACGAGTCGGCCACGATGGACGGCGCCTCGCACGCCCAGGCCTTCTTCCGGATCCTGCTGCCGCTGGTCGCGCCGATCCTGGCCGTCACCGGGCTGCTGGCCTTCATCGGCACGATCAACGAGTTCATCATCGCCAACGTGTTCCTGACCGACACCGGCGCGAAGACCCTGTCGGTCGGCATGTACGGCCTGGTCGCCGGCGAGCGCAACAACAACTTCGGGATGTTCTGCGCGGGCACCCTGCTCACGGCGGTCCCGACGGTGCTGGTGTTCCAGTTCCTGCAGCGCTACATCGTCAACGGCCTCACCGCTGGCGCGGTCAAGGGCTGAGCACGATCTTGCCGCGGGCGTGCTCGCGCCGCAGGCGTTCCAGCGCGGCCGCGGCCTCGGCCATCGGGTACGTGGCCTCGATGACCGGCGTGACCTCACCCCGCTCGACCATCGCGGCGAGCGTGGTGAGGTCGCCGACGTCGCGCCGGGCGGTCAGCACCCGCAGGCGGGAGCCGCCGAGCGCGACGCCGAGCAGCCGGGGCGCCGGGCCGAGGATCCGGCCGCCGTTGCCGGTGGACGCGACGTAGATGCCGCGCGGGGTGAGCCGGCGGCGCATCTCGCCGAGCGGTCGGCTGCCGGCGAGGTCGATGATCGCGTCGTACCGGCCGGTGATCGGGGCCCGGGTGTAGTCGATGACGTCCCGGGCGCCGAGCTCGCGGGCGAGTTCCGCGTTGCGGGTGCTGCAGACGGCCGTGACGGCGGCGCCCAGGGCCCGGGCGATCTGGACGGCGAAGGTCCCCACGCCCCCCGAGGCGCCGTTGATCAGGACGGTCCGGCCCGGTTCCAGCTCCGCCTTGCGGGCGGCCTGCAGGGCCGTGGTCGCCGCGACCGGCAGGGTCGCGGCGTCGGTGAAGGACACCCCGGACGGCTTGACCGCCAGGTGGGCCGCCGGGGCGGTGACGTACTCGGCGAAGCCGCGCTGCTCCACCTCGCCGAAGACTTCGTCGCCGGGGCGCAGGGCGGTGACCCCGGGCCCGGCCGCCTCGACCGTGCCGGCCACGTCGCGGCCGAGGATCGTCGCCCGCGGCCGGCGCAGCCCGAACGCGAGGCGGGCGATCCGCGGGGTGCCGGAGAGCAGGAGCAGGTCGGCGTGGTTGAGCGCGGCCGCCCGGACCCGCACCAGCACCTCGCCGGGGCCGGGCGCCGACCGCTCCACGTCGGACCAGTTCAGCACGTCCGGGGGGCCGTACCGGTGGTAGGTCAGGGCTTTCATGAGCGCCTCGCGTGGGTGAAGGTGTCGACGACGGCCTGCACGAGGCTCCAGGCGGCCAGGCCGATCAGGCCGGCCGTGACCCAGGCGGTGGTGCCGGCGGGCCAGCCGGAGTCCGGGTTGAGCAGGTGGTCCGTGGCCGCGGCCCAGGCCAGCACGGCCGCGCCGGCGCCGGAGACGACCGAGGCGGCCAGCGCGAGCGGCAGGCTCCAGCGCAGGTAGTAGCGGGCGAACGAGGTGCCGAGGGACAGGACGCCCAGGGCGATGAAGACCCAGACGAAGCCGGTGTCGTAGAGCCAGGGTGCGAGAAGATCGGGGGAGAGCAGGAGGAACGCCGTGACCAGCACCAGGATCACGGTCTCGGCGATCAGCTCACCCCAGCGGGCGCGGCGGCTGGGCGGCTGCGGCAACGCGTCGGGGGTCCAGCTCCGCCTCGGCGTCATCGCCGAGCTGCGGTCCAGGAGCGCGTACGCCAGGGTGGTCCAGACCGCGATGTGCACGGCGGTGGTCACCGCGGCGCCGAGGCTGTCGCCGGCCACCGTGAGCCAGGGCTTCTCGTCCAGCGCGCCGAAGAACGCGGCGACGGCGGCCACGACGGGGACCACGGAGACGAGCAGCGTGCTCAGCATCCGCGTGTAGTCGAGGAACACGGCGGGCCCGATCAGCTGCAACGGGCGGTCGGCGTAGCCGGCGGCGAGCCGGGCCGGGTCGCCCAGGCGGGTCAGCGCGGCCACCTCGGCCGGACCGGGGTCGTCGCCGGCCTCGACCCGGTCGTCGACGGCGTCGGCGATCGAGACCCGGAGTTCCCGTTCGATGTCGGTGCGCTGCCGGGCGGGCAGGCGGCGCAGGGTGGCCTGGACGTAGCGATCGGTCAGGCTGCTCATGACGCTCCCTTCAGGATGCGCAGTGCGGCGTCGAGCTGGTCCCAGTCGCGGCTGAGGGTGTCAGCCAGCGCGGCGCCGGCGGCACTGGTGCGGTAGAACTTGCGCGGCCGGGCCTCGTCGGTGTTCCAGTCGCTGGTGAGCAGGCCCTGCTTCTCGAGCCGGCGCAGCAGCGGGTAGAGGGTGTTGGCGTCCACCGAGAAGCCGCGCTGCGCGAGCAGGTCGAGCAGCGCGTAGCCGTAGTTGGGCCGGATCAGCACGAGCAGGCAGGCCAGCACGACCGTCCCGCGCCGCAGCTCCTGCAGGTGCGTCGCCAGCAGCTCGTCATCGGACATGGCTCACACTATAGCGTGTGGCACACACTATTGGGTGACGTGCTACCGACAGACCTCGGTTCGGAACCGGGTTGGACGCCGTCGCCGGCTGCCGGTCAGCGCACCCCGCTCATCAGGCGGCCGATCGGGCGGGCGCCGAGCGCCAGCGCCGCCCCGATCGCGATCGCGACCAGCCCCAGGATGCCGAAGTACGCGGCCTCGTGCTGCTCGCTGTAGAACCGGGCGAGGGTGCCCGACGCGGCCGTGCCCAGGGCCACCGACAGGAAGAACAGTGCGACCATCTGGGTGTGGAACGCGGCCGGCGCCAGCTTGGTCGACAGCGACAGCCCCACCGGCGACAGCAGCAGCTCGGCGATGGTGAAGACCAGCAGGATGCCGGCCAGCGCGAGCAGCGGGGCGCTGTTCGGGCCCCCGCCGGCCAGCGGCAGGAACAGCAGGAAGGCCAGGCCCATGATGGCCGTGCCGGCGGCGAACTTGATCGGCGTGCCGGGCTGGCGCGGGCCGAGCCGGGTCCACATCGCGGCGAAGACGCCGGACAGCACGATGATGAAGACCGGATTGATCGACTGGACCCAGGAGACCGGCATCTCCCAGCCGCCCAGGTTCCGGTCGAGCCGCTGATCGGAGTAGATCGTCACGACGGTGAACTGCTGCTGGTACAGCGACCAGAACACCGCGCTGGCGACGAACAGCGGGATGAAGGCGAGCACCCGCCGGCGCTCCACCTCGGTGATCCGGGAACTGCGCAGGATGACCACGAAGTAGGCGACGGCGGCGACGGCGCTCAGCCCGATCACCACAGTGGACAGCTGGCCGGCCCCCAGCACGCCGGTCAGCGCCAGCACCACGACCAGCAGGGCGGCCGCCGCGACGGCCAGCGCGACCGGCAGCCGGCGCCCCGGCGGCAGCGGGTTGGGCACGACCCGGGCGGCGCCGGTGAGCCGCTTGCGGCCGAGCGCGTACTGGGCCAGGCCGATCGCCATGCCGACCGCCGCCAGGGCGAAACCGGCGTGGAAGCCCCAGGTCTTCTGCAGCAGCCCGGTCAGCAGCGGGCCGACCAGGGCGCCGAGGTTGATGCCCAGGTAGAACAGCGAGAAGCCGGCGTCGCGGCGCTCGTCGTGCTCGTCGTAGAGGGTGCCCACCAGCGAGGTCGCGTTGGCCTTCACGCCGCCGCTGCCGATCGCGATGAGGATCAGCCCCACGGTCACCCCGGTCAGCCCGGGCAGCACGGCCAGGCTGATGTGCCCGGCCATCACGGCGACCGCGCTGAGGAACAGCACCCGCTCCGGGCCGAGCAGCCGGTCGGCCACCCACGCGCCGAGGATGGTGGCCAGGTAGACCGAGCCGCCGTACGCGCCCACGATGCTCGTCGCGGTCCGCTCGGACAGCCCCAGGCCGCCGTCGGCCGCCGCGTAGTACAGGTAGATCAACAGGATGCCCTGCATGCCGTAGAACGAGAACCGTTCCCACAGCTCGACGCCGAACAGGTTGGCCAGCACCGGCGGCTGTCCGAAGAAGGTGCGCTCGCGGGTCGCCGTCTCCTGGGTCATGACATGGTCGCTTACCGCGGTCGGCGGCGCGGTAAACGCGGCGGCGACGTGCGGGTGGCAGGGTGGGGCGGGGACTTCTTCGGGCGGGATGCGGGGACGGACGCCGTGGAGTCGGGCGCTGGGCGCGCCGCGGCGGGCATCACCGAGGACCTGCGGACGTGGGTCAATAGGCGGCTGATGACGTTGTTCTTCCTGGTGGCGGGCTGGAGGCGCGGCGCGAGTTCGACCTCGGCGACCTGCGCGACCGGCGCCGGTTCGTGCTGCCGTGCGCGGCCGGGCCGGACGTCCGGGACCTGATCACCGACGCCGACCTGCGCTCCGTCTGGCTGCGGGCCGGCTGACCAGCTCGCGGACCAGTTCCACCGCGGCGTCGGCCTGGCGGGCGGCGTCGGGCCGGCCGGCCACCGCGTAGAGCCCTTCCACGACCAGCCACACCCGGTCGGCCAGGGCCGGCTCGCCGCCCAGCGACCGGACCAGGCCGTCGACGGTGGCCCGGCTGCGGTCCAGGTAGTCCCGGGCGATGCGTCCGGCCGTGTCGTCCTCGGCCGGGCACTCGGTCAGGTAGTTGCGCAGCGCGCAGCCGCGGAACCCGGGCTCCCGGACCCGGTCGGCGACCTCGGCGACCAGGGCGACCAGCCCGGCCGCGGGCTCCCCGGCCGCCGCCACGGCGCGTTCCGCCGAGCGTTCGCGCCGGCTGCGCACCGCCGTCAGGTAGGCCGCCACCAGCTCGGACTTGGCCGGGAAGTGCGAGTAGACCAGGTTCTTGCCGCAGCCGGCCGCGGCGACGACCCGCGCCATGCCGACCGCGCGGATCCCCTCGGCGTAGAAGAGCGGGCTCACCGCCGCGAGGATGCGCTCGCGGGCGCCGGGTGCTGCCGTGCGGGCCATGTGGCCAATATAACGGAACGGTCGGTCCGCCATCCTCGTAGGATCGGACCGATCGGTCCGTCACAGCGAGGAGGCACCCCATGCGCGACGCGGTCATCGTCGAAGCGGTACGCACCCCGGTCGCCAAGGGCAAGCCCGGCGGCGCGTACGCGGACATCCACCCGGTCGACCTGCACGCCCACGTGCTGCGCGCGGTGACCGCGCGGCTCGACGGGCTCGACCCGGCCGAGATCGACGACGTCATCGGCGGCACGGTCGCCCAGGTCGGCGAGCAGAGCACCAACAACACCCGGCTGGCCGTGCTGGCCGCCGGCTTCCCCGAGTCGGTGCCCGGCACCACCGTCGACCGGCAGTGCGGCAGCAGCCAGCAGGCGCTGAGCTTCGCCGCCCAGGGGGTCGCCGCCGGCGCCTACGACATCGTGATCGCCTCCGGGGTCGAGTCGATGAGCCGCGTCCCGATCGGCAGCGCGGCCCTGGTCGGCGGGGACCGGGCGTTCGTCGGCGGCCCGGCGGTCGCCGAGCGCTATCCGGGCGGGCTCATCCCCCAGGGGATCAGCGCCGAGCTGATCGCCCGCCGCTGGCACCTGTCGCGCACCCGGCTGGACGAGTACGCCGCGACCAGTCACCAGCGCGCGGCCGACGCCTGGAAGCAGGGCCGGTTCGCCGCCGAGGTGGCGCCGCTGGCCGGGCTGGAGACCGACGAGTCGATCCGCCCCGGCAGCACCGTGCAGATGCTGGCCGCGCTGCCCCCGGCCTTCGCCGACGAGCGCTGGCTGCGGCGCTTCGGCGAGCTGTACTGGAAGGTCACCGCCGGCAACTCCAGCCCGGTCAACGACGGCGCGGCCGCCCTGGTCGTCACCACCAGCGAGATCGCCGCGCGCCGCGGCTGGCGGCCCCGGGCCCGGGTGCACACCGCGACCGCGGTCGGCGACGACCCGATCCTCATGCTGACCGGCATCATCCCGGCGACCGCCAAGGTGCTGGCCCGGGCCGGCCTGACCCTGGCCGACATCGACGCCTTCGAGGTCAACGAGGCGTTCGCATCCGTGGTGCTGGCCTGGCTGGACGAGACCGGCGCCGATCCGGCGAAGGTCAATGTGGACGGTGGCGCGCTCGCGATCGGGCACCCGCTGGGCGCCAGCGGCGCGCGGCTGGCGACCACGCTGCTGGGCGTGCTGGACCGCACCGGCGGCCGGTACGGGCTCCAGACGATGTGCGAGGCCGGCGGCACCGCCAACGCCACGATCATCGAACGGCTGGGCTGAGCCCCGTCCGGGCGGCCGTGCTCAGCGGCGCAGCGGCTGGAAGCCGAACGGCAGCTCCAGCCGGTGCGCCCGGAGCAGCTCCTCGTCGGCGAGCAGTTCGGCGGTCGGCGCGTCGGCCACGATCCGGCCGTCGTCCAGGATCACCGAGCGCGGGCAGAGCTGCATGGCGTATGGCAGGTCGTGGGTCACCATCAGCACCGTCACCGGCAGCCGCTCGATGATCTCGGCCAGCTCCCGGCGGCTCGCCGGGTCCAGGTTGGACGACGGCTCGTCCAGCACCAGCAGCTCGGGCCGCATCGCCAGCACGGTGGCCACCGCGACCCGCCGCCGCTGGCCGAACGACAGGTGCAGCGGCACCTGGTCGCGGTGCGCGGCCATGTCCACCGCCGCCAGGGCCTCGTCGACGCGGGCCCGCAGCTCGGCGCCGCGCAGCCCCAGGTTGGCCGGGCCGAAGGCGACGTCCTCGGCCACCGTCGGCATGAACAGCTGGTCGTCCGGGTCCTGGAAGACGAGGCCGACCCGGCGGCGGATCTCGGCCAGCCGGGCCCGGTCGCGCGCGTCCACCCGCAGCCCGCCCACCTCGACCGTGCCGGCGCCGCCGTGCAGGATGCCGTTGAGGTGCAGCACCAGCGTCGTCTTGCCGGCGCCGTTGGGCCCGAGCAGCGCGACCCGCTCGCCCGCGGCGACGCTCAGGTCGACGCCGTGCAGCGCCACGCTGCCGTCCGGGTACGCGAAGGTCAGGCCGGCGATCTCCAGGCTCACGCCAGCACCGCCGTCAGCGCGATGGCCGCGGCCGCGGCGGGCAGCACGGCCGAGGCCGCCCAGTCGGCGGTGGTCGCGCCGCCGGCCTCGGGCCGGGGCAGCCGCCCGTCGTAGCCGCGCGACACCATCGCCAGGTACACCCGCTCGCCCCGCTCGTACGCCCGCAGGAACAGCGCGCCCACGCCGACCGCGAACGCCTTGACCTGCCACAGGAAGCGCGGGTCGTAGCCGCGGGAGAGCCGGGCGATCCGCATCCGGCGCGCGTCGTCGGCCAGGATGTCCAGGTAGCGCAGCATGAACGTGGCGATCTGGGTGAAGACCCGCGGACAGCGCAGCCGGTCCAGGCCCAGGATCAGGTCGCGCATGGTCGTGCTGGCCGCCAGCAGCAGCGACGCCACGACCCCGAGCGTGCCCTTGGCGGCGATGTTCCACGCGCCGTACAGCCCGTCGACCGACAGGGACAGGCCCAGCCAGGTGACCCGGTCGCCGTGCCCGGCGAACGGCAGGGCGACGGCGAGCACGACGAAGGGCAGCTCGATGGTGGCGCGCCGGGCCAGCCACCCCGCCGGTACGCGGGCCAGCACGGTCACCGCCGCGAGCAGCAGGGCGTACCCGCCGAAGGCGGCGAACTCGGTGCGCGGGGTGGCCACCACCACGACGGTGAACAGCAGCGTGGCCAGGATCTTCACCTCGGGGGCGAGCGCGTGCACCGGGCTGCGCCGGGCCAGGTGCAGCGGGTGGGCGTGTCCCGCGCCCATCAGACCTTCCCGGGGGAGCGGCGGCGGGCCAGCCAGAAGACGCCGCCGCCGACCGCGAAGGTGACCAGCACGCCGAGCACCCCGGCCAGCCCGGTCGACAGGTACGGGTTGTCGATGCCGCGGATCCCGTAGCCGGCCAGCGGGCCGTCCGCGAGCTGGTGGTCCTGTTCCCGCCGGGCCATGCAGTCGCCGCCGGTGATCTCGCCGTGGGAGTCGAAGGTGCAGCCCTGGCGCGCCGTCGCGTCCAGGCCGTCCGGGCTGCCGGAGGCGAAGTTGCTGACCACGCCGGCCAGCAGCAGCGCGACCAGCAGGCCGCCGGCCAGGAACCAGCCGAGCCGCCGGGTCACGCCGGCCCGCCCGAGACGGTGGCGGACGCCGCGGCGGTGGTCGCCGGGACGGGCGCCGGCGGCTTGCGGAAGCGGCGCAGCGCGTACACCAGGTCCGGCCGGACCCGGGCCACGGTGGCCACGGTCGTCGCCGCGATCAGGCCCTCGCCGATGCCGATCAGCACGTGGGTGCCGGCCATCGTGCCCGAGACCCAGGGCAGCGACAGCTGGGTGGTGCCGCCCAGCCAGTACTCGAACACGAAGCCCTGCGAGGCGGCGACGACCCCGACCACGGAGGCGACCAGAGCGGTCGCGCCCAGGCCGGACGGCGTCTTGGGCAGCACCCGCAGCAGCCCGGCCACCAGCAGGTAGCCGGCCGCCGTGCCGATGATCGCCATG
Source organism: Actinoplanes nipponensis (assembly GCF_016862275.1). Lineage (GTDB taxonomy): Bacteria > Actinomycetota > Actinomycetes > Mycobacteriales > Micromonosporaceae > Actinoplanes > Actinoplanes nipponensis. The sequence goes on along the minus strand of NZ_BOMQ01000051.1, from coordinate 160,020 downwards.
TTGGTGATGTTGAGCCCGAGCGCGGTCAGGCCGCCGTCGGCGAAGAGCAGGCACTGGATGATCAGCACGGTGGAGACGCAGAGCGCGCCGACCCAGGGTCCGACCAGGACCACGGCCAGCGTGCCGCCGAGCAGGTGGCCCGAGACGCCCGGCAGCACCTGGAAGTTGAGCATCTGCACCGCGAAGATGAAGGCCGCCACCAGCCCGGCCATCGGGGCCAGGCGGTCGTCGAGGTCGGCGCGGGCCCGCCACGCGCAGAACGCCAGCGCGAGGGCGGCGAAGGCGGCGAAGACCGCCGACACGGTGCCGTTCACGATGCCGTTGGCGATGTGCATCGCCTCTACGTCCATGGATCCCCCTCCGGACCGCGGCCACTCCACGGGCCAGCATATGACGCACCCTGGCAGTTGCAAAGAATTGGCAACAGCGCCGAGCGGGCTGGGATGTGGATCACTGGCGGGGCGGGGCCACCGGGTCCAGGAAGCCCGCTTTGACCAGAGTCCGGCTCAGCGGCCGGGTGAGCTCGGCCAGCCGGGCGGTGCCCTCGGCCCCGAGCGCCCGGTACGCCGGCGCGGCCAGCCGGTCGGTGTCGGCCTCCAGGGCCGCCCGCAGCTCGCGACCCTGGTCGGACAGCTCCGGGCCGGCCAGCAGCCCCCGCTCCTGCAACGCGGCGACGCCCTCCGCCCACTGCGCCCGGGTGTAGCCGCGGGTGGTCCGCAGGAACGTGGCATCGGCCGTGCCCGAGGCGGCGTGCAGGATGACCGACTCGGGTCCGCTCACCCCGGCCAGCAGCAGCGCGGCCACGTGGGCGTCGCCGCGGAACTCGCGCAGCAGCGTCTGGGCGTGCCACAGCACCAGGTGCGGGGCCTCTGGCCAGGGCAGGTCGGCGTGCGCGGCGAACAGGGGGCGGCCGGCGGCGTACGCGCCGGCCGACTCCGCCGCCCGCCGGGCCAGCCCGGCGGCCTCGGCCACCTCGGCGCTGTGCACGGTGTCGCCCAGGCCGCGGACCAGGGCCGCGTCGGCGGCGTCGAGCCGGGCCGCGACGGCCGCCGCCGGGGTCACGATCTCCCAGGCCGCGGGCAGCGCCCGCGCCACCAGCGCGGGATGGAAGTTGTAGAAGGTGGCGACGACCGGACCGGCCCCCACCGCGCCCAGGGCGGCCCCGCGCGAGACGAAGTAGTCGGCGACGGCGGGCACGCCGAGCGCGGCGAACCGCTCGCGCACCTCCGGCGCGAAGTAGATCATCGAGTGCAGCGGCTCGGTGCGGCGCCAGGCCTCGCGGGCCAGGGCGGGGGACGGGTTGATCATGCCCGCCATCCTCGCATTACCGGCTAGTAACCGGCGACGGTCAGGGCCGACATCCCCGCCGAGGCGTCGACGTCGACCCGGTCCACGGCGGTGTCCCAGCTCGCCGGGGTGAAGGTGCGCCCCGCCGCCACCCCGGCATGGTGGCGCCCGTCCAGCGTCACCTGCCCGGCGCCGCTGCCGACCCGTACCCGCACCGGGGTCCGCTGCGCGGTCCGCACGTCGAACAGGTCCACCCCGCCGCTCATCCGGACGCCGAGCGTGCCGTCCGGCCGGGGCAGCGTCAAGATGATCCGCCCGGCGCCACCGGCCAGGTCGACGCCGCCGACCCGGCCCGCGCCCAGATCGATGACGGACGACCCGGCGCCACCGGCCACCCGCAGATCCCAGCGGACCACCGCGTTGAGGGTGATGTCGACGGCCCGGGCATCGCCGTCGAGGCGCAACAGCACCCGGCCGTCCCGCTCCTCGGCCCGGGGCACCCCGGCCCCGCCCGGCGGCGTGGTGACCCGGTACAGGCTCTCGCCGAGATCCGCCGCCCGCACGGTGACCCGCTCGGCGCCGTCGATGAGATCGAAACCGGCGCTGGTACGCCCGTCGAGCGCGGCCGTGGCGAGGTGCGGAGCGGCCGCCGCGGCGGCGGGACCGCGGCCGGTGGGCGGGGCCTCGCCGTCGTGGCTCAGCGCCACCACGGTCGCGGCGGTGAGCAGCAGGGCGGCGGCGCCGATCCCGGCTCCGACCAGCCGGTGCGGCGCGCGCCGGGCCGACGGCTCGCCCGTCATCGGGGCGGCGATTGCCGGATCGCCGGCTGCCGGGCCACTGGCTGTTGGATTGCCGGTTGTTGGGCCACTTGCTGTCGGGCCACTGGCTGTTGGATCGCCGGTTGTTGGGCCACTTGCTGTCGGGCCACTGGCTGTTGGATCGCCGGTTGCTGAGCTGTCGGCTGTTGGATCGCCGGTTGTTGGGCTGTCGGCTGTTGGATCGCCGGCTGTGGGGCCACCGGCTGTCGGGCCACCGGCTGTCGGATTGCCGGCTGTCGGGCCACCGGCTGCGGTTTTGCGGCCTGCATGATCAGCGGGGGCCGGACTGCCGGGTACTGGTTCACCCGCTGTGCTTCCGCCGGCGGCCAGACCGCCGGCGGCGGGATCGGCGGTCGTCAGGCCGCCGGTCGCGATTGCGCCCGCTGCGAAAGCACCGACTGTGGAATCGCCGGTCGGGTAGCCGGTGGCTTGTCCGGCAGCCCTTCGCTGCCAAAACTTCGGTTTGCTCGGCCGGTCCGGAATGTCGGTTTTGTCGCTCAGGAGATCATGCAGCGTGACGGTACTGGCCGGGGGAGCGAGCGGCCGGGGACCCCGGCGTTCCAGTGCCGGGACGCGCCGGATCCGGGACGGCCGGGCGCGGGCGAGGGCGAAGGCGGCCCGCGCCGGCAGGGAAGCCGAGATCGGTAAGGATGCGGACGGCGGCCGGGAGGCCGAGGGCGGTGGGGAAGTCGCGGCTGGCGGGGGAGTCGAGGGTGGTGGGGATGGTCCGGGCGGGGCGGCCGAGGGCGGCGGGGCGGGTGCGAACTGCGCGAGCAGGGCCTCGGTGATCACCGGCAGCTCGACCGTCGGTTCGTCGGCGGGCAGCGGGGTGCCCGGCGCGGGCCAGTCGGGCGGTGGCGACGCGGGCGGTCCGCCGGTGGGACCGGCGTCGGGGATTCCGTGCATGGTGATACCTCCATGTCGGTGCCGCTGACCGGTACGGAATCCGGCGCCCGCCGGATCGGCACAAGGCAGAAACTTGCGTCCCCCGCATCTTTGCGTGGCCCGCACTTTCCGCTACGGTGGTGGGCATGGGACTCCGCGAGCGCAAGAAGGCCGCCACCCGGGCCGCGCTGAGCTGGGCCGCCATCCGCCTCACCGTCGAGCGCGGTTTCGACAACGTCAAGGTGGAGGACATCGCCGCCGCGGCGGGGGTCTCGCCCCGCACCTTCAACAACTACTTCGCCGGCAAGGGCGAGGCCATCGTGTCCCGCCACCTCGACCGGCTGCGGCGCGTCGCGGACGAGCTGCACGCCCGGCCCGCGGACGAGCCGCTGTGGACGGCCATCACCGAGGCCGTCCTGGCCCAGCTCGAGCCCGGTCCCGAGCTGGTCGCCCACCCGGTGCCCGACCGGGACGCCTGGATCCCCGGCGTGCGCGCCATGCTGGCCGAGCCGGCCCTGCAGGGCGACATGCTGCGGGCCGCGGCGACGGCCGAGGCGGAGTTCGCCGTGGCCGTGGCCGAGCGCACCGGCACCGACCCGGACGACCTGTACCCGCACCTGGTGGCCGCCGTGGTGATGGCGGCGGCCAACGTCGCCCAGTCGCACCACCTGCGGGCCGGACCGCCGGTGTCGATGCGCCACCTGCTCACCGAGACGCTCGCCCTCGTCGCCGCGGGCCTGCCGCCACCCGCCACCGACGACCGCCCTTCCACCACACCGCCGCCTGCCTGATCCGAGCCCACCGTGGGACCACGGCCGCGCCGCCGGGCCGCCGCCCCGATCACCACCGCAGCCCCGGCGGCGGCCACGGCCGCGACCGTCGCGGCCGCCCGATCCGCTGCCCGTTCCCGAAACGCAACTCAGGGCCGTGACCGTCGCGGCCGCCGGCCACGAACGCGGCCCACCGTGGGGCCACGGCCGCGACCAACGCCACTGCCCGTCCTGAAACGCAGCTCACGGCCGTGACCGTCGCGGCCGCCGGCTACGAACGCAGCCCACCGTGGGGACCACGGCCGCGACCGTCGCCGCCGCCCCGCCCACCGCACCCCGTCACCACCGCAGCCCGCCGTGCCACGGCGGGCCGGTGCGCCGTACCCGGAAGGGGTTTCACCATGATCGACGTCGTCATCGCCGGCGCCGGGCCCAACGGCCTCATGCTCGCCTGCGAGCTGGCCCTGGCCGGGGCCCGGCCGCTGGTCCTCGAGCGGCTGGCCGAGCCCACCGGCGAGCAGCGCGCCAACGGCCTGGTCGGGCAGATCGTGCCCATGTTGGACCGGCGCGGGCTGTACGAGCGCCTCGCCGACGGTCCCGGACCGCCCCGCCCGACGCCCGGGTTCGTCTTCGGCGCGTTCCCGCTGGACCTGCACGACCTGCCGGACAACCCGCTCTACACGATGCTGGTACCGCAGCGGCGGATCGAGCAGATGCTGGCCGCCCGCGCGACCGAGCTGGGCGTCGAGATCCGCCGCGGTCACGAGGTGCTCGGCCTGACCCAGGATGACGATTCGGTGACCGTCGAGGTCGCCGGGGCGCCGCCCGTGCGGGCGTCCTACCTGGTCGGCGCCGACGGCGGGCACAGTGTGGTCCGCAAGCTGGCCGGCATCGACTTCCCCGGCGTGACCAGGGACGACACGGTGTCCCGGACGGCGCACGTCAGCGTGCCCGCGGGCCTGGTGGAGCCGGACGGCGGCCTGCGTGTGCCGGGGTTCGGGGTGGTGCCGCCGTTCCTGCACACCCGCACCGAGCGGGGCCTGATCGCCTGGGCGCCCATGCCCGGCCGCGACCCGCTGGTCAGCGTGGGCGAGCGACGCGGGTCCGGCGCGGACGACGACGGCGCGATGACGCTGGCCGAGTTGCGCGCGGCGGCGGCCCGGGTGCTCGGCGCGGACCTGCCGCTGTCCGCGCCGGCCGGGCCGGGCCCGCACCTGCTGCGGCGCATGGTGGGCGGTAACACCCGGCTGGCCGCGGCGTACCGGGCCGGGCGGGTGCTGCTGGTCGGCGACGCGGCCCACGTGCACTCCGCCCTCGGCGGGTCCGGCCTCAACCTGGGCCTGCAGGACGCGATCAACCTGGGCTGGAAGCTCGCCGCCGAGGTACGCGGCACCGCCCCGCCCGGCCTGCTGGACACCTACGAGTCGGAGCGCCGGCCGGCCGCCGAACGGGTGAACATGCACACCCGGGCGCAATCCGTCCTGATCGGGCCCGGCGGAGACGTGACCGCCCTGCGGGTCCTGCTCGGCGAGCTGCTGGAGTCGCCGTTGAACCGGCGGCACGTGGCGGCGATGCTCGCCGGCGCCGACATCCGCTACGCCATGCCCGGCGCCGACGGCCCACACGTCGGGCGGTGGGCGCCGGACGTGCCCGGCCTCCGCGCGCTGACCCGGGCCGGGCGGCCGCTGCTGCTCGACCCCACCGGCGGCCTCGGGGTGGGACCGTGGGCCGGCCGGGTGGACGTCGCCGTCGTGCCGGGGCTCGCCGCCGGGATGCTGCTGCGCCCCGACTGCTACGTCGCGTGGGAGGGCGACACCGGCGACGGGCTCGAGCGGGCCCTGGCGGCGTGGTTCGGTGCGCCGGCCGGCGCCGGGTGCGGCTAATCTGCCCCCATGGACGACCTGGCGCGGCGGCTGGCCGGGCTCACCTTCGCGGGCCTCACCCAGGACGAGGTCACCGGCCTGATCATCGACGAGGTCGTGGCCTGGGGCCGGGCGCGCGGCTGGCGGGTCTACCGGCGGGCGCCCAGCGTGGTCCGGCTGCCGCCGCCGATGGACCAGCAGCACTCGGTCGTGGACGTGGCGCTGGCCCGCCCGGCCGCGCCGCCGATCGTGGTCGAGGTGGACCACACCGACCGCCGGCGCACGGTGGAGAAGCTGCTCGCCGAGGCGGATGCGGGCCGGGTCGCCGTGTGGGTCCGCTGGGGGCCGGGCCGCATCGCCGAGCCGCCGGCGCCGATCCACCTGATCGCCCTGCCGGTGGACCGGGCCCGCGGCCGGTATTCCCACAGCACCGCGCCCGCCCGGCCCGCGCCCACCCACTCGGCGGCCCCGGCCGGCGCCGCCGAGGTGGCCGAGCTGCCCCTGCCCGAGCCGCGCCGGGACCCATTGTGAGCAGCGCCGCAGCGGCGTAACGTCCCAACCGGAGCCTTCAGCCGGAGATGGTCGACATGCGCCCTGTCCATCCGCGCGGGAAGCTGGCGGTCTGCGCCGAGGAGACCTGCCAGTGGCGGAACTTCGTGCACGAGCTGACGCCCACCACCTCGTGCCGGCGACATCCCGGCCAGACCCACTTCGTGCCGGAGGGGACCAGGCTGCGGGTGCGCTGCTTCCACGAGGGCTGCCTGCAGAGCTCCGTGCCGGTGACGTACTGGCACAGCCTGCACGCCGCGGAACACTTCCAGTGCGCGGGTCACCTCATCCGCGTGTGACCCGGGTGCGGCCCTTGAGGTGGCGGCCCAGGGCCCGGGCGATCTCGCGGTTGGCGTCGCGCTCGGCGATGGCCTGGCGCTTGTCGTACTCGCGCTTGCCGCGGGCCAGGGCCAGCTCCACCTTGGCCCAGCCGTCCTGGAAGTACAGCGACAGCGGGACCAGCGTGTTGCCGGGCTCGCGCAACTTCTCCAGGATCCGGTCGATCTCGATGCGGTGCAGCAGCAGCTTGCGGGTCCGGCGGGGCGCGTGGTTGGTCCACGAGCCGAAGCCGTACTCGGCGATGTGCAGGTTGTAGAGCATGAGCTCGCCCTCGTGCTCCTGGGCGAACGCGTCGACGATCGAGGCGTAGCCGGCCCGCAGCGACTTGACCTCGGTCCCGGCCAGCACCAGGCCGGCCTCGTACGTCTTGAGGACCGCGTAGTCGTGCCGCGCCTTCTTGTTGGACGCGATGACCTTGCGCCCGGTCTCCCTGGCCGTGGCCGCCCCCTCGCTGTCGCCGGACCCCTCGCCTGCCGTCCATCCTCGCAAAAAGGGGCGGGCCCGCGTCAGACCCCCCGGTCACCGTCGACGAGGTCGACGCCGCGGGGCAGCACCAGACCGGCCGCGGCCAGGTCGCGCAGCAGCCGGCTGAGCGCGGCCGGCCGCAGGCCCGTGGGCCCGGCCGCGGCCGGGGCCTGCACGCCCAGCGCCGCGGCCGCCGCCAGCGCGCAGTCGCTGATGGCGGCCTCGACGCCGTGCAGGCGCCGGGCGCGCAGGGCCACGTCGGGGGAGTGCCGCAGCGCGTGGTGCTGGCGCAGCAGCCGGTGCAGGGTGGCCGCGAGCTGCTCGATGGGCGGGGAGGTGGGCGTGCTCGGCGGGTCCGGACGCAGGGTGCGCCACAGCGCCCGGGCGGCGCGGGGCAGATAGATCGCCGCGCCGATCGCGAGGGTCGGCAGGAGCAGGACGAACACCCACTGACCGACCCGGAGGAGATCCATGACCAGCGTCCAGCGTGGTGGGAGGCGTGCGGTGACTCTTCGTAGCTTCCGGGCGGCGCCGGGTCGATGTCAAGCTCCGGCCCGGCCCGGTACGCCCGTTGTCGCCATCTGAACGCGCTCTGGCCCGGCCCCCGGAGCGGCGTCGAGAGTCGCCGGCAGAGCCGGAGCACGAGGAGATGAGGCCGATGAAGGCTGTCCGCGTCCATGACTACGGCAAGCGGCCCACGGTCGACGAGGTGCCCGAGCCGGGGATCACCGGCCCGCTCGACGTGCTGGTCCGTGTCGGGGCGGCCGGGCTGTGCCGCACCGACCTGCACATCGTGGAGGGTCAGTGGGCGGAGAAGTCCGGGGTCGGGCTGCCGTACACGATCGGCCACGAGAACGCCGGCTGGGTCGAGGCGGTCGGCAGCGCCGTCACGAACGTGACCGCCGGCGACGCGGTGATCCTGCACCCGCTGGTCACCTGCGGGCTCTGCCGGCCCTGCCGCTCCGGCGACGACGTGCACTGCGAGAACTCCGCGTTCCCCGGCATCGACACCGACGGCGGCATGGCCGAGCTGCTGCTGACCACCGCCCGCTCGTGCGTGCGGCTGCGGCCCGGGCTGGAGCCCGCGGACGTCGCCGCGCTCGCCGACGCGGGCCTGACCGCCTACCACGCGGTCCGCAAGGCCGTGCCGCTGCTGTACCCGGGCACGACGTGCCTGGTGATCGGTGCGGGCGGCCTCGGCCACATCGGCATCCAGTGCCTGCTGGCGATGACCGCCACCACCGTCGTCGTGGCCGACCCCAACCCCGCGGCCCGCGAGCTGGCCACGACGCTGGGCGCGCACCGGGTCGTGGCGTCCACCGACGAGCTCGACGAGCCCGCGCACGTGGTGCTCGACTTCGTCGGCGAGCAGGGCGCCGAGGCCCGGGGCCTGGCGATGACCCGCCGGGCCGGCAGCTACTTCGTGATCGGGTACGGCGGCCGCGTCGACATCCCCACCATCGACCTGATCTCCACCGAGCGCAACGTCGTCGGCAACCTGGTCGGCTCCTACAACGACCTGGACGAGCTGATGATCCTCGCGGCCCAGGGCCGGGTGCGCCTGCACACCCGGAGGTACCCGCTGGCCGCCGTGAACGAGGCCATGGACGACCTGGAGGCCGGGCGGCTGCAGGGCCGCGGCATCCTCGTGCCCTAGGGGGACCCGATGTACACCAAGGACGGCGTCAGCTACTTCATCCTCGACGGGCACACCCATTTCTGGGACGGCAGCCCGGCCAACCAGATCAACCGGTACGGCGAGGGCTTCATCAAGTGCTTCTACGACTACCACTCGAACCTCTCGCCCGAGGAGTACCGCTGGACGCTGGAGGAGTTCGAGCGCTACCCCGAGGAGCGGATGATCCACGACCTGTTCGAGGCCGGCCCCGACGACATGGCGATCCTGCAGTCGACGTACCTGACCGACTGGTACGTCAACGGCTTCAACACGACCGCGCAGAACGGCGCGATGGCCGAGCGGCACCCCGGCCGGTTCATCGTCAACGGCCGCTTCGACCCGCGTGACGGCGAGAACGGCCTGGCCGAGCTGGAGCGGCTGCACGAGCGCTGGCAGCTCAAGGGCGTCAAGGTCTACACGGCCGAGTGGAAGGGCGCCTCCAAGGGCTGGAAGCTGTCCGACCCGTGGGCCTACCGCTACCTGGAGAAGTGCCAGGAGCTGGGCATCCGCAACATCCACGTGCACAAGGGCCCGACGGTCTACCCGATGAACCGCGACGCGTTCGACGTGGCCGACGTCGACGACGCCGCCACGATGTTCCCGGAGCTGCGCTTCATCGTCGAGCACGTGGGCCTGCCCCGGCTGGAGGACTTCTGCTGGATCGCCACCCAGGAGCCCAACGTGTACGGCGGCCTGGCCGTGGCCCTGCCGTTCATCCACAGCCGGCCGCGCTACTTCGCCCAGATCATCGGCGAGCTGCTCTACTGGCTGGACTCCGACCGCATCCTGTTCGGCAGCGACTACGCGATCTGGCAGCCGAAGTGGCTGGTCGAGAAGTTCGTCGACTTCCAGATCCCCGACGACCTGCAGGGCGAGTACGGCGTGCTCACCACCGAGGTCAAGCGCAAGATCCTGGGCCTGAACGCGGCCGCGCTCTACGACGTCAAGGTCCCCGGCGAGCTGACCGTCCCCCGCGGCGCCGGCGACAGCGGCCCGGCCGTCGGCGCGGCCCCGGCCGCCCCGGCATGAGCCCGGAGGAGGCGGCCTGGGCGGCCCTGGCCCAGGTCCGCGACCCCGAGCTGGACCGGCCCATCACCGAGCTGGGCTTCGTCGCCCGGCTCGTGACCGGGGCCGGCGCGGTCCGCGCGGAGCTGCGGCTGCCGACGTACTTCTGCGCGCCCAACTTCGCCTGGCTGATGGTGGCCGACGCACGGGACGCGCTGGCCGCGCTGCCCGGGGTGACCAGCGTCGAGGTGGTGCTGCTGGAGCACTTCGTCGCGGCGGAGATCAACCGGGGCGTGGCGGCGGTCAGCGACTTCGCGGCCACCTTCACCGGCGACACCGAGGGCGGCCTGGACCCGTCGCTGGCCGAGCTGCGGTCCACCTTCGAGCGCAAGGCGCACCTGGCGGCCCAGGACCGGCTGGCCCGCGCGCTGATCGCGGCCGGGGCCGAGCCGGCCGGGCTGGGCGCGCTGTCGTTCGCCGCGGCGGCCGGGATCGCCCCGGAGGCGGCCGAGGCGGTGGCCCGGCGTCGCGCCCGGCTGGGCCTGACCAGCGACCACGCGCTCTGCGACGACGAGGGCGCGGCCCTGCCGGCGGACCGGCTGCCGGGGTGGCTGCGCTTCGCGAGGACGGTACGGGTCAGCATCGACGGCAACGCGGGCTTCTGCCAGGGCCTGCTGCGGACCCGTTACGGGTTGGCGCCGTCGGTGTGACAGCGGCCGGCGCGGGCGGCGGCGCTCAGCGACACCGCCCGCGTCGCCCGTACCGCGCCCAGGCGGACCGCCCGTTCGACCGCCCAGCGGTGCTCGCGCATCCGGGCGGTCGGCATCGAGACCGCCACCGCGCCGACGAACCGGTCGGCGGCGTCCGTGACGGGCGCGGCCATGCACGACAGGTCGGCCTGGAACTCGTCCACCTCGATGGCCAGGCCGGTGCTGCGCACCTGGGCGAGCTGGCGGCGCAGCAACCGCCGGTCGGTGACCGTGCCGGCCGTCACCGGGGGCGTCCCGGTGGTGTCGAGCAGGTCCTCGGCGGCGGCGGGTTCGAGCATGGCCAGCATCAGCTTGCCGAACGCCGTGGCGTGCGGGACCCGGTGGAAGCCGACGTCGAGGACCCGGATCCGGGGGTGCGCGGGACACTCGGCCACATGCGCGACGATCATCTCGGCGTCGCGCAGCGCGGCGTAGTAGGCCGCGGCGTGGGCCTGGCGGTGCACCACCGCGGTGACCCGCTCGACCTCGGGCGGCACCGCGATCTGCCGGCGCAGTCCCCGGGCGAGGTCGTCGACGCGGTGTCCGAGCGCGTAGGCGTGTTCCTCGGCAAGATGGACCAGGTAGCCGCCCGTCACCAGGGTGGTCAGCAGGTGGTAGGTGGTGGGCAGGGCGAGCCCGAGGGCGCGGGAGATGTCGCGGGCCGGCAGCGGGCCGGGCGCCGCGGCGACGTGGTCGAGCACGGCCATGGCGCGCTCGACGGACTGCAGCAGGCCGGTACGGGGGTGGCTGCTCATGAGCCCCAGCATCACCACGCCGGTGGCGCGCGGGAAAGCATTGCACCGAGTTGCACGAGAGGACGGTCAACGATGATCTTCATTACCGCCAAGTTCCTGGTCAAGCCCGAGCACGCGGACCGCTGGCCGCAGATCGCGGCGCCCTTCACCGAGGCCACCCGCGCCGAGCCGGGCTGCCTGTGGTTCGACTGGTCCCGCAGCCTCGACAACCCCGACGAGTACGTCCTGGTGGAGGCGTTCCGTGACGGCGAGGCCGGCGGGGCGCACGTCGGCTCGGCCCACTTCAAGCAGGCCCAGCAGGACCTGCCGCCCCACCTCGCGGCCACCCCGAAGATCGTCAGCCAGACGGTGGAGCAGGACGACTGGTCCGAACTCGGCGAGATGGCCGTACCGGGCCGGTGAGAGGGGCGCGGCCCCGGACCTCCGCCCGGTCCGGGGCCGCGGCTGCTGCCGCGGGTCAGCCCAGCGCGGCGGTCAGGGCCGGGTACCAGCGGTCGGCGATCTTGCGGTTGCCGCTGTCGTCGGGGTGCACCCCGTCCGGCGTGTCGGTGGCGGTGTCGAAGCCGGTGTACTGGTCGACGACGGTGACCGGGGAGGCCGCGGTGCTGGTGGCCGCCGCCCAGGCCGGGATCGCCGCGTTGAGGGCGACGACCCGCTGGTTGCACTCGGCGCAGTTGCTCGGCGTCATCGGCAGGATCTGCGCCACCAGGATCCGCATCGCCGGGTTGGCGGCCCGCATCTGCCCGACCAGCTTGGTGAACGCCGCCAGGATGGTGGCGGTGGAGCGGTTGTTCCAGACGTCGTTGGTGCCGAAGTGCATCATCACCACGTCCGGGTCGGTGGCCGCGAGCCAGCCCACCAGCTGGTTCTGGTCGGCCACGTTGGTGGCCAGGAAGCCGCCGTGGCCCTCGTTCTCGCCGTCGTAGGCGAAGCCGCAGCCCTGGGCCGGCAGCGTGCCGACGAAGTCGACCTGCGACGCGCGCCCGGCCTGTTGCAGCTTCTGCCAGAGCAACGCCCGCCAGCAGCCCGGCGAGCCGGTGATCGAGTCGCCCAGGGCCATCACCTTGACCGGGCCGCCGGCCGGGGGCGGCGTGCTCGGGGTGGGCGTGGGGGTGCTCGGCGTGGTCGGCGGCGTGCTCGGCGGCGTGGTGACCCCGCCGGTGCAGGAGACGCCGTTGAACGTGAAGGCGGTGGGCACGGCGTTGCTGCCGGTCCAGGCGCCGTTGAAGCCGAACGACGTGGACGCGTTCGTGGCCAGGGAGCCGTTGTAGCCGGCGTTGCGGACCGTCACGGCGGCGCCGGACTGGCTCGCCACGCCGTTCCACAGCTGGGTCACGGTCTGGCCGGACGGGAAGCTCCAGCCCACCGTCCAGCCGGTGACCGGGTCGCCCAGGTTGGTCACGGCCACCGCGGCGCCGAAGCCGCCCTGCCACTGGCTGGTGACCGTGTACGTGACCTGGCACCCGGCCGCGGCGGAGGCGGGCGCGGGCGCGGCGAGCAGGCCGGCGGGCACGAGGGCGGCCGCGGCCAGCGCGATCGCGAGCTTTCGGTTCGACATCGTTCTCACCTCAGGTTGGGGGACGTCGTCGCGGTCACGACGGACGGGGCTGAACCGCGTAAGGGGTGTCCCGCATCATTGCATGGGAGCGCTCCCAAAAATAGATGGCCATCAGATTTCAGGACTTGACGGAATCGTGTCGCGGCGGCAGGGTTGGGAGCGCTCCCAATCGACGGGCGTCACTGCGAGGGGACCTCATGCGCACCATCACGAAAGTCGCCGGCCTGAGCGTCGTGGCGGTCGGCGCCGCGCTGCTGTCGGCGGTCAACGCGTCCGCGGCGGCCGGCTGCCGGGTCTCCTACGCGGTCACCAGCACCTGGCAGGGCGGCTTCGGCGCCGCCGTGGAGATCACCAACCTGGGCGACCCGGTGAACGGCTGGACCCTGGGCTGGAGCTTCCCGTCGGGCCAGACCGTGACCCAGGCCTGGAACGGCGTCGCGACCCAGTCCGGGGCCGCGGTCACCGTGCGCGACGCCGGCTACAACGCCGCCGTGGCCACCGGGGCGACCGTCTCGTTCGGCTTCAACGGCGCGGCCACCGGCGCCAACACCGACCCCATGGCGTTCACCCTCAACGGGGTGGCCTGCACCGGCGCCACCACCACCCCGCCGGCGACGTCGACCACGCCGCCGCCCACCATCGTCCCGCCCCCGGTCACCAGCCCGCCACCGACCGGCGGCGGGCGGCAGATGGAGCGGCTGGACCGCGGGCTGATCAGCGTCCGCTCCGGCAGCGGCAACCTGGTCAGCTGGCGCTGGCTCGCCGCCGACCCGGCCGACGTGGGCTTCAACGTCTACCGGGGCGCCACCCGGGTCAACGCCACGCCGATCACCACCTCGACCAACTACCTGGACGCGGGCGCGGCCGCCGGCGCGGCGTACACCGTGCGGGCCGTGGTCGGCGGGGTCGAGCAGGCGGCGTCGGGGACCTCGCTGAACTTCGCCAACGGCTACCTCGACGTGCCGATCCAGAGCCCGGGCAGCGCCGCGTACGCGGCCAACGACGCCAGCGTGGGTGACCTCGACGGCGACGGCCAGCTCGAGATCGTGCTCAAGTGGGACCCGCTGAACAGCAAGGACAACTCGCAGTCCGGGGTCACCGACCCGGTCTACGTGGACGCCTACGAGCTCAGCGGGGCCCGGCTGTGGCGGATCAACCTGGGCCGCAACATCCGGGCGGGCGCGCACTACACCCAGTTCCAGGTGTACGACTACGACGGCGACGGCGACGCCGAGGTGGCCATGAAGACCGCCGACGCCACCGTCTCCGGCACCGGCCAGGTGATCGGCAACGCCTCGGCCGACTACCGCAACTCCAGCGGCTACGTGCTGACCGGGCCGGAGTTCCTGACCATGTTCGACGGTCGCACCGGCGCCGCCCTGTCGACCGTCGACTACGTCCCGCCGCGCGGCACCGTCTCCTCCTGGGGCGACTCGTACGGCAACCGCGTCGACCGCTTCCTGGCCGGCACCGCCTACCTCGACGGCGCCCGGCCCAGCCTGATCATGGCCCGCGGCTACTACACCCGCACGGTCGTGGTGGCATGGGACTTCCGCAACGGCACGCTGACCCGCCGCTGGACCTTCGACAGCAACAGCAGCACCAACTCCGGCACCGCCGGGCAGGGCAACCACCAGCTGTCGGTGGCGGACGTGGACGCCGACGGCCGGGACGAGATCGTGTACGGCTCCCTGGCCATCGACGACAACGGCGCCAAGCTGTGGAACACCGGCAACGGCCACGGCGACACGCTGCACGTCGGCGACCTGGACCCGGCGCGGGCCGGGCTGGAGGTGTTCAAGGTCGACGAGGACGCCAGCAAGCCGTCGTCCTGGTTCGCCGACGCCCGTACCGGCCAGGTGCTGTGGACCACCCCGGCCAACGGCGACAACGGCCGGGGGGTCTCCGGTGACGTCTGGGCCGGCAGCGCGGGCGCCGAGTCGTGGTCCGCGGCCGCCGACGGCGTCCGCGGCCCGTCCGGGGCGGTGGTCAGCAGCCGCAAGCCGGGCTCGACCAACTTCCTGGCCTGGTGGGACGGCGACCCGGTGCGCGAGCTGCTGGACGGCACGCACATCGACAAGTACGGCACCTCCGGCGACACCCGGCTGCTGACGGCGGCCAACGTGCACTCCAACAACGGCACCAAGTCGACGCCGTCGCTCTCCGGCGACCTGTTCGGCGACTGGCGCGAGGAGGTGATCTGGCCGACCGCCGACAACACGGCGCTGCGGATCTACGCGACGCCGACCGCCACCGACCGCCGGATCACCACCCTGCTCCAGGACGCGCAGTACCGGCTGGCCCTGGCCTGGCAGAACACCGCCTACAACCAGCCGCCGCACCCGAGCTTCTTCATCGGGGCGAACATGGCGACCCCGCCGCGGCCCCGCATCACCCAGCCGTGACTACTTCGCGCGGGGCGAGACGGTGTAACTGAACGACACCACGAAGTCGATGACCAGGACCAGGGTCCACGGACCCAGCACGGACCACAGCGCGGCGGTCCGTCCGGGGTCGCCGACGGCGAGGGTGAGGACGGCGAGCACGGCGGCGGCGAGGGCATAGGCCAACGCATGCCTCAGCCACTGCCGGCGCTCGCGGGCGGCGTGGGCCCGCCCGGTACGCGGTGGGCGTACCGGTGCGGGCCCACCTGCGAACCGGTGGGCGAACCACTGGTCGGCCCCGGCGACCAGCTGGTGGCCGAAGGCCACCGAGATGCCGAGGTAGACGGCCGACAGGCCGTGGGTGACGCCGGCCGTGCCGCCGCGGCGCAGGTCCACCACGGTCGCGGCCAGCAGCACGACGTCGACCAGCGGCACCGCGAGCAGCAGCGCGGTGCTCAGCGCCCGGGCCCGCAGCGGGTAGCGGGCCACCAGCGCGGCGCCGAGCAGCACCCAGAACCCGATCTCGCAGGCGACGATGAGCGCGACCATGAAGCCTCCCCGTTATCGCACGACTGTGTTACTTCCTTGATAACACAGTCGTGCCATAATCGGCGGGTGCCGAAGCTCGTGGACCATGCCGCCCGCCGCCGCGAGCTCGCCGCGGCGGTCTGGCGGGTCATCGCCCGCGACGGGGTCGCCGAGGTCTCCATCCGCGCGGTGGCCGCCGAGTCCGGCTGGTCGTCCGGCGCGCTGCGGCACTACTTCGCCACCCGCGGCGAGCTGCTCGCCTTCGCCTGCGAGCAGGTCACCGAGCGGGCCACCGCGCGGATCCGCGACCTGGACCCGCCCGGGCCGCCCCGCGCGCAGGTGCGGGCCGTGCTGCTGGAGGTCATGCCGCTGGACACCGAACGGCGCATCGAGGCCTCGATCTCGTTCGCGTTCCTGGCCCTCGGCCTGGGTGATCCCGCGCTGGCCCGGGTGCAGCGCCAGCAGCACGCCGCGCTGTATGAACTGTGCCGCAGCCTGGCCGCCCAGCTGGGCGCCGGCGGCGAGGCGGTGGCGCGCCGGCTGCACGCGCTGGTCGACGGGCTCTCCCTGCAGATCATGGCCGGCCACCTGAGCCCGGAGGCGGCGGTGGCCGAGCTCGACGCCTACCTCGCGGAGCTCGCCGGCTGAAGCAGCGCGCTCACCGGCAGGCCGCGGATGGACGCGTCCAGCACCCGGGCGGTGTGCGCCAGCGCGATCTCGCCGCCGAGGCGCTGCACCGCGGCCGCCACCTGCATCAGGCAGCCGGGGTTGGCCGTCACCAGCAGCTGCGCGCCGGTGGCCAGCACGTCGCGGGCCTTGCGGTCGCCCAGCTCGGCCGCCGGCTGAGGGTTCAGCACGTTCCAGACGCCGGCCGAGCCGCAGCAGATCTCCGGATCGGCGATCTCCCGGACCGTCAGCCCCGGAACACCGGCCAGCAGGGCCCGCGGCTGGGCCCGTACGCCCTGGGCGTGGGCGAGGTGACAGGCGTCGTGATACGCCACCGTCACCGGCAGCGGCTGGCGCGGCGCCACCGGGCCCAGCTCGACGAGGATCTCCGACAGGTCGCGCACCCGGGCCGCGAACGCCGCCGCCCGTTCGGCGTACCGGGGGTCGTCGCGCAACAGGTCGGCGTACTCCTTCATGGAGGAGCCGCAGCCGGCCGCGTTGACCACCACGTGCTCGACGCCGGCCCGGGTGAAGCTGTCGATGAGCTTGCGGGCGAAGCCCTGGGCCTCCCGTTCGCGCCCGTTGTGCATGCTCAGCGCGCCGCAGCAGCCCTGCGGCGGCACGACGACCTCGCAGCCCTCGGCGGCCAGCACCCGGATCGTGGCCGCGTTCACGTCGGGGAAGAACGCGCTCTGCACACAGCCGGTCAGCACCCCCACGACCGCGCGCCGCGGGCCGCGGGCCGGCACCCGGCGCGGCGGGCGCGGCACCCGGGTCAGCGGCGGGGCCAGGGACTCGAGGGTGGCCAGCGTGGGCGCCAGCCGCGGCAGCAGGCCGCTGCGGCCGACCAGGCGCTGCAGGCCGCTGGCCTGGTACGCGCGCAGCGGCCCGCGCAGCAGGCGCAGCCGCCGGGGGTACGGGAACAGCGCGAAGATAGCCCCGCGCAGCGCCCGCTGCCGGGGCGGCCGGGTGTGCCGCCGCTCCACCTGCGCGCGGGTGTCCTCGATCAGCCGGTCGTAGCGCACCCCGGACGGGCACGCCGTCACGCACGCCATGCACCCGAGGCAGGCGTCCATGTGCCGCACCAGCGAGTCGGTCATCGGCTCGCCGTCCAGCCCCTGCTTCATCAGGTAGATCCGCCCGCGCGGGGAGTCCATCTCCTCGCCCCACAGCACGTACGTCGGGCAGGTGGTCAGGCAGAAGCCGCAGTGCACGCAGTCGTCCACCAGCTCGCGCCGCGGCGGGCGGTGCCCGTCGAAGGCCGGCTCGCCGGCCACCGGCCCGAGCACGTCGGGCGGCGCGGGCCGGCTGCCGTGCGGGGTGTCGACCATCAGATGCCTCCCACGAAGCGTCCCGGCGCGAACCGGTGTTCCGGGTCGAAGCGGTCCTTGACCCGGCGCATCAGCGCCAGCCCGGCCACCGGCCCCCACATGTCCACGACCTCGCGCACCGCCGGCGGGGCGGTCAGCACCACGGCGTGCCCGCCCGCGCGGACGGCGGCCGCCCGCAGCCGCTCCACCACCGCGGGCGCCGACGCCACCGGCACATCGGCGTAGAGCACGCCGGTGCCGGCCGAACCCCGTACCGCCGCGCCCAGCCCGAGCAGATCCGGCACCCGCGACAGCGGCACGGTCAGCTTCATCCCCACGCTGTCCCACGGGTAGCGGCCCCACCAGGGCGGGAACTCGTCCGTGGCCGGCCCGCCGAGCACCTTCTCCAGCCGGGCGGCGCGGTCCCGCACCCCGGCGGCGGTGCCCTCGACCAGCACCGCGAGGGTCACCTCGCCCTCGGCCGGGGCGTCCAGCTCGACCGCGGACGGCACCGCCTGCTCGGCCCGGACGGCGGCCAGCAGCGCGCCGATCCGGTCGGCCGGCGCCGTGCGCCGCACGATCGCCGCGACCGGGGGCACCGGGTGCAGGCGGAACGCGCACTCGGTGACCAGCCCCAGGGTGCCGTACGCGCCGGTGAAGAGCTTGCCCAGGTCGTAGCCCGCGACGTTCTTGACGACCTTGCCGCCGGAGTGGGCCACCCGGCCGTCGGGCCGGACCACCGTCACGCCGATCAGCAGGTCGCGGGCCGTGCCGTAGAGCATCCGCCGGGGCCCGCTGGTGTTGACCGCCACGGTGCCGCCCACGGTGGCGCCGGGCAGCGGCGAGTCCAGCGCGAGCTGCTGGCCGGGCAGGTCGAGGGCGGCGAGCGGGGTGCCGGCCCGGACCACGGTGATGAGGTCGCCGGCCGCGTGCTCGACCACCCCGGTGAGCCGGCGGGTGTCCACGATCAGGTCGAGCCGGCGCGGCGGCACGCCCCAGTCCAGCTTGGTGCCGCCGCCGCGGACCACCACGGCCAGGTCGTCGCGGGCGGCCGCCGCCAGCACCGCCGCGGCCTCCTCGGTGCTCGCCGGGGCCGCCACGAACCGGGCCGGCACGCCGGCGACGGTGTCCTGCGCACCGGCCGTCGTCCACATCAGAACAGCTCCGCCGCGGCCGGCTCGCCGGCCCGGTGCCGGCGGGGCACCTCGCCGCACAGCCGCGGGGTGGGGAAGACCTTGCCCGGGTTGGCCAGCCCGTCGGGGTCGAACGCGCAGCGCAGCAGGTGCATCGTCTCGAGGTCGTCGTCGGTGAACATCCGCGGCATGTACTTGGCCTTGTCCATGCCGACCCCGTGCTCGCCGGTGATCGAGCCGCCGTACTCGATGCACAGGTCGATGATCGCGCCCGACACCTCCTCGGCCCGCCCGGCCTCGCCGGGCACGGCGTCGTCGAACAGCACCAGCGGGTGCAGGTTGCCGTCGCCGGCGTGGAAGACGTTGGCCACCCGGACGCCGTGCTCGCGGGCCACCTCGCCGATGCGGTGCAGCACCTCGGGCAGCGCGGTGCGCGGGATCACCCCGTCCTGCACGATGTAGTCGGGGCTGATCCGCCCGACCGCGGCGAAGGCCGACTTGCGGCCCTTCCAGAACAGCGCCCGCTGGGCCGCGTCGGCCGCGATCCGCAGCTCGAACGCGCCGTTCGCCTCGCACAGGGCGGTCACCTGGTCGAACTGGGCGTCCACCTCGGCGGCCGGGCCGTCCAGCTCGACGATCAGCACCGCGCCCGCGCCCGGCGGGTAGCCGCAGGCCACGGCCGCCTCGGCGGCCTCGATGGCGAGCGCGTCCATCATCTCGACGGCGGCCGGCACGACCCCGGCGGCGATGATCGCCGAGGTGGCGGCGCCGGCCTGGTCGGTGGTGGCGAAGGCGGCCAGCAGGGTCCGCACGGACTCCGGCAGCCGGGTCAGCCGGACGGTGACCCGGGTGGCGATGCCCAGCGTGCCCTCCGAGCCGACGAACGCGCCGAGCAGGTCGTAACCGGGCGGGTCCGGCGCCCGCCCGCCGAGCTCGATCAGCTCGCCGTCCGGGGTGACCACCTCGGCGCCGGTCACGTGGTTGGTGGTGAAGCCGTACTTGAGGCAGTGCGCGCCGCCGGAGTTCTCCGCCACGTTGCCGCCGATCGAGCAGATCTGCTGGCTGGACGGGTCGGGGGCGTAGTAGTAGCCGTGCGGGGTGGCGGCCCTGGTCACGTGCAGGTTGATGACGCCCGGCTCGACGACGGCGCGTTCGTCGTCCGGCGCGACCTCGACGATGGCGCGCATCCGCGAGGTCACGATCAGCACGCCCTCGGCGTGCGGCAGGGCCCCGCCGGAGAGCCCGGTGCCCGAGCCGCGGGCCACGTACGGCACGCCGGCCGCGACGCAGGCCCGGACCGTGCGGGCGCACTCGGCCGCGTCCCGGGGCAGCACCACCAGGCCGGGCACGACCTTGTAGTGCGCCAGCCCGTCGCACTCGTAGGTGCGCAGCTCCTGCCGGTCGTTCACGATCCGGTCGGCGCCCAGCTCGGCGCGCAGCCGGGCGGCGAGAACGTCAAGCGTGGTCATCGGCGGCCCCCTGCCGACAACCTAACCTCCGCCGGGCGGCCCGGTCGAGGGCCGCCGTCACGGTTGCAACAATTCGTTCATCTATGACTGTCGATCAAAGCGTAATGTCTCGGACGTCTGGGGAGATCCTCCAGCCGATCCCAGGAGGCATGCGTGCGTTTACGCAGACGGTCCGCCGTCGCCGGAATCCTTGCCGCGACCACGATCATCGCCGCCGCGCCCATCGGCGCCACCGCGGCTCCCGCCGACCAGCCGCCGGCCGCGGCCACGCCGCTGACCGGCGAGCACCTCGACGACGAGTACGCCTTCGTCGACAACCGCGGCGGCAGCGCCGCCCCCACCGCCGGCCAGCGCTCGCTGGTCCGCGACGACAACCTGGTCACCCGCTGGAACAAGCTCGGCACCCCGGCCTCGGTCACCCCGGCCAAGGGCAAGCTGGCGGCGGGGCTCAAGGGCGACGCCGAGGCGGTCGCTCGCGGCTTCCTCAAGAACAGGGTCGGGCTCTTCTCGCTGAAGACGGCGGCGGTCGACGACCTCGAGACCGTCGCCGAGACCAAGGTCGGCAACGGCACGGTCGTGCTGCTGCGCCAGCGGTACGGCGGCCTGCCCGCCGCCCACGACGGCCTGGTCGCCGTGGCGGTCAAGGGCGGCGACGTGCTGCGGGTCACCTCGTCGCTGAGCCCGCGCACCGCCGCCCCGGCCGCCGCCACGCTCACCCCCGACGCCGCCCTGGCGGCGGCGCTGCAGGACGCCGGCATCGCCCGCGACCAACTCGCCGACTCCCGCGTCAAGCAGGTCGCCGTGCCCATGCCCGGCGCCGCCCCGCGCGCGGCCTACCAGGTCGTGGTGCTGTCCAACGACGCCGAGCACCCGCTCGGCTACACCACCTACGTCGACGCCCGCGACGGCAAGGTGCTGATCCGGGAGAACCTCGTCAACTTCGCCGAGGACGACCCGCACTGGAAGGTCTTCCCGGCCACCCCGACCGCGGCCGGCACCGACACCCGCCAGCTCTGGTGCGCCACCGCCGCCACCGGCTGCGCCCGCCAGGTCCTCGACCCGGCCACCGGCAAGCCCTGGGACGTCGACCCGGCCACCGGCACCCCCACCTTCACCAGCAGCGGCAACTCCGCCGACGCGGTGCGGCTGTGGGGCAACGGGGCGCCGGCGGTGCCCGCGGCGAGCCGGCCCGACCGCGAGTACGTCTACCCGTTCACCAACCAGTGGAACACCAGCCGGTGCGACCCGAACGCGCTGACCTCGCCGGAGCAGGCCGACGCCGACGCCGCCACCGCGAACCTGTTCGCCATGCACAACCGCATGCACGACTGGTCGTACGGGCTGGGCTTCACCGAGGCGACCTGGAACCTGCAGAAGACCAACACCGGGCCCTACGGCAAGGGCGGGGACGCCGAGCGCGGCAACGCCCAGCAGGGCGCGGCCACGGCGACCACGCGCAACAACGCCAACCAGGCGACGCCGCCGGACGGCATGCAGCCGACCACGAACATGTACATGTGGCAGCCGTTCGCCGGCAGCGCGTACCCGCCCTGCGTCGACGGCGACTTCGACATGACGGTGATCGGGCACGAGTACACCCACGCGGTCAGCAACCGGATGATCGCCGGGCCGGACAGCGGCATCAGCTCCAGCCAGGGCGGCGCGATGGGGGAGAGCTGGTCCGACCTCCTGGCGATGGAGTACCTGTTCGAGAGCGGCTACACCCCGCGGGGCAACACGCCGTACATCACCGGCGCGTACGTCACCGGCGACCTGAGCACGGGCATCCGCAACTACGACATGAGCAACAGCCCGCTCAACTACTCGAACTACGGCTACGACCGCGGCGCGGCCGTGCACCCCGACGGTGAGATCTGGAGCGCCACGAACTTCGACGTGCGGCGCGCGTTCGTCGCCCGCTACGGCACCGGCACCCGGGCGCTGCAGGAGAGCTGCGCGGCCGGCGCCACACCCGCGGCCGAGTGCCCGGGCAACCGGCGCTGGGCGCAGCTGGTGTTCGACTCGTTCCTGCTCGCGGCGAGCGGCTCGATCAGCATGCTGGACATGCGGGACAACATGATCACCGCCGACGCGCTGCGCTTCGACGGCGCGAACGCCGACCTGCTGTGGAACGCGTTCGCCGCCCGCGGCATGGGCGCCGGCGCGGCCAGCGGCCCGTCCGACACCGACCCCGTGCCCAGCTTCGCCTCGCCGTACGCCGACAACGTCGAGGTCACCTTCAAGGCGCTGGGCGAGGCGTCGGGCAAGCCGGTCCGGCTCTACGTCGGCGACCACGACTTCGGCACGGTCCCGATCGCCGACACCGACCCGGCGACCGACCTGCCGGCCACCGTGACGCTGGCCCCGGGCACGTACAGGTTCCTGGCCATCGGCGCGGGTTACGGCCACAAGCGGTTCACCCAGACCGTCTACCCGGGGGTCACCGCGACGGTCGGCGTGGTCATGCCGGCCAACCTGGCCTCGGCCGCGTCCGGCGCCACGATCAGCGGCGACGGCGCCGACCCGGGCCGGCTGACCGACGACGCCGAGGGCACGGCCTGGACCGCCACCGGCGGCGCGGCCGGCCGCCAGGTCACCGTCGACCTCCCGGCGGAGTCCGCCAAGCTGGTCTCCCGGGTGCAGCTCAGCGCCTTCCCGGGCGCCGGCGCGGCGACCGCGACGATGTACAGCACGGTGCGCCAGTTCGAGATCCTCACCTGCAACGCGACCACGGGTGCCGACTGCGCGAGCGACGCCGGCTACCGGGTGGCCTACGCCAGCCCGGCCAACGCCTTCGACACCGGGTCGTTCCGGCCCAAGGTGCCGAACCTGCTGATCAAGTCGTTCCCGGTGCGCCCGGTCCTGGCCACCCACGTCCGGCTGCGGGTGCTCACCAACCAGTGCACCGGCAACCCGCTGTACGCCGGCGAGCGGGAGAACGACCCGCGCAGCGCGAGCGACTGCGCGAGCGCGGCGCCCGCGGCGGCCAACGTGGTGGCCGCGGAGTTCGAGGTCTTCAGCAGCTGACCCACCGGGCCGGGGGCACGCGGCGACCCGCCGCGTGTCCCCGCGCCCGTCCGTGCCGACGAAAGGTGTCAATCCGTGCGCGTGTTCCTGGCCGGCCTGCTGGCCGCCGCATCCATCCTGGTGCCCACCCCCGCGCAGGCCGCCCCGGCCGGCGTCAAGGGCGTCGACGTCTCGAGCCACCAGGGCAGCGTCAACTGGTCGGCGGCGTGGTCCGCCGGCGCCCGGTTCGCCTACGTCAAGGCGACCGAGGGGACCGGCTACACCAACCCGTCCTTCGCCCAGCAGTACAACGGCTCGTACGGCGTGGGCATGATCCGCGGGGCGTACCACTTCGCGCTGCCGGACCGCAGCGGCGGCGCGGCCCAGGCCGACTACTTCGTCAACCACGGCGGGGGCTGGTCGAAGGACGGCCGGACCCTGCCCGGCGCCCTCGACATCGAGTACAACCCGTACGGCGCCACCTGTTACGGCCTCTCGCAGAGCGCTATGCGCAGCTGGATCGGCGCGTTCCGCGACCGCTACCGGGCCCGGACCGGCCGCTGGGCGACGATCTACACCACCACCGACTGGTGGCGGACCTGCACCGGCAACTACAGCGGGTTCGGCGCGACCAGCCCGCTGTGGGTGGCCCGCTACAGCAGCGGCGTGGGCACGCTGCCGGCCGGGTGGTCCACGTACTCGTTCTGGCAGTACGCCGACGCCGGCCCGCTGCCCGGCGACCAGAACGTCTGGAACGGCACCCTGGACCGCCTGCGCGTGCTGGCCTGCGACGGGCCCTGCTGAGGCCGGCTCCGGCCCGCCCTACGGGATCGGGCGGCGCATCGAATACGTGACCCCGTGCAGCCGGTGCGGCTCGTTGATCACGTGGATCGCCGCCCGGTCGTACGCCTGCCACCCCGCCGCCCCGGCCCGGTTGAGGTGCCGCAGGTCGTCGAAGCGCTCGTCGGTGCCCCAGCGCAGCGTCCCGCCCGGATGGTGGAACGTGGCCGTCCAGTCCATGAACTTGTCCGCACCGAACGTGCCGGCCGCCCGGTACTCGAGTCGTGCGTACTCCCAATTCGTCACAGTCATGATTATCGCTGGTGATCGCCGGCCCGCACGGCAGCGCCGCCGATCCTCAACCGGGCCGCGCCGCCGCCGATAAGCGGGGACATGCAATCGGTAGCGCGAGTCGGCATCCTGGGCACTGGTTCCTACCTGCCCGAGCACGAGGTCACCAACGAGGCCCTGACCGAGCGGGTGACCGACACCACGCCGGAGTGGATCGCCCGGAAGACCCTGATCGAGGCGCGCCGCTTCGCCGCCCCCGACGAGGCGACCTCCGACCTGGCCACCCGGGCCGCCGTCGCGGCGCTGGACCGGGCCGGGATCGCCGCCGACCGGCTCGACTTCCTCATCGTCTCGACGTCGACTGGCGACTCGCCGCAGCCGCCCACCGCCTCGCTGGTGCAGCACGCCATCGGCGCGCACCGGGCGGCGGCCTTCGACATCAACGTCGTGTGCGCCGGGTTCGTCTTCGGCTTGGCGCTGGCCCACAGCCTCGTCGCCACCCGGCCCGGCGCGGTCGTGCTGGTGGTGGCGGCCGACGTGTACTCGCGGATCCTCGACTTCGACGACCGGCGCACCGCCATCCTGTTCGGCGACGGCGCCGGGGCCGCCGTGGTCGGTGCCGTGCCGGCGCCGTACGGGCTGGTCGACGTCGAGCTGGTCACCCGCGGCGACGCGCACGAGCTCATCCACGTCAAGGCCGGGGGCAGCCGGCTGCCGGCGTCCGCGGCGACGGTGGCCGACGGCGACCACTTCTTCCGGATGAACGGCCGCGGCGTCCGCGACTTCGTCATGGCCGGGGTGCCGCCGGTGCTCGCCGACCTGCTCAAGCGGGCCGGGGTCACCGCGGGCGACGTCGACCACTTCGTGCCGCACCAGGCCAACGGCATGATGATCGGCGAGCTGGTGGCGGCGGCCGGGCTGGACGCCGCCCGTACCCATCTGGTCCTGGACCGCTACGGCAACACCGGCAGCGCGTCCGCGGCGATCGCGCTCGACGCGGCGGCACGCGCCGGCGACCTGAAGGACGGCGAGCTGGTGCTGCTGGCCGGTTTCGGCGGCGGCATGTCGGTGGGCGCGGCGCTGCTGCGCTGGTACGGCAACTAGCGGCTCAGCCGCCGGCCGAGAAAGAAGATCCCCGGCTGCCCGGCGGTCTCGAACCCCGCGCTGCGGTTGCGGCGCAGGGCCGAGCCGGTGAGCGTGAGGGTGCCGGTGCGGTCGTTGCTGACGAAGAAGATGGCGCCGCCACCCTCGTTCGCCCGGTTGTCCTGAAGGACGGTGTCCCGCAGCGTCACGGCGAAGGCGTTGCCGTCGGTGTAGATGGCGCCGCCCGAGCCCCCGCCGGGCGTGCCGGGCCGGGCCGGGTTGGCGCCCCGCCCGACCGCCCGGTTCCCCGTGAACACGCTGTTGAGCACGGTCCACGAGACGCCGATGCTGCTCAGCGCGCCCCCGTTGGCGCAGCGCCCGCCGGTGAACGTGCTGTGCACGACGTACACCGGCTTGTTGCCCGACTGCGAGAGCACCCGGATCGCGGCGCCGCCCAGGTCCGGACCCGTACCGTCGCAGCGGTTGCCGGTGAAACGCGCGTTGACCACCTTCAACCGCCCGCCACGAACGAAGATCGCCCCACCGCCGCCCCCCTCGGCGGTCTCCCCGCTGGCATCGCCGTCGGCGAACGCCAGGTTCTGCACGGTGAGCCGGGGCGTGGGCTGATCCTGGCAGTGCGAGGTGGTGAAGCGCTGCGCCTGATCACAGGTGTTCTGGTACAGGATGCGCCGCCGCCCGCCACCGCTGAGCGTCACCCGCCCGCCGCCGTCCAACACCACGGCCGGACCATGATCGTTGCGCACCTTCGCGGTGGCCGTCATGGTGATCGTGACCGGCGCCGGCCCGCAATCGAAGGTGATGACCCCGCCGGCCGCCACCGCCGCGACCACCGCGGCCGACGTGCAACTCCCCGGCGTGCCCCGCCCGACCACCCGGTCGGGCCGGCGGGTGTCCTCCGCCCGCGCCTCGGCCGGCACCGGGGCGTCGCCGTCCGGGTTGCCGGGGCTCGGGAGCGCGGCACGGGCGGGACTCGGGGATGTGGTGGGGCGCCGGGACGCGGTCGGGCCCGGTTGCGCGCTGACGCTGGCCGACGCCCGGGGCGGTGGTGGCGCGGGTGAGGGTGCGACGGAGGTCGGGGCGGCGGTGCTGCAGCCGGAGAGCGCCAGCAGGAGGACGAGGGGATAACGCACCGGACGATGGTAGGGGGCGGGATCCGTTCGGGGTAGCGGTGGCGGGGTGGCGCCTCCTGTGGGGTTTGGAGCGGCGCGTGACGTTCCGTGTTCGTTGG
The DNA here is from genome assembly GCF_016862275.1 of Actinoplanes nipponensis. GTDB lineage: Bacteria > Actinomycetota > Actinomycetes > Mycobacteriales > Micromonosporaceae > Actinoplanes > Actinoplanes nipponensis. The sequence goes on along the minus strand of NZ_BOMQ01000051.1, from coordinate 133,401 downwards.
TAGGGCCGTCCCTGCTGTTCTCGGCGCGCATTGTTGGTGTGTTTCTGCGCCGATCGGGTGGAGTGAATATTGTCGTCCGGAGATTTGCTCTCCTTGTGAGGTTCTCGGGGATGCCGGCGAATTGTCGCGTCTGGTTAGCGTGGGCGGCGGGAATGTGTTTGTTCTGGATCGGGGCCTGGTGCCTTGTTCAGCGGTGATGGGCTCGCGATGGGGCCGTGGGCGGTCCGGTCGGTGGTGGTGTGTTGGCGGCTGGGGGTGCTTCGTGGCGGTGGGGGCGGGGGTGGGTCTGTTCGGTGGCAGTGTCTTGGCGGTCGGTGGACGGGCCTGTCCGTGGCGGTTTGCTGGCAGTCGGATGTGGACGAGCTCGTCCGTTGCGGTGTGCTCGCGGTCGGGTGTGGACGGGGTCCGGCCGCGGCGGGTTCGCGGGCGGGGCGGAGGTCTGTTTCGTTGCGGCTTGCTGGTAGTCCGTTGCCCGGCGTTGCCCGGCGATGCCCGGGTGCCGGGTGGGGTGGTTGACCGGTGGCGACGGTTTGCGGGAACCGTTCGCGGGTGGTGCTGGTTCGGCGCCGGGCGTTGAGGTCTGGATGGCACTGATCGGTTCGGGCATCGCAGGGCTGGGTGACGCCGAGGTCTGCTTGGTGGAGTGGGGTTCGTGGGTCGGAGCGCGTAGGGGACCTTGAGGTGGAGGCCGGCGTGGCGGTGGCCTCTTTCGTAAACGGAGCGCTGCGCCGTGAGACCGGCGGCCCGTTGACAAGTACAGGCTTGGCCACCGGGGCCATGCCGCCGCGTCTCGGTGGGTGTTGCTGGGCGTGCGCGGGTGGGTGACTGGTGCTCGGTATCTGCCGGTGGCCGTTGCCCGCGATGCTGGGGCGGGCATTGCCAGGGGAGGATGGGCGCTGCTCGGCACTTGCCGGTGGCCGTGGCCGGAGTTGCCCGGTTGGGCATTGCTCGGCTGGGGCGAGTGGGCGCTGCTCGGCACGGGCCGGCCGGCGTTGCCTAGGACAGTCGGCTGGCCGTTGCTGGGTCCGGCCGGGTGCGCATTGCCCGGCGCCGGCGGTCCGGCATTGCCCGGCACGGGCGGTTGGCCGTTGTTCGCCACGTGTCGGTGGGCGCTGCTCGGCACGGGCGGGTGGGCTCTGGTCCCTACGGGCGGGTGGGCGTTGCCCGACATCTACCTCCGGCCGTTGCTCACCACTCACCGGAGCGCGCTGCCCCACTCCTGTATGCGGACACCGACCGGCCGCCGCCTGGTGCCCTTCCGCGCTGTTCCGCACGCGGCGCAGCCGCTCGGCGTGACGCCGAGCCAGTCCCCAGGCACGATGACGCTGATGCGCGCGCCGGAACGCCTCTCCCTCGGGCGAGTAATTGCGCGAGGCCGTCCGATCCCGCATGGCTGCTAGCTCAGCCGTCGTGAACATCTGCAACTGCCGCATGGGTCCCATCATCTCGCACCCGACCGACAATTTTCGGCAGCCCACTGGTCATGGATCATGCCAATTCCGCGACCCTATTGTCCGCCACCAATTCGTAAGGAATTGATCTTGTTTGGCGACGGCTTGTCACCTTCCGTGAGCGATAGGCTGGCATCGCCGACGCCGACGCCGACGCCGACGCCGACGCCGACGCCGACGCCTGGACGCGGCGGCTGCCGTGACGGCGACGCCAGAGACACCGGCGGCGGCACCAGCGGCGGCGGCGGCACCAGCGGCGGCGGCGGCGTCACCAGCGGCGGCGGCACCAGGGGCGGCGACGGCACCAGCGGCGGCGAGGAACGGCGGCGAGGGCCGGCGGCGAGGGCCGGCGGCGAGGGACGGTGGCGAAGAGGGACGAGTGACACGAGGGACGCGAGGCCGGTTGTCGATTCCCGCCGGGCTCGTTCGTCGCAGTGGTGGTCGGGCCCGCACAGGGTCCCGCGTGAACGGATGGGTGACATGGCGAAGTACCTGGTGCTGATCTACGGCGACGAGAAGGAATGGGCGAACACCGCGCCCGAGGAGCGTGAGCGCATCGAAGCAGGCCACCGGCGCTTCGCCGCCGCGGGCGGGGCCGCCGTGCTCGGGGGTCACGAGCTGATGCCGCCGGCCACGGCCACCAGCTTGCGGCAGGGCGCGGACCAGCGTCCCGCCGTCACCGACGGGCCTTTCCTGGAGACCAAGGAGGTGCTCGGCGGCTTCTACCTGATCGAGGCGGACGACCTCGACGCGGCGATCTCCCTGGCCGGGCTGTTGCCGGAGGTGGCCGCGAGCCACAGCGGGGTGGAGATCCGGCCGGTCATGGAGCACTCCTGATCCCGGACGGCGTGCGCGAGGCCGTCGCGGACGCGCACCGTCGCGAGTGGGCCCGGGTGCTCGCCGCGACGGTGCGCGTCACCCGCGATCTCGACCTGGCCGAGGAGTGCACGCAGGACGCGTACGCGCAGGCCCTGACCACCTGGGCGACCGCCGGGGTGCCGCAGCGGCCCGGCGCCTGGCTCACCACCGCGGCCCGGAACCGGGCGCTGGACGCGTTGCGGCGTGCGGCCCTGTTGCGCCGCACCCTGCCGCTGCTCGTGATGGACGAGCCGGCTGCCGGTCCCGCCGAGGACGACCTGCTGCGGCTCATCTTCACCTGCTGTCACCCGGCGCTGGCGTTCGAGGCCCGGGTGGCGCTGACCCTGCGGCTGCTGGGCGGGTTGACCACCGCCGAGGTGGCCCGGGCGTTCCTGGTGCCGCAGGCCACGATGGCGGCGCGCATCACCCGGGCCAAGAAGAAGATCGCCGCGGCCCGGATCCCGTACCGGGTGCCGGGGGCGGGGGAGCTGGGGGAGCGGGTCGACGCCGTGCTGGCGGTGCTGCACCTGATCTTCACCACCGGGCACACGGCGCCGGCCGGGGCGGCGCTGGCCCGTCGCGACCTCGTGGACGCCGCCCTGCACCTGGCGCGGATGCTGCACCGGCTGCTGCCCGGGCACGCCGAGGCGGCCGGGCTGCTGGCGTTGCTGCTGCTCACCGACGCGCGGCGGGAGACCCGGGTCGATGCCGATGGGCGGCTGGTCCTGCTGGCCGAGCAGGATCGCGGCCGGTGGGACCGCGGCCGGATCGCCGAGGGTACGGCGCTGCTGGCCGAGGCGCTGCGCCGCGGGCCGCCCGGCCGGTACGCGGTGCAGGCCGCCATCGCCGCCGTCCACGCCGAGGCGCCGGCGTGGGCAGACACCGACTTCACGGAGATCGTCGGACTCTACGACGTGTTGCGGGAGCTCTGGCCGTCGCCGGTGGTGGAGCTCAACCGGGCGGTGGCGCTGGGCGAACGCGACGGACCGCAGGCCGGCCTGGACGCGTTGACGCCGCTGCTGGCCGAGCCCGCGCTGGCCACCTACGGCTATCTCAGCGCGGCCCGGGCCCACTTCCTGCGCCGGCTGGGCCGCCACGCCGAGGCCGCCGGGGCGTACGAGGAGGCGCTCGCGCTGACCGACAACGAGGTGGAACGGGCGTTCCTGGCCGCCCGGCTCGCCGAGCTGGGGTAGTCAGCGGTCGGCCGGCGCGGTCCAGTCGGGCAGGGCGGCGCCGGCGCGGCTGAACGCGGCGAAGTCGGTGGTGTCACGGAAGGCGGGGATGCGGTAGAGCGCGCGGGCGTACGACCACAGGTGCGGGTAGACGTGCAGGCCCGGGTTGATCGCCCGGTACGCGTTCGGGCCCACGTCGTAGCGCACCAGGGTCACCCACAGCCGGATGTCGGCCTCGGTCAGCTCGTCGCCGAGCAGGTGGCGGGAGCGGGCCAGCCGCGCGTCCAGCTGCTCGAACGCCTCCAGCAGGGTCTCGCGGGCCGGCGCCGACCCGGCGGCCGCGCCGGCGCCGTGGTTGACCGCCGGGCCGAGCCACCGGTCCAGCTCCTCGATCCGGGCTCGCAGGTGCGGCGGGTACGTGTCCACCAGCGGCGTGGCCAGGTGCCGGAACGCGGTCGCCAGGTCGATGCCGATGCCGTGGCTGTCGTTGCTGACCAGGCGCGCCGGCGTCGCGGACGTCCTTGCCCGCGTCCTTGACATGCAGGATGAAGCCGTTGACCGGGTCGGGGCCGTACTGCTCGCGGAACGCCCAGCCCCGGCCGTCGCGGGCGCCGTCGACGAACGACATGGTGACGATGTCCTCGAGACCGGCCAGGACGCGGGTGATCGCGACGCGCTGCGACCACGGGCAGAACCAGCCGCCGTACACGTGGTAGCGGAAGGGTCGCGGGGTGAACGGGCCGTCGGCGGTGATCCGGCCGGTGAAGCGCAGCAGCGGGCCGGGGCCGTCGGGGATGCGGTATTCGCCGTAGGTGGCGGTGTCGACGGGGGTGGCCAGGGGGGTGGCGCTCGACATTCTCGGCATGACCCTCTCCTTGCCCGCGGCGAGGCTGCCCCGAAAGCCTATCGCTTCCGTAGGAGATGGGCAATGCCGGGGGCGGCGCCTACGCGGCGGACTTGGTGGCCCGCACGGCCTGCCGCGACCAGCGCATCGCGTCCATGACCGTGCCGGTGAGGTCGTCGCCGACGTACGCGGTGGCGACCTCGGCGAGGTCGCCGCGCTCGTAGGCGTTGACCACGCGCAGCACCTGGCCCAGCGGCCCGGTGCCGCGTTCCAGGGCGCCGGCGATGTCGGTGCTCAGCGGGAGCTGGTGGGCCATGGCGGCGGAGGACAGGCCGAGCATGGCGGCGACCGAGGTGATCAGGCCGGCCATGAACGCCGCGTCCGGTGCCGCGCCGAATGCGCCGGCCACGTTCTCGCAGAGCCGGGCGCGGGTCAGCGCCTCGGCCATCTGCACCTCGGTCGCCTCGGCGACGTCGTCGACCACCATGAGCATGGCCCACTGGCGGATGTGCGCGAACCCGAGCATGACGACGGCCTGGCGGACGGAGGAGATCCTGCTGGTGGCCCCGACCGCGGCGGAGTTGCTGGCCCGCAGGACGCGGATGGTCAGGGCGGGGTCGCCGGCGATGATGGACAGGATGCGTTCGAGGTCGGTGTCGGGGGCGGTGAGGGCGCCGAGCAGTTCGAGGCGGCGCAGCCGGGAGGGTGTAAGCGAGGTGGCCGTCAGCACCTGCGGGCGGCTCAGCACGTACCCCTGGCGCAGCTCGAAGCCGTAGCGATTGCTCAGCGCGAGATGCTCGGTGGTCTCCAGGCCCTCGGCGACGATCTGGATGCCGGGGTGCCGCCGGCAGGCGGCGACGATCTCGTCGAGGTGGGTGAGGTCGCCCTGCAGTAGGTCGAGCTTGACGTAGGAGGCCAGCGGCAGCAGCCGCTCGTGTCCGGAGCCGTAGACGAAGTCGTCCAGCGCGATCCGGTAGCCCTGCGCGACAAGGTTAGTGACCCCGGTGATGACCTCCTCGTCGACGTCGACGGTCTCGAGGACCTCGAGCACCACGTGCTCCGGGCCGAACGGCAGGACCAGCTCACCGGTCAGGAACTCCCGGGTCAGGTTGATGAAGCAGGTACGGTCGCCGACCACCTCGTCGATGCCGAACTCGGTGAAGGTGTTAACGATCACCTGGCTGGTCGCGTAGGTGTCGCGGCGGCCGGCGTCGACGGCGTCCATGCTGCCGCGGAACAGCAGCTCGTAGGCGACGACGTCGCCGGTCCGGTCGAAGATCGGCTGCCGGCCGACGTGCACGAGCTGTGTGCCCGGCAGGGGGAACGGCACCGTTGGGTTCACGGTCAGACTGATCGGCCGGCGCCGTCACTGCTTGAGCTTTCCGCCCGGCCGATCATCCGAGCCCGGCGGTCAGCCCGGCGTGTTCTGGTCGTGCAGCAGCAGCCACCGGTCCCCGTCGCGGACGAACACCAGGGTGAGCAGGTAGCTCAGCCCGTACGGCCGGCCCTCGCCGTCCAGGTCGTGGTAGTCGGCCGCGAAGATCGCGACGCCGGTGTCGCCGGCGGTCGCCGAGTGCCGCAGGTCCAGCTCCCAGCTCCAGTCCGGGTCGCCGAACCAGTCCCGGTGCATCGCGGCGATCTGGTCGCGGCCGTTCAGCAGCGTGCCGTTCGGCATGATCAGGGTGGCGTCCGGGTGCACGGTGGCGAGGTAGCCGTCGAGGTCCCGGCGGCCGATCGCAGCCAGGTGCCCGTTCACGGCAGTGGGGAAGTCCATGGCCGCATCATGGCACCGGCACACGGGTGAGCGGGACCGCATTTCGGTGTGGCAGGATTCCGGCCCGTGCCTGCCGTCCGCAAACTGCTGCTGGCGTCGGCCGCCGCCGCGGCCGTCCCGGTGCTGAGCGCGCTGCTCGGCTTGGAGGGCTGGGTGCCCGACGCGGCCGGGGTGGTCGCGCTTCTGATCACGGCACTGACGCTCGTCCTGTACGTCCACCGGCCTGTCCCGCGGTGGGCGCTGGCCGCGGGCGTCGTGCTGCTGGCGGCCGCGTCGACCGTACGCGGATTCGCGCCGTCCTCCGTCCCGGACTTCCGGCAGCCCTCCTCTGTGGATTACCGGCAGGCGCTGGCGTTCGAGGACGCAACAGCGGTGCTGCTGGTGCCGGCCGTGGCCGCGTTGCTGGTCGGGATCGTGGCCCTGCCGCAGTTCCGCCGGCCCGCCGGGCTGACCGCGCTGGCCTGCGGCGTGGCGTTGCTGCCGGTCGTGGCGGTGGCGGCCGAGGTGGCGGACGAGCGGGCCGGGTCGTCCTCCTTCGCCGGCTCCCAGCACCTGGCCGCGCACCTGGCCGCGCACCTGGCCCCGGGCCTGCTGGCCACCGGGCTGGCCGGGCTGGCGGCGGTGCTGGCCGTGTCCCGGGCCGACCGGTGGTTCCTGGCGCCGGCCGGGGCCCTGCTGGTGCAGGCGGCGGTGGCGCACACGACCCGGGACATGGCGGGATCCTGGTACCTCGGCGAGGTCGTGCGGGGCGTCGAGGCGACCTCGGCGTTCCTGCAGCCGGGCCTGCGGGCGGACCTGTCGGCCGGCGCCACCGCCGGCATCTCGGTGGACTTCCGGGTGGGGGCGGCCCTTGCGATGGCCGCGCTGCTGCTCGGGCCGGTGCTGATCGCGGCCGGCGCCGCCCGCACGGCCGGCGGCCCCGGCCCGGCGTCGGCGGCCGGCGAGGACGTGGCGCTCGGCTGAGATCCGGTCGACGCGCGCCGGGAAGGACGCGCCAAGGATCCCGGTGGGGGAGGAACCGCGGCGGGGACCCCGTGCGGGAGCCCGGCAAGCCGGGAAGGACGTGGCGAGCTATCCCGGCTGGCCGGATGGAAGGCCGGGCTGGGCGGGAAGGGCGTGGCGAGCTATCCCGGCAGGCCGGATGGAAGGCCGGGCTGGGCGGGAAGGGCGTAGCGAGCCATCCCGGCAGGCCGGTTGGCAAGCCGGGCCGGGGCCGGAAGGGCGTAGCGAGGAGTCCGGCATGCCGGTCCAGGGCGGGAGAGGTCGCGCCCGGACATTACGGCGCGGCCGGCCCGGCCGCCGAACCGCCGCGAGCGGCCGGCCACCCGCCCAGCGCCCGCCTTCCGGAGGCGGAACTGCCCGGACGGAGCTCGTCGACCAGCGACGGGCCGGCACCCATCCCAGCTCCGGGGCCCGCTCCCCGCTCGCCTGCTGATCGAGCAGCAGCACGTCCGCGAACAAATCCCCGAGCCGCTCCCGCGACGCGTCGGCGCTCTCCGGGGCCGCACCGGCCGCGGCCTCGCTGAGCTCGCGCACCGCCGGGGTTCTGGCCCGTGGCGCCGACCAGGCGCCCAGCCCCGCGATGTCGTCGACGTGCACGGTGGCCCCGTGCCGGCCGCCGCCCCGAGATCCAGATGCCGCCACGACGCCCCGGTCCAGGTCCCGCCTGGAGGCGGCCGGATGCGCGACCGCGGCCAACTGGCCGGTGAGCCGGCCGGTGTCGAAGGGCCCAGCCACCTCAAGCCTCCTGCAGCGCCGCCAGCACCTGCTCGCCGAACTTGTCCAGCTTGCTCTGCCCCACCCCGTTGACCGTGGACAGCTCGGCCAGGCTGCCCGGGCGCTGGGTGGCGATCTGCCGCAGCGTCGCGTCGTGGAACACCACGTACGCCGGGACGCCGGCCTCCTTGGCCGCCGCCGCGCGCCACGCGCGCAGCCGTTCGAACACCGGCGCCGCCTCGGCCGGCAGGTCCGCCGCCGGGGCCGCCTTGGCCGAGCGGGCCCTGGGCGCCCGGGCGGTGCGCTCCGGCTCGCGGCGCAGCATCACCTGGCGTTCCTTGCGCAGCACGCTGCCGCTCTCGTCGGTCAGCACCAGCGTGCCGTAGTCGCCCTCCACCGCGAGCAGCCCCTGGGCGAGCAGCTGCCGCACCACGCCGCGCCACTCGGCCTCGCGCAGCTCGGCGCCGATGCCGAACACGCTCAACTCGTGGTGGCGGAACTGGGTGACCTTGTCGGTGGTCTTGCCGAGCAGGATGTCGATGGACTGCCCGGCGCCGAACTTCTGCCCGCGTTCACGCTGCAGCCGCAGCACTGTGGACAGCAGCTTCTGCGCCGGGACTGTGCCGTCCCAGGACTCCGGCGGGTTCAGGCAGGTGTCGCAGTTGCCGCAGGCGGCCGCGCCGGGCTGGCCGAAGTAGGCCAGCAGCTGGCCGCGGCGGCACTGCACCGTCTCGCAGAGCGCGAGCATGGCGTCCAGGTGGGCGGCCAGGTTGCGCCGGTGCGCGAAGTCGCCCTCCGACGTCTCGATCATCTTGCGCTGCTGCACCACGTCCTGCAGCCCGTAGGCCAGCCAGGCCGTGGCCGGCAGCCCGTCGCGCCCGGCGCGCCCGGTCTCCTGGTAGTAGCCCTCCACGGACTTGGGCAGGTCGAGGTGGGCGACGAAACGCACGTCGGGCTTGTCGATGCCCATGCCGAACGCGATGGTCGCCACCATGACCAGCCCGTCCTCGCGCAGGAAGCGCGACTGGTTGGCCGCGCGGACGCGCCCGTCGAGGCCGGCGTGGTAGGGCAGCGCGGGGATCCCGTTCTGCGCCAGGAACTCGGCGGTCTTCTCCACCGAGGCCCGGGACAGGCAGTAGACGATGCCGGCGTCGCCGGCGTGCTCGGTGCGCAGCAGATCGAGCAGCTGCCGCCGAGGCTCGTTCTTGGCCACGATGCGGTACTGGATGTTGGGGCGGTCGAAGCTGGCGGTGAAGTGCCGGGCCCCGGTCAGGTCGAGCCGCTCGGCGATCTCGCGGTGGGTGGCGGCGGTGGCGGTGGCGGTCAGCGCGATGCGCGGCACGTCCGGCCAGCGCTCGTGCAGCATCGACAGGTTGAGATAGTCGGGGCGGAAGTCGTGGCCCCACTGCGACACGCAGTGCGCCTCGTCGATGGCGAACAGCGCGATCCGGCCGCGGTCGAGCAGCCGCTGCGTGGCCGGGACGCCGAGCCCTTCCGGCGCGACGTAGAGCAGGTCGAGCTCGCCGGCCACGAACGCCTGCTCGACCCGGCGGCGCTCGGTGAGATCCTGCGTCGAGTTGAGGAAGCCGGCCCGCACGCCCAGCGTGCGCAGCGCGTCGACCTGGTCCTGCATGAGGGCGATGAGTGGCGAGATCACCACGGCCACGCCGTCGCGGACGAGCGCCGGGATCTGGTAGCACAGCGACTTGCCGCCGCCGGTCGGCATCAGCACCAGGGCGTCGCCGCCGGCCACGACGTGCTCGATGATCTCGCGCTGCTCACCGCGGAAGGAGGCATAGCCGAAGACCCGGTTGAGCACGTCGGTGGCGGACCGGGGGATCTCGGGGGCGGAAGTCACTCCGCGATAGTAGTGACTTCCCCCGCGGCCGGCCCGGACCCTGTGGACAACGTGCGGATCGCCGCGGCCGTCTCGGCGGGATACTCGGTCTGCGGGTAGTGGCCGGCGCCCTCGATCATGACGACCCGGCCGCCGAGCCGCCCGGCGATCAGCTCGGCCTCCTCCCGGGGGGCCGGGAAGTCCGGGTCCCGGGTGCCCATGACGACCAGCGCGGGCGTGCTGACCTCGGGGAACCGGGCCTCGCAGGCCGCCTTGCCGGCGGTGCCCATGGCGCGCAGCGCGGCCATCCGGCCCGGCTCGGCGAGCTGCCGGGACAGCCGCGCCCGGGCGGCGGCGAGGTCGTCCGGCCGCCGGGTCTTGAACAGGCTCGACCAGTACGCCAGCCAGAGCGGGCGGAACCGGCCGACGGCGGCGAAGGCCAGCCGCATCATCGCGTTGAGCGGCGGCATCTCCCGGGCGAACGGGGCGATGAGCACGAGCCCGGAGAAGGCGTCGGGCGCCTCCGCGGCGGCCCAGACGGCGGTCGCGCCGGTGTAGGAGTTCGTGACCAGCAGGGCGGGCCCCGCGTCGAGGTGGCGCAGCAGCTCGAGCAGGTCGGCGCCGATCGCCTCGGGGGAGTAGTCGGGCCAGACCGCGTCGCTCTCGCCCTGCCCGCGCGGGTCGACCGTGACGACCCGGTGGCCGGCGGCGACCAGCAGCGGGACGAGGTGCCGGTACGTCGTGCGGTTGTCCCCCATTCCGGGCAGGCACACCACCAGCGGTCCGTGGCCGGTGTCGTCGTAGGCCAGCGCGCCCTGCGTCGTCTGAAGTCTCATAGCCAGAAAGCTACTGCCATTAGCCACTGCCGTCAAGGGCATGGAGGGCGCTGTGAGGAGACCTTCCGAGGGAGGTGTGATGGCCAAGGACGAGGTCTTCGCATTCATCAGCCTGGGGCCGCCGGCGACCGGCTGACGGCGCGGTACTCCGGGCCCGGCGCGGGCATGGCGCCGCCGGCCTTCTGGGGGTGTACCGCAGGACCTCGGCACGACGATGGCGGGCATCATCGCGGACCGGCAGCCGGGCCGACCTGCTCCGCGACGGCAAACGCCGCGGAATGCGCGCTGGCCGGCCGGGCTACAGGCCCGGCAGGTCCAGGGTGTGTGCGGTGTGCGTGGCCTTGGTGGCCAGGTAGCGCAGGTTCGCGGCCGACAGGTGCACCCCGGTCGGGATGCGCTCGGCGACCTCGACGCCGCGGGCCTCCAGCTGGGCCGCCTTGTCCGGGTTGTTGCTCAGCAGCCGGATCCGCCCGGCGCCCAGCGCCAGCAGCATCTGCGCCGCCACCGTGTAGTCGCGCTCGTCCTCGCCGCGCCCCAGGGCCACGTTGGCCTCGTAGGTGTCCAGCCCGGCCTCCTGCAGCGCGTACGCGTCCAGCTTGGCGTACAGGCCGATGCCGCGGCCCTCCTGGCGCAGGTAGAGCAGCAGCCCGCCGGGCTCGGCGATCCGCTCGACGGCCTCGCGCAGCTGGGGGCCGCAGTCGCAGCGCTGGCTGCCGAACACGTCGCCGGTCAGGCACTCGCTGTGCGGGCGGACCAGCGGGGCCGACTGCACGGCGCGTTCCCAGTCGCCCAGTCCCAGCGCCAGGTGCTCGCGGCCGTCGATCAGGCCGTCGAACGTGAGCACCCGGGCGGTGGTCGCGTACCCGTCCGGGAAGCGCAGCGGGACCGTGACGCGGGTCCGCACCGTGGCTTGCGGGATGGTCCCGACGTCGAGCGTCTGCCAGCCGGCGGTCTCGGGCATCGGCCCCCCATTTCGATCTTCGGACGGTTCAGTTTCGCAGGTCACGGCCGGTCAGCCCCGGCACCGGTCGGAGAGGGCGTAGCGCAGCAGCACCACGTCGCCGATCTGCCGCACCTCGGTCAGCTGGGCCCGGCGCTCCGGGCCCCACGGGAAGACGCCGTCGCCGACGAAGCGTGGCGCCCGCGAGTCGCCGACGAAGAACGGGGCCACGACCAGCTGCAGCTCGTCGGCGAGGCCGGCGGTGAGGAAGCCGGTGTGGATGGTGCCGCCGCCCTCGACCATCAGCCGGCCGACGCCGCGGGCGGCCAGGTCGGCGAGCACCCGGTGCAGATCGACCGGCTCGCCGCCGTCGACCACCGTGGCCACCTTGCCGAGCCGTTCCTCCGCGCCGGGCAGCGCCGAGCTGGCGCAGTAGACCAGCTTGTCGGCGTCGCCCAGGGTGAAGAACCGGGCCGCCGGGTCCAGGTCGCAGCTGGTGGTCACGGTGACCTTGACCGGATCCGGGGGGAGCCCGCGGCCGAGCCGGTCGCGGCGGCGGTTCTCGTCGCGGATCAGCAGCCGGGGGTTGTCGACGCGGACGGTGGTGGCGCCGACCAGGATCGCGTCGCAACCCGCCCGTACCTCATCGACCCGGTCGAAATCGGCGTCGTTGGAGAGCAGCAGCCGTTCGTCGCTCGGGCTGTCCACGTATCCGTCGATGGACATGCCGCAGCTGAGCAGAACGTACGGGCGATCGAGCACGGACGGTCCTCCTACGGAGCGACCAGCGTCACCCCGGCGTCCACCATAAGGCGAACCCGGGGCGGCGGCACCGTCATGCACCGCTGCCGACCAGCTCCCGCACCGGCAGCACGAGCGTCGGGGCCGGCCCGGCGACCGGCCCAACGACCGGCTCGACCGCCGTGAGCTGGGCCGCCGCGCGCTGGCGGGCCCGGTCCCGGGCCCCGGCGGCGGCCCGGGTGAGGATCACCACGAGGCCGGGGAGCGCGGCCACGAAGGCGAACAGGCCGTAGACCACGGCGATGGTCAGACCCTGGGTGGCGCTCAGGCCCGCGGCGCCGAACGCCCACGCGGTCACCCCCTCGCGCGGGCCCCAGCCGCCGATGTTCACCGGCAGCGTCATGGCCAGCAGCGCGAGCAGCATCAGCGGGGCCAGACGCAGCAGCGAGGCGTCCGAGCCGGCGGCGCGGGCGGCCACGACGAAGGTCGCCAGGTGCCCGGCCAGCACGACGGTCGAGGCGAGCACGATGCCCGGCCAGTTGCGGCGGGTCAGCAGCCCGGACCGGACCTCCGTGACCCCGGTGCGCGCGGCGCGCGCCCACCGGGAGGCGCCGCTGCGCAGCCGGCCGAAGGCGAAGACCAGCAGGGCCGCGAGGCCCACGGTGGTCGCGGCGGCGACGGCGAGGCCACGGGCGTGGGCCTGCAGGTGGGACAGGACCGGCGACGGTACGGTGACCAGCACCGTCACCCCCACGGAGATCAGCACCACCTGACCGGCGGTCCGCTCGAGCACCACGGCCCGTACGCCACGGCCCACGTCGCCCTCCTCGCGGCCGTGCTGCACCGCGCGGTCGACGTCACCGAGCACGCCGCCCGGCAGCGCGGCGTTGATGAACAGCGCCTTGTAGTAGTCGGCGACGGCGCCGCGCAGCGACAGCGTCATGCCCAGGCCGCGGGCCACCAGGCACCAGCGCCAGGCCGAGAACACCGTGGTCGCCACGCCGATCAGGAACGCCAGGGTCAGCGCCGGGCCGTCGATCACCCGGAGCCCGTCGATGAAGGCGCCGGTACCCAGGCGCCACAGCAATACGGCGAGGATCCCCACCCCGCCGATTACCCGCACCCACGCCCAGATCGATCGGTTCATGCCGCTGCCCCCTCAGGTTCACCCTTCTGGAACTAGTACGTCCCGGCGGCGGCAGGCGGTTCAGTCTTTCTGGGCGAGAAGATCTTGATGCGCGACTGTTACCCGCAGCCGACCCGCCTCGGCGGCCGCCGTGCGCGCCGCGAGATAGTCGTCGAGGTCCAGCTCGGGGCGCTGCTCGACGGCGGCGGCGACCCAGCCGCGCAGCCACTGCACGGTCAGGGCGGCGTGCTCCGGGCCGAGCTGCCACGGGCTCGGCCGGACGCACACCTTGGCGCCGGCGGCGGCGAAGGCCCCGGCCGCCGCGCCGACGGCCTCGGGCCCGAGCAGCTGGCGCCCCCCGGCCGAACGCCGCTGGTGGGCGTTGAACGCCTCGGCGACCACCGCGTCCCGCGGATCGGGGGGATCCAGGGTGACCTCGCCCACCACCGACAGGGTGAACAGCGCCGGGGTGTCCGACGCCACGCACACCTCGGCCAGCGCCATCACCTCGGCGGCGGTGAACAGGTCCAGCAGCGCCGAGCAGGTGACCAGCGAGGTGTCCGCGAGGTCGGCCACGGTCAGGGCGGTGACGTCGCCCTCGGCGGTCCGCACGGTCACCGGGCTGCCGTCCGCCGCCGCGGACGGCAGGTGGGCGGCGGCGTGCGCCAGCAGGGCCGGGTCGCGGTCCTGCAGCACCCAGCGCTGCGGTCCGGGCAGCAGCGGCGCCAGCCACCGGCCCATCGAGCCGGTGCCGCAGCCCAGGTCGCGGATGACCAGCTCGTCGCCGGCCGGCAGGCGCAGCGTCGCGACCAGGTCACGGGCCCGGGCGTCGGCGTCGGCGGGCTCGCGCAGGGTGAGCCACGCCGAGCTGAACTCTCCGGTCATGGGTGCAGTACCTCGCTCATTCGTCGGGTGGTGAGGTCCCAGCCGGGCAGGCCGGGCCGGCGGGCGGCGGCCGCGGCCCGCTGGTCGCGGCGCACGGCCGGGTCGGTGAGCCAGCGGCGCAGCGCCGCGGCCAGGGCCGGGACGTCGCCCGGGGGGACGAGCGTGCCCGGCCGGGCGCCGTCCGGGGCGGCGCCGAGGGCCTCCGGCACGCCGGCGACCAGGGTGCCGAGCACCGGTACGCCGCGGGCCAGCGCCTCGGTCACCACCATGCCGTACGTCTCGGCCAGCGACGGCAGCACCAGCAGATCCGCCTGCCGGTACGTCTCGGCCAGCGCCTCGCCGGTGCGCGTCCCGGCGAAGACGACCCGGCCGGACAGCGGCGCGGCCAGGTCGCGCACCCGGTCCACGAACGCCGGGTCCCGGTCGAGGGCGCCGACCAGCGTGCACGTCCACGGCAGCTCGGCCACCGCGTGCAGGGCCCGGACCAGCACGTCCTGGGCCTTGCGGGGGGTGAGCGCGGCGACGCAGAGCAGCCGGTCGCCGGCCGGGCCCGGCGTCGCCAGGGGCGCCGGGTCGACGCCGGGCGCGGCGACGTGCACGCTGCCGGCGTTCAGGTCGTGCAGCGTCTCCAGGCGCCGGGCCGCCGCGTCGCTGGTGGCCACGACCGCGGCCGCGGCCCGGACCGTCCGGCGCTCGCGGGCGGTCAGCTCGGCGGCCGCGGCGGGCGGGAGCCCGGTCTCGTCGCCGAGCGGCAGGTGCACCAGCACGACCAGCCGCAGCCGGCCCGCCAGCGGCTCCAGCAGCTCCGGCACGGCGCAGCCGACCAGGCCGTCGAGCAGCACCGTGGCGCCCGCCGGCAGCTCGTCCAGCGCCCGGGCGAGCACCGCCCGGTCCGCCTCCGCCGGGTACGGCCAGGCCGCCCCGACCGCGATCTCGTGCACCTCGCGGGTCCCGGCCAGCCCGGTCAGCACCCGCCGGTCGTACGTGTTGCCGCCGCTCGGGGCGGCCGGGTCGTCGATCCCGCCCGGCAGCACCACGTGCAGGGCAGCGGTCACAGGACCCGCTCGTAGCTGGCCCAGGCGATGTGCGACTCGTGCAGCGTGACCGCGATGCCGGTCAGGCCGGCCGCCCCGGCCCCGAGCTCACCGGCCGCGGCCTTGCCGGCCAGCCGGTCGGCGATGACCTTGGCCAGGAACTCCGTCGAGGTGTTCACGCCGGCGAAATCGGCCTCGTCGTCGAGGTTGCGGTAGCTGAGCGCGCCGCAGATGGCGTGCAGCTCCTCCAGCGCCCGGCCGATGTCGACGACGATGTTGTCCGCGTCCAGCTCGGGGCGCTTGAACGTGGCGTCGACCACGAAGGTCGCGCCGTGCAGCTTCTGGGCCGGTCCGAAGACCTCCCCCGAGAAGCTGTGGGCGATCATGATGTGGTCACGGACGGTGACGCTGAACATTCACTCTCCTGTCGGGTAGTTGATCAGGTGGCACAGGGCGGGCAGCTCCCCGCTGGTCAGCCGGGGCAGCACCGCGGGCAGCTCCTCGAACGCCGACTCGCCGGTCAGCAGGGCGTCGTAGACCGGATCGGCGAGCAGGTCCAGGGCGACCGCCAGCCGGTCGGCGTAGTCGCGGCGCCCGCGCCGGGCCGGCGCGATCCCGCCCACCTGGCTGCTCCTGATGGCCAGCCGGCGGGAGTGGAAGAACTCGCCGAGCGGGACGCTGACCTCGCGGTCGCCGTACCAGCTGAGCTCGATGACCGTAGCCTCCGGCGCGAGCAGCTCCAGCGCGCGGGTCAGCCCGGCCGCGGTGGCGCTGGCGTGCACCACCAGGTCGCAGTCGCCGGTGGCCTCGGCCGGCAGGGCGAAGCCGACCCCGAGGGCGGCGGCCACCGCGGCGCGCTGCGGGTTCGCGTCGACCAGCTGCACCCGGGCGCCGGGGAAGCGGGCGAGCACCGCGGCCACGCTCGCGCCGACCATGCCGGCGCCGACGACGGCGATCCGGTCGCCGACCAGGGGCGCGGCGTCCCACAGCGCGTTGACGGCGGTCTCCACGGTGCCGGCCAGCACGGCCCGGCGCGCGGGCACGCCGTCGGGGACCACGGTCACCGCGGCGGCCGGGACGACGTAGCGGGTCTGGTGCGGGTACAGGGCGAAGACGGTACGGCCACGCAGCTCCGGCGGGCCCTGCTCGACCACGCCGACGTTGAGGTAGCCGTACTTGACCGGGGCCGGGAAGTCGCCCTCCTGGAAGGGCGCGCGCATCGCCGCGTGCTGGCTCTGCGGGACGCCGCCGCGGAACACCAGGGTCTCCGTGCCGCGGCTGACCCCGGAGTGCAGGGTCCGCACGAGCACCTCGTCCGGGCCGGGGTCGGCGACGGTCACCGGCCGGATCTCGCCCCGGCCGGGCGCGGCGACCCAGAAGGCGCGGGCGTCACCCGTCATCGGTAATTCTCCTCCGTGCGCTGAACCGAACGCGCGGATCAAGCGTGTTCAGTGACGACAGCGGCAACCATACGCGGCAACGGATCTTGCCCACCCGGAGGCACGGTGACTATCAGTATCGCCACGATGACGGCTCGCGAGGGCCGGGGACCGATCGTCGGCCTGGCCGCCCAGCTGGTCCTGATGACGGCCCTGGCCGCCACCACGGGGCTCAGCGCGGCCGGCTGGCTGGCGGGCACGGCGTACGCCGTGGTCCTGACCGTGGTCCTCGGCGCGGGCCTGCGCCGCAGCGGGATGCGCGCCCTCGGGCCCGCGAACGCCGTGACCCTGGGCCGCGCGACGCTGGTCGGGGGCGTGACCGCGCTGGTGGTGACGTCCTTCACGGCGCCCGTGCCGCTGCCCGTGCTGGTCACCCTGGTCGCAGTGGCGCTGGCCCTGGACGGCGTGGACGGCCAGGTGGCGCGCCGGACCCACTCCACCACGAAGCTGGGCGCGCGCTTCGACATGGAGGTCGACGCGTTCCTGATCCTGGTCCTGAGCGTCTTCGTGGCCGGCGCCTTCGGCTGGTGGACCATCGCGATGGGCGCGTTCCGGTACGTCTTCGTGGCCGCCTCGTGGGCGTGGCCGTGGCTGAACCAGCCGCTGCCGCCGAAGTTCTCCCGCAAGGTCGTCGCCGCGGTCCAGGGCGTGGTGCTGGTGGTGGCCACGGCGAGCCTGCTGCCGGACGCCGTCGCATTCGCCGTCGTGGCCGCCGCCCTCGCCGCGCTGACCTGGTCCTTCGGGCGCGACGTGCGGTGGCTGTGGGCCGCGGAACGGCGGCAGCGGCTGGCCGACGCGCGGGCCCGGGTGGCCGCCCGCCGCGTGGTGGTGCTGCCCGCGCCCCGCCTGCGCCCCCAGCCGGCCCCGGTCAACGCCTGATCCCCGCCCGGCTCGACGGACCGGCCCGAGGGTCGCGGGTCAGGCGACGCGGGCGATCGCGCCCGGTGGGGGAGCCGGCACGGCCCCCGGGTGCAGGATCGCCGCGATCGCCTCGACGCCGTCGATCAGCCGGGGCCCGGGCCGGACCACCAGCGCGTCGCCGTCGATCGCCCACACCTGGGCGCCGGGGAAGTGCGCCGCGATCCCGGCGGCCTGCGCCGCGGCCCCGTCCAGCCGGAACCCGCACGGCGTGACCAGCACGATCTCCGGCTCGCCGGCGGCCAGCTCGGCCCAGGTGGTCTGCACCGACCGGGCCCCGGGCCGGGCCGCGACCGGCCGGCCGCCCGCGGCCGTGACCAGATCCGGCACCCAGTGCCCGGCCGTGAACGGCGGCTCCACCCACTCCACGACAGCCACCCGCGGCCGCGGTCGCCCGGCCACCGCCGCGGCGACCGTGGCGAGCCGCTGCCGCAGGCCGGCCACCAGTTCCTCCGCCCGAGGCAGCACGCCGGCCCGCGCCCCGACGGCGAGGAACGTCTCGAGCACCTCGGCCAGCGTGTACGGGTCCAGCGACAGCACATCCGCCCGGCAGCCCAGGTGGTCCAGGGCGTCCGACACGTGGCCCGAGGGCAGCGCGCACACCCGGCACAGGTCCTGGGTGAGGATGAGCTCCGGGTCCAGCTCGGCCAGCGCGCCGGCGTGCAGCGTGTAGAGGTCGCCGCCCGCGGCCAGCTGCTCCTTGACGTACGCGTCGATCTCGCCGGGGGCCAGGCCGCGGGTGTCGCGCCCGCCGACCACCACCGTCTTCTCCCGCCGGGCCTGCGGCGGCTCGTCGCACTCGAACGTGACCCCGACGAGATCGTCGCCCAGGCCGAGGGCGTACACGATCTCGGTGGCGGACGGGAGCAGCGAGACCAGGCGCATGGTCAGGCAGTCTGCCGCAGGCGCGCGTCCCCCGAAAGGCGCAACCCCGCCCGGGCGCGACCCGCGATGATCATCACCGTGGCAGGCTCGGGCCGTGCCTGTGCCTGATCTCACCACCTACACCCCGCACCGGACGGTCACGGACGCCGCCTTCGACGGCGTTGCCGTGCCGGGGCTGCGGGCCGAGTTCTTCCACCGCGCCGAGGGCGACCGGCTCGCCTCCGCCGGCCGCTACTCGCTCGGCGGCCGTCCGCTGCTGCTGGCCTGGGGCTGGACCGACGAGCCCCGGTGCCGCTTCTCGGCGGTCCGCGATCCCGAGGGCTTCTGGTACCCGGCGGTCGAGGGCTGCCCGGTGGTGGAGATCCTGCGCGACGGCGAGGCGCCGGACGCGCCGGTGACCGGCCTGGCGCTGCGGACGCCGGGCGGTCAGTGGGTCACCGCGGATCGGACGCGGGCCCGCGCCCGGTGAGCGGCGGCTACCCGTTCAGCCGGGCGACCAGGTCGCAGGCGGCCGGCAGGCAGGTGCTCCAGTAGCCGAAGTTGTGCCGGCCCGCGCCGTACGACCCGGCCGCCTTGGGCTGCGGCAGCGCCCGTTCCAGCGCCCGCACGTCGGCCAGCAGCCCGTCCTCGGTGCCGCACCAGAGCCCGACCGGCACGCCGCGCAGCGCGTCCGTCCGGGTGAAGACGGCGTCGCCGGGGGACACGGCCGGCGAGAACGCGGCCACCGAGCGGACGAAGCCGGGGAACGTCTGGGCGAGCAGCAGGGCGCCGTACCCGCCCATGGACCAGCCGCAGACCGAGATCCGGCTGGTGTCGAAGCCGCGCGCGGCGCACCAGGCCGGGACCTCCTCGTGCACCATGGCCTGGGGGTCGTCGGGGCCGGACGGGCGCCAGGAGAGCCGGCCGCCGGTCGCGCCGGCCAGCACGAACGGGGCGTTGCCGCGCCGCACCGAGTCGGTGGCGAAGCGGGCCAGCCCGAGCGCCGGGAAGTCCGCGGCGGTCTTCGACGCCCCGTGCAGGACCAGCAGCACCGGCAGCCCGCGGCCGTCGCCGTGCCCGGCCGGGACGGCGGTGTAGAAATCGACGGTACGGCCCCGCGCGGCCGACTCGCGCCGCTCCAGCCGCTCGTCGCCGACCGGGGCGTCCGGGATGACCGGCGTGGCCGGGGTGGCGTGCCGGCGCCAGGCGCCCAGGCCCGCCAGGCCGGCCGCCGTGGCCCCGGCGCCGGCCAGCAGCGTTCGCCTTCTCATGCGCTCTCCATCGCCTGGTTCAACGGCGTCGGAGCCCGCGCGTGACGGTGGTGGTCAGGGGCGCCAGTCGGCGTACCGGGCCATCGAGCGCAGCGCCAGCCGCGGCGGGGTGTGCCGGATGGCGGCGTTGCGGGCCGCCACCAGCAGCGGCTGGGTGAGCTGCTGGCCGAACCGGCCGATCCGGTACGAGGCCCGCGCGACCGCCTGCGACCGGGGCCGGCGCCGCGCGTCGTAGTCGGCCAGCCCCTCGGCCAGCGGCCGTCCGGGCGGGCAGGCGGCGCCGAGCACGACCGCGTCCTCGATGGCCTGGGCGGCGCCCTGGCCCAGGTTCGGCGTCATGGCGTGGGCGGCGTCGCCGAGCAGGGCCACGGCGCCGCGGACGTACGTCGGCAGCGGCCGGGGGAGGTGGCGCAGGTCGTGGTGCAGCACGGTGGTGGTGGCGTCGAGCAGCGCCGGCACGGGGTCGTGCCAGTCGCCGACCACGGCCCGCACCGCCGCCCGCTCGTCGTCGGCCCGGATGCCCTCCGGCGCGTTGGCGGCGGCGAACCAGTAGACCCGGCCGTCGCCGAGCGGGACGATCCCGAACTCCGTGCCGTCGCCCCACGTGATCGCCACCGTCAGCTCGCCGCGCCAGGGCTCGTCGGTGACTCCCCGCCAGGCCGTCGTCCCGACGTACCGGGGCGGCGCGGCCTCGGGCCAGAGCCGCCGGCGGACGACGCTGTCGATGCCGTCCGCGCCGACGACGAGGTCGGCCGGGAGGCGGCCGGCGGTGGACAGCACCGCGCCCGGCTCGACGGCGTCGACCGTGGCCCCGGTGACCAGCACCGACGCGGGCAGGGCGGCGGCCAGGACGCGGTGCAGGGTGGCGCGGTGGATGCCGACCGCGGCGGTGCCGAGCACGGCCTCCAGGTCGGGGCCGTCGATGCGGGACAGCCAGCGGCCGTCCGGCGTCCGGGTGCCGCCGGGCGCGTCGATCCGGCCCTGCGCGCGCACCTCGGCGCCGACGCCGAGCGCGTCGAGGCCGGCCAGCGCGTTCGCCATCAGGGTGAGCCCCGCGCCGGCCGGCTCCAGGCGCGGCGCGCGTTCCAGCACGGTCACCTCCCAGCCGGACCGGCGCAGCGCCAGGGCCGCGCACAGCCCGCCGATGCCGCCGCCGACGATGACAGCCCTCATGTGTCGCCACCCTTCTACATCTGTAGAAAGCCATACTACGCAGTCGTGGCCACCACCTCACCCGAGCGCTTCGCCGCTCTCACCGACGCGGCGATCGCGCTGATCGCCGAGCTGGGCATGCGCGGGCTCACCCACCGGGCCGTCGACGCCCGCGCCGGGCTGCCGGCCGGCACGGCGTCGGCCTACCTGCGCACCCGCAAGGCGCTGGTCGAGGCCGTGGTCCAGCGGATCGCCGACCTGGACACGCGCGACCTGGCCGCCCGGGACGTGGCCGCCGGCGAGGCCGGCACGGCGCCGGACCCGGACGTCCTGGCCGCGCGGGTGGCGGCGCTGCTGGACGACTGGCTGACCACCGGGCGCGCCCGCACCCTGGCCCGGTACGCGTGCCTGCTGGAGGCCACCCACCACCGCGAGCTGCGGCCGATCCTGGCGTACGGGGTGGCCATGCGCAGCCGGGCCGCCGCGCTGCTGGCCGCCGCCGGCGCGTCCGAGCCGGACCGGCGCGGCAGCCACCTCGTCGCCGCCGTGGACGGGCTGCTCTTCGACCGCCTGGCCGGGGCCGGTTCGCTGGCCGCGCCGCCGCCCGGCACGCCGGAGAGCCGGGCGGACCTGACGGCGGCCGTCCGCGCGCTGCTGCATGCCGCGCTGAGCTGAGATCACGCTCCGCTGTCCATCCGGGCGTTGATCGTGTCCGGATGGCTCGGTGGCTACTTGGCGTGATCTCGCCTAGAGTGGCTCGGTCGGCATCGGTCGGCGTACTGAGCAGGAGAAGATCGTGCATCTGAGCGAGGTCGCCATGGCCGCGGCCGTCACAGTGAGTATTGCCGGCGTTTCTTACGCAACGTTGAACACGGACGGCGCCCGGGGCTCCGCCGAGACGGTCGCTAGCCAGGTGTCGTGCCGCACGGTCGACCAGGCCATCGTGGGTTACGTGGCCCAGCACGGCACCGCGCCCACGGCGGTCACCCAGCTGCGGCCCTGGGTGCGGGGCGACATCTCGGCGTACCGGATCGTCGACGGCCGGGCCGCGGGCCCGGGCTGCTGAGGACGCGGCCCTCGGCCCGGGGGCTGAGCGGCCCGCCCGGCCGTCCGGGTCAGCTCGCCAGGGCGAAGCGTTCCGAGTGCACCTGCACGGCCGGCACCTTCAGCGCGCGCAGGCTGCGCAGCACCGCGTCGGTCATCGCCGCCGGCCCGCACACGTAGACGTCGCGCTCGCGGATGTCCGGCACCAGCGCCGCCAGGCTCTCCGGGGCGAACGGCGTGTTCGGCGGGTCGCCCGCGCCGGTGCGGCCGGTCAGCAGGTGCAGCTGCGCGCCCCGGGAGCGGGCCAGGTCCTGCAGCTCGGCCAGCAGGACGGCGTCGGCCGGGGTGTGCGCCCGGTACAGCACCGTGGTGGGTCCGGTGGCCTCCTCCAGCAGGGCGCGGATCGGGGTGATGCCGACGCCGCCGGCGATCAGCAGAGTGGACTCGCGGGTGCGGCTCAGCGCGGTGAACGAGCCGTACGGGCCCTCGGCGAAGACCCGGGCGCCGACCGGGATCGTGCGCAGCCGGGCGCTCGTCGCGCCCACCGCCTTGGCCGTCAGGCGCAGGCTGCGGCCGTCCGGGGCGGCCGACAGGGAGAACGGGTTGGCCTCCCACCAGCGGCCGTGGCCCGGGAACCGCCAGATCATGAACTGGCCCGCGCGGGCCGGCAGCTTCTCCAGGTGCCGGCCGGTCACGTAGACGGACACGACGTCGTCGGACTCGGGCACCACCGCCGCGACCCGGAACCGGTGGCGGGCGTTGCGCACCAGCGGCAGCACGACGCGGCCGGCCAGCAGGGAGCCGAGCGCGAACACCCACAGCGCCCACCAGTACGCCGCGGCGAGCGGCGAGGAGGTGAACGTCGACACCTCGAACAGCTGGTGGACCAGGGCGAAGACGACGGCCACGTACAGCAGCAGGTGCACCGCGTGCCAGGCCTCGTACGACAGGCGGCGCCGGGCCGCGCGGACCGACAGGCCCGCCGCGATCAGCACGATGCCGGCGGCCAGCATGCCCAGCAGGACCGGCAGCTGACCCCGGAGGTTGTTGAACTCGGTCAGCGGGGTGCTGCTGTACTCGCTGGCGTAGCCGAGCAGGATGAAGCTCGGGTGCAGCAGGACCAGCCAGAACAGGGTGAAGCCGGTCCAGCGGTGCCAGGAGGTGAGCCGGTCCATCCCGATCCGCCGGTCCAGCCAGGGCAGCCGGGCCACCAGCACGAGCTGGAGGACCATCACCAGGGCCAGGTGCAGCCCCAGCCACTTGCCGAAGCCCAGGATCGGGTTCTTGGCCGGCTCGGCGGTCAGGAAGACCACCTCGACGATCAGCACGTTGACCGCCACGACGGCCCCCAGCGTGAGCCGGGCCAGCCGGGCCGGCGGGATGCTCACGCGCGCGGGCGCCCGGTGCAGCCGTTCATTGGCAGCCGTCATCGTTCTCTCCTGTCCGCAGACCCTGTGTCCCACACGTGCCGGTCGGCGATCCGGTTCACTGTGAGGGTGTACCGCCTGCTGACGACGACAGTTCAGCACAGCCGGACCGCAGACTCCACCACGGCCGCGCGGCGGGCGGGGGACGGGTGGCGGGCCGGTCACGGTGAGGTCATACGATCGCTGCGGAAACGCCGCAAACAGCACGGAGGGATGTCATGACCACGGAGACGCTGGAGTTCCAGGCCGAGGCGCGGCAGCTGCTGCAGCTCATGGTCCATTCGATCTACTCGAACAAGGACATCTTCCTGCGGGAGCTGATCTCCAACTCCTCCGACGCCCTGGACAAGCTGCGCCTCGCCGTGCTGACCGGCGAGCTCGAGGCCGACACCGCCGACCTGCACATCGTGCTGGAGGTGGACGCCGAGGCCCGCACGCTGACCGTGCGCGACAACGGCATCGGCATGTCCCGCGACGAGGTGGTCGCGCTGATCGGCACCATCGCCAAGTCCGGCACGGCCGAGCTGCTCAGCCGGCTCAAGGAGAGCAAGGAGTCGGCCGAGCTGATCGGCCAGTTCGGCGTCGGCTTCTACTCGACGTTCATGGTCGCCGACCGGGTCACCCTGGTGACCCGCCGGGCGGGCGAGAGCGAGGGCACGCGCTGGGAGTCGGCCGGCGAGGGCACGTACACGATCGAGCCCGTGGCCGACGCGCCGCAGGGCACCGCGGTCACCGTGCACCTGCGCCCCAAGGACGAGGAGGACGCGCTCTTCGACTACGCCGACGAATGGAAGATCAAGGAGATCGTCAAGAAGTACTCCGACTTCATCGCCTTCCCGATCCGGCTGGGGGAGCAGACCCTCAACTCGATGAAGGCCCTGTGGGCGCGGCCGCGCTCCGAGGTCAAGGACGAGGAGTACACGGAGTTCTACCGGCACATCAGCCACGACTGGACCGACCCGCTGGAGACCATCCAGATGCGGGCCGAGGGCACCTTCGAGTACGAGGCCCTGCTGTTCATCCCGTCGCGCGCCCCGCACGACCTGTTCCAGCGCGACGGGCGCCGCGGCATCCAGCTCTACGTCAAGCGCGTGTTCATCATGGACGACAGCCGCGAGCTGATGCCCGACTACCTGCGCTTCGTCAAGGGCGTGGTGGACGCGGCCGACCTGTCGCTGAACATCTCCCGGGAGATCCTGCAGCAGGACCGGCACATCCAGCTGATCCGCCGCCGGCTGGCCAAGAAGGTGCTCAGCACGATCAAGGACCTGCAGGCCCAGCAGCCGGAGAAGTACGCGACGCTGTGGCGCGAGTTCGGCCGCGCGATCAAGGAGGGCCTGCTCGGCGAGGCCGACGACCAGAAGGCCATCCTCGACGTGGCGTCGTTCGCCTCCACCGCCGGCCCCGAGCCCACCACGCTGGCCGCGTACGTCGAGCGGATGCCGGAGGGCCAGGACGAGATCTACTACATGACCGGCGAAACCCGCGCGCAGGTGGAGAACTCGCCGCACATGGAGGCGTTCACGGCCAAGGGGTACGAGGTCCTGCTGCTGACCGACCCGGTGGACGAGATCTGGGTCGACGCCGTGCCCGAGTACGACGGCAAGAAGCTGCAGTCCATCGCCCGCGGCTCGGTGGACCTGGCCGCCGAGCCGGCCTCGGAGGAGAAGTCGGGCGAGTTCGCCCCGCTGCTCACCTGGCTCGGCGAGACGCTGAACGACGAGGTCAAGGAGGTGCGCCTGTCCACCCGGCTGACCACCTCGCCGGCCTGCCTGGTCAGCGACGCCGACGACATCACCCCGACGCTGGAGAAGATGTACCGGGCGATGGGCCAGCAGGTGCCGCCGGTCAAGCGGATCCTCGAGCTGAACCCGGACCACCCGCTGGTGACCGGCCTGCGGGCGGCGCACGAGCAGCGCGCCGACGACCCCAACCTGCCGGAGACCGCGGAGCTGCTCTACGGCACCGCGCTGCTGGCCGAGGGCGGCGACCTGGCCGACCCGGCGCGCTTCGCCAAGCTGCTGGCCGACCGCCTGGCCCGTACCGTCTGAGCCCCGCGGGTCGCCCGCCGCGCCGGCTCAGCCGCGCGGCGGGCGACTGTCGAGGATGGCGGCGAGCGTCCCCCGGGCGGTCGCCGCCATCACCGGGTTGGTGCCGGCGTAGTAGGGCAGGGCGACGATCGCCTGCACGATCGCCCAGCCCTGCCCACGCCGCCAGGTCGCGTCGTCGACGCCCAGCGCCTCCCGGTACGCGGCCCGGGCCGCGGCGCCCAACAGGTTCCACGCCGGCATGAGGTCCACGGCCGGATCGCCGACGGCCAGCGCCTCCAGGTCGATCACCGCGGCCAGCCGGCCGTCGCGCACGAGCAGGTTGCCGGGCATGAGGTCGGCGTGGATGCGCACCTCGGCGGTCGCGGGCGCCGCGTCCCGGCACCGCGCCCAGATCCGCGCCAGCCCGGCGGTGTCGATCAGGTGCGTGCTCGCGGCCAGGGCGCCGCGGACGTCGGCGTCCCGGGTGGCCAGCGGGCCCCCGCGCGAGACGCCGTCCCAGCGACGGCCACCGGTGTCCGTGCCGTGCAGCGCGGCGACGAAACCGGCCAGGTCCCGGGCGAACGGCACGGCGTCCAGGCCCGGCCCGCCCGCCGTCTCGCCGGGGATCCACCGGTACACCGACCACCAGCCCGGGTAGTCCGGGCCCGGCGCGCCCAGCGCGACCGGCTCCGGGATCGCGCACGGCAGCTCCGCGGCGAGGCGGCGGGCCTGCTCCTGCACGCCGGCCAGCTCGTCCCGCCGGCCGGCCGCGGCGCTCGGGCGCAGCGGGAACCGCAGGACCAGGTCGTCGCCGAGGCGGAACAGCGCGTTGACGGTGCCGGCCGAGGCCAGCGGCCGCACCGGCCGGTCCCGCCAGTGCGGGAACTGCGCGGCGATCAGGGCCGCGACCCCGGCGGCGGAGACATCGACCTGATCCGCGTGCATTCTCACCGGGTCATGCTGGCATCCCCGTGGGCCCGGGGCGACTGCAATATCCATCGTGGACGTACTAGGCTGCGCGTGCCGCCCGTTCGTGGAGCCCCGTGAAAGGTGAAGCCGGTGACCGAGCAACCGTCCGCCGCCGAGGAACCGAGCCGCGTCGTCGACACGGGGGTGCCGCACAGCGCCCGCATCTGGAACTACTGGCTCGGCGGCAAGGACAACTTCGCGGTCGACCGCGAGGCCGGCGAGCAGATCGTCGCGCTGGTGCCCGACCTGGTCACCTCGGCCCGCGCGGACCGGGCGTTCCTGCGCCGCGCGGTCGAGCACCTGGCCGGCGAGGCGGGCGTGCGCCAGTTCCTCGACATCGGCACCGGCCTGCCCACCGCGGACAACACCCACGAGGTCGCGCAGCGGACCGCCCCGCAGTCGCGGGTGGTCTACGTGGACAACGACCCCCTCGTCCTCGCGCACGCGCGCGCCCTGCTGACCAGCGCGCCGGAGGGGGCGACCGACTACCTCGACGCCGACCTGCGCGAGCCGGAGAAGATCCTGGAGGTCGCGGCCGGCACCCTGGACTTCACCCGGCCGGTCGCGATCATCCTGCTCGGCATCCTCAACTTCGTGATCGACGACGGCGAGGCCCGGGCCGTCGTGCGGCGGCTGCTCGACGCGGTGCCGTCGGGCAGCTACCTGGTGATCTCGCACCCGACCACGGAGGTCCAGGGCCGGGAGATGACCGAGGCGGTACGGCTGTGGAACTCGACCGGCGGCGCCGAGATGCGGCTGCGCGACCGGTCCGGGGTGGCGAGCTTCTTCACGGGGCTCGACGTGGTGGAGCCGGGCATCGTGTCGTGCTCGCAGTGGCGTCCCGCCCCGGGCGACACGTCCGTCCCGGTGTCGCACTACGGCGGCGTCGGCCGCAAGCCCTAACCCGCGAGCGCCGCGGTGATCTGCCGGGTGGTCTGGGCGGCCACCCTCGCATCGACGGCCCCGTACGAGGCGTAGGCGTTCAGGCCGCCCGCCAGGGCCCGGCCGCGGCCCCGGAGCCACGTGGCGTCGTCCACCCCCAGCGCGTCGCGGAACACGGCCCGCGCGCCCGCCGACAGCAGCGTGAAGGCGACGGTGAGGTCGCCGGCCGGGTCCCCGGCGCCCAGGCCGCCGAAGTCGATCACCGCGCTCAGCCGCCCGCCGCGGGTCAGCAGGTTGCCGGTGTGGAAGTCGCCGTGGAACCAGACCGGGGGACGGTCCCAGGCGGGTGCGTGCAGTGCGGCCTCCCACAGCGCGGTCATCGCGCGGGCGTCGAACACGCCGGCGACCTCGGCGATGGCGGCCCGCGTGTCCGCGTCGCGGCCGGCCAGCGGCCGGCCGGCCAGGCGGGGGTCGCCGGTGACCGTCGGTATCGCCTGGAGCGCCCGGAGGAAGGCCGCCAGGGTGCGGGCCGTCTCCCGGGAGTCGCCGAGGCCGGCGACGGTGGCCACCTCGCCGTCCAGCCAGCGGGCGACGCCCCACGACCACGGGTAGCCGAGGGCGGGGCGGCCGACCGCGACCGGGGACGGGACCGCGGGCGGCAGCTGCGGGGCCAGCCGGGGGAGCCAGAACAGGTTCTTCTCGGCCTGCCCGACGGCGCCGCCGTGGCGCGGCAGCCGGACGGACAACGTGGTGCCCAGCCGGTAGATCGCGTGGTCGGAGCCCGCCGGGTGGAGCCGTCGAACGGATTTCAGCCCCGCACCGCCGGGGTCAGCACCGCGGCCACCGTCGCCCGGACCAGCTGCGCGGGATCGGGGCAGGTCAGTTTGCCGTCGAGCAGCAGCACCGCGAGCCCGTGGACCATCGCCCAGGCGCCGATCTGCAGCGCGGGCGCGGTGACCCGGCCGGCCAGGATCTCGGCCGTGCGCGCCGCGGCGGCGTTGGCGGTGGGGCGGCCGTACATCAGCCGGAACAGGCCGGGGTGGGCCAGCGCGAAGGAGACGTACTCCTCGGCCATGTCGGTCAGCTCGGCGGCGGCTTCCAGGCGGTCGGCGAGCCGGCCGAAACCGTACGTCGCCAGCGCGGCCAGCAGCGCCTCCTTGTCGGCGTAGTGTCGGTACGGCGCGTTCGGTGAGACGCCGGCGCGCCGGGCCACCGCGCGCAGCGAGAACGGTTCACCGTCCTCCAGCAGGCCCAGCGCCGCGTGCAGCAGCGCCGCCGGCAGATCGCCGTGGTGGTACGGCCGGGAAGTTGACACTGCACACACCGCCTTCCTAATGTGCGCAGTGTATACATTCGCGAAACTCCGGGAGGGCCCGTGTCCGTCCAGTCCACCGAGATCCGCCTGGCGGCCCGTCCGCACGGCTGGCCCACCGCCGACACCTTCGCCGTCGCCCGCACCGAGGTGCCCGATCCGGGCCCCGGTCAGCTGCTGGTGCGCAACCTGCTGATGAGTGTCGACCCGTACATGCGGGGGCGGATGGACGACCGGCCGTCGTACATCGCGCCGTTCGAGGTGGGCGAGGCCCTGCAGGGCGGGGCGGTCGGCGAGGTCGTCGCCTCGGGGGCGGAGGGGATCAAGCCCGGCGACATCGTGCTGCACGGCCTCGGCTGGCGGGAGTACGCCCTGGTCAACGCCCGTGCCGCGGCCAAGGTCGACCCGGCCGTGGCCCCGCTGGGCGCGTACCTCGGGGTGCTCGGCATGACCGGGCTGACCGCGTACGCGGGCCTGCTGCGCACCGCCGAGTTCCGGCCCGGCGACGTCGTCTTCGTCTCCAGCGCCGCCGGCGCGGTCGGCCAGGTGGTCGGCCAGCTCGCGAAGCACCGCGGCGCGGCCAAGGTCGTCGGCAGCGCCGGCTCGGCGGCCAAGGTCGCCTTCCTGCGGGACGAGCTCGGCTTCGACGAGGCGTTCGACTACCACGACGGCACGGTGCGCGAGCAGCTCAAGCGGGCCGCGCCCGAGGGCATCGACGTGTACTTCGACAACGTCGGCGGCGACCACCTGGAGGCCGCCATCTCGCGGATGAACGTGCACGGCCGGATCACGGTCTGCGGCATGATCAGCAGCTACAACGCCACCGAGCCGGACCCGGCGCCGCGCAACCTGTCGATGCTGATCGGCAAGCGCATCACCATGCGCGGCATGCTGGTCGACGACCACCGCGACCTGCGCGAGACGTTCGTCGCGGAGGTCGCGCCGCTGGTGGCCGACGGCCGCATCAAGCACCGCGAGACGGTGGTCGAGGGCCTCGAGAACGCGCCGGAGGCGTTCCTGGCCATGCTGCGCGGCGGCGGCCTGGGCAAGAACCTGGTCCGGATCGCCTGATCCGCACGGTGCGGCCCGCCACCGGAGCGCCGGTGGCGGGCCGCCGCGCGGTCAGGAGTGCGGGCAGGTGTCGCGGTACTCCTGGATCGCCGAGCCGCTGGGCGCCGGGCAGAGGAACTGCTCGTAGCGGGTGTCGTTGTCGATGAAGCGCTTGAGCCAGGAGATGCTGTACTTCGCGATGGTCACGTTGGCCGAGGTCGGCGCGGAGTGCGAGGCGTTGTTGAGCTCCAGGTACGCCTTCTCCGAGCTGCTCGGCAGGCTGGTGTAGAACGGCTCGGCATGCGACGCCACCGGGGCCACCGTGTCGTTCTCGGCCCCGATGATCATCGTCGGCACGGTGTCCGTGGACCAGTTCTTGGTGCTGTGGTACGGCGTCAGCGGGATGGCCGCCTGCAGCGACGGCCGGGTCCGGGAGGCCGACAGGCTGCCCCCGCCGCCCATCGAGTGCCCCATGACGCCGAGCCGGGTCGCGTCGATCCGGGTGCGGACCGAGCTGCTACGGGTCAGGTAGTCGAGCGCGGCCAGCAGCTGGGTGCCCCGGCTGGCCGGCTGGTCGTAGACGCTCAGCGTGTCGATGGTCATCACCACGAAGCCCTGGGAGGCGAGCCGGGGTCCGTACCAGGCGACGCTGGACTGCGAGGCGGTGAAGCCGGGCGAGACGGCCACCGCGCCGAAGGTGCCGGCGGTGGTGCTGGTCGGGTAGTAGACGGTCCCGCCGCCGAACCCGGAGACGCTGGAGCGGGCGACCGTGACCTGGGCGATGGCGAACGGGCCGCGGCTGGCCTCGATGCTGGCCACGGTGGGCGCGGGTCCCCGCTCGTACGGGTTGGCGGCCAGCGCGGGGGCGGCCGGTGCGGCGATCAGGGCGGCGGCGAGGGTGACGGCACCGAGCAGGTGCTTGACGGGATTTCGCATGTCCTGGCTCCCTAGGGTGGGGAGGAGCGCCGGCCCTCCGGTCCCGGCAGGCGATGGCCTGCGGAAGCGAAGGTCCCGACGGCCTCGCCATCGAGGCAGGTCAATGCTCTGTCACATTCGTTACCCGTCGGTAATCCCATCGACATCATGTCGCGCTGATATGTACACGTGCACAGATGGATCTCGGGCCGGCGGTGACCCCGCTCAGCGGCGCTCCCGGGCCTCCCGGGCGGCCCGCTTGCGTTCGCGTTCCAGCCGGGTGTGGCGCTTACGGGCCTCGAGGTCGAGCTTCCACTGCTCGCGGGCGTACGCCTCGGCGCCGTGCACCGCGTTCGAGGTCTGCGCGGGGCCGATCATGGACCGGAAGAACCAATTGTGAACGGTTGTGCGGTACCACCGCACGAACCGGTTGCCGCTCTCGTCCTTCGCCTCCGACATCGCCGCGCCTCCCAGCATCGTTGCCACACCAATAGTTTTAACACCAATGGTTTGTACGCCAATCATTGGTAGTCTAACCAGGGAGCTGAGGAGAACGCCGATGAGTGAGCAGGTCGACATCGCGGGCCCGCTGGCGCTGGAGCAGCAGGTCTGCTTCGCGCTGTCCGTCGCGGCCCGCAGCGTCGTGGCGGTCTACCGCCCGCTGCTGGAGCCGATGGGCCTGACCCACCCGCAGTACCTGGTGATGCTGGCGCTGTGGCAGCATGCGCCGCTGTCCGTGCGCGAGCTCAGCGGCCTGCTGCAGCTCGACCCCGGCACGCTGTCACCGCTGCTCAAAAGGCTGGAGGCGAGCGGCTACCTGCGCCGGCAACGCGACCCGGCCGACGAGCGCAGTCTCGCCGTGACGCTCACCGCGACGGGACAGGCGCTGCGCAGCCGCGCGGAGCTGATCCCGCCGGCGGTGGTGCAGCGCCTCGGGCTGCCGATCGAGGAGCTTCAGCGGCTGCACGCGTCGCTGACCCAGGTGATCGCCGCGGCCAGGCCGGTCGCGGGCTGAACGGCGGCCTTCTCCCGGCGGCGCGGTCTGGTTCGGGCGGGGCGCGGCCCCTGCCCCCACCGGGGCAGGGGCCGCGTCCGGCTGGGCGAGCGGTCAGCCGCGTACCCGGCGCCGCTTCGGCACCAGGCGCATGACCGCCAGGCCGGCGACCACGACCGTGAGGCCCGCGACCACCGTCCACACCGTGTTGTAGCCGGTCAGGGCGAGCGCGCCGCCCCCGGCGACCGCGCTGCCCCCGGCAACCTGTCCGTACATGAGTTCCTCCCCAGGAATCAGACGTTGATCCATTCGCGGCGGGAGCCGCGCAAGGTCTTCCACACCGCCAGCCAGTACACCCCCGAGCGCCATTGCTCGTAGGCCCACTCCGGCGCCAGGACCGCCGCCAGCAGCAGGTCCGACGGGCGGTTCCGGCGCACTGTCCACACCCGCTCGATGACGAACAGCAAGCTCAGCGGCGCCCACCGCCATGAGAACGGCACCGAGCCGTAACCCAGCGTCGCCAGCAGCAGGAAGGCGAGATAGGCCGGGGCCAGCAGTGAGCCCGCGTAGATGCCGAGCTGGCGGGCCAGGTCCGCCGCCGTGGCCCGGGTCAGGCCGTAGATCCGCAGGCTGTCGAGCATGCCGCGCTGCCAGCGCAGGCGCTGATCCTTCAGCGCCCTCCAGGTGGGCATGATGTCGGTCACCGCCCGGGCCGACGCCGGCGCCATCGGCCGGTAGCCGAGCGCGCGGAACGCGAACGTCAGCTCGATGTCCTCGGTGGCGGTGTCACGGTGGTAGAACTCCCCGGGATAGCCGGGCAGGGAGTGGCCGCGGGCGGCGATGACGGCCCGGACCGCCGCCACGTCGAACAGGGTGGCCACGCCGGACAGCACGAGGGCGTTGTCGCCGCCCCGGCCGATCTGGCGGGCGAAGCGCTCGTACTCGTTGCGCTGCAACCGGGCCAGCAGGCCGGTCGGGCCCAGGTCGGTGCGGAAGCACGCGCACACCGCCCCGACCGGCGGCCGGCGGCGCCGGGAGCGGCGGTGGCCGTTGAGCTGCGGGCGCAGCAGGGCCCGGCGGGCGTGCTGGGTGAAGTCCGGGTCCAGCACGCTGTCGGCGTCGGTGACCAGGATCTGGTCCTCGTCCCGCAGCCGCGGCAGCAGCCGGGTGATCGCCCAGTTCAGGGCGCCGGCCTTCTTGTGGACGTTGACGCCGGGGAACTCCAGCACCGTCGCGCCGGCCGCCCGGGCCAGCCGCGCGGTGTCGTCGGTGCAGTTGTTCGGCACCACGATGATCTCGTCCAGGCGCGGCGCCCACTGCCCGCGCAGGGCGCGCACGGTCGCCGCGATGGAGGCGGCCTCGTTGTAGGCGGGCACGATCGCCACGACGCGCGGGGTCCGTACCGGAAGCGGCACCCGCCGGGTCTGCTCGCCGGGCGACGCCTGCCGCGGCACCGGGCCGCGGGCCCGGACGCGCGCCCGTACGGTGCCCGGTTCCCGGCCGTGACGCATTCCGTCGCTGGTCCGGGGCTTGTTGATGATCATTATGAAAGAACGTACGCGGAATGGGCTCTGTCACGCATCGGATGTTGGGGGTCCCGGACCACCGGGTCGGCCGATCCCCCGGGGGCCGCAGTGATGACGGGAGCGATCGACATGCGCCGGTACGGTCCGAATTGACCGGACGGGACGGGGTGAGGACTGGCCGGACCGCCGTCCGCTGAGGGGTCCACTTCGGCGCCGGGCGGATCCCGCCCGTATGAGCACAAACTCCGGCCAGCCGGACGGGTCGGTCAGCGGTCCCAGCCGTCGCAGCAGTCGTCCGGCTCCGCGGCCAGCAGGTCCAGGAGGTCCGTGCCGGTCTGCTCGCCCGCGTGCAGCCGCGGCACGGCCACGATCAGGCCCAGCTTGAGGGCGCAGTCCTCGCCGAAGCCGTGCACCATCCGGTCGACGCGCGTGGGATGCCCGCACCGGGCGCACGGCTTGCGCGCCGGACGGCCGGGCTCCGCGAACAGCTCCACCACCGAGATCTTGCCCGCTCGCGGCGGCCGGCGCAGCGCATTACGGCCGACACCGCGCGCGCCAATTGGGGTGGCGCATTGGTTGGCGGGCTGGCGCGTGGGTGGACTGGCCCGGCATTGGTGGGCCGGGCGTGCTGAGGGGTTGGCGTCGCGCTGGTTGGCTGGCTGCATCGGCCGGGCGCGCGCCGTGTCGGTGGGCTTGGCGTGGCGCTGGTCGGTCGGTCGGGCGTGGTGTCGGTCGGGTGGGTGGGCGTTGCGTTAGTCGGCTGGCTGCATCGGCCGGGCGGGCGCCGCGTCGGTCGGGCCGGGCGTAGCGCTGGTCGGGCCCCTACCGGCCGGGCGTTTCGTCGCTCTGGGGGTCGAGCGTCCTCCGGAGCTCGCGCGCCGCGCGCCCGCGATAGTTCCCCAGGAGTTCGGCCAGCGCCTCCCGGACCTCCGGGTCGGGGTGGACGGCGAGGTAGGCCAGCTCCTCGGCGCCGCCGCGACGGCGGCCGCCGAGCATCCACAGCGCCTCGATGATCTCCTCGGACGTGGTCGCCGCCCGCAGCGCCGCCATGAGTTCGGGCTTGGTGGGCGCCGGCCCGTCGGGGGAGAACCGGCGCCGGATCTTCGCCGCGCCCGGCGTGCCGGCGGCCAGGCAGCGGGGGCAGGCGCACGGCCGGGTGCCGTGGGCGCCGGGCAGGTAGCGCCAGCCGACACCCTGCGGGATGCTGCGCACGTGGCGGATCTCGGCCGCGGTGACGGCCCGGGGCACGAACACCTCGTAGCCTCGCGGATCGGCCAGCTCGCGGACCAGGGCGGCGGCCCGGGCGGCGGTGAGGCGCTGCGGTGGGACGCCGTACCGGCCGACGGTCACCGGCTCGTCGCCGGGCAGGCGGAGCTGCACCGCGGCCAGCACGCCCGGGTGCCACCGGCGCAGCTCGCGCACCCATTGATGGGTCAGCGTGAACGACGGCAGCACCGGCATGCAGAAGACGCCCCGGTCGCCGAACCAGCCCCGGCTGCGTGCGGCGATGCCCGTCCGGGCGACGCGCCGGGCGCTGTGCTGCGGGGTCAGGTGCACAAGATCGGTCACGGCGGTCAACGATAGAGATGACGCCGGCGGGGTGTCACCGCCCGGGCGGCCGGTCGGCGCGGGAACTCTCCGGCACCTTGGCGCGTCCCCGGGCCACCGTTCCGGGCACCGTCGCCCGTCCGCGCGCGACCCCCGGCGGGGGATCGGCAGGGCGCCCGGCGGCGGGACCGGCCCGCGACCGGCCGGATGCGGCCGGCGGACGCGCGCCGGGGAGGCCGTCTGTCGGCGGGTGAGTGCCGGGAAGCCCGTCTACCGGCGGGTGAGTGCCGGGAAGCCCGTCTACCGGCGGGTGAGCGCCGGGGAGGCCGGCTGCCGGTGGGTGAGCGCCGGGGAGGCCGTCTGTCGGCGGGTGAGCGCCGGGGAGGCCGTCTGTCGGCGGGTGAGCGCCGGGGAGGCCGGCTGCCGGTGGGTGAGCGCCGGGGAGGCCGGCTGCCGGCAAGCGAGCGCCGAAGAGCCCGGCCCCCGGCGGGCGAGCGCCGGACAGCCCGGTGAGCGAGCGGCCCGCCATCCCCGGCGGTGGCCCGCCGGACGAGCCGGTGCCCGCATGTCCCGCCGCCGCGAGCTGACCGCCGTCCGGCCGGGGACCGGCAACATTCCACCCCGGGGGCCCGTCGCCCGGATACCGGGGCAGCCGCCGCCGATCCCGGAGCCGCCGCCATCGAACGGCCACCACCAGCGCCGCAAGCGCGAGGCCGGCGACCACGAGGGCGAGCACCACCGCCGCCGTCGTGGTCCACGAGCGACCCGGTGCGGGCCGCGCGCCGGCGGGCGCGGCCACCACGGCCTCGCCCGCCAGGCTGAGCTGCCCGACGTCGACGCGGACGTTGACCCGCGCCGGCAGCTCCCGCGGGGTGGGGAACCGCACCAGGTAGCGGCCCCGCAGCGTGGTCGTCACCTGGTCCAGGGCCGGGATGACGACGGGATCGCCCGCGGGCGCGAAGAACCCGCCGGTGGCCGCCGCCGCGGCCGCCCAGTACGGGCCGCCCACGGCCGTGGCCACCACCACGAGGATCGTGCCGCTCGCCCGGAACCGGGCCGCCAGCGCCGCCGCCGTCTCGCCGCCCGCGTCGGGTGCGGTCGTGTAGAGCACGGCCACCCGCCGGCCCGCCGCGGCGTCCGGGAACTGCCGGGCCGCCAGCCCGAGGGCCGCCGCGGTGTCGCGTTCGCCGCGCGGGCGTACGGACGTCAGCGCCCGCACCACGCCGGTCGGGCCGCGCTGGGCGCCGATCGTCACCGCGGCGGGCGCCGAGTCGGCGATCACGGCGGCCCGGGTGGTCGCCGGCGCCTCCAGGACGAACCGGGCGGCGGCGCTGAGCCAGGCCGGCAGTTCCGCGGCGCCCGCCGTCGACGTGTCGACGACCAGGGTGACCGCCAGGCCGTCCGCCACCACCGGCGCCAGCGTCGCCGGTTGCCGCTCGCCGTCGCGGGTCACCGACACGCTGCGCCGGCCGTCCGGGGCGCCGGCGCTCAGGTCGACGACCAGCGTGGTCTGCGCCCGGTCGACCAGGACGGCGGCCACGGACAGCGGGACGGGCGCGGCCGCCGAGGCCGGGACGGCGCCCAGGGTCGGGGCCGCGACCGGCAGCAGCGCCGCCAGCAGCAGCGCGGCGGCGCGTGCCCGGCGGCGCTCAGGCCTGGTCGGCGAACACGATGACATTGTCCCGGTAGCTTCCTCGAGAGCGGTCGAAGCTTCCGCCGCAGGTGACCAGCCGCAGGGTGGGATCGAGGCTGGGGGCGTACACCAGGTCGGTGGGGAAGCGGGTCTTGGCCACCTGCGACACCTTGCGCACCCGGAACCTCACCGTGCTGCCGTCGGCGCGGTCGACGCGGATCTCCGTGCCGCGCCGTACCGTGCTCAGGTTGACGAAGACGCCCGGCCCGGTGCGCGAGTCGACGTGGCCCAGGATCACCGCCGGGCCGGGCTGGCCGGGGCGGGGGCCGCCCTCGTACCAGCCGGCGACGTCGGTCTTCTCCGGCACCGCGACCGTGCCGTCGTCGCGCAGGCCCAGCCGCTGCACCCGGCTGTCGACGTGCAGCGCCCGGATGCGCAGCCGCACCGGCGCCGCCACCGACGGATAGGTGCGGGCCGAGCGGAAGCTGTCCGCCCGCGCCGCCGCGCTGCCGGCGACCCGCGGCTGCTCGCCGGCCCGAGGCGGAGCGCCGGCCGGCGGCGGGGCGCCGGCTTGGGGCTGGGCGCCGGCCAGGGCCGCGATGGCGGCCAGCGCCAGGCCGGCCAGCGACGCGGTGCGGGCGTACGCGCGCATGTCAGCGAGGCCCGGCGAGGCCGCCCTGGCCGGTCTCCGGGCCGCCGCGGGGCAGGCGCGACGCGACCTCGGCGCCGAAGCCGTCGGCGAGCCGGCGGGCCAGGTCGAACATGTGCTGGTACGTGCGCCCGGCGACCTCCTGGGCGCCCTGGTAGTCCTTGGCGGCGTACAGGTCGGCGTGGCGCAGCAGCATCCGGTCGTGTTCGGTCAGCGCCGCGGACAGGGCGGCCGGGGTCATCCGGCCGCCGGTGGCCGGGGCCAGCACCGCCGCCAGGCCGCGCTCGAAGTCCCGCAGCGAAGCGCGGGCGCGCTCCTTGCGGTCGTTGCGGCCGGCGGCGGTCGCGCCGGCGTACGCCACGATCTGCTCCACGTGCGAGGCCCAGAGCGCCTGGAACCGCCGCGCGGCCGCCGCGCCGAACAGCGTGTCCACCGCGGCCGCCACGTCCCGGGTGTTGCCGTTGATCATCTCCGCGGCGGCGTCGAAGTCGGGTCCGCCGGTCTCCGCCGCCCGGGTCACGTCCTCCACCAGCGCGGCGTGCTCGGCCAGCAGCTTGCCGAGCTGGGAGCGCAGCCGCCAGATGGGCTGGCGCAGGGTCGCCCGGTCGGCCGCCGGCAGCAGCGCCTCGGCCAGGGTCAGGCCCAGGTCGTAGGTGTGCTGGTAGCTCTGCCGGTACAGCCGGTCGGCGGTGGCGTGGTCGCCCGCCGCGTACGCGTCCGCCTGCCGGGTCAGGTGGTCGACGTGCATGAGGATCGCCGCCCGGGCGGCCGGCCGGCTCAGCCGGCCGTGGGACCCCCCGGCGAAGAAGTCGGCGAGCTGTTCCTCGTACTCGACCAGCTCCCGCCGGGCGCGGGTCAGCGCGCCGGCGTCCTGGTCGGCCACCGCGGCGGCGTACGTCACCAGCGACACGACGTGCTGGGACCACATCGGACCGAACCGCCGCCCGGTGGCCGGGCCGAAGAGCTGCCCCACCAGGTCGGTCATCGCTTCGGTGTTCTCACCGAGCGCGGCGTTGGCCGCCTGGACGAAGCTGTCGTCGCCGCGGATCCGGCTGCGCATCAGGTCGGCCGCCAGGATGGAGTGCTGCCCGAGCAGCGCCTGCAGGCGGACCGCCAGATCGGCGGCCGAGGCGCGGGACCGGCCGGCTGCGGTGTCGGCGGTGTCGGCGGCGTGCTGGTGGTCGTGCGCCGGCCCGGCCCGGTCCAGCGCCGCCGGACGGCGCGTCGCCACCGCGGCCGGACCGGTCGCCACCAGTACGGCCAGCCCCACGCACAGCATCGGCAACAGTCGATGACCGGGTCCGCGTCTCTGCATTCGCCTCATCGCCCAGCGTCCTCGTCGCCCGGCCGGGCCGCGCGCGAGCCGCCGCACCGGGCGGCGGCCGGGCGTACCGGCGGGCCGGTGACCACGGACGACCCCAACGGTTGCCCATGGTGATGTCGCAGCCACGATACGCGCGCATCGACGATGGTCAAGTCCTCCGAGCGGTGCCCTCGGCACGCCTGTGTGGACAGCCCGGGGTCGTCCGAACTCCGCGTCCGCGGGGCCGACATCCGGGGCCGGGTCCAGTATCGTCGAAGTGCTGCTGACCTTCGCAAAGCCTGAGGTGACGGCATGGCGCCGGAAGGACACCTGGTGGCCGGTCGCTACCGGCTCCTGCGGGCGCTGGCGGCCGGGGGCATGGGCCGGGTGTGGCTGGCCGCCGACGAGCTGACCTCCCGCCAGGTGGCGGTCAAGAAGTGCGCGCTGCCGCCCGGCCTCACCCCCGCCCAGCAGGACCTGGTCCGAGATCTGACACTGCGGGAGGCGCGGGCGCTGGCCCGGGTCCGGCACCGCAACGTGATCCGGATCCTCGACGTGCTGCCCGGGCACCGGGAGCCGTGGATCGTGATGGAGTACGTCGCGTCCCGCACGCTGCTGGAGGTCATCCAGGAGTCGGGGCCGTTGCCGCCGGAGCGGGCGGCGGCCGTCGGGCTGGCCGTGCTGAAGGCGCTGAACGCGGCCGGCCGCGCCGGGGTGCTGCACCTCGACGTCAAGCCGGCCAACGTGCTCATCGGCGACGACGGGCGCATCGTGCTGGCCGACTTCGGCCCGGCCGGCACCGACGCGGGCGTCCGCGCGCTCACCGGCGCCGGCATCCTGCTCGGGTCGCCCAAGTACATCGCGCCGGAACGGCTGGTCCGCGGCGTTTCGACCCCGCAGGCCGATCTCTGGTCGCTGGGCGCGACGCTCTACCACGCCGTCGAGGGCCGGCCGCCGTACGTGCGGGCGACCGTCGACGACACCCTGCGCGCCCTGGCCGGCAGCCCGCCCGACCCGCTGGCGCGCGCGGGCCCGCTCACCGGCGTGCTGGAGGGTCTGCTGCGGCGCGATCCGGTGCAGCGGCTCAGCGCGTCCGAGGTGGAGGCGCAGTTGCGCCGGGTGGCCGCGCCGGACGCCGGGCCGGGCCGCGCGGACCGCCGGATGGCCGCCGCCGCGGTCTTCGTCCTGCTGGCGGCCCTCGGCGGGACGGCGGCGGCGGTGCGCTACGACGACCGGCCCGGCAACGCGCCCGCGGTGGCGGCCTTCCCGCCCGCCCGGGCCCCCTTCGTGCTGCCCCGGGACTTCCGCTGGTGGACCGAGACCGGGCAGTTCCGGGTCGCGGTGCCGGTGGGCTGGCGCCGCGGCCGGGACGCCGGGGCGCTGGTGTTCCGGGCCGCGGCCGGCGCGCCGGTGCTGCGCGTCGGCCGGTGGGACCCGGCGCCGCGCGACGTGGTCGCGGCGCTGGTCGCCGAGGAGAACGCCGTGTCCCTGGCGTCGTACCGGCGGCTGCGGATCGAGGCGCTGGGCGCGCCGGCCGGGGCGGTGTGGGAGTACACGTTCCGCGACCCCGGGGGCGCCGCGATGCACGGGCTGCGCCGGGTGCTGAGTGTGGGGGACCGCATCTACCTGGTCGAATGGCAGGCGCCGGCCGCGGCGTGGGCGGGCGAGCTGCCGCGACTGGCCGTGGTGCTGGACAGCTTCGGCCCGCCGCCGGCCGCGCAGGCGGGCCCGCAGCGACGCCCCCGGTGAGGCCCGCGGCCGGCGCTCGGCCGGGCGGTCAGGCCACGGCCGGGGGAGCCCCCGGCAGGGCCCGCAGCCACGCGCGCGGCCCGGCGTGCCGGACCCGGACGCCGGCGACGCCCACCGCGTAGCGCAGCGCCGGCACCAGCTCGTCGCCGCGGCCCAGGGCCACCGCGAGCGCGCCGTGGAAGACGTCGCCGGCCCCGGCCGTGTCCACCGCCGCGACCGGCGGCACGGTCAGCTCGCCGCTCTCGTCGCCGGACCACCAGCGGACCGGCGCCGGCCCGTGGGTGACGGCCCCGCGCCGCACCCCGGCGGCCCGCAGCGCCTCGCGGACCGGGGCCGGGCCGGGTGGGCGGAACGCCGCCGAGCAGACCACCACGTCGGCG
The DNA here is from genome assembly GCF_016862275.1 of Actinoplanes nipponensis. GTDB lineage: Bacteria > Actinomycetota > Actinomycetes > Mycobacteriales > Micromonosporaceae > Actinoplanes > Actinoplanes nipponensis. The sequence goes on along the minus strand of NZ_BOMQ01000051.1, from coordinate 93,132 downwards.
GCCGGCAGCAGGTCGGCGAAGACCGGTCGCCAGCTGCCCGCGTCCAGCAGCAGCGGCCGCCCGCACGCGGCGGCGGCGCGGGCGAGCCGCGGGTGGTGGCCGTCCGCCAGCACCACGTCCGCGCCGGCCAGCACCCCGGCCAGGCCGGGCGGCACGGGCACCTCGGCCCCGGCGGCATTGCGGCTGACGATGGTGCGCTCGCCGGTGGCGTCCAGCACGGTGACGGCCGAGACCGGCGGCGGGGTACGCGCCAGCGGCGTCGCGTCGAGCACCGTCACCCCGTACGCCGCGGCGTCGGCGTGGATCAGGCCGGCCAGCGGGTGCGCGCCGACCGCGGTGACCAGGGTGACCGTGGCGCCCAGGGCGGCCGCCGTGATCGCCGCGTTGGTGGCCGGGCCGCCCGCGGCCACGTCCGCGGCGAGCGCCTCGGCCTTGGCGTCCACGCCGGGCAGCCGCTCGACGCGCTGCACCAGGTCCACGGTGGCCAGCCCCACGCAGACGACGTGCACGCCGGCCGCCTCAGTCGGCCAGGTCGGAGAAGAACACGCCGATGTTGCGGAACACCTCGGCGACGCCGTCCCCGATGCCCCGGGCGATGTCGGCGGCCGGCCCGGGGTTCGTGCCGATGTAGAAGATGACCAGCGCCAGGACGATCCAGCCCACGGCCTTCTTCATGGCACACCTCGTCTCGCGCGTCTTGATCGATGTGATCGTGGCACAGCCGCGCACGCGGGACCGGCGGCTACGCGGTATCGATACCGAAAAGCCGGGCGGCGTTGTGCCAGCAGACCGCGCGCAGCCAGTCGTCGCCGAGCTCCAGCCGGCGCAGCGACTCGAGCTGGTGGCCGTACGGGTAGGGGATGTTGGGGAAGTCGCTGCCGAGCAGCACCCGGCCGGCCAGCCCGAGCTCGCGCAGCCGGGGCAGCAGGGCCGGCGGGTACGGGGCGAGCTGCTCGAAGAAGTCGGTGAAGGCCATCGTGGTGTCCAGCCCGGCCCGCTCGTGCCGCTCGGCCAGCGCGAGGAAGCCCTCGTACTCCGGCCCGCCGAGGTGGGCGACGAGCAGCGTGAGGCGCGGGTGGCGGGCGAGCACCTCGCCGATCGGGCCGGGTCCGGTGAAGCCGTTGGCGACCGGGCCGGAGCCGGCGTGCACGACGACGGGCGTGCCGGTGTCGGCCAGCAGGCCCCACGCCTCGTCCAGCTGCTCGTCGCGCGGGTCGAAGCCGCCGACCTGCAGGTGCAGCTTGAAGATCCGGGCGCCGCGGTCCAGCGCCGTGCGGACGTCGGTGAGCGCGGACGGCTCCGGGAAGAACGTCGCGCTGGGCAGGCAGCCGGGGGTGCGCGCGGCGAAGTCCAGCGTCCACGTGTTGAGGTCGGCGGCCATGCCGGGGCGGTGCGCGTACGCCAGGGCCGAGAACAGCCGTACGCCCAGTCTCCCCAGCTCGGCCACCCGCTCGGCCTCGGTGCCGCGGTAGCGGATCGGCCAGGGCCGGCCGATCAGCGGCCCGGCCTGGTCGAAGTGGGCCCAGACCCGGCGCTGCATGCGCTCGGGCAGGAAGTGGGTGTGCACATCCGCCAGGCCCGGGAGCCCCAGCGCGCCGATGAAGTCGTTCACGTCCCGATCATCGCGCACCGCGCCACATGAAAGCCACTTGTTTTTGAGTGTTACTGTCATTTCATGGCTACTTCCACATCTCGCTGGTGGGCGCTGGCCGCGCTCGCCCTCTGCACCCTGGCCGTGGGCCTGGACAGCACCGTGCTCAGCGTCGCGCTGCCCACCCTGGCCGGCGACCTGCACGCCACGACCGGTGACCTGCAATGGATCACGACCGCCTACCTGCTGGTGCTGGCGGCCGCGCTGCTGCCGGCCGGCATGCTGGGTGACCGGTTCGGCCGCAAGCGGATGCTGCTCGGCGCGCTGGTCGTCTTCGGCGCGGCGTCGGTCGCCTGCGCGTACGCGACCACGACCGGTCAGCTCATCGCCGCCCGGGCCGCCCTCGGACTCGGCGCCGCGGTGCTCATGCCGCTCACCTCAGCCGTGCTGACCGTGCTGTTCGAGCCGGCGGAGCGGTCCCGGGCGCTGACCGTGTGGGTCACCGCCAGCGCGCTCGGCATCCCGCTCGGACCGGTGGTCGGCGGCTGGCTGCTGGACCACTTCTGGTGGGGCGCGGTCTTCCTCATCAACGTGCCGATGGTGCTGGCCGGGCTGGTCGCCGTCGCGCTCTGGGTGCCGGAGTCGCACGGCGACCGCGGCCGCCGCTTCGACCCGGTGGGGATCGTGCTGTCCACGGCCGGGCTGGTCGCGGTCACCTACGGCGTCATCGAGGCCGGCGAGCGCGGCTGGACCGACCCGCTGTCCCTGCTCACCGCGGCCGGCGGCGGCGCCCTGCTGGCCCTCTTCCTGGCCTGGCAGCGGCGGGCCCGGGCCCCGCTGGTCGACCTGGCGCTGTTCCGCTCCCGGGCCTTCACCTGGGGTTCGCTGCTGGCCACGGTGGCCAGCTTCGGCATGTTCGGCATGCTCTTCGCGCTGCCGCAGTTCTTCCAGGCGATCGGCGGCAGCGACGCGCTGGGCACCGGCCTGCGCCTGCTGCCGGTCATCGGCGGGCTGCTGGTCGGGGCCCGCGTCGCCGGGCGGCTGGAGCCGCGGCTGGGCGCCCGGACCCTGGTGACGGCGGGGCTGGTGCTGATGGCGGCGGGCCTGTTCGCCGGCGCCGCGACCGGCCCGGACACCGGCTACGGCTCCGTCGCCGCGTGGATCTCCGTCGCCGGGGTCGGGCTCGGCTGCACCATGCCGCCGGCCATGAACGCGGCCCTCGGCGCGCTGAGCGTCGAGCGCAGCGGGGTCGGCTCCGGGCTGATCCAGGCGATGCGCCAGGTGGGCGCGGCGATCGGGGTGACCGTGCTGGGCACGGTCCTCAACGGCGCGTACCGCGACCAGGTGGACGTGACGGGGCTGAGCGCGACGGCGGCCGGGGCGGTCCGCGACAGCGCCACCGCCGGGGTCGCGGTCGCCGGCGGGCTCGGCGACGGGGCCCTGCTCGCCTCGGTGCGGGCGGCGTTCACCGCCGGGATGGACAGCGCGCTGGTGGTCGCCGCGGTGGTCGCCGCGGTGGGCGCCGTCCTCTCGCTGCTCTTCCTGCCCGGCCGGGCGCCGGCGGCGCCCGCACCCCTGCCGCCCGGATCGCTGCCGGCCCCGGCAGAATCGGTGGTATGACGTCGTCCCTGCCGATCGGGCTGCGCGAGCGCAAGAAGGCCAAGACCCGGGCCGCCATCCGCGAGCACGCGATGCGGCTCTTCGAGGCGCAGGGGTACGCCGCCACGACGGTCGACCAGATCGCCGAGGCGGCGGACGTCTCGCCGAGCACGTTCTTCCGGTACTTCCCGACCAAGGAGGACGTGGTCCTCGCCGACGACTACGACCCGGCCGTGGTCGCCGCGCTGCGGGCCCAGCCCCCGGAGCTCAGCCCGCTCGAGGCCGTCCGGCGCAGCCTGCGCGAGTTCTTCGGCCAGCTCACCGACGAGCAGTGGGCCCAGGAGCGGCGCCGGCAGCAGCTCATCCGGTCCGTCCCCGAGCTGCGGATGCGCAACCAGCAGCAGTTCGCCGACTCGATCACGTTGCTCGCCGAGGTGGTGGCCGAGCGCGCCGGGCTGCCGGCCGACGACTTCTCCGCCCGGGTGCTGGCCGGCGCGGTCATCGGCGCGGCGCTCGCCGCGACCCGGGACGGGATGGGCATGGCCCAGGGCGTCACGTACCACGACGACTTCGACCGGGCGCTCGCCCTGCTCCAGGACGGGCTCCCGGTCGGGCCGCCCGGCTCGTAGCCCGCCCGCTCAGGTCGGGTTCCGCTCCGCCAGCGACCGGTGGGCGGCCGCCAGGAAGCGGTCGGAGAGGTCGGTGCCGGCCGTCGCCCGGGACAGCATCAGGGCGCCCGCCATCGTGGCCACCGCCACCAGGTCCTCCTCGTCGCCGTCGGCCAGCCAGCGGGCGAAGTCGCGCACCCCCGCCGCGTACGGCTCCCGCGCCGGGCTGTCGGCCGCCTCGCGGGCCAGGTCCCCGCCCAGGGCGGTGGCGGGGCAGCCCTGCCCGGCGTCGTCGCGGTGCTCGGCGGAGAAGTAGTAGTCGAGCAGCGCCGACCGGGCGGCCGCGCGGTCGCCGGCGTGCTGCTCGTCGAGGGCGGCCAGCCGCGCGCCGAGCTCACCGAAGGCCCGGCCGGTGGCCTCGGCGACCAGCGCCTCCTTGGACGCGAACCGCTTGTAGAAACCGCCGTGGGTCAGCCCGGCGGCGGCCATCAGGTCAGCGACGCTGACCCCCGGCACGCCGCGCTCGCGGAACAGCCGGGCCGCCTCGGCGACCACCCGCTCGCGGTTCTGCTGGGCCTGGGCCTGCGTCGACCGTGCCATGCCGCACCTCCGGCCCCCATCTTATATGACGTCCGTCATCCAACCTTGCCCGGTTTAGATGAGGGTCATAATCTATTTTTCGTCGGACCTACGGAAGGAACCACCATGCAGCTCGAGAACTCCGTCGCCCTCGTCACCGGGGCCAACCGCGGCCTCGGCCGGCACTTCGCCGCCCAGCTCCTGCAGCGCGGCGCCACGGTGTACGCGGCCGCCCGGCGCCCCGAGACCATCGACCTGCCGGGCGTGATCCCCGTGTGCCTCGACATCACCGACCCCGCGGCGGTGGCCCGGGCGGCCGAGCTCGCCGGGGACGCCACCGTGCTGATCAACAACGCCGGCACCAGCCGCGGCGCCGGCCTGCTGGACGGCGACCTCGACGAGATCCGGGCCGAGATGGAGACGCACTACTTCGGCACGCTGGCCGTCACCCGGGCCTTCGCGCCGGTCCTCGAACGCAACGGCGGCGGCGCGGTGCTGAACGTGCTGTCGGTGCTGTCCTGGGTGCACCCGGCCCCGTTCGGGGCGTACGCCGCGGCCAAGGCGGCCGAGTGGGCGCAGAGCAACGCCCTGCGCGATCTGCTCGCCCCCCGGGGCATCACGGTGTCGGCCCTGCACGTGGGCTTCATGGACACCGACATGGCGGCCGGAGTCCCGGCGGAGCAGAAGGTCGACCCGGCCGTGGTGGCCAAGCTGGCCCTGGACGGCGTCGAGGCCGGCCGTCCGGAGATCGTGGCCGACGACTTCAGCCGTACCGTCAAGGCCGGGCTGTCCACCGCGCTGCAGGACTGAGCCGCGGCCCGGCGGCCCCGGCCGCCGTGGCTTTCCGCCCGGTCAGCAGGACGGGGTTGGAAAGCGGGGGCATCGGGTAGGGCACGCGCATGATCCCGCTCTCTGCACCGGTGCTGGCCGCGGAAGCGATCACCTCCGCCGGGACCGGCCAGCTCGTCCTCGCCGCGGTGCTCGGCATCGCGGCCGTCGTCCTGCTCATCGCCTGGGCCAAATGGCATCCCTTCCTCGCCCTGATCATCGGTGCGGCCGTCCTCGGGGTCGTGGCCGGCGTCGCGCCCGACGCCACCATCAAGTCCTTCACCGCCGGGGTCGGCAGCACGGTCGGCAGCGTCGGCCTGCTGATCGCGCTCGGCTCGATGATCGGGGCGCTGCTGGCCGAGTCCGGCGGCGCCGACGGCATCGTCACCTCGATCGTCCGGCGGTTCTCCGGATCGGCGCTGCCGTGGGCCATGGCCGGCGTCGCGGCGCTCATCGGCCTGCCGCTGTTCTTCGAGGTCGGCGTCGTGCTGCTGGTGCCGATCGTGCTGCTGGTGGCCCGGCGCACCGACGTGCCGCTGCTGAAGATCGGCATCCCGGCGCTGGCCGGCCTGTCGGTGCTGCACGGCCTGGTCCCGCCGCACCCCGGCCCGCTGGTCGCGGTGTCCAGCCTCGGCGCCGACCTGGGCCTCACCCTGGCCTTCGGCCTCATCTGCGCCATCCCCACGGTGATCATCGCGGGCCCGGTCTTCGGCAACTTCATCGCCAAGCGGGTGCCGCTCGCGGTGCCCGCCCTGCTGGCGCCGGCGGGCGTCGGCGACCGGTCCGCCGGTTCCGGCCCAGCCGGCGGTCAGGACTTCGTGGACCGCGACGACCTGGCCAACGCCGGCTCGGCGGAGCCGGACCGGCCGGTCGACGCCGGCCTGCCGGACCGCCGGCGCCACCCCAGCGTCACCGCCGCGGTGCTGACGATCCTGCTACCGATCGTGCTGATGCTGATCCGCGCCGTCGGCGAGCTCACCCTGGACGAGGACACCGGCCTGCGCCAGGCGCTCGACATCGCCGGCACGCCGGTGGTCGCGCTGCTGGCCGGCGTGCTGCTGGCGATGTGGACGCTGGGCAAGCGGGCCGGCTTCGACCGGGCGCAGACCTCGGCGGTCATCGGCGGCTCGCTGCCGCCGATCGCCGGCATCCTGCTCATCGTCGCCGCCGGCGGCGGCTTCAAGCAGGTGCTGGTGGACGCCGGGGTCGGCAACGTGGTCGCCGACGCGGCCAAGGACGCGAACATCTCGGCCCTGCTGCTCGGCTTCCTGGTGGCGGTGGGCATCCGGGTGGCGACCGGCTCGGCCACCGTCGCCACGATCACCGCCGCGGGCATCGTGGCCCCGCTCGCCGCGACCCTCGACAAGCCCGAGATCTCGCTGCTGGCCCTGGCCATCGGCTGTGGCTCGCTGTTCTTCTCGCACGTCAACGACGCGGGTTTCTGGCTGGTCAAGGAGTACTTCGGGATGACCGTCGGGCAGACCATCAAGACCTGGTCGGTGATGGAGACGATCATCTCGGTGGTCGGCTTCGCCTGCGTGATGATCCTGGACGTCTTCGTCTGACGCGGGACCGGGAGGCGGGGCCGGCGGTTCGCGGGCCCCGCCTCCGGCGTTCAGCGGGTACGCCGCAGGTAGGTGAACACCAGCGCGGCGACGCACACCACGGTGGCCACGCCCAGCGCGATGTGCAGCACGAGCGCGCCGCCGTAGAGCGAGAGCGCCAGGTTGCCGACCGTGCAGAGCACGAGCAGCGTCCAGGCCAGCGCCCGGCCGGCGGACGGGTGGTTGCGGTCGATGTCGGTCATGCCGTCGACGCTAGGCGCGTCCCGGCCGGTCTCCCATCCCGTCACCTGCCCGGCCGGGGGTACAGCCAGCTGTACTTTCCGGCCCCGGCCGGGCCACCGGTGGCGTTCGCCCCCTAGGGTCAGCGGCCATGGAGGCGACACAGATCCGGCGGCTGGCGGGGGAGGCCCGCGGCTCCACCGGGCGGGCGCTGCGCGACCTGGTCGGCGGGCTCGGCACGGCCGCCCTGGCCCTGGGCGTGCTGCTGTGGCTGGCCCTGGTGGCCGCCGCCGGGCTGATCGGGATCGGACTGGCGCTGGTGCCCTCGGCGGCGCGCGCCCTGCACGCCGTCGCGGATCTGGAGCGGGCGCGGCTGTCGCGGCGCGGCGCCGAGGTGCTCAGCCCTGGCCCGCCGCCCGGGCGCTGGCGGGCCGTGCTCACCGATCCGGCCACCCGCCGCGAGCTGCGCTGGCTGATCCGCCACGCCACCGCCGGCCTGCTGCTCGGCGTCCTCGGCATCCAGCTGCCCGTCTGGGCGGTCCGGGACGGCACGTTCGCGCTGTGGTGGCGGCTGATCCCCGAGGGCGGGCGCACCCCGGGGCTGGGCCTGTGGACCGTGCACGACTGGCCCGGCGTGGTCACCGTCTCGCTGCTCGGCGTCTGCTGGGCGGTGCTGACGGTCGGCCTGTCCCCGGCGCTGGCCCGGTGGCAGGCCGCGCCCGGCCGGCGGCTGCTCGCGCCCGGCCCGGGGACCGACCTGTCGCTGCGCATCGCCGAGCTGACCGCGACCCGGGCCGCGGCCCTGGACGCGCACGCCACCGAGCTGCGCCGCATCGAGCGGTCGCTGCACGACGGCACCCAGAACCGGCTGGTCGCCACCACCGTCCTGCTCGGTGCGGCCCGCCGGATGCTGACCCGCGACCCGGCCGAGGCCGAGGTCCTGCTGGAACGCGCGCAGAGCGCGGCCGAGCAGGCCCTGGCCGAGCTGCGGGCGGTGGCCCGGGGCATTCTGCCGCCGGTGCTCGCCGACCGCGGGCTGGCCGGCGCGCTGAGCGGGCTGGCCGCGGCCTGCGCCGTGCCGTGCCGGATCGAGGTCGACGTGCCGGGCCGCTGCGCCGCCGCGGTCGAGGCCACGGCCTACTTCGTGGTGGCGGAGGCGCTGACCAACATCGCCAAGCACAGCGGCGCCACCCGGGCCGAGGTCGCCGTGCGCGGCAGTGACACCATGCTGCGGTTGCGGATCACCGACGACGGCCGGGGCGGCGCCGACGAGGCGCGCGGGTCCGGGCTGGTCGGCATCCGCCGCCGGATCGGGGCGCTCGACGGCGGCCTGACCGTGACCAGCCCGCCCGGCGGGCCGACGACCCTGGAGGTGGAGCTGCCGTGCGGATCGTGATCGCCGAGGACGACGCCCTGCTGCGCGAGGGGCTGGCGCTGCTGCTGCGGGCCGAGGGACTGGACGTGGTGGCCACCGCGGGCGACCCGGACGCGTTCCTGGCCGCCGTCGACCGGTACGGGCCGGACGTGGCGATCGTCGACGTGCGGATGCCGCCGACGCATGCCGACGAGGGCATCGTGGCGGCGGTCGAGGCGCGGCGGCGGCGGCCGGAGCTGGCGGTGCTGGTGCTCTCGGCGTACGTGGAGCAGATGTTCGCCACCGAGCTGCTGGCCGGCGGCGCCCGGGGCCTGGGCTACCTGCTCAAGGAGCGGGTCGGCCGGGTCGAGGAGTTCCTGGCGGCGCTGCACCGGGTCGCGGCGGGCGGCACCGCGATCGATCCCGACGTGGTGGCCCAGCTGTTCGCCCGGACCCGCCCGGACTCGCGGCTGGAGCGGCTCAGCCCGCGTGAGCGCGACGTGCTGGCCCTGATGGCCGAGGGCCTGGGCAACGTGGCGATCGCCGAGCGGCTGTTCGTCAGCGAGGGCGCCGTGCACAAACACATCCGCAGCATCTTCCACAAGCTGGACATGGCGCCGGACGACCGCTCGGACCGCCGGGTCGCCGCCGTCCTGCGCTACCTGGACGGCCGGGAGCGCGCCCGCTGAGCCGCCGGTGGGCGACGGCCGGGCCCGCGGGCCCGGCCGGCACCGGTCACGCGTTCTGCTGGTCGCGCCAGGCGAGCCACTGCTTCAGCTCGCCCAGGTCCGGCTTGGGCCCGCCGACCCCGACGGTGAACAGCGAGACGCCCAGCTCCCGCAGCTCCGCGCCGCCGGTCGCCGGGTCGCCCTTGGGGGCGGCGGTCGACACCTCGATCTCGGCGATGTCCCGGCCGGCGTCCGCGCAGTGCCCGCGCAGGACGCCGAGCTTGTGCGCGATGGTCGCGGCGTCGCCGAAGCTGTGCCAGATGTCGGCGTGCCGGGCCACCAGCTTGAGCGTCTTCTTCTCGCCGCCACCGCCGATCAGCACCGGGATCTTGCGGGTCGGCGGCGGGTTGAGCTTGCCCCAGCGCGACTCGATCCGCGGCAGCGCCCCGGCGAGGTCGTCGAGCCGGCCGCCGGCGGTGCCGAACTCGTAGCCGTACTCCTGGTAGTCCCGCTCGAACCAGCCGGAGCCGATGCCGAGGATGAGCCGGCCGTCGCTGATGTGGTCGACGGTGCGGGCCATGTCGGCCAGCAGTTCCGGGTTGCGGTAGCTGTTGCAGGTGACGAGCGCGCCGATCTCCACCCGGGAGGTCGACTCGGCCCACGCGGCGAGCATGGTCCAGCACTCGAAGTGCAGGCCGTCGGGCTCGCCGTACAGCGGGTAGAAGTGGTCCCAGTTGAACAGGACGTCGGCGCCGAGCTCCTCGGCCTCGGCCGCCGTACGGCGGATGGTGGCGTAGTCCATGTGCTGGGGCTGGAGCTGCAGCCCGATCCTTACCGGCCTCGAGGTCATGATCGCAGCCTAATCCCGCACGCGGTGTGATGTTCGGCTCGGGGGATTCTCAAGGTCAGCACAGCTTCGTCGCGCAGGATGGTCACCATGCGTAGACGGACACTGCTGGCCGGGCTGGCCGCCACCGCCGGCGCCGGGGCCCTGACGGCGTGCGCGGCGCAGCCCGGGGCCGCCCGGCCCGGCGCGACCACCGCCTCCGCGTCGGCGGCGCCCATCCTCGCTTCCACCACCGCGTCGTCGCTGGCCCCGCGGGACGTGACCGCGCCGTACACCCCGCCGCCGGGTATCGCCCCGGCGGGCGCCTTCGCGGTCGGCCGGCGCGTGCTGGAGTTCGCCCGCGGCGCGGACCGGCCGCTGCCGACCACGGTCTGGTACCCGGCCGCCGGTACGGCCCCGCCCAGCCCCGACCCGGTCGACGACGCGCCGGCCGCCGCCGGCCGGTTCCCGCTGGTGCTGTTCAGTCACGGCCTGACCGCGCAGCCGGGCGACTACGCGGCGATGCTCTCCCGCTGGGCCCAGGCGGGGTTCGTCGTGGCGGGCCCGACCTACCCGCGCACGTCGTACGGCGCCAGCGACTTCTACGCCCCGGACATCGTGAACCAGCCCGCGGACGCCTCCGCGGTGCTGGACGCGCTGCTCGCGCCGGCCGACCCGCTCGGCCGTATGATCGACGCGGACCGGATCGGGGCCGCCGGTCACTCCGCCGGGGGAATCACCACCGTCGGGTTGTTCAGCGCGCATCGTGATGAACGTCTCAAAGCGGGCGTGGTCCTGGCCGGCACCGACTTCCAGGCGGCGCCCTTCGCCGGCCCCTCCGCGGCGCTGCTGTTCGTGCACGGCCGCAAGGACGAGACGGTGACCTTCCGGGCCGGGCACGCCGTGTACGCGGCGGTGCCCTGGTCACGCGCGCTGCTGGCGATCACCGACGGCGGGCACGTCACCCGGGCGGGCGACTTCGAGGCGACCACCGGCACATCGGCGGAGTTCCTGCGCTGGGCCCTGTACGGCGACGCCGCCGCCCGGCAGCGGATCCCGGCCGCCGCCCGGGCCGGTGATGTGGCGACTCTCGAGTCGGACCTCTGAGCGGCGGTCTTGGATCTTCGTGACTAACCTGTTTCGAGTGACCTCCCCAACGCCTCCCCGCGACCGCAACAAGTTCGCCAGCGCCGGATCACTGCTGATCTGCGGGCTGCTGGCGGGCGTGGTGGTCGCCGCAGCCTCGTTCCCCGCCGTCGCCATGTCAGGGCTGGCGGCCAAGGCCGGGTCGGAGACGTTCGCGCAGTTGCCCAGCCAGCTCGAACAGCAGACCGCGCCGCAGGTGACGCGGGTCTTCGCCGCGGACAACAAGACCCAGCTGGCGGTCATGTACGACGAGTTCCGCAGCGACGTCCCGCTCAAGGACATCTCGGTCAACATGCAGAACGCGATCGTCGCCGCCGAGGACCACCAGTTCTACAAGCACAACGGCGTCGACCTCAAGGGCGTCGCCCGGGCCTTCGTCAACAACAAGCAGGGCGGCGACAAGCAGGGCGCCTCGACGCTGACCATGCAGCTGGTCCGGATGACGCTGGCCTACTCCGCGCGGACCCCGCAGGAGGCGGTCGACGCGACCAAGGACACCCCGGAGCGCAAGCTCTCCGAGATGAAGTACGCGCTGCAGCTCGAGAAGGAGCTGACCAAGCAGCAGATCCTCGAGCGGTACCTGAACATCGCCCCGTTCGGCAACGGCGCGTACGGCGTCTACGCCGGCAGCCAGGTGTACTTCAAGAAGAAGCCGCGTGACCTCTCGGTGGCCGAGGCCGCCCTGCTGGCCGGCATGGTCAAGGCGCCCACGTCGTTCGACCCGACCACCACCAGCGGCTACCCGCAGGCGCTGGACCGGCGCAACTACATCATCGACAACATGCGGGACCTGGGGTACCTCAAGCCCGACGAGGCCACCAAGGCCAAGGCGGTCAAGCTGGGCCGGACCACCAACCGGCCGGGCAACGGCTGCGTGTCGGTCGCGAAGAACAACTGGGGCTTCTTCTGCGACTACTTCTACCGCTGGTGGCTGAGCCAGGAGGCGTTCGGCAAGACCACGTACGACCGCGAGCGGCAGCTCAAGACCGGCGGCTACCGGATCGTCACGTCGCTGGACGTCAAGGCGCAGAGCGCGGCCCGCAAGGAGATCACCGGGCTCATCAAGGACACCAACCGCAACGCGCTGCTGCTGGCCGGGGTGGAGCCCGGCTCGGGCCGGGTGCGCACGCTGGCGGCGAACCGCAAGTACAAGCTGGACAGCACCAGCGACCCGGAGAACAAGATCTCGTCCGACCCGCGCAAGGCGGCCGAGGGCATCCGCGGCACGTACCCCAACACCACCAACCCCATCATCACCGGCGGCGGGGACATCAGCGGCTACCAGGCCGGTTCGGTGTTCAAGATGTTCACCATGGTGGCGGCGCTGGAGAGCGGCCTCGAGCCGAGCTTCACGATCGACGCCCAGGAGCGGTACCGGTCCGGCTACATCATCGATCCGCGCTCCGACGCGGCCTGCCCCGGCACGCACTTCTACTGCCCCGGCAACTCCTCCAAGAGCGAGGTCGGCCCGTTCAACATGTGGACCGGCTTCGGCCGCTCGGTCAACACGTACTTCGTGCCGCTGCAGGAGAAGGTCGGCGCGGAGAACGTGGTCGACGTGGCGAAGCGGTTCGGGGTCAAGTTCCGGGCGCAGAAGGACGCGGAGATGGCGAACAACGAGGAGGCCGCGAACCAGTGGGGCGCGTTCACCCTCGGCGTCTCGGCGTCCACACCGCTGGACATCGCCAACGCGTACGCGACGCTGGCCGGTGACGGCATGTACTGCGCGCCCACCCCGATCCAGCAGATCTACACCCAGGACGGCAAGAAGAGCGACATCGGCCAGCCCAAGTGCAACCGGGCCACCAGCAAGGACGTCGCCCGCAAGGCGCTGGACGCGGCCCGCTGCCCGGTCGGCGACCGGGCCCAGCTGGGCAACTGCGGCGGCGCCACCGAGCCCAGCGCCCGCCGCGTCGTCGGCCACCCGGTCTTCGGCAAGACCGGCACCACCGACGACGACAAGACCGCGGCGCTGGTGGTCGGCACCCAGGACCTGGTGGTGGCCGGCTACCTGGTCAACCCCGACTGGGCCGGGCACACCGACCGGATGTCGCACGGCATCGTGAACCCGGCGGTGTACCGCACGATGGCGGACTACATGGAGGGCAAGCCGGAGCAGGAGTTCAAGAAGCCCGACTGATCCGCCGCTCCCAGTCTTCGGCCCGCGGCCATCCGGGCGTTGTGGTTCGGCCACGCGACGCGCACCATCGAGCTCATACATTGCCCGTGGTCTATCCATTGCGGAATGTGGGAGCACACATGGTCGGTAGGAGCAGGATCGCGGCAGCGCTGTCCGTGGCGCTGGTGTCCATCGGCCTCGCGGCGCCGGCACCCGCCGGCGCCGCGGTCGGCCGGGCCGAGCTGGCGCTGCGCTGGGCGCCCATCCACTACCAGGACGTCGACGCCACCGGCAGCCACGCGCTCGGCGGCCGGTCGGACTACCTGACCCGGGTCGACTTCGACGGCGACTGGAACGGGCGCAACAACTGGGACCGGGCCGGGCAGGCCGGCGCGTCGTTCTCGGCCGCGGTGTACTACTCGGTGGCCGAGACCGGCACGCACTGGTTCATCACGTACTTCTTCTTCCACCCGCGCGACTGGGTGGACCACCCGTTCTTCGAGACCGAGCACGAGAACGACGGCGAGGGCGTGCTGCTCGCGGTGCAGAAGGACGGCTCCACCTACGGGGTGCTGCGCTCGGCGGTAACGGTGGCGCACACCAGCTTCTACTCGTACACCCCCAGCGGCAGCACCTGGACCTCGGGCCGGGAGACCGTCGACGGGACGCTGCAGCTGCAGTCGTCGCCGCACGACTCGTTCCAGCACCCGGTCACCGCGCAGGAGGTGCAGGGTCACGGCCTCAAGGCGTACCCGCAGTACCGGATCAACGGCGACGGGCTGGTCTACTACCCGTCGGACCGGGGCGAGGCGCCGAGCGGCACCAACGACCGTGACGTGCCGTACGAGCTGATCGACATCTTCGCCGACGGCGGGCTGTGGGCCCGGCGCGACGCCGCCGGCCTGTTCGCGAACCTGGGCACCTTCGCCGGCGACACCTCGGGCGACTGCGGCGTGGGCACCTACTCCTGCGGCACCAACTCGGCCAACGCGCCGTGGGGCTGGGACGACGGCGACGACCTGCCGGGACGCGGCGAGATCGCCACCGACCCGGCCAAGCTGTCCGCCGAGTACTTCACCGTGCCGGGCGAGCTGGCGCGGGCGTACGCGTACAACCCGTACACGGCCGAGCGGGCCGACCTGCGCGAGGCCGCGCGGACCGCACCGCCGGTCACGGACTGACGGCGGCGCCGGCGGCCGGGATGTTCCGGCCGCCGGCCCGTGTTGCAGTGCGCCGCCCGCCCGGATGACATAGAACTTGACGCATGGATGCGACCGAGATCGCGCGCGCGTGGTTCGCCATGTGCCGCACGGGGGACGAGCAGCGGCTGGCCGACCTGGTCACCGACGACTTCGTGGCGCACGGGCCGGGCGGCAGCGGGGACCGGGCCGCCTTCACCACCTGGCTGCGCTGGTACCCGGCCGCCTTCGCCGACCAGCAGCCGGTCGTCGAGGACGTCATCGGCAGCGGGGACAAGGTCGTGGTGCGCTACACGATCCGGTCGACGTACCGGGGTGGGTACCTGGACCTGCCGCCCGGCGGGCAGAGCGTGCGGGAGACCGGCATCATCATCTTCCGGCTGGCCGGGGAGAAGGTGGCCGAGAGCTGGTTCGAGGGCAACGACCTCGAGGTGGCCCGGCAGATCGGCGGCCGGATCATCCCGGCCTGAGCGGCCGGGCCCGGCTCAGCCGCCCCAGCGGTCGGCGTGCACGGCCAGGTGCAGCGGCCGCCGGCGGCGCCAGCCGTGGCGTTCCAGATCCGGTACGTCGGCCAGCCGGCTCACCGGGCCCAGGCACAGCCAGGCCACCGGCCGCACCCCGGCGGGAATGCCGAGCAGGTCCCGCAGGAACTCCTCGCGGTAGAACGACACCCACCCCACGCCCAGTCCCTCGGCCGTGGCCGCCAGCCACAGGTTCTGGATGGCCAGGCAGGCCGAGTAGAGCCCGGCATCGGCGATGGCGTGGCGTCCCAGCACCGCCGGCCCGCCGCGGCCCGGGTCGTAGGTGACCACGACCGACAGCGTCGACTCCAGGATCCCGTCGATCTTGATGCCGGCGAAGCGGCGGGCCGCGTCCCCGGTGAGGCCGGTCGCGAAGACGTCCCGCTCGGTGTGCACGTGCCGGTGGAACGCCTGCCGCAGCTCCCGGTCGCGCACCAGGATGAAGTCCCACGGCTGGGACAGCCCGACGCTGGGCGCGGCGTGCGCGGCGGCCAGGATCCGATCGAGCGCCGGCGGGGGCACCGGGTCGCCGGTGAACTCGCCCCGGACGTCCCGGCGCCGGTTGATGGTCTCGTACAGGTCGTGGGTCATGGGCAGGCTCCCGCCGCGCTCGTGCCCCGGGCCGGCCGGGGCGTCAGGCGCGAGGCCGGTCTTCGGACTCCCGGATCAGCGCCTCACCGTCCGCCTTCCCGGCCCGTGGGCCAGTGGCTGCGCCCGGAGCGCAGGGACGGCAGCTCCCCGGTCACCGCGGCGGGCCCGTGCCGGATTCGCACCGGCTTCCCGATTCTCCCCACCCGCGGGCGGGGCACCTCGCAACAAGTTCGTGCCGGGCGACACGTTACCGCCGGGCTCGGCGGCCGCCCGCGGCGGCGTGCGATCGCTCTACGATGGACGGATGACCCGGCATCTGCTCGTCCCGGGGCGGGGCATCCCGCGCCCCGAGCACTGGCTGCGGCGCTGGGCCGGCGCGCACCCCGGCTGGCGTTGGGCGCCGCGGCCGCCGGGTCCGCCGTTCGTCCTCGAGGAGCGGGTGGCCGCCCTGCACGCGGCGGTCCGGGCCGACGACGAGCCGGCCGTGCTGATCGCCCACAGCGCCGGCTGTCTCGCCGTGGCCGCCTGGGCCGGCCGGCACACCGGCCCGGTGCGCGGCGCGTTGCTGGTCACGCCGCCGTTCCTCGATCCCGGCCGGATCCCCGGCCCGGACGACCCGCCCGACCTGGCGTTCGGCGTGGCGCCCCGGGACGAGCTGCCGTTCCGCACGACGCTGGTGGCCAGCCGCACCGATCCGTACACCACCTTCGCGCAGTTCGAGCGGTACGCCTCGGGACTGGGGCGCGGAGCTGGTCGACGCCGGCGACGCGGGCCACCTCGAGACCGCGAGTGGCTACGGTCCCTGGCCGGACGGGGAACGCCTGGTGGCCGCGCTGGGCTGAGGCGGGCGCGCGGCGCCGGGCCCGGCGGTGGCCGGACCCGGCGTGGCGGCGGTGCTCAGCTGCAGGCGGCCCCGTTCAGGGTGAAGCCGCTCGGCGCGGCGTTGTTGCCGGTGTGGGTGGCCTGGTAGCCGATGGTGGTCGAGCCGCCCGGTGGGATGGCGGCGTTGTAGCTGACGTTGGTCGCGGTCACCTGGCCGCTGGCCGGCGCGTACGTGGCGTTCCAGCCGGAGGTGATGGCCTGTCCCGGGGGCAGGGTGAACCGCAGCGACCAGCCGTTGATCGGGGTGGCGCCGGTGTTCCGGATGGTGATGTTGTCGGTCAGGCCGGTGTTCCAGGCGCTGACGGCGTTGGTCACCTGGCAGGCGCCGCTGCCGCCCGGTGAGGTCGGCGGCGACGTGGGCGGCGAGGTCGGCGGCGTCGTCGGCGGCGTGGTGGGCGGGTTGGTGGGGGTCGATCCCTCGCTCACCGTGATGTTCGAGCTGCCGCTGCTCTGGTAGCCCTCGGTCGCCAGGATCTGGTAGTTGTGGGTGCCCAGGTTGAGCCCGAGCCGGGCCCACGCGTCGAAGTGGTTGGCCGTGGTGATGGTGCCGCCGGTGCGCTTCTGCTGCCGAACGCTCCAGTACTGGTAGAACGTCGCGGTGCCGATGATGGACGGCTGGTTGACCCGCTGGGTGCGGTAGATGTCGTAGGTGCTGCCGTCGGTGGTGACCGAGCCCAGCCGCTGCGCCCCGGTGCTGGGGTTGTAGCTGCCGAAGTTCTCCACCACGTAGTACTCGATGAGCGGGTTGGTGGTCCAGCCGTACAGCGCCAGGTAGCCGTTGCCGTTGACGTTGAACGAGCCGGAGTAGTTCACCGTGTGCCGGGAGCCGGGGTTCCAGCCCTTGCCGACGACGGTGTTGTTGATGCCGCTCCACTGGACGCTGTACTGGCCGCCGGCGCCCAGGTTCATGGTGACGTTGCCGCTGTCCTTCCAGTACGAGAAGAAGTAGCCGTTGTGGGTGCCGGTGGTGTTGGAGGTGACCGTGCGGTCGGCTTCGGCGTGGGCGGCGCCGGCCAGGGTCACCGAGGCCGCCGCCAGCACGACGGCGCAGGCGGCGCCGGTGAGCAGCCGGAGGCGATCACGCCGGCGGCGCGGGGGGAGGGGGGAGTCGGTCATGCGCGCGCATCCTTGTCGTGAGGCCGCGTTGAAGTCCATCGATGGCGAGTATTGGTCGGCCGGGACGGGCTGTCAACAACTTCCGGAAGGAAGCCGAGAGCTCAGAGCGGGGTAAAGCGCGGCATAGGCGGTCGAAACGGCGCCGATTCGGACCCTTTTTCTCGGGCCGAAACCTGAAAGTTTCGGAGCCGGTCAGGCGCCCAGGATGTCGTCGAGCCAGGCATTGCGGAAGACCCCGCGCGGGTCGTACCGGTCCACCAGGGCGCGGAAGTCGGCGAAGCGCGGGTACAGCCCGCGGACCGTCGCCGCATCCTGGGTGAAGACCTTGCCCCAGTGCGGCCGGGCCGCCAGCGGCGCGAGCTGCTCCTCCAGGGCCGCCACGGCCGGCAGCACCTGCTCCGTGTCGGCGATCCAGGTGAAGTGCAGGCCCAGGCTGTCGCGCCGGTAGTTCATGCTCAGCCACAGCTCGTCGGCGGCGACCGTGCGGATCTCGTTCACCTGCAGCACCGGCGCGATCCGGTCGCGGACCCGGGCCACCGCGTCGATCGCCTCCAGCGCCCGCTCGCGCGGGACCATCCACTCCGACTGGAGCTCCGCGCCCGTGCTCGGGGTGAACTCCATGCGGAAGTGCGGCAGCCGGGCGTGCCACGGGCCCGGCACCCCGAACTGCTCGGTGCTGTTGTCCGCGGGCAGGCCGGGCACCGGGTGGCGCGGGCCGTCGGCCGGGCGGGCGCCGAACAGCGGGCCGGGCGGCAGCTCGTCGGTGCGCTTGAACCACGCGTGGTTGATGTCGGGCGAGCTCCAGTCGGTGAAGAGGCTGACGCTGTACCCGTGCGCGAGGATCTCCGGCAGGTGCTGCTCCAGCGCGGCCCGCGGCAGGTCGTCGTAGACGTACTGGCGCAGCTCGAACGCCGGCACCACGTCCAGGGTGAGCGCGGTGACCACGCCCAGGGCGCCCAGGCCCACCACCGCGCCGGCGAAGTCGTCGTCGCCGCGGCGCAGCGTCACCGGCTCGCCGTCGCCGCGGATCAGCTCGATGCCCGCGACCGAGGTGGCCAGGTTGCCGTTGCGCACGCCGGAGCCGTGGGTGGCGGTCATGACCGCCCCGGCCACCGAGATGTGCGGCAGCGACGCCATGTTGTGCACCGCCAGCCCCTCGGCGTCGAGCAGGTCGGCCAGCTCGCCGTAGCGGATGCCGCCGTCCACCCGGACGGTCCGGCGGTCCGCGGCGATCTCCGCGATCCGCGGCAGGTCGGCCAGGCTGATCAGATCGCCGGTGGTGTCGGCCATCCGGTTGAACGAGTGACCACTGCCCAGCACCCGCAGCGGACCGCCGGCCGCCACCAGCTCGCGCAGCTGCGGCAGGCCCGCCGGCCGGTGCAGCCGGCGGGCGCCGAAGGTGATGTTGCCGGCCCAGTTGGTCACCACGTTGCTCACCGGGCCAGCCTAGGCGATCAGGAAGCGGCCGCCACCGGCTCCGTGGTGACCGTCGCCACCGGCCCGGTCGCCGGCTCGGTCGCCGGCTGGGTGGCTGGGCGCTGCCAGCGGGTGGCCTTCACCTTGCGGCCGCTGACCGGCCGGGGACCCTCGGCGAGCGCCTTGGCCTCGCCGCGGTTGGGCAGCGAGAGCCGGAAGACCTTGTACCAGGCGGAGCCGACCTGGCGGGGCAGTGAGCCGCTGGTGTACGACAGGCCGTACCGCTGGAACAGGTCGCGGATCTGCGGCGCGATCTCCTGGTAGCGGTTGCTCGGCAGGTCGGGGAAGAGGTGGTGTTCGATCTGGTACGACAGGTTGCCGGTCATGATGTGCATCGCCCGGTTGCCGTCGATGTTGGCCGAGCCCAGCATCTGGCGCAGGTACCACTCGCCGCGGGTCTCGCCCTCGATCGAGGTGCGCTCGAAGGTCTCGACGCCCTCGGGGAAGTGGCCGCACATGATCACCGAGTGGGTCCAGAGGTTGCGGACCAGGTTGGCGGTGGCGTTGGCGGCGATCGTGGTCAGCCAGGAGCCGGTCAGCGCGGACAGCGCCGGGTGCACGCCGTAGTCCTTGAGCAGCTGCTTGCCGATCTTGCGGCGGACCTGCTTGAGCCGCTCCTTGAACTGCGGCGACTGGCGGCGCTTCCTGGTCTTGAGGTTCTTGCCCAGCTCCAGGTCGTACGCGGCGATGCCGTACTCGAAGAAGCAGGCGTTGACGAAGTTCCAGAGCGGCTGGCCCAGGTGGATCGGGCTCCAGCGCTGCTGCTCGTCGACGCGCATGATGCCGTAGCCGAGGTCGTTGTCCTTGCCGATCACGTTGGTGTACGTGTGGTGCAGCTCGTTGTGCGAGTGCTTCCACTGCTCCGACGGCGAGGCGTTGTCCCACTCCCAGGTGGTCGAGTGGATCTTCGGGTCCCGCATCCAGTCCCACTGGCCGTGCATGACGTTGTGCCCGATCTCCATGTTCTCGAGGATCTTGGCGACCGACAGCCCGGCCGTGCCGAGCAGCCAGGCCGGCGGGAAGATCGAGACGAGCAGCAGGGCCCGGCTGGCCAGCTCGAGCCGGCGCTGCGTGCTGATCACCTTGCGGATGTACTTCGCGTCCCGCTCGCCGCGGCTGGCCACGATCTCGTCGCGCAGGGCGTCCAGCTCGCGGCCGATGGCCTCGATGTCCTCTTCGGTCAGGTGCGCGATCGGGTTGACGGGCTTGCGCTGCAGAGTGGTCACGGCAGTCCTCGGGATTCTGTCTTGGAGCGGGAGCGGAGTCTCAGTGGTCCAGGTGGCAGTTGCCGGCGGCGGCCGACACGCAGGTCTGCACCAGGACGTTGTCGCCTTCGACGGCGGTGGTGATCGAGCCGTCGCGCAGGTCGCGAACGGCGCCCTCGGTCATCGGCAGCACGCAGCTGAAGCAGATCCCCATCCGGCAGCCGGACGGCATCAGCACGCCCGCCGCCTCGCCGGCCTCCAGCAGCGGCGTGCTGCCGCCGGCGTCCACGACCGTGCCGGTGCGCCCGAAGGTCACCTTGCCGCCGTCGCCGGTGGCGATGACCTTCGGCCGGAACCGTTCGACGTGCAGGTTCTGGGCGATGCCGGCCGCGGCGAAGTGGGCGCCGAGGTCGTCGAGCATCTCGTTGGGCCCGCAGGCCCAGGTGGGCCGCTCGGCCAGGTCGGGGACCAGCGCGGCCAGCTCGGCCGGGCCGATCCGGCCGTCGGTGCCGGTGTGCCGCTCGACCAGGCGGATCCGGCCCGCGGCGGCCAGGGCACGCAGCTCGTCGCCGAAGACGACGGCCTCGCGCTCCCGCGCCGAGTGCACCAGCACCACGTCGTCGAGCTCGGGCAGCAGGCTGCGCAGGATGCCCATCACCGGGGTGATGCCGCTGCCCGCGGTGACGAAAAGGATCTTGCCGGGGCGGGTGGCGGGCAGGGTGAAGTCGCCGGCCGGCTGGTCGAGGTTGACCAGCATGCCGCGCCTGGCCTGCCGGACCAGGTAGGAGCTGACCGCGCCGTCGCGGACGGCGTTGACGGTCACGGAGAGCCGGCCCGGAGCGCTGGTGACCGAGTACGCCCGCCAGAGCCGCACGCCGTCCACGTCGACGCCGATCCGCACGTACTGCCCGGGCTCGTGGGGCCGGAAGCCGCGGCCGGGCCGCAGCACCAGGGTGACCGCGTCGCGGGTCTCGGGCCGGACCGCCTCGATCCGCGCGCGCAGGACGCCCGCGTTGCGCAGGGGCGCGACCACGTCGAGGTAGTCGGCCGGCACCACGGGGGTCGTGAGGAGCTCCACGACGCGCCAAGCGCCCGATCGCAGGGTCTGAGTCACCGCCATGTGACAAGCGTGCGGCGATCCGGGCACGAATGCCTGACCCGGTCAAGGGAATTTGGCCCGGAGCTATTGTTCCTAGCGAACAAAGGAGGGTCGCAGTGAGCGATGTGAAGGACTTCCGCCTATCCGCCGAGGCGGTCGCGCCGCTCCGTCACGCGCTGCCGGCGGTCGCCACGCAGACCGTGGAGGCGATCACCGAGGGGGTGCCGGCGTACGCCAAGGCCTTCGCCGGCGAGCTGGGCCCGCAGATCGAGAAGGCGGTCCGGGCCGCCCTGGCCACGTTCCTCAACCTGGTGTCGCGCTCGGCCGGCAAGGGGCGGGGCTCGCCGCTGACCCCGGCGCTGGAGGCCGCGTACGCGCTGGGCCGGGGCGAGGCGCGCAACGGCCGCAGCCTGGACGCGCTGCTGGCGGCGTACCGGCTCGGCGCGCGGGTGGCCTGGCGGGAGCTCGCCGCGATCAGCGTCGGGGCCGGCCAGGACTCGGCCACCATCGCGCACTTCGCCGAGCAGGTGTTCGCGTACATCGACGAGCTGTCCGCGGCCAGCGTGGCCGGGCACGCCGACGAGCTGGCCAGCTCCGGCCGGGTCCGCCGCCGGCACCTGGAGCGGCTCGCCCAGGCCCTGCTGGCCGGGGAGCCGGCGCACGCGGTGACCGCGGCGGCCGAGCGCGCGGAGTGGCTGCCCCCGCAGACCCTGACCGCGGTGCTGGTGCCCGAGCCGTTCGCCCGCGCGGTGCTCGACCTGCTCGACGCCCGCACCCTGCAGGTCGCCGAGGCCGGGCCGGACGAGACGTCGGTGCTGCTGGTCCCGGACGCCCAGGGCGTCTCCCGCTCGCACCTCATCCGCCTGCTGGCCGGGCGGGGCGCGATCGTCGGCCCGGTACGCCCCTGGCTGCAGGCCCGTGACTCGCTGGAGCGGGCCGCGCGCACCGCCCGGTTCGCGCCCAGCAGCGGCGGCGCGGTGGTCGACACCGAGGACCACCTGGTCACGCTCGTGGTCGGCGCGGACCCGCAGGCGCTGGCCGACCTGCGGGCCCGGGTGCTGGCCCCGCTGGCCGGCGAGAAGGAGCCCAGCGCGGCCAAGCTGGTCGAGACCCTGCGCGCCTGGCTGCGGCACCAGGGCCGGCGCGACGAGGTGGCGGCGGCGCTGTTCGTGCATCCGCAGACGGTGCGGTACCGGATGACGCGGCTGCGCGAGCTGTACGGCGACCGGCTGCGCGACCCCCGGTGGCTGCTGGAGCTGACCGTCGCCCTGGCGGTGGACCCGGGCTGAGCCGCCCGCGCCCGAACGGATGACCACCGTCGCCGGGGCGCCCGCGGCCTGCCTATGGTCGGCGCGGACGGCGGCGAACGGGGGCGGACCGTGGACGACGACGACGAGGCGGAGCGGACCGGGCAGGATGTCGTGCGCGAGGTGCTGGCCGCGCTGGCGCCCGGCGAGCTGCCGTACGTGGCTTCGGTGCTGGAGGCGTACCGGATCGCCCCCTGGACCCTGACCGGCGTGCCGGGCGGGCCGCGGGACGCGTGGGCGCCGTTCGTGCTGGGTTTCGTCGCCGAGACGGTGGTCGCCCTGGCCGCCGGTGAGCCGGCGGCCGAGCCCGCCCGGGGCCGGTTCGCCGCGCTCTTCGCGCTGTGGCGCCGGCGGCCCACCGACGACCTGGCCCAGGCGCCGGACCGGCCCGTGCCCGCCTTCGACGAGGACCAGCTGCGCAAGGTGTGGGGCGCGGCGACGGAGGCGACCACCCGCCACGGCTACCCGCCGGGTGACCGCGAGGCGTTCGCCGCCGCGGTGGTCGCCGCCCTCGCGCTCGGTCACCTGCCCCGCCCGCGGCGTCCGCCCGACGCCGGCCCCTGACCGCGCCGGCCCGAGGCTCACCCGGCGTCGGCGGCCACCCGGTCGCGGCCGGCGTGCTTGGCCGCGTACAGCTGGCGGTCCGCCCGGGCCAGCAGCACGGCCGGCGTGACCCCGGGATCCGCGGTGGCCGTGACGCCGATGCTGGCCGTGACCGGCAGCCGGCCGGTGATCGGCGCCCAGTCGTGCCCGCGGAGCCGCGCGGCCAGCGCCTCGCAGGTGCGGACCGCCGCCGCCACCGCGGTGCCCGGCAGGGCCAGCAGGAACTCCTCGCCGCCGAGC
This sequence comes from Actinoplanes nipponensis, assembly GCF_016862275.1. Classification (GTDB taxonomy): domain Bacteria; phylum Actinomycetota; class Actinomycetes; order Mycobacteriales; family Micromonosporaceae; genus Actinoplanes; species Actinoplanes nipponensis. The sequence continues at coordinate 69,791 of NZ_BOMQ01000051.1, read as the reverse complement.
CGGGCGGCGAAGGCCGGTTCGCTCACCGCCTCGGTCAGCAGCCGGCCCACCTGGCGCAGCACCAGGTCGCCGGCGTCGTGCGACAGCGTGTCGTTGATCCGCTTGAAGTGGTCCAGGTCGACGATCGCCGCGGCCAGCGGGCTGCGCGCGGCCACCGCCTCGGCCAGCAGCGCGGGCAGCCGCTCGTCGGCGTACCGGCGGTTGTGCAGGCCGGTCAGCGCGTCGCGGTGGGCCAGCTCGCGGTAGTGCTCGCCGATCCGGCGGGCCTCGGTCGCCTCGTACACCGCCTGCAGCGTCCGGGCCTGCGCGTCGCGCTGGGCCGACTGGAGCTCGGCGAAGAACCGGTGGTAGGCGATGTGCGCGTCGTACGCCGCCCGGTGCTGGTCCATCGCGGCGTACAGGGCGGCCTGCTGCTCCAGCATCGCCGCCTCGGTGGCGCGCAGCCCGCGTTCCCGGGCGAGCCGGCGGGCGGCGTCCAGATCGGCCTGCGCGGCGGCGTACCGCCCGGCCAGCCGGTGCGCCTCGCCGAGGGTCAGCATCGCCTCCGGCAGCGCCGCGCCGGTGCTGTCCAGGTGGCGCGCGTCCTGGGTGAGCGGGCGCAGGATCTCCTCGACCGCCCGGTGGTCGCCGGCGGCGAGCCGGGCCCGGGCGACGGTGATCAGCTGCGGGCCGTCCAACGTGAGGCCGGCGGCCGCCCGGACCTCGGTCATCCGCGCGATCGCCCGCTCGGCCGCGCGCGGGTCGCCCTCCTGGGTGGCCAGGTTGGCCAGGTTGCCCAGGATCATCAGCGTCTGCTGGTGGTCGCCCATCGCGGTGGCCAGGTCCAGCGCCTCGCGGTAGCGCCGCGCCGCGGCGCCGGGGGAGCCGCTCTCGCCGAGCACCACGGCCAGGGTCATCAGGTGCCGGACCCGGACGGCGGCCGGGTCGTCCGGGCCGAGGTGGGCCACCGCCTGCCCGGCGTGGGCGAGGGCGCCGGCCCGGTCGCCGATGTAGTAGTGGAAGTGGGTGAGCGTGCGGTGGCTGCAGGCCAGCACGTAGGTGTCCCCGTGCTCCAGCGCCCAGGCGTTGACCTGCTGGGCGAGGGTGCCGCCCTCGGCGGTGCGGCCCTCCCGCAGCGCCGCGTCGGCCCGGATCAGCCGGGCGCGCATGGCGGTGCGCTCGTCGCCGTCGCGCTCCAGCGGCGCCGCCGCGGCGGCCGTGGCCCGGAACTCGGTGACCGGCCGCAGCTCGAGCTCCGCGACCTCGATGCTCACAAACCGCAATCTAGTGCTCACAGGTCTCGCTCGGGGTGCGAACCGCGCCGCCCGGGGTTTCACCGCCGGAACACGGGAAACAGAGGCCCCGTGGACGATCGGTATCAGCTGCGGCAGCGACTCGGCGTGGGCGGCATGTCGGAGGTGTGGCGGGCCCACGACCAGGTGCTCGGCCGGGACGTGGCGGTCAAGGTGCTCGCCCCCGGCGCGGCCGGGGACGCCCACCGCCCGGCCCGCATCCGGCTCGAGGCGCGCGCCGCCGCCGGGCTGCGTCACCCGCACATCGTCGACGTGTACGACTACGGCGAGGAGATCGACGCCGCCGGCCGGGCCCGCCCGTACGTGGTGATGGAGCTGGTCGACGGCCCGACGCTGGACGACGTGCTGAAGAGCACCGCCCTGTCGTGGCCGACCGCGACCCGCATCGGCGCGCAGGTGGCCGCCGCGCTCGCCGCCGCCCACGCCCGCGGCGTGGTGCACCGTGACGTCAAGCCGGGCAACGTGATGGTGACCCCGGACGGCGTGAAGCTGGTCGACTTCGGCATCTCGGCCGCCGCCGGCGCGGTCGACGAGGCCGACGGCGAGGTCCTGGGCACCCCGGCCTACCTGGCCCCGGAACGCCTCGACGGCGGTCCGGTCCGGGTCGCCACCGACGTGTACGCGCTGGGCCTGCTGCTCTACCGGGCGCTGGCCGGGCGCCTGCCGTGGAGCGGCTCGACCGTGACCCAGATGGTCGGCAACCACCTCTACACCGATCCCGCCCCGCTGCCCCGGATCGAGGGCCTGCCCCCGCGGGTGGCCGAGCTGGTGCGCCGCTGCCTGGCCAAGCGCCCGGAGCAGCGGCCGACGGCGGCCGAGGCGGCCCGGATCCTCGGCGCCGCCGTGGGCCTGCCCGGGCCACAGCCGTGGGAGCTGCCGGCCGCGGCCGACCAGGCGGGGGAGCCGACCGTGGCCCTGGCGGCGCCGCGCCCGCGCCGGCCCCGCCGCTCGGCGCTGCTGGTGGCGGCGGCCGTCGTGGCCCTGGCGATGATGTCGTCGTTCACCTGGTGGCCGTCGGACGCGCCCCGGTCGGTCCGGGCCGAGGCCGCGACCGTGCCCGCCACCACCGGGTCGCCCACCGCGCGGCCGTCACCGGCCGCGCCGGCCGCCGGGCAGCCCACGAAGCCGGTCAGCGCTCCGGTCGCGCGCCGGCCGGTGGCGGTCCAGCCGGTGGTCGCCCACCGGGTGAAGGCCGCGCCGAAACCGAAGGCCAAGGCCCCCAAGAAGGCCAAGGCCGCCAAGTCCAAGGGCAAGGGCAAGGGCCGGCACGGCGGCAAGGGCTGATCAGGCCCGGCGCCGGTACTCCTGGGGGCTCATCCCGCGTTCGCGCTTGAAGGCCGAGCTGAGCGCGAACGAGCTGCCGTAGCCGACCCGGCGGGCCACCGCCGCGATCGTGGTCTCCGGCTCGCGCAGCAGGTCCGCCGCCAGCGTCAGCCGCCACGCCGTCAGGTAGCTCATCGGCGGCTCGCCGACCAGCTCGGTGAAGCGGCGGGCCAGCGCCGAGCGGGACACCCCGCCCCGCGCGGCGAGCGCCGCGACCGTCCACGGCCGGGCCGGTTCCTCGTGCAGCAGCCGCAGGACCGGGCCGACCACCGCGTCGTCGCGGGCCGTGTGCCAGCCCGGCGCCCCGGAGCCCGGCGTGGCCAGCCAGTCGCGCAGCACCGCCACCAGCAGCAGGTCCAGGATCCGGTCCAGGACCAGCTCCTGCCCGGGCTCGGGGCGGCCGATCTCCGCGGCGAGCAGCTCCACCGGACCGGGGGCGCCGGGCCGGACCAGCACGGCCGGCAGCGCAGCCAGCAGTCGCCGGCTGACCTCGCTGTGCAGCTGGTACGTGCCGGTCAGCAGCAGGGTGCCGCTGTCCGGGCCGTCGCCCCAGGTGCGGCCGGCGGCGTCCACACTGCTGGTGCGGTCCGGCCCGATCAGCGTGGTGCAGGCCTCCCCGGGTCCGATCAGCGTCTGCCAGGGCGTGTCCGGGTCGTCGGCGACGGTGTAGTGCCCCGGCCCGCGCACCAGCGCCACGTCGTACGGCCGCAGCCGCACCCCCGCTCCGCCGTCGGGCAGCACCCACGCCGTCCCCCGCAGCAGCGTGATGACGGTCAGTGGGGCCTCGTCCTGGATGCGCAGCGCGTACGGCGGCTCGAGCAGCGAGCGCAGCAGGAACGCCCCCCGCGCCCGCGGCCCGTCCAGCAACCCGGTCAGCGAGTCCACGCCGTCACCGTAGCGCTACAACTCCGCCCGCGCGGGCCCTACTTTCGTCCATAGGGGAGAAAGTTCTGATCCCACGTGGAGAAGTTTCTGTACATCGAGCCTTTCCTTTGTCCTGCGGCCTGAGTTAGCGTCGCTTCACGTAACACGCGAGACACATCGCGTTAGCGTCAAGCCCATCTATGCCTGTGGCCGGAAGGGATGCCGTATGCGCACGGGAATCTGGTTGATCGGCGCGCGCGGCTCCGTCGCGGTCACCGCCATGGTCGGCGCCACCGCGTTGCGGGCCCGCCTGGTCGAGCCGACCGGCTGCGTCACCGAGCTGCCGCAGCTGCGCGGCGCGGCCCTGCCCGGCTGGGGCGAGCTGGTCTTCGGGGGCCACGACATCGTCACCACGCCGGTGCTCAAGAAGGCCGACGCGCTGGCCGCCGCCGGGGTGCTGCCCGGCCGGCTCGTCGCCGCCCTCGCCGAGGAGCTGACCGCGATAGAAGCCGGGCTGCGGCCGCTGCCCGCCGCCGGCACGCAGGCCGGCACCGCCGGGCGGATCGCCGCCGACCTGGGGGAGTTCCGCGAGCGCCACGCCCTCGACCTGGTCGTGGTGATCAACGTGTCGACCACCGAGCCGCTGGCCGCGCCGCACCCCGCGCACGCCGGCCTGGCCGCGCTGACCGCCGCGCTGGACGGCCCGGAGCCGGTGCTGCCGCCGAGCGCCCTGGCCGCGTACGCCGCCTTCACCGCGGGCTGCTCCTTCATCGACTTCACGCCGTCCACCGGCGCCCGGCTGCCCGCGCTGGCCGAGCTGGCCGAGCGGCAGCACGTGCCCTACGCCGGGCACGACGGCAAGACCGGCGAGACGCTGGTCAAGTCGGTGCTGGCGCCCATGTTCGCGCTGCGCAACCTGCGGGTGCGCAGCTGGTCCGGGATCAACCTGCTGGGCGGCGGCGACGGCGCCAACCTGGCCGACCCGGCCGCCAACGCCGCCAAGGTCGCCAGCAAGCAGCGGGTGCTCGGCGACGCCCTCGGCTACCGGCCGGAGGGCACCAGCCGGATCGACTACGTGGCCGCCATCGGCGACTTCAAGACGGCCTGGGACCTGGTCACCTTCGACGGCTTCCTGGGCACCGGGATGCGGATGGAGTTCACCTGGCACGGCTGCGACTCCGCGCTGGCCGCCCCGCTCGTGCTCGACCTGGCCCGGCTGACCGCCGCCGCGCACCGCGCCGGACACGCCGGGCCGCTGACCGAGCTCGGGTTCTTCTTCAAGGACCCGCTCGGCGCCGGGCCGTCCGCGCTGGCCGAGCAGTGGGCCGCGCTGGCCGCGTTCACGGCGGGACTGGACGGGTGAAAGCCCCGCTGCGCACCCTCGCCGAGCTGGTCCGGGCGCCGGCGGCGCTGTCCGTGCCCGGCGACGTCATCGCCGGCGCGGCCGCGGCCGGGACCCTCGGGCGGCGCACCGCGGGCCTGGCCGGCGCGTCGGTCTGCCTCTACTGGGCCGGGATGGCCGCCAACGACTGGGCCGACCGCGACCTCGACGCCGTCGAGCGCCCCGAGCGCCCGATCCCGTCCGGCCGGATCCCGGCGCCCGCCGCGCTGGGCGTCGCCGCGGGGCTCACCGCGGCCGGGCTGACGCTGGCGGCCCGGGCCGGGGGAGCGCGGGCCCTCGCCGTCGCGGTGCCGCTGGCCGCGGCCGTCTGGGCCTACGACCTGCGGGCCAAGAACACCGCGGCCGGGCCGGTGGGCATGGCCCTCTGCCGCGGCCTCGACGTCCTGCTGGGCGCGAGCGCCGGCGATCCGGTACGGGCGATGCCCGCCGCCCTGGTCGTCGCCGCCCACACCTACACGGTCACCGAGCTGTCCCGCCGCGAGGTGTCCGGCATCGCCGGTCCCGCCCTGCCCACGGCGACGCTGGCGGCGACCGCCGGGCTGGCGGCGGCCGTCGCCGCCCGCGGCAACGCCAGCGCCGCGATGCTGGCCGGCGAGTACCTGACCAGCTACGGCCGGGCGCAGGCCCGCCTGCTCACCGGGGCGCCCACCGCGGGCGGAACCGGGCCGCTCCGCACGCCGGGGACTGTGCCGGAAGCCGGGGCGGGAGCCGCGTCACCAGCCGGACCCGCCGCCGTCCGCGCCGCGGTCGGCGCCGGCATCACCGCGCTGCCGTCGCTGCAGGGCGCCCTCACCGCCCGCGCCGGCCGCACCTGGCTCGGCGCCGCCGTCGCGGCCGTCGCGCCCCTCGGCCGGCTGCTCGCCCGGAAGATCTCACCGACATGACCGGGCTGCGGTTCGGCTACGGCACCAACGGCTTCGCCAACCACCGCCTGGCCGACGCCCTCACCGTCATCGCCGGCCTCGGCTACGCCGGCGTCGCCCTGACCCTGGACCACGACCACCTCGACCCGTTCGCGCCCGGCCTGGCCCGGCGGGTCGCCCGCACCGCCGACCGGCTGCGCGAGCTCGGCCTGGCCGTGGTCGTGGAGACCGGCGCCCGGTACCTGCTCGACCCGTGGCGCAAGCACGCGCCCACCCTGCTGCACGACGACCGCAAGCTGCGGCTGGACTTCCTGCGGCGCGCGGTCGCGGTCGGCGCCGACCTGGGCGCCGAGGCGGTGTCCTTCTGGTCCGGGGTACGCCCCGACGACGTCGACCACCGCACCGCCTGGCAGCGCCTGGTCGACGGCTGCGCCGAGGTCACCGCGGCGGCCACCGCCGCCCGCGTGCCGCTGGGTTTCGAGCCTGAGCCGGGCATGCTGGTGGCCGACCTCGCCGGCTGGCGGCGGCTGCACGCCGAGCTGGGCGCGCCGCCGATGTTCGGCCTCACCCTCGACATCGGACACTGCCGCTGCCTGGAGCCGCTGCCCGTGCCCGACTGCGTGGCCGCCGTGGCGCCGCACCTGGTCAACGTCCAGATCGACGACATGCGCCGGGGCGTGCACGAGCACCTCGAGTTCGGCGCCGGCGAGATCGACTTCCCGCCGGTGCTGCGGGCCCTGCGCGCCGGCGGCTACCGCGGGCTGGTCGCCGTCGAGCTGCCCCGGCACTCGCACGCCGCCCCGGCCGTCGCGCGTGACTCCCTGGCCTTTCTGACCGCGGCCGACCAGGAGGGACGATGACCCTTGACGACCTGCGCGCGGCGCTCGCCGCCGTACCGGCAAAGCCCTGGCTCGACGATGCCCTGGCCCGCGTGCGGGCCGACCCGGACGCCGTCGGGGCCCTGTTCGCCCGGGCCGGGCGCAAGCTCGGCCGCGATCCGCTGGCCGGCGCCGGCGGCTGGACGGCCGGGCGGGCCGGCCGGGCGCTGCTGCTGGCGGAGCTGGCCGACCCCGGGCGGATCGTGACCGTCTACCAGCAGGGCGACGCCGCCGAACGGCTCGCCGTGCTGGCCGCGCTGCCGCTGCTGGAGCTCGGCGACGCCGGGGTGCCGCTGCTGCACGACGCGCTGCGGACCAACGACACCCGGCTCGTCGCCGCGGCGCTGGGCCCGTACGCACGGCGCCTGGACGCCGCCGCCTGGCGGCAGGGCGTGGTCAAGTGCGTCTTCATGGGCATCCCGCTCAGCGCCGTGTCCGGCCTCGCCGACCGCGCCGACGCGGAGCTGGCCGCCATGCTGGCCGCGCTGGCCACCGAACGCGCCGCCGCCGGGCGCCGCCTGCCGGCCGACGCGCTGGCCCTGCTCAACCGGCTGACCGTCGCCCCCACCTCGAGGAAGCAGGCGTGATGCGCATCTTCGACCCGCACATCCACATGACCTCGCGCACCACCGACGACTACCGCGCGATGGCCGCCCACGGCGTGCAGGCCGTGGTGGAGCCGGCGTTCTGGCTGGGCCAGCCGCGCACCAACCCGGGCTCGTTCGCCGACTACTTCGACTCGCTGATCGGCTGGGAGCCGTACCGGGCGGCGCAGTTCGGCATCCGGCACCACGCGACCCTGGCGCTGAACCCCAAGGAGGCCAACGATCCGCGCTGCCGGGGCGTGCTCGACCTGCTGCCGCGCTACCTGGACAAGGACGGCGTGGTCGCGGTCGGCGAGATCGGCTACGACTCGATGACCCCGGCCGAGGACGAGGCGTTCGCCGCCCAGCTCGCCCTGGCGATCTCCTACGAGCTGCCGGCGCTGGTGCACACCCCGCACCGGGACAAGGCCGCCGGCACCCGGCGCACCCTCGACGTCGTCGCCGAGTCCGGCATCCAACCCGGCCGGGTCGCCGTCGACCACCTCAACGAGGTCACCGTCGGCCTGGTCCGCGACTCGGGCTGCTGGCTGGGCTTCTCCATCTACCCGGAGACCAAGATGTCGCCGCCGCGGATGGTGGAGATCATCAAGGCGTACGGGACCGAGCGGATCCTGGTGAACTCGGCCGCCGACTGGGGCCACTCCGACCCGCTGCTGACCGTGGCGACCGGCGAGGCGCTGCTGGCGGCCGGGTTCACCGCCGACGACGTGGACCGGGTGCTGTGGCGCAACCCGGTCGAGTTCTACGGCCAGTCCGGCCGCCTGGACCTGTCCGCCACCGCCGCCGGCCCGTCCTTCGCCGGCAGCTCGATAGCGCGGGGAGGCAGCTGATGCGCCTGCGCCACCCGGACGGCCAGCTCGTGCACCTGTCCTACTGCACCAACGTGCACGCGGCCGAGGACTTCGCCGGCATCCTGGCCCAGCTCGACACGTACGCGGTGCCGATCCGGGAACGGCTCGGCGCGGACGTGCTCGGCCTCGGGCTGTGGCTGGCCGCGCCGGTGGCCGCGGGGCTCGCCGCGGACGTCGCCGGGCGGCAACGGCTGCGCCGCGAGCTGGACGCGCGCGGGCTGGAGGTGGTCACCCTCAACGGGTTCCCGTACCAGGCGTTCCAGGCGCCGGTCGTCAAGCACGCGGTCTACCAGCCCGACTGGACCACCGGGCAGCGGCTGGCGTACACCCTGGACCTGGCCCGGGTGCTGGCCGACCTGCTGCCGGCCGACGCCGCCCGCGGTTCGGTCTCCACGCTGCCGCTGGCCTGGCGCGAGCCGTGGGACGCCACCCGCTTCGGCGACTGCCGGCACCACCTGGACGAGCTGGCCCGGTCGCTGGCGCAGCTGGACCGCGAGATCCGGGTGGCCTTCGAGCCCGAGCCCGGCTGCGTCATCGAGAACACCGCCCAGGCGGCGGAGCTGCTCGCCGGGATGGACACCCGCCGGCTCGGCGTCTGCCTCGACCTGGCCCATCTCGCCTGCGCCTGGGAGGAGCCGGCCGAGGCGCTGCGCACCCTGGCCGCGGCCGGCCTGCCCATCGTCAAGGTGCAGGTGTCGGTGGCGCTGGCCAGCGCCGACCCGCGGGCCGACGCCGCGGTGCTCGGCGAGTACGTCGAGCCGCGCTTCCTGCACCAGACCCGCGGCGGGCTCGGGCTGGCCACCGACGACCTGGACGAGGCGCTGGCCGTGCCCGGCGGCGGCGACCAGCCCTGGCGGGTGCACTACCACGTGCCGCTGCACGCGCCGCCCGTGCCGCCGCTGCAGACCACCGTCGGGGTGCTGGCCGAGTCGCTGCGGCTGTTGGCCGGCGGCTCCGAGGCGCTCTGCGACCACTTCGACGTGGAGACGTACACCTGGCACGTGCTGCCCCCGACCTCGCGCCCGCACAGCCCGGCCGAGCTCGCGGCCGGCATCGCCGCCGAGCTGTTCTTCGCCCGGGCCCAGCTGACCGCGCTGGGCCTCACGATCCACGAGGGAGTGACGCCGTGACCCCCGTGGTCGTCCTGGACGTCGTCGGCCTGACCCCGCGGCTGCTGGCGCACATGCCGCGCCTGACCCGGCTGGCCGGCGCCGGCTTCCGGGCGCCGCTGGGCACGGTGTTGCCCGCGGTCACCTGCTCGGTGCAGTCCACCTTCCTCACCGGCACGCTGCCCGCCGAGCACGGCATCGTCGGCAACGGCTGGTACTTCCGCGACCTCGGCGAGGTGCTGCTCTGGCGGCAGCACAACGCGCTGGTGCGGGGGGAGAAGCTGTGGGACGCGGCCCGGGCGCGCCGGCCCGGCTTCACGGTGGCCAACGTGTGCTGGTGGTACGCGATGGGCGCCGACGTGGACTGGACCGTGACGCCCCGGCCGGTCTACCACGCCGACGGGCGCAAGGACCCGGACTGCTACACGTACCCGCCGGAGCTGCACGACGAGCTCACCGCCGCGCTCGGCCCGTTCCCGCTGTTCAGCTACTGGGGCGCGAACGCCGGCCTGGCCTCGTCGCGGTGGATCTGCCGGGCCGCCGAGCAGATCATGGACCGGCACCACCCCGACCTGACCCTGGTCTACGTGCCGCACCTCGACTACGACCTGCAACGCCACGGCCCGTCCTCGCCCCGCGCCGCCGCGGCCGCCGCCGAGCTGGACGCCACCCTGGGCCCGCTGCTCGACGCCGCCACGGCCCGCGGCGCCACCGTCGTGGTGCTCTCCGAGTACGGCATCACCGATGTCTCCCGCCCCGTCGACATCAACCGCCTGCTGCGGGCCGAGGGCCTGCTGCGGGTGCACACCCAGGCCGGCATGGAATACCTGGACCCGTGGACGTCGCGCGCGTTCGCCGTGGCCGACCACCAGATCGCGCACGTGTACGTGCGCGACCCTGCCGACGTCCCGGCCGTGGCGAAGCTCTGCGCGACCCTGCCGGGCGTCGCCGAGGTGCTCGACGCGGACGGCCGGGCGGCGTACGGCCTCGACCACGAACGCTCCGGCGAGCTGGTGCTGGTGGCCGAGCCGGACGCCTGGTTCACCTACTACTACTGGCTGGACGAGCGGGCGGCGCCGGACTTCGCCCGGCTGGTCGAGATCCACCGCAAGCCCGGGTACGACCCGGCGGAGCTGTTCTTCGACCCGGCCGGCCCGACCGCCGCCAAGGCCCGCGCGGGGCTCGCGCTGCTGCGCAAGAAGCTGGGCCTGCGGTACCTGATGAGCGTGGTCGGCCTGGACGCCGGGGCCCGCGCGGTGCGGGGCTCGCACGGGCGGCTGCCCGCCGACCCGCGCGACGCGCCGGTGCTGATCTGCTCGGACCCGGCGGCCGCGCGGGACGCGGTCGCGGCCACCGAGGTGAAGGAGCTGCTGCTCTCGCTGGCCGGCCTGCCACCGTCCGCACCCGCCGGCGCCGGGTCGTCGGCGCTCGCCCGACCCGGGCCCCGGCCGTGAGCGTCGAGGCCGCGCCCGGCACCGACGCCGAGCTGGCCCGCCGGTGCGAGTCGGCGCTGGTGGCGTACCTGGACCGGCAGCGGCCGCACTGGCCGGACGGCACCCCGGCCGGCGTGCTGGACGCGGTCCGTCGGTTCGTGCTCAGCGGGGGCAAGCGGCTGCGCCCGATGTTCTGCTACTGGGGCTGGCGCGGGGCGGGCCAGCCGGACACCCCGCAGATCGTCGTCGCGGCGGCCGCGCTGGAGCTGTTCCACGCGTTCGCCCTGATCCACGACGACATCATGGACGGCAGCACGCTGCGCCGCGGCCAGCCGACCGTGCACCGGCACTTCGCGGAGGTGCACACCCGGCACTCCTGGCGCGGCGAGGCCACCCGGTACGGCCACAGCGCGGCCCTGCTCTGCGGCGACCTCTGCGCGGCCTGGGCCGACCACATGCTGCACGAGTCGGGCCTGCCGGTCGACTGGATCCACCGCGGCTACCGGCTGTTCACGGTGATGCGCACCGAGGTCATCGCCGGGCAGTACCTGGACCTGGTCTCGGGCGTGGGCGACGGTTCGGTGGCGGGCGCGCTGACCGTTATCCGGATGAAGGCCGCCCGCTACACGGTGACCCGCCCGCTGCAGATCGGCGCGGCGCTGGCCGGCGCCCCGCCCGGGCTGCTGGACGCGCTGCAGGCGTTCGGCGACCCGCTGGGCGACGCCTTCCAGCTGCGCGACGACGTGCTGGGCGTCTTCGGCGACCCGGCCGTCACCGGCAAGCCGGTGGTCGACGACCTGCGCGAGGGCAAGCCGACGGTGATGATCGCGATGGCCCGGGACCGGGCCGACCGCGCCCAGGCGGCCCGGATCCGCCGCCTGTTCGGCGACCCCGGGCTCGACGACGCCGGGGCCGAGGAACTGCGCGCGCTCATCACGGCCACCGGGGCCCGGGACCGCATCGAGGACCTGATCGCCCAGCGGGCCGCCGAGGCCACGGCCGCCCTCGCCGGCGCGCCGCTGACGGCCGAGGCCCGCTCGGCGCTGGCGGCGCTGGCCGGCTCTGTGGTGGCGCGGCGCCGCTGAGCCGGGTCGCGAGCACCGCGCCTCAGCTCCGCGAGGCCACCCCGGGGGCACGCGCGGCAGTGAACACGCGGAGCAGCAGCGCGTGCAGCTGGCCCCGTTCGGCGGCGGTGAGGTCGGCCAGCACGATCTCGTCGACCGCGGTGGCCTCGTCCACGAGCCGCGCGAGCAGGTCCCGCCCGCTCCCGGTGACGGTGACCAGCACGCGTCGACGATCGGCGCCGTCGCGCGCCCGCGCCACGTGACCCGCGGTGGTGAGCTGGTCGATCACCTTCGCCATGTCGCTGGGGTCGACGGACAGGCGGACGCTGAGATCGCGCTGGGCGTGCGGGCCGAAATCCACCAGGGCGGCGAGGACCGCCATGTGCCACAGCCGCAGGCCGCGCCCGGCCAGCCGGGTCGTGACGCGTTCCCGCGCCGCCTTGCCGTTGAGGGAGAGCAGGTAGGACGTGACGCCCAGCAGAGTGGGCGGCGCGGCCGTGGGAAACTCCATGGTCTCGATCCTAGGTCACCACCTATAGTGGGTGACAACCTACGATTGGAGAGGCATGGACGCGCTGCATCCCCGCCTGCTGGTCCACGACTTCCGGACGGTCCACACGTTCTTCTCCGCCCTCCTGCCCGAACTCGTCGGCGCGCACCAGGCGGCCGGCGGCCCGGACGGTCCCTACGCGAGCTGGGACGTCGGCGGCGAAGGCCTGCTGTCGATGTTCGACGCCGGGGCGATGAGCGCGGCGACCGGGACGGAGGCGAGCCCGGGAGGCACGGTGATGCTGGTGTGCCGCGTGCCCGACGTCGACGCCGGCACCGAACTGTGCCTGACGCTGGGCGCCACGCTCGTGGCGCCGCCGACCGACCGGCCGGACTGGGGCCCGCACCTGCGCGTTTCCCACGTGCGCGCGCCGGAGGGGGTGCTGATCGAACTGCAGTCGTACTGATCCTGCCGCGTGATCCGCCCCGGCGCGTCGGCTAGCCTGCCGTCATGGGGAGCGCCGAGCTGGATGAGTTGATCGTCGCGGACGCCGAGGCGTTGCGCGCGTGGTTGTCGGCCCACCACGCCGACTCGCCCGGCGTCTGGCTGGCCCTGACCCGGAAGGGCGGCACCGTCACCACGCTGACCTGGCAGCAGGCGGTCGACGAGGGCCTGTGCTTCGGCTGGATCGACGGGCAGGCCCGCAAACGGGACCAGGAGACCTCCTGGATCCGGTTCACCCCGCGGCGGGCCCGCAGCACCTGGTCCCAGCGCAACGTCGCCCACGTGGCCCGGCTCGAAGCCGAAGGGCGCATGCTGCCCTCGGGCCGCGCCGCGGTGGAGGCCGCGAAGGCGGACGGGCGGTGGGCGGCGGCCTACGCCCCGCCGTCGGAAGCCGAGGTACCGGCCGATCTGCTCGCCGCGATCGCCGCCGTCCCGGCCGCCCAGGCCATGTTCGACGTGCTCACCCAGGCCAACCGGTTCGCCCTCATCTACCGCCTCAATGCCGTCAAACGGGCGGAGACCCGCGAGCGCAAGATCGGCGAGTTCGTCGCCATGCTGGCCCGCCACGAGACGGTCAACCCGCAGAAGGCCAGACCCGCGAACTCGCCGTAACCGGCCCGGCATCGCTGTCCGCCCCGGCGCCCTCCCGCCCGGCGACGGCGGCCTGGATGCGCCGCAGCGTGCGCAGCCCCTTCTTCGCGGCGGTGCGCACTTCCCCGTCGAACACGGTCGCGCCCCGGTCACCGGCCATGAGGCGCTCCAGCGTCGGCACCGCCCGATCATCACCGGTCGAGCCGAGCGCGACGGCCGCCCAGTACCGCTGATCCGGGTCGGTGCTGTCGGCCGCGGCCAGCAGCCGGGGCAGCACCTCCGGCATGAACAGGGCCAGCGTGCTGGCGATGTAGCCGATCCGGGGGAACCGCCGGTGCTCGAACTCGGACCACAGCGCCTCCAGCGCCGCGTCGCCGCCGATGCGGGCCAGGGCGTCGGCCGTGCGCTGGCGAAGCCAGTCGGCCTGGTCGCCGAGCAGAGGCCGCAGCGACGGTACGACCGAAGCGTCACCGAGGCGCCCGAGCGCGGTCACCGCCTCGTCCCGGACGATCCACTGCTCATGGTCGAGCAGCGTGACGAGCTGCGGCACGGCGGCCCGGACGTCCATGGCCACGCAACCCATCGCGGCCCACGCCTGGCAGTTGTACCGGGTGTCGGCGAGCGCGGCCAGCAGCGGCTCCCGCAGTCCGGGGTCGGCGAAGACGGCCGCCTGGTTCATCGCCCGCGAGTACAACGACCGGTGGTAGTCCCGGTAGTCGCGGACGAGCACGTGCAGCGCCGCGATGGCTGATTGATCACCGTCCGTCCGGGCCCGGTCGAGCAGGTGGTGCAGATGCGTTTCACGGGTCGCGAGGTCTCCGGTCCGGAGGCCCTGCAGGTCAGCGGGATTCACCGCCCGACCATACGCGCCGGTCACCCACCGGGTCGGCGGGCTGCGTCCATCACCACCGCGGCATGGCGATGCCCGGAGGTCCGCGGGCGGTAGCTGAGGTGCACGACGCCGTTGCGGAATCGGCGCTCATCGAGGAGCTCGAGATCCGCGCGCATGCCGGTCGGCAGTCCCGGCTTACCCCCGCCGACCACAACGGGCAGGATGAGCAGCCGGCACTCGTCGACCAGCCCGGCTCGGAAAGCCTGCGCCGCGAGGTCGGCTCCTCCTACGGTGAGATCGCGGCCGGTCGTGGCCTTCAGCTCGTGTACTGCGGCGGGGTCGAAACGGCGTTCGAGTCGGGTGCCCGCGGTCGACACCGCGGGCAGGGTCGCGGAGTAGACGACTTTGCTCGCCGCCTGCCAGGTGCTCGCGAAGTCGGCCATGAGGTCGGACTGCGCGGCCAGGGCGGTGTCGGTCTCCCAGACGGCCATCGCCTCGTACAGGCGCCGCCCGTAGAGGAACGTGCCCACGGACCGCAGGAGGTCGGTGGTGAAAGCGAATACCTCGTCGTCGACGGGGAGCCAGTCGAACGCGCCGTTCCCGTCCTTGATGTAGCCGTCAAGCGACACATTCGTCACGTAGATGAGCTTGCCCACGCCGTCACCTCTCCAGTAGCGGGCCGCCTTGTGGCTCCCGGTCCCGGGAGACCACAGAACGGCTGTCTCCACCTGATCCACGAACGACCCGCGGCGGATCCGACAGCCTGAGCCGAGACCGGCCGCGGGGCGCACCACCGCCGGTCCGTCGACGAAGAAAAGATCGACGCATGGAAGTGGATTGCGGTATCCGGCTGGACGCGTAACGTCACCCGCCATGAGAACGTTCATAGGCAGTCGTCTGTCTGCCCTCCTCGCCAGCAGCGCGGCAGTGCTCGTCGCGACCGCCGGGATGGCCGCTCCCGCATACGCGGGCGGCGGCGCCCCGGCACCGGGCTCGGCCGGTCTCGGGGACCGGCTGTATCCCCTGCTCGGCAACGGCGGGTACGACGTGCAGGACTACAACCTCCGGGTGCTCTACCCCCAGAAGGATCCGAAGCAGACAGTGACCGGCACCGTGACGATCACGGCCGTCGCCACCCAGAATCTCTCCCGCTTCAACCTCGACTTCGGCGGCGACTCCGTCGGCCGGGTCACGGTGAACGGGTCCACCGCCCGATTCACCCGCGACGGCGACGAACTGGTCATCACGCCGCGGCACTACCTGAAGCGGGGCAAGCGCTTCTGGGTCACCGTCAGCGACTACAAGTCGACGCCCATCGAGGCCAACGCCGATTCCCCGGCCGGCTTCGTGACCACGGCCGACGGCACGTTCATGGCCGGCCAGCCGAACGAGTCGCACAACTACTTCCCGAGCAACGACCACCCGCGTGACATGGCCACGTACACGATCACGCTCACCGCCCCGACGGGCTGGACCGCGGTGGCCAACGGCCGGCACCTCGGCGACCGGCGCCACGGCGGCTACGTCTCCTCGGTCTACCGCGAGTCCAGGCCGATGGCCAGCGAGCTGATTCAGGCGGCCGTCGGCGACTTCGTCGTGCACACCCGGCCGCCGGTGGCGGGCGTGCCGATCCGCGACGTCGTCCCGCGCCGCCTCGCCAGTGACCTGCTGCCCAAGGCCGAGGTCGAGCGTCCGCAGCTGTCCTGGATGATCGACAAGGTCGGGCGTTACCCGTTCGAGAACTACGGCTCCCTGGTGGTCGACACCGACCTGGGCTTCGCCCTGGAGACCCAGACCCTCTCCCTCTACGACACCCGGCTGTTCGGCGCGCCGAAGTTCGTGCTCGACCCGGTGATGGCGCACGAGCTGACGCACATGTGGTTCGGCGACAGCGTGGCGCCGTGGTCGTGGAGCGACGTGTGGCAGAGCGAGGGCCACGCGACGTGGTACGAGCTGCTCTACGCCGAGGAGACCGGCGTCTTCCAGCAGTACACCGGCACCCCGGACCGGGAGGCGTACTTCAAGGCCGCGTACGCGCGCGGCGACATCTACCGCGCCCGCTACGGCCCGGTGGCCCACCCGCTGCGGTCGGACTCGATCTGGGACGTGTTCAACCCCAACGTGTACGACGGCGGAGCGGTCGTCCTGTACGCGCTGCAGCAGCGGATCGGCGTCCGGAACTTCCAGACGCTCGAGCGGACCTGGGTGGCCCGGAACCGCGGCAAGTCGGCCTCGACCCAGGACTTCATCGCGCTGGCGTCCCGGATCTCCGGCCAGGACCTGCGCGGCTTCCTGAACGACTGGCTCTACGGCACCAAGACGCCGCCGATGCCAGGCCACCCGGACTGGACGGTGACGCCACCCCCGGCCCCGTCGTCCGCCGCCGCGGCGACGACGTCGGCCCCGGCCGGCAGGACGCTGGTCAGCCGCCGCTGACCGGCAGCGCTCTCCCTTTCGTGGTCCCCGCCGGCCGTTCCGGTCACGCATGGAAAACCGGCCGGCGGGGAACACGAGGACGGTGGACGACGAGGCCGTGTACGACGACGGTCGGGTCCGGGTGGACAGCGACGGCGTCACCCTGCGCCGCTACTACTTCCCGATAGCCACCGCCAAGCACATCCGTTACCGCGACATCCGGTCGGTGGACCTGCGCCCGATGAGCTGGCTCACCGGCCGGGGCCGCCTGTGGGGCACGAGCGACCCGCGCTACTGGCTCCCGCTGGAGGCCGGCCGGGCCGGCAAGCACACACTGATCGTCCTGGATCTGGGCGGGCGGGTCTCGCCGGCGTTCACCCCGGACGACCCGCGGCGGGCCGGGGAGCTGATCGAGCGGTACCGGTCGGGGAGTGCGCCCGGCCGAGCCTGACGGCCGGGCCGCCTCGCATGATCGTTCTTCCGCTGCGCCGGCGTCCCCACGACTGCGGCATGGACCCGGCTCCACACTGCTTCGACGAGACGACGGACGCACCCGGCAGTTTCCCCTTTCCGCGTGTCCACCCGAGCGGAATCAAGCCGAGGGACCTTGATCGTCATACCGGGTCACCACCGCGGTCAGGGATGTTCCGGAGGCCGTCCGGTACGCCCTCGCCACCGCGTCGGTAGTCAGCGCCTGCCGGGCAGCCTGCTCGGCGGCGTCGCGGTCGGCCATCTCGTCCGGCGTGAAGATCGGTGAGCCCAGGGCGGTACGTTCCCGTTCCGCGATCGTCAGCAGGACGAGGCCGGCCTCCGGCTGGTCGCTCAGGATCTCCAGTTGCGCCAGTCCCTCGATCGCGTCCAGTTGGCCCTCCGGGATGGCCAACTCGGTATAGATCCGCAGGGCGCTCCGCATACAGGCGCCGGACGCATCGAGGTCTCCACGCCGGCGGGCGATGATGCCCAGGTTGGTCAACGCGGCCGCCTCGCCGCGTCGCTCGCCGGCCGTGTGGAACCAGTTCAGCGCGCGCCTCAGCAGCGGCTCGGCCTCGTCGAGCCGGTCCAGGCAGCGCAGAGTGGTGGCCGTGTTGTTGCAGGCGACGGCGATGGCTCGGGCGTCGTCCTCGCGCTCCGCCATCGCCAAGCCCTCGAAACCGAACGCCAACGATGCCACATGGTCGCGCTGACCCTGGGCGGTGGCCGACAGATTGTTCAGCGCCGCGATCGTCCCGGTCCGGTCGTCCAGCCCGCGGAAGATCGCCAGGCACTGCTCGCCGAGCTGGCGCGCCGCCGGCAGATCGCCGGAGTTGCGGGCCAACGAGGCGGCGACCCGCAAGGCCCGGCCGCGCAGCACGCTCGGGCCACCGGTGGCAGCCGCGAGCGCCCGGTTCAGCCAGGCGCGGCCCTCCATCATCCGACCGGTGACCCACCAGTACCACCACATCGCGGTAGCGATGCTCAGGCCCTGCTCGGCGTCCCCATGATCCAGCGACCAGGCGAGCGCGGCCTGAATGTTGTCGTACTCCCGGGTGATGGCGCCGAGCCAACGAGTGTGCGCGGGCCCGTCCGGAGGCGGCGGCGCGGCCAGCCGGTCGGCGCAGAGCGCGACGAGCCGCTGGTGCGCCGGGTCGTCATCATCGAGACGTTCCATCGCGTATTCCCGGATGGTCTCGGTCAGCCGATAGCCGCCGTCGACCAGCTCGACCATGGACCGGTCGACCAGCTGAGTGAGCGGCTCGAGGGCGTCGCTACCGCGCACCGCCGTGGCAGCAGCCGGATCGAAGCCTCCGGCGAAGACGCTGAGCTGGAGCAGCAGTCGTCGCTGCTCCTCGGTGAGCAGGTCGAAACCCCAGTCGATCGCCGCCCGCATGGTCTGGTGGCGATGCACCGGAGACGTGCCGACGAGAAGGTCGAGCCGCCGGTCGAGGCGGGACATGATCTCGGCCAGCGGCACGGCACGCAGCCTCGCCGCAGCCAGCTCGATCGCCAGCGGAAGCCCATCCAGCCGACGGCAGAGTTCGGCGGCCCCGGGCAGTTCGGCCGGCTGGAGCGCCAGCCCGCCGCGGGCCGTGGCGACCCGATCGGCGAGCAGCCGTACGGCGTCGGACCGTGCGCCCGGCTCATCGGGCGCCGGGACGGTGAGACCGGCCAGCAGGAAGACCACCTCACCAGCCAGTCCGAGCGGTTCCCGACTGGTCGCGACGATCCGCACCCCCGGGCACGCGGCGAGCAGCTCGTACGCGAAAGCGGCGACATCGGCTCTGATGTGCTCGCAGTTGTCCAGCAACAGCAGGACCCGACCGCTCAGATGACGGGCCAGCGTGAGCAGAATCGGGACACCCGGTTCCTCACGGACCCGGACAGCCGCCGCCACACGCTCAGCGAGCAGGCCGGTGGTATGCCCGGCGAGTTCCACCAGATGCACGGCGTCGTGCACGGCGGCCATCTCCCGGGCCGCCTCATACATCAACCGAGTCTTGCCACAGCCGCCCGGCCCGACCACGGTCAGCAGCCGGTTCGTTCCCAGCAGGTCGATCGCCCGGTCCAGCTCGGCGCGCCGGCCGATGAACCGGCTCCGGGCGCCGGGCAACCCTGTCGCAGGCAGGTCCAGAGTCGGGTCGCGGCGCCGAATTCCCTCGGCCAGCGCGACCAGCCCGGCTCGCGGCTCCGTCCCGTAGCCGGCCAGGGCGAGCTTGGTCCGTTCGTACACCTTCAGGGCATCGGTGCTGCGGCCGGCGCGGTGCAGCGCCAGCATCAGGCGTTCGACGAGCGGTTCGATGGTCGGCTCGGCCGCGACCCAGCTACTGAGCTCGGCCAGCACCGGCCGCTGCTCGGCCGTGGCCCGGTCCACCCAGTCCTGGCGGGCCGTGAGAAGCAGCTCCTCCAGCCGGGCGGCGGCTGCGGTCACGAGTTGCCCGTCAGCGGCGTCCTCGTACGCGGCGCCCCGCCACAGCGCGAGCGCCTCGTCGAGCGCCCCATCGGTGAACAGCTTCTCGAACTCGTCCGCATCGGACGGGCCGGTCAAGGCGTACCCGTCGTCCACGGTCCGCAGCCGCGCTCCGACCAGCTTCCGCAACCCGGACACATGCACCTGCAGCGCGTTGGCTGCGGTCGGCGGCACCTTTCCCGGCCACAGCTCGGCGATCAACCGCTGCGCCGATGTGGGCAGCCCACCGGCAGCGACCAGGGCCGCGACCAGCATCCGCATCCGCGGTGGCAGCGGCACGGCGACACCGTCGCCCGTGATCACCCGGACCGGACCGAGTACCTCGAACCGCATGTGTCTCCGTCTTAAGCGTTCCTTCAGTGCCGACTCATACGGTATCGGCGTGAACGGCCGAACTGGTGGGACGAGGAGCGAAACGGGATGATCAGCGGTATCAATAGATCTTGTCGGGTGATGGCGGCTGTTGCCGTGGCCGGGTTGATCGGCATGACCGCATCCTGTGCCGGAGCCGACGACACCGAGGCGAAGAGTGCGGATGCGCCGGCTCCCGCCGGTCCGGTGACCGGCGAGAACGCCGACGTCACGGTCTCCGGCAAGGGCATGAATGGTGGCTGCGAGGCGGTCCGAAAGATCTTCGTCGCGTTGGAAGGCGGCGACAAGGCGGCTGCGGAGACACTCAAGACCAAGGCCGACGCCCTGTTCGAGGAGGTCGCCGCCACCGAAGCCACCAAGGACATCGGCCTGGCCACCGACGGTGCCACCATGGCGGCGGATCTGGGGTTCTCCCTGCCCGACGGCCCGATCTACCAGAGCACCCTGGCGGCTGACTACCGGTCGATCTGCGTGGCGAAGCACCAGGCTGCGGCGTTACCCGCCTGATCCGCCATCCGTTCACGCTGAGCCGGGCAGAATCCGAGGCGCTCAATGAATTCGTACCTTTCGCGGCGCGCCGCGATCTCCGTCGCCGTAGCCGGCGTTCTCTGCCTGTCGGTCGCTGCTTGCGGCGACTCCGACACCGAGTCGCCATCCGCGGCGGGGCCGACCACTGTTGCGACCGCGAATGCCGCCGCCGGCGGTGACAGCAGGACCGTGTCGGCCGCCGACTTGTGCGCATTTCTCGACAGCAACCTGCCGCGCTGGAAGTCGGCAGGTGGCCAACTCGCCGCGATGACCGAGGTCACCACCGAGATGTTCACCTTCTACGACGAAAAGGGCCAGGTCGTGCCGCGCACCGAACTCGACGAGATGACCAAGGCGGAATGCCCGGCGGCGCGGACCGAGGTGCTGAAGACCATCGGATTCACCAGCTTCCTGGAACTCTGAGGCCACGGGGTACCGCGACTCCACTTGATGACTGTGTCACCTATGCCGACGAAGCCCGGTCGGCCCATCCTCTACGCGCTCGGGAGACAGTCATGGTCGGGACCAAGCAACCGCGCCGTCGGGGCCACCGCCGCCTGATCGGGTGGATCATGGTCGCGGCCGTGGCGCTCTCCGCGTGCACGGATTCCGGATCACCCCGCGACGGTGCCAGCGAGCCGGTTGCACAGCCCGCACCGACGGCGGCTGCGGCCGGGACGCCAGAGGCCATTTTGACGGCGGCGGGCATGCAGATCGTTGCCGACGAGACGGCGCCGGTGTCCCCCGCACCGGGCATGGTCATGCTGACCAGAGTGCAGGCGGACCGGATGATCTCCGAGCTGGCCGCCGGTGGAGGGCTGCTCGGAGCAGACCTGGACGCGCTGGCGCCGACGCCGCCGGGATCACCTCCGATGAGCTACCTGCTCGCCGCCTGGCTCTCCAACCGGCCGACACCGACGGCGCAGGCGGCACACGGGCTGACCGGTGACCGAGACTGGCGGCACGCCCGGCAGGTGATCTTCCCCCTGGCCGTCGTCTCCATGTTCGTCACCGACTTCACCCGGCCCTTGGCCGCCGGCTCCCGGGCAGCGACGGAGTCCACCGCGCCCGGGCTCACCGGTACGGCGGGACCGAGCCCGGGCGCGATGCGGCCGGCGGCCCTGACCGCGGGCCAGGTCGAGCTCGTCGCCTTCGATCCGTGCGCCGACATCACGGCGTTTCTGGCGAAGGCGATGAAGACGGTCTTCGACGCCCTCAAGCTGAACCCTGGTAACTCGGGCGGTCTGCTGAGCTTCGTGCCCTGGCTCGCCACTGTCTGGAACATCGCGGTGGACCTCGCTCGCGGCATCGTCGAGGCCGTCGTCACGAAGCTGACCCAGCCTGTGTTCGACCTGCTGCGCGCGGCAATCGGTGCCGCGGCCGTCGCTACCCTCGTGGTCTCGTACTTCACCAAGCAGACCCTGTCGGTGCGGCTCGAACCCGCGACGGACTTTCGGTTCGCTGTCGGGTCCGAGCCCGACATCAGCGGCGAGTTCGTGGCGACGGCCGACAGACTCACCGAGAAGTGGCCGGACGCGCTGGTCAAGTGCGCCGAGGTCACGAAGAAGAAGCTGCCGACCGTCCTCAAGTCCGGCGCGAAGGCCACCTGGCAGGTGGCGGCCAACGATGGCCCGGTGATCACCACCGGTGCGCTGACCGGTGTGGTCGGCACCGACCTGACCTCCCGGCTGCGGTTCACCACCGGTCGTGAGACCGCGGAGGCCGCCGAGGAAACGGTGGAGCGTGGGACTGCTGTCGTCCGGGTAGAGGCCGATCGGCCGGAGCTGCGCGAACTGCTCGAGGAGGCGAAGTTCCAGGTCCGCGCCGCGCTCAACGCGGTGCTCAGCGCGGTGCCGGTCCCAGCGGCAGTGTTGAACGCGATCTTCGACCCGGTGCTGAACCGGATCCAGGCTGAGATCTCCGGCCGGGTCGGTGGCGCGTTCACCGTGGCGGGTACCGGCAGTGTGGGGGTGACGTTCCACCGCCCCAGGTCCAAGCCGTCGTCCCGTCCGCCGACGCGCTCGACCGGCGGAGGCGACTTCTGCACCCAGTACCGGGCGATGGCCAAGTGGTCACATGACCACCAGGGCAAGCCCACGACCGAGGCATGGGCGGCGGAACTGGTCAGCCGACTGACCGCGATGCGGCCCGCGGCGCCGGCCGGCAAACGCGGGTGGGTCGACTCGTTGTTGCGGGTGTACCGGCTGGTGGCGGCCTCCGCCGGCCCGGCCGTGATCGGCAACGAGGTCGCCACCTCCGGCTTCCCCGCGGCGGGCGAAGGACTGGCGGCCTACTGCAAGGTCGATCCGGGCCTCCTGCAGGTGCGGTGACCGGTTGCGGGGAAGGTGCTTCCATCTCCTGCCGGGGCTGTACAGGTATTCCAGCGGGTGTGAACGGGTGGTGACTCACCACGGACGACAAACCTGGCAGGAACGTCCCCTTCTGCCGCGGACCGCGCGGTCTGCTCGGCGCTCGGATCCGCCTCGTAGGCTCTCGCCGATGAAAATCGGAGGCAAATCCGATCTTGGCTGGCCATACTGCTCCCATGAAACTTGCCGAAGCTCTCGCGCTGCGCGCAGATGCGTCGCGCCGTACCGAACAGCTCCGCTCTCGCATCACCAGCAGCGCGCGCTTCCAGGAGGGCGAGACCCCGGCCGAGGACGCAGCGTCCCTGCTCGCCGAGGCCGGTGAGGTGCTCACCGAGCTCGAGTCGCTGATCAGGCGGATCAACCGCACCAATGCCGCGACCCTGATCGAGGGCGGCACGCTGACCGACGCGCTCGCCCGGCGGGACGTGCTGCGCCTGCGCCACAGCACGGTCACGTCCGCAGCTGACGCCGCGGCCGGTGAGGGCCAGCGTGGATACCGCCAGTTGCGGTCCGAGCTGAAGATGATCCCGGCGCTGCCGGTCGCTGAGCTGCGCCGCCAGGCCGACGATCTGGCCCGGCAGGTGAGAGAGGTCGACACGCTGATTCAGCGGGTCAACTGGGAGGTCGATCTGCTCGACTGACCGACGCGGAGCAGGTAACCGCCGTGGAGGCGTGCGCGAACCCGGGAGCCGGCGGGTCATCCGGCTCACTCCTGGCGCGCCGGGGGCAGGCGCGGGGGTTCGATTCCCCGACGCACATCGCATGCCCAGCACGCGGCACAGGTGACGGCGCACAGGGCACGGCACACCACCGAGCGCAGATCCACGACGGCGAGGGCGGGATCGGGGAACTCCGCGTCGCTTCACGAACGAAACGGGTCGTCGACATCGGGCCGCCGGAGGCGATCGGGCCGGTGGTGCTTCATGATTGCTCGGGTGAGCAACCTGACTATCCGGCCCCTGACCATCCGAGCCCGGCGGTCCGAGGATCTCCACCAGTGTGTCGCAGCGCTGCGTGAGGTGCGCCTGGCCGACGGCTATCCGATGAAGTGGCCGTCGGATCCCCGGGCCTGGCTGGACCGCCCGCAGCTGGACCAGGCCTGGGTGGCCCAGAGCTCACCCGGCGTCATCGACGGGCACGTCGCCGTCCAGAACGGCCGGGAGGTCACCCGCCTGTTCGTGGCGCCCGCGGCCCGCCGCCGGAAGGTCGGCAGCGCGCTGCTGGACCACGTGAGCGTGTGGGCCGGCGGCCGGCTGATCCTCAACGTCATCGACAAGCCGGATTCCGCCGCGGTCGCCTTCTACGAGGCCACGGGGTGGCGGTACACGCATACGACGACCGCGGGCTGGAGCGGTCCGCGCGGGGAGGCCGTGCGGCTACGGCACTACGTCCGTTAGCGCGGCCCCTGGTCGAAGGCGGGCACCCGGCCCGATCCGGATCATCCCGCGGGAATCACCCGGCCCGGGCGACGCTCTCCCAAGCGGTCGACATGGGTACGAAGGCCCGCAGGTCGCCGCCCCGGCCGCCGCCCAGCCGGTTCATCGCGTAGGCGTAGGTGGCCCGCGCGTCCATGTCGATGACGGCCAGCGAACCGCCCGCGCCGCCCCAGAACAGCGTGCGGGGGCCGGGCATGAAGTCGCCGCCGACCGCGAAGCCGAGCCCGAAGCGGACCGGTATGCCGAGGATCAGGTCCGTCCCCTCGACCTGGACCTCCAGCGCCCGGCGGCAGGTCGCCTCGGACAGGAAGCGCCGGCCCCGGGCGACGCCGCCGTTGGCCAGGATGGTGTGCACCTGGGCGATGGCGCGGGCGTTGCCGGTGCCGCCGCCGGCCGGGATCTCGGCGGCCCGCCAGGCGCGGGTGTTGACCACCGACGTGTCGAGCCGCGGGTTGTGCGCCGCGTTGTCCTGCAGGTCCGTCAGGTCGCCGGAGAACGGCTCCTGCGCGGGCGGGATCACCTCGGCGACCCGGGGCTCCGCGGACTCCGGCAGCCCGATGTGGAAGTCGGCGCCGAGCGGCTCGGCGATCTCCTCGCGGTACACCGTGCCCAGCGACCGGCCGGTGATCCGCCGGACCAGCTCACCGATCAGGAACCCCTGGGTGACCACGTGGTAGCCGGAGGCGGTCCCGGGTTTCCAGAACGGCTCCTGGGCCGCCAGCGCCGCGGTCGCCCGCTGCCAGTCGTAGAGGTCCTCCGGCCGCAGCGGGGCACGCCAGCCGGACAGTCCGGCGGAGTGGCTCAGCACCTGCGCGACCGTGATCTCGTCCTTGCCGTTGGCGGCGAACTGCGGCCAGTAGCGGGCCACCGGCGCGGCGAAGTCCAGCTCGCCGCGGTCGGCCAGCAGCAGCGCGGTCAGGGCCGCCATGGTCTTGGTGAGCGAGTAGACGTTGACGATCGTGTCCCGCTCCCAGATCCGGGTACGCGCCGCGTCGGCGTACCCGCCCCAGAGGTCGGCGACCGTCTCGCCGTCGACGGTGGCGCAGAAGCACGCGCCCGTCTCGGCGCCGTCGGTGAAGTTCTGTTCGAACGCGGCGCGAACCCCCGCCATGTCGTCCCGGACGAATCCCCGGACATCCCCCTGAGCCATCAGCGTCCCTCCAGACCCGTCGCATTCTCCGCGGCGGCGCATTGCCCGACAACGCATTTGCCGCCCGCCCGCTGGCTAGCATCGGCTCGTGACTGCTTCCGCGATCCCGTACCGCAAGGGCCTGCATGAGGTCGCCCGCGGCGTCCACGCCTGGCTCGCCCCCGACGGCGGCTGGGGTCTGAGCAACGCCGGCCTGATCGCCGGCGACGGCGCCGCGCTGCTCGTCGACACCCTGTTCGACCTGCCGATGACCCGCGAGATGCTCGCCGCGATGGCCGTGGTCACCGAGCGCCGCCCGGTGCGCTACGCGGTCAACACCCACGCCAACGGCGACCACTGCTTCGGCAACTCGCTGCTGAGCCCCGGCACGGTCATCCACGCCGGCCCGCATTTCGACGACGACCTGCACGAGGTGCCGCCGGCGCTGCTGGCCCAGCTCATGACCGCCGAGCTCGGCCCGGTGCTGGGCCCGTACCTGCGACGCAACTTCGGCCGGTACACGTTCACCGACGTGCCCGTGCGTGGCGCCGACGTCACGGTCACCGGCCCGCTCACCCTCGACGTCGGCGGACGGGCGGTCGAGATCCTGCCGCTCGGGCCCGCGCACACCCGCGGCGACGTGGTCGTCTGGGTGCCGGACACGCGCACCCTGTTCGCCGGGGACCTGCTGTTCATCGGCGGCACCCCGATGATCTGGTCGGGCCCGCCCGGGAACTGGATCGCGGCCTGCGACCGCATGCTGGCCCTCGACCCGGTCACGGTCGTGCCCGGGCACGGCCCGGTCACCGGCCCGGCGGGCATCCGCCAGGTCCGTGACTACCTGAGCTTCCTGCTGGGGTACGCCCGGAGCAGCCTCGCCGCCGGCCGGTCCTGGCGGGAGGCCGCCGCCGAGGTGGACCTGGGCCCGTACGCCGCGTGGGGCGAGTCGGAGCGCACCGTCGCCAACCTCTACGCCGCCTACCGGTCGCTGGATCCCGCGACGGCCGAGATCTCCCTGCTGGAACTGCTCACCGCCATGGCCGGGGCCGACCCCGGCTGACCCGAACCGTTTGTTCACCCAGAATTCCGCAACGTTCTCACGTTCCGTCCCCGTCATCTTGATCGAGGGGGACGACGATGATCACACGAGAACGGCGCACCGCGTTCGCACGCCGTGACGCGGTACGGGGACGGACGGCCTCCAGGCCGTGCGCCACCGGAGACGCCCGGGCCCGACGGCGGCCGGCCACCGCGCCACGCGTGCCGGCGCCACGCGTCCTGAGCGGGGAGCGGGTGCTGTGAGCAAGCGTGCGGGCCGGGCAACGGATGCGGCGAGCGGGAACGGCGACCGGGTCACCGCACCGGCCGGCAAGCGTCGTCCCGCGCGGTCGCCGCGCTGGGCGTTGTGGTGTGTCGTGGTCGGGGCGCTGCTCCTGGCCGGCAGCGGGGCGGCCGTGGCGGGCACCCGGGTGCTGCTGGGCACGGCCACCGAGACGGTCACCCAGCAGCAGCTGCTCGGCGACACCCGGGTGCCGGCCAAGCGCGTCAGCGTCAAGGGGGCCAAGACCATCCTGCTGGTCGGCCTGGACACCCGGCCGAACCAGGACCCCGCCAAGCTGACCCGGTCGGACTCGATCATCCTGCTGCACATCCCGGCCGACCACCGGGGCGCCTACCTGGTGTCGCTGCCGCGTGACAGCTACGTGAAGATCCCCGAGTTCGACAACGGCAAGCAGCGGTATCCCGGCGGGCGCAACAAGATCAACGCCGCGTTCGCCTACGGCAGCCGGGGGCTCACCGGCGAGCAGGCGCTCACCGGCGGCTTCACCCTGCTGGCCAAGACCATCAAGGGCCTGACCGGCATCACCCCGGACGCCGGGGCGATCATCGACTTCCAAGGCTTCCGCCAGGTGGTCGACGTGCTCGGCAAGGTCTGCATGTACGTGGACACCACGACCACGTCCATCCACTACGGCCACGACGACAAAACGGGCAAGCTCACCGCGCCGTACCGGATCAACCCGGACGGCACGCTGCGCGGCCGGATCCGCGGCGTGACGCCGAACGTCTACCGCAAGGGCAACCGCTGCTTCACCCCGTCGGAGGCCCTCGACTTCGTCCGCCAGCGCGACCTGCTGGAGGACGACAGCTACGACTACGGCCGCCAGCGCCACCAGCAACAGTTCCTGAAGGCCCTGATCAAGAACATCATGGACAGCGGGCTGGACTCGCCGACCAGGCTGCCCGGCCTGCTCAAGGCGGTGGGCAGGACGATGACCGTCGACGACGGCGGGATCCCGCTGGCCGACTGGGTGTTCGCGCTGCGCGGCATCCGCCCGGACGACCTGATCACCATCAAGACCAACAACGGCACCTTCAACAGCGACACCATCCCGGGGGTGGGCAGCGCCGAGATCCTCAGCGACACCAGCCTGGAGCTGCTCCGGTCGGTGCGGACCGACACCGTGGACGAGTTCGTGCTGGCCCACCCGACCTGGGTGACGCGCAGCTGACGGTCACCCGGCCGGGCTCCTCCGCTCAGGCCACGGCCTCCATCGCCGGGGAGTCGATGCGCGGCTGTTCGGTCCGGGAGATGCGCAGCCACACCAGGAAGCCCCAGATCACGAACCCGGCGTAGACCGCGTACAGGATCGCCGACGGGTAGTAGCCGAAGTGCAGCAGCTCCGGCACCCCGACGAGGTCCACCGCGAGCCAGCACAGCCAGAAGTCCACCCAGCCGCGGGCCATCGCGTACGTGGCCAGGATCGAGCCGACGAAGATCCAGGAGTCGGCCAGGTAGTACCACCACGGCACCGGGAAGCCGGCGCCCACCGCGCGGAAGACGAAGAAGCACAGCACGACCGCGGCCAGGGCGACCGGGATGAACCAGGCCCGGTCGCGGTTCGTGGCCCAGGTGGGCACGACCGTGGCGCCGCCCGGCGCGTGCCTGTTGCGCCGCCAGCGCCACCAGCCGTAGACGCTGGTGACGATGAAGAAGACCTGCCTCGACGCCTGGCCGTACAGCGGGGTGCCCTGGTCGTTGCCGACCGCCTGGCCGAGGAAGACGGTGAACAGCAGCATGTTGCCGACGATGCCGACCGGCCAGGCCCAGGCGTTGCGGCGCAGGCCGAACAGCGCCGAGCCGAGCCCGAACGCGTTGCCGACGATCTCCCGCCAGTAGATCGCCTGGGTGGCGGTGACCTGCCACTTGGCGTCGTAGAAGGCGGTGAGCAGTTGATCGAGCCAGTGCATGGCCGGCACCTCCGGGGGACAGAGGTGCACGCCGGGGGAGGCCGCGCACGCGGAAAGCCGAACCGTCCCGCGCGCCGCCTCCCATCCGGACTTTCACCGTCGGTCCCGGAATCGCACCGGATCAACCGGCCGCCGGCTGCGGTCGGGTCGCGGACTGTCACCGCCGGTTCGGAATTGCACCGACCCCGGAGCACGCTGAACGTGTTGCTTGCCGACATCGTAATCCCGGCGGCCGCGGCGCACCTGTGACCTGCGTCGCCCAGCGGACCGGCCGCGCCGGGACTTGCCAGCGGCAACGGTAAGCCGTAGCTTACCGTTAGCCGTGACGAACGTACGAGCAGGAGGACCACAAATGATCAGCAGCCCCGCGCCGGCCCCCGGGGGCGCGTCGTGAAGTACGTGCTCCTCTACACCCCGGCCGACGACGTCCTGGCCCGGGCGCCGCTGCACTTTCCCGCGCACAACGCCCGCATCGACGCCTTCCACGGCCGCGGCGACATCCTGATGGTCGGCACCTTCGGCGACCCGGTCACCCAGGGGTCGATGGCCATCTTCCCCACCCGGGAGGCCGCCGAGGAGTTCGTCGCCGGCGACCCGTTCGTGCTGGAGGGCGTGGTGCGCTCCTACGAGATCCGCGAGTGGAACGAGGTCCTCACCGACTGAGCCGGCGCGCCACCTAGACCAGGGCCCGGCGGGCCAGCGCCGCCCCGGGCGTCGCGCGCAGCTGCTCGCCGAGCCGCGCCGCGACCTCCGGCGGACGCCCGGCCAGGATGTCGCGGACGGCGTCGATCACGTCCGGCGCCGACGCCGCGTTGGGGTCCAGGGCCGCGCCGGCCCCGCTGCGCTCGATGGCCGCGGCGCCCGCGAACTGGTCGGTCGAGAACGGCAGGACCAGCATGGGCACGCCGAAGGTCAGCGCCTCGGTGACGCTGTTGTTGCCGCCGTGGGTGACCGCCAGCGCGGCCCGGGCCAGCAGCGCCGTCTGCGGCAGGAAGTCGCGCACCAGCCAGTCCGGCCCCGGCGCCGGCAGGTCCCGGGCGGAGCCGGTCGCCACCGCGACCCGGACGTCCAGCGAGCGCAGCGCGGTCAGCACCGTGGTCAGCACGTCGCCGCGGGCGGACAGGAAGCTGCCGAAGCTGACGTAGACCAGCGGCCGGTCGTCGGCGTCCAGCCACTCCTGGACGTCGCCCGGCACCGACTCGGTGCGCACGGCCGAGCCGAGGAAGACGTGCGGCGGCAGCAGCGTGGTCCGGGCCGGGTCGTGCAGGGCCTCCGGGTAGTTGAACAGCAGCCGGTCGCCGTGCTCGGCGAGCGCGTCGGAGACCAGCGGCGCCGACCGGGACAGGCTGCGCAGCGCCACGTTCCACTCGGCGGTGAACGCTTCGCGGACGTCGCGGCAGACCTTGTGCAGCTCGGCCAGCTCGGCGGCGGCCGGGGTGAAGGCGGCGGGCCAGTCCGTCGGGTAGCCGTACACCTCGCCGCCGACCGGCAGCGCCGACGGGTGGCCGAGGACCACGTCCGCGTGCGGCACCCGGTCGGCCGACAGGGCCAGGCGGGCGCTGAACGCGAGGTGGTCGACGATGACGTGGTCCGGGCGGACCGCGGCGACCGTCTCGCGGACCGCGTACGCGCGGCCCACCGGGTCCCAGAGCAGGTCCGCGCGCCGGGCCCGGGCCTGGTAGAGCAGCGTCTCGACCAGCCCGCGCCGGGTGGCCGAGAAGAAGCCGCGCAGCGCCTCGTCCTCGCCGGCCGGCTGCTGCTCGGCCCGGATCACGCCGGGGTTGGAGCCGCGGCCCAGCGGCAGGTCGGTCCACGCGAAGCCGGCGTCGCGCACGATCGGCGCGGTCGCCGGGCCGGTCGCCACCACCACCCGCTCGCCGGCGTCGCGCCAGGCGGTGGCCAGTGTGATCAGCGGCAGCAGGTGGGAGGCGTAGTCCGGGCTGATCACCAGCAGCGTCACGGCTTGTCGCCCTCCTTGGTCACGGTGGTGTAGATGGCGCGCAGCGCGGTCGCCATCGCGCCGACCGTGAAGCCGGCGCGGATCCGCTCCCGCGCCCGCCGTACCCGGGCAGCCTGTCCCGGACCGGCCGCAAGATCAAGCCCCGCGGCCGTGGCCCGGGCGAGTTCCTCCGGCCGGCTGGTGTCGACGAGCAGGCCGGTGCGCCCCTGCTCGATGTAGGTCGGCGGGCCGCCGGCGTCCGGCCCGACCACCACCAGGCCGGCGGCCAGGGCCTCCAGCAGGGCCAGCCCGAACTCCTCCTTGAGGCTCGCGCACACGTACACCCCGGCGGGGCCGATCGCCGGCGGCCGGCCCGCCCGGGCCTGGGCCAGCCAGCGGGCCACCTCGTCGTTGGGGCGGTGGCCGGTCAGGATCAGACCGTCCGCCGCGGGGCCGTCCGCGACCACGGCCGCGATCCGGTCCAGCTGCTCGCGCTCGTCCGGCGACGGGTCGTCCAGGTCGCCGCCGACGATCACCAGGTTGCTGCGCCGCCACAGGCGCGGATCGTCCGCCCAGGCCCGGACCAGGGTCGCCATGCCCTTGACCCGGTGCAGCCGCCCGACGCTGAGCACCAGCGGCAGGCCCTGCCGGTGGGCCGGCAGGGCCGACACCAGCGCGGCCAGCCCGGCGGGCTCCGCGGCCGTCTCGGCGGCCTCGATGACGCCCAGGTCGATGCCCTCGGGCACGACCGTGTACCGGTCCGGCTCCGCGTCCACGTCGATGCCGACCAGGCGCCGCAGGTCGTCGCGGACGTGCGGGCGGGGGAAGAGCACGACGTGGGCCGCGTCGGCGGTCAGCCGCCGGACCAGGCGCGAGCGGAACCAGAAGTGCTCGGTCTCGTCCATCCGGCCGAAGTCGGCCCGGCTCAGCGCGCCGCTGCGGTCGAGCGCGTCGATCGCCCCGTGCGGGTCCGGGGCCAGGGTGAACACGACCGGGATGCCGAGCCCGGTGGCCGCCTCGGCCGCCGCGAGGCTGCCGACGTCGGCCATCCGCAGGTGCAGCAGGTCGACCCGGTGGGCGCGCAGCAGCCGGCGGATGCCGCGCCGGGCGGCGACCCAGGTGGGCCAGGCGGTGGCCGCGCCCACGGCCGGGCTGAGCAGCGGTACGGCGGCGAGCTGGTGCCCGGCCGCCGGCCGCAGCGCGTCGAACGCGGCGTCGGCGGTGCCCCGTGACAGGGTCAGCGCCCGGGCGATGCCGGGCTCGCCGGCCAGCGCGTCGCCCAGGCGGACCAGCAGCGTGGCGATGCCCCCGTTGTCGCCGGCGCCCGCGCGGCTGAGCTCGCGGTCCAGGTCGGCGTGCAGGAAGAGCTGGGCGACGGTGAGGCCGGGCGCCGCCGCGGCCGGCGGGCCGGCGGAGAGCAGCCCGAGGTCGAAAGCGGCGAGCCGGGCGACCGCGCCGAGCTCGTCGCCCGCCGCGAGCAGCTCGCCCACGGTCTGCGCGGCGCTCAGCTCGCCGTGGCGGTCCCCGAGGGCGGCCAGCGCGGCGGTCCGGACCGGCTGCGTCTCGGCCGGGTCCAGCGCGAGCTCGGCGACGGCGCGCCCGGCGGGCTCGCCGGGCAGCAGCCCGAGGGACTCCACCAGCCGGGCCCGGGCCGCCGGTACGCGCTCGCCCGCCAGCGCCACCAGCAGGGCGGCGACGATCGCCACGTCGCCCGGGCCGCCGGCCTCGCCCCACCGGGCCAGCGTGCGCTGGGCCAGCATCCCGGCGAAGCCGCCGCCGGCCACGGCGGCGACCAGGGCGTCCATCGCGTCGGGGCGGGGTGGCTGCGCCATCAGCGCCCAGGACGCGTGCTCGCGCAGGAAACCGCGCGGATGCGAGAGCAGCCGGGAGAGGGCCGCACCGGCGGCTTCGCCCTCCACCGCGCCGAGCGCGTGCACGGCGGCCACCGCGGTGAGCTCGTCGGCGCCGGCGATCGCCTGCTCCAGCACCGGGACGGTCGCCGGCCCACCCACCGCCGCGGCGGCCCGGACCTCGTCGCCCAGCGCCTCCACGAGGCGCGGGGCCTGTCGCACCTGCTGCAATGCCGAAGCCAGAGTGAGGGCCATGACCTGACTTCGGGGCCGGGCCCCCCGGCGGATGCGCCCCGGCGGCTATGAGATCGGGATCACGTCCCGGCGCAGGCCGACCCGTTCACCGTGCACGCGTCCGGCCGGTTGCCGGAGCCGGAGCGAGAGAAGTGGAAGCGCAGCGCCACCTGCCCGCGCGCGGGCACCGGCACGCCCGAGGTCCAGACGTAGCTGTCGCCGGCGCGGCGCAGCGTCGCCTGGGGCGCGGACTCGACCCACGAGGTGATCAGGTCGCCCACGGCGGCGGGGAAGCGCAGCTCGACGCGCCAGTCGCTGTCGCGGGCGCCCGCGTTGGTGACCAGCACCTCGCCGATGAACGCGTCGTCGAACGAGTCGACCACGCGGTAGGCGCCGCGCACCGGGCCGGCGGGCGGCGCCGCGCTGGTGGGCCGGGTGGACGGGCGCTCCGCGCGCGGCGAGGTCGTGGTGGTCGCGGGCCGGATCCGTCGGTCGGGCCGGGCGCCGGTCGTGGCGGCGGCCGGGGGAGCGGACGCGGCCGAGGTGGCCGACCCGGAGGGCGCCGGCTCGGGCCCGATGGGGAACTGCTGGGCCGGGAACGGCCGGGCCGGCGGCACGGCCCGCACCTCGGGAGCCGAGGAGAACCGCGTCGCCGCGACGATCAAGAGCATGATCAGGGCGCCCACCCCGAGCGCCGTCGGCACCCAGGGCAGCACCTCCCGCAGGGTCTGCCCGGTGCGGGCCGGCCCCTGCCGCTGATGATCTCGCCCGGTGTCCCGCATCGGGGATGAACGATAGCGAGATTCCGGCCGGGGGCAACCGGGAGCGACGGCGGCCCCGGCCGGCCGTAGGGTCGGGGCCATGGGCCAGGTTGTGTGGGAGGTCGGCGCCGCGTACGAGGCGTACGTGGGTCGCTGGAGCCGTCCGGTCGCGCGGGAGTTCGTCGCCTGGCTCGGAGCCGGCGCCGGCCGGACGTGGCTCGACGTCGGCTGCGGGCCCGGCGCCCTGACCGCCGCGGCGCTCGGTGCCGATCCGGCCCGGGTGACCGGCGTCGACCGGTCGCCGGGTTTCCTGGCCGAGGCGCGGGCGCGGACGGACGACCCCCGCGCGGGGTTCGCCGCCGGTGACGCCCGCGCGCTGCCGGTGGCCGGCCGCCGCTTCGACGTCGTGGTCAGCGGGCTCTGCCTCAACTTCGTGCCCGAGCCCGGGCGGGCCGTGGCCGAGTTCGCCCGGGTCACGGCGCCGGGCGGGGTCGCCGCGGCCTACGTGTGGGACTACGCCGAGGGCATGGCGATGATGCGGCACTTCTGGGACGCGGCGGTGGAGCTCGATCCGCCGGCCGCGCGGTTCGACGAGGGCAGCCGGTTCACCGTGTGCGCGCCGGAGCCGCTCGCCGGGCTGTGGTCCGGCGCCGGGTTCACCGCCGTACGGACCCGCGCGGTGGAGGTGGCGACCGTGTTCACCGGGTTCGCCGACTTCTGGCAGCCGTTCCTGGGCGGTCAGGGGTCCGCGCCCGGCTACGTCGCGTCGCTGACCGAGCCGCGGCGGACGGCGCTGCGCGAGCTGCTGCGCTCGCGACTGCCGGCCGGGCCGGACGGGTCGATCCGGCTCACCGCCCGCGCCTGGGCGGTCCGCGGCGAGCTCCGGTAGGACGGTCGCCCGGGGTGTCCGCCGGGCGACGGCCGGTGGTTGCCCCGCCATCGCCCGGCCTCTATGGTCGGTATTCATCCCCGTCATTCGCCGCCGGTGGCCCGCCCTTCATCGTCGAAGCGCTTCGACTGCCCGTGGACCGGCTCCGACCAGGAGAGACGAACATGCGAAACAGGCCCCTGCGGCGCGCGCTGGCCCTGGTCGCGCTCGCCCTGCTCACGCTGCCGGCGGCGCCCGCCGTGGCCGCCGCCGAGCCGGCGTATCCGTTCCGGGACCCGCGGCTCGGGCTGAGCGCCCGGGTCGGCGACCTGCTCGGCCGGCTCACCCTGGACGAGAAGATCGGGCTCCTGCACCAGTACCAGCCGGCCGTGCCCCGGCTCGGCATCGCCATGTTCAAGACCGGCACCGAGGCGCTGCACGGGGTGGCCTGGTCCAACGACGTCGACGCCGGCGGGGCCGTGGTCACCGCGCGGGGCACCGCCTTCCCGCAGGCGGTCGGCCTGGCCAGCACCTGGGACCCGGCCCTGCTGCGGCGGGTCGGCGCGGCGGTGGGCGACGAGGCCCGCGGCTACCACGCGCGCGATCCCCGGGTGTTCGGGCTCAACCTGTGGGCGCCGGTGGTCAACCCGCTGCGCGACCCGCGCTGGGGGCGCAACGAGGAGGGCTACTCCGAGGACCCGCTGCTGACCGGGGCGATCGCCACCGCGTACGGGCGGGGGCTGGAGGGTGACGATCCGGCCCACCTGCGGACCGCGCCCACGCTCAAGCACTACGCGGCCTACAACAACGAGGCCGGCCGCGACGTCACCTCCGCCACCGTGCCGCAGCGGGTGCTCAACGAGTACGAGCGCCCGGCGTTCCGGATCCCGTTGCGGGCCGACGCCGCGACCGGGGTGATGGCCTCGTACAACCTGATCAACGGGCGTCCGGCCACCGTGGACCCCGACCTGGGCGGCCTGGTCCGGCAGTGGGCGCCGCGGCCGCTGTTCAACGTCAGCGACGCCGGCGCGCCGGGCAACCTGATCCGGTCGCAGGGATACTTCGCGACCCAGCCGGAGGCGGACGCCGCCGTGCTCAGGGCCGGGCTGGACAGCTTCACCGTGGACGACGGCAACGGCGGTCCCACGGTGGCCGCGGTCAAGGAGGCGCTGGCGCGGGGACTGCTGACCGAGGCCGAGGTGAACACCGCCGCCGGGCACGCCCTGAGCATCCGGTTCCGGCTCGGCGAGTTCGACCCGGACGGCGGCCCGTACGCGTCGATCGGCCCGGACGTGATCGACAGCCCGGCCCACCGGGCGCTGGCCCGCGAGACCGCCGGCAAGGCCACGGTGCTGCTGAAGAACTCCCGCGGCGCGCTGCCGCTGCGGCCCGGCGGCACGGTCGCCGTGGTCGGCCCGCTGGCCGGCACCCTCTACACCGACTGGTACGGCGGCGAGCTGCCGTACGCGGTGACCGCCGTCGACGGCATCCGGGAGCGCGCCGCGAGCGTCACCACCAGCGACGGCGCCGACCGGATCGCCCTGAAGGACACCGCCACCGGCCGGTACGTGATCGCGACCGGCACCACCGACGCCGACGCGGTCACCGCCACCGGCGCCGCCGCGGGCCCGGCCGCCCAGTTCGACCTGGTGGACTGGGGCCAGGGCGTCGCCACGCTGCGCAACGTCGCCACCGGCCGGTTCCTCGGTTACAACTGGGGTCCGCTGCTCACCCGCGACGAGCGGCCCAGCGGCTGGTTCGTGCAGCAGCAGTTCAAGGTGGAGCCGCAGGCCGACGGCAGCGTCGTGCTGCACTACGCCGGCTACGAGACCCAGGAGAGCTGGTTCGGCGCGAACACCTACGTCACGGTCGGCGCGGACGGCAAGCTGGCGCTCGGGTCCGCCACCGCCGCCGGCGCCGCGCACTTCTCCCGCGAGGTGATCGGCAGCGGCGTGGCGCAGGCGGTCGCCGCCGCCCGGGGCGCCGACGCCGCGGTGGTCGTGGTGGGCAGCAACCCGTTCATCAACGGGCGGGAGGCGCACGACCGCACCACGACCGCGCTCAGCGAGAGCCAGCACCGGCTCGTCGAGGCGGTGCTGGCGGCCAACCCGCGCACCACGGTGGTGCTGCAGACCAGCTATCCCGACTCGATCGCCTGGGAGCAGGAGCACGTGCCGGCGATCCTGTGGACCACCCACGCCGGCGCCGAGACCGGGCACGCCGTCGCCGACGTGCTGTTCGGCGCGGTCAACCCGGCCGGCCGGGTGCCGCAGACCTGGCCCCGCTCGGACGACCAGCTCCCCGCCGACCTGCTGGACTACGACATCATCTCGTCCGGGCAGACGTACCTCTACAGCCGGCAGAAGCCGCTGTACGCCTTCGGCCACGGGCTCTCGTACACCTCGTTCCGCTACTCGCCACTGCGGACCAGCACCGCCGGCGGCACGGTCAGCGTGCGTCTCGAGGTCACCAACACCGGCGCCCGGGCCGGCGACGAGGTGGTCCAGCTCTACAGCCACCAGCGCTCCTCGCGGGTGCGGCAACCGGTCAAGCAGCTCCGCGCGTTCCAGCGGGTCAGCCTCGCGCCCGGCGCCACCACAACCGTCACGTTGCGGTTCGCGCTGGCCGACCTGGCCCACTGGGACGTCACCCGCGGCCGCTGGGCGCTCGAGACCTCGGCGCACGACCTGCTGGCCGGAGCGTCGTCGGCGGACATCCGGCAGCGCGCCACGCTGCGGGTGCGGGGCGAGACCGTGCCGGCGCGGGACCTGACCCGCACGACGCGGGCGGAGAGCTTCGACGCGTACCGGGGTGCGCTGCTGGTGGACGAGAGCAAGGCGCGCGGCACCGCGGTCAGCGGCGGCTGGATCGCCTTCGAGGACGCGCGTCTGGGCCCCGCGTTCACCGCCCGGGTGGCCAAGGAGACGGCGGGCAGCGGCACCGTCGAGGTGCGGCTCGGCTCCCCGTCGGGCCGCCTGCTGGGCACGGCGACGGTGGCCGGCGCCGGCGACCGGTACGCCTACGCGACCACCACGGCGCGGCTGGCGCCGGTGCGCGGGCGGCACGACGTGTATCTCGTGCTGGGCGCGGGGGTCCGGCTGGCCACCTTCCGGGCCGGGTGACCTCCGGCGTCAGTAGGATCGGCAGGCCAGCAGCAGCGGAACGGGGGAGGGGCGATGCCGACGATCAGCGACGTCGCCCGGGCGGCGGGCGTGTCGATGAGCACGGTCTCGTACGTGCTCAGCGGGCGCCGGCCGATCTCGGCCGAGACCCAGGCCCGGGTCAAGGCGGCCATCGCCGAGCTGGGGTACCACCCGCACGCCGGGGCGCGGGCCCTGGCCAGCAGCCGCACCAGCGTCCTGGCCCTGGTGGTGCCCCTGCGGGTGGACGTCAGCGTGCCGGTCATCATGCAGTTCGTGACCGCGGTGGTGACCGCGGCGCGCACCTACAACCACGACGTGCTGCTGCTGACCAAGGACGAGGGCACGGCCGGCCTGGAACGGGTCGCCGGCGCCACCATGGTCGACGCGCTGATCGTGATGGACGTCGAGCGCGACGACGTGCGCATCCCGGCGCTGGGCCGGCTCAAGCAGCCCTCGGTGCTGGTCGGGCTGCCCGACGACGCGGCCGGCATCGCCTGCGTGGACCTGGACTTCGCGGCCACCGCGGCCGAGTGCCTGCGGCACCTGGCCGGGCACGGGCACCGGCGGATCGCCCTGGTCGGCCCGTCGCCGGCGGTCTACGAGCGGGGCACCACGTACGCGTCGCGGTTCCTGACCGGCTTCACCGACGCCGCCGCCGAGCTGGGCCTGGAGACCGTGGCGCACCCGTGCGGGCCGGGCCCGGCCGGGGTGCGCGAGTGCCTGGCCGCGATCGACGCCGAGCTGCCGGAGGTCTCCGCGCTGGTGGTGCACAACGAGGAGGCGCTGCCGCCGCTGCTGGAGGAGCTGCGCACCCGCGGCCGGCGGGTGCCGGCCGACCTGTCCATCGTGGCGGTGTGCCCGCGCGACGTGGCCGTGGGTCTGCCGGTGCGGCTGACCTCGGCCGACATCCCGGCGCACGACGTGGGGACGCTGGCGGTGGAGACGGCGATGAACCTGCTCGACGGCCGCCGTACCCCGGGCACCCGGCTGCTGCCGCCGACCATCGTCGAGCGGGACAGCTGCTCTTCCCGCGACTGAGGAAATCTGCCCGTCACACTGTTGACACCACCGCGAGCCGTTCCCTACCGTCTGCTCCAGCCCCACCGTCGAAGCGCTTCGACGAACGCTCGTCGAAACGCTTCGACGGTCTCGGTCTCCCTGGGAGGACGGCATGGTCAGATCCCGATCGATCCTCGCCGCGGGTGCGCTGCTACTGGCGGCGTCCCTCGGCCTTACCGCGTGCGGCGACTCCGGTTCCGGCGACGAGGGCGCCGACGCCAAGACCCTGACCCTCTGGCACTACGAGGGCCCCACCAGCGCCATGGGCGTCGCCTGGGCCAAGGCGATCGAGCTGTTCAAGGCGAGCCACCCCGGCGTCGAGGTGAAGTTCGAGGGCAAGGGCTTCGAGCAGATCCAGCAGAACGCCGGGATGATCCTCAACTCCGACAGCGCCCCGGACATCCTCGAGTACAACAAGGGCAACGCTACCGCCGGCCTGCTGTCCAAGCAGGGCCTGCTCACCGACCTCACCGAGGAGTCCGAGAAGCGGGGGTGGGACAAGAAGCTGAGCCCGAGCCTGCAGACCACCACCAAGTACGACGGCGACGGCATCATGGGCAGCGGCAAGACGTTCGGCGTGCCCAACTACGGCGAGTACGTGATGGTCTACTACAACAAGGACCTGTTCACCAAGCACAAGGTCGCCGTGCCGACCACCCTCGCCGAGTTCGAGTCGGCGATGGACACCTTCGTCAAGGCCGGCGTCACCCCGCTGTCGGTCGGCGGCGCCGAGTACCCGGCCCAGCAGATCTTCTACGAGCTGGCCCTGGCCAAGGCCGACCGGGCCTTCGTCGACGACTACCAGCTCTACAAGAACAAGGTCAACTTCCAGGGACCGGAGCTCACCTTCGGCGCGCAGACCTTCGCCGACTGGGTCAAGAAGGGCTACATCGCCAAGAACTCGGCCGGCATCAAGGCCGAGGACATGGGCGTCGCCTTCACCCAGGGCAAGTTCCCGATCATGATCTCGGGCAGCTGGTGGTACGGCCGGTTCGCCTCGGAGATCAAGAACTTCCCGTGGGGGACGTTCCTGTTCCCGGGCAACACCCTGCACCCGGGCTCGAGCGGCAACCTCTGGGTGGTGCCGACCAAGAGCAAGGCCAAGAAGCTGGCGTACGACTTCATCGACATCACCATGCGGCCCGAGGTGCAGAACCTGCTCGGCAACAACGGCGGTGTCCCGGTCGCGGCGGACGCGGCGGCGATCACCGACCCGAAGAACAAGGAGCTCATCGACAACTTCGCCAAGATCTCCTCGAGCGACGGCCTGGCGTTCTACCCGGACTGGCCCGCGCCCGGCTACTACGACGTCATGGTCGGCGGCGTGCAAGGGCTGATCAACGGCTCGAAGACCCCGCAGCAGATGCTCGACGAGGTCGCCAAGCCGTACCAGGACAACCTGACCGACCTGGGCAGATGAGCCGGCAGGGAGGCCGGTCCAGCGCCGGGTTCGGTTGGTACCTCGTCCCGGGGGTGCTGGCCTCCCTCGCGGTGATCGTGGTGCCGCTGGTGATGACGGTCGGCATCAGCTTCACCCGGTGGTCGGGCGTCGGCGATCCGGTCTGGGTCGGTTTCGAGAACTACACCCGGCTGGTCCACGACGAGCGGTTCTGGGCCTCGTTCGGGCACATCCTGCTGCTGATCATCGCCATGGCGGTGATCCCCACCCTGCTCGGACTGCTGCTGGCGGCGGTGTTGTTCGACTACATCGCCAAGATCTTCGGGCCGCGCTGGGCCAGCGTCTTCCGCTCCGGGTTCTACCTGCCGCAGGTGCTGCCGGTCGCGGTGACCGGCATCGTCTGGGGCTGGATCCTGCACCCGAGCTACGGCGCGCTGAACCGGGTCCTGGACTCCGTCGGGCTCTCCTCGCTGAGCCGCAACTGGCTCGGCGACCCGCAGTACGCGCTCTCCAGCGTGATGGCGGTGATGGTCTGGTTCCAGCTCGGCTACCCGATCGTCATGTTCATGTCCGGCCTGCAGCGCATCGACCCCGAGCTGTACGAGGCGGCCGACCTGGACGGGGCCGGCTGGTGGCAGCGGTTCCGGCACATCACCGTCCACCTGATCAAGCCGGAGTTCTACGTGGTGCTGGTGACCACCACCATCGCCGCGCTGAAGATCTTCGGGCAGATCTTCGTGCTGACCCGGGGCGGGCCGAGCAACGCGACATTGGTGCCGTCGTACTTCGCCTGGCAGAACTTCTTCCAGAAGGCCCAGGTCGGCTACGGCTCGGCGATCTCCACCGTCCTCACGGTCCTGATCGTGGTGCTGGCGTTCGTCTTCCTGCGCTTGCAGACCCGCGACGAGCGCAAGGGAGCCTGACATGACTGCTCTGGCCACCGCACCCGAGAAGCAGGCGGCCCCCGCGCAAGCCGGGGTCAACCGGCGCCGGTACCCGGCCCGGTTCGTCGTGCTCATCGTGCTGCTGATCCTGCTGCTGATCGTCGTGGCGCCGCTGCTGGTCGTCGCGCTCAACGCGGTCAAGAGCCCCTCCGACTACGCGAGCAACGGGCCGCTGTCCATCCCGAAGTCGCTGCACTGGGACGGCATCGTCGACTTCTGGCAACGGGTGGACTTCAGCCGCAAGCTGCTCAACAGCTTCATCACCAGCGCCGCCGTGTCGGTGCTGGCCGTGATCTTGTCGGTCCTCAACGCGTACGCCCTGGGCATCGGCCGGGTCCGCGGCCGGGTCTGGTTCCTGGTGTTCTTCCTGGTCGCCAACCTGCTGCCGCAGGAGGTGCTGGTCTACCCGCTGTACTACCTGTCCAAGAGCCTGCACCTGTACGACAGCCTGCTGTCGATCATCATCATCTTCACGGTGATCCAGAGCGCGTTCGGCACCTACCTGCTGTCCTCGGTCTACGCCGAGTTCCCGACCGAGCTGCTCGACGCGGCCGCGGTCGACGGCGCCGGCCGCTTCCGCACGCTGTGGCGGGTGGTCGTGCCGGTCAGCAAGCCGACGCTGGCCGTGCTGTTCACGTTCTTCTTCATCTGGACGTGGAACGAGTTCTTCCTGCCCCTGGTCTTCCTGGTCGCCAACGCCCACCAGACCGTGCCGGTCGCGCTCGGCGTGCTCCAGGGCGAGAAACAGATGGACGCCACCACCACCAGCGCCTCGGCGCTGATCGGCATCCTGCCGGCGATCCTGTTCTTCCTCCTTTTCCAGCGCACCCTCACCCGCGGCATCACTGCCGGCGCCATCAAGTAAGGGATTCCGCATGAAGTTCACCGACGGTTACTGGCGCAAGCGTGACGGCCTGACGGTGCTGCATCCGGTGCAGCTGCAGGACACCGCGGCGGACGCGCGCTCGCTGACCGCCTACGCCAGCGCCAAGCGGGTGCACGGGCGGGGGGACACCCTGGACGCGCCGATCATCACGGTGACGCTGTCCGCGCCCCGGCCCGACGTCATCCGGGTGTCGATCAGCCACTTCGCGGGCGCGGTGCCCCGTACCCCCGATTTCGAGATCCTCGCGGACCCGGACTTCCGGCCCGAGGTCGGCGAGCACGAGCTGGTCTCCGGGTCGCTGACCGCGCGCTTCGCCGCCGGCGACGCCTGGGGCCTGGAGTTCCTCGCCGACGGCCGGCGGCTCACCCGCAGCGGCGGGAAGGGCATGGGCGTCGTCGACACCGCCGACGGCGCGCACTACGTGCACGAGCAACTGGACCTGGGCGTCGGCGAGGCGGTCTACGGGCTGGGGGAGCGTTTCGGGCCGCTGGTCAAGAACGGCCAGACCGTCGACATCTGGAACGAGGACGGCGGCACCAGCAGCGAGCAGGCGTACAAGAACGTGCCGTTCTACCTGACCAACCGCGGCTACGGCGTGCTGGTCGACCACCCCGGCCGGGTCTCCTTCGAGGTGGGCTCGGAGCTGGTCGGGCGCACCCAGTTCAGCGTGGCCGGGCAGTCGCTGAGCTACCTGGTCATCCACGGGCCCACCCCGGCGGACGTCCTGCGCAAGTACACCGCGCTGACCGGGCGTCCGGCGCTGCCGCCGGCGTGGTCCTTCGGGCTGTGGCTGACCACCTCGTTCACCACCAGCTACGACGAGGAGACGGTGACCGGCTTCGTCGACGGGATGGCCGAGCGGGACCTGCCGCTGAGCGTCTTCCACTTCGACACGTTCTGGATGCGCGAGTTCAGCTGGTGCGACTTCGAGTGGGACGCGCGGATCTTCCCGGACCCGCCCGGCATGCTCAAGCGGCTGGCCGACCGGGGGCTGCGCACCTGCGTGTGGATCAACCCGTACATCGCGCAGCGCTCGCCGCTGTTCGCCGAGGGCATGGCGGCCGGCTACCTGGTCCGCCGGGCCGACGGCGACGTGTGGCAGTGGGACCGCTGGCAGGCCGGCATGGCCCTGGTCGACTTCACCAACCCGGACGCCCGCACCTGGTACGCCGGCAAACTGCGCGCCCTGCTGGAGATGGGTGTGGACGCCTTCAAGTCCGACTTCGGCGAGCGCATCCCGCTCGACGTGGTCTGGCACGACGGCTCGGACCCGGAGCGGATGCACAACTACTACACCCAGCTGTACAACCGGGTGGTCTTCGACGTGCTGCGCGAGCACCGCGGCGAGGGCGACGCGGTGGTCTTCGCGCGCTCGGCAACCGTGGGTGGCCAGCAGTTCCCGGTGCACTGGGGCGGCGACAACTCCTCGACCTACGAGTCGATGGCGGAGAGCCTGCGCGGCGGGCTGTCGCTGGCGGCGTCCGGGTTCGGCTTCTGGAGCCACGACATCGGCGGCTTCGAGGGGCTGCCGGACCCGGCGGTGTTCAAGCGCTGGATCCCGTTCGGGCTGCTGTCCTCGCACAGCCGGCTGCACGGCAACCAGACGTACCGGGTGCCGTGGCTGTTCGACGAGGAGGCGGTCGACGTGCTGCGCTCGTTCACCCGGCTCAAGCACACGCTGATGCCGTACCTGTTCGCCGCGGCCGGCCGCGCGCACCGCGAGGGCCTGCCGGTGATGCGGCCGCTGGTGCTCGACTTCCCGGCCGACCCGGCCGTCACCCACCTGGACCGGCAGTACCTGCTCGGCGACAGCCTGCTGGTCGCCCCGGTGTTCAGCGAGGCGGGGGACACGTCCTACTACGTGCCGGCCGGCCGCTGGACCCGGTTCCTCACCGGGGAGGTCGTCGAGGGGCCGGGCTGGGTGCACGAGACGCACGGCTTCGCCAGCGTGCCGCTGCTGGTCCGGCCGGACTCGGTGGTGCCGGTCGGGGCCCGGACCGACCGGCCGGACTACGACTACCGCGACGGCATCACGCTGCGGTTGTACGAGCTGGCCGAGGGCACCCGCAGCACGGTCGTGCCCGGTCCGGCGGGGGAGCCGGCCACGACGTTCGCGGTGACCCGCTCGGGCGGGACCGTGCGGGTGGTCCGCAGCGGGGCGGCGGCGCCGTGGCGGGTCCGGGCCGGCGACAGCGTGGCCGAGGTGGCGGCCGACGAGGACGTCTGCGAGCTGCGGCTGCCGTAGCGAGCGCTTCAGGGGACGGTGAGGCCGGGCTTTTGCCCGGCCTCACCGGCATATGTCGGGCACGATGCCGGCCGCTCACGCTGCATGAACACGTCGTTACAGAAGATTGGTTCTCTCCACTCGCGCGGATCAGCGATATCTGGCAATGTCGGGGTCAGGGCTGTGAGCTGGGCCACAAGTGCCGGCGGTTGGCCCGGACGGAGGATCGATGATGATTCCACGACCGACGGTGCCCAGGCGGCCGTCACGATGGGCCGCGCTGGTCGGGGTGGCGGCCCTCGTCACCTCCCTCACGGCCTGTTCCAGCGGTCCCGAGGGCACGGTGGTCAACCTCTACGGCGGGGCCAGCGGGACCGGGTTCGACAAGATCCTGGCGGACTGCAACCAGCAGGCCCAGGGCCGGTACACCATCGTCGGCAACCTGCTGCCCAGCGACGCGGACGGCCAGCGCGACCAGTTCGTGCGCCGGCTCGCCGCCAAGGACGACGGCATGGACCTGCTCGGCATGGACGTCACCTGGACCGCCGAGTTCGCCGAGGCCAAGTGGATCCGGGAACTGACCGGGGACCAGAAGGCGCAGGCCATCAAGGACACCCTGCAGCCGCCGATCGACACGGCGACCTGGAAGGACAAGCTCTACGGGGTGCCGCGCACGACCAACGTGCAGCTGCTGTGGTACCGCAAGTCGCTGGTGCCCACCCCGCCCAAGACGTTCGACGAGATGATCGCGATGGCCCAGCAGCTCAAGGCCCAGGGCAAGACCCACGAGATCGGTCTCACCGCGGCCCAGTACGAGGGCTACGTGGTCAACG
Source organism: Actinoplanes nipponensis (assembly GCF_016862275.1). Lineage (GTDB taxonomy): Bacteria > Actinomycetota > Actinomycetes > Mycobacteriales > Micromonosporaceae > Actinoplanes > Actinoplanes nipponensis. Next base: position 25,105 of record NZ_BOMQ01000051.1, on the reverse strand, counting down.
TCAACAACCTGATCACCGCGTACGGCGGCACGCTGGTCAACGAGGACAGCTCCCGGCCCACCATCGACGACAAGACCGTGCAGGCGCTGACCCTGCTCAAGAAGCTCGCCACCTCGGGTGTCACCAGCGCGTCGCTGTCCAACGCCCAGGAACCCGAGGTGTTCGCCGACCTCCAGGCCGAGCGGTCGGCGTTCTCGCTGAACTGGCCCTACGTGCTCAGCGCCATGCGGGAGGCGAACCCGAAGCTGGTCGACGACCTCGGCTTCGCCCCGTACCCGTCGGTCGACGGCGGCCCGCCGAAGGTGACGCTGGGCGGGATGAACTACGCCATCAGCACCTACAGCAAGCATCCCGAGGAGTCGTTCGAGGCGGCGATGTGCCTGCGCAACGAGAAGAACGCGCTCAGCGCCGCCCTGGACGCCGGTGACGTGCCGGCCCTGGCCACCGTCTTCGAGCTGCCGGAGTTCCAGAAGGCGTACCCGATGGCCGACGTCATGAGGAGCGAGTTGGAGGCCGCCGTGCCCCGGCCGGTGTCGCCGGTGTACCAGAACATCTCCACGCTCGTCTCCACCACGCTGTCGCCGCCGCAGAGCATCAACCCGCAGAAGGACGCGGACGAGCTGCGCAGCTCCATCAAGGACGCGATCGAGGGCAAGGGGATCGTCCCATGACCGCTACACCGACCGCCGCGGCCGCCCAGGCGGCCGAGGACCGCATGGACGACGGCACCCTCGACATCGCCCGGCAGCGGCACACCGACGCCAAGCGGGCCGAGCGCAAGCTGGGCCTGATGCTCGTCGGCCCGGCCGTGGTGATCATGCTCGCGGTGGCCGCCTACCCGATCCTGTACGCCTTCTGGCTCTCGCTGAACAAGGCCGACCTGCGCCAGCCGGACGCCAACAAGTTCATCTGGTTCGACAACTACGTCACCGTGCTGTCCAGCCCGATCTGGTGGACCGCGTTCGGCGTCACCATGCTGATCACCATCGTCGGCGCCACCCTCGAGCTGATCTTCGGCATGCTGCTGGCGATCGTCATGCACCGCACGATCGTGGGGCGGGGGCTGGTGCGCACCTCGGCGCTGGTGCCGTACGCGATCGTGACCGTGGTGGCGGCGTTCTCCTGGCGCTTCGCCTGGACCCAGGGGCTGGGCTGGCTGGCCCCGGAGAACTCCGCGCCGCTGACCGAGTTCTGGCCGTCGATCGGCATCATCATCCTGGCCGAGGTCTGGAAGACCGTCCCGTTCATGGCCCTGCTGCTGATGGCCGGCCTGGCGCTGGTGCCCGAGGACCTGCTCAAGGCGGCCTCGATGGACGGCGCGACCGCGTGGAAGCGGTTCTGGCTGGTGACCGTGCCGCTGATCAAGCCGGCCATCCTGGTCGCGCTGCTGTTCCGCACCCTGGACGCGTTCCGGGTGTTCGACAACATCTTCGTGCTCACCAGCGGGTCCAACCAGACCAGCTCGGTGTCGATGGTGGCCTACAGCAATCTGATCCGGGGGCTGAACCTCGGCATCGGCTCGGCGATGTCGGTGCTGATCTTCATCACCACCGGCATCATCGCGTTCGCGTTCATCAAGTTCTTCGGGGCGGCCGCGCCCGGATCCGACGCTGAGGGGAGGCGGTAGTCATGCAGCCGGAGACCACCAACCGCAAGCTGATGTGGTGGGGTGTCAACGCGATCGTCCTGCTGTACGCGTTCATCCCGGTGCTCTGGATCGTGTCGCTGTCGCTCAAGGACGACGCGACCCTCAACGACGGCAACTACTTCCCGACCTCGCCCAGCGACGACAGCTACACCGCGATCTTCAACAACTCCGACTTCCTGCGGGCGCTGGCCAACTCGATCGGCATCTGCATCATCGCCACCCTGATCGCCATCGCGTTCGGCACCATGGCGGCGTACGCCATCGCCCGGCTCGACTTCCCGGGCAAGCGGACGATCGTGGCCATGGCCCTGCTGGTCTCGATGTTCCCGCAGATCGCGCTGGTCACCCCGCTGTTCAAGATCGAGACGGCGGTGGGGCTGTTCGACACCTGGCCCGGCCTGATCATCCCGTACATCGCCTTCGCGCTGCCGCTGGCCATCTACACGCTGTCGGCGTTCTTCCGGGAGATCCCGTGGGACCTGGAGAAGGCCGCGAAGATGGACGGCGCGACGCCGTACCAGGCCTTCCGCCGGGTCATCACGCCGCTGGCCATGCCCGGCATCTTCACCACCGCGATCCTGGTCTTCATCTCCTGCTGGAACGACTTCCTGTTCGCGCTCTCGCTCACCTCGACCTCCAACGCGCGCACCGTGCCCGCGGCGATGAGCTACTTCACCGGGGCCACCACGTTCGAGAAGCCGACCGGACCGATCGCGGCCGCCGCCGTGGTCATCACCATCCCGATCGTGATCTTCGTGCTGGTCTTCCAGCGGCGGATCGTCGCCGGGCTCACCTCGGGCGCCGTCAAGGGCTGACCCATCCACCCGCACTCATCCACTTGGAGCTGACGTGGCCGAGATCGTTCTGGACCATGTGGTCAAGCGTTACCCCGACGGCGCCCTGGCCGTGGACGACTTCAACCTCGAGATCGCCGACGGCGAGTTCATCATCCTGGTCGGCCCGTCGGGGTGCGGGAAGTCGACCACGCTGAACATGGTGGCCGGGCTGGAGGACATCACCGCCGGCAAGCTGCTCATCGACGGCCAGGTCGTCAACGACAAGGCCCCCAAGGACCGCGACATCGCCATGGTGTTCCAGTCCTACGCGCTCTACCCGCACATGACCGTCGGCGACAACATGGGCTTCCCGCTGCGGCTGGCCGGGCTGGACAAGGACACCATCCGCACGAAGGTGCAGCACGCGGCGGAGATGCTGGAGCTGACCCAGCACCTGGACCGCAAGCCGGCCAACCTCTCCGGCGGCCAGCGTCAGCGGGTGGCGATGGGCCGGGCGATCGTCCGGTCGCCCAAGGCGTTCCTCATGGACGAGCCGCTGTCCAACCTGGACGCCAAGCTGCGGGTGCAGATGCGCACCCAGATCTCGCGCATCCAGAAGAACCTGGGCACCACCACCCTCTACGTCACCCACGACCAGACCGAGGCGATGACCCTCGGCGACCGCGTGGTGGTCATGCGCGCCGGCGTCGTGCAGCAGGTCGGCTCGCCGGCGTTCCTGTACGCCCACCCGGCGAACCTGTTCGTGGCCGGCTTCATCGGCAGCCCGGCCATGAACTTCTTCCCGGGCCAGCTCAAGCCGGACAGCGTGGTCACCGCCCTGGGCGAGGCCAAGCTGCCGGACCGGGTCCGGCAGCAGCTGAACGGGGCCACCGGCACCCGGGAGGTGATCGTCGGCATCCGCCCCGAGCACTTCGAGGAGGCCTCGCTGGTCGGCGACAAGCCGGGCGCGACCTTCGACGCCCCGGTCGACATCGTCGAGGCGATGGGCTCCGACGTGTACGCCTACTTCACCATGCAGGGCGACCAGGCGCACTCGCAGGAGCTCGACGACCTGGCCAAGGACACCGGCAACGAGCTGCACAGCGGCGGCGTCGACGTGACGGCCCGGCTGGACGCGGGGGCCGACGTCCGGCGCGGGCAGACCGCCCGGCTCTGGTACGACACCTCCAAGATCCAGGTGTTCGACGCGTCGACCGGCAAGAACCTGATCACCGACTGAGCGGCGGGGCGGGACCCGTCCGCCGGCCCGGCCGTTCCGCTGGCCGCGCGGGCCGGCGTCGGGGAGGCTGGGTGGATGACTGAGCCGCTCTGGACGGGACCCGCCGTCGCCCTGGTCAACCTGTTCGACGCCGGCGCCGCGGTCGACGCCAAGGCCACCGCCGGGCACGCCGCCCGGCTGGTCGAGGCCGGCATCCGGGCGGTGCTGGTCAACGGCAGCACCGGCGAGGCCGCCACCCTCACCGACGCCGAGCGGGTGGAGCTCGTCGCCGCCGTCCGGCACGCCTGCCCCGGCGTGCCGGTGATCGCCGGCGCCTCCGGGGAGTGGTGGCAGCAGGCCGTCACCCGGGTGGCCGGCGCCGTCGACGCGGGCGCGGACGCGGTGCTGGTCGCGCCGCCCCGGCTGGGCGGGGCGCTGACCGGCTTCTACGAGCGGGTGACCGCCGCCGCCGGGGTGCCCGTGCTGGCCTACCACTACCCGGGCGTCGCGGGCGGGCCGGTGCCGGTCGAGGCGCTGGGCGAGCTGGGCCTGGCGGGGATCAAGGACTCCAGCGGCGACCCGGCCCGGCTCGGCCACGAGCTCGGCCTCGGCGGGGACCTGGCCGTCTACACCGGGGCCTCCGCGCTGCTGGGCTACGCGAGCTGGCTGGGCGCGGCCGGGGCCGTCGTCGCGGCGGCGAACCTGGCGCCGCGCGAGTGCCTGGCCGCCTGGGCCGGCGACGCCGCCGCGCAGCACGTCGTGCTGCGCGCGGAGCGGGAGTACAAGGCGCGGCCGGGCGGGCTCAAGGAGGCGATGGGCCGGCTGTACGGCACCTCACCGGTACGCCGGCTGGGCTGAGCCCTACTTCTCCAGGTGCGTCGGGTCCAGCGTGGTCTCCCGGTGCCGGATGAACCGGTTGGTCGCGTAGGTGAGGGCCCACAGCACGACGCCGATGACCAGCAGCACGCCGGCCACCCGGTAGTCGGCGCCCGCCCGGCCGGAGAGCGGGCTGGCCAGGTAGGCGCAGGCCACCGCGCCGAGCACCGGGATCGCCGTCGGCGCCCGGAAGTGCCGGTGCTCCACCCGGTCGCGGCGCAGCACCAGCACGGCGATGTTCACCACGGTGAACACGCAGAGCAGCAGCAGCGCGGTGGTGCCGCCCAGCGCGGTCAGGTCGGCGAACCAGATCAGCCCGAACGCGATCAGCGTGGTGAACACGATGCCCACCCACGGCGTCCGGCGGGTCCGGTGCACCCGGCCCAGGATCCGGGGCAGCACCCGCTCGTTGGCCATGCCGTAGAGCAGCCGGCTGGCCATCAGCATGTTGATCAGCGCCGAGTTGGCCACCGCGAACATGGTGATGAACGCGAAGACCCACAGCGGGAACGCGGGCGCGCCGGCCGACACCACCTTCAGCAGCGGCGCGTCGCCCTCGCCGAGGTCGGCCGGGGTGACCAGCGCCACCGCGGAGATGGCGACCAGCACGTAGATCGCGCCGGTGACGCACAGGCCGGTCAGCATGACCTTCGGGAAGATCCGTACCGGATCCTTGGTCTCCTCGGCCATGTTCACCGAGTCCTCGAAGCCGACCATCGCGAAGAAGGCCAGCGCGGTGGCCGCGGTGACCGAGAAGAAAGGGCTCTCGCCCGGCGGCGAGTCGAACTGCACGAGCCGCGACACGTCACCCTCGCCGCCGCCCAGCGCCCACGCCCCGATCGCGATGACGATCAGCAGGCCGGTCAGCTCGACGCAGGTGAGCAGCACGTTGACCTTGACGCTCTCGCCCACCCCGCGGAAGTTCACCAGCGCGATCAGCGTCATGAACCCGACCGCCACCGCGGTCAGCCCGGCGCCCTCGCCGAGCGACAGGTCGAACGCCTCGGCGAAGTTGCCGGCGAACGCCTTCGACGCGCTGGACGCCGAGGTCAGCCCGGAGCACATCACCGCGAAGGTCACCATGAAGGTGAGGAAGTGCAGGCCGAACGCCTTGTGCGTGTAGAGCGCGGCGCCGGCCGCCCGCGGATACTTGGTCACCAACTCCAGATAGCTGAACGCGGTCAGCAGGGCGACCACGAAGGCGATGAGGAACGGCAGCCAGACCGCGCCGCCCACCTCGGCGGCGACCTTGCCGGTGAGCGCGTACACCCCGGTGCCGAGGATGTCGCCGACGACGAAGAGCAGCAGCAACCACGGGCCGATGACCCGGTTCAGAGCCGGTTGTTCGCGTTCCGTGCTGTCCCGGGTCTTCGCGTCCGCCATAGCCGCGTACCTCCACATCGACATGCCTGGCCTCACGGTAAGCGATGGGACGCTGACCCGCCGCCGCAGAGGCTTGTTCCGGCGCGGCCCGCGGGCGAGGATCTACCCACGTGATCCCACCCGCCGGAGGACGACATGCACATCGTGCTGGCTGCCAAGCCCGACGCCGACCAGCCCTGGATCACCGACGCGGTGGCCCGCCTGGCCAAGCAGACCGGCGCCACCGTGGCGGTCGTCGCGGTGGATCACGTGGAACTCGAGCGCTTCTCGCCCGCGCCGCGCAGCGTCTTCGTCCGGGCCGCCGGTGAGGCCGTGGACGCGGCGGTACGCCGGCTGGCCGCGGCCGGGATCGAGGCGCAGGGCACGGTGCTGCCCGGCCGTCCGCTCGACCGGATCATGGACTTCGCCGACCAGCAGCGGGCCGACGTGATCGTGGTGGGCGCGAGCACCCGGCCGGCGGTGGCGGAACGGCTGCTCGGCAGCCTCCCGCTGCAACTGATCGAGAAGGCGTCCCGGCCGGTCCTGGTGGTCACCCGGCCGGACGCCTGACCGGCGCTCGGCGGCCGCGGTCGCCGGCTCAGCGCGGGCCGGCCGGCTCGCGGTCGGCCCGGTACAGCTGCACCTGGTCCGGATACATCCGCGGGCAGGCCACCCCGGCCAGCTCCAGCGCCGCGCCGGTGACCACGGCGCCCGAGCGGTCCGCCCCCCACCACCGCGGCGCGATCAGGCCGGCCGGCTCGGCCCCCACCACCACCGGCCCGACCCGGTAGCGGGCCGCGGGGTCCAACCCGCGCAGCCGCAGCCGGGGGACCGGATCGGGGACGATGCTGTCGGTGATCGCCATCGCGAACAGCGCCCGGGACCGGTCCGGCGCGACCACCCCGTGCACCAGCACGCGGTCGTCGTAACCGTCCATCCGCACGAGGTCCCCGCCCAGCAGCAGCTCGCGTTCGCGCCGGAAGAACGCCACCCACTCGCGCAGCTCGGCGGTCTCGGCCGGGGTCGCCCCGGTGAGGTCCCACTCGATGCCCAGGTGGCCGAAGACCGCCGTGCCGGCCCGGAAGGCCAGGTCGTGGCGGCGCCCGGTGACGTGGGAACGGCCGGAGGCGATGTGCGAGCCGAGATACTCCGGCGGGACCAGCTGGGTGGTCCAGCGCATGATCCGCTGGCGGTCGTGGGCGTCGATGTTGTCCGAGACCCAGACCCGGTCGGTACGCTCCAGCACCGCCAGGTCGACCCGGGCGCCGCCGGACGAGCAGGACTCGATCTCCAGTCCCGGGTGCGCCGCGCGGATCTCGTCCAGCAGCCGGTAGAACGCCAGTGTCTGGGCGTGCACGCCGGGGCGCCCGCCGTCGGGCCGGGTGCCCGCCTCGATCAGGTCCCGGTTGTGGTCCCACTTGAGGTAGCCGATGTCGTACTCCGCGAGCACGGCCAGGATCTGCGTCCTGACGTGCTCGTAGGCCTCCGGCAGGCCGAGGTTGAGCACCTGCTGGGTGCGCGCCTCGACCGGCCACTCCGCGCGGGCCGCCATGATCCAGTCGGGGTGCGCCCGGGCCACGTCCGAGTCCGGGCTGACCATCTCCGGCTCGAACCACAGGCCGAACTGCATGCCCAGCTGAGCGACCCGGTCGACCAGCGGGTGCAGCCCGGCCGGCCAGACCTGGGCGGAGACCACCCAGTCGCCCAGGCCGGAGGTGTCGTCGCGGCGGGAGCCGAACCAGCCGTCGTCCAGCACGTACCGCTCGACGCCGGCCGCGGCCGCCCGCTCGGCCAGCCCGGTCAGGCGGTCGAGGTCGTGGTCGAAGTAGACGGCCTCCCACACGTTCAGCGTCACCGGCCGCCGCGGCGACACCGGGGGCCGGCGCGCGCGCAGGTGCCGGTGGAAGCGCCGGGCCACCTCGTCGAGGCCGTCGCCGTACGCGGCGTACACCCAGGGGCCCTCGTAGGTCTCGCCGGTCGCCAGCCGGACCTCCCCGGGCAGCAGCAGCTCGCCGCCGCCGAGCAGCCGCTCGCCGGTGTGCACCTGCTCGGCGTAGTGGGTGTGGTTGCCGCTCCACGCCGTGTGCACGGCCCAGATCCGGCCGGCCGCGAAGCCGAACCCGGCGGTGCCCGCGTGCAGCAGGTACGCGCTGTCGGCGCCGGTGCGGCCCTTGCGGTTCTCCCGCAGGTGCGTGCCGGCCGGGAACGGGCTGCGCACCGGCACCCGTTCCTGGTTGTGCCGGCCGGTGAAGTCCAGCAGCTCGTCCGCCTCGGCCGGCACCGGGAACGCCAGCACCAGGTCGTCCAGGGCGTACCCCTCGGCCGCCCGGTTGCGCAGCGCCGCCCGGGCCCGCAGCAGCCCGGCGGGCAGCAGCTCCAGGACCAGCCGCAGCTCCAGCCGCCCGGCGTCGTCCACCGCCCGGACCTCGACCCGGCCGGGGCCGCCGGCGTGGAACGCGGGCGCCGGGGCGCCGTCGACGGTGACGGCGGCGACGGTGAACGCGGGGGACCAGCCGACGCCGGCGAACGAGCCGCGCAGGCCGGGCCGGCCCGTCCAGCCGGCGTCGTGGCCGGGCAGGACGGCCACCCGCGGCCGGACCTCCGGGTCGTTGGAGCCGGCCACCGGCTCGCCGGTGGCGACCAGCGCCTGCGCCTGCTCCGCGTCGAGGCCCGGCAGCGCCCGGCCCCAGTAGGCCAGGGCGGGCAGGCGCCCGGCGGTGGCGTCGATCAGCACCGTGACACCGGCCGCGGTCAGGGCGAGGAGCATGCCGTCACCCTAGCGAGAAGGCTCAGCCGGCCAGGCGCGTACGCAGCCAGTCGTGGAAACCCGCGAGGTGGTGCTCGCTGGGCACCAGCACGCCGCCGGCCGCGTACGCGCGCGAGGCCATCCCGGGCTGGCAGCGCTCGCAGGCGTCGAAGTCCTGCCGGTTGACCCGGTCGAACAGCTCCACCGAGCGGGACAGGTCCCGGCCCTCGGCGACCACCTCGGGCCGGTAGAGCCAGTCGCACTCGACCACCGTGCGGTCCGCCGCCAGCGGGTACATCCGGTGCAGGATCACGTGGTCGGGCACGAGGTTGAGGAAGACCTGGGGCCGGATGGTGACCGCGAAGTAGCGGCGGTCCTGGTCCCGGTCGATGCCGGCGATCGGGGTCACCCCGGCGCTGCCGTCGACGGTGAAGCCCTCGACGTCCGGCCCGAACTCCGCGCCGTGGCCCACGTAGTACTGCGCCGCGAAGCCGCCCGCGAACTCCGGCAGCACGTGCACGAGCTCCGGGTGGATGGTCGCGCAGTGGTAGCACTCCATGAAGTTCTCGATGATCAGCTTCCAGTTGGCCCGCACGTCGTAGCGGATGCGCCGGCCGACCGTGAGGTCCTCGATGCCGTAGCGCTCCACCGCGGCCAGGTCGCCCAGCCGCTCCTCGCAGGCGCCCTGCACGGTGGCGGCGAAGGACGGCGGCGTCTCGGCCAGGCAGACCCAGACGTAGCCCAGCCACTCGCGCACGTGCACCGGGCTCAGGCCGTACGCGACGCGGTCGATGTCCGGCATCTTGACCAGGTTGGGCGCCGCGACCAGCTTGCCGTCCAGGTCGTAGGCCCACGCGTGGTACGTGCAGCGGAAGGTGCGCTTGACCGAGCCGGTCTCGTCGGCACACAGCTGGGCGCCGCGGTGCCGGCAGATGTTGAGGAACGCCCGCGCCTGGCCGGCCGCGTTGCGGGTCACCAGCACGCTCTCGCGGCCCACCCGCACGGTCCGGAACGCGCCGGTCGGGCCGACGTCCGCGCCGCGCACCGCGCAGAACCACATCTGCTCGAAGATGCGCTCCTGCTCGGCAGTGAAGATCGCCGGATCGGTGTAGTAGGCGCCCGGCAGGGTCCGCAGCAGGCTGGCGGGCAGCTCGGTCATGGTCATGAGGTCACCCCTGTGCGGCGGCGCGGGTGGAACAGGTCGATCGGGTGCGGCGTGGTGCCCGTGGTGGCCAGGTCGGCCAGGATCTCGCCGACCACCGGGACGAACTTGAAGCCGTGCCCGGAGAAGCCGCACGCGACGGTGACCGCCTCGTGCGCCGGGTGCCGGGCGATCACGAAGTGCTCGTCCGGGGTGTTGCTGTAGAGGCAGGTCTTGGCGCGCAGGAACGTGCCGGGCAGGTCGGGCAGGTTGCGCCGGGCCCGCTCGGCCATCGCGCGGATCTCGTGGTCGTGCACCTCGCGGTCGATGGTCTCCGGGGTGGTGGCCGTCCCGCCCCGGAAGAACGCCACCTTGGCCCCGCCGTCCGGGCCGTCGATCGCCGGGAAGCCGTAGATCTGGCGGCCGTCCGCCTCCTCCCAGATGTAGATCGGGTGCCGCTCGGGCCGGAACGGGTCGACCCCGCCGACCGGCTGGAACCAGTACTGCACCTGGCGTTCGATGGTGAACGGCACGCCGAGGTCGGCCAGCAGCTGCGGCGCCCACGGGCCCGGGGTGATGACCAGCTGCCCGGCGGTGTACGAGCCGGCGCCGGTCTCCACCCGGACACCGCCGCCGGTCGCGGGCGCCCAGCCGGTCATCGGCTCGTCGAAGCGCAGCTCGGCGCCCGCCCGGGCGGCCAGCGTGAGCTGGGCCGACACCGTCGCCTCGGGACGGACGAAGCCGGCCCGGGCCTCGTAGAGGGCCACCTCGTCCGGGCGCGGGCTCAGCGTGGGGAAGCGCCGGCGCAGCGCGGCCGCGTCGAGCATCTCGTGCTCGAGTCCCCACCGCTCGGCGCTGAGCCGGCTGCCGGAGACGGTCAGGCTCTCCGGCCGCCCGACCATCACCCCGCCGGTCAGTGTGATGACGTCGGCGCCGGAGTCGCGGGCCAGCGCGTCGTAGAGCTCGTAGGCGCGCAGCAGCAGGGGCACGTAGTCGGGGCTCTCGAAGTAGGACTGCCGGGTGATGCGCGAGCCGCCGTGGCTCGCCCCCCGGTCGTGGGCCGGGCCGAACTTCTCCAGGCCCAGCACCCGGACCCCGCGCGCGGCGAGCCGGTGGACGGCGGCGCTGCCCATGCCACCCAGCCCCACCACGATGACGTCGAATGCGGCCACGCTGGCTCCTATCGCCGGATGCGTTCGTGTTTCGGGTCGAACAGCGGCTCGGCGGCCACGCGGGCGCGCAGCAGCCGGTCGAAGTAGCCGACCTGGACGGCCGTGCCGGGCACGGCGATCGCAGCCGGCAGCCAGGCGTACGCGATGGGCGCGCCGATGGTGTGCCCGTACGCCGCGCTGGTCACGAACCCCACCGGCTCGCCGCGGGCGTACACCGGCTCGCGGCCCATCGGCACGCAGCCCTCGTCCTCCAGCAGCAGGCAGGTGAGCAGTCTGGTGGGCTCCCGGCGCTCCAGCAGCGCGGCCCGGCCGACGAAGTCGCCCCGGTCCAGCCGGACGGCGAAGCCGAGCCCCGCCTGGTACGGGTCGTCCTCGGCGGTCATGTCGGCGCCCCAGGCCCGGTAGCCCTTCTCCAGCCGCAGGCTGGTGAACGCGGCCCGGCCCCCGGCGACGACGCCCAGCCCGGCGCCGGCCTGCCACAGCGTGTCCCACAGGCGCAGGCCCAGCTCGGCGGTGGTGTAGACCTCCCAGCCCAGCTCGCCCACGTAGGACAGCCGCAGCATGGTGACCGGCACCGGGCCCAGGTGGGCCCGCCGCGCCTTGAAGTAGCCGAACGCGCCGGCCGAGACGTCGATGTCGGCCAGCGGCGCGACCAGCTCCCGGGCCAGCGGGCCCCACACGCCCACGCAGCAGGTGGCGCCGGTGATGTCGCGGATCACCACGTCCCGCGGGGCGCGGCGGGCCAGCCAGTCGAGGTCCAGCGGGCCGTTGACGCCCACCTGGAACCGGTCGTCGGCGAGCCGGGCCACGGTCACGTCGCTGCGGATGCCGCCCGCGTCGTCCAGCAGCAGGGTGTAGACCACGGTGCCGACCGGGCGGTCCACGTCGTTGCTGGTGAGCCCCTGCAGGAAGGAGACCGGGCCGGTGACCTCCAGGCGGGTCAGCGGGGTCATGTCGTAGAGGGCGACGCGTTCGCGGGTGGCCTGCGCCTCGGCCGCCGCGATGGGCGACCAGTGCCGGGCCGACCAGTCGTCGCGCGGCGCGGCCACGCGGGGCAGCGCGGCGTTGGCCTCGTACCACAGGGGCCGCTCCCAGCCGGCCGCCTCGCCGAAGACCGCGCCGAGCTCGCGCTGCCGGACGTGGAACGGGCTCACCCGCAGGTCCCGCACCGACGGCGGGTCGAGCGGGTGGACGATGTCGTAGACCTCGACGAAGCTGCGCACCGAGCGTTCCCGCACGTAGGCCGGGGACAGCTGCGCGACGTCGAAGCGGTTCAGGTCGCACTCGTGCAGGTCGACGCCCGGGCGCCCGTCGACGAGCCACTCGGCCATCGCCCGGGCCACGCCCGCGGAGTGCGTCACCCAGACCGCCTCGGCCGTCCAGAAGCCGCGGACCTCGCGGGACTCGCCGAGCAGCGGGAAGCCGTCCGCGGTGAACGAGAAGACGCCGTTGAAGCCCTCCTCGACCGCGCTGCCCGCCAGGCCGGGCAGCAGGCCGGCCGCGGCCCGCCACGACTCGGCGAAGTCGTCCGAGGTGAACGTCAGCATCGACGGCTGCGGGCCCGCGGCCAGCTCGGCCAGCGTGACCGGCATCGGCCGGTGCAGGTAGGAGCCGATGCCCAGCCGGTCGCCGTGGGACCGGAAGTAGAGGTCGCGGTCCTGGTGGCGCAGGATCGGGGCGGGCAGCGGGCCGGGCAGCGGCGCGGTCCGGGCGTACTGGTGGGCCATGGGCAGCAGCGGCACCGGCACGCCGGCGAGGGCGCCGACCGCGGGGCCCCAGAAGCCGGCGCAGCTGACCACGGTGTCGGCCGGGTAGTGGGCGTCGTCCGTGCGTACCCCGGTCACCCGGCCGTCGCTGCGCTCGATCGCCACCACCCGCTGGTGCGGCAGGAACCGCGCGCCGCGGGCCGTGGCCCGGCGGGCCTGGGCCTCCGCGGCGTCCACGGCCCGGGCCAGCCCGTCACCCGGCACGTGCAGCCCGCCGAGCACCTCGCCGAGCAGCGGGTACCGGTCCCGGGTGGCCTCCGGGCCGAGCAGTTCGGCCTCGATGCCCCAGGCGGTGGCGTAGCCGTGCCGGCGGTGCAGCTCGCGCAGGCGTTCCGGGGTGGTGGCCACCTCCAGGCTGCCGACCGCGTCGAAGCAGCCGAGCTCGGTCAGCTTGTCCACGGTGTACCCGGCGAGGCGGGCCATGGTCCGCGACGGGTTGGTCCGGAAGACCAGGCCCGGGGCGTGCGAGCTGGACCCGCCGGTGCGGAACAGCGGGCCCTGCTCCAGCACCGTGACGTCGGTGCGGCCGCGCAGGGTGAGCTCGTCCGCGAGCGAGCACCCGACGATCCCGGCGCCGATGATGACGATCGTCATGCCCTGTGTCCCTTCGACGAACGAAAACGCGGGGCCGGGCTCCGTCGTCACAGGATCCGTAGGGCCGGCGGCGGCGGTCAATGGGTGATCGAGACTTTTACCGCGACGCAACAAACCCTGCCGGGCGTGACGGTCGACACAATACGATACGAGGCTGTTCCGTATCGTCGGGTACCGGTCTACGGTCGGCCAGAGATACGGAACTGTTTCGTATCGCAAATCTCCGTCGACCTCAGGAGTGGCACTCCATGGACGTTCCTGCCGCAGAGAACTCCGGGCACCCCCGGCGCTGGGCCATCCTCGGCGTACTCGTCATCAGCCTGCTCGTGGTCGTGCTGGACAACACCGTCCTCAACGTCGCGCTGCGCACCATCGCCGACCCGCAGCGGGGGCTCGGCGCCGGCCAGAGCCAGCTCGAGTGGGCCATCAACTCGTACACCCTGGTCTTCGCCGGCCTGCTGTTCACCGCCGGCATCCTGGCCGACCGGCTCGGCCGGCGGATCACCCTGACCGTCGGCCTGGTGCTGTTCGGCCTCGCCTCGCTGGCCTCGGCCTACGCCCAGAGCGCCGACCAGCTCATCTGGGCCCGCGCGCTGATGGGCCTGGGCGCCGCCGCGGTCATGCCCTCGACCCTGTCGATCATCTCCAACGTGTTCGACCCCCGCGAGCGCGGCCGGGCCATCGGGGTCTGGGCCGGCGCCGTCGGCCTGGGCGTCGCCATCGGCCCGATCGTCGGCGGCCTGCTGCTCCAGCACTTCTGGTGGGGTTCGGTGTTCCTCATCAACGTGCCCGTGGTGATCGCCGGCGTGGTGCTGGTCAGCGTGCTGGTCCCCGAGTCGCGCGACCCGCGGCCGGGCCGCATCGACCTCGTCGGCGTGCTGCTGTCGATCGTCGGGCTCACCCTGCTCACCTACGGCGTCATCGAGGGCGGCGAGCAGGGCTTCGGCCGGCCGCAGGCGTGGATCCCGCTGGTCGCCTCGGTCGCGGTGCTGGCCGGCTTCGTGCTGTACGAGCGCCGCATCGCCTTCCCGTCGCTGGACGTCAAGCTCTTCGGCATCCCGCAGTTCTCCGCCTCGGTCGGCGCCATCGGCCTGGTGTTCTTCGCCGCCATGGGCGCGATGTTCTTCAGCGCCTTCTACCTGCAGCTGGTCCGCGGCTACGGCCCGCTGGCCTCCGGCGCGCTGTTCGTACCCTTCGCCGTGGCCCAGATGGTCTTCGCCCCGCGCAGCGCCGCCATGGTCAAGCGCTTCGGCCCCAAGCTGGTCAGCACCGTCGGCCTGATCCTGGTCGCGGCCGGCCTGGCCGGCTGGATGGTCGTCGGCGCGACGACGCCGATCTGGGTCGTCGGGGCGCTGTTCTTCCTCATGGGCGTCGGCATGGCCAACGTGATGCCGCCGGCGACCGAGGCGATCATGTCGGTGCTGCCGCGGGAGAAGGCCGGCGTCGGCTCGGCGGTCAGCAACACGATCCGCCAGATCGGCGGCGCCCTGGGCGTGGCCGCGCTGGGTGCGGTCGTCTCCTCCTCGTACCGCGACGACGTCACGACGGCCACGGCCGGACTGCCGACCGCCGCGCGCGAGGTCGCCCGGGAGTCGATCTCCGGCGCCTACGGCGTGGCCGAGCAGGCCGGCCCGGCCGGCGACGCGCTGATCCGGTCGGCCAACGACGCCTTCATCACCGCGATGCACCACGCCTCGATCGGCAGCACGATCTTCGCGCTGCTCGGTGCGCTGGTGGCGGCGATCTGGCTGCCGGGCAAGCGGCCGGCGACGGCGCCCGCGCCCACCTCCGCGGAGGGGCTCGCGGAGGAGCAGGGCATCGAGCTGGTCGACGCGTCATGACGGGGACAGGTGGCCACGACATGAAGGCTCGGTAACAATGGAGCCCATGACGACGGTCAGCGTTCAGGAACCGGCCGGCCAGGACCGCAAGGCGCCTGGCCGGCCGCGCAACGCGCAGGTCGATCACGCGATCATCCAGGCCGTCTTCGACCTGCTCGGCTCCGGCCAGAGCGCCGACTCCCTGTCGATGGAGGCGGTGGCGGCCAAGGCCGGCGTGGGCAAGGCGACCATCTACCGGCGCTGGGCCAACAAGGAGGCGCTGCTGGTCGACGCGGTCGCCGCCATGAAGGGCCCGCTGCCCGAGCTCGCCGGCGAGTCGGTCCGCGACGACCTCGTCATGCTCATCTCGGCCATGCGCAACAAGCGCATGGAGCACTACGGCAAGGTCACCGCGTGCCTGCTGCCGGAGATCGCGCGGAGCCCGGAGATGCGCCGGATCCACCAGAGCGTGATGGAGCCCCGCCGGGAGGTGCTGCGCGGGGTGCTGCGCCGCGGGATCGCCTCCGGTGAGCTGCGCGCCGACCTCGACGTGGAGCTGACCCTGCTGATGCTGTCCGGGCCGTCCTTCGCGCAGAACGTCATGCAGTGGAGCACCCGGGTCGCCGCCGACACCTTCGCCGAGGACCTGGTCGACGCCGTGCTCCGGGGCGCCGCGGCGTGACCGTCACCCTCGGCGACGTCCGCGAGGCCGCCGCCCGGCTGGACGGCGTCGCCCACCGCACCCCGGTGCTGCGCTCGCGCACCCTGGACCGGCTGGCCGGCGCCGAGGTGCACCTCAAGGCCGAGAACTTCCAGCGGGTCGGCGCCTTCAAGTTCCGCGGCGCGTTCAACGCCGTCTCCCGGCTCGACCCGCGCCGGCGGGCCCGGGGCGTCACGGCGTACTCGTCGGGCAACCACGCGCAGGCGGTCGCCCTGGCCGCCCGGGAGTTCGGCGCCACCGCGGTCATCCTGATGCCGGCCGACACCCCGGCGTCCAAGCGGGCGGCGACGGCCGGGTACGGCGCCGAGATCGTCACCTACGACCGCTACACCGGCGACCGGGTCGCGCTCGGCGCCGCGCTGGCGGCCGAGCGGGGGCTGGCGCTGATCCCGCCGTACGAGCACCCGCACGTGATCGCCGGGCAGGGCACCGCGGCGCTGGAGCTGCTGGAGCAGGCCGGCGAGCTCGACGCCCTGCTGACCCCGGTCGGCGGCGGCGGGCTGATGGCCGGCAGCGCGACCGCGGCCAAGGGGCTGCACCCGGCGATCCGCATGATCGGCGTGGAGCCCACGGCCGGTGACGACACCCGGCGCTCGCTGGCGGCGGGGGAGCGGGTCGCGATCCCGGTGCCGCGCACCATCGCCGACGGCCAGGCCGCGGAGATCCCCGGCGAGCTGACCTTCTCGATCAACCGCCGGCTGCTCGACGAGGTCGTGCTGGTCGACGACGACGAGATCCGCGACGCCATGCGGTTCGCCTTCGAGCGGCTGCGGATCGTGCTGGAGCCCAGCGGCGCCACCGGCCTGGCCGCGCTACTGGCCGGGCGGGTCCGGCCGCTGCCGCGCCGGGTGGGTGTCGTGCTGTCCGGCGGCAACATCGACGCCGTACGCTTCGCCGAGGTGGTCACCGGCGGGATTACTGTCGGGTAGCCGCCCGGACCCTGGTCAGCGGGGTCCGGGTTCTCCATGGTGTACGGCGTGGAGGAATCGATGACAGTCGCCTTCGACCGCGACAACGCCCAGCGCAGCGCCGTCGTGCTGCGCGACGAACGGCTGCAGATCATGCCGCCGGTGGACGGCCGGGGGTGGGCGCCCGCGCACATCGAGGTCGCCGACCTGTGTGCCGCCGAGTGTGCCGACATCGGCACCGTGCTCAACCACCTGACCACCGCGCAGGGGATCTTCGACGGGCTGCCGCCCCCGGCCGACAACCGGGTCGCCGCCTTCAACTCGCTCTACTTCACCATCACCGACCGGGTGGCCAAGGCGCTGCGCGGCACCGGGGTCCACGACAAGGACTTCCTGGAGCTGCTCGACGTCGAGTTCGCCAAGCGCTACTTCGCCGCGCTGCGTCTCTGGGGCGAGGAGGACACGGCCACCCCCGACGCCTGGGAGGTGCTGTTCCGCCGGGCCCAGGACCGGGGCGTGAGCAAGCTGGCCGCGGCCATGCTCGGCGTCAACGCGCACATCAACCACGACCTGGCGCTGGCCCTGGTCAGCACCTGGGAGCAGCTCGGCCCGCCGGACCCGGACAGGATCCACCCCGACTACCTGCTGATCAACCAGATCTTCTTCGAGGAGATCCCGGGGCTGCGCCGGCGGTATTCGACGCCGCTGCAGCTGCGGATCGACGCGCTGGTCGGCAACCTGGACGACTGGAGCCAGCGGGTGCTGGTCGCGGCGACCCGGGCGCACGCCTGGGAGCAGGCCGAACGGCTGTGGGCGCTGCGCGACGACGAGGACGACCTGGACCGGGCGCTGCTGGTGATGGACCGGGCCTCGGCGTACGTCGGCGAGCTGCTGCTGCTCGGCGACGAACTGGTCAACCGCGGCGGCCGGCTGCTGCACGGGGTCCGCGACGTCCTGCGGGGGGACCCGGACGACGACGTCAGCGGTCGCTGACCAGCCGGTTCCGGCCGGCGCGCTTGGCCGCGTAGAGGTGCTCGTCGGCGCGCCGGACGACCGTGTGCGCGTCGTCGTCGGCGCGCACCGCGGTGAGCCCGATGCTGGTGGTCACCCGCAGGCCGGGGGCCACGGCCGGCCAGTCGTAGCCGGCCACGGCCGCCCGCAGCGCCTCGCAGGTCCGCGCCGCGGCGGCCAGGCCGGTGTCCAGCACCAGGAAGAACTCCTCGCCGCCGTGCCGGCCGGCGTGCCCGGGCACCGCCTGCAGGATCTCCGCGACCCGGCACAGCACGAGGTCGCCGACGGCGTGGGTGTGGGTGTCGTTGATCTGCTTGAAGTGGTCCAGGTCGAGCAGCGCGACGGCGGCCGGCGCGCCCGCCGCCAGCACCGCGGCCAGCCGCGCGTCGGACCGGCGCCGGTTCCACAGCCCGGTGAGCGCGTCCCGCTCGGCCATCTCGCGGAACAGCTCGGTGTTGCGGTGGGCCTCGTCGACGGCGAACTGCGCGTGCGTGACCCGGGCCATGACCTCGCTCTGCTCGGTGCGGCGCACGGTCCAGGCCTCGTGGAAGTCGACCATCTCCCGGTACGCGGCCTCGAAGTCGCCCAGCTCGGCGTGGCAGCCGGCCAGCATCCGCAGGGCCAGCGCGTCGACGTCGCCCAGCCGGTCCCGGGCGGCGATCTCCCGGCACTTGGCCAGCGTCCGCATCGCCGTGCCGGTGTTGCCGTCCCGGCGCTGGATGTCGGCCAGGGTCATCAGCGCGGCCGGGATCGCGTCCGAGTCGGTCGGCGCGGCGCGCGCGATGGCCTCCTCGATCACCAGCGTGGCGTCCCGCGGCCGGCCGGTCTCCAGCAGGATGCGCGCCACGGTGTCGGCGCAGGAGGCGTTGAGCGGCTCCCCGCTGCGGTCGCTGTGCGAGCGCATCCGCTCGACCAGCGCGGCGGCGCTGTCCAGATCCCCGTGGGAGTAGGCACACCAGGCCCAGTTGTTCAGGTTGGCCAGGATCAGCGCCGGCCGCCCGCAGGCGTCGGCGAGCTGCTGCGCGGCCTCGAACTCGCTGTGCGAGATGCCGCCGATCCGCTGGTCGTTGACCTGCAGCGCCAGGATGATCGCGTGGTCCACCCGCAGGGCGAGCGGGTCGCCGTCGGTGAGCATCCGGTCGGCCTGGTACGCGTGCCGTACCGCCTCGGCGTTGTCGCCGGCCCGCCACAGCCCGCCGGCGACCACGGCGTGGGCGTGCGCGATGACCACCCGGTCGTCGCCGGCGGCCAGGATGTCCCGCGCCTGCCGGACCCCCTCGGCGACCCGCCCGCCGCGGTTGTCCAGCTCGGCCAGCACCAGCCGGCCCAGAGCGGCGTGCCGGGCGTCGCCGGCGGCGCTCGCCGCCCGGATCAGCTCACGGGCCCGGCCGGCCATCCCGTCGTGACGCACGTAGATGTCCGCGATCAGCGACTCGATCGTGGCCTCGGCGACTCCGGGGTGTACCTGCACGTCCCCGCCTATCGGCGCGTTCCGGCCCGTTCTGAGGGTCCGGGCCGGGGCGCCGCCCCGGGGCGGCGCGTGGTCCGGCGGGCGCACCGCCCGCCGGACCGGGGTCGTGGTCGTGCGTGACCTGCGGTGCGGTGAGGCTGCTGCCGGGCGGCGCAACCGCTCGCCCGGCAGCCGTTGCGAGGGTGTGGCTCGCGTTCCCGGGCGCGGCTCGCCGTCCGGTGGGCGCACCGCCCGGCCGAAGGCCAGCCTGCCGGGTTCCCGGCCGCTGTCCCGGGCGGCGCATCGCCTTCCGGGCGGCCGGTCGTGGCTCGGCCCGCCCGGGCGGCGCATCGCCTTCCGGGCGGCCGGTCGTGGGTGGTTCGGTGCCGGGTGCCCGGCGGGCGTCGCCGCCCGCCGGGCGTTCGGGAGGAGCAGGTCAGGAGCCGGCGAGCGCCGGAGCGGCCTCCTCGGCCCGGGCGGTGGCGCCGGTGCTGATCGCGATGCGCCTCGGCTTGGCGGCCTCGGCCACCGGGATGGTCAGGGTCAGGACCCCGTCCTGCCAGGTGGCGGCGATCTTGTCGAGGTCGAGACCGTCACCCAGGGTGAGCCGGCGCTCGAAGGTGCCGGTGGCGCGTTCGCGGCGTACCCACTGGACGTCGTTGTCGGTGCGGGCGCTGCGCTCCGCGCGGATCGTCAGCACCTTGCCGTCGACGTCCACCTGCACCGAGCCGGGGTCGACACCGGCCAGGTCGCAGTGCAGGACGAAATGGTCCCCCGAGCGGTACAGGTCCATGGGCATCGCCAGGGTGGCCGCGCCGCCCGCCGGGCCGCCGAACACCTGCCCGGCCAGCCGGTCGAACTCACGGAAAGGATCGAAAGTCAGCACCACGGAATCCACCTCCTCGACGGGGCCCGCCGGCCTGTCCGGCGGGCGCGTGGCGCTCGGCTAACAGATCAACTCTGCCGAGGTCGCACCGCCCGTCGTGGTGGTCCATCACCGCGATGAGCAGCAGCGACAAGACATTTTTAGCACTGCCGCCGGCGGAGTGCCAAGCGCTTCCGGGAGAAAATCCGGCTCTGGCAGGATCGGGTCATGCTTGTGGACCGGGCCGGCCGCCGTTACCCCCTCGACGAGCCGCGCTGGCGCGGTGACGACGGCTCCCCGCTGCTGGTCGAGCCGCTGCCCGGCATCACCCGCGACGACGTGGACGGCGCCGTCCGCTCCCAGTGGCGGTACGCGGCCGCGCTGCCGTACCCCCTCGACCGGCCGGTCACCCTCGGCGAGGGGTGCACCCCGCTGCTGGACCTCACCCTCGACGGCGTGCCGCTGGCGGTCAAGCCCGAATGGTTCAACCCGACCGCGAGCTTCAAGGACCGCGGCACCACCGTGATGATGTCGGTGCTGGCCGCGCAGGGCGTCACCGAGATGCTCGAGGACAGCAGCGGCAACGGCGGCTCGTCGGTGGCCGCGTACGCCGCGGCCGCCGGCATCCGGGCGACGATCCTGGCCCCGGAGTCCACGTCCCCGGCGAAGATCCGGCAGAGCCGGACGCACGGCGCGACGGTCGAGCTGGTCCCGGGCAGCCGCCAGGCCACCGCGGACGAGGCGGTACGCCGTTCGGCCTCGACGTACTACGCCAGCCACAACTGGCACCCGTACTTCCTGCAGGGCACCAAGCTGCTGGCGTACGAGATCTGGGAGGACCTGGGCTTCCGCGCGCCGGACGCGGTCGTGCTGCCGGCCGGGGCCGGCAGCCTGGTGCTCGGCTGCCACCTGGGCTTCGGTGAGCTGCTGCGCTCCGGCGCCATCGGCCACCGGCCCCGCCTGCTGGTGGCCCAGCCCGCGCACTGCAGCCCGTTGGTCGCCGCCTTCGCGGCCGGCGCGGCCACGGTCGCACCCGGCCCGTGGCGTCCGACGGTCGCCGAGGGCACGGCGATCGCGATGCCGGTCCGCGACCGGGAGGTGCTCGCGGCGATCCGCGAATCCGGCGGCGACCTGGCCGCGGTCGCCGAGGCCGACATCGCGCCGGCGACCTTCGAGCTGGCCGGCCGCGGCCTGTACGCCGAGCCGACCAGCGCGATCGTGGTGCCGGCGATCCGGGAGTTCCGGCGCCGGGGGACGCTGCGGGCCGGGGAGACGGCGGTGGTGGTGCTGACCGGGTCGGCGCTGAAGGCGGGGGACGCCGTCGGGCGGCTGCTGGACGAGCGCTGAGGCGGTCCCTCCGGTGCACGGGCCGGTGTGCCGCCGTCCGCGTGCGCTCAGCGGCCACCCTGGTCGGGAACCGCCGGGTCGGCGGGCGTGACCACCGGCAGCAGGGTCCGGCTGCGGCCCGGCCGCGGGTAGGCCTGCGCCGCGGCCGCCAGCCGGTGGGCGTGGTCGCGTTGCCGCTGCCAGTGCCCGTACAGCGCGCCCCGCTGCGACAGCCGGTCCACCTCCCGGACGGTCTCCGGGTCCACGTCGCCGGCCGGCGCGTCGCGCCAGGGCGTGCCCGGCAGCGGCATGAACGTGTGCGCGTGGATGCGGGCCCCCAGCTCCGCCAGCTCGCGGGCCAGCGACAGCGACGCCTGCACGTCGGCGTGGTCCTCGCCGGGCATCCCGAAGATCATGTCGACGTTGATCCGGAAGCCCTCCTCGATGGCCAGCCGGGCGGCCCGCCGGACCTGCTCGACGTCGTGGCCGCGTTTGGCCGCGGCCAGCACGCGGTCCGAGCCGGACTGCGCGCCCACGATGATGTTGGTGTTCGCGCAGTAGCGCCGGACCAGGCGCAGCGCCTCACGGCTCACGTGTTCCGGGCGGATCTCGCTGGGGAAGGAGCCGAAGAACACCCGTCCGCGCGGTCCGATCCCCTCGTGGCAGGAGGCCAGCAGGTCCTCCACGGCGGCCAGGTTCGGCTCGTCGGTCTGGCTGCCGTACGACAGCGCCGTCGGGGTGATGAAGCGGACGTCGCGCAGGCCGCGCTCGCGCATCCGGTCGACGTGCCAGCGGACGTCGGCCACGCTGCGGTGGCGGAACTTCGCGGAGAACATGAACGGGGTCTGGCAGAACCGACATGAGAAGACGCAGCCTCTCGTGATTTCGAGGGCGTTGAAGCGGTCCCATCGGAGGGAGAAGCCGCGGAAGTCGTCGAGCGGCCGCCGCTCGGGACGGCCGGTCTTGATGATGTCGCCGGCGGCGTCGCGGTAGACCAGGCCCGTGATGCCGGTGGGCGCGCCGACGGCGTCGACGAGCTTGAGCAGGGTGGTCTCTCCCTCGCCGACCGCCGCGATGTCCCAGCCGGCGTCCAGGGTCTGCACCGGCTCGGCGGTGGCGTGGACGCCGCCGGCGATGTGGAGCACGGACGGGCCGTCCGCCAGCCGGCGGACGAGAGCGAGCTCTTCTGCGAGTGCGGCGGCGTCGGGGGAGTAGAAGGACCAGAGGACGAGCACCTTGGCGCCGGTGGCGAGCGCGGCCCGGATGTGCTCGGCGGTCGATGCGGGGGTCTCGCCGAAGCGGACTTCGTATCGAGTGGTTGTCCCGTGCTGTTCCAAGGCGCCGAGAAGCACGTGGAAGCCGTACGTCACCGCCTTGCGGTAGCGCAGCACCAAGACCAGTTCAGGACCACTCATCCGGCGATTCTGTCAGTTCGTGGAGCGTGATCCCGACTGCGGCCCGGATCGGCCTGCTCGACCGTCGCACCGGGCGACAGCCTGTTCCGCGGGATGCGGCGGTCGGTAGCGGCTGCGGACGCTCACCCCGCCCGGATCGGTGCGGCGATGCAGTGCGCTTCAGCCCGGTCGACCACCAGATCCTCCGCCGTCGGGTACCGGCGGTGCAACGCGGCGACGGCATACTCATGGGTCAGACGGTTGAACGGCGCCTCCTGCATCCTGGCCACCGACTCCTGCACCACCGAGACGAAGTCGGCCGGCCACCGGACCCGGTGCACCGCCCGGACCACCCGGCTGTCCCGGTCGACCAGCACGATCCGCACCCCGTACGTGTCGTCGAACCCGGCCGGCCCCTCCGCGGCCGGAACCAGATGGGGATGGAACGTCACCTGTGCCCACGGCAACACCGGGCCGAGGCGGTACAACAGCACCGCCGCGGCGCCGGCGTCGACCCACGCGAATCGGGTCGGCGCCGCCGTGACCGCTTGGACCTCAAGCTCATGCGGGCGACTCAGCGCTATCAGCAACTCCACCGGCGCCCCGGTGACCATCGTCAGGCCGGCACCCTCCGGAAGCGTGACGCCCGGATCCAACCGGCTGCCCGTACTGAGGATCGTGTGCACACCATCAGCGTATGAGCGCGCGGGCGACCGCGGGGGCGCTTGGCCGACCACCTTCAGCATCGCCTCGTTCCGCCCTCGCGGGAGCCATGATCCGGCTAGGCTCGGCCGCGGGGCGTTCCGGCAGTGGAGGCGCGAAGGGGAGCTCGACGTGACCCTGAGCCTCGCCAGCCTCAATCTGCACTGCGGTCTCGACCGGCACGGCGTCGCGTACCCGGTGAAGAACGCCCTCGCCGCCCTCGACACCGACGTGGTCGTCGTGCAGGAGAACTGGCGGACCGGCCGCGCCGCGAGCATCGCCGCGGCGGCCGCGGCCGACTGCGGCTATCCGCACGTCGCCGAGCTCGACATGGTCACCGGCCGGTCGCTGGGCGAGCTGCGGATCGCCGGCGGCGCCGCCGCCGGCGAGCGGGGAGCCTGGGGTCTGGCCGTGCTCAGCCGGGTGCCCTGGCAGCACTGCGCCACCGTGCCGCTCGGCACGGCGGCCCGCGACCCGGTGGGCGCCCGGCTGGCCCAGGTCGTCACGTTCCCCGGGCTGAGGGTGGTGAACGTCCACCTGACCCACCGGCTCACCCGTGGTCCGAGCCAGTTGCGCCGGCTCCTGGCCGCGTTGCCGGCCCCGGCCGGGCCGACCGTCATCGCCGGGGACCTCAACATGTGCCGGCCGACCGTGCTGCTGGCCCGGCCGTACCGCCCGGCGCTGCGCGGCCGGACCTGGCCGGCGCACCGGCCGGTCGCCCAGATCGACCACGTGCTGCTCGGCCCCGGGATCACCGCCGTCACCGCGGCCGTCGCCCCCGCGGTCGGCTCCGACCACCTCCCCGTGGTCGTCACCCTCCGGGCCGGGCCGGCGCCGGACCCGACGCGGCAGCGCCGGGGCTCGTGACGAGCCCCGGCGCTGCCGTACACCGTGCGGTGCGCTTGGTCAGCGGCGCGCGTCGAGCACCACCGCCCAGCTGAGCAGCGTCGCCGCCTGCTTCTGGGTCAGGACCGCCTTGCGCCCGCTCGAGTGGATGATCACCTCGGCCATGTAGGGGACCAGGTTGCGCTTGTCCAGGGCCTTGTCGAAGGTCTGGACGGTCGCGGCCGGCGCGCCGGCGAGGTACTCGTGGGTGAGGTCCCGCAGCGTGCCGAGGCTCGTGGTCACCGTGTACGTGACGGCGGCGTCGGCGCCCTGGTTGCCGGCCTTGTCCACGGCCGCCGCGCAGAGCACGGTCTGCTTGCCGTTGGCCGCCGTGGTGACGAGCGGCTTCGGCTCCAGCGCCGCGCCCGAACCCTGGTCGGTGGTCCGGCAGGAGGCGGTCGGCACCGCGTCGGAGGCGTACACGGCGCCCTCGGCGACGCCCACGACGGTCGTGACCGGCGCGGTCCGGTCGACGTTGACCTTGACCTCGGCCGAGGCGGTGTTGCCGGCCCGGTCCGCGGCGTCGCCCGCCACGACGGTGCCCGTACCGTCGGTGGACACCACCTGGGCGGCGGGGCAGAGGGCCACGGCCGAGACCGCGTCGGCGCACTGGAAGGTGACCGTGGGGGCGGTGTTGTACCAGCCGGCGCCGTTGGGCCGGCCCTGCACGGTCGGCGTGATCACCGGGGCGGTCCGGTCCACGTCGACCGAGACCTGCGTGGT
>NZ_BOMQ01000050.1 GCF_016862275.1 Actinoplanes nipponensis | reverse complement strand
CGGTGCCCGAGCCGTTGTCGGCGCAGGTGAAGTGGACGGTGGGGGTGGTGCGGTACCAGCCGTCGGCGCCCGGGTCGCCGGTGACGGCCGCGGTGATGGCCGGCGCGGTGCGGTCGATGTTGACGGTGACGGTGGCGGCGGCGGTGTTGCCGGCCTTGTCGGTGGTGGTGCCGGTGATCTGCAGTCCGGCGCCCTCGGCGGTCACCGGCACGTCGGCCGGGCAGTCGACCGGGCCCGAGCCGGCGTCGGCGCAGGTGAAGTGGACAGTCGGGATGGTGCGGTACCAGCCGTCCGCGCCGGGGTCGCCGGTGACGGCCGCGGTGATGACGGGAGCGGTCCGGTCCACGTCGACCGAGACCTGCGTGGTGGCGGTGTTGCCGGCCTTGTCGACCGCGGTGCCGGTGACCGGGCGGCCCGGGCCCTCGCCGTCGACGGTGACGTCGGCCGGGCAGGCGGCCAGGCCGGAGCCGTTGTCGGCGCAGGTGAAGTGGACGGTGGGGGCGGTGCGGTACCAGCCGTCCGCGCCGGGCTCGCCGACGACGGTGGCGGTGATGGCCGGGGCGGTGCGGTCGACGTTGAGGGTGACGGTGGCGGTGGCGGTGTTGCCCGCCTTGTCGACGGCGGCGCCGGCGATCCGCTGGGCGGTGCCGTCCGTCTCGATCCGGCGGTCGGCCGGGCAGGTGGCGATGCCCGAGAGCCGGTCCGAGCAGGTGAAGCGCACGGTCGGGGGAACGGTGTACCAGCCGTCGGCGTTCGCGTCGCCGACGACCGTGGCCGTGATGACCGGCGCGCCGCGGTCCAGGCTCAGCTCCACCGTGGCGGTCGCCGTGTTGCCGGCCTTGTCCAGGGCGGTGCCGGTGACCTTCTGGCCGGCGCCGTCGACGGTGATCGGGGTGTCGGCCGGGCAGGTCGAGATCGTGGAGACCTCGTCGGCGCAGGTGTAGTGGATGACCGGCGGGGCGGTGTACCAACCGGCGGCGTTCGGCGTGCCGGCCACGGTGGCCGTGATCGTCGGCGGCGTGCGGTCGAGCTTGAGCGTCATCGTGGTGGTGGCGGTGTTGCCGGCGCCGTCCACCGCGGTCCCGGACACCCGCAGGGCGGCGTTGTCGGCGCCGGTCAGGATGTCGGCCGGGCAGGTGGCGATGATGCCGCTGTCGTCGGCGCAGGTGAAGTGGATGGTGACCGGCGCACGGAACCATCCGTTGACGGCGGGCTGCGACAGCGTCGCGGTGATCGTGGGCGGGGTCCGGTCGGAGCCGGCGCTGACGACGGTCGTCGTGGTGGTCGGCGCCGTGGTCGGCTCCGCGGTCGGGGTGGCCGGGTCACCCGAGGGGGAGGCGACGACTGCCGGTGCGGCGCTCGGGGCCGCGGCATCGGGTTGCGCCGTCGGGGTGACCGCCGGCGCCGGGGTGGCAACGGTGGGCGACCAGACGGGCACCGAACCGGTGACCGCGCCGCTGCCGCCGTTGTCGTTGTACGCCTTGACCTCGACCATCCAGCTCGCGGTGGCGTCCAGGGTGAGGGTGCCGGTCAGGGTGGGCGCGTCGACCCGCAGCTTGCCGGTGATGGCCTCCTTGCCGTAGCCGACCATGTAGTAGGTCGGCGCCGGGCCGGTCTTCGGGGCCTGCCAGACGACCTCGACGGTGCCGGGGGCGTCGGCGCGGCGCTGGACGACCAGGCCGGTGGGGTCGGCCGGCCGGTAGCGGTCCAGCAGCGACTTCGCCGTCGAGCAGGCGCCGAACTCGTTCACCGTGGAGACCGAGACCGTGTAGGCCCGGGCCGGGTCCACGCCGGGGAACCGGAAGGAGGTGTCGGTCGTGGTCCGGTCGGCCAGGACCACGCCGTCGGAGAGCCGGACGAAGACCACCCGGTACGCGGTCAGCGGGGTGTAGCCCGTCCAGGACGGCGCCCGCCACGTCGCCGTGGCGACCGCGCCGTCCTCCTCGCGGCCGGTGGCCATGCCCATGACGGTGCTCGGCGTCAGCGAGCGGACCGTCGTGTACCCGGTGTTGGTCACCGAGTTGTCGGCGCCGGCCGCGCCGACCCGCATCTTGAACGACGTGCACGGGTCGGGGGCGTCGATCACGTACTCGGTGGTCGTGGCCGGCACGTTGATCACCGTCTCGACGTCGCCGGCGACGACGTCGACGACGTAGTGGTCGGTGAGGGGGTCCCCGGACTTCCAGGCCATCCGGATCCGGTGTACGTCATCGGCGGACCGGGCCACCGCCAGCCCCTTCGGGGCGGCGGGCGCCGCGAGGGCCGCCATCGGGGTGCCGACGACGGTCGCGGTCGCGCCCACCAGAGCGGCGCTCACCACGGTCAGTACTCGCCTCAGATCCATCAGGCCTCTTCTCGGTTCGGGTGTGCGGCACTCTCATCGGCGGGCAGTCTCAAGCCGACCTCAAGGGGGTCTCTCGACACGGTCAGGACTGCCGGGGGCGGCGGGCTCACGAGGCGAGCTCGGCCGCGACCGGGACGGGCCCGGTCTCGCGGGGCGCGGTCGGGCCGGGCCCGTCCTCGGCGGACACGGCGGACAGCGTGAACCAGATCCGGGCGCCCCCGCGGAACCGTGGATCGGCGCCGATGGCGCCGCCCAGGCGCTGCACGATCCGGCGGCAGATGGCCAGGCCCAGGCCCGTGCCCGCGTACGCGTCCGGATGGGCCCGGTGCAGCTCGTCGAAGATCGCCTCGTGCTGGCCCTCCGGGATGCCGACACCGGCGTCGGTCACCTCGATGTGCACGACGCCGTCGTCGCCGGCCCGCGCGGTCACGTGCACCCGGGCCGTCTCGCCCGGCCGGACGTACTTGACCGCGTTGCCCAGCAGGTTCTCGAACAACCGGCGCAGCATGCCGTGGTCGCCGTGGACCGCCGGCAGGTCGTCGCGGGTGATGTGCGGCAGCGGCCGGCCGCCGCGCAGCGACGCGTCGGCGGCCTGGTCGGCCACCACGTCGTCGACGAGGGCGCCCAGGTCGATGGTCGTCCGGCGCAGCGGCGCGCCGCGCACCGTCGAGTACGCGAGCACGTCGTCGATCAGCCGCCGCATCCGGTCGGTGCCCCGGTTGATCTCCTCGACGAACTCGTCGTACCCGGCCGGCCGCGGCCAGCCGACGTCGAGGTGGGTCAGCAGCTGGGCGTACCCGCCGACGGCGACCAGCGGGGCCTTGAGGTCATGGCTGATCTCCCAGGAGAAGGCCTCCAGGTCGCGCACCGAGCGGGTCAGCTCGTGGACCGTGCGTTCCAGCTCGGCGTTGCGCCGGCGCTGGCGGGCCAGCTCGGCGTACACGTCGTCCGCCGCGCCGGGTGCGCCGGCCGGGGCCGGGGCTTCAGCGTTGTGCGGCACATTCGGTCCTTTCCTCAGCGGCGAGGTAGCCCGCCATCAGCCGGGTCGCCCCGACCACGGCGTCCTGCACGCCCGCGACCAGCGCGGTCAGTTCCGTCTCGGTGCTGCCGGCGGTGACGCTGCGCTCCACCAGGGCGCAGGCCTCGGCGAGCGGGTCGGCGCCCAGCAGCGCGCTGGACGACTTGAGCGTGTGCGCGACGGCCCGCAACGCGTCGTGGTCACGGGTCCGCAGCGCCTCGGTCATCGCCGTGCGGCGACCGTCGAGCTGGGCGAGGAAGGTGTTGACCGTGGTCACCACCAGCGCCCGGTCGTCCAGCTGCTCCTCCAGCTCGCGCAGCCGGTCCAGGCCGGGCCGGTCGTCCGGCGCCGGCCCGGTGGCGGCCTCCGGCTCCGGGGCGGGGGCCAGGTACGGCTCCAGCGCGGCCCGCAGCTCCGGCAGCGTGATGGGCTTGCTCAGGTGCCCGTCCATCCCGGCCTCGAGGCAGCGTTCCCGGTCGCCGTGCAGGGCTGTCGCGGTCAGCGCCAGGATCGGCGTGGTCGCGCCGGCCGCTCGGATGCGCCGGGTCGCCTCCAGCCCGTCGGTCCGGGGCATCTGCAGGTCCATCAGCACCACGTCGTACCGGGTGCCGCCGAGCGCGGCGTCGACGGCGGCGCCGCCGTCGGGCACGGTGTCGCACTCGATGCCGAGCAGCTCGATCATGCGGCGGAACACGGTCCGGTTGACGTCGTTGTCCTCGGCCAGCAGGACCCGTCCGGGGCCCAGCGGCGGCACCGTGACGGGCGCGCCGCGCACTCCGGTCCGTTCCTGGTTCAGCGCGGCCACGAGCCGGCGCAGCAGCAGGGGAGCGGTCAGGACGCCGGGCTTGCGCACGACGCCGGTCCGCGGGTCGCTGGTGCTGATCATCAGCGACCGCCCCTCCGGGCCCAGGGCCGCGCCGATCGCGTCGGCCCGGACCACCGCCTCGGGGTCGTGCGCGTCGTCGCACCACAGCACCATGTCGACCTCCGCCGTCCGGGCGGTGACCTCGGCGAGCAGCATCGGCACCGGCTCGGCGCCCGCGCTGCGCAGTTGCCAGGACAGCGCCAGGCTCGAGCGCGGCGAGGGGGCCACGACCGCGACCCGGCGGCGGTGCAGCGGCGGCGTGGACGGCGGCGGCTGCTGCGGGGCGGCCCGCAGCGGCAGGCGGATGAGGAACTCGGCCCCCGCGCCCGGCTGGGACCGTACGTCCAGCGTTCCGCTCATGGCCGTCACCAGGCGCGAGGCCAGGGCCAGGCCGAGCCCGGCGCCCTCGTGCCGGCGCGACGCCGAGGAGTCGGCCTGCACGAACGGCGCGAAGATCCGCGTGCGGTCGGGGTCGGCGATGCCGGGCCCGGTGTCGGAGACGACGATCAGGTACGCGTCGTCGCCGTCGGGCGCCGCGGTCACGACGACCTCGCCGGCCTCGGTGAACTTGACCCCGTTGCCGACCACCGCGGTGAGCACCTGGCGCAGCCGGTCGGGGTCACCCAGCAGCGTGGCCGGCAGGTCGGGAGCCGGCGCGGACAGCAGCAGGATGCTCTTGCGCCGGGCCTGCTGCTGCAGCGGCTCGACGACGGCCTCCAGCACCGCGCGCAGGTCCACCGGCTCCTGCCGCACGCGCAGCTCGCCGGTCTCCAGCCGGGCCAGGTCCAGCAGGTCGTCGGCCAGGGTCTTGAGACCGTGCACCGAGCGGTGCACGCTGTCGACGATCTCCCGGACGTCCTGCGGCATCGGCTGGGCGCGCAGCAGGTCCACGGTGGCGACCACGGTGGTGACCGGGGTCCGGATCTCGTGGCCGAGCAGGGCCAGGAACTGCGACTTGGCGTCGTTCGTGGCGCCCGGCCCGGCGCCGCCGCCCGGTTCGGCCGCGGTCCGCACGGTGATGAGCCGCCGGTGCGGTCCGTAGTCGCTCTCCAGGTGCGCGACCCGTACGGTGGCGGGGACGTCCGGGTCGCACCGGCAGTCGAGCACGGTGGGCTCGGCGTTGGGGGTCATCCGCCGTACGGCCGCCAGCAGCTGGTGGTGGCCCGGGCACGGGCCGGCGCCGGCGCCGGCGGCGAGCCAGGCGCCCTCGGGTGGGTAGCCGCCACCTTCCGGACCGGACCAGAGCCGGTTGGCCAGTAGGACCTGACCGTCCTGATCGACGATCGCGGCAGGGCCGGCAATCGCCTCGACGAGCGTGTGCGCCGCAGATCCCATCCACAGACCCTTCCGAGAACGGACCCGGGGGCAGGTCCGTGCTCGAGGATCACCGGGGCCGGGTGCGGAGCGGTCCGGCGTTCGGTTTCCGTGCGGTTGCGGCGTCCGCCGCGGCCCGGCGCGGGTGGGGGATCAGGCGGCGTGGCGGCGGCGGTAGCCCAGCGGGGCCACGGCGGTGCGGCCCGCGCTGCGGGACCGGCGGCGGTACAGGGCGCCCAGGGCCAGCCCGGCGACCAGCAGCGCGCCGACCGACCAGGGCAGGACGTCGACCGGGCCGCGGGCCGCGGCCCGCGGCGGCACCGCCGAGATCATGACGCGGGAGGTGCCGGCGGCCGAGCGGCCGGCGACCACGATGCTCGCCCCGCTCTGACCAGCGGCGATCAGCTCCTGGGGCACGATCACCTGGACCCGCCCGGTGTCGTCGCTGCGGGTCTGCCGCAGCGGGGTGGCGCCGAGCCGGACGTCCACGACCGCCCGGGCCCGGTACGCGAAGCCGTCGACCCGCAGCTGCGTGCCGTGGTCGATCCAGGTGATGACCAGCTTGTCCGGCGCGGTGGCGCCCGCGCTGGCCGGCGCCGGCGCGCTCAGCAGCACCGCGACCAGCCCGAGCAGGGACACGAGGGCGGTCAGCAGGTGGCGGGGGCGAGCGGTCGGCTTGGGCATGAGTTGAGACTGCGGCATCCGGCCCGGCAGGGGAACGGCTGCGAGCCAACCTTGCCCGGCACCTGAGCTGAGGTTGAGGAACGGGCCGGACCGGCGGCGCTCAAGCCCGCGGGCGCCCCGCCGATCAGGAGAGGGACGGGGCCGGGCCAAGCCGGTTGCGCGGAGCCGAGCAGGAGGCCGGGGCATGGCGCTGGACCTCTCCGACGCTCCGGCGGCCGCGCCGCCGGCGGCGGCGCCGTCCGGATCGGTGATCGCCCGGCACCGCCGGCGCCCGGACTGGCCGGCGCTGGCCGAACGGCTGTGGCGGCCCCCGTTGGCCCTGGCGGTCGCGATCTTCGTGGCCTGCGGGCCCGCCCACGCGTTCGGCTACCCCGATCTGGTCTTCGCGGCCGTCCTGGTCGCCCTGGTGCTGGCCGGGTCCGCGGTGCCGCTGGGGCTGGTGGCGCTGCGCCACCGGCCGGCCGGCGCGGACTCCGATGACTGACCCGGACGGCCGGGCCCCTTCCGCGCGGCGCCGGCTCGGCCGGGCCGCGTGGCCGGTCGCCCGGCCGTACCTGATCGTGTTGGCGCTCAACGCCGTCGTCGTCAGCCAGTGGTTCCGCACCGGCACGTTCATCGCGGCCGGCGACATCGGCGCCTTCATCCGCCGCGGCTGGGCCCCCGAGGCCGCCTGGAGCTGGAACCATCAGATCACCGGGGCCGGCTCGGCCGGCTACACGATGGCCCGGGGCTTCGAGTTCCTGCTCATCTGGTGCTGCCGGGCGGTGGGGCTGACCGAGTACTCGGCGCAGTGGTTGTTCTACGTCTGCATCTACGGCCTGGTCGGCTTCGGGGTCGCCTACCTGGCCGGGGCCTTCGTGCGCAGCGAGCCGGCGATCGTCGCCGCCGGCGCCTTCGGCCTGCTCAACGGCTTCTTCCTGACCCGCCTGCCGAACCCGCTGAACATCATCTCGGTGGGGGTGGTCGCGCTGATCACCGGCGTCGCGATGCGGGCGGCGCAGGGCCGGCGGATCCCCGCGCCGATCGCCGGGTTCGCGCTGATGCCCACCTCGTTCCTCGCCTTCAACCCGCCGATGCTGGTCGTCGCGTACGCGTGGGCGGTCGCCGGCACGCCGCTGCTGGCCGCGCTGGTCCTGGGCCGCGGCCCGGCCCTGCGCCTGCTGAAGTGGTTCGTCCCGGCCGTGCCGTGGGCGCTCGGCCTGAACGCGTTCTGGCTGGTGCCGCTGGCCCAGAGCTTCGTCGGCGGGGGCGGCGCCACCGCCAACGCCACCTTCACCGACCCGACCAACTGGTCGTGGTCGCAGGTCAACAACCTGCCGCAGAACATCGTGACGCTGGTGGCCAACTGGGCGTGGTTCCGCCCGCAGTACCTGCCGTTCGCGGCGGACCTGGACCGGCCCTGGTGGATCTGGATCCGCTACCTGCTGCCCGCCCTGGTCTTCCTGGCCCCGCTGGTGGCGCCGCGCCGGCTGCGCCGGGCCGCCCTGGGCCTGGTCGCCCTGATCATCGTGTTCGTGTTCCTGGCCAAGGGACTGCGGCCGCCGCTGAGCCGGCTCAACCTCTTCCTGTACCTGCACGCCCCCGGCTTCTGGCTGTTCCGCGAGCCGATGAGCAAACTGGGCCAGCTGCTGGTGGCGATGTTCGGCGTCATGCTGGCCATCGGGGTGGAGGGTGTGCTCGGCCGGGTGCGCCGCCGGTTCCCGCGGCCGGGGTGGCGCCGGCCGCTGGTCCACGCCGGCGCCGTCGCCCCGCTGGTGCTGGTGCTGGCCTACCCGTACCCGCTCTACACCGGCGGGGTGATGCCCGACGAGCGGCCCACCCAGCCGTCCACCCACGTCCGGGTGCCCCCGCAGTGGTGGGACCTGGCCGAGCGCATCGACGCCGATCCGCGGCCCGGCCGGGTGCTGGTCCTGCCGTTGGACGACTACTACCAGATGCCCACGACCTGGGGTTTCTTCGGCGTGGACAGCATCGCCAACCTGCTCATCCAGCACCCGGTGGTGCAGCCCAAGCCCGACGGCTACTTCGGCGACGTGGCCGGGTTCTCGGCCGACGTGCGGGCCGTGGAGACCGCGCTGCTGGCCGGCGACCTGACCCCGGTGCCGAAGCTGCTCGACGCGATCGGGGCCGGCCGGGTGGTGGTCCGGCACGACCTGGTCCGCGGCCTGCCCAACCGGTACTTCGCCGACGACCGGGTGCTGGCCGCGGCGATGGACCGGGTGCCGGGGGCCACCCTCGACGTCGACGGCATGCTGCAGATGTGGACCTTCGCCGAGGGCGTCAGCCCCACGGTGCGCACGTACGACCGGGTCCTGGACGCGCCGGCCCGGGCGGACGCGGGCGCGGCGGTGCTCGGCACCGTGGACACCCGGACCGCGATCGAGGCGCGGGCGGACAGCGCCCCCGTGGCGCTGAGCCCGCAGGTGGACGACACGGCGGCGGTCACCCCCGACGTCGTGCACTGGCCGGTCCCGGCCGTCGACAGCGGCTCGCCGCGCACGACCGTGGACCTGCCGGCCGGCCGGTACACGGTGGCCCAGCGGGCGCGCGCCGCGGCGGTGCTCGTCCCGCGGCTCGACGCGGCGGACCGGCGGCTGGTGCTGCGTGATCCCACCGTGGTGACCGTGGACGGCCGGGCGGTCTCCCGCCGGCCCGACCTGTCGGTGCCGGTCCCGCCGGACCGCCGGATCCTGGCCGTGCGGGCCGGCGGCCGGACCGTGTCGCTGGACGGGCCGGGCGCCGCGCCGACCGTGCCGATCGGCGCCGCGACCTCGCTGAGCCTGCTCGCGCAGGCCCGGCAGCCGGTCACCGTGACCGACTACTCCCCGGTCTTCGACTGCAACAACTACGAGCCCCGGCCGTGGGCCGCGCTGGGCCTCACCCGGAGCGTGACCGGCGCCGCCGCCGGCCGCACCGTGCGGATCGCCGCGAGCGACCACGCGGCCTGCACCAAGGTGGTGGTCAGCGGGGGCGCGCCGGGCGGGATCTACCGGGTGCGGCTGCAGTACCGCCACGTCGAGGGCGCCCGCCCGCAGATCTGCCTGTGGCAGGCCGGGGCGTCGGGCTGCGAGCTGGCCGCCCGCCCGGTGCTCGACGACGAGTGGAGTTCCTACGAGCGGGTCGTGACCATGGACGGGGCCGGCGAGCTGCAGATCATCCTGCACGCCGACGTCGGGGAGCGGCTGCGGCCCAGGACCGTGGCCGAGTACCGGGCGCTGCGGGTCGACGCGCTGGAGGCGGTGACCACCACGACGGTCTGGCCGCCGGCCGTGCCGGAGGCGACCGTGGACCTGGCCGCCGGCCCGCACGAGCTGCGCGTCGACGGCGGGCCGGCCGGCTCGGTGCTCGCGCCGTTCGAGCCGCTGGAGGACTGCTTCCGCTACGACGACCGGACCGGCGAGGAGGCCGGGCTGGCGGCCGAGTCGCAGATCGGCGCCGACGGCGAGACGACGTACACCCTGAAGGCGGTGAGCCATCTGGCCTGCATCGGCTCCTCGGCGCACGACGTGGGGGCCGCGTCGCTGTACGAGCTGTCGCTGCAGGCCCGCAGCGTCGCCCTGCGCAACCCCAAGTTCTGCCTGTACCTGCGCGGGCCCGACCTGTGCCGCACCCTGCCGACCGTCGCGGCCTACCGGGGCTGGACCTCCTACGAGGCGCTCGTCCCGCCCGATCCCGGGGCGGTCGAGACCAAACTCTTCCTGTACGGCCTGCGCGACCTCCGGGAGCAGCAGCAGTCCCAGGTCGAGTACCGCGGGGTGCGGCTGCGGCCGGTCGCCTCGCCGTCGTCCGTCGTGCTGGTCCGCCGGCCCGACCCGGTCCCGCCGTCCACGGTGGACTGGACGCGGCACAACCCGGCGCACTTCTCCGGCACCGTCACCGCGCCCGGCCGGGCCACGGTGGCGCTGGCCGAGACCGCCGCGCCGGGCTGGACGCTGACCGGCGTCGAGGGCGCCCGCAAGATCCGGCTGCAGGGGTGGATGAACGGCTGGGTGCTGCCCTCCGGCGGCCCGGTCGAGGTCCGGTACGCCCCGGCGCGGATCGCCCGCTACGCGCTGTACCTGCTGCCGGTCACGGTGGCCGCCGCCGTCGTCTCGATGTACCTGCTGCGGCTGCCGCCGGGCCGTCCGGGCAGCTGGTCGCTGCGGCACCGCCGGCGCGGCCGGGTGGCGCGGCTCTGGGCGCGACGCCCCCGGATCCGTCCGGCGCTGCGCCGGTGGACCCGGTGAGGCCGGCCCGGGCCCTCGGGGCGCTGGTTCCCGCGCGGCTGCGCTCGCGCCGCGGCGGGCGGGCCGCGGCGGCCCTGCTGGCGGTCCTGGCGCTGGTGCTGGGCTGGTCGCTGAGCCGGTGCTCGCCGGTGCCGGGCACGATCCGGGTGGTCGCCGTGGGGGACATGGCCTGCGACCCCGACGACCCGGACATGACCGCGGCGGGCGCGGCGCCCGGTGACCACTGCCGGCACCGGGCCGTCTCGGACCTGGCGGTCGCCCTGCGGCCGGCGGTCCTGCTGGGCCTGGGCGACTTCCAGTACGAGCTGCCGACCAGCGAGGCCTACCGGACCGTGTACGGCCCCTCGTTCGGGCGGCTGCGCGAGCGGACCGTGCCCGTCTTCGGCAACCAGGAGTACCGGGTCCAGGAGGCCAGCACGTTCACCGCCTACTTCGGCGACCGCGTCCGCGACCCGCGCGGGTACTGGTCGCAGGAGCTGGGGGGCTGGCATCTGGTCGTGCTCAACTCCAACTGCGGCGCGGTGGCCGGCGGCTGCGGCGAAGGATCGCCGCAGCAGGAGTGGCTGGCCCGGGACCTGGCCGCGTACGACGGTCGGTGCGTGCTGGCCGCCTGGCACCATCCGCGCTGGTCGAACGGCCTGGCCGGGGACGACCCGCGGACCGGGGCGCTGTTTCGCACCCTCTACGACCACGGCGCCGAGCTGGTGCTCTCCGGGCACGAGGCCGACTACGAACGGTTCGGGCCGCTCGATCCGGACGGCCGCCCGGACGAGCGGGGGGTGCGCCAGTTCGTGGTCGGCACCGGCGGCCAGGCGCACTACCGGCCCGAGGCCACCGCGGCGGCGGGCGCCGGCGGCCCGGCCGGGGAGTTCGCCGACTTCGACCACCACGGCGTGCTGGAGCTCGAGCTGGATCCCGGCGGGTGGCGGTGGCGGTTCCATGCCCTGGAGGCCGGCCGGGCGGTCACCGACGAGGGGGAGGGCGCCTGCCGGTGAGCGCCGGGCTCACGCGACGGTGTCGGCGTACGCCCGGGCGGTGACGGCCGCCGCGCGGTCCCAGCCCAGCCGGTCGCGGACCGAGCGCACCCCGGCCTGGGCGTACCGGCGCCAGGTGAGCTCGTCGCCGAGCACGGTGACCAGCGCGTCGGCCAGGGCCGCGGGCCGGGCCGGGGGCACGGCCAGGCCGTTGACGCCCGGCTGCAGGACCGCCCGTACGCAGGCGACGTCGGTGGCGACCACCGGCAGGCCGACGCTCATCGCCTCCGCGACCGCCATGGCCGGCGGCGAGGTGGTGTAGTCGAACTTGAACGGCCAGGTGCCCACCTGGGCCGCCGCCAGCTCCGCCAGCAGGTCGGTGACGGGCTCGGTGACGATCTCCACGGCCTCGGGGTGGCCGGCGCGGGCCAGGATCGCGGGCAGCTCCGGGCGCGGGATCAGCAGCAGCCGCAGCCGGGCCCCCGGAATCCGGGCCCGGACCAGCGGGAACGCGGCCAGCAGGGTGTCCAGCCCGCGGACGCTCTCGGCCCGGCCGGCGAACACGATGGTGGGCCGGTCGGCGTCGAAGCGGGCCCGGCGCTCGTCGGACGGGGCGCCGGACGGCAGCCGGCTGACGGTGATGCCGGGACGCCCGCCGAGCCGCCGCTCGACCCGCGGGTCGGGGGTCAGCACGGTGCTGACCCCGGCCCGGTGCAGGGCGGCGGTGGCCAGCGCCGAGGGCAGCATGGTGGTCAGCGCCACCCGGATCTGCAGCACGTTCGAGGCGCGCATCTCGGCCAGGGTGGCGCGGCGCCAGGTCGCCGGTCCCGGCACGGTGGGCCAGGCGTAGGCGGTCAGCACCGTCCGGTACGGGCGCAGCACCGGCAGCGCGGTCTGCAACGGGCCGAGCGCCCCGGCGTGGACGTGCACCACGTCGGGCCCGATCCGGGCCAGCACGCCGGCCAGGTCGGCCGTACGCCCGAACGGGAAGGTGCCGACGGACCCGCCGAGCTCGTGCACGCCGGCGAACGGGCTGGTGCCGTCGTGGGCGTGCGCGGTCACCAGGTGATGCTCGCCGTCGACCCGGGCGGCGGTCTCGGCGACCGTGCGGCCCATCGCCTCACGCGCCGAGTACTCGGCGATGAGGTGGACGACGCGCCGGCCGCCGGTCACGGGGTGCGGGCGCCGGCGGTGGTCCGGCTGTCGCGGATGCCGATGGCCAGTCCGGCGGCCTCGGTCAGCTTGAGGGTGGCGAGCCCGGCGGTCAGCACCGGGTGCCGCAGCAGCCGGGCGGGCCGGCGCAGCAGCGCGGTACGGGCGAACTTGCTCCCGCTGGAATCAGCATGCATGCGTACATACTGGTCGATCCAGCGGCCGTAGTAGCGCTTCTTGGCGAAGGTCGCCCGCAACCGGATCCGTCCCTCGTCGTGCCAGATCCACGCCGGGACCCGCCCGACCGTGGCCACCGCCCGGGTCCGGTCGGCCAGGTCCCAGTCCTCGGCCGCGGTCAGGTCCTCGTTCCAGCCGCCGATCCGCTCGATGAGCTCCCGGCGGTACGCCCGGGGCGACTCGACCGCCGCGTCGCCGACGTACAGCAGCTTCTCCATCTCGCGGCAGCGGGCCAGGAAGCCCTCCCCGAACGAGCGCTCGGGGATGATCAGCGCGCCGGTGTCCGGCTCGGCGGTGAACCGCTCGACGATCTGGGCGGCGACATGGGGCTCCAGCACCATGTCGGAGTCGATGAACACCACCACGTCGCCGGTGCTGCGCTCGGTGCCGTGGTTGCGCTGCGCGCTGCGTTCCGGGCCCCACTGCAGCACCTGGTCGGCGTGCCGGCCGGCGATCCGCACGGTGCCGTCGGTGGAGCCGTTGTCGACCACCAGCACCTCCACGGCGGCGTGCGTCTGCGCGCGCAGCGAGGCGAGGCAGGCGTCGAGGGTCCGGGCCGAGTTCTTGGTCGGCACCACAAAACTGATCTTCATGTCTCTCCTGTCGGACGGGTGCCGGAGCCGGCCGGCCCGGGCATGAGCAATCAGGCCGCGGGCGCCAGCGGGGCCGCGGCCCCGGGGACCCGCGCGTGCCGCTGGACGGCGGCGAGCAGGGTGTCGGCCACCTCGTCCCAGGGCCGGGCGCCGCCGTACGGCACGCCCTCGCCGGGCTGCCGGCGCAGGCCGGGCAGCAGCTCGCACAGCCAGCGGGCCAGCGCCTCCGGGCGGGGCGGCACCACGATGCCGCCGGCGGCCCGGGCCGAGTCCCGCAGACCCGGCACGTCGTACGCGATCGTGGGCGTGCCGAGCGCGGCGGCCTCGGTGACCACCAGGCCCCAGCCCTCCCGCACGCTGGTGGCCACGTGCACGTGGGCCCGGGCCATCCGGTCGTGCTTGACCCCCTCGTCGACCCGGCCCAGGAACTCCACCCCGGCCGGGGCCCGCTCCCGCAGCCGGTTCAGCAGCGGACCGCCGCCGATCATCCACAGCCGCAGGCCGGGGATCTCACGGCGGCTCAGCTCCACCGCGCGGACGACGTCGCCGGGGCGCTTGTAGCTCACCATCCGGCCGCAGAACACGACCGTGGGCTGCTCCTCCTTGGCCACCACGGGCAGCGCCGCCGGGGGCTCGTACCCCTCGGGCACGACCGTCACGTCGCGGGCGCCGAAGCGGGTGAGCGCCTCGCGGGTCGAATCCGAGACGGCCAGGATCGGCGCGCCGCCGAGCCGGCGCAGCCACCACGGTTCGAGCACGTGGCGGCCGAGCTGGGCGGCGAGCGGGGGCACGTGGTGCGGCCAGATGTCCTCGCAGGTCTGGTGGACCAGGGCGATGGTCGGCGTGCCGTCGTCGACCCACTCGTGGGCCAGGAACGGCACGGTGTTGGTCTCGTCGACCACCACGTCGAACCGGCCGCGTCCCCAGCGCTGCCACCAGCGCCGGGCCTCGCGGTAGACGGTGAACCGGCTGCCGGCGCGCACGATCCGGTAGCCGTCGACGATCTCGGTGGCGGGCCGGCCCGCCACGGCGGCGGCGAACAGCGTCACCTGATGGCCGGCGGCGACCCAGCGCCGCAGCACCTGCTCGGTGTAGACCTCCGCGCCGCCGGCGGCCGGATGCCGCAGGTCGCGCCAGTTCAGGACCAGGATGCGCATGCACGTCCTCCGGAAGCTCAGGCCGCGATCGCGGCACGGGGGGTGGGCTCGGCGCCGGCCGCGCCGAGGGGGGTGACCGGGCGCGCCCACACCCGGGCCTCCAGCGCGAGCATCAGCAGCAGGGTCGGCGCCAGGGCGGCGGCCGAGCACAGGGCGATCTGGGTGGCCGAGGAGTGCCAGGTCTCGATCAGCGCCACCTCGAGCCCGGCGCCGAGCCACGGGACCGCCAGCGTGCGCGCCCGGCGGGCCAGCGCCGCATAGGTCAGGACGGTCACCAGCGAGGTCAGGGCGGCCACGCTCACCAGGGCCCGGACGAGCCCGCCGGCGTCGGCGTACCCGTCGCCGTAGAGCACCCGCAGCACCGGCGCCGGCACCGCGATGATCACGGCCGCGCCGAGCAGGGCGGGCCCGGCGACGGCCAGCGCGCCGGCCGCCAGCACCCGGGCCCGGCCGGGCTGCCGCCAGCCGGCCAGGAGCCGGGGGAAGACCGCCGCCATGACGGCGGCGGGCAGCGCCAGCACCGTCTTGGCCACCGTCGCGGCCGCGATGTAGGCGCCCGAGCCGCCGTCGCGCAGGTGGTGGCGGGCCAGCAGCAGGTCGACGGTGGAGAACAGGAACAGCCCGGTGACCGCGATCCCGGCGTGGGCGACCGCGCCCAGCCGCAGGGCGCCGGGCGTGCCGGCCCCGGCCGGACGGCGCAGCGGCCGGGCGGCCACCAGCAGGGCCGCGACCTCCGCGGCCACCGTGGCGGCCAGGGCGCCCGAGACGCCGAACGTGACGGTGAGGGCGAGTCCGAGCGCGAGCCGGACCGCCGTCGCGACGAGGTAGGTCACCGCGACCGCCCCGGTGCGCCGGGCGCCGAGCAGCAGCCCGCGCGCCGCCGCGACCACCGCCGCGATGATCAGGTACGGGGCCAGCTGCACCGCCTCGGCCAGGCCGGCCAGGTGGAAGTAGTCCCGCAGCAGGGGCGCGCAGGCCAGGACCACGAGGGCCGGCCCGAGCGACCAGAGGGCGACCAGCCGCAGCGTCCGGCGGGCCGAGGCCCGGCTCAGGCCGTGCTCGGCGACCAGCGCCGAGGCGGCGGTCTGGACGGCGCCCAGCGGCACCCCCAGCATCAGCATCGCGGCCAGCACGGTGCCCAGGGCCCCGTAGGCGTCGGCGTCGAGCAGCCGGCCGACCGTCGCGTGGAAGCCGAGATTGCCCGCGCTCTGCACGGCCACCGCGGCGGCGACGGGCAGCGCGCCGCGGGCCAGCAGGCCGGGCAGGCGGCGGGGCTCGAATCTCACGCGGTCCTTATCGGCGGCGCGGCTCGCGAGTTGTCGGTTTCTTCGTCGCGACCCGGGTGCGACGGGCGGATGCCGGTTTCGCCTGCCCCGGCCCCAGCGGAGGCCCATACTGGTCGTGAAATGAGTCATTACCGGCAATCATCCATCAACCACCCGTCGTCCCCGGCCGTCCCGGATCGCCGGCGGGTGCGGGAGGTGGTGACGTCGGCCCTCGACGCCACCGGCGAGAGCTGGGCCTGGCAGGGCGAGGCGACGGCGGCCGACCAGTGGGTCGCCGCCACCGGCCCCAAGGACCTGGACATCTGGTACGCGGGCCCGCCGACCGGCGCCGACCCGGTGGCCGCGATCAGCCGGGCGCTGGACTGCGCCCGGATCGCCGAGGCGGCCGACCCCCGCCG
Organism: Actinoplanes nipponensis; assembly: GCF_016862275.1. Classification (GTDB taxonomy): domain Bacteria; phylum Actinomycetota; class Actinomycetes; order Mycobacteriales; family Micromonosporaceae; genus Actinoplanes; species Actinoplanes nipponensis. The sequence goes on along the minus strand of NZ_BOMQ01000050.1, from coordinate 15,850 downwards.
GCTGCGCCATGTCAGCCTGGCCGTGCGGACGACGACCGGTCCGGCCGTCGTCGACATCACGTACGGCGACCTCTGCGTCGGCCCGGTGCTGCTGATGCCGGCCGCCCAGCTGCGCGCCGACCCGGTCACCCACCGCCTGCTGGGCGCCGCCGCGGTGGCCGACCTGCTGGTCCGTCCGGTCCTGCGCGGCCGCCGGCCGGCCCCCGCCCGGCTGGACGCGGCCCGCGGGGCCTGGGCCGACGCCGACCCGGACGAGCGGGCGGGACTGGCCCGGCGGCTCACCGCCCAGCTCGGCGCGCGGGTCGCGGGCGAGCTCATCGGGATCGCCGGCGGCGCGGACCCCGACCCCGGCCTGCCCCGGCGCGCCCGCCTGCGCCTGGCGGCCCGCAGCCTGGCCCCCGGCAGCGTCGCCGCGACGTGGGCCCAGCGCCGCTCGGTGCTGCCCGCGGGACCGGCGGCCGGTCCGCTCGGCCTGCGGATCCGGGGCGTGGTCGTGGCGCTGGTCGGCACGGACGGCGCGGGCAAGTCCACCGTCGCCGAGGGCCTGCACGACCGGCTGCGCGGCTACGGCCTGTCCACCAGCGGGGCGTACTTCGGCATGGCCCGCGGCAACCTGCCCGGCGTCGCGCTGGCCCGCCGCGTGCTCGGCGTCGGCCACACCGCACCGCCGGCCTCGGACCGGGCTCCCGGCGCCGCCCCGGCCCCGGCGGCCGCCCCGGCCCCGGCGGCCGCCCCGGCCCCGGCGGCCGCGCCGGCCGACCATCCGGGGCTCCGGCAGGCCGCCGCCTGGCTGTACGCCGGCGAGTACCTCTGGCGTTACCTGCGTACCGTGGCGCCGGCGCTGGCCCGGCGCCGGGTCGTCATCGCCGACCGCTGGGTGTACGACCTGCGCGAGTCGCCGTGGCCCGGTTCGTCGGCCGCCCGCGTCGCCGAGTTCCTGGTGCCGGCGCCCGACCTGCTGGTGCTCCCGGACGCTCCGGCCGACCTCATCCACGCCCGCAAGCCGGAACGGGCCCGCGCCGAGCAGGCCGCGCAGCAGGAGCGGTTCCGGCGGCTGCTCGCCGAGCACCCGGCCCGGACCGGCGAGGTCGTGGTGGACACCTCGGGCGCCACCGCGGACCCGCTCGCGCCGCTCGTCACGGCCGTGGTGCAAGCGGCGCACGGCCCCCGGCGCCGCCGCCGGTGACGCAACCGGCGGGTCCGGCCGCCGCTCCGCGCCGCGGGCCGGGACACCGGCGGGTGCGCGGCCCGGCCGGCCGGCCCGCCCGGCTGACCGCCGAGTGCGCCCTGCTCGGCCTCGTCGCCGGGGCGGCCGTGGTGGCCCCCTGGACCCGGGCCGGCTACCTGCTGCTGCTGGACTGGGTGTCCGGGCCGCACCAGGCGATCAATCCCGGCCTGTACGGCCTCGACCCGGCCGCCCTGGACGCGCTGCCGTACCGGCTGGCCACGCAGGTGCTGCGGGAGGCCGTCGGGCCGGGGGCGACCAGCTGGCTGATGATCCTGCTGTACTTCCCCCTGGCCGCCGGTGGCGTGTCGGCGCTGGTCCGCGGCGGCCGGCTGCGGCGCTACCCGGCGGCGCTGTTCGTCTGCTGCAACCCGTTCGTGGTCGAGCGCATCCAGGCCGGGCACGTGCCGTTCCTGGTCTCCGTCGCGCTGCTGTGCTGGCTGCTGGCCTCGGCGCTGCACGCCCGCCGCCGCGGGCACTGGTTCGCCGCCCGCCCGGCGGGCTGGTACGCGCTGGCCATGGCCGTCGGCCCGCACGCCGCCTGGCTGGGCGGTGCGGGCCTGCTCGCCGTGGCCCTGCTGCCCCGCCCGCGCCGCACCGACCTGGTCCGCACCGTGCTGGTGGTGTGCGCCGCGGGCGGCATCTACGCGTACGCCCTGGCCGTGCTGGCCAGCGCGATCCTGACCGTCCGGGTCGGCGCGGGCGACCTGCAGGTGTACGCGCCGCACGCGGGCCCCGGCGGCCTGCCGGCGACGCTGGTGTCGCTGCGCGGCTTCTGGCGCGGCGCCGCCGACAGCAGCCCGCAGCTGGGCCTGGGTTTCGCGCCGGCCGCGTTGATGGTCGTGGCCGCGCTGACCGGGCTGGTCCGGCTGGTCCGGCACGACCGCGCCACCGGGACGGTCCTGGCGGTGCTCGCACCGGCCGGGCTGCTGCTCGGCGCGGGCATCCACGGCCCGCTGGCCGCCGCCTACCAGGCCGCCTTCGACCTCGTCCCGCTCTTCGCGGCCATGCGCGAGCAGCAGAAATGGGTGGCGCTGACGATGATCGCCTACGCGGCGGGGATCGGCGCGGCGGTGGAGGGCCTGGCCGTCGCGTGCCGCCGCGCGCGGCTGCCGGTGCTGCGGCTGACCGCGGCCGGGACCCTGCTGGCGGTCAGCACCGTGTACGTCGCCGTCGCGCCGTCGCTGTTCTGGGGCCTGGGCGGCAGCGTGCCGGTCAGCAACTACCCGGCGTCCTGGTACGCCGCCGACGCCATGATGGGCGCCGGTGACGAGGCGGTGCTGTTCCTGCCCTGGCACGAGTACCAGCCGTTCACGTTCACCGGTTCCCGCACGGTGGCCACTCCGGCCGCGGCGTTCTTCCGCCGTCCGGTGCTCAGCAGCGACGCGGTGGAGCTCGGGCCGGTCCGGACGAACTCGGTGTCGCGGCGGATGGCGTACGTGCAGCGGCTGGTGGCGGCCGGCGGCGCCGGGGGACTCGGGCGGCTGGTCGCGCCGCTCGGGGTGCGCTACGTGGCGCTCGCCCGGGACCGCGAGACCGGGGTGTACGCGTGGCTGGAGCGGCAGGGCGACCTGACCCGGATCCTGCGCACCCCGGACCTGGATCTCTACCGGGTCGAGCCGGCCGGCACGGGCCGGGTGGTGGCGGCGCGTTCCGGCGACTACGCCCGGGCGGTGGGCTGGGCGGCGCGCGGGGCGCTGGGCACCGAGGCGGTGCTGGTGGACGGTCCGGACCGGGGGCCCGTTCCGTCGTCGTCGTCCGGGGGGATCCACCGGGTGAGCTCGACGAGCTGGCGGGTGCGGGCCGGGGCGCCGGGCTGGGTGGTCATCCCGGAGGAGTGGTCGCCCGGCTGGGCCGCCGGTGGCCGGCCGACCCGGCGGACGGTCGCCGGAACGCTGGCTGTCGAGGTGGGCGCCGGGGCGGTGACGGTGCGGTACACGCCTTGGCGGTGGTTGCGGCTGGGGCTGATCACGTCGTTGCTGTCGCTGGTCGTGCTGCTCGTCGCCGGGCTGGTGGAGCACCGCCGGGAGCTGTCGCAGTGGTGGGCGGTGCCGGGCGCGAGCGCCGGATCCGGCCCGCGGCCGGGACGGTCCCGCGGGATCAGGCGGCCTCGCCGAAGGAGCGCAGCGAGCTGAGCGCCTGCGGGCGGACGATGACGGTGACCGGCGCGACGGCCGGGCGGTACTGGCCGGTCAGGTTGCGGCCGTAGATGACGAACGTGTCGCGGATGGTGCGCAGGATGGCCTTGCTGGTCACGGTCGAGCCGGCGACCCGCTCGCTGAGCCGGACCGGGGCGCCGACGAAGCCGCGGATGCCGGCGGCCTTGGCGGCGACGAAGAACTCCAGGTCGAAGGCGAAGCGACGCTCGCGCAGCCGGGGCAGCAGGTCGGCGAGCACGTCGCGGCGCAGCACCTTGCAGCCGGTCTGGGTGTCCCGCATGCCCAGCAGGAACAGCAGCGTCACCAGCGTGGAGTAGAAGGTCGAGACCAGCTTGCGGAACGGCGAGGAGGCGCTCACCGAGGCGGCGTGCCGCTTGTCGGCGTAGACGCCGGCGTGCCCGCCGTCGCGCGCCAGCAGCAGGTACTCGACCAGGTGCTCGGGGTCGATGTCGCCGTCGGCGTCGACGAAGCCGACCCAGGAGCCGCGGGCCGCGGCGAAGCCGAGGTGCAGCGCCGCGCCCTTGCCCTGGTTGATCCGGCTGTCGACGACCCGGACCCCGGCGATGCCGTCGAGGCTGCGCTCGGAGCCGTCGGTGGAGCCGTCCGAGACCGCGATGACCTCGAACGCGATGGCCGCGTCGGTCAGGCAGCGGACCAGGCGCTCGACGGTCGGCCGGAGCGCCGCGCCGGGGTTGTAGAAGGGGACCACGACGCTCAGCTCGACACCCGCGTCGGCCGGCGACCACAGGCGCGTGGCGTCGTACAGCTTGGCCGGGGCCGAGGGGGCGGCGGGTGCGGGGGCGAGCATCGTGTTGGTCATGCCGCCTAGTTCGGCGGCCTACCTCAACGCAACCTCTGGCCACCTTAAAGGGTTCGGCAAGGCTGTTCCGGGCCCCGGCGGGGCGGCTCCGCACCCGGACGGCAACCTGGGCGTGTCACGCTCTGCGCATGAGTGGTTCACGTCTGCGCAGATCGGCGCCCCTGGTGCTGCTGACCGCGGCCACCCTCGGCGCGCTCGGCGCCGAGGGGGCGGCGCTGGCGGACGGACCCGGCTACGGCGGCACCGCCGACGCCCTGACCGTGCAGTGGCAGCCGCCGGAGGACACGCGCTCGGAGGGGCTGGCTGTTTACGCGGTCGGCTTCCGTGGCGGCTCGACCGTCAGCCTGCGGGTGGGATCGGCCGACACGCGGGCGGTGACGGCGGACCCGTCGGGCGCCGTGCGGGTGCTCGTGGTCGACCGGAACGCCGTCGCGCCGGCGCCGGCCGGCGCGGACACCGTCCTGCTGCCGATCGAGCACGTCGCCGGGGGGCAGTTCGCCGCGGGCATGACGGTGTCGGCGGTGGGCGAGACCCCGGCCGGGGTGATCCGCAACCTGGTCGGCGCGATCCCGCCGCCCGAGGCCGGCCCGGGCGTGCAGGACGTGCTGCGCTGGGGTGTCGCCCTGGCCCTGGCGGCCGGGGGCGTCGGCTGGGTCCGGCGGCGCGGCCCGGGCGGGAACCTGATCCAGCGGTACCGGCATCCGGCGCGGCACCGGGCCTGAGCCGGGCGGGGCCGACGCCGGGGAGGCCCGCCTCCCGGTGCGGAGGGCGGGCCGGCGGGGACCTCGGGGCTCAGGGTTCGAAGCGGTAGCCGACGCCGCGGAGGGTGCGGATGTGGCGCGGCGACGACGCCGACTCGCCCAGCTTCTTGCGCAGGTTGCCGACGTGCACGTCGATGATGTGGTCGTCGCCGTACCAGTTGTCGCCCCAGACGTCCTCGAGCAGCTGGTTGCGGGTGAAGGTGCGGCGGGGCGCGGACGACAGCAGGTCCAGCAGCCCGAATTCGATCTTGGTGAGGTCGAGGACCCGGCCGTCGACGGTGACCTCGCGCACGTCCGGATCGATGCGCAGCGAGCCGTACTCGCGGATGGCCGCGTTCGGGGTGGCCGCCGCGGCGCGGGGACGGCGGCGCATGGCCTGGATGCGCGCCGCGAGCTCGCGGGGCGAGAAGGGTTTGGTCACGTAGTCGTCGGCGCCCACGGACAGGCCGACGATCTTGTCGACCTCGTCGGTCCGGCCGGTCACCATGACGATGTAGGCGTCGGTGAACTGGCGGATCCGCCGGCACACCTCGATGCCGTCGACGCCGGGCAGGCCGAGGTCGAGGATGGCGATGTCGGGCCGCTCGCTCTGGGCCAGCTCCACCGCCGAGATGCCGTCGGTGGCCACCACGACGTCGAAGCCCTCCTTCTCCAGCAGATGCCGGCAGAGCAGCATGAACTCGGGGGAGTCCTCGACGACGAGCGCACGTGGCCTGGACACGCGGCCTCCGTTTCTCTGCTGGACGGCTGCGGCGCCGCGGAGCGGGCCGGCTGCGTTCGGTGCTGACCGAGACCTATCGGCCGGAACCTTCACCGGTGAAGGGCTCGCGGTGCGTGAGTCCCGGCTCAGTACGTGATCCGCGCCCGCTCCGGCAGCGGGCCGGGGCGGGCCATGAAGTAGCCCTGGCCCAGCCGGACCCCCAGCGACCTCAGCTTCTCGTGCTCGGCCAGCGTCTCGATGCCCTCGGCGATCAGCATCGCGCCGATGTCCTCGGCGAAGCCGACCAGCGAGCGGGCCAGCGCCATCCGTACCGGGTCGATGTCGATGCCCCGGGTCAGCGTGATGTCGAGCTTGATGATGTCCGGCCGCAGCTGCAGGATGTGGCTCAGGCTGGCGAAGCCCGCCCCCGCGTCGTCGACCGCGATCAGGATGCCGGCGGCCCGCAGCTGCTCGGTCACCGTGATCAGCGACGGGTAGTCGTGCACCTGGGTGTGTTCGGTCAGCTCGACGGCGATGTTGCGGCCCGCGTGGGCCAGCAGCGTGTCGGCGACCCGCGGGGTCAGCAGGGCCTCCACCGACAGGTTGGCGCTCATCCAGGCCTCGGCGGGCATCTCGTGCAGGTAGTCGAACGCCCGCTCCAGCGCCACCAGTTCCAGCTCGACGCCCACCCCGCCGGCCATCGCGGCGGCGAACGCCTCCGCGGGGCTGCCGAAGTGCGCCTCGTCGAACCGCGCCAGCGCCTCGTACGCCTGGACCAGCCCGTCCTCGAGGTGCACGACGGGCTGGAAGGTCGGCTGGATCGCCTGGAAGTCGATGATCTCGCGGAGGTTGTGCATGGCGGGCATCGTGAGCGTCATGCTGCTCCGATCGGCCGCGACCCTCAAGACGGGCTCTGCCCGGCGTCAAAACCGGGGCAAGCTCGCGGCGCCGGCGGGCGCCCCCGCACACAACTGACCCCGGCACGCGTCGGACGCGGCCGGGGTCTGGTGGTGAACCAGTGAAGTTGTGGGTCCGGGTGCGGCGGGGCGACGGGCTCAGGACGGGCTGTGCATGGCCTCGCGGGCGCGGTGCAGGCACTCGACGAGCTCGTACGGGTCCACGTCGGCGTCGATGTCGACGTCGATGAAGCCGATCCAGGCGCCGACCGCGCTGGCGAAGCCGTACTCCAGCGCGGCGCCCCGGTCGCGGATGTCGGGGTCGCTGCTGACCCAGGTGCCGTGCAGGCCGGCCAGGGTGTACTCGGAGCCGTCGGTGCTCTCGGTGGCGACGGCGATGATCTGGAACGAGACGTTCTGGGCGTACAGCACCTCGGTGATGCGCTGCACGGTGTGGCGCAGGGCGCTACCGGGGTTGCGGAACGGCACCACGACCGAGAACTCCACGGTCGGGCACGGCGTGCCGGAGGGGAAGACGACGGGCGGGCTGGCAATCATGTGCGCAACGGTCATGCCGCTTAGTTCGGCGGCGACCGTCAACGCAGTTTCAGCCCCACCTCAAGAGCGGGGCAAGGCTCCGCGATCTTTCCGGACGGTGATCGGCGAAGTGAGTCATGGTTTTCACCGTCGTAACACGACCTACCCGCGCAGGTAACGGCTGGTGGAGAGCCTGCTGCCATGGCCGACTCGACCGGGCCGGTGACGCCCGCGGGCGCTTCCGCCCCCGACGCACCCGCCGGGCCGCTGTCCGGCTTCACCATCGCCGTGACCGCCGAGCGGCGCCGGGAGGAGCTGTCCGCGCTGTTCGAGCGGCGTGGGGCCAAGGTGCTGGTCGCGCCCGCGATCACCATCGTGCCGCTCGGCGACGACCAGGCCCTGCACGCGGCCACCGAGGCCTGCGTCGGGCTGGCCCCCGACATCGTGGTGGCCACCACCGGGATCGGCTTCCGGGGCTGGCTGGAGGCGGCCGAGGGCTGGGGGATGGGCGACACCCTGCGGGCCGCGCTCAACCGGGCCCGGCTCATCGCCCGCGGCGCCAAGCCGTGCGGGGCGATCCGGGCCGCCGACCTGCGCGAGGACTGGTCCGCGGTGACCGAGTCGTCCGAGGAGATCCTGGCGCGGCTGCTGGAGCAGGGCATCGCCGGGCGGCGCATCGCCGTGCAGCTGCACGGCGGGCCGCAGGCGGAGTTCACCGGCGCCCTGCGGGCCGCCGGCGCCGCCGTCGTGGAGATCCCGGTCTACCGGTGGACGCTGCCGGGCGACCTCGCGCCGGTACGCCGCCTCGTCGCCCTGCTCAGCGCGGGCCAGATCGACGCGGTCACCTTCACCAGCGCTCCCGCCGTGCAGGCCCTGCTGGAGATCGCCGGGGACAGCGCGGAGGAGGTGCTCGACCGGTTCCGGGGCGGCACCATGGCCGCCTGCGTCGGCCCGGTCACCGCCGCCTCGCTGGTCGAGCGGGACGTGCCCGTGGTGACCCCGCCCCGGTCCCGGCTGGGCGCCCTGGTCAAGGTCGTCACGGACGAGCTGCCGCGGCGGGCCGCCCGGCTCGGCGTGGCCGGCACGGTCCTGGAGATCCGTGGCCACGCGGTGCTCATCGACGGCCGGGTGCAGGCGCTCCCGCCGGCCGCGATGGCCATCCTCGGCACGCTCGCCACCCGGCCGGGGGCGGTGGTGTCGAAGGACCGCCTGGCCGCCGCCCTGCCCCGCGGCACCGACGGGCACGCGGTGGACGTGGCGATCGCCCGGCTGCGGACGGCGCTCGGCCCGGGCGGGCACATCGAGACCATCATCAAGCGCGGCTACCGGCTCCGCGTCGACGAGCCGGCCGCGTGACCGGCGTGCCGCCGAGCCCGTCGACCGGCGCCGCGACCGGCGGACCGGACGGCTCGCCGCCGGTGCTGCTGGCGGTCGCGCACGGCACCCGCTCGGCCACCGGCCAGGCGCAGATCCGGGACCTGGTCGACCGGGTCGCCCGCCGGCGTCCCGACCTGGACGTGCGGCTGGCCTACGTGGACGTGCAGGAGCCGCGGGTCGGCGCGGCGATCCGGGGCGTCCGCGCGGTGGTCGTGCCGCTGCTGCTCTCGGCCGGCTACCACGTGCGGGTCGACATCGCCGAGGCCGTCGCCGCCAACGACGCCGTCGCGGCCGCCCCGCTGGGCCCCGACCCGGTGCTGACCCGCAGCCTGCGCGACCGGATCGGCGACGCCGACGCGGTGGTGCTGGCCGCCGCGGGCTCGTCGGACCCGGCCTGGCGGGCCGACGTCGCCGCGGTCGCCGCCCGGCTCGGCGCCCACGTGGCCTACGCCTCCGGCGCCGAGCGCCGGGTGCCCGACGTGGTGGCCGAGCTGCGCGAGCGGGGCGCCCGGCGGATCACCGTCGCGGCGTACCTGCTGGCCGACGGGCTGTTCTACCGGTCGCTGCACCGGGCCGGGGCCGACGTCGTGACCCCGCCGCTGTGCGCGGATCCGGCCGTGGTGGACCTCGTGCTGGTCCGCTACCGCGATCTCACAACGGCCCCGAGCCGCTTGTAGGGTTTTCCGAACGACACCGCAACCACGACGGTCCGGTGAGGAAACGGTCACCCGCAAGCATCATCGGTGTGACGGTGACCGAGACGCATTGCCCGTACTGCGCGCTGCAGTGCGGCATCGCGCTGACCCCCGAGATCCCCCGGGTCCGCCTCGAGCCCACCGAGTTCCCGGTCAACCGGGGCGGCCTGTGCGCCAAGGGCTGGACCGCGGCCGAGCTGCTCGACCACCGGGACCGGCTGCTCACGCCGCTGGTGCGCAAGGACCCCACCGACCGCGGGAGCCCGCTGCGCGAGGCGACCTGGGACGAGGCGTACGAGCGCATCGTCGGGGGCATCGAACGCTGCCAGCGCGAGTACGGCCGCGACAGCGTCGGCGCGTTCGGCGGCGGCGGCCTGACCAACGAGAAGGCGTACACCCTCGGCAAGTTCGTCCGGGTGGCGCTGCGGTCCGCGTCGATCGACTACAACGGGCGCTTCTGCATGTCCTCGGCGGCCACCGCCGCGAACCGGACCCTCGGCGTCGACCGGGGCCTGCCGTTCCCGCTGGAGGACGTGGCCCAGGCCCGCACGGTGCTGCTGGTCGGGGCCAACCCGGCCGACGCGATGCCGCCGTCCATGCAGTACCTCGACGCCGGGCGGGCCGAGGGGGCGCGGCACATCGTCGTGGACCCGCGCCGCACGGCGACCGCCGCGGGCGCGTACCGGCATCTGCAGCCCCTGCCCGGCACGGACCTGGCGCTGGCCAACGGCCTGCTGCACATCGCTCTCCGGGAGGGCCTGGTCGACGAGGAGTACATCCGGGACCGGACCACCGGCTTCGACGGCGTGCGGGCCGCGGTCGCCTCCTACTGGCCGGAACGCGTCGAGCGGATGACCGGGGTCAGCGAGGCGCACCTGCGGGAGACCGTCCGGCTGCTGGCCACCGAGCGGCCCTCGATGATCCTCACCGCCCGCGGCGCCGAGCAGCACAGCAACGGCACCGACACCGCGCAGGCCTACCTGAACCTCGCGCTCGCCCTGGGCCTGGTCGGGCGGCCCCACTCCGGCTACGGCACCATCACCGGCCAGGGCAACGGCCAGGGCGGCCGCGAGCACGGGCAGAAGGCCGACCAGCTGCCGGGCTACCGCCGGCTGGACGACCCGGCCGCCCGGGCCCACGTCGCCGCCGTCTGGGGCGTCGACCCGGACGAGCTGCCGCAGCCCGGCCGCAGCGCGTACGAGATGCTCGACCGTCTCGGCACCGACGGCGGCGTGCGGGCGCTGCTCGTGCTGGCCAGCAACATGGCCGTCTCCGCGCCGCACGCCGGGCACGTCATCGACCGGCTGCGCGCGCTGGACCTGCTGGTCGTCTCCGACATCTTCCTCTCCGAGACCGCGGCGCTGGCCGACGTGGTGCTGCCCACGGCCCAGTTCGCCGAGGAGGAGGGCACGATGACCAACCTGGAGGGCCGGGTCATCCGCCGCCGGAGGGCGCTGCCGCCGCCCCCGGACGTCCGCACCGACCTGCAGTTCCTCGCCGGGCTGGCGGACCGGCTGGGCCGCGGGCGGTTCTTCAGCGACGACCCGCGGACGGTCTTCGACGAGCTGCGCCGGGCCAGCGCCGGCGGGATCGCCGACTACGCCGGCATCACCTACGAGCGGATCGAGGCCGAGCGGGGCGTCTTCTGGCCGTGCCCGGCCGAGGACCACCCGGGTACGCCGCGACTGTTCGCCGACTCGTTCCCGACCGCGGACGGGCGGGCGAAGTTCGTCCGCGTCGAGCACCGCGACCCGCACGAGATGCCCGACCGCGACTACCCGTACGTGCTCACCACCGGCCGCACCATGCAGCAGTACCAGAGCGGCAACCAGACCCGCCGGGTCTCCGCCCTGACCCTGTCGCTGCCCGAGCCCCGCGTCGAGCTGCACCCCGACCTGGCCCGCCGGCTCGACATCGCCGACAGCGACATGGTCGAGCTGTCCAGCCGCCGGGGCCGGGCGGTGTTCCGGGCCCGGCTCAACCCCGGCATCCGGCCGGACACCGTCTTCGCGCCGTTCCACTGGGGCGGCGACCAGGCCGTCAACCTGCTCACCGACCCGGCCCTCGACCGGCACTCCAAGATGCCCGCCTTCAAGGCGTGCGCGGTCGCCATCACGAAAGGAACTCCCAGGTGAACTCCATACCCCGCTTCCTGCAGGGCGTCTTCCCGTTCGAGGGCAAGGGCCTGGACCAGCCGGCCCCGATCGGCGTGCCGGGCTACGTCGTGCCCGCCGGCGTCGTCGCGCAGGCCGTCTACTTCCGCGGCGGCAACTCCGCGGACGAGCTCATCTGCCTGGTGCTGATGCGCGACGGCGAGCCGATGCGGTACTTCCCGATCGGCGCCAAGGGTGACGTGCACATCCCACTGCGCGTGGTGGAGGACCTGGACTCCGGCACCGCGGTGGAGCTGTGGCTGGCCGCGCCGGCCGGGGTGACCGGCACCGTAGTCGTCGATCTCGGACTGGTGGAGGTCTGATGAGCGGGACGGAGAGGCTACGGTCCGAACCACGACGTGAGGACGAGCGCCGAGCCGCGGAGCGCGGGCAGGCGCAGCCTCCGCGACTGGTCGTCATCGGCAACGGCATGGCCGGCGCCCGGACGGTGGAGGAGATCCTCAGCCGCGGCGGCGACTTCGCCATCACGATGTTCGGTGACGAGCCGTACGGCAACTACAACCGGATCATGCTCTCCAACGTCCTGGCCGGCGTGGAGGACGAGTCGGGCATCTTCCTCAACGACCTGAGCTGGTACACCGACAACGGCATCACCCTGCACGCGGGCCGCCGGATCAGCCGGATCGACCGGTTCGCCAAGCAGGTGTACGCCGAGGACGGCACCGCCACGCCGTACGACAAGCTGATCATCGCCACCGGCAGCCGGGCCTTCGTCCCGCCGATCCCCGGCATCCACCGCCCCGGCCGCGGCTACCACCAGGGCGTCTTCGCGTTCCGCACGCTGGACGACACCCGCAGCATGATCCGCTACGCCCGCGAGCACGAGCGCGCGGTGGTCATCGGCGGCGGCCTGCTGGGCCTGGAGGCGGCCCGCGGCCTGCAGAACCACGTCTCGCACGTGACCCTGCTGCACGCCATGGGACACCTGATGAACACCCAGCTCGACGCCCAGGCCGGCGCGATCCTGCAGCGCAGCGTGGAGCAGCTGGGCATCGAGGTGGTCTGCGACGCGATGACCACCGAGATCCTGGGCAAGCACGCGGTCACCGGGGTCAAGCTGGCCGACGGCCGGGTCATCGACTGCGACGTGGTCGTGGTCGCCGCCGGCATCCGGGCCAACACCGAGGTGGCCGCGGCCAGCGGGCTGGTCGTCGAGCGCGGCATCGTGGTCGACGACCAGATGCGCGCCCAGGACGAGCCGGACATCTACGTGGTGGGGGAGTGCGCCCAGCACCGCGGCGAGACGTACGGGCTGGTCGCCCCGCTGTGGGACCAGGCCAAGGTGCTGGCCGACCACCTCACCGGCCGGGACCCGCGGGCCGCGTACCACGGCTCCCGGATCGCCACCAAGCTCAAGGTGGCCGGGGTCGACGTCGCGTCGATGGGCCTCAAGGAGCCCGAGCGCGACGACGACGAGACGCTGATCTTCAGCGAGCCGCGCAAGGGGATCTACAAGAGCGTCATCATCCGCGACGGCCGGCTGGTCGGCGCCACCCTGGTCGGCGACGTCAAGAAGGTCGCGTTCCTCATGCAGGCCTTCGACCGGGGGCTGGCCCTGCCCGAGGACCGCGTCGAGCTGATGTTCGACCTGGGCGGCCCGCCGGCCGAGGTCAGCGCGGCCGAACTGGCCGACGACGCCCAGGTCTGCAACTGCAACGGCGTCACCAAGGCCACGATCGCCGAGACCGTGCACGGCGGCTGCAAGACCGTCAGCGGCGTGATGGACAAGACCCGGGCCGGCAAGGGCTGCGGCACCTGCAAGAGCCTGGTCGCGCAGATCGTCGAGTGGGCCGCCGGCGGCGCCGTCGAGGAGGACCCCAGGGCGAGCTGGTACGTGCCCGGCGTCCCGATGCCCAAGCCGGAGCTGATGGCCGCCATCCGCACCCACGACCTGCGCTCGGTCTCGTCGGTCTTCGCCAAGCTGGTGCCCGGCGGCCAGGAGGACGCCAAGAGCAAGATGGGCCTGGCCTCGCTGCTGAAGATGATGTGGGGCGAGGACTACGTCGACGAGCGCGACGCCCGCTTCATCAACGACCGGGTGCACGCCAACATCCAGCGCGACGGCACGTTCTCCGTGGTGCCGCAGATGAAGGGCGGGGTCACCACCCCGGCCCAGCTCAAGCGGATCGCCGAGGTGGCCGAGAAGCACGCCGTACCGATGGTCAAGCTGACCGGCGGGCAGCGCATCGACCTGCTCGGGGTGCCCAAGGAGAAGCTGCCGGAGATCTGGGCCGACCTCGACATGCCCTCCGGCTACGCCTACGGCAAGAGCTTCCGCACGGTGAAGACCTGCGTCGGCTCCGACTTCTGCCGCTTCGGCGTCGGCGACTCCACCGCGCTGGGCATCGCCCTCGAGGAGCGCTACCAGGGCATCGAGGGGCCCGGCAAGATGAAACTCGCGGTCACCGGGTGCCCGCGCAACTGCGCCGAGGCGTACGTGAAGGACCTCGGCGTGGTCGCCATCGACGGCGGCCGCTGGGAGATCTACGTCGGCGGCGCCGCCGGCGCCCACGTCCGCAAGGGCGACCTGCTGGCCACGGTGGAGTCGCCCGACGAGGTGATCACGCTGACCGGGCGCTTCCTGCAGTACTACCGGGAGAACGCCAACTGGCTCGAACGCACCTACGCCTGGGTGCCCCGGGTGGGCATCGAGCACATCCGCGCGGTGGTCGTGGACGACACCGAGGGCCTGGCCGCCGGCCTGGACGCCGCGATGGACGCCTCGGTCGCCGCCTACCGCGATCCCTGGAAGGAACGCGCGCAACCGGCCACGCCCGGGCAGTTCCGCACGTCCCTGCCGCTGGTCGTGCTGCCGCAGGTGCCGGTCCGATGACCGTGCTGGGACACCTCGAGGACATCCCGCCGGGCGAGGGGCGCACCTACGACGTGCACGGCGAGATGGTCGCCGTCTTCCGGCTGCGCGACGGCTCCGTCCGCGCGCTGTCCGCGGTCTGCCCGCACCGCGGCGGACCGCTGGCCGACGGGCAGATCGACCACGAGGTCGTGGTCTGCCCGATGCACCTGATGGCCTTCGACCTGACCACCGGCTGCTCGCTGAGCGGCCAGCCCGACCTCACCGTCTACCCCGTCACCGTCGACGCGGACGGCTACCTCGTCATCGCCTCGCTCACCGCCTCGGAGGTCCCGTCATGACCGCTACCATCCTGGAACGCCCCGCGGCGAGAACCGTCCGCGGCCACTGGATCGACGACTGGCGTCCCGAGGACCGCGCCTTCTGGGACACCACCGGCGCCCCCATCGCCCGGCGCAACCTGATCTTCTCGATCTTCTCCGAGCACATCGGCTTCTCGGTGTGGACCTTGTGGTCGGTGCTGGTGCTGTTCCTCGGCCCCGCGTACGGCATCGACCCGGCCGGCAAGTTCCTGCTCACCGCCGTGCCCGCGCTGGTCGGCGGCGCGCTGCGGATCCCGTACACGTTCGCGGTGGCCCGCTTCGGCGGCCGCAACTGGACCATCATCAGCGCGTCGCTGCTGCTGATCCCGGCGGTGCTGGCGGCGTTCCTGATCGAGCCCGGCGTCTCCTACTCGACGCTGATCGTGCTGGCCGCGGTGGCCGGCGTCGGCGGCGGCAACTTCGCCTCGTCGATGGCCAACATCAACGCGTTCTACCCGGACCGGCTCAAAGGCTGGGCGCTCGGCATCAACGCCGGCGGCGGCAACCTCGGCGTCGCCGCGGTGCAACTGGTCGGCCTGTTCGTGCTGGCCGTCTTCGGCGCCGGGCACCCGGGCATCGTCGCCGGCCTCTACATCCCGCTGATCGTGGTGGCCGTGCTCGGCTCGGCGCTGAAGATGGACAACCTGACCCAGGCCCGCAACGAGAAGCGCGGCATGCGCGACGCGGCCCGCGAGGGCCACACCTGGATCATGGCGCTGCTCTACATCGGCACCTTCGGCTCGTTCATCGGCTTCGGCTTCGCCTTCGGCCAGGTGCTGCAGGTCCAGTTCGCCGACGACTTCAACACCCCGGTCAAGGCGGCCTACCTGACCTTCCTGGGCCCGCTGCTGGGCTCGCTGATCCGCCCGGTCGGCGGGGCGCTGGCCGACCGGCTCGGCGGCGCCCGGGTCACCTTCTGGAACTTCGTCGCGATGGCGGCCGGGGCGAGCGTCGTGCTGCTGGCCTCGCAGCTGCGCTCGCTGCCGCTGTACCTGGTCGGCTTCATCGCGCTGTTCATCTTCAGCGGGATCGGCAACGGCTCGACGTACAAGATGATCCCGCGGATCTTCGCCCTGAAGAACCCGGGGGACGAGCACGAGGGGCGCCGGTTGTCCGGTGCGGTGATCGGCATCGCGGGGGCGATCGGGGCGTTCGGCGGGGTGCTGGTCAATCTGGCCTTCCGGCAGTCGTTCGTTACCTATAAGACGGCGGATGCGGCGTATATCGCGTTCATCGCGTTCTATGCGTTGTGTGTGTTGGTGACCTGGGTGGTTTATCTGCGGTCGTCCGGGCGGAGGCTTGCTGGGGTCTGATCCAGATTGTCGCGGTGGA
>NZ_BOMQ01000049.1 GCF_016862275.1 Actinoplanes nipponensis | reverse complement strand
TTGTGCCTGGGCCGGCACGGCTCACCGATCCGAGGCCATGACGCCCCGAGGCCAGGAGCCCTGGCTCGACTCGGTGGGGATGTTCTACTTTTCGGCGGGGGTTGATTTGCTCGGTGGCGGGCCGGTTGTGCTTGGCGCCGAGACCGGGCCCCATGATCCCGGGGCGTGATCCGGCGGTTCCAGGTCTGCCACCACTCCGAAGTGATCGCTGGCCCACACGCCGTCGACCGGGCGGTCCAGGACGAGATCGCAGGACCGGACCTGAAGAGTGGGTCCGTGGTCGCCGGACCGGACCAGGATGTAGTCGATACGCCGGGACACCGCCGTGGCCACTTCACCGGCACGGACGAGTGGGTTGACGGCGGTGAACGTGAGGCCCGGTTCCGCCGTGTGCACCGTCTCCCAGGCGTCCTGATAACAGGCGCTGATCCCGTCGAGGGGTTGGCGTCCTCTCCAGAACCGCATGCTGGCCGCGTCGGGCGTCGCGTCGAAGTTGCCGAGCACGATGACGTGGTCGACCGAGTGGCCAGAGCCCCACCCACACCGTCCTCGGCGCTCCGCGAGAAGCCCCGGACGTGGTAGCCGGGGCCGAGCAGCTCGTCCACGACCTCGGGCGCGCTGCCGATGGGAA
Organism: Actinoplanes nipponensis; assembly: GCF_016862275.1. Taxonomy (GTDB): domain Bacteria; phylum Actinomycetota; class Actinomycetes; order Mycobacteriales; family Micromonosporaceae; genus Actinoplanes; species Actinoplanes nipponensis. The sequence continues at coordinate 41,238 of NZ_BOMQ01000049.1, read as the reverse complement.
CTTCCTGCAGGGCGATGATGTCGGGTCGCAGCCGCCGCAGCGCTTCCGCGATCAGCCGACGACGGCGGTCCCAGTCCGGATTCGCCGGTCCCAGAACATTCATCGTGACCACCCGCATCCGGTGATCATCACGGGGAGGCCGGGCGTCTGCTCAAGGGCAGCGGAAGGTGTGCTCGATGTCGAAGCGGCGCGGGAACGCCCGCCAGCACCGGTCGACATCCTCCGTGGTGGTGTCGACCTTGGACCACGACAGCTTTGCTCGCCGCGGCTGGGGCAGATGTCGACGGTGCGCCGGAGGACCGTGCCGGCGATGATCGGCAGCGGCTCGTCGTGGTCGACCCAGGCGGCCCAGAGCCAGCTGGACCCGGACGAGGTGCGGATCCGCCTGGAGCGGCCCGGCGGGTCAGCCGCGGGTGCAGGCGGTCTCGATCCAGGCCGACGGCCTCGTCGCGTTCGAGCTGACCATCCGATGCCACCGCCCGGCCGGCATCGTCGATTTCAGCCACGCCCGAGTCGAGCTGGCCGACCTACCCCAGCCGGCCGATCTTGAACGGCTTCATCTACCAGCAACTACGCAACCACACCGCCGTCACCGAGCGGCTCGCGATAATCCAAGACGCGAAACCGGCAACCGAGCCGCAGCCGTACGAGCAGCTGGCGAGCGTCCTGCGCGCCGCCGGCCAGGACGAGCAGGCCTGCGAGAGCAGAGAATGCGGATGCCAAATTGTCCTTCGTCCATCACGGCTTGGCCGGAAATGAGCGGCCGGGCGCGTTCTCCGCCACCGGACAGCCGGAAACGGAATGTTCGGTGGCGCTTAGGCGGTCGCTCGCTTGTGTGATCGTGGTCCGAGGCGCTTGCCGTACCAGACCTCCATGTAGGGGCCGGTGCAGTACGCCGGGATCTCGACGTACCCGACCCGGCTGTAGAGCGATCGTGCTTCGATCAGATCGAGGCGGGTGTTGAGAACCATCTCTGTCGCACCCATCTCGCGTGCCTCGTCCTCCAACGCCGCCAGTAGACTCCGGGCGCCCCCGCTGCCGCGGAAGCGCGGCCGCACATAGACGCGAGTGAGCTCTGCGCGATCGTCGTCCAGCATTAGGAATCCGCCGCACGCTGCTGGCTCACCGGCGAAACGCCCGACCCGAACTGGCCCGTGGGTGGGGTGAGCAGTGCCACCCCGTCGTCGGCCAGCCCTTGGTCGACTTCCTCGGTAGTCGCGGGCCGTCGCCAGTAACGGCTGACGACCTCGGCGTAGTACTCACGACGAAGGCGGTGGCCATCGGACGAATCAAAGGTTTCGGCGGCCACTTCCCAAGAGGTCATAGCGCGCTTCCTACCGGACTGGCCCATGCGTCGCTACCGAGATTGCGGCGCGCTCATCCGGCCGCTGAGAATGTGCGTGATCTGTCAGGGTCGCCAGCTCGGCTACCGACCAACCAGCTCGTCAGCGATGTTGCCGAGGTGGAGGCTGGCGAAAAGACCTTCCGGGCGTGCCGGGACGCCCCGCGTCTCCATGCCCATCCGCGCCAGCAGCGCGTCCAGGAAGCCCCGGGACGGGCACACGTTCACGCTCGACCTCGAACCGAGTGACAAGCTCACCGATCTGTCCGTACGGGCGGCCAGCAAGCGCGCCCATCTTCTGTCAGAGTTGTTCCGCCAAGCCGGCGCTGTGCACACACGGCCGAGGAGCCTGGCCAGGATGGGCTGCCTCCGGCCGGCGCCCCGGCCGCGACGATAACCGTTACAGTCGCATTCGTGGGCGCAGATCAGGGTCTTGTCCGGGTGTCCGATTCGTTCGGCGTACGCCGAACCCGAGCCGGATCGATCCTCGCGGATGATGGGACGAACTATCAGGTCCAGTGGGATGACACCGATGAGGAAGAGCTTGTCCCACGGGGCGCTGGCATTCACGTCGCGACGAGGGGTTCGCTGCGTTTCCTGGCTCTGTCCGACTCCCGGCTGTTCCACGCCGTCTTCGCCCAAGAGCCCCTCGCGGTGGTTCTCCACCTGTTGGCCGAGTCGTCGGTCCCGCTGAAGGTGCGCGAGATCCGGGAGCGTCTGGCCGAGCTCGGTCTGCGGAACGAGACCTGGGCCCGGCACGGGCCCCGCGCGCTGGCGGTTCTGCCCAAGTGGCCAAATGTCGTCCGACGGCAGAAGGGCGACACTCTGGCCTACACCTGGGTGGGGGACGACCTTCCCGAACTCCCGTCAGAGGCCGAGCCTGACCCGGAGCCGGCACCTACGCCCGCGCCTGTGTCGAAGCCCGCTCCTTCTCCCGCCAAGCCGATCGCGGCTGCGACGCCGGCCGAACCGGCGGTGCCGTCTGCCGAGCGTCTTGGGCGCCAGATGAGCGCCGCGCGGAGCCTCGGCGAGGTCGCTCGCCTGCTCACGCTCCCGAGAGAGTTCGTGGCTGAGTTGTCACCGGAGGTGGTCGCTTCCGCGCTCCGCCGGGTCGCCGCTGAGGATCGGCTGGTCGCGGGCTGGCTCGACGCCCTGACCGCCTCCGGGCCGATCGGTGCGCTGACCGAGGAACTGGCGACGGCCCGGGCGGCGAACGCCGCCCTCCAGAGCCGGGTCGATGAGCTGGAGGAGTGGTGGGCGGCCCTTGAGCAGAGCACCGATCCGGGCGCCGCAATCCGTCAGCCGGGTAGCTGAGGAGCTTCGGGTGCGTCGGCTCGGAAGTGCGCAGGAAGGGCGATCCGCACCGCCTTATTTTCCCTCGTTAGAACACGCCGATTTCTATAACCGGGTACGAGTAGCGCGTCCTCATTTGCCGCGACGAGTGCGCGTCGGGTGGGTGCGTCTGGCGTGGCCGCTGTCGACCGGACACGGATCTGGTTGGTTCGTGGACACACCTCACCCGATGGCGCACGAACGACAGGCTCGCGCACGGCGGCGGCCCGGTGCCAGGGCAGGGCTGTCAGCGGGTCGCCGGCGGACTATCGTGCGCTCATGAGCGGAGATTTGGTGCCGGAGCAGCCGGCGATCCGGCTGTCCGACGCCGATCGCGAGGTCGTCGCCCAGCGGCTGCACCGAGCGGTCGGCGAGGGCCGGCTGACACTGGACGAGTTCGAGCAGCGGGTGGCCGGGGTGCACGCCGCCCGTACCGTCGCCGAGGTCGAGCCGTACGTGGCCGATCTGCCCGGCGGCCCGGTGTCGCCGCCCGCACCGGAGCACACCGAGCTGCGCACCACAGCCTCCTCGCTGAAGCGGCAGGGCCGCTGGGTCGTGCCGCGGCGGCTGAGCGTCACGGCCAGGGCCGGCTCGGTGAAACTCGATTTCACCGAGGCGGTCCTGCCACACCACGTCGTCGAGATCGATCTGAACGTTACTGCTGGCTCCACCGTCCTGGTGCTGCCGCCGGGCGCGACCGCCGACGTCGACAGCGTCGAGATGATTGCCGGTAGCGCCAAGGCCAAGGCGCTCCGGAGTTCGCCGACCGGCAGCGGCCACCATTTCGTGGTGAGCGGCTCCCAGCGGGCCGGCAGCCTGGTCGTCCGCTACCAGCGTCGTTTCTGGCGCTGGCGGTGGTAAATCCCTGAGCCCTCCGGCAAGCCCACGAGGCGCCCTTACCCGCGGAGCAACAGCCTGCACTGATGTGCCGCCGGTCGGGACCGGGATCGTCCCGGCCGGGGCCTTCATCGGTGTCCGGCGCCGCCCGGTGCGGAGTCCGGGCGGCGACCCGGCCGAACACGCCGGCCGGGCATGCCGCGCCCGGTGCCCGCGGCGGCCACGGCGAGCGGGCGACCACCGGCGTAGGCGTGCTTGTTGGTTGTTCGTCGTGCCGGCGGCCGCCGGTGCTCAGCGGCCCGGGATGGGACGTGCCGCGGTGAAGACGTCCTCGTCGACGGTCACCTTGTCGAAGGTCGGGTTGGGCGTCCGGTTCCTGGTGTCGGACCAGACCGGGTGCGCGATGCCGTTGCGGTCGACGGTGATGCCCGAGTAGTCGCCGTTGAAGCCGGCCTGGATACCGTCCGGCGGCGGGAACTTCGGCGACAACACCTCGAACCTGTACGGGGTGGCCTGGCCGCTGCCGCCCGCGAGCACGAAGTCGGACATCTTCGTGGCCACGTCGGGACCGAAGCCGCCCGGTGGCGTGACGTTCTCGCCCGCCACGCGCCCCGTCCGGTAGTAGCCGATCGCCACCTGGGCCCCGTGGTTCTCGCCGACGTCGATGGCGGAGAAGTAGTGGTCGGTGCCGCGGTCGGGGTTCACCAGCCGCGGCGGGCTCCACGTCGTTCCGCCGTCGGTGGAGCGCGTCACGAAGACGTCGAACTCGCCGAGCCGGTAGTCGTACCAGGTGTTGTAGAGGTCGCCGGTGCGCTCGTCGACGGTCAGCCGTTGCGCGGTCTCGAAGGGCGCCCGGATGTACACGCCCGGGATGCATTGTTCGAGGCCCCCGCCGAAGTCGCAGGACGGACCGGTGACGTAGTCGGCCACCTTGTGCGGCGTGCCGCAGTTGAGGTGCGCGGTGCCGGCGGTCGAGCTGCCGGCCGGGTGGCAGCGCAGGCCGAGGATCTGCGGGTTCTGCGTCGGGGTGTTCTGGCCGATGAACGTGACGGCCAGCTCGCCGTTGGGCCGCACGGTCAGGTCGGAGTGGCCGTCGAAGTTGCACGAACCCGGGTTGAGATCCGGGTCGAAAGTGTTGCCCAGCGTGCAGACGGCTGGATTCACGCCGCTGATCATCTCGGGCGTCGACCAGGTGAAGCCGTGGTCGGTGGACATCGATCCCCAGACCGGTGACTCGCAGAACTGGTCGTGGGCGGGGCCGCAGCTGAAGTTGAAGACGGTCCACGTGAAGTAGACGTTGTCGCGGTTGGGACTGTGCACGAAGTGGTCGGCGGTCACCTTGGGCGCGTCGTAGCTGGCGGCCGCGCTGTTGTCCTCGGCGACGATGTGCTCGCGTCCGGTGTACGGCGGCTGCACCCCCGACGGCGGCGGAACCTGGTCGAAATAGGACCCCTTGGCGCCCGGCGGGGAGGGCACGACGAAGGCGAGCGAATCGTTCGACGCGATGTCGAAGCCGACGCAGGTGTAGAAGAAGCGCCCGCGGGAGTCGGCGGCCACATAGGGGTCGCTGCACGCGTCGTACGCATGCAGGGAGCCGGCGTCGCCCCTGATGGTGTGCCGGTTGGGGTCGGCGGCAGTGGGCAGCAGGTCCTGCGGGTCGTTGAGGCGGTAGCCGAAAGGCGCGGTGCTGATGGCGCCCCAGTGCCGGCCGCCGTCGACGGAGAAGTCGATGCTGGTGCGGTTCCAGCCGACGAGGCTGTCGTTCATGCCGGCCACGAGGTTGTTCGGGTTGTTCGGGTCGGCCGCGATGTGCTCCTCGGCCTGCCGGCGGTAGGTGCAGTCCTGGTTCACCCGCACGTTGCGGCCGCCGGCGCGCTCGGCGCAGCCGGCTGACTTCACGGCGATGCCGGCGCCATCCGACGCCACCCGCTGCGCCCGCGCGGCGGCCCGGGAGTTGGTCAGCAGCTCGGTGCGGCCGGGCGAGAGGAACGGCAGCCTCTTCGTGCCGCCGTCGACCTTCAGGTATGTGGGTTTGAGCGTGCCGGCGGCGATGCGCTGGGGCACGCTCGGGCCGGCGCTCGAGCTCCCCGGCTGCAGGGTGACGGCCACTGCCGTCGCCACCGCGATCAACCCGACCATCCAGATGCGTCGTTTCACGTTTTCCTCCTTGCCCAATGCCGACGTCGATCCGTTGTCCGAGGCGCGAGCAATGTCAACTTCGCCCGCTCATTCTGATCCGCCGTTCGGCTTGATCGGAATCGACGGGCGTACCCATTCGACATTGATGTGGACCGCTATATGCGGCGAATGCAGCTCTGTCGTTTATCGCGGGGTATGTACGACAGCGTCGGCCGGGCCCGGCAGTGCCGCCGGGAGTGCGGTGCTGAGCACACGGAGGCTCCGTTGCGTTGGCCGAGGCGAAATCGAGGCGAAGTTGCTCAAAGTCGCCGGCCCACGGACACGCCGATGTGCGGAGGTGCCAGGTGATCCGACGCTGTGTCAGGTGGTGAACAGGCCCGAGGGGTCGTAGACGGCGTTGATTAGGCGTAGCCGGTTCGTGTTGGTCAGGTAGTAGGCCTCGGTGTTCAGATGGGGCTCGGGAAAGTTGGGATAGGCGCCGCCGGTGCCGTGGGGATTGGTGAGCTGGTAGGAGTCGTCCAGCCAACTGCTCGGTTGCTGGTCGGCCCGTACGGTGGCGGTCTGTTTGAGTAGGAATCGGGCGTCGCGGTGAGGGAAGGCCGTCGCGTCGGCCGACGGCTGGTTGTAGGCGCCTCCCCAAGGGGTGAAGTCCAGTTCTCGTTCTTCGCCGGGTGTCCGGTCGGTGATGAGTCGTTCGAGCAGCTCGGGTGCAAGAACCGTGGACCGGAAGAACTCAGAGTGCAGGTAGGCGAAGCGGGGATGGACGTCGTCGGATGTGGCCAGCCACCTCTTCGCCGCTGGCAGGGTGTCGTGGTGTCGTTCGTCAGCGCTGGGCTGCTGCCCGAGGCTGCGGCGCAGCAGGTCGACCGCGGCGCCGTCGGCTGCGGCGCCGAAGACGGTGACGCGGGTTGCATGCCTCGGGTCGGCCGGAGCGGTGATGGTGAGGCTGGGCGCGGTTGCTTCGTCTAGGTCGGGTAGCGAGTGCTGCCAGGCGTCGAGGAGATCGGCAGCGTGATCGGCGGGATAGCTGAGCCGAAAGGCGGTGCATGTGGGCGCGGCCAGGGTCGCGAAGGTGAGGGAGGTGACCACGCCGGGGGCGCCACCTCCGCGCATGGCCCACAGCAGGTCGTCGTCCGCCTCGACCGTCCGGCCGTCGGCGAGGACCAGTGTCGCCGCAAGGAGGCTGTCGCAGGTCAGTCCGTGACGGCGGCCGAGGATACCGAGCCCACCGCCGAGCGTGAGCCCGGTGATGCCTACGGTAGGCCCGCAGCCGGCCGGGATGGTCCGGCTGTGGGCGCCGAGCCGGCCGTAGACCTCGGCGAGGCGGGTGCCGGCGCCGATGACGGCGCGGCTGCCGTCAAGCTGCACCCCGGCCATCGGGCTCGTATCGATCACGACGCCGGTGGTGGTGGATCGTCCGGCGAAGCAGTGGCCGCCGCCACGTACCGCGACGGGTAGGCGACGCCGCCGCGCCGTGGCGAGGGCTGCGGCGACGTCAGCTGTCGTGGCGCAGGGCAGCACCGCCGCCGGCCGGATGTGCGCGAAGCGGGCGAGGACCACGGCTACGCGGGGACCGTGCTGCCGATGTGCCGAGCCCAGTTCGGTTGGCGCCCATCGACGTCGTACAAGCCGTAGTGCTCGGCGAGGTCCCAGGAAGTGAGGACCTGACCCGCTCGTTCAGTGATGTGCGGATCTGCGGCAAGCGCGCTGATCGCGCGGCCGATGTAGCGCGGTGTCTCGGACGCTAGGAAGTGGGGGTCGCGGGCGCCGCCGTCGCGCCAGTTGTCCTCGGTGACGCCGAACTGGTCGAGCATCGCCTCGGAGCGCAGGAAGCCGGGCGTGACGGCCAGCGCGGTGATCCCGTGTTCGCGCAGTTCCTCCGCCTGGGCCAGGGCCAGGCGGTTGACGGCGGTCTTGGTGAGGTCATAGGCGAGGTTGCCGCGGTACTCGCGCCCCAGCCCGTCGGTCACCTCGATGATCAGGCCGGTGCGGTGCCGCATCATCAGCGGGACGGCGTGCTGGCTGGTGATGAGATGGGTCAGCACCGCGCGTTCCCACATGGTGCGGAACGCGGCCAGGTCCAGCTGCCAGAAAGGCGTGCCCCACTCGGTCAGCGGATCGCCACCCCAGATGTCGTTGACCAGGACGTCGAGCCGGCCTTGCTCGTCGTCGACCCGCCGGAGGAGTGCCGCCACCTGCCGCACGTCGCTGTGGTCACAGCGCACGGCGATGCCGTGGCCACCGGCCGCGGTGACCAGCTCGGCGGTCTCCTCGATCGTCTCGGGCCGGTCCATGTCCGACCGCCCGGTGCGCGAACTGCGACCAGTGACATAAACCCGCGCGCCCCCAGCGCCGAGCTCTACGGCGATGCCCCTTCCGGCTCCGCGGGTGGCCCCTGCCACCAGCGCAACCGTATCCGTCAGTGGCTTGGTCAACGAAGTCTGCATAACGTTAGTGAATCACGGTTTACTAACTGCCGCGACCCGGTAATGTGCAGCCCATGGCTCGACCGCGGACCGTCTCGGATGCCGCCATCCTTGCCGCCGCCGCCCATGCCGTCGGTCAGGCGGGACCGGCGAACGCGACTCTTGCGCAGATCGGGGATCGTGTGGGGCTGACCGCTGCCGCCCTGCTGCGTCGTTTCGGCTCGAAGGACGGACTGCTGCTGGCCCTTGCCCGCAATGCCGTCGCGACCGTGCCGGCTCGCCTGGCCGCCGCACAGTCCGCCGAACGCCCGCTGGCGGCGCTGATCGACACCCTGGTGGCGATGGCCGGCACCGTCCGGAACGCCGCCGAGTTCGCCAACCACCTGGCGTTTCTGCTCATGGATCTGTCGATTCCGGAGTTTCAGCAGATCACTCGGCAGTACGCCGCCGCCGTGGAGACGGCGATCGGCGGGGTGCTCCAAGCCGCGACAGACGTCGACGAGCTGAACCCCGCCCGGGTCGACGAGGCAACAGCGGAGACGATCCATGCCACCTACAACGGCGCCATGATCACGTGGGCAATGGCCGGCCACGACGGCAATCCCGCAGAGCACGTCCGACGGCACTTGCTGCGCGTCACCCGTCCCCTCCTCAACTCGCCGCCCTGAGTCGGCCATCGACGCCAGCCTGTGCACGCCGAATGAAAGCTCACCGTGAAGACCCACACACGGATCTGCCGGCGATATCGCGCGGATGCACCAGGGGAGCGGTGAGGTGTCATTGCCGTCGTGTTCGCATACCGTTTGTTCCGCGCGGAGCCAGGTCAGTCGCGAGCATGATTCCCGCCCTTACGATCGATATACGATGTCAGCGCTTGATCGCCTTGGCTGCCTGTTCGGGGTGCCGGAGCACGCCGATCCCCGCAGCCCATCGCACCCACCGAGCGGCAAGGCCCTCCGGCGCACCCGGAGCGTAGGGCAGTGGCGCAGCACGCCGGGTCCGCGAGAAGATCGACATGGTGGGGCACCTACTTGACCATCCCGGAACGGTGCCAGCAACCGATACGTGTCGCCGCCTACACAGCACAACTCACGGGGCCGATCAGCGCACTCAACTGCCGCTGTGCGGACAGGAGCGCATCGATGGTCGCGATGGCATCGTCTGCTCCGTGAGGCGGCGGGCCAGACCCGGAGCACCCCGCGGACTTCGGCGATGGGTGGGGCCTGCGTCGTCGGGTGGCGTGCGGGTAGGTGCCGGTACTCAGGCTTGGTCGAGTACCGGCGCTCGGACGCTCGGGCCCGGCGAACGTGAGGCTGACAGTCATGAATGATTCGTGTGCGTGGAATCCGTCGCGTTGCGGGAGTGGTTGTCGCCGCCGCACACTCCCGGTGCGTGGTCCGGTCAGTGCGGGCGGGTCGGGCCGCGGTGGTCCGGTGAGGTACGGGCGGCCGTCGCCACCCCGTGCGGGCGTGGCGGTCGTCGGGCTCGCCGCCGCTGGTACGGCCGGGGTGCTGTGATGGGGGACGCGTCGGAGTTTCCGGACGCGGGGGCCGGGGGTGTCGGGGTAGTCGAGGAGTTGTCCGGGCGACGGCTGCGGTCGGGCCGGCTGGCCTTGCTGGTGGCCGCGGGGCTGGTGCTGGCCGGCCTTGTCGCGGCGTGCTCGGCGCGGAACCCGCCGTCTTCCGACCGGGCGGCCGATCCGACGGGACCGCGGGCCGGCTCGCCGGCCCCGTCGGCCGCCGCTCTGTCCATGGTGGACTCGCCGGTGGCCGATCCGGCGCCGCTGCCGGACCGGCCGCTGGCCCGCGCGGCCTTCCTCTATTCACGGTGCAACCCGATGAACGTCGAGGACGAGAACTGCCGATTCCGGCTCGTGCTCACCGACGGCTCCCAATACACGCTGCCCAAAAGCGTGATGCACGAGGGGCCCGGCCCGATTTCTCCGGACGGCGCGTTCCTGCTGCTGTACGACGGGTCCGACGGGTTGGTTCTGCGCCATCTGGACAGCGGAACGTCGCGCACGGTGGCCCTACCCGACCACCTCGCGGCGTGGGGCCCGGTGTTCTGGTCACCCGGCACGCGCTGGGCAGCGGTTTCTGCGGACGGCCCCGATGGGCAAAAGGTCGCCGTCGTCGACATCGCCAGCGCGAGCGTGCGGCGGGTGGAAGATCCAGCCGCCGCCAGTGGCGCCCAGCTTGTCGCGGTCTCCGCCCACGGCGACCCGATGTGGGCCAAAGCCGCGAACACCAGCGCGACCACGGTGCACTGGATGGTGAAAGGCCGGCAGCCCGGCGTTGTCGACGCCGACCTGCGCTCCCACCTGCGACCCGGTGAGATCATCAACCCGACGGGATGGCCGGGCGAGGTGATGCTCGGCGACGGGATCACCGCCGTAGTGCCCATCATCCGGGCCGGCGGCGACCCACGAGAGGCCCCGTGGGCCGACGGCGATGCGATCCTGCTGGTCGACCTCACCACCGGCGTTGTCCGGCACCGCTTGGATCTGCCCACCCACACCGCACGCGTACGCCTCCACAGCAGTGGATGCGCACTCGGCCCCAACGCCCTCGTCCAGTTCGAGGGAGGCGACCCGACCACCGGGCAGCAGCCGACCGATCCCACCCGTCCCACCGACATGGTCGCGCTCGATCCCTGGACCGGCGCCCGCGGCAACGGCTACCGCTTTCCCTCGGAAGGGGTCCCTTTGCTCATCTGCTGACCAGCCACAGACGACTCACCGTCGGACCGGGACGGGCCACACATGACGAATCCGTAACTCGACCGCGACCCACGCCCCGGTCGGCCCCGACGAGCCGACCGGGGCGTCGGCATGCGCGGTCGAGCAGGCGAGAACGGACCCAACCACGGCAGTGTGGTCTCCACGAGGGCCGGAGATGCCCGGCTTGCAGTGAACACTGCCGGACGCCGAGCCGGAACTCAGAATTACTGTTCTGCCGCATCAAGGGCGTCCGCTGGAGACGCCGGAAGGATCGCGCGCTCGGACCGGGCCACTTGCTTGGCGGCCACGTCGACGGTGAGGAGGTCCGGTAGCCGAAGGTCGGCCCAGAAGGCGCCCGGGTCCGCGAGGGCGACCGTCGTGGTCAGCCACAGGGTCATGGCCATGCCATGGCTCGCGATGACCAGCGGTCGCCCATCCGCCCGAGCAGCCCAGAATCCCACTCCCTCAGCGAATCAGGCCACTACCTGGTCACGGGCCTCCCAGCCGGTGTGGTCGGTCCCGGTCACATACGCGCGCCGACGCGTAGGAGACGATGCCGACTGGTTCCGCGGCCGACTCGGTCGTGCTTGGCGGTCGAGTGGTCACAAGTTGACCCGGCGATCTACACGCCTGGCTATCCGTACGCGCCGGCCCAACAAGCTCCGGGTGTGGCACTGATCGTCCTGGCCACGTTGTTTTCCGGCGTCCTCGGGCTGGCTTTGGTCATCAATCGCGCCGGCACCGCGCGCCGCATGGGCCTACCGACCCGACGCTACTGGCTGGCCTGGACCATCCCGCTGACCGTCTGGTTGCCCCTGGTCATCTACATCAACGTCTTCGCCGGCGACCCCAACTGCTCCTGCTGAACCGCCGCCGCACAGCCGGGTGCAACCGTGGTTCCGCCACGCCGCAGACCTCGCTGAACGGATCATCCGCGTTGCGTCGGAGCTGCCGCGACTCGCGCAGCCTGGCTGGAGCTTCCGGGACGCTCTGCTGGCATGGAGGTGGATGCCGAAGTCGGGCGGCACCAGATGCCAGGACGACTGTCATACCTCGGCGGCGTCCGAGTCGTCGGTCGTCGGTGGTGCGGTAACGGCTGGTACGCCGCCGACGGTGGCCACGGCAGCGCGCAACCGTTGCTGGGTGTCGAGCATCCAGGACAGGACCTCTGGCCACCGCTCTCGTTCGCCGATTTTCGGTCCGAGTAGGCGGGCCTCGATGCGACAGCTCTTGTTGTTGGGTAGGTCATCGAAGACCAGCTCGTCGCCGAACTCCTTCTCGATCTCGGCGCTGCCTTGCCTGAGCACCTGCCAGCGTGCGGAGTTGATGTCCGGGTCGGGGTGGCCGAAGTACAACTGGGAGCGGCATCCGTACATTGCGTAGGACACCTCCCATGTCGCGCCGGTGACGCCAGTCGGCATGCTCCACCAGTTCGTCGCCGGTGCGGATGCGTTGGTCCACCCGCGGGCTTTGGCCTGGACCTCGAACTCGGACCAAAAGTGCCGGTACAGCTCCTGGGTTGGTGTGGTCTCCGCCGTGCCGGCTGCGGTTGCGGCCATGGCCAGCTTCTCCCAGTCGTTCGGCTTGACGACCAGTTCCAACAACGGCGCCACCAGGCCGGCTGGTGCGCCGGCCAGCGTCACGGCCGCCAGCCGCACCCCGAAGAACCGGATGGTGGGGTCCGTGTGGGTGTTGAGCCACTCCAGGGCGGCCCGATGCTCTTCACGGAACTGCTCCGCGACCCAGATGATGGTGGTCGGTTTGGTGCCGCCGGCGTAGGTGAGAATCTGTCCGAGGTGGGAGTGGTCCGTCGCCCCGTACTGGTTCTCGATGATCACGGGTGTTCCGGTGGCCACTTCACGGCCGATGACGTCCAGGGAGAACTTGCCGACCTTGTACTCCCGCGCCTCCAACTCAACATCCAACCCGAGCACTTGGCTGAGCAGGTCGCCGTTGGCCAGCAGCCAGGGGGTGAAGTGGTGCGGCTCGGTCGGCCACACTGCCGTCACGGCGACGGGCTCGAGGCTGGTCAACGTGACCAACGGTGATCGCGCATCCGACCGCCCGGCGGGAGGATCCCCATCCAGGGCTTGCGCAGCGGACACGGGAGGGCTTGGGGCCGGCGAGCCTCGTACGGCGTCCTGCATATGGGCAAGGCTACCGAAAGTCCGGTAGGTCGACGGCTGCAATCCCCATCGACTACCGCTGGAGAATCGACTCAGCCGAACACACACCCCGACCCTGCACCGCTCCGAGAACCGATTGCCCGGGACGAAAAGGGCACATGGCGGGTCCGCACCAAGATCGGTGTTTCTCCGGCGGGTCCGTGGCGACGATGGCGCTCCGCCAGGCCGATCCCCTACAGTCCGGGTGCCCCGTCGCGAAGAAGGAACCCCGTCATGCGTAGGTCAGCAGTGTTCGCCGCGTCTGTCCTAATTGGAGTACTCGCCGGTTGTGGTGACACCGTCGCCACCGGACAGTCGGCGGTGAGCGAAGCCACCGACGCCGCACCCCAACCGGCCGCGGAGACCACGGCACCGCCGGCCACCACGCCGACGAAGACCCTCGTCGCCCGGCCGGCGGCGACACCCAAGCGCACCCGCCCGGCGCCGGCGTCGGGTTGTGCGGCGGTGGCCGGGGCGCGGGTGCTGGGCTCCGAGGCCCCGTACGCCGATCACCCGGACGGGTTGCCGCTCACCGGCGGGACCTGGAGCCGGGGCGGCGAGAAGCTGGCGGTGCAGCGGCCGTGCACGGCCGGCCGGCTTGACGGCCTCAACGGCACGGCCACCCTGGCCACCCTGATGTGGAGCGCCGAGGGCACGACCGGTCGGTGGTGGGCGCTCGCGCTGTGTGCGCCGGCTTCGGCCGGCACCCGCTGCGTTGTCCAGGACGTCCTGGGCGACCGCGAGCCGATCCAGTCGGTCACCATCGCGGGCGGCGACGCCGTGGTGGTCTACCTGGCCCGGACCGAGGACGTCCCGGCCGCCGGGGTCAACCTGCGGCGGACGGCGAGCTACCACTACCACGTCAACCGCCTGAAGCAGACGAGCTTCGGCGACCAGCCGTACACCCCCTGAGACCCGGGAGTCCCGATGCGTTTGCCCGTTGTCCTCGCCGCCGTCGTCCTCGTCGTGACGTTCAGCGCCGGCGCCGCATCCGCGAGCACCGGGCTGGGCGACGGCGAGGTCCGGCTCGCCCGGACCGCCCAGGACTACACCTACCGCACGTACCAGCGGCACTGGTCGGTCGTGGCGGTCCAGCCGGCGGCCGCCGCGGATTGGGACCTCACCCTGCGGGACAACGCGGGGACGACCGTGGCGACCAGCCTGTACGGCGCCGGCCGCACGGACTTCGTCGCGGTCGACTCCAACGCCGGCCGCCGTCCGCTCGGGGCTTACACCGCGGCGGTCACCGCGTACACGCCCGGCCTGTACTGGGTGCAGCAGCACACCGGCACGGACACGATCACCCTGCCGCCGGTCACGCACCACGGGGTCACCGGCGCCGGCGACCCGGACCTGGCCTTCGCCGGCCTCGCCGACCACGATGTCGTCTCGATCGTCGACATCGAGCTGAGCGCCGGGGAGTCGTTCTGGGCGACCACCACGACCGCCGCCTCGTCACTGTTCCTGCTGGAGAGCGACCCGTCCGCGCCGGCCACCTTCGCCCAGGGCCGCGCCACCGCGGCGGCCCGCCAGCACACCCAGGTCCTCGACGGCTGCACGCTCTACACCGCACAGGTCAGCGGCCGGCACGCCCTCGTGATGATCGGTGACCGGTCGCCGGAGACCCACGACCCCACCCAGGGCCAGGGGTACGCCCTGCACCGGGTCGACCCGAGCACACCGGCGAGCTGCCCGCAGCGCAACTTCCCGGCCCCGACCCCCTGAGCAGGCGTACCCGAACGGTTGTCATCTTCTCCGCTTGCCGCACCGCGGTCCTGTGCCGCGCGCCGGGCCCGGAGCGGTCCAGGGAGTGGTTGTCGTCAGCTCACGGTGAGCGCCGTGTCGTCGATGACGAACGACGTCTTCAGCGAGGAGTCTTCCGACCCGGTGAACTTGAGGGTGACGGTCTGACCGGCGAAGGCGGCCAGATCGTACGAGCGCAGCGTGTATGCGCTGGCGTTGAGGTTGGAGAACACCTGCAGAGTGGTGGTGCCGACCTGCACGGTCAGCTTGTCGTATTGAGTGCGCGTCGTGGTTTCCGCCGTGCTGACCTTCAAATAGAACGACAGTGCGTAGGCGCTGCAACCGGTGGGAAGGGTCACCGACTGGGACAGGGTCTGGGTACGGGTCGCACCGTAGCCGCCGAGCCACGCGTCGCGGGTGCCGGTTCGCGGCGAGGCGTCGCCGGTGTTCGCGCCGATGACGCCGGCCGAAGCGGTCCACGGCGTCTCCGCGGTTTCGAAGCCGGGATTGCCGAGCTTCTGGCCGGCCCCGGTGCAGCCGCCGGTCCCGTTGAGCGTCAACGTGTACGAGGCGCTGCGGACCGCCGAGCCCGTTCCCGTGACCGTGATGGTGTACGAACCGGGCGCCGCGGCCGTGGTGGTCCTGACGGTCATGGTGGACGACCCACCGGAGGTGACCGACGCCGGGCTGAAGCTCACCGTGACACCGGCGGGAGCGCCGGAACTGGCCAGCGTGACGGTCTGCGCGCTGCCCGAGGTCGTTGCGGTGTTCACCGTGGCGGTGGCCGAGGAGCCCGGACTCACCGTGCCCGCGCCCGGGTTGAGCGACACCGAGAAGTCGTTGGCCGTCGACGTGCCCGTGGTGAGAGTCCAGAGGGCGTACTCCTCGGCGTTGGCCCAGCGGCCCAGCGAGGTGCTGTTGATGTTCGACGGGTACGAGTCGCAGGCCTTGTGGTAGCAGGAGTCGTAGGCCTTTCCGGCGGTGCCGCCCCACTTGGTCACCTGGGCGCTGGTCTTGGTGTAGCTGGCTCCGGTGGAGTTGATCGACGACGGTATGCCGGCGTTGCGGAACGAGCCGTCGTCGCTGCAGCACTCGGTCGACGTCTCGGTGGGTACGTTGATCGAGGCGAAGTACTCGCGCAACTTCACGGCGATGGCGTCGGTGCCGGTGACGAAGTAGCCGCCGTTGGGGGAGGCGACCATGTCGAAGGTGCCGTACGCCTTGATCGCGGTCTTCTGGGCCGAGCTCAGCGAGTTGACGTAGAACTTGGAGCCGATCAGACCCTGCTCCTCGCCGGCCCACCAGCCGAACCGGAGGTGCTTGGTCATGGTCGGGTTGCTCGCGGCCAGGCGCAGCGCGGCCTCGAGGAGCGTGGCCGAACCGGAGCCGTCGTCGTTGATGCCCGGCCCGGCCGACACGCTGTCGGAATGCGCCCCGAACATGTAGGTGTTGCTGGTGTCGCCGCCCGGCCAGTCGGCGATGATGTTCTTGGCGGAGCCGCTGCACGTGGTGCAGGTCTGCGCCGTGACGGTGAAGCCGGCTGCCTGCAGCTTCTGCTGCAGATAGGTCGTCGTCGCGGTGTGACCCGCCGTGCCGGTGGCCCGGTTGCCGCCGTTGTTACTGGCGAAGGTCTGCAGTTGCTGCAGGTGGGCGTTGACGTTGTTGACATCGACAGCGGGGGGAGCGGCCAACAGGGAAGCGCTGAACGCCGGCCGGGATGAGCCGGACGACGGCACACCGGGCGAGGCCGCGGCCGGCTGCGCGGTGAGCGCCAGCGTCACCGCGGCGAAAACAGCTAGGGCAGGTCCTGCCGTCACCGTTCTGTGTCTCATGGGGGTGCTCCTAGGGTCGAGGCCGATTCACGGCTGGCCGTAGGAGAACAGGAACGTGCCACCACGCACAAGATATCGAAATCACTATATTCTTGGCCTCCGGTGTCACCGGACTCCCCGCCATCGCCCGGGCCGGGCCAGGGCAATCACCGGCCCGGTAAGGGGGACCGGGCCGGCCGATCCCCTCTCATGCCCCTCCGTCAGCAGGGCTTCAGCGACCACACCGGGCCCCAGTCGGCGGTGCCCGAGCTGTACGCCGTGGAGGTCCAGATCTGCTGCCCGACGCTGCCGTAGAAGCGGGCCACCGTCCCCGGCGTCTGGTTGTTGATCCACGGGCCGACGCCGTACCAGTTGGTCACGTTCCATGTCCGGCAGTAGTAGAAATCGAAGTTCGTTCCCCGCACGGTCATGCACAGGTGCCCGAAACGGCAGTTCAGCGCCAGCGACGACGCGTTCACGGTGACCGTGAGCCCGTCGTACTGGACCTTGGTCGTCGAGACCTGCCGGCCGCCCGGGACGGCGGCCATGACTTCATTCACCTTCTGCTGCACGCCCGGCGTCTTCCCCGAATCGGCCGAGGCAGCCACGGCCGGTCCGGTCACCAGCGCGGCGATCACGGCGAGCAACAGCACGATTTTCCTGGTCATCGATGGTCCTTTCATCGGAGGGTCACCACCACGGGGTGCAACTGGAGGCCCCGCTCGAGAGGCGGCCACACGCGCGGAACACCACCCTGGCCAGCGGACTCGTGGGCTTGGCCCGGGAGAAGCCGATCGTGCCGGCGACGTCCACGGTGTAGTACCCGCAGGTGGTGAACGGTGCGGTGCCGCCGGTGTTGGAGATCTGCAGGGCCACGGAGTCCGAGCCGGCCGTCGGCCCGGAGATCTCCGCCCAGCCGTACTGCTTGCTGTCGAACGGGCGGACGCCGGCCATCAGCTTCAGCGTGCGGCTGCCGAGCGTTCCGCGGGCGACCATGCGGTAGTTGTCGACGCCTTGGCCGGCCACGTTCGAGTGCGGATTGATCGACGGCGCCGGACACGACGCGGCCGCGGCGGCGGGTGAGGGGAGGGCGAGTACGCCGGCGCCGGCCAGCAGGGTGGTGGCGGCGAGGAGCTGGCGGATCATGGTAGGGCCCTTTCGTACGGGATAGCGACGCCGACCGACGCTAGGCCTGTCGGTGCGAGCCCGGCAGCTGTCAGCTCACAGGGTTCGGCGGGCCGCCTGCGGTCCTAGAGTCGGCAGCCATCCGACGAAGGGACGCATGATGCGTACACAGGGAAAGCGGGCCGTCTCCGCCGCCGCGCTGTTGCTCGCCACGGCCGGCGCCGTGGTGGCCGGCGGCGGCCCGGCCTCGGCGACCGCGGCCGATTGCAGCAACGGCGCCAACGGGTTCGTCACCGTCTCGGACAATGCCAGCGGCGCGGTGGCGCGGCACATCGAGCCGTACCCGGAGTTCATCATCAACCTCGAGTACGGGACGATCGGCGGCGTGCAACGGGGCTTCGCCCGGCTGCGGGGCAGGACCGTGCAGGGCGACAAGGTCTGGATGGACTGGACCAGGGACGCGGGCAGAACCTGGATCCAGTGCGGGCCGTTCACGGTCAGCTACCTCTTCGCACCCAAGACCAGCGCGGCCCAGCGCACCTCGAGGGACGCGAACTGGAGATTCCGCGCCTGCGGCCGCGGCTCCGGGGCCAATGAGAGCTTCTGTACGACCTGGTGGTGAGGACCTACCGTCGGCTTCATGGGCGTGCTCGTGCAGTTACCCGGCTCGTCGACGACACTGCCGGTCGAGCCGGGGCGTCCGGTCACGTTCGGCCGCGGGCATCCCGAGGTCGCGGTCGACATCGAGCTGCCGCACGCCGGGGTGTCGCGGCTCGCCGGGCAGATCACCGCGGTGGCCGACCACTGGCTGATCAGCAACTTCAGCGCCACCACCGGGTACGTCGTGGACAACCCCGAGGGCGGCGGCGAGTACCTCAAGGTCGCTCCGCGGCGGCTCGACGCCCCGGTGCCGTTCGAGTTCTCCCGGGTGATCATCCCCGTCGACGGCGGATCGCTGGGTTTCCTCGTCTACGCGCCCGAGCATGCGTACGCCGAACCCGGCGGCTCGGCGGGCGCCGACCAGGACCGTACGGTCGCGGCCTTTTCCCTCGACGAGACGGCCAAGTACTTCACCGTGCTGGTGGCCCTGTGCGAGCCCCGGCTGCGGGACAGCTCGTCGGTGGCGATCCCGCTGATCCCCGAGATCGTGGCCCGGCTGCGCGAGCTGCCCGCCTTTCACGACCTGACCCGTACGGCGGTCAACTTCCACGTCGACTATCTTGCCGGCCGGAAGCTGCGGATCCGGCAGCGCACGGCGACCACCGAGGCGGCCCGGCTGGAATGGAAGCGTGAGGCCGTGGTGTCCTGCGCGCTGCGCTTCGACCTCGTCCGCGAGGAACATCTGCTGCTCCTGCCGTCCCGCCGGTATCCGCTTTCTGACATTGATCCACATTGATCGGCTCTTTTCGCCCGGCCTACGATGACCGGGCGGGGGTGCAACGATGGTTACCGAGCAGCAGGCCTGGTCGCTCAAGGTGCCACAGGGCTACCGGGTGGGCCGCTGGCGGGTCGGCGAGCCGATCGCCACCGGCACGTGGAGCAGCGTCCACGAGGGCGTCAAGATGTCCGGGGACGGGCCCGATCGGGTGGCGCTCAAGTTCGTGCCGGCGGGCGCGGGGACTCTCCGTCAGCAGCGCGCGATGGCGGCACGCGAGGCGGCGTTCGCGCGCTCGCACGAGGGCCATGCTTTCATCCGTACGCTGGAGATCCGCACCGTGGACGACCCCGGACGGCCCGGGCTGGACGGCTGCGTGGTCCTGGTGATGGAGCGGGCCGAGCGCAGCCTGCGGTCGGTGCTGCTCGACGCGGCGCCGGGCCGGCCGATCGGCGACGCGGGCCGGCTGCTCGCCGAGATCGCCGGGGCGCTGCGCGACCTGCACGAGGCCCGTTGGGTGCACGGCGATCTGAAGCCGGCCAACGTGCTGCTCATGGCGGACGGATCGGTGCGGCTCGCCGACTTCGGCCTGAGCGCCGAACTCGAAGGCACCCACGCCTACCTGCCGGTGGCCGGCACCTCCGACTACGTGCCGCCGGAGTGGTGGACCGAGCGGGTCAGCGAGCGCGGCATGGCGATGCGCACCACCCGCGACGTCTGGGCGTTCGGCGTGCTCGCCCACCAACTGCTCACCGGCGGCCTGTTCCCGTTCCATGGCGGCACGGCCCGGGACCGGGCCGGGGCCGCGCAGCAGTACGCCGAGGGTCACGCCGACCTGCGCCTGGCCACCACGATCCCGTACGGGTGGCGCATGCTGATCGCCGACTGCCTCGCCCCCGACCACGCCCGCCGCAGCCGTCACGACGCGGCCTGCCTGGTGAGCCGCATCGACGAGCTGCGGTCCCGGCGATCCGGCGCGAGCCGGGCCACGCTGTGGCGCCGGGTCGCGGCCGTGGCGGTCGTGTTGGCCGGCACCCTGGTCACCACGAGCGCGGCCGCCGGTGTCCCGCCCGAACGGCCGGCCCCGCGCCGGCTCGGCGGGGAGCTACGCCCGTCCGCGCCGGTGCCGCCCGCATACCGAGCTGCCA
Source organism: Actinoplanes nipponensis (assembly GCF_016862275.1). Lineage (GTDB taxonomy): Bacteria > Actinomycetota > Actinomycetes > Mycobacteriales > Micromonosporaceae > Actinoplanes > Actinoplanes nipponensis. The sequence goes on along the minus strand of NZ_BOMQ01000049.1, from coordinate 21,076 downwards.
TCGTCGCGGCGGGCCACCAGTGCTCGGCGCCGGTGACGCCGGCGCTGGTGGCCGCGATGCTCAAGGTGGAGAGCAACTTCGACCCGAACCTGCGCTCCCCGCAGACCGACGAATACGGCATCGCCCGCTGGACGCCGTGGGTCTTCCAGCAGTGGGCCGAGGACCAGGACGGCGGCGGAGCCTCCCCGATGTCCGCGGCCGACTCGATCTACGCACTCGGCCACTACCTGTGCGGGATCAACTCGCGTCCCGAGTTCGCGAAGATCCCCGGCGACCCGGCGCTGCTGCTCGCGGCCGCCTTCCGGAACGGCAGCAAGCGGGTGATCGCCGCGAACGGGGTGCCGGCCGCGGTCCGCAATTATGTGAACCGAGTGGCCGAGTACATCGGTGCGTATCAACAGCGCTGAGTGGCCTGCGCTCATGGTGGCGGTGGACTGGCTACTGTCCGAATGTGTACCGCAGGTTCGCGTTGATCAGCTCGTTAAGCCGCTTGCGCAGGTGTCCGAGTAGCGACGGATCCGGCAGTGGCTCCTCGACGAGGAGGGTCCACCGCAGAAGGGTGCCCGCTGCGCCGTCAGGTGCCAAGTCGAATCGGACGCGGGCGTCGGGCCGTTTGCTCCAGAGAGAAGACCAGACGAGGACGTTCGGCTCCTCGAAGTCGATCAGCCGCGGCGGCAGCTCATCGTCCAGGAGCCGCAGCCATGACCGAGTCGGATCGCGGAGGGGGTCGGACAACGTCTCGAAAACGACATGGGGCGGTGCCGGCTGACTTCGCTGCCGGCTGCCTGCTTCAAGCACACCCCAGCCTACAGCGGTATCGACGCGTGGCGGCGATCTGCGACTGAACGAGGCGTCCTCTTATGCCGCGCCGAGCGGACTGGTGCTCCGGCGGCAGCCTGCGCGATGTGCAGAAGTGAACGCGTAGCATCAGGTTTCGCGGTCCGTCCGCGGAGCGGGCCGCATTCCAAGCGCGCTCGTGCCGAGCAAAGGGCTTCGGTTCCGCTGTGGCGGGTCCTCGCTCTTGCGCTCTAGTCGGAAATGCTCTCCACATCCCGCGGATGGTAACCAGCCTCAGCCGCTCCGATAATCCGCTGAGGAGTATGAAGTCGCACACGTCTCCCCTGAAGGCCATGGGCATCTACGAATTGCGTGTCTATGGAGAGCTCACCTAGTGGCGGCTCCGTTTGGTCAGCTGGCCAAGTCACGACCTCAGGCAAATCCCACCAGCCTTCCTGTGTGGTGTGGGGTTCCAGGACGTATTTGGCCTTCCGGTATCCACCTCGGTCCGATGCGCCTTTCCGATAAACACGGACAAGTACTACCATGAGTGGGGCTGCGCTGTGGTTCTGGACGACCCGCTTGACGGCGCTATCGGGGAATAACCAGACGAGCTTGCGCCGTTTGGTAATCTGCGTGATCGTTGGGCTTTCCGCAGCCAGCATGTCATCCAAGGTAGAAGATGGAGGCCAGGTCGAGGCCATGCGTGCGCGCCCGGTGCGCCCGATAGTCGTGATTGCTTCCCCGCTTAGGTTTGACATCGCCGTCTGACGTGAATGCATCGACGCACTGATCTGTCGCTGTAGTCGCCGTTGACCACGTAGCGGCTACTCCGCTGTGGCGCCGGGCGGGGTCGAAGGTCAAACGACAAGCTGATCGCCTGTTCCAGAGCCGCGCAGACTCACCCTCTCGCTGACCCATCCGTATTCACCGCGAGCACAGCGGCTGACGATCAACAAACTCGCGGCTGTCCGCCCGGCACGGCCCACTGAGTACGCGTACCGATGGCGGCGGTGGCCTGGGCGGCAAGACTGGGCCGAACCGATGAGGGGGGAAGTCAGTTGATGCGGAGACGAACGGTGGCCGTCTTGACGGCGGCGGGTGTGGCGGGGATCTTGTTGGCCGGCGGCTGCGGATACGAGGAGAAGATTTGCTCCTCAGGCGAATACCCGGTCAAGGCCGTGCGGAGCCTGACCGGCGCTACCTGCGTGCCGGACGGCGAGGAGCCGCCGGACGGCTATGTGCGGTTCCCGGAGGGCAAGGTTCCGAAGGTCGTCAACGACGACTGGGACCGGTACTGGGAGGAGCACATGCTGGACGAGAACGGCCGCGAGCTCAGTGGTCCGCCGGTGCCGAGTAGTGGCGGGGCGCGGTCTCCGTCGTAGGTGGCGCCGGCCCAGACGGCGTACGGCTTCCAGGGAAGGACGACCCCACCCTGCCGCACCGGTTCCCGTGCGCCGCAGGCGGCGGCAACCTGCTATTCGGCCGGCGCCGGCGCGGTGTGGGTGTCGACCGGAGTGCCGAGCTCAACCGTGCGCGAAACCGTGCACAGCCGGTCGTGCGACATCCGCGTCGCGCGCGGTAGCGCCTCCCGGGCCGCGTCGCCGGCGGCGCCCTCCGGAAAAGTGACGCGCAGCTCGACGGCCAGGTTGACCAGCCGGTTGCCGCCGGCCTCGTCCCGGACCTTGTCGCCGGTGACGTGGATGACGAAGCTGTCCGGCTCGGCGCGCTTGCTGGTGATGAAGTCGACGTCGGCGCCGGTGCACCCACCGAGCGCGGCGAGCAGTAGCTCCACCGGGGTGAATTCCTCGCCGTCGCCGACGCCGATGGTCATCGTGCCGCCGCGGGCGTTGTGTACCTCGTAGTGGCCCAGGCTCGTGCGTTGCACGGTCACCGTACGCCGGGTGTCGTCCGCCATACCGGCGAACCTATCGCACCGTGATCGGCTGCTTCGCCGGGTGCGGTCAGCCGGGCGAGCGGTTCCTCGGCGGGCCGGCCCGGCCCGGCGGCGAAGCGCGGAGCTGCCCTCGAGTGGCCGCCGCGACGTCAGGGGGGAGGACGCTACGGGCGCGGGTCGACGAGGCGGGCCACGGCCGGCGCCAGCATCGGGGTCAGCGGCAGCCGGGCCGTCAGGGTCGCCTGGAGACAGTGGTACAGGTCGGGTTTGCCCGGCCAGACCGTGTCCGTCGGGATGTTCGAGGCGTCCAGCTGGTGGAACCACGACCCGTGCTCGTGGTCGAGCAGGTACGTCCCCGCGTAGTCCCACCACGTGCGGTACCAGGTCGCGTACCGGTCCTCGCCGAAGCGGGCGTGCAGGGCCGCGGCGGCGCTGATCGCCTCGGTGGCCACCCAGTGCATCCGGTCGCGCACCACCGGCGTGCCGCTCCAGTCGGTCGTGTAGACGAAGCCGGGCCGGCCGTCGACCGCCCAGCCGTCGGACACCGCCCGGTCGAACAGCGCCCGGGCGGCCTCGGCGAGCCAGGACTCGGCCGGCCGGGCGGCCTCGGCGTGCAGGAACAGCCGCGACCACTCCAGGCCGTGACCGACCGTCGACCCGTACGGCTTGAACGGGTGGTCCGGCTGGTCGCGGTGGAAGTCGGGCAGCGGCCGCCAGTGCTCGTCGTAGTGCTCGGGGATGCGCCACTCGTACGCCCGCGCGGTGTCGGCCACGAACCGGCAGACCCGCAGCGCCCGCTCCAGCCACGCGTCGTCCCCGGTCACCCCGGCCACGGTCAGCATCGCCTCGACGGCGTGCATGTTGCCGTTGATGCCGCGGTAGCCGTCCAGCACGGTGAAGTCGGCGTTCCACGTGTCGGCGCACCGCCCGGCCGTGTCGTCCCAGAAGCGGGCCGCGAACACCGCCTCGGCCTCGGCGAGCAGCGCCCGGCCGCCGGCCAGCCCGGCGGTGGTCGCCGACGCCCCGGCCAGCAGCACGAACGCGTGGTCGTAGCCGGCCTTGACCGTACGGTCGGCGACGCTGGGGAACCAGCCGCCGTGCTCGGGGTCGCGCAGCCGGCCGGTGAGCCCGCGCAGGGACTGCTCGGCGACCGGGCCGGCGCCGGGCACGCCCAGCAGCGCGCCGACCGCGTACACGTGGGTCATCCGGGCGCTCAGCAGCGTGGAGACCGGCTGCTGCGGGTCGGGCCGGCCGCGGGCGTCGAGCCAGCGGGCGCCGCCCTCCGGGTCGGCGGTCCGGCGCCCGAACGCCAGCAGGTCCCGGGTGTGCTGGTCGAGCCAGCGGTGATGGGCGGGGTTCGTCGGCCAGGAGGACACCTGGATCACTGTAGGGCGGCGGGCCGGGTCACGGCGCGGCATCCCCGGTCCCGACGCCGTCGCGCGCGACGCCCACCGTCATCAGGGCCACGTCGTCGTCGAGGACGGCGAAGGTGCCCAGCAGCTCCACGAACGCCGCCATGAGCTGCGGCGCGGGGGCCGGGGCCAGCTTGCGGGCGAACGCCTCGAGCGCGTCGCTGCCGTACCGCCCCTCGGCGGTCCGCGCCTCGGTCAGCCCGTCGCTGTAGAGCACCAGCGTGTCGCCCGGGGCCAGCCGCAGCGTGCGGCTGACCAGCCGGGGCTCGGCGAGGATCCCGATCAGGGTGCCGCCGGTGGTGTGCTGGTAGGCGGCCGTGCCGTCCGCGCGTACCAGCAGCGGCGGGGGATGCCCGCCGCCGGCGATCGTGGCCGACCAGCCGTCGCCGTCCGGCGTCAGGACGCCGAAGACCACCGTGCAGTGCCGGTGCGCCTGGTCGCGGTACTCCTGGTACAGCACCGAGTTGAGGTTGCGCAGGACCGCCTCGGGCGTCGGGTCGTAGACGGCGGCGGCGCGCAGCGTGTAGCGGGCCGCGGCGGTGACGGCCGCGGCCTCGACGCCCTTGCCGCACACGTCGCCCAGGAAGAAGCCCCAGCGGCCGGCGCCGAGCGGGAACAGGTCGTAGAAGTCGCCGCCGACCTCGTCGGCGGAGGCCATCCGGTAGTGGCCGGCCGTGTGCAGGCCGGGCGGCGTGGGCAGGCTGGCCGGCAGCAGGCTGCGCTGCAGGCCGGCCACCAGGCCGCGGAGCCGTTCCCGGTCGCCCTCGGCGTCGCGGCGGGCGCGCAGCAGCTCCTGCTCGTACGCGCGGCGCTCCCGCGCGTCGAACACGGTCATCCGCACGGCCACCGGCTCGCCGTCGGGGCCGGTCCTGGTCGCGGCGGTGACCAGCACCGGCAACCGGGTGCCGTCCGCGGCCCGCAGCTCCAGGGCGATCCCGTTGATCTCGCCGCTCATCCGCAGCAGCGGCGACAGGTGGGTCTCGTAGTACACCTGGCCGCCGACGGTGAGCAGCTCGCGGAAGCGGCGCCGGCCGACCAGCTCGGCGCGGGTGTGCCCGAGCCAGCCCAGCAGTGTGCTGTTGATCTGGGTGATCGTGCCGTCCGGCCGGGTGGCGAGGTTGCCGCAGGGCGCGTGGTCGTACAGCTCGTCGATGTCGTCCCCCATGAGGGCGGCGAGCTCCGGGGAGTCCCCGTTGCCGCGGGACGAGACCGCGTCCATCGGCACATTGTTTCATCCTCCCGGTCGGTCGGCGACCGGGGCGGTGTCACCGGCGGTGCCGGCGGACGCCGCTGCGGGGGTGGCTGCGCCGGCGCCGGCGGTTGCCGAGCACCAGCGCGAGCACCCCGCCGAACCCGGCGATGACGATCGCCGCCAGCGCGGTGCGGACCGCCGGGTCGGCGCCCGGGCCCTCGTCGCCGCTGACCAGTGCGCTGCCGCCCGCGGCGGGTGGGCTCGGCGCCGGGCCGGAGGGCCGGCCGGAGGGCCGTGCGGAGGGCCGGGCGGCGGCGGGGGACCGGGAGCCGGACGGGGCGGGCCGGCCGACGATGCCGGTGATCCAGCCGGCGATGGTGTCGATGCGCCCGCTCAGGTCCACCCGCGCGTGCGGGCACGACGGCCCGTGGCTGACCACCGACACCAGCACCGCCGCCTCGTCGCCGCGCTGGGTGAAGTACGGGCCGCCGGAGTCGTGCGCGCAGGGGCTGGTGGTGGCCCGGGGGGCGTGGCCGGTCATGCCGACGTACCCGCGGGCCAGCGAGACCACCTTGAACTGGCCGGTCTGCAAACGGGTGGCCAGGCTCGACTCGTCGTCGTCGACCGTCAGGCCGTACCCGGCGAGCCGGACGATCGCCCCGATCCGCGGCGGCGTGCGGCTCAGCCGGACCGGGGTGATGTCGGTGATCGGCCGGGCCAGCTTGGCCAGCGCCACGTCGGTGGTCGGGGACTGGCGTACCGCGACGACCTCGACCCGGTGCCCGGCGGTGCCGGTGAGGTCGGTCCGCCCGGCGGTGGCGGTGGTCAGCCGGGCCACGAGCCGGGACACGTGGGCGCCCTGGCTGGTCTTGAAGCAGTGCCCGGCGGTGATCACCCAGCGGGGGGCGACGAGCGCGCCCGTGCACGAGCTGTCCCGGCGCCCGCCGCCCGGGGTCGGGATGCCGGTCATGGTGAGCTTGACCGCGAAGCCGTACCGGCCCGGCGGCACGTCCTGACCGTTGGCGATCGCGGGCGGCGGCCCGGCGGCCCGCGCCGGGGCGCCCGGGCCCGCCAGCAGCCCGGCGAGCACCGCCGGCAGGAGCACCACCAGCAGCATCGTGACGGAGCGTGGTCGCAAAAGTGCGGTCCTTCCGGCGGGAGCGGCGGGGCGGCAAGACGTGCGGAACGCATCCTAAATGGCCCGCGCCAATGCCCTATGGCTCTCCGGAAGGGGGTGCTGACGGTCCGCTAAATCGCCGGGGAATGGGCCGCCAGGAAAAGCCGGATGAGGTCGGCGAAATCGTCCGCGCGCTCGATCTGGGGCATGTGCCCGGTGTCCGGGAACAGGTGCGTGGTGGCGTGCGGGAACGCCTTGCGGGCGGCCGCCAGGTGGGCGGCCGGCAGGATCAGGTCCCGCTCGCCCCAGACGATCAGAGCCGGGCGGGGGTGCTCCGCCACCTGGCTGAGCAGCGCTTCCCGCCAGGGCGCCCGGACACCGCGCAGGGTGCCCAGCTCGCGCGCCGTCTCCAGGTAGACCCGGGCGTGGTGCGGCCGGGCGGCGACCCGCAGGGCCAGCTCGACCCGCTCCTGCGTCACGTGCGCCCGGTCGTGGAACAGGCTGCGTTCGATCCGGTACGCGGCCCGCGCGTCAAGGCGCCGCAACAATGGCTTCCCGAGTCCCGGAACGGCCAGGATGCGCAGGGCCAGTGTCACCTCCTTGCCGAAGCCGGCGCTGTTGACCAGGGTCAGGGTGGCGACCCGCTCGGGTTGCGTCACGAGCAGCCGCATCGCCACCGCGCCGCCCAGCGAATTGCCCATGACGTGCAGCGGCCGGTGCTCACCGAGCGCGTCCAGCGTGGCGGCCACCCCCTCGGCCAGCCCGGCCAGCGTCACCCGGCCCGGCAGCGGCTCGGACAGCCCGAAGCCGGGCAGGTCGGCGCTGATCACCCGGTGGTCGCCGGCCAGCCGGTCGTGCTGCGGGTCCCAGTCCTCCAGGCTGCGGCCGATGCCGTGCAGCATCAGCACCGGCGGGCGGGCCGGGTCGCCGCCGCACCGGACCCGGATGCGCGCGCCCCGCACGGTCAGCTCGGTGATCACCTGGTCACCGCCGTCCGGGCGCGGCGGCCGGCCGTCGCGGTCAGCCGGCCGATGACCCGCATGTGGCTGACCGGCAGCAGCCGGGCCAGCACGTCGGGGATCTTCGCGCTGGCGGCGATCAGCAGCCGGGCGCGCCGCCGCTGGACCGCGTCGAGGATCTCCCGGGCCGCCTTCTCCGGCGGGTACGTCAGCAGCGCCGCGAAGACCCGCTGCTGCGGCTCGACGTCGGCGGCGGGCACCTTCGCGCCGATCAGCGCACTCTCCGCGATGCGGGTGCGGATGCCGCCCGGGTGCACGGTCGTCACGCCCACCCCGGACTCGAGCAGCTCGCCGCGCAGCACCTCGCTGAGCCCGCGCAGCGCGAACTTGCTCGCGCTGTAGGCCGACTGTCCGGGCGGCGCGATGATCCCGTACAGGCTGGAGACGTTGACCAGGTGGCCGCCGGGCGCGGCGGTCAGCGCCGGCAGCAGGTGATGGATGAGCAGCAGCGGGGCGGTGAAGTTGACCGCCATCACCTGCTCGAACTGGGCCAGGTCGACCTGGTCGAAGCGCCCGCCGAGGGCCATCCCGGCGTTGTTGATCAGCAGCCCGATCTCGGGATGCCGCTCGCGGATGCCCTCGGCGGCGCCGACCACGGCCGCCCGGTCGCTCAGGTCGGCGACCAGCGTCTCGACCGTGCGGCCGGGGTGGGCGGCGCGGATCTGCTCGGCGACCGCGTCGAGGCGCAGCGCGTCCCGGTCGACGAGCACCAGGTCGCTGCCGCGGGCGGCCAGCCCGTGGGCCAGCTGCTCGCCGATGCCGCTGGCGGCGCCGGTCAGCACGGCCGTGCGGCCGGCGAAACGGTACGGGGTCAGGCGCGTCATCGGATCTCCTCGAGCACGGGTGCGGTCGACCGGCTGAACGTCATGTCCCGGCGCACGTCGGCGCGCGGGGTGGTGAGCACGTCGAGCAGGTAGTTCTGCCGGACCGTCCACGGGTCCTTGTCGCCCTGCTGCGGGAAGCGGTCCAGCGCCCGCTGCACGTAGCCCGAGCTGAGGTCGAGCAGCGGCCGCCGGTTGCCGGGCGTCTCCTTCGGGGTGGCGGCGACGTAGCCGGTGCGGTCCAGGTAGCTCAGCAGCCGGCAGACGTAGCGGTGCGACAGGTCGGCCCGCAGCGTCCAGGAGGCGTTGGTGTAGCCGATGCAGTAGGCGAAGTTCGGCACGCTGCTGAGCATCACCCCGCGGTAGGCGACATGGCGGCCGGGATCCACCGGGCGGCCGTCGACGGTGAGGGTGACCCCGCCGATCGGCAGCAGCGACAGGCCGGTGGCGGAGACCACCACGTCGGCCTCCAGCGTGCGGCCGGAGCGCAGCCGGATGCCCTCGGGCACGAACCGGTCGATGTGGTCGGTCACCACCGAGGCGGCGCCGGCCTTGATGGCCTCGAACAGGTCGGCGTCCGGGATCACGCACAGCCGCTGGTCCCACGGCTGGTAGGTGGGGGTGAAGTGCTCGTCGACGTAGGCCGCGTCGGCCAGGTGCTGGACGGCGAAGCGGCGCAGCAGGGCCTTGACGCGTTCCGGGCGGCGCCGGGCGAGCTGGTAGAAGCCCTGGGTGAGCAGGATGTTCTTGGCCCGGGCGACCTTGTGCGCGACCCGGGCGGGCAGCCGGCGGCGCAGCAGGTCGGCGACCACGTCCCGGCCGGGCAGCACGGTCAGGTACGACGGTGAGCGCTGGAGCATGGTGACGTGCGCGGCGGTGCCGGCCATCGCGGGCACCAGCGTCACGGCGGTGGCCCCGCTGCCGATGACCACCACGCGCCGGCCGGCGTAGTCCAGGTCGGCCGGCCAGGACTGCGGGTGCACGAACCGCCCGGTGTAGTCCTCCAGCCCGGCGAAGTCGGGCTGGTGGCCGCCGGCGTAGTCGTAGTAGCCGGCGCACGCGTACAGGAAGGCGCAGGTCAGGGTCTCGCCGCCGGCCAGCCGGACGGTCCAGTGGTCGGCGGTCCAGTCGGCCGCGACCACCCGGGCGGAGAAGCGGATGTGCGGCGTGATGCCGCCCTCGTCCGCCGTGTCCTGGATGTACCGGCGGATGCTCTCGCCGGACGCCAGCGACCGGTCGCCCTGCCAGGGCCGGAACGGGTAGCTGAGCGTGAACATGTCGGAGTCGGAGCGGACCCCCGGGTAGCGGAACAGGTCCCACGTGCCGCCGATGGCGGAGCGGGCCTCGAGGACGGCGTAGCTGGCGCCCGGGCGCTGCTGCTGCAGCCGCCACGCCGCGCCGATGCCGGACAGGCCGGCGCCGATGATGAGCACGTCGAAGTGTTCGGCCATGGCGCCAGTCTCGGTCACCGGGGCGGCGGCCGACTTGTCCCGGCGCGACACTCATTTACCCCTGCGCGACACACTGGCTATCCTGCGGCATGGATTCCATGGTCCGGGCCGCATCCCTGCGCGGCCTGCCCGCGCTGGTGGACGCCCTCGGCGGGGACGGCGCCGCGCTGCTCGCCCGGTTCCGGGTGCCCGCACCGGCCCTGGACTCCGACGACGCGGTGGTCCCGTCGCCGGCGGCCGCCCAGATCCTGGAGACCGCCGCGGCGGAGCTCGGCTGCCCCGACCTGGGCCTGCGCCTGGCCGGGCAGCAGAACGCCACCGTGCTGGGCCCGCTCGCGCTGGCCATCGAGAACTCGCCGACGTTCGGCGCCGCGCTGGACACCGCGAACCGGTTCCTGTTCGTGCACAGCCCGGCGCTGACCGTCTCGCAGATCCCCGACCCGGCCGGCCGGCCCGGGGTGGTCGGCCTGCTGTACCGCGGCACCGAGGCCGAGCCGCTCCCGCCGCAGGTGGTCGACCTGGGGCTGGGCCTGTTCCACCGGATCATCGTGCTGCTGCACGGCGGGCCGTACGGCCTGCGCTCGGTGCACCTGCCGCACGCCGCGCTGGCCCCGCCCGGCAGCTACACCGGGTTCTTCGGCGCCGACGTGCGGTTCGACCGGCCGGACGCGGTGCTGCGGGTGCCCGCCGGGCTGGCCGCCATGCCGGTGCCGGGCGGCAACCAGGTGTTGCGCGACATCGCCGTCGACTACATCACCAGCCACTTCCCGGCGCCCGGCCGCGCGGTCGCCGACCGGGTGCGGCTGCTGCTGAGCCAGGCGCTGGGCACCTCGCCGGTCGAGGTGGGCGCGGTCGCGCGCCTGCTGCGGACCCACCCGCGCACGCTGCAGCGCCGGCTGGCGGCCGAGGGGACCACCTTCGAGGCCATCCTCGACGAGGTCCGCCGGGCCACCGCGGCCCGCCTGATCACCCAGACCGACCTGCCGTTCACCCAGGTCACGGCCATGGTCGGGCTGACCGAGCAGTCCGCGCTGAGCCGGGCCGCGCGGCGCTGGTTCGGCCTGAGCCCGCGCGCGCTGCGGGCCACCGCGGCCGCCCGGAGCCGGTGAGACGCCGGTTCAGCCCGCGGCGGCGGCCTGCCACGGCGGGCGGCCGGTCCCGGTGAGGCGTACGCCGCCCCACGGGTCCGGCTCGCCGAGGCGGGCCAGGGCCGGCACGCCGCCGATCCGGACGGTGGCCTCCCGCAGCCCGGCCCGCAGCTGGGCGGTCAGGGTGTCGTCCGGCGCGGCCCGGCCGGCCCAGCGGTAGCGCCCCTCCAGCGGCTCGAAGCGCGCCGACAGCCGCACGGTCACGGTGACGCTCAGCTCGCCGGTCTCGATGACCGCCTCGCCCCGGTACTCCTCGTCGTCGCTCACCGCCCGCTCACCGCCAGCCCGCCCGGGGTGTCGGCCGCCGCGCGGATACCCGCGATGCCGCCCCACAGGAACGTCGTCAGGTAGTCGGCCAGGGCGCCGCGGCTGATCGGCTGCTGCTGCCGCAGCCACCAGTCGGCGACGGTGTGCACGTAACCCACGATCCCGTACGCCCACGGCAGCGCCGGCCCGGCGTCCAGGCCCAGCGCCCGCAACCGGTCCCCGACGATCCGGGCCAGCCCGCTGGCCACGGTGTCCATCGCGTCGGCGACCACGTCGGTGTCGCGGGCGATGCCGCGCTGGTGCACCACGAAGCGGTACACGTGCGGGTCCGCCTCGATGACGGTCAGGTACGCGTCGATGGCGGCGGCCACCACGTCGCGTTCCTCCCGCACGGCGGCGACCGCCGGCGCGATGGCCTCGACCACCGCGGTCGCGGCCTGCCGGCCGACGGCCAGCCACAGCCCGGACTTGTCCGCGAAGTAGCGGTAGAGCACGGGCTTGCTGACCCCGGCGTGCGCGGCGACCGCGTCGATGCCGGGCTCCGGCCCGAGCTCCCGGATGGCCGCGATCACCGCCTCGACGAGCTCGGCGCGGCGCCGCTCGCGGTGGTCGGCCCAGCGGCGGCTGCGCCCGTCGGGACGGTTGACGCCCTCATCGACAGCATTCATAGTACGAGAAGTAGCTGTTACTTCCGGTAACGTCAACCCCCTGGAGGTCTCCATGGTCGTCTCCGACCGCGACCGGACCGCGACCCGGCTGCTGCGCTCGTCGGCCGAGCACTCGTACGACCCGCACGTCGAGATCGACTGGGACGCGCCCCTGGCGGCCGACCGGTTCTTCACCCCGGAGCGCCGGTCCAGCCTCTACGGCACCGCGCTGTGGGACGGGCTCAGCCGCGACCAGCGGATTGCCCTGACCCGGCACGAGGTGGCCAGCATCGCCGGGCTCGGGGTGTGGTTCGAGACCATCCTCATGCAGCTGCTGATCCGCGAGTACTACCGCGCCGACCCGACCGCCGCGCACGCCCAGTACGCGCTGACCGAGGTGGCCGACGAGTGCCGCCACTCGGTCATGTTCGGCCGGATGATCGCCAAGCTGGACTGCCCGGTCTATCGGGTGGGCGCCTTCGACGACGTGCTCGGCAAGTGGATCGCCGCGACCGCCACCGGCCCCCGGATGTACGCGGCGATCCTCATCGCCGAGGAGATCCTGGACGCGCTGCAGCGCGAGGCCGCCGCCGACGAGACGGTGCAGCCGCTGGTCCGGATGGTGTCGCGGATCCACGTCATCGAGGAGGCCCGGCACGTGCGGTACGCCCGCGAGGAGCTCGCCCGGCAGGTGCGCGCCGCGGGCACCCGGCGGCTGGCCTTCGACCGGGTGGTGATCGCCCGGGCGGCGTACCTGATCGGGACGCGGATCATCGCGCCGGAGGTCTACCGGGCGGTCGGGATCGACCCGGAGGTGGGCCGGCGGGCGGCCCGGGCCAACCCCCACCACCGCGAGACGATGCGCTGGGCGGGCGAGCGGATCGTGGCCTACCTGCGCGAGCTGGACCTGATCGGCGGCCCCGGCCTGGCCCTGTGGCGGCGGTCCGGGCTGCTCTGAGCTAGCGCGCCGGGGCGGCCTCGTACGCGGTCCGCAGGGCCTGGCCGAACACCTCGGCGGACTGGGCCCCGGAGACGCCGTAGGCGCTGTTCAGCACGAAGAACGGCACGCCGGTGGCGCCGTACCGGCGGGCCTGGCGGATGTCGTCCTGGACGTCGGCGGTGTAGTCGTCGCCGGCCAGCACCCGTTCGGCCGCGGCCGCCGGCACGCCGATCTCCGCGCCCAGCGCGACCAGCGCGGGGGTGTCGAGGGTCACGCCCTCGATCAGGTTGGCCCGCATCAGCCGCTCGTGCGCCTGCGGGCCGAGCCCGTGCGCCTGGGCCAGGTGGATCAGCCGGTGCGCGTCGAAGGTGTTGACGCTCACCGCGCGGTCGAAGTCGTAGTGCAGGCCCTCGGCCGCGGCCAGCGCAGCGACCTGCGCCGTCATGGCCCTGACCTGCTCCCGCGAGCCGCCGAACTTCGTGGCCAGCGAGTCGTACACCGGCTCGGCCGTGCCCCGGGGGAACGACGGGTCGAGCTGGAAGCTGCGCCACCGCACCTCGACGTCGTCGGCGTGCTCGAATGCGGCGAGGGCGGTCTCGAACCGCCGCTTGCCGATGTAGCACCACGGGCACACGATGTCGGACCAGATCTCCACCAGCACGCCGGCCACCTCAGCCACCCGTCCCGCCGGCGCGGGTCTCGGCGTCTTGTTCTCGTCGGTCACCGGTCCATCATGCGTCGGGAAACGGAGATCGTTCAGTACGCACTTCGAGGTGCGTGTCACCGACGCGCGGGGCATTTGCCCGATAGGTCGGCCGGTCCCGCGCGGGCGGCGCCGGGTGGGCTAGCGTCGGCCTTTCGTGCCGAGCTGTCAGGGGGAGTCGTGGCCAAGGCCGGGGGAGTGTTCTGCGTCGAGGGCCAGTGGGAGGACGACCTCAACAGCCGCGGGTCCGTGCTGCCCACCCTCGAACTGCTCGAACGGCTCAACAGCATCCGCTACATCCACCGGGACACGGCCACCGCCGAGGAGCTGCACTACTACCTGGACACCTGGCTGTCCCGCAAGTACGCCGACTACAAGGTCGGCTTCTTCGCGCTGCACGGCCAGCCGACCCAGCTGTGCCTGACCAGCAAGCAGACGGTCGAGCTGGACGAGATCGCCGCCTGGATGTCGGGGCGGTGCGCCGGCCGGATCCTGTACTTCGGCAGCTGCTCGGTGCTGCGCGCCTCCGACCGGGTGCTGAAGGACTTCCTGCACGAGACCAAGGCGGCGATGCTCTGCGGCTTCACCAAGTCGATCGACTGGGTGGAGTCGGCCGCCTTCGAGACCGTGGTGCTCAACACCCTGGTCAACGGCGGCAAGATCGACAGCGCGGAACGGCTGATGCGGGCGTCGCGCTGGACGGCCCTGTCGGACCACCTGGGGTTCCGCGCGGTCTACGCCAACGGCCGCGGCTGACCCCGGCCGCCGTCGTCAGCTGAGGAACGGCATGCCGGCGTACCCCAGGGCCTCCAGGTAGGCCTCCTCGGGCGCGCCCACGTCCGGCAGTTGCCCGTTCAGCTCCAGGTTGACCATGCCGTGCGAGACCGCCCACAGATGCAGCGCGATCCGGTGCGGCTCGTCCCCGGTGAAGACGCCCGCCCGCTGACAGCGCGCCACCGCCTCCACCAGCGGCTGGTAGGTCGCGTCGGCGGCGGCCCGGTCGTCCGCGGCCGGGCTGAACTCGGGCGCCATCCGGCCGAACATCAGCCCGTACAGGTGCGGGCTGGCCAGGGCCGCGCGCCGGTACGCGACGCCCAGGGCGATCACGTCGGCCAGGGGGTCGTCGGTCCGCGGGACGGCGCCCAGGGCCGCGCCCAGTCGGCGGAAGCCCTCCCGGTGCATGGCGGCCAGCAGGCCCTGCTTGTCGCCGAACAGCGTGTAGACCGGCATCGTCGACACGCCCACACTGGCCGCGAGCTTGCGGAGCGACAGCCCGGCCGGTCCGTGCTCCAGGAGCAGGCGCGCGGCCTCGTCGACCAGGCGGGCGGTCAGGTCTGGTCCGTTGACGGCGGGCACGGGCTCCACTATAACGGTGTTATGGCGAATAACGTTGTTATCGGGCTGCACGCCAGCGGCGCCACCGTCGCGCTGGCGCTGGGGGCGTACAACCTGGTCCGGCGCGTGCGCGGCGACCGGGCGCACCGCTGGGTGGGCCGGGTGTGGGTCGTCGCGATGTACGGGACGATCCTCAGTTCATTCGCCATCCGGGAGCTGCGCCCGGGCCACTTCAGCTGGATCCACGGGCTGTCCGCGTTCACCTTCGTCACGTTGTCGATCGGCCTCTGGGGCGCGCTGACCCACCGGCCGGCCGTGCACCGGCAGTTCATGACCGGGTCGTACCTCGGGCTCGTCGGCGCCTTCGCCGGCGCGGTCGTGGTGCCGGCGCGGGACATCCCGCAGTGGGTGGTGCACCAGCCGGCCCGGCTCGCCCTCGGCGCCGTCGGCTGCCTGCTGCTCGCCGCCGCGGTCATCGCGGTGAGCCGTCGGCCGGCCCGGCTCGGCGGTGATGCCGCCGCCGCGGGAACCGTTCCCGGAGCCGGGGAGCCGCACCGGCCGGCCTGACCCGATCGCACGCCGCGATCCGCGGATTGGCCCGCGCCGGGACGGCGGTGATCGTTCTACGGTACGGCCATGGAGCACAGCGAGAACGTGGGTTTCCTGGGCCTGGGCATCATGGGCGAGCCGATGGCCGGCAACCTGGCCGCCGCCGGCGTGCCGGTCGTCGCCTGGTCGCGTACCCCCCGGCCGGTCCCCGGGGTGAGCGCCGCGGCCCGGCCGGCGGACGTCTTCGCCCGGGCCCGCACGGTGCTGATGATGCTGGCCGACCGCGAGGCGATCGACGCGGTCCTGGGCCGCGGCGGGCCCGGCTTTCCTGAGCTGGTGCGCGGGCACACGATCGTCCACATGGGCACCACCGCGCCGGAGTATTCGGCGGCGCTGGAGGCCGACATCGTGGCGGCGGGCGGCTGCTACGTGGAGGCCCCGGTGTCGGGCTCGCGGCTCCCGGCCGCCGCCGGCGAGCTGGTCGCGATGGTGGCCGGCGACGACGCGGCGGTGGCCCGGGTACGCCCCCTGCTCGCCCCGATGTGCCGCGAGGTGGTCGGGTGCGGCCCGGTCCCGCAGGCGCTGCTGATGAAGCTGGCGGTCAACCTCTTCCTGATCACCATGGTCACCGGGCTGGCCGAGGCGACCCACTTCGCGCAGCGGCAGGGCCTCGACCTGGAGCGGCTGCGCGGCGTGCTCGACGCCGGCCCGATGGCCAGCGCCGTCTCCCGGGGCAAGGCCGCGAAGCTGGTGAGCCGGGACTTCGCCGTGCAGGCGGCGATCCGGGACGTGCTGATGAACAACCGGCTGATCGCCGAGGCGGCCCGGGCCGCCGGGGTCGCCACCCCGCTGCTGGACGCCTGCCATCAGCTGTTCGGGGAGACGCTGGCGCTCGGGCACGGCGGCGAGGACATGGCGGCGGTGGTCCGGGCCCTCGAGGCCCGCACCGGCGATTAGCGGCCGTTGCGGGGCTTCGCCCGGTACGCGGCATCGGCGGCGGCTGTCGCTTTGCTGCCCGGCCGGCCCCGCCTGACCGGGCTGTGCTCCGGTAAAAGACCTGGTCAGCCACGTTATGGAGGCGATCGGCCGACGCCTGTGGCGGGCGCGGCGGGCATCGTGGAGCCGGACGCGACCGCCGCGTCCGGCTGCCGACGAAAGGAAGCCCACCATGACCGCCGAACCCCCGGGCGGCCGCGGGCTGCCCCGTCGCCGGCTGCTGGCGCTGGCGGCCCTCGCGCTGCCGGCCGCCTGCTCCACCGCGCCGTCCGCGCCGGCCCCGCCGTCCGCGGCGGGTGCCGCCACCGCGGCTGTCCCGGTGCCGTCCTCGGCCGGGCCGGTCGTCTCGACCGCCGCCGTGCCGTCGTCCGGCCCGCCCAGCGCCACACCGTCACCGTCGGCCCCGAAGAAGGCCGCCCCGGCGCGTGGCGGCCCCGTGCCCGCGACGGCCGGCAAGGCGATGTTCGGCTCCTATCTGGCCCTGAGCGGCCGGTCGCTCGGCCAGAGCCTGGCCCTGCGCCGCCGGCAACTGGGCCGCGAGCAGCGCATCGTGCACGTGTTCTACCCGTGGGACGGCTACGTGCCGTCGTCGGAGCCCGCCGTGGCCGCCGCCAGCACGCTGATGGTGTCGTGGCACGGGGCGCCGTACCGGCAGATCAACGACGGCTCGTCCGACCGGGTCATCGCCCGGGTGGCCCGCCGGCTGGCCGGCATGAGGCGCCCGATCCTGCTGCGGTGGGGCTGGGAGATGAACGGCGACTGGTTCGAGTGGGACGGCAGCCACAACGGCCAGGACCCGGGCGGCTACGTCAGGGCCTGGCGGCGGCTGCACCGCATCTTCGGCGAGCAGGGCGCCGACAACGTGGCCTGGGTGTGGAGCCCGAACTGGAACTCGTCGCCGGACACGTCCTGGAACCGGTTCACCCGGTACTACCCGGGCGACGAGTTCGTCGACTGGGTCGGGGTGTCCGGCTACGACTTCTTCTCCGAGTCGCCCCGGACGCTGTTCGGGGCGGTGTGCTCCGCGTACGGCGAACGCAAGCCGATCATCCTGAGCGAGACCGCCGCGGTCGACCACGGCGGCGGGAGCAAGGCCGCCTGGATCCGCAAGCTCGCCTCCTGGGTGGAGGACACCCCCGCGGTCGGCGCCGTGGTCTGGTTCGACACCGACACCCAGGGCGACAGCCCGCACAACTTCCGGCCGGACACCGACGGAGCCGCCCTCGCCGCCTACCGGGCCATGGCGCGCAGGCCCCGCTTCGGCGGCTGAGGCGTCCCCGGCCCCACCGGCCGGGCGTCCGAACCCCACCGCGCGGTCATCCACCGCGCGGCCCGGCGCCCGAGGCGCTGCCCGGGCAGTTCCACGAACCGGTACGTCAACCCCGAGACGCCCACCACCACGGCCAGGTACGCCGCGGCCACCGGCGCCTCCGCGAGGGCCGGCCACCGCTCGCCCAGGCCGGTCAGCCACGGGCGCAGCAGCTCGATCAGCACGTAGTGCACCAGGTAGACGGAGTAGCTGAGCAGGCCCAGGCGGGCCAGCCCGGGCGGGGCCGGCCACCGCCGGGTGAGCCGGCCCAGCGCGAACGCGCCGCCGAAGACGGCCAGCGTGACGACCGAGCGGGTCACGTACCGCGGGGTCAGCGCGCCGAGCGAGGCCAGCTCGGCCCACCAGTTCACCAGCAGGGCGGCGGCCACCACCGCGGCCGTCAGTCCCGCCTGCCACCAGCCGATCCGGCCCTGGTCGGCGCGGTGCAGGGCGGTGCCGACCAGCATCACGGCGATGATCAGCAGCCCGTCCCAGGCGTGCGCCGGTTCCTGGCCGGCGATCAGCAGCGTGCCCGCGATGCCGCCCAGCAGCAGCGCGCCGGCGACCACGGCCGGGCGCCGCCCGCTGGCCACCGCGCCCAGGCCGAGCACCAGCGCCGCCGCGACCACCAGGGTCAGCTCGCGGGCGGCGGCGGGCGTCGGCGCGAGCAGCCTCGGCGCCAGCGGGGCCGTGCCGACGGCGGCGACCGCCAGCACCACCGCGGGCACGGTGCCCGACCCGTGCCGCCGTACCGCGAACATCGCGCCGACCAGCAGGTAGAACGCCATCTCGAAGGTGAGCGTCCAGAGCACCGGGGTGAGCAGCGGCACGCCGAGCAGCTGCGGCAGCAGGGTCGCGTGGGCCACCGCGGCGGTGAGCGGGTCCGCCGCCAGCGCCGGGTCGAGCGGCAGCAGCCCGCCGGCGCCCAGCGCCGCCACGAGCGCCGCCACCACCAGGTACAGCGGCAGCAGGCGGCACAGCCGGCTCACCCAGAACGTGCGCAGGCTGCCGTGCCGTTCCAGCGACGCCGGGATGATGTAGCCGCTGACCAGGAAGAACAGCATGACCCCGGCGGTGCCGGCGTGCAGCCACTCGGCGCTGACCGCCCGCGCCCCGCGGAACAGCACGCGGCTGAGGTGGGCGTAGAGCACCAGCAGGACGGCGACCGCGCGCAACCCGTCGAGCCAGGCCATCCGGTCCGGGCCGGCGGCGTCGTTCGTCGGGGCGGGCACCCGGCGAACGATAGCCGGGCCCGGGGCCGGTCAGGGCAGGGTCCAGGCCTGGTCGGCCGCGCCGGTGCAGTCGGTGACGGTGACGGTGACCGCCGGGCGGCCCGGATCGGTCAGGCAGCGGCGGGTCCCGGGGTTGACCAGCGAGCCGTGCGGACCGGCCCGCCACTGGCCGGCCGGCTGGTCGTCGCAGCCGCCGATCCGGACCGTCGCGTCGGCGGCCACCCGGGCGCACCGGCCGGCCACCAGCAGCGTGCCGTCGGCGGCCAGCGTCCACCGCTGGTAGTTGACGTCGGCGCAGCCCGCGGTCTGCACCGGGGTGCCGTCCAGGGCGAGCAGGCCGCCCAGGTTGAGGCAGCGCCCGCCGGCCGCGGTGACGGGTCCGGTCCGGGGCGTGGCGGGGGGCGGCGTCAGCGTCGGGGCCGGAGCCCCGGACGCCGGCGGGTTGCCGGGCGCCTGGCCGGGGCCCACCGCCGCGCCCGTGGTGGCCGGGGTCGCCGGCGGGGTGGTGGCCGCGGACCGGCCGGCGCCGGGGCTGGGCGCGACGCTGATGGTGGCCGCGCTGGCCGCCGGCGCCGCGGCCGGTGAGCCGCTCGCCCCGGGCGCCGGCGGCGCCGGGCGGGCGGTGGCGGGGAGATGGTCGTCGCCGGCCGGGCGCAGCAGGAAGAGGCCGAGGCCGCCGAGCATCGCGAGCGCACCGACGGCGGCCAGGACCACGAGCCGCTGGCGGCGCAGGGCGGTGGTCTTCGCGGCCGCGTCGGCGGCCCGCGGTGGCGCGGCGGCGCCCGCCGCCTGCGGGGTGCCGTCCTCGGGCAGATCGGCGGTCGCCGGCCACGTCTGCACCTGCCGGTCGCCCGGTTGGGTGGTGATGTACGGGCGGACCAGCACCGGGTCCTCGCGCTCGAATTTGTCAGCCATCTCGTGTCCTGCCGTGGGGAGACCGGCCGCCGGGACCGGCCGGTACGTCAAGATACGCGAGGTTCCGCCAAAGAGATCATTCGATGTCCGGCCATTCTCGACCTTCCACCGACATCGGTGGTCGAAGCCCTCCGCCGGCGGTCCCCGGGCGGGGCGGCCGGGGCCTAGGCTGAGCCCATCGTCACCGGCGAAGGTGAGCTGACATGGATCTGGTGACCCGGATGGCGCGGCGGCTGCCCGTCCTGCTGGCCGACATCGAGGCGCTGGTCACGTGCGAGTCGCCGTCGTCGGATCCGGCCGCGCTGGCCCGCAGCACCGAGCTCGTGGCCGGCCTGGGCGAGCGGCGCCTGGGCCGGCCGCCCGAGCGGGTCCTCGCGGGCGGCCGCACCCATCTGCGCTGGCGGTTCGGCCCCGGACCGGCCCGGGTGCTGCTGCTCGGTCACCACGACACCGTGTGGCCGCTGGGCTCGCTGGCGACCCACCCGTTCGCCGTGACCGACGGGGTGCTGCGCGGCCCCGGCTGCGTCGACATGAAGGCCGGCCTGGTGCTGGCCCTGCACGCGCTGGCCGAGCTGGGCGGCCCGGCCGGGGTCACCCTGCTGGTCACCAGCGACGAGGAGCTCGGCTCGCCGAGCTCCCGCGGGCTGATCGAGGACGAGGCCGCGGGGTGCGCGGCGGCGCTGGTGCTGGAGGCGGCCGCGGCCGGCGGCGCGCTCAAGACCGAGCGCAAGGGCGTCTCCCGGTACCGGCTCCGGGTGCACGGCCGGGCGGCGCACGCCGGCCTGGAACCGGAGCGCGGCGTCAACGCCACCGTGGAGCTGGCCCACCAGGTGCTGGCCCTGACCGCGCTGGCCGATCCGGGCCGGGGCACCACCGTCACGCCGACCCTGGCCGAGGCGGGCAGCTCGGCGAACACGGTGCCCGCCACCGCCGAGGTCGCCGTCGACGTGCGGGTCCGCGACGCCGCCGAGCAGGGCCGGGTCGACGCGGCGCTGCGGTCGCTGCGCCCGGTGCTGCCGGGCGCCCGGCTGGAGCTGACCGGTGGACCCAACCGCCCGCCGATGGCGGCCCCGGCATCGGCCGGCCTGCTGCGGCGCGCCGCCCAGGTGGCGCGGCGCCTGGGCCTGCCGGAGCCGATAGGGGCGGCGGTCGGCGGCGGCTCGGACGGCAACTTCACCGCCGGCATCGGCACGCCCACCCTGGACGGCCTGGGCGCGGTCGGCGGCGGCGCGCACGCGGACGACGAGCACGTGCTGGTCGACGCCCTGCCGGCCCGCGCGGCCCTGATCGCCGGCCTGATCGCCGACCTGCTCGGCCCGCCCGCCGAGCCGCCCGGCGCCCTCGCCGAG
>NZ_BOMQ01000048.1 GCF_016862275.1 Actinoplanes nipponensis | reverse complement strand
CCGCCCGGCGCCCTCGCCGGGCCGGGTGGTCCGCTCGCCGGGCGGGGGCGGTCGTGAGCCGGGTCATCGCGGCGGCGCTGGAGGCGGCCGGCTCGGCGGCGCGGGCGGCGCGCGTGCTGGTCCGCCCGGTGAGCAGCCTGGCCGAGCTGGCCGCCCTGGACCGCATGCTGGCCGGGATCTGGCAGGCCGACGGCGGCGACGTCCTGCTGACCACCGAGCTGCTGCGCGCGCTGGCCAAGTCCGGCAACTACGTGGCCGGCGCCTTCGACGGCGGCGCCCTGGTCGGCGCCGCGGTCGCGTTCTTCGCCGCCCCGGGGGAGCGCGAGCTGCACAGCCACATCGCCGGGGTCGCGGCCGGCGCGACCGGGCGGCACGTCGGCTTCGCGCTCAAACAGCACCAGCGGGCCTGGGCTTTGCAACGCGGCATCAGCACGATCAGCTGGACCTTCGACCCGCTGGTGGCCCGCAACGCCCACTTCAACCTCGGCAAGCTGGCCGCGACGCCGACCGAGTACCTGCCGAACTTCTACGGCGTGATGCGCGACCGGATCAACGGCGACGGCGACAGTGACCGGCTGTTCGTCCGCTGGGACCTCGCCGCCCCCACGGTCGTCGCGGCCTGCGCCGGCCGGCCCCGCCGCTGCGTGCGGCCGCCCACCGCGGCCGTGGCGCTGCGCGCGTCCGAGGGCGGCGGTCCGGTGCCCGGCTCGTTCCGCGGGCAGACGGTGGTGGTGGCCGTGCCGGAGGACATCGAGGCGCTGCGCCGCCGGGCCCCGGGCACGGCCAAGGACTGGCGGATCGCGGTCCGGGAGACCCTGACCGCGCTGCTCGCCGAGCGGCTGCGCTTCGCGGGCTTCGACCGGTCCGGCTGGTACGTGCTGACCCGCGACGGCGAGCCGGCCGGCCGGTGAGGCTCACGGGGGTCGAGCTGCGCCGGATCAGCATGCCGCTGGTCACGCCGTTCCGCACCTCGTTCGGCACCGAGACCACCCGCGACGTCCTGCTGGTCCGCGTGGTCACCGGCGCGGCCGAGGGCTGGGGCGAGTGCGTGGCGATGGGCGACCCCCGCTACTCCAGCGAGTACACCGAGGCCGCCGCCGACGTGCTGCGCCGGTACCTGGTCCCGGCGCTCGCCGGCACGCCGCGGCTGGACGCGTACGCGGTCGGGCCGGCGCTGGCGCCGTTCCAGGGCCACCGGATGGCCAAGGCCGCGCTGGAGACCGCCGTGCTCGACGCCGAGCTGCGCGCGGCCGGCCGGCCGCTCGCCCGCGAGCTCGGCGCCGTGCGGGACCGGGTCCCCTGTGGGGTGTCGGTGGGCATCATGGGTTCGATCGGCGAGCTGCTCGACGCCGTCGGCGGCTACCTGGACGCCGGCTACCTGCGGATCAAGCTGAAGATCGAGCCCGGCTGGGACGTGGCGCCGGTGCGGGCGGTGCGCGAGCGCTTCGGCGACGAGGTGCTGCTGCAGGTGGACGCGAACGCGGCGTACACGGTCGCGGACGCGCGGCACCTGGCCCGGCTCGACCCGTACGGCCTGCTGTTGATCGAGCAGCCGCTGCCCGAGGACGACGTGCTGGGCCACGCCCGGCTGGCCCGGCTGATCACCACCCCGGTCTGCCTGGACGAGTCGATCACCTCCGCGCGCGCCGCCGCCGCGGCGATCACGCTGGGCGCCGCCGCGATCGTCAACGTCAAGCCGGGCCGGGTCGGCGGCTACCTGGAGGCTCGCCGGATCCACGACGTGTGCGCCGCGCACGGCGTCCCGGTCTGGTGCGGCGGCATGCTCGAGACCGGCCTGGGCCGGGCCGCGAACGTGGCGCTGGCGGCGCTGCCGAACTTCACCCTGCCCGGCGACACCTCGGCGTCCGGCCGCTACTTCCGGACCGACGTGACGGAGCCGTTCGTGCTCCAGGACGGACACCTGCCGGTGCCCTCGGGGCCGGGGATCGGGGTCGAGCCGCGGCCGGACGTGCTGCGTGCGGTCACGACGGCCACGGAGTGGCTCCCGCTCTAGCACGATCGACGGACTGGTCCGGCCGGCGTCCGCCCGGCCCGGACAAAGGCGGCACGGGCGGAGCGAACGGGCGGTCGTCTCGCCCGGCTGTGTCCGGGTTGGACCGCATTCTGCAGCAAGATCAAATGCGGGCAAAACCTGAGAAGAACGTCACGTTCGCGGCCCGGGACTTGGCGTCGCGGCGGCGCGGGTGGTTACCGTCGGCCGGTCCGCTGACGCGGGCCCCGCGGTCGGTAACGCCGAGTCCTGCCGCCGACCGGGCTGGGACACCGAATTCAGGCATGGAGCGGGGGAACCACACGTTCTCCGGCGCGCCGCGGCGCGCCTCGGGGTGAAGCCGGGTCACCACGAACGGCCGGGCAACCTCAGTCCGAACCCGACAGCTCACCTCGCAGGCGTGGAGGTCAAACGACATGGCTCAGAACCACAAGCAGTCCCTGCGTGCCCTCGGCCTGGCCGTGGCGGGCGCGGCGGGCGCCGTAGCCCTGCTCAGCCCGGCCGCCCCGGCCGCGGCGCAGTCCGGGGTGAACTGGGACGCGATCGCCCAGTGCGAGTCGGGCGGCAACTGGAGCATCAACACCGGCAACGGCTACTACGGCGGCCTGCAGTTCAGCCGCAGCACGTGGAAGGCGTACGGCGGCGGCAAGTACGCGAGCACGGCCAACAAGGCCAGCCGCGCCCAGCAGATCCGCATCGCCGAGAAGGTCCGGGACGGCCAGGGCATCGGCGCGTGGCCGGTGTGCGGCAAGAAGGCCGGCTCGACCAAGGCCTACCGGGCGAAGAACACCGGCGGCTCCTCGTCGGGCGGCGCGAAGGCAGCGTCGCGCGGCACGACCCACAAGAAGGCGACCGCGACCCACAAGAAGGCGACCCGGAGCGCCTCGGTCAAGGCCACCGGCCGGCACTACACCGTGAAGTCCGGCGACACGCTCGCCAAGATCGCGGCGGCCCACCACGTCAACGGCGGCTGGCGGGCGCTGTACCGGCTCAACCGGGCACAGCTCGGCGGGAACCCGAACCTGATCTTCCCCGGTCAGCGGCTCTCGCTCTGATGGACCGGCCCGGCTGCCCTTCCCCCGTGGGGCAGCCGGGCCCCCTCCGGCGGGCGCTCAGGGCTTGCGGCCCACCCCGACGAATTCCGACACGACGTCGGTGATGCCGGGTTGCCGCGGGTCCGGTCGCCGGCGTAGTCCGCCGCGAAGTTGTCCTCGCCGCCGAGCAGGTAGGTCCAGACCCGCGCCGAGTGGGGCACGTCCGTGTTGAACGGTTCACCCGGGGGACCGGCGCGGGGCGGCGGTGCTGGCCCGCTGCACCAGCCGCGTCGGCACCAGCACCGTGCCCGGACCCGCCGGCTCGTCGCGGATCTGCCGCAGCAGGCCCTGCACGCAGCGCCGTCCCACCTCCGCGAAGTCCTGGTGCACCGTCGTCAGGGGAGGGATGAACGACGAGGAGTCCGGGATGTCGTCGAAGCCGACGACGCTCACGTCCCGCGGCACCGGGCGGCCGCGTTCGTGCAGGGCGCGCAGCACGCCCAGCGCCATCTGGTCGTTGGCGGCGAACACCGCGGTGCAGTCCGGTTCCGCGGCCAGGCTCAGCCCGGCGCGGTAGCCGGAGTCGGCCGACCAGTCCCCACGCCGGACCGGCGGCACCGTGCGGCCGGCCTCCAGCAGGGTGCGGCGCCAGGCCTGGGTGCGGCGCTCGCTCGCGAACGACTCCGCCGGCCCGGTCACGTGCCACACCGTCTCGTGGCCCAGGTCGAGCAGGTGCTGGACCGCCTGCCGGGCGCCGTCGGCCTGGTCGGTGTCCACCACCGGGTAGCGGTCGCCGGCGTCGGAGTCCACGACGACCACCTGCACGCCCGGCGGCAGGCTCAGGTTCGCCGCGTCGAGCAGGTGCACCTCCATGATCACGATGATCCCGTCCACCGCGAGCTCGCCGAGCCGGCTGAACGCGCCGAGCACGCCGTCCTGGGTGGGCGCCGCCACCGGGATCAGCGTGATCGCGTACCCCTCGCTGGCGGCGTAGGCCGCGATCGCCTCGACCGTGCGGCTGTTGCCGGTGGTCGCCAGGGTGAACAGGATGACGCCGAGGGTGCGGAACTCGCCCCGCTTGAGCGCCCGCGCGGCGCTGTTGGGCCGGTAGCCGAGCTGCTGCATGGCCGCCAGCACCTGCCGGCGGGTCGACTCGACGACGCTGGGATGCCCGGTCGAGACCCGCGAGACCGTCTGCGACGAGACGCCGGCCAGCCGGGCGACGTCCGCCATGGAGACCCCGCGGCCGGGGCGGCGGGTGCGGCCAGCGGTCATCGTCGGCAACTCCTTCTTGACGGGCCGGGGACGCGGTGAAACTATCACCCCGATGTTTACGTTAACATCACGCCGCTGACCCGCCGGAAACATCGCAGTTCATGCCGGCGCGCAGCATGATGTTTGCGTAAACATCTCGGGTGGGAGGAGGCCGCGGGTGGCGGAGACAGCGGTGGTGCCGACGCGGCGCCGATCATGGGCGGGCTGGCGGTTCATCGGCCCCTTCATGGCGGTCTTCGCGCTGGTCTTCCTGGCCCCGATCGGGTATTCGATCTACCTCAGCCTGTTCAAGAACCGGCTGATCGGCGGCAACTCGTTCGTCGGCCTGGACAACTACCGGCAGGCGCTGCACGACCCCAACTTCTGGTCGGCGCTGGGCCGGGTCTCGCTGTTCCTGGTCGTCCAGGTGCCGATCATGCTGTTCCTGGCGCTGCTGGTCGCCCTGGCCATCGACAGCGGCCGGCTCTACGGCAAGAGCTTCTTCCGGGTGACGGTCTTCCTGCCGTACGCGGTCCCGGCGGTCGTGGCGACGCTGATGTGGGGCTTCATGTACGGCTCCCAGTTCGGCCTGATCGGCAGCATCAACGACAGCCTGGGCACCGCGATCCCCGACCCGTTGCAGCCCAGCTGGATCCTCGCCGCCATCGGCAACATCGTGACCTGGGAGTTCGTCGGCTACAACATGCTGATCTTCTATTCGGCACTGCGCACGGTGCCGGGCTCGCTCTACGAGTCGGCCGAGATCGACGGCGCCGGCGAGCTGCGGATCATCCGGTCGATCAAGCTGCCCGCCATCCGCGGCGCGCTGGTCATCGCCACCATCTTCTCGATCATCGGCAGCTTCCAGCTCTTCAACGAGCCGGCCATCCTGCAGAACCTGGCCCCGAACGCGATCACCACGTACTTCACCCCGAACTACTACGCGTACTCGCTGTCGTTCGCCGGCCAGCAGTACAACTACTCCGCCACCGTCGCCATCATCATGGGCGTCATCACCATGGTCATCGCCTACGTCGTGCAGCTGCGCGGCACGAAGGAGCGCTGAGCCGTGGTGACCACCGTGCGGGCTCCCCGCCGTACCCCCGTCCGCACCCCGTCGCGCCGCCGGCGCGACCGGCCCCGCGGCCGCAAGAGCGTCGCCCTGACCGCGCTCACCTCGCTGGTCGTGCTCTACAGCCTGGTGCCGCTGGCCTGGCTGGTGATCAACGCGACCAAGACCCAGGAGGGTCTGTTCACGTCGTTCGGCCTGTGGTTCGACGACGGCCGGTTCGCCCTGTGGGAGAACCTGCGCACCACCGTCACCTACGACGACGGCATCTTCCTGCGCTGGCTCGGCAACACCCTGCTGTACGTGGTCGCCGGGGCCGGCGGGGCCACCCTGCTGGCCGTGCTGGGCGGCTACGGGCTGGCCAAGTTCGACTTCCCCGGCAAGCGCGCGGTGTTCGCCGTCGTCATCGGCGCGGTCGCCGTCCCCGGCACGGCGCTGGCCGTGCCGACGTTCCTCATGTTCAGCAAGCTGGGCCTGACCAACACGCCGTGGGCGGTCATCATCCCGTCGCTCATCTGCCCGTTCGGGCTCTACCTCATGTGGACCTACGCCGCCGAGGCCATCCCGGACGAGCTGCTCGAGGCGGCCCGGGTGGACGGGGCCGGCGAGTTCCGCACCTTCTTCCGGATCTGCGTCCCGCTGCTCGCCCCGGGCATCGTCACCACCCTGCTCTTCAGCATGGTCGTCACCTGGAACAACTACTTCCTGCCGCTGATCATGCTCAAGGATCCCGACTGGTACCCGCTGATCCTCGGTCTCAACGCCTGGAACGACCAGGCCACCACCGCGGGCGGCCAGGCGGTCTTCAACCTCGTCATCACCGGTGCGCTCCTCACCATCCTCCCGTTGCTCGCGGTGTTCCTGCTGCTGCAGCGGTACTGGCAGTCCGGCCTCGCCGCCGGCAGCGTCAAGCAATAGAAGGGACCATCCCCCATGGCCACGATGACCCGGCGGCGCCTGCTCGCCGCAGCAGCCGCCACCGCCACCGCGCTCGCCCTCGGCGCCTGCGGCAGTGACGACGACTCCACCGACGGCGGCGGCGCCGCGAGCGCCACCGTCTCCACGGCCGACGTCGACGCGGCCCTGCAGAAGGGCGGCGCCCTGACCGTGTGGGCCTGGGAGCCCACCCTCAAGCAGGTGGTCGCGAAGTTCCAGGAGAAGTACCCCGCGGTCAAGGTCAACCTGGTCAACGCCGGCACCGGCAACGACCAGTACACCGCGCTGCAGAACGCCTTCGCGGCCGGCACCGGCATCCCGGACGTGGCCCAGATCGAGTACTTCGCGCTGCCGCAGTTCGCGCTGGGCAAGTCCCTGGCGGACCTCAACGCGTTCTCCGCGGAGTCGCTGAAGGACAAGTACACCCCGGGCCCGTGGAACGCCGTGCACAGCGGCAAGGGCATCTACGGCCTGCCGATGGACTCCGGTCCGATGGCGCTGTTCTACAACAAGGAGCTGCTCGACAAGCACGCCATCGCGGTGCCGACGACCTGGACGGAGTACCTGGAGGCCGCCCGCAAGCTGCACAAGGCCGACCCGAAGGCGTACCTCGGCAGCGACACCGGCGACGCCGGGTTCACCACCAGCATGATCTGGCAGGCCGGCGGGAAGCCGTACCAGGTGAACGGCACCGAGGTGACCATCAACTTCGCCGACCAGGGCAGCGCCGAGTTCGTCAAGGTGTGGCAGCAGCTGATCAGCGAGAAGCTGCTGGCGCCGACCAACCCGTGGACCGACCAGTGGTTCCAGGGCATGGCCAACGGCACCATCGCCACCCTGGCCACCGGGGCCTGGATGCCGGCCAACCTCACTTCCAGCGCGCCCGGCGGCTCGGGCAAGTGGCGGGTCGCGCCGCTGCCGCAGTGGCAGGCCGGCGCCCGGGCCAGCGCCGAGAACGGCGGCAGCTCCCTGGCCGTCACCGAGAAGAGCCAGGCCAAGAACCTGGCCTACGGCTTCCTGCGGTACGCCAACGAGGGCGACGGCGTGCAGATCCGCATCGACAACGGCGCCTTCCCGGCCACCACCGCGCAGCTCAACTCGCCGGAGTTCCTCGGCAAGGAGTTCGCGTACTTCGGCGGCCAGAAGGCCAACGAGATCTTCGCCGAGTCGGCCAGGAACGTGGTGCCGGGCTGGTCGTACCTGCCGTTCCAGGTCTACGCCAACAGCGTGTTCAACGACACCGTGGGTAAGGCCTACGTGTCGGCGACGCCGCTGGCCGACGGCCTGAAGGCGTGGCAGGACCAGTCCGCGAAGTACGGCACCGAGCAGGGCTTCACCGTCAAGTGAGCCCGCACCGAGGAGATCGCGTGGAAACCCCCTACCGCTGGCTGCGCCGGCCCGGCCGGGCGCCCGCCCTGGCCTACGGCGCCGACTACAACCCGGAGCAGTGGCCGCGCTCCACCTGGGACGCCGACATCCGGGCCATGAACGCCGCCGGGGTCACCATCGTCTCGCTCGCGATCTTCTCGTGGGCCCGGCTCGAACCCGCCGAGGGCGAGTACGACTTCGGCTGGCTCGACGAGGTCATGGACCTGCTGCACGCCGGGGGCATCGCGGTCGACCTGGCCACGGCGACGGCGTCCCCGCCGCCGTGGCTGACCGCCCGGCACCCGGAGATCCTGCCGGTCGACGTGCACGGCGCCACGGTCTGGCCGGGCGGCCGCCAGCACTGGCGGCCCACCTCGCCGGTGTTCCGCGCCCACGCGCTGCGGCTGGTCCGCGCCATGGCCGGCCGCTACGGCGGCCACCCGGCGCTGGCCGCCTGGCACGTCTCCAACGAGCTGGGCTGCCACAACGTCTACGACTACTCCGACGACGCGGCGGCGGCGTTCCGCACCTGGCTCACCGAGCGCTACGGCGACCTGGACGCGCTCAACGCGGCCTGGGGCACGGCGTTCTGGTCGCAGCACTACAGCAACTGGGCGCAGATCCTGCCGCCGCGGCAGGCGGCCACCCACCCGAACCCCACGCAGCAGCTGGATTTCAAGCGGTTCTCCTCCGACGCGCTCAAGGACCACCTGCGCGCCGAGCGCGACGTGTTGCGGGAGCTGACCCCGGACGTGCCGGTCACCACCAACTTCATGGTGATGGGCGAGCAGAAGCCGATGGACTACGCCGACTGGGCGGCCGAGGTCGACTTCGTGGCCAACGACCACTACGTCCAGCGCGGCCCGCGGGCCCAGGACGAGCTGTCCTTCTCGGCCAACCTGACCGGGCACATCGCCGGCCGGCGGCCCTGGTTCCTGATGGAGCACTCGACCAGCGCGGTGAACTGGCAGCCGATCAACGTGCCGAAGAAGCCGGGCGAGCTGGCCCGCGACTCCCTGACGCACGTGGCCCACGGCGCGGACGCGGTCTGCTTCTTCCAGTGGCGGCAGTCGCGGGCGGGGGCGGAGAAGTACCACTCGGCGATGCTGCCGCACGCCGGCGTCGACAGCGAGGTCTTCCGGTCGGTGGCCGAGCTGGGCGCCACGCTGCGGCGGCTGGCCCCGGTCGCGGGTACGGCGCGGACCCGGGCCCGGGCGGCGATCCTGTTCGACTGGACCTCGTGGTGGGCCAGCGAGCAGGACTCGCACCCGACGGACCGGCTGCGTTACCGCCGGGAGGCGCTGGATTGGTACTCCGCGTTCCTGGACCTCGGGGTGCGCGCGGACGTGCTGCCCGCCGGCCAGGACTTCTCGGGTTACGACCTGGTGGTGGCGCCGGTGCTGCACGTGGTCCCGGCCGCGCTGGCCGAGCGGCTGCGGGCGTACGTGGCGGCCGGGGGACACCTGGTGACGACGTACTTCTCCGGCATCGTCGACGAGCACGACCACGTCTGGCTCGACGGCTACCCCGGGCCCCTGCGCGACCTGCTGGGCATCCGGATCGAGGAGTTCGCCCCGCTCGGCGACGACGAACGGGCCGAGCTGGACAACGGGCTGACCGGCACCCTGTGGACCGACGCCGTCACCGTCACCGGCGCGGACGTGGAGGTGCTGGCGTCGTACAAGGGCGGCGCGCCGGCGATCACCCGGCGGACGGTGGGCACGGGCTCGGCGGCGTACGTCTCGACCCGGCTCGGCCCGGACGGCCTGGCGCCGGTGCTGCGCGACCTGCTGGACCGCGCTGGCGTGCCGGGCGAGCTGCCGGCGGAGCTGCGCGGCCGGGTGGAGCTGGCGGTCCGCGGCGACTTCCGGTTCCTGATCAACCGGACGGCGGAGCCGGTGGAGCTCGCCGGGGTGGCGGGCGAGGTGCTGCACGGCACGCCGGGCCGGTTGGAGCCCCGGGGTGTGACGGTCCTGCGCCACCCGGCCTGAGCCGGCGGGCCGCGGGCGTCGCCGGCGCCCGCGGCCGCTCAACCGCGCAGGCGTACCGCGGCGTCCGCGGGGCAGCCGGCCGGGACCCGGGCCGGACGGCCCCGCACCGTGACCCGGTCACCGGCCGGGAGGCTCGGGACGGACGCGCCCAGCAGCGCCCACCGGCGGCCGTCCACTTCGAGCACCGTGCAGCCGTCGAGGACGCGCACCGTGCCGGTCAGCACGAGGGGCGCGCCGACCAGGTCGCGGCCCTGATCCGGCTCGCCCGGTGAGGACGACGCCGAGGGCCGGGGTTTTCTTGCAGGCGGCGCGGATTGCGGCGAAGCGGGCAAGGTGCTCTGTTCGGGAGAGGCGGCGACCCGGCCGGCCGGCGCGGTGACCGGCGCCCCCGAGGCTCCGGTCGGCCCCGCCGGCGGGGCGGAACCGCAGCCTGCGGCCCCGATGGCGAGCGCCGTCGCGGCGCCGAGCAGGAGCGGGACGGAAGAAGGCATCCCGCTGGGACGCACCGGGCCGCCGCCCGGTTCCCGTCGGTCGCCGATCGATGACCATACGGACGGTTGTGGTCTCCCGGCGCACTCATGAGGCTCGATCTCGCGCCACGAGCGTCCTTCGTGGCCGGTCTCTTGGG
Source organism: Actinoplanes nipponensis (assembly GCF_016862275.1). Lineage (GTDB taxonomy): Bacteria > Actinomycetota > Actinomycetes > Mycobacteriales > Micromonosporaceae > Actinoplanes > Actinoplanes nipponensis. The sequence goes on along the minus strand of NZ_BOMQ01000048.1, from coordinate 30,248 downwards.
GAGGGAACAGGCAGTGTCGCCTCATCTCAAACATCCCGGAAGAATTCGCCTACTCGTCGCCGGAACGATGTCGGCGGCGCTCGTCGTCGCTCCCGTGGTGCCCGCCACGGCCGCCCCCGGCGACGACAGCCGGCCGGTGCCGTACCGCCACCACGTCGAGCAGGCCACCTGGCGGGCCCAGCACGCCGCCCAGCTCAAGACCCTCGACGCCCGCGAGGAGGAGGAGGGCGGCGAGGCCGAGGAGATCGCCGAGCGGGCCGAGCAGTGGGCCGAGGCCCGCAGCGCGCCGGGCATCGTCGCGCCGGGGGCGTACTCCGCCGCCTGGGCGCAGCAGCAGTCGTTGCCCAGGACGGCCGGGCGGTGGCGCGAGATCACCGACCTGCCGTACAACTCCGACGACCCGCGCTACCGCGACATCGACAGCAACTCCTCCGGCGGCGCCGGCAAGGTGACCGGCCGGATCACCGGCATGGCCGCGGACAACGCCGGGTACGTCTACGCCGGCGGAGCCGACGGCGGCGTCTGGCGCTCGCGCAGCGGGGGCGGCCGCTGGCAGCCCATCTCCGAGCGGCTGCCGTCACCGTCCACCGGTGACCTGCGCCTGGACCGCAAGGGCCGGCTCTGGTACGCCACCGGCGAGGCCAACACCAGCGCCACCTCGTTCGTCGGCACCGGCGTGTACGTGCTCCGCGACCCGCGGCACGGCTCGTTCCGGTCGCGCGACCGGGTGGGCGGCACCGAGCTGGAGAGCACGACCATCCGCAAGCTGCGGTTCTTCGGCAACACCGTGTGGGCCGCGACCAACCGTGGCGCGTTCACCCACTCGCTCACCGACCTGTCCGGCCCGTGGCGCGCCGAGTTCGTGCCCAACCCCGCGTTCCTGCCGGGCGGTGCGCAGGCGGCCGACCCGAACGCGCCGTACAAGAACATCATCAACGACTTCGCCGTGGATCCCCGCGACCCCGCCCGCGTGGTCATCGCGGCCGGCTGGCGCAGCGGCGACGAGTACAACGGCTTCTACACCCGCAGCGGCGGCGCCTGGCAGCGCACGGAGCTGGCCGGCCTGCCCTCCGGCGCGGGCGACGTCGGCACGGTGACCTTCTCGCCGTCCGCCGACGGCTCGCGGTACTACGCCATCGAGCAGTCGCCGACGCTGCTGGCGACCAACCCGGACAGCGCCCTGCAGGGCTTCTACGTCTCGCTCTCCGGCTCGCCGTTCGGCCCGTGGACCCTCGGCGCCGACTACCACGAGCTGGCCGAGTCCGGTTCGGCGCTGACCGATCCGGGCTACATGCCGGGCGTGCAGTCCTGGTACAACCAGTTCCTGCAGGTCGACCCGGCCGACCCGAACCACGTGTACGCCGGCCTGGAGGAGGTCTTCGAGTCCACCGACGGCGGCCTGACCTGGACCACCCCGGGACCGTACTGGAACTTCGGCTTCGACTGCTGGAGCATCGACCCGGCCAAGCAGACCGGCGACTGCCACCAGACCACGCACCCCGACCAGCAGTCGGTGGCGATCGGGTCGTACCACGGCCGGCGGTTCGTGGTCGTCGGCAACGACGGCGGCGCCTACCGCCGGCCGGTGCGGGGCGCGGCGGACGCCGCAGGGCACGCCACCGACTGGGTCTCGCTCAACGACGGCACGATCGACATCCTGCAGTACTACTCGGTCGGGGTCGGCCGGGACCGGCGCGGCGTCGCCGTCTCCGGCGGCCTGCAGGACAACGGCCAGTCCATCCTGCGCCCGGGCGACCGGGTGATGGGCTCCAACTTCGGCGGCGACGGCGGCGACACCATCGTCGACCCGGCCAACGGCTGCAACATCGCCGAGGAGTACGTGTACCTGGACGTCTGGGTGACCAACAACTGTGCGGTCAACGACGGCTCGTGGACGCGCGACCCGGCGCTGGCCACCAGCTACGAGGTCGCCCCGCCGGACGCCGAGACGGGCGCCGCCCGGTTCATCGCGCCGCTGACCATGGACCCGCGCGACAGCCGGACCTGGATCGCCGGCGGGCAGCACGTGTGGCTGCAGACCAACGGCTTCGCGATCCGTTCCGGCGAGGAGTGGCGCAACCTGTTCGACCTCGGCGCCACCCACGTCGCCACCGCGGTCGCGACCTCCGGTGGCTACGTCTACGCCGGCTGGTGCGGACCCTGCAACAACCAGGGCTTCACCCGGGGCATCGCGGTCGGGCGGACCGACGGGACGGGCTGGCACCAGCTGACCCTGCCGGTCGACGGCACCGTGCCGAACCGGTACGTGTCCGGCTTCGACGTGGACCGGGCCGACCCGCGGCACGTCGTGGTCGTGATCAACGGGTTCTCCCGGAAGTGGACCGAGGGCCCGGGCGCCGGCATCGGCCACGTCTTCGAGTCCCGCGACGCCGGTGAGCACTGGACCGACATCTCCGGCGACCTGCCGGACGTGCCGGCGAACACGGTGCGGATGGTCCACGGCGGCGGGCTCGCCGTGGGCACCGACACCGGGATCTTCTACCGCGCCCCCCGGGCCACCCGCTGGTCGGTCCTCGGACGCAACCTGCCCACCACGACCACGCTCCAGCTCAAGGTCGGCCCGGACGGCCGCACGCTCTACGCGGCCACCCACGGCCGGGGCATCTGGTCGTACGACCTCGCCCAGCTCCGGCACTGAGAGGTCAGAGCCCGGATCCGCACGGCCGGCGCCGGTCGCCCCCGCAGGGGTGGCCGGCGTCGGCGTGCGCCGGGTGAAAAAAACTTCGCGGGGGCGGGCAACCTTCCGGCGCCGGGGAGCCACTAGGGGGCAGGTGACTCGCGAGGGGGCCGCTCCATCAGGACCTCACCCGGCCCCCTCGCGAGTCCTTGACACCGTCCCCCCGCGGAAGAGAATGCATGGGCTCGTCAGCGCATCGCCGTTCCGGTCACCGTCCCGGCACCGGCGGTCACCACGTGACGACCGACTGAACTCCGGCTGCTCCGGTTCCGTAGACCTCACAGCCGGGGCAGCCGGCCTCCACCCGTACCGATGAACCGGAAAGGATCGTGTGACGGACCCGGACGACGAGCGCGCCTTCCGGCGCTTCTTCGAGCAGCATCACGCGGACCTGTCACGGCTGGCCTATCTCGTGACGGGTGAGTCCGGCGTGGCCGACGACCTGGCCGCGGACGCGTTCGTCGAGGTCTGGCGGCACTGGGAGCGGGTCCAGGCGGCGGACAGCCCGATCGCGTACGCCCGGGGCATCCTGGCCAACCTGGCCCGCCAGTGGATCAAGCGGCAGAGCCGGGAGCGGGCCGGCCTGCTCGGGCTCGGCCTGTTGCGCCGCGACCGGGCCGAGCCGGACACCCCGGCGGTGCTCGACGTCCGGGCGGCCCTGCGGCACCTGCCGCTGCGCCGCCGCGAGTGCGTGGTGCTGCGGTACGCGTTCGACGTGCCGGAGCGCGAGGTGGCCGAGATCCTCGGCATCTCGGTGGGCGCGGTCAAGAGCCTGACGTCGCGGGGCGCGGCCCAGCTCAGCCTGTACCTGATGGATCTGCCAGTGACGACGGGAGGACTGAATGCGTCAGCATGACGAGCGCCACCTGCGCGCCGCGCTGCGCGAGGAGGCCGACCGGCACCGGCCGGACCGGGAGGCGATGCTGGACCGGATCGCCGAGGGGCGGGCCGCGTACGCGCACCGGCCGGCCAATCGCGCCTTCGCCCTGCTGCGACCCGCGGCGGCGGCGCTCGCGGTGGCCGTGGTCCTGGTCCTGGCCGTGGCCGGGGTCCGGCTCGGCAACCGCGGACCGGACGAGGACGCCCAGCCGGTGGCCGCCCCGTCACCCGCCCCGGCGACCTCGGCCCCGGCCCCGGCCGGCACGCCCAAGCCGTCCCCGCCGGCCACCTCGCCGACGGCGCCCCGGGCCCCGCGGACGTCCACCGGCGCGTCGTCGTCCCCGGCGACCGTCACGCCGTCCCGTCCGGGGACCGACACCGACCGTGACGGTTACGTCAGCTCGACCGGCCGGCTCGACCCGAACACCGCGGACGGCTGGACCGAGGACAGCGTGGTGCTGGAGAGCGCCCGCAAGCTCACCGCCCTGGACGTCACCGTGGAGGTCGCGCTCACCGCCGGGGTGACCGAGACCGGCCGGTGGAGCACCGTGTCGCCCGACCTGCTGATGATCACCAGCAGCCGGACCACCAAGATGCTGGTGTTCCACTTCACGCTGCGGTCGGGCGCCACCCTCGCGCCCGGCACGTACACCTTCGCGGCGCAGTTCAGCCACGCGGCCGGCAAGCGCTCCGTGGCGGACGACAGCTACGCGGCCAAGGTCACCGGCGGCGGCAAGGACGCCAAGGTCAGCGGCGGCTTTCTGCCGCAGCGTTGACCGGGCCGGCGCACACCCGGTCGCGGCCGGCCCGCTTGGCGGAGTAGAGATGGCGGTCGGCGCTCGCCAGTGCCGTCGCCGGGGTCGCGCCGCGCCCGGTCACCGTGGTGACGCCGATGCTGCACGTCACCGGCAGGCCGCCGGTGACCGGCGCCCAGTCCTGGCCGGCCACCGTGGCACGGATGTGCTCGCAGGCGCGTTCCGCCGCCGCGCCGTCGGTCCGCGGCAGCAGCACGACGAACTCCTCCCCGCCGATGCGCGCGACGACGGCGTCCGGCGGCACGGCCGTGGTGAGCACCGCGGCGAACAGCCGCAGCACGCCGTCGCCGGCCTCGTGCGACAGCGTGTCGTTGACCCGCTTGAAGTGGTCCAGGTCGATCAGCGCGATCGACAGCGGCGTGCCGTCGGCCGCCGCCGTGGCGAGCGCCGCGGGCAGCTCCTGGTCGGCGTGCCGCCGGTTGTGCAGGCCGGTCAGCGCGTCGCGGTGGGCCAGCTCGCGGAACGCATCCGTGGCGCGGCGGGCCTCCTCCGCCTGGTAGACCGCCTGCATCGCCCGGGAGCGGGCGTCCTGCTGGGCGTTGGTGAGCTCCCGGGACTCGTCGTGGAAGCGGCGGTACTCCTCGAACGCCTCCCGGTAGTGCCCGGTGGCGGCGTACAGCAGCGCCTGCTGCTCGCGGGCCCGCGCCTGCAGGCCGGCCAGCCCGTGCTCCGCGCACAGCCGGAACAGCCGGTCGAGCAGGCGTTGCGCGCCGGCCTCCTGGCCCAGCGCGCGCCGGGCCTCGGCCGCGGTGAGCAGGGCCTCCTCCAGCGCGTAGCCGACGTCGATCAGGTCGCGGGACGTCTCCTCGGTGAGCAGCGGGGCGAGGATGTCGGCCACCTCGGCGGGCCGGCCGCCGAGCATCGCCACCCGGGCCATGGTGTCCAGGCAGGTGGCGTTCAGCGCGAGACCGGCGGAGCGGGTGATCTCCCGCATCCGCTCGGTGATCTCCTCGGCGGCGGACAGGTCGCCCCGCTCGTACGCGGTGTAGGCCATGTTGTTCATCAGGTGCAGCGCCAGCTCGCCGTCGTGGTCGGCGGTGGCCAGGGCGAGCGCCTCGTCGAAGGCGCGCCGGGCCTCCTCGGGCGAGCCGGTCTCGTCCAGCATCACGGCCAGGCACATCAAATGCCGGCTGCGGATGGCCGCCGGGGCGTCGTCCGCCGTGTGCGACATGCACTGCACGGCGTGCGCCAGCGCGGTCGCGGCGTCGCCGACCTGGCGGAAGAACATCGACAGGGTGCGGTGGCAGCGCGCGAGCACGTAGTCGTCGCCCAGCTCGACCGCTTCGGCGTAGACCTGGTGGGTCAGCCGGCCGGCGGCTACGGTCTCGCCCTCGCGGAGCATGACGACGGCCCGGGCGAGCCGGGCCCGCAGCACCAGGGCGGGCCGGCCGAGACCGGCGGCCGCCCGTTCCACGCGGTCGGCCTCCGCCGCGTCGGTCCGCATCGCCGTGGTGCGGCCGGTCTCCAGCGTCACCAGGTCCGCGGCCAGGCGGCCGGCGTCCACCGGCGCGTATGTCGTGGTCACGATGCTCCCGATGCTGGGTGGTCCCCCAGACTGGCGGCCCGGGGGAGCGGATCGGGTGCCCGGCGGTTGCGGCCGGGGTGCGGCCCGGCCCGCGAACGGGCCGGGCCGCGGGGGGCCCCGGGTGGGGGTCAGGCGGCCGCGCAGGTGGCGGTCGGTGCGGTGTTGGCGCCGGTGTAGCTGGCGGTGAAGCCCCAGCTGGTGCTGCCGCCGGCCGGCAGCGAGCCGTTGTACGACGCGTTGCGGGCGGTCACCGCGTCACCGGAGGTGGTGACCGTGGCGTTCCAGGTGTTGGTGAAGCGCTGGCCGCTGGGCCAGGTCCAGGTCACGGTCCACGAGGTGATCGCCGCGGCGCCGGCCTTGACGGTCACCGTGCCCTGGAAGCCGCCGCCCCACTGGCCGGCGACCGCGTAGCTCGCCGTGCAGCTCTTGCCGGCGGGCGGGGGCGTGGACGGCGGGGTCGAGGCGCTCGGCGAGACCGTCGGGGAGCTGGTCGGCGTGGTGGGCTGGACGCCGCCGAAGACGGACGCCTCGCGCGAGGTCGCCTTGATGCCGTTGGCGCCGTTGAAGATCCGCTGTCCCCAGGGGGTCAGCTGGGTGGCGTTGAAGCCGGTGACCATGTCCAGGTACTCGACGCCGCCGCCGTTGCCGCTCCACGACCAGCCGAGGTAGCCGATGCCGCGGGCCTGGGCGGTGGCCAGGATGGTGTCCTCGTCGGGGTCGCCGTCGGAGTGCATGTTGCCGAACTCGCCGACCACGATCGGCAGCCCGGCGCTGACGAACCGGCCCAGGTAGTCGGTGATCTCCGCGGCGGTGTCGAAGACGCCGTACATGTGGATCGAGAAGATGGTGTTGCGCTGCGGGTCGGTGGCGAAGACCGAGGCGGCGTTGTCGCGCATGGTGAAGGACCAGTCCTGGCCCCAGTTCGGCGCGTCCACCATGATCGAGTGCTCGAAGCCGGCGGCGCGCAGCCGGGTGATCGCGTTCTTGGTGTCGGCGACCCAGCCGGCGGTGTTGGTGTTGCCGTACGGCTCGTTGCCGATGTTCAGGATGACGTAGCGCTCCTGGCCGGCCAGGGCGCTCTTGACGCTGATCCAGTAGTCGACCGCCTGGGCCAGGGTGGCGGCGCCGCTCTGCTCGCCGTACCCGGTGGTGTCGTGGGCCTCCAGCACGCAGATCAGGCGGTTGGCCTTGCACTGGCTGATCACGGTCGACACGGTGGCGGCGTTGTCGGGTCCCCAGCGCTGCCCGCTGCCGAGCACGACCCGGACCGTGTTGGCGCCCAGCGCCTTGATGTCGGCCAGCGCCTGCGGGGTGCGGTCGGCGTACCAGGTGTGGGCGTGGTTGACGCCGCGCATGACGAAGGCGTTGCCGTTGGCGTCCAGGATGCGGCTGCCGCTGACGGTGAAGCCGGCCGCCGCCTGCGCGGGCTGCGCGGCCACGGTGACCACGCCGGCCACCGCGACGAACAGCGCGGCCAGGCCGCCCAGAAGTTTGCGTCTCATGTGGTCCTCCATCGATGTCGGAAGCGCTCCCACGATCGATGGGCATCTTCCTACCTACTCGGTTCAGTAGTTGTCAACACGGGGTCATTTGTTTCCGACTCTTGACAACGAGATGTCGGGAGACGACATTCATGGGAGCGCTCCCATGTTCACGTCCGTCGATGGCGCAGCCCCGGCGCCGCAGACGTGCCCGGAGAGGAATTCCATTTGCGACGCCCGAGATCCCTGACCCTGGCCGTCGCCGCGCTGCTCATCGGCGCGACGACCTTCGCGGCTCAGGCGGCCGACCGTTCCCAGCCTGCCGCCGCGGCCCCCGCCACCGACCCGTCCAGCTGGAAGAACGTGCGCATCGACGGCGGCGGATTCGTTCCCGGCCTGATCTTCAACCGCAAAGAGAAGAACCTGATCTACGCCCGGACCGACATCGGGGGCGCCTACCGCTGGAACCAGGCCGGCCAGAACTGGGTGCCGCTGCTGGACTGGGTGGGCCAGGACAACTGGGGCTACAACGGCGTCACGAGCATCGCCACGGACCCGGTCGATCCCGACCGGGTCTACGCGGCGGTGGGCATGTACACCAACAGCTGGGACCCGAACAACGGGGCCATCCTGCGCTCGACCAACCGCGGCGCGAGCTGGCAGGTCACGAAGCTGCCGTTCAAGAACGGCGGCAACATGCCCGGCCGCGGCATGGGTGAGCGGCTCGCCGTCGACCCGCACGACCACACCCACGTCTTCTACGCCGCCGAGGGCGGCAACGGCCTGTGGCGCAGCACCGACAGCGGCGCCACCTGGGCCAAGGTCAGCGCGTTCCCCAACGCGGGCAACTACGTCCAGGACCCGGCCGACACCAACGGCTACCTGAGCCAGAACCAGGGCCTGACCTGGGTCACCTTCGACGACGTGAGCCGCGACGTCTACGTGGGCGTGGCGGACAAGCAGAACAACGTCTACCGCTCCACCGACGGCGGCGGCACCTGGGCGCGGGTCCCCGGTCAGCCGACCGGCTACATCCCGCACAAGGGCGTCCTGGACCCGGTCAACCACTACCTGTACGTGGCCACCAGCGACACCGGCGGCCCGTACGAGGGCGGCAAGGGTCAGGTGTCGCGGCTGAACACGGTGACCGGCGAGTGGACCGACGTCAGCCCGGTCAAGCTCAGCGCCGGCGACGACCTCTACTTCGGCTACTCCGGCCTCACGGTCGACCGGCAGAAGCCCGGCACCCTGATGGTGGCCACCCAGGTCTCCTGGTGGCCGGACGCGATCTTCTTCCGCAGCACCGACAGCGGCGCCACCTGGACCCGGATCTGGGACTTCGCCGGCTACCCGAGCGTGTCCAAGCGCTACACGATGGACATCTCGGCCAACCCGTGGCTGGACTTCAACACCAACCCGCAGCCCCCGGAGTCCACGCCGAAGCTCGGCTGGATGAACGAGTCGGTGGAGATCGACCCGTTCGACTCCAACCGGATGCTGTACGGCACCGGCGCCACCGTCTACGGCACCACCCAGCTGACCAACTGGGACGCCGGCACCCCGTTCACGATCAAGCCGATGGCCAAGGGCCTGGAGGAGACCGCGGTCCTCGACCTGGCCAGCCCGCCGTCCGGCGCCCCGCTGGTCAGCGCGCTGGGCGACATCGGCGGGTTCCACCACGCCGACCTGGACACGGTGCCGCCGACCTTCCACGACACCCCCAGCCTGGGCAGCAACACCAGCCTGGACTTCGCCGAGCTGAGCCCGGCCTTCTTCGTCCGGGTGGGCAACGCCGACGCGGCGCCGCACATCGGCGTCTCCAACGACGGCGGCAAGAACTGGTACAACGGCCAGGAGCCGGCGGGCGTCACCGGCGGCGGCAAGGTGGCGGTGGGCGCGGACGCCAACGCCGTGGTCTGGGCCCCGGCGGGCGCGGACGTGCACTACTCGACCACCCGCGGCAGCTCGTGGACGAAGTCCGCCGGCCTGCCGGCCGGCGCCGAGATCGTCAGCGACCGCGCCGACCCGAAGGCCTTCTACGGGTACGCGGCCGGCAAGCTCTACGTCAGCCGGGACGGCGGCGCGACCTTCACCGCCTCGGCGGCCACGGTCCCGGCGACCGGCCCGGTCAAGCTGCACACGGTGGCCGGCCGGGCGGGCGACGTGTGGCTGGCCGGCGAGACCGGGCTGCTGCACTCCACCGACGCGGGCGCCTCGTTCGCCGCGGTCGCCGGGGTGAGCAAGGCGATCAACGTCTCGACCGGCAAGGCCGCGCCGGGCGCGGCCTACCCGGCGGTCTTCACGATCGGCACGGTCGACGGCGTGGCCGGGGTGTTCCGCTCCGACAACGGCGGCGCGGCCTGGCTGCGGATCAACGACGACGCCCACCAGTACGGCAACGCGGGCGAGGCGCTGGCCGGCGACCCGCGGGTCTACGGCCGGGTCTACCTCGGCACCAACGGCCGCGGCATCCTCTACGCCGACCGGACCGGCGGCCCGACCCCGCCCACGTCGACCCCGCCGACCTCCACCCCGCCGACCTCCACCCCGCCCACCTCCACCCCGCCGTCCCCCTCCCCGTCGGTGTCCACCTCGGCGCCTCCGCAGCCCACCTCCGGTTGCGCCGCCACCTACCGGATCACCGGCTCGTGGACCGGTGGCTTCCAGGGTGAGGTGACCGTCCGGAACGCCGGCAGCACGGCCACCAAGGCGTGGTCCGTCGGCTGGACGTACTCCGCCGGCCAGGTCATGACCCAGCTCTGGGGCGGCGCCGGCGGTCAGACCGGCACGGCGGTGACCGTGCGCGACGCCGGCTGGAACGGCGCGCTGGCCGCGAACGCGACCACCACGTTCGGCTTCCTCGCCACCACCACCGGCACCAACCCCGTTCCGTCGCCGATCACCTGTGCGGCCACGTCATGACCCGCCCCACCCCCCAGGAAGGACCCGCGATGAGATCCCCCCTGTCCACCCGATCGCGTTTTCGACGCGGTTTAGCCGTCTCGACCGCGGCGCTGCTCGGCGCCGGCCTGGTCGTCGCCGGGTCGTCGCCCGCGCAGGCCGCCGCCGGCTGCACGGTCGTCTACCGTGTGCAGAGCCAGTGGAGCGGCGGCTTCACCGGTGACATCGCCATCACCAACTCCGGCGACCCGGTGACCAGCTGGAAGCTCGAGTACGACTTCCCCGACGCGGCGCAGAAGGTCACCCAGGGCTGGAGCGGCACGTACAGCCAGAGCGGCCAGCACGTCACCGTCAACAACGCGGCGTGGAACGGCACGCTGGGCACCGGCGCCTCGGTCAGCACCGGCTTCAACGGCACGTTCGGCTCGGCCAACCCGGTCCCGACGGCGTTCACCCTCAACGGCACCGCCTGCAACCAGACCGCCGCCGTACCGACGGTGTCGATCAGCAGCCCGGCGGCCAACACGCGGTTCACCGCGCCCGCGTCGATCCCGATCGCCGCGACCGCCACGGCGACCAGCGGCCGGACCATCAGCAAGGTCGAGTTCTACCACGACGGCCTGCTGCTGGGCACCGACACCGCGGCGCCGTACGCCTACACCTGGGACAGCGTCCCGGCCCAGACGGCGGCGTACCACCTGCAGGCCATCGCGTACGACTCGACCAACGCGAAGAGCACGACCGCCGACGTGCCGGTGTTCGTCGACGCCGCCACCACCCCGGCGGTCGTCACCGACCCCACCTCGCTGACGGTCGCCCCCGGTGAGACGGCCACGTTCAAGGTGGCGCTGTCCAAGGCGCCCACGGCGAACACCACCGTGGCGATCGCCCGCAGCGCCGGGGCCACCACGGTCTCGGCGACGCCCGCGTCGCTGACCTTCACGCCCGCCAACTGGAACACGGCGCAGACGGTCACCGTCGCCGCGACCGCCGCGGCGGCGCTGAACTCCACCGCCACCTTCACCGCCACGGCCACCGGGCACACCGCGGCCAGCGTGACGGCGACGGTGCTGGCCAAGGGCAGCGCCGACGCCCGGTTCACCCAGCTCTACAGCGACATCAAGAACCCGGCCAACGGCTACTTCAGCCCCGACGGGGTGCCGTACCACTCGATCGAGACGCTGATCGACGAGGCGCCCGACCACGGCCACGAGACGACCTCCGAGGCGTTCAGCTACTGGCTGTGGCTGGAGGCCGAGCACGGCCAGGTGTCCGGCGACTGGGCGCCGTTCAACACGGCGTGGGCGACGATGGAGAAGTACATCATCCCGTCGCACGCCGACCAGCCCACCAACGACAAGTACGACCCGAGCAAGCCGGCCACCTACGCCGCCGAGCACCCGCTGCCCTCGGAGTACCCGTCGCAGCTGGACAACAGCGTCTCGGTGGGCACCGACCCGCTGGCCAACGAGCTCAAGAGCGCGTACGGCACCTCGGACATCTACGGCATGCACTGGCTGATGGACGTCGACAACGTCTACGGCTTCGGCCACTGCGGCGACGGCACCACCAAGAACGTGTTCATCAACACCTTCCAGCGCGGCCCGCAGGAGTCCACCTTCGAGACCGTGCCGCAGCCGTCCTGCGACACGTTCAAGTTCGGCGGCCCCAACGGCTACCTCGACCTGTTCACCAAGGACGCGTCGTACGCCAAGCAGTGGAAGTACACCAACGCCCCCGACGCCGACTCGCGGGCCGTGCAGGCCGCCTACCTGGCGCTGACCTGGGCGACCGCGCAGGGCAAGCAGTCGCAGATCTCCGCGGCCGTGGCCAACGCCGCCAAGATGGGCGACTACCTGCGGTACTCCTTCTACGACAAGTACTTCAAGAACCCGGGCTGCACCTCGACGTCCTGCGCGGCGGGCTCCGGCAAGAGCAGCTCGAACAACCTGATGTCCTGGTACTACGCCTGGGGCGGCGCCACCGACACGCAGGCCGGCTGGGCCTGGCGGATCGGCTCCAGCACCAGCCACTTCGGCTACCAGAACCCGATGGCGGCGTACGTGCTGTCCAACGTCTCGGCCATGGCGCCCAAGTCGCCGACGGCCAAGGCCGACTGGCAGGCCAGCCTGAACCGGCAGCTGGAGTTCTACCAGTGGCTGCAGTCCAGTGAGGGCGGCATCGCCGGCGGCGCGACCAACAGCTGGCAGGGCGCGTACAAGGCCCCGCCGGCCGGCACCCCGACGTTCTACGGCCTGTCCTACGTCGAGGCGCCGGTCTACGAGGACCCGCCGTCCAACCGCTGGTTCGGCATGCAGACCTGGTCGCTGGAGCGGCTGGCCGAGTACTACTACACGACCAACGACGCCAAGGCCAAGTCCGTCCTGGACAAGTGGGTCACCTGGGCCCTGGACAACAGCACGATCGGCGCGTCCAGCTTCGCCATCCCGTCGGACCTGGCGTGGACCGGCAAGCCGGCCACCTGGAGCCCGTCCAGCCCGGCCGCGAACACCGGCCTGCACGTCGAGGTCACCAGCAAGGGCCAGGACCTCGGGGTCGCCGGCTCGTTCGCCAAGCTGCTCACCTACTACGCCGCCAAGTCGGGCAACGCCCGGGCCAAGACCGCGGCCAAGGGCCTGCTGGACGCCATCTGGGCGTACAAGGACCCGAAGGGCGTGTCGGTGACCGAGACCCGCGCCGACTACAACCGGATGGACGACCGCTACGACGCGGCCACCGGCCAGGGCATCTACATCCCGCCGGGCTGGAGCGGCAAGATGCCCAACGGCGACGAGATCAAGCCGGGCGTGTCCTTCCTGGACATCCGTTCCTTCTACAAGAACGACCCGGACTTCCCGAAGGTCGACGCCTACCTCAAGGGCGGCGCGGCCCCGACCTTCAACTACCACCGATTCTGGGCCCAGGTCGACGTGGCCACCGGCTACGCGGACTTCGCCCGCCTCTTCCCGAACGGCTGAGAGGACCGAGATGAAGAAGAGATTCCTGTACGCGGCCGCGGTACTGCTCGCCACCGGCGTCGGCATCACCGTGGTGCAGACCGAGGCGTCGGCCCACGGCGCGATGATGGCGCCGGGCAGCCGCACCTACTTCTGCTGGAAGGACGGGCTGTCCGGGACCAACGGCGCGATCATCCCGAAGAACCCGGCCTGCGCCGCCGCGGTGGCGCAGGGTGGCACCACGCCGCTCTACAACTGGTTCGCCGTGCTGCGCTCCGACGGCGGCGGCCGGATGGCCGGCTTCATCCCGGACGGCCAGCTGTGCAGCGGCGGCACCGGCGGCCCGTACGACTTCACCGCCTACAACGCCGCCCGCAACGACTGGCCGCAGACCCACCTCACGGCGGGCGCCAGCATGCGGTTCGACTACAACAACTGGGCCAAGCACCCGGGCACGTTCTCGCTGTACGTCACCAAGGACAGCTGGAGCCCGACCCGGCCGCTGGCCTGGAGCGACCTGGAGTCGCAGCCGTTCTCCCAGGTGGTCAACCCGACCTCGGTGGGCGGCCCGGGCACCAACGACGGCCGGTACTCCTGGACGGCCAACCTGCCGTCGGGCAAGAGCGGCAAGCACATCATCTACTCGGTCTGGTCCCGCTCGGACAGCCAGGAGACCTTCTACGGCTGCTCGGACGTGACCTTCGACGGCGGCCACGGCGAGGTGACCGGCGTGGGCGACAGCACCATCCCGCCGCCGCCCACCGACCCGGCGACCCCGCCGACGTCGACGCCGCCGAGCCCGCCGACGTCCTCCGGTCCGGCCACCCCGCCGGCCAACAGCGGCTGCTCCGCGATGTACAACGTCACCGGCTCCTGGGGCGGTGGCTTCCAGGGCGAGGTCATGGTGCACGCCGGGAGCACCCCGGTGACCAAGTGGAAGGTGTCCTGGACGTTCCCCGGCGGGCAGACGGTCAGTCAGCTGTGGAGCGGCAAGTACACCGGCAACGGCTCGACGGCCACGGTGACGAACGAGTCGTGGAACGGCTCGATCGCCGCCAACAGCTACACCACCTTCGGTTTCACCGGTACGGGCTCCACACCGACCACGGTGCAGAACCTGACCTGCAGCACGGCGTGACCTGAACCGCGGGGCCCGGGGCGTGTACGCGCGTCCCGGGCCTCGTCACGTCCGGCGTCGGCCGGCGGCCGGGGCGGCGGTGCTGGCCCGGACGACGAGCTCGGGGGTGACCAGGACGTGGGCCGGCGACTCGGGGCCGGCCATGTGTTCCAGCAGCAGGGCCAGGCTGAGCCGGCCGAGCTCGGCGAAGTCCTGGTGCACCGTGGTCAGCGGGGGCAGGAAGTACCCCGAGTCGGGCATGTCGTCGAAGCCGACGACGCTGACGTCCTCGGGCACCCGGCGGCCGGCCTCGTGCAGGGCCCGCAGCACGCCCAGGGCGATCCGGTCGTTGGCGCAGAAGACGGCCGTCACGGCCGGGTCGCGGGCCAGCGACTGGCCCTGGACGTAGCCGGTCTCGGCGTTCCAGGACTCCGGGATGATCGGCGGCACCTCGGCGCCGGCCGCGACCAGGGTGTCGCGCCAGCCGGTGACGCGCTCCTGGGCCTCCGGCCAGTCGGCCGGCCCGGCCACGTGGTGCACCGTGCGGTGACCCAGGTCGAGCAGGTGCCGGGTGGCCAGCCGGGCCCCGGCGGCGTTGTCCACGCGGACGGTCGGGACCCCGTCGGTGCCGCCGGCCCCGCCGACCGCCACGCACGACAGGCCGGCCGGGGCCTGCTCCAGGGCGTCGGTGACCGCGTGCTTGGGGGCGATGGCGATGATGCCGTCCACCGCGTGCTGGCGCAGCCGGTCGACCGCCTCCAGCACCGGCCGGGGTTCCAGGTTGCGGAAGGTGGCGATGCTGACCAGGTAGCCGGCGGTGCGGGCGGCGTCCTCGATGCCGTACAGCATGGACGCCGGGCCGAACAGCGTGGTCTCGAAGCCGATGATCCCCAGGGTGTGCGACTGCCGGGTGACCAGGGTCCGGGCGGCCAGGTTGCGCCGGTAGTCGAGCGACTCCATCGCCTCCAGGACCCGGGCGCGGGTCTCCTGCCGGACGTTGGGGTGCTCGTTGAGCACACGCGACACCGTCTGGTGAGAGACGCCCGCGAGCTTGGCGACGTCGCGCATGACCGCCGCCGGCTTCTTCGATGGCACGCAGTTCCCCTTGTCGCTCCCGCACCGGTGTCGGTCACAGTGTAGTTCTTTCAAGTTTCCGAACAGTGCCCCTGACCTCGGGGGCGGCGGTCGGCCGGTGCTTTCTGGGTCACGATACGGAACGATCTCTTGACGCCGGGATTGGGAACGGTAACACTCCTGAAACGCACCGTGTGACGGGAGCCACTGCATAGAGCGGTTTGGCTGTCGTCTGGCTGCTCCGCGCGTTCCCAACCCCGGACGCCGTGGGACTGCCGCTCTCCTTCCCGTCAATTGAACACCGGCTTCGCAAAGTTCAGATTGTGAACGCTAACAAATGAGATACCTGGAGGACGTTGTGCTCAAGAAATGGTCCGCTGCCGTCCTGGCCGGCGCGCTGGCGGTCGGCGCCCTCGCCGGCTGCGGCGGCGGTGACGACGCCGGCAGCAGCGGTGGCGGTGGCGATGACAAGATCACCATGGGCTTCTCGCAGGTCGGCGCCGAGAGCGGCTGGCGCACGGCGAACACCAAGTCGATCCAGGAGTCCGCGGCCGCGGCCGGCATCGACCTGAAGTTCTCCGACGCCCAGGGCAAGCAGGAGAACCAGATCAAGGCGATCCGGTCCTTCATCGCCCAGCGCGTCGACGTGATCGCCTTCTCGCCGGTCGTGGAGTCCGGTTGGGACACGGTGCTCAAGGAGGCCAAGGACGCGAACATCCCGGTGATCCTCACCGACCGTTCCGTCGACTCGCAGGACAAGACCCTCTACAAGACCTTCATCGGCTCCGACTTCGTGCTCGAGGGCAAGAAGGCGGGCGAGTGGCTGGTCAAGGAGTACGAGGGCAAGTCCGACCCGGTCAACATCGTCGAGCTGCAGGGCACGCCCGGCGCGGCGCCGGCCAACGACCGCAAGGCCGGCTTCGCAGAAGTGATCAAGGCCGACCCGAAGTTCAAGATCGTCGCTTCGCAGACCGGTCAGTTCACCCGGACCGACGGCAAGGAGGTCATGGAGGCCTTCCTCAAGTCGCAGCCCAAGATCGACGTGCTCTACGCGCACAACGACGACATGGGCCTGGGCGCCATCGAGGCGATCGAGGCGGCCGGCAAGAAGCCGGGCACCGACATCAAGATCATCACGGTGGACGCGGTCAAGGACGGCATGACCGCCCTGGCCGCCGGGAAGATCAACTACATCGTCGAGTGCAGCCCGCTGCTCGGCCCACAGCTGATGGACCTGGCCAAGAAGGTCAAGGCCGGCGAGACGGTGGAGCAGCGCGTGCTCACCCAGGAGACGACGTTCACCCAGGAGCAGGCCAAGACCGCCCTGCCGGACCGCAAGTACTGATCACGCACGAGCGGCGCCGCCCCGGCCGGTGAGCCGGGGCGGTCCGCCGCCGACCAAGGAGCACAACCATGGTTGACCCGCCGATCCTGCAGATGACCGGCATCCGCAAGACCTTCCCCGGTGTCGTGGCGCTCGACGGCGTCGACTTCTCGCTGCGCCCGGGCGAGGTGCACGCCCTGATGGGCGAGAACGGCGCCGGCAAGTCGACCCTGATCAAGGTCCTGACCGGGGTGTACGGCATCGACGCCGGCGACATCACGCTGGACGGCGCCCCGGTGCGCTTCGGCGGGCCGCTGCAGGCTCAGCAGGCCGGCATCAGCACGGTCTACCAGGAGGTCAACCTCTGCGCCAACCTCTCGGTCGCGGAGAACATCTTCATCGGCCGCGAGCCCCGGCGGTTCGGCAAGATCCGCTGGTCGGAGATGCGCCGCCGCTCGGCCGAGCTGCTGGCCGGGCTCGACCTGCACCTGGACGTGGCCGCCCCGCTGGGCACGTACTCGCTGGCCATCCAGCAGATGGTGGCGATCGCCCGGGCCATCGACATCTCGGCCAAGGTGCTGATCCTCGACGAGCCGACCTCCAGCCTGGACGCCTCCGAGGTGGAGCGCCTCTTCCAGGTGATGCGCCGGCTCAAGCGCGACGGCGTGGCCATCCTGTTCATCTCGCACTTCCTGGACCAGGTCTACGCCGTGGCGGACCGGATGACGGTGCTGCGCAACGGCACCCTGATCGGCGAGTACGCCACCGCCGAGCTGACCCAGATGCAGCTGGTCACCAAGATGATCGGCAAGGAACTGACCGTGCTGGAACGCCTCGAGGAGGAGCCGCGCACGGTCACGGCCGACGCGCCCCGACAGCCCATCGTGGAGGCCCACGAGCTGGGCCGTACGGGGGCCATCGCGCCGTTCGAGCTGGCCATCCGGGGCGGCGAGATCGTCGGGCTGGCCGGGCTGCTGGGCTCGGGGCGTACGGAGCTGGCCCGGCTGCTGTTCGGCGCCGACCGGCCCGACCACGGCACCCTCAAGATCGACGGCCGGCCCGTCACCCTGCGGACCCCGCGGATGGCGATGAACCACGGCATCGCCTTCTCCTCGGAGAACCGGCGGACCGAGGGCGTCGTCGGGGAGCTGAGCGTGCGGGAGAACATCGTGCTCGCGCTGCAGGCGTCCCGCGGCTGGTCCCGGCCCATCCCGCGGCGCAAGCAGGACGAGCTGGTCGAGCGCTACATCAAGACGCTGGGCATCCGGCCCGCCGACCCCGACGTGGCCGTGCGCAACCTCAGCGGCGGCAACCAGCAGAAGGTCCTGCTGGCCCGCTGGCTGATCACCGAGCCCCGGCTGCTCATCGTCGACGAGCCCACCCGCGGCATCGACGTCGGCGCCAAGGCCGAGATCCAGCGGCTGCTGGTCGAGCTGGCCGACGGCGGGATGGCGGTGCTGTTCGTCAGCGCGGAGCTCGAGGAGGTGCTGCGGCTCAGCCACAAGATCGAGGTGCTGCGCGAGCGGCACCTGATCGAGGAGGTCGACAACACCGGCGGCGGCGTCGACGCCGACCGGATCATGCAGGCGATCGCGAGCGGAGCGAAGTCGTGACCCCCCTTGTCCGGCACCGGCTCTTCTGGCCGGCCGTGGTGCTCGTCCTGCTGCTGGTCAGCAACGTCTTCTTCGCACCGCGCTTCTTCACCATCACCCTGCAGGACGGCCACCTCTACGGCTCGCTGATCGACGTGCTGCGCTCGGCCACCCCGCTGGCGCTGGTCGCCCTGGGGATGACGATGGTCATCGCCACCGGCGGCATCGACCTGTCGGTGGGCTCGGTGATGGCCATCTCCGGGGCCGTGGCCTGCCTGTTCATCGGCGACCTGAGCGATCCGGGCAGCGTCGGCGGCGTGCTGCTGGCGGTCGGCCTGGCGCTGGGGCTGTCGGCGGTGGCCGGGATCTGGAACGGCGTCCTGGTCTCGGTCATCGGCATCCAGCCCATCATCGCCACGCTGATCCTCATGGTGGCCGGCCGCGGCATCGCCCAGCTGCTCACCGGCGGCCAGATCATCAACGTGTCCTCGCCGCCGTTCCGGGTCATCGGGGCCGGCTACCTGCTCGGCGTGCCGGTCTCGGTGATCATCGTGGCCGTGGTGGTGGCCGCCGCGGTGCTGCTGATCCGCCGCTCCGCGCTGGGCGTCCTGGTCGAGGCCGTGGGCGCGAGCCCGACCGCCAGCCGGCTCGCCGGCATCCGGGCCCGCGGGCTGACGATCATGGCGTACGTGTTCGCGGCGGTCTGCGCCGGCATCGCGGGCCTGATCTTCAGCTCCAACGTGGCCAGCGCCGACAGCAACGCGGCCGGCAACCTCATCGAGCTGGACGCGATCCTCGCCGTGGTGATCGGCGGCACGGCCCTGACCGGCGGCCGCTTCTCCATCGCCGGCAGCGTGCTCGGCGCGGTGCTGATCTCGGCGCTGGACATCACCACGTACACGATCGGCGTGCCGGCCGAGACCACCCTGTTGTTCAAAGCGGTCGTGGTCGTCATCCTGTGTCTGAGCCAGTCCGCCGCCTTCCGCGCCGCGGTGTTCCGCCGCCGGCGTACCCCCGCCGCCACTCCCGCAGCCGAGGTGCCCGCATGACCGACGTCAAGGCCCCGCCCCAGCCGGAGGTCACCGTGGCCACGCCGCACAAGCGGCGCCGCGCCGACCGGCGGCACATCCCGGTGCTGGCCACCCTGGCCCTGCTCGTCCTGATGTACAGCCTGGGCGTCGCCAACTACGACAACTTCTCCGACACCCAGGTGCTGCTCAACGTCTTCGTCGACAACGCCTTCCTGCTCGTGGTCGCGGCCGGGATGACCTTCGTGATCCTCACCGGCGGCATCGACCTGTCGGTCGGCGCGGTGGTCGCCCTGACCACCGTGGTCGCCGCGACGCTGCTGAACGACGGCTGGCCCGCCGCGGTGGTGCTGCCGCTCGTGCTGCTGATCGGCACCACGCTGGGGCTGGGCATGGGGGCGGTCATCCACTACTTCAAGGTGGAGCCGTTCATCGCCACGCTGGCCGGCATGTTCCTGGCCCGCGGGCTGTCGCTCCTGATCAACCGCAACTCGATCCCGATCACCGACCCGTTCTGGACGGCGATGGCCCAGGAGCGGATCCGCTTCGGCCCGGGCATCTTCATCTCCACCAGCGTCGTGATCGCCGCGGTGGTGGTGCTGGCCGGGGCGGCCGTGCTGGCGTACACCCGGTTCGGCCGGACCGTCTACGCGATCGGCGGCAACGCGGACTCGGCGCTGCTGATGGGCCTGCCGGTGGGCCGGACCCGGATCGCCGTCTACACCATCAGCGGCTTCTGCTCGGCGCTGGGCGGGGTGCTGCTCAGCTTCTACATGCTCTCCGGCTACAGCCTGCACGCGCAGGGCATGGAGCTGGACGCGATCGCCGCCGTGGTGATCGGCGGCGTGATCCTGACCGGTGGCTCCGGCTACCTGTTCGGCACCGTGCTGGGCGTGCTGGTGCTCGGCCTGATCCAGACCATCATCACCTTCCAGGGCACGCTCAGCTCCTGGTGGACGAAGATCGTCATCGGCATCCTGCTGTTCGCCTTCATCGTGCTGCAGCGACTGGTCACCCGCCGGGCCCGCTGACCCGGGCGCCACCGGGACCGCGGGCGGGACGGCCGCCCGGCCGGGACGCGGCCGGACACCTCCGGGTGACCGTGGTGGCCGCGCCCCGGCCGGGTGACAGCAGGCGACGCCGTCGTGGTGCCGGGGGCCGCCGGAGGATAGTGACTGGCATGGATGCTGACGACGTGGGGGAGCGCGACCGGCCGGCGGCTGACCGGGCCGCCGGGCTCGACGAGCGGGAGCGCCGCCTGGACGAGCTTCAGCAGCGGCGCGACGCGGGGCAGGAAGCCCGGCGGCGCGCCGCCGATGCCCGCGACCGTGCCGCCGATGCCCGCGACCGTGCCGCGGACGCCCGCGACCGTGCCGCGGACGGCCGGGACGGTGTGGCCGATGCCCGCGACCGTGCCGCCGATGCCCGGGAGCGGCTGGCCGACCGCCGGGAGGTGTCCGCCCTCGAACGCCTCATGGCGGACGCCGAGGCCGCCGGGGCGCAGCCGCGCGCCGATCCCGGGGAGCCGTAGCCGGCGGCCGGTGCGGGGGAGCGGCCCGTTGACTCGCGGCCGTCGATGGCATGGGATGCAGGGAGGCCCCCTGCCCCGCCCGGCACCGGACCGCCCCTTCTCCCCGCAGGAGGCTGCCGGTATGACCAGCTCCCCGATGCGCGCGGCCGTCCTGGAGCGCGCCGGCACCGTCACGCTGCAGGAACGGCCGGTGCCCGAGCCCGGGCCCGGGGAGGTCCTGGTCCAGGTGACTGCCGTCGGCACGTGCGGCTCCGATGTGCACTACTACCGGCACGGCCGGATCGGCCACCACGTCGTCACGGCGCCGCTGGTGCTCGGGCACGAGCCGGCGGGCCGGATCGTCGCCGCCGGGCCCGGCGCCACCCGGCACCCGGCCGGCCGGCGGGTGTCTATCGAGCCCGGCGTCCCCGACCGCACCTGCGCGCAGTGCCGGGCCGGCCGGTACAACCTCTGCCCCCGGATGCGGTTCTACGGCACACCGCCGGTCGACGGGGCGTTCTGCGAGTACGTCACCGTGCCCGAGGACTTCGCGTACCCCGTGCCGGACAGCATGTCGGACGATGCCGCGGCCCTGATCGAACCGCTCTCGGTGGGGATCTGGGCCTGCCGCCGGGCCCGGGTCGGTCCGGGCGCCCGCGTGCTGGTCACCGGCGCCGGGCCGATCGGGCTGGTCTGCCTGCAGGCGGCGTTGGCCTTCGGCGCCACCGAGGTCACGGTGACCGACATCAACCCCAGCCGGTTGCGGCTCGCCGCCCACCTCGGCGCCACCGCCACGGTGCACACCGGACAGACCCCGCTGCGGGACGCCGGCGTCGACCCCGACGTGCTGCTCGAGTGCTCCGGGCACCCGGCCGCCACCGGCGACGCCATCCGCGCGGTGACCCGGGCCGGCCGGATCGTGCTGGCTGGCATGGGCGGCGACGAGATCGCCCTGCCGCTGGTCCACCTGCAGAACAACGAACTGGAGCTGACCGGCACGTTCCGCTACGCCAACACGTGGCCCGCGGCCATCGCGCTGGCCGCCGCCGGCCGGGTCGACCTCGACGCGCTGGTCACCGGGCACTACGGGCTGGCCGAGGTGGAGCAGGCGCTCACCGCCGCCACCCGCGACCCCGGCTCGGTCAAGGTCATCGTGCGGCCCGACCGGTGACGCCGCCGGGCCGGACCCGTCGGCGCCCCCGGTGCTGCAGGATGGGGGCATGAAGGTCGCCTGGCCGGCACTGCGCCGAGAGATCACCGTCGAGGGCCCGCGCGCCACCGAGGACGTCTGGGACCGGTACGTCCGCCCGCGGCGCTGGCCGGAGTGGTCGCCGCAGATCCGCTCGGTGGACTACCCGGGCGACCTGCTCAGCCCCGGCACCTCCGGCGTGGTGCACGGGCCGGCCGGCCTCCCGGTCCCGTTCCAGATCATCGGGGTCGACGACGCGGGACCGGTGCGCACCTGGTCGTGGACGGCTTCGGCGGCCGGCGTCCGGCTGACCCTGCTGCACACCGTGCAGGCCACCGCCGCCGGGACCCGGACCGGGCTGACCGTGGTCGGCTTCGCCCCCGCCGTGGCGGGCTATCTGCCGGTGGCCCGGTGGGCGCTGCGCCGCCTGGTGCGGTGACCCCCGCGTGCTGACCGGGGGCCGGGCGGTCGCGTCCATGCTCCAGCGCGTGACCTCGGACCGGACGGACGGCAGGGAGCTCGCCGACGTGCTGGCCGCCGTGGAGAGGGCCCGGGGTCCACAGCGCGCTCGCGGCGACCCTCTGCGTCGGTGGACCGCGCAACGCCCGCCGCCGCGGCGGCACGCTGATCGAGCAGGCCGAGGCGGCCAACCGGGCGCTCTACGACAACGCGCCCGACCGGGCCGCCTTCGTCACCGGGATTCTCGGCCGGCTCGACCTGCGCACCGGGATGCTCGCCGTCGTCAACGCCGGGCACCCCACCCCGCTGCTGGTCCGCGGGGGAGTGACGCGGTCGCCGGCGCTGACCGTCAACCGGCCGTTCGGCCTGCTCCGGGACCGGCCGTTCCGGACCGCCCGGGTGGACCTGCGGCCCGGGGACCGCCTGGTGCTGCTCACCGACGGCATGCTGGAGCGGGGCGCCGCGGCGCTGGACCTGCCCACGCACCTGGCCGATCTCCGGGAGCTGCACCCCCGGGAGCTGGTCCGGGTGCTGGGCGATCTCATCCTGGAGGTCGCCGGCCCGACGGCACGCTGCCCGACGACGCCTGCATGCTGGTCCTCGACTGGCACGGCGGCCACGGCGACACCCGCCACACCAGCGCCGGCGCCGACCAGCACCGGGCCAGCGGCCCCGCGACCTCACGGGTCCGCGACGCCGGCCGTCACGATTGGTGACCGGCCGAAGCTGGTAACGATCTGAAAACTTCCTGGGAACACCGATTGGCCCCGGCGGCGCCGGGTACCCCTCGCTCGCCGCGCAAGGCGGCCCGAAATGTGACCCCCTGGAGGAAATAGACCATGGCTACGAGCACCCACACGCACAACGACACCGTCGACGTGAAGCACAACCGGTTCCGCGGCGAGGAGACCAAGCCGTCGTTCAAGACCA
Source organism: Actinoplanes nipponensis (assembly GCF_016862275.1). Classification (GTDB taxonomy): domain Bacteria; phylum Actinomycetota; class Actinomycetes; order Mycobacteriales; family Micromonosporaceae; genus Actinoplanes; species Actinoplanes nipponensis. Next base: position 6,769 of record NZ_BOMQ01000048.1, on the reverse strand, counting down.
CCGAGCTGTTCGTCTACCTCGCCGCCGTCATCGGCGTGCTGATCGCCTCGTACACGGTGGGTGACGGCGCCGCCAACGACGGCGGCGACTACTTCGCCGCCGACAAGGCGTGGTGGTTCATCACGCTGCTCACCATCGGCTACCTGGTCAGCCGGGGCCTGGCCAAGGCCGGCAGCCGCAGCAACGACGTGGACCCGCGTACGCGCTGAGCGACCTGAACGGTGGCGCCCCGTGGGCGCGACGGCGGAGCCGCCGTCGCGCCCACGGCTGTTTGACAGGGCCCGACGGCTGCTCCTACGGTCGATATCCATCGACAAAGGGGAATGTATGAAGCGGCGCGCGTTCGTCACGTTGCCCCCTCTCGCCCTGGCCTCGGGCCACCTGCCGGCGCCGGCCGCCGCGTCTCCCGGATCCCTCGGCGCGCCCGGGCCCGGGTTCGAGAGTCCCGGGGTCGTCGACGGCGCCCTGCCGGTCTTCGCCGAGCGGCTCAAGGCCGAGCTGGACTTCCCGCTGGCCTGGCCCCACCACCGCGACCTGGGCTGGCGGGCCTGGCGGCGGCTGGCCCGGGCCAAGGTCGAGGAGCTGTTGTGGCAGCCGCGCGACGACTCCGCCTTCGACGTCGAGATCATCGATGAGCAACCGCGGGACGGCTACCGGCAGCGGCAGGTGCTGTTCAACGTCACCGGCCACAGCCGGGTACGGGCAATCCTGCTGGTCCCGGACGGGCCCGGCCCGTTCCCCGCCGTGCTGGCGCTGCACGATCACGGGGCCCGGTTCGACATCGGCAAGGAGAAGCTGATCGAGCCCTGGTACGACGACACCCGCCGGGCGTCGGCGCAGGCCTGGGCGCAGCGCTACTTCAGCGGCCGGTTCATCGGCAACGAGCTGGCCGCCCGCGGGTACGCGGTGCTCGCCGTGGACGGGTTGGGCTGGGGCGACCGCGGCGGCCTCACGTACGAGGGGCAGCAGGCGCTGGCCGGCAACCTGTTCAACCTGGGGTCGTCGCTGTCCGGGCTGATGGCCCGCGAGGACGTCCGGGCCGCCGCCATGCTGGCGTCGCTGCCCGAGGTGGACGAGCGCCGGATCGCGGCGGTCGGCTTCTCCCTGGGCGGCTACCGGGCATGGCAGGTCGCGGCGCTGTCGGACCACATCGCGGCGACCGTGTCGGCCTGCTGGATGACCGGGCTGAGGGAGATGATGGTCGCGGGCAACAACACGCTGCGCGGCCAGTCGGCGTTCTTCATGCTGCACCCCGGCCTGGCCCGCTACCTCGACATCCCGGACGTGGCCGGCATCGCCGCGCCGCGGCCGATGATGCTGTTCGACGGCGAGGCCGACCCGCTGTTCCCGGCCGAGGGCGTGGCGGCCGCGTACGCCAAGATGCGCGCGGTCTGGGCCGACCGGCGCGCGCAGCACCGGCTCAGCACCCGGATCTGGCCCGGCCTCGGCCACGTCTTCGTCCGGGAGATGCAGGAGGAGGCGTTCGCCTGGCTGGACCACTGGCTGCGACGCGGCTGACCCCCGCCGGCGCCGGGGCTCAGGACGACGGCCGCAGCCGGTCGCGGGCGTCGGCCAGGCGGACGGCCAGGTCGGGATCGGTCCGGATCCGGTCGCGCACGTCCGGGGCGGCCAGCCGCTCGTCGATCGCAGCCAGGATCGTCGCCAGGGCGACGGTGCGGGCGTACGCCAGCGCGGTCAGCAGGCTCAGGCACCCCTGCGGGGATAGCCCGCGGATCACCGGCGCCGCGTCGGCCAGCAGCTCGCCGCTCAGCAGGTCCCGCTCGTCGGCGAACGGCGTGGGGTCCGCCAGCAGGCACTCGACGGCGGCCGGCAGGTGCTCGGCGTCGTCGAACCGGCTGCTCGCGCGGATCAGCCGGACCAGCCGCAGCACGTCGGCCGACGGCAGCCGGTGGGCGTCGGTGGCCAGCGAGCGCAGCACCAACCGGATGGCCGGCCCGGGCGACCCGGTGCGGGCGCCGGCCGGTCCCCACGCGGCGGCGGACACCGCGCGGGCCGCCCGGTCGTAGGCGTGCAGCAGGGCGGCCGGATCGTCGTCCAGCGCGGAGGTCGTAGCGGCCCAGGCCGCGTACCGTCTCGGTGAGCCGGCCGGCCACCAGGTGGCCGAGCCGGATCGCCTCGCCCTTGGCGTCGAAGAGGCTGAGCGCGACGTCGCTGCCGCCGGCCGTGGCCAGGCTGAGCGCGCCGCCGAGCGGGTTGTCCGCCAACGAGACCAGCGGGCCCGAGCCGCCCGGGAGCTTGACCGCGCCGGCCTACGTCAGACCCTGCGGCACCGCACCACTATGGACCGTCGCCGCGCCGGGAGGGCAACGGCCGGGCCGGCGGTGCGAATTTGTGCCCCTGCTGTCGCCCGGCACCGGTCACCTGGGCGTCTAGGGGGAGTCAGGGTGACCGTAGACGGACACGCAGGCTCCATCGCGGGGATCGAGTGCACACGTGGACACGCAAGACGTTCGGCCCGCCGGGGCGCGACCGTGGGGCCCGCGCGCCCGGCGGGGACTGGTCGAGACGGCCTGGCTGCTGCTGGTGGTGGCGATCGCCGCGCTGCTCTTCCTCGCCCGGTACGACGACCCCCGGCGGGTCGCCTCCGGGGACAGCTACTGGTACATGCGGCAGGCGCTGATCTTCACCGGGGTGGACGCGGGCGAGGCCGCCCGGGCCGCCAGCCGCCAGTTGTGCCGGGACATCAACCGCTCGCTGCGGGCCAGGCGGGCCGAGCCCACCTGCCGCGGCTACCGGACCGGGGGGTACTCCCCGCGCTACGTCGCCATCTTCGACAGCCGCCCGGGGTACCCGCTGTTCGCCGCCCCGTTCGTCGCCACGCTGGGGCTGTGGCGGGGCATGATGGCCGCGACCATGGTGCTGGCGCTGCTCGCGGCCGCGCTGGCGTACCTGGCGGTCTGGCTGGCCAGCGGCCTGCGGTCCGCCGGGGTGCTGGCCGTGGTCGCCCTGTTCGTCCTGCCGGCGGGCTTCTGGATGAGCCGCATGCTGACCGAGAGCGGGACCCTGGCCGGCTACCTGGCGGTCGTGCTGGGCGCCACGCTGCTGCTGCGGGGTCGCCGGCTCGGCCTGCCGGTCATCCTGGTCGCGCTGGTCTGGCTGTTCCTGGTCCGCTCGGCCAGCGGGATGGCGATGGCCCTGATCCTGTCGGCCGCCGGCCTGCTCGCGCTGCCCGGCCGCCGGCCGCGGTGGCCGGCCGTGACGATCGCCGCGGCCGGTCTGCTGGCGGTGCTGGGCTGGCAGATCGCCGCCTGGACGCTGCGCCTGCCCGGGCTGAACGAGACGATCCAGGACTTCGCCACGCGACACTTCAAGCAGCGGGCGGACGTGCCCGACCCGATCGGCTGGCTGATCGGGCGCAACCTCGACTTCTGGCCCTCGCGGCTGGCCGCCGAGTGGGCCGGTCCGGCCATGGTCGTGGCCTTCCTGTTCGCCGCCGCGGTGCTCGTGCTGCGGATGCGCCCGGTCGCGGCACTGTGGATCCTCACCGGCCTGACCGGGATCCTGATGCTGGTGGCCCACCCGGTCGACTCCGAGTTCGACCGGATGATGGCGCCGATCTGGCTGCCGGTGGCCTGCGCGTTCGGCTACGCGGCGGCGCTCGCGACCGGTCGGTGGCCGGCGACGCCTGGACCAGCGGCGCCAGTACCGCCGGGGGCGGAGTCGCCGGTGCCCGCGCCGCCGGCGGCCGCGTCGCCGGCGCCTGCGCCCCCGGCGGCCGCATCGCCGGAGGCCGCGTCGCCGGCGGCCGGGCGGCCGCCGGCGATTCCCCGGCAGGGCGCGGCAAGACGCCGCCGGCCGGAGGCCGGTGCGCCGCTGCGCGCGCCGCGGTGAGGCGTTCCGGTCAGCGCATCACCGTGCGCGCCGCGGCCGGGGACGCCCGCGGGGGAGCGGCCGGGGATCGACGGTCGTGCCCGTCCTACCCGTCCTCGGCGGCAATGTCAGGCATCGATCCGACAGAACGAGCCGTGTGCCCGGCCTCACCGGGGGTGGCCCGGAGAAGAGAGGATGCTTCTGTGCACACCCGCGAGATACCCGAGCACATTCTCGACCAGTTGCTGGTCGGGCTCGTGTTCTACGAGGCCGAGCTGACGCTCGAGCACTTCGAGCCCGGGTCGGTGGCGCTGCTCGGTGACGCGTTCGGCGCCGTGTTCACCTGGTTGTGGCGGGAGAACCCCGACAAGGCGACCCTGCTCATGGCCGACTTCGTGGCCGAGCTGCGCTACTACCACCACAACGCGAACCGGGCTCTGGACCTGGAGGCGGTGCTGCGGGGGCTGCCGGCCTGCCTGCGCGCGGTGCCGCCCGGCGAGGCCCGGGAGATCCAGGAGCAGCTGCGCCGCGAGGTGCCCAAGTACGTCGGCCTGAGCAACATCTGAGGCCCGCCGCCCCGAAACGCAACCGAAGGTTGCGCAAGCGCCCCCCGGCGACTACCGTCATGTGCAACCAAACGTTGCGCATGGAGGCAGGGCATGGAGTACGGCAGCATCGAGCGCGAGATCCACGTCGACGCCACCCCCGAGGTGGTCTTCGAGGTGGTCAGCCGCCCCGAGCACATCTCCCAGTGGTGGACCGACGACGCCGAGCTGGACGCCACCCCGGGCGCGGCCGGCGAGCTGATCTGGGGCGACCGGGCCCAGGTCGCGCCCATCGTCGTGGTGGACGTCGAGCCGCCCCGGCTGTTCTCGTTCCGCTGGTGCCACCCGGAGGGCCGGCTCGACGACCCGCGCTCGCTGCTGATCACCTTCGAGCTGACCCCGGCCGGGCGGGGCACCCGGATCCGGCTGACCGAGACCGGCTTCCGGGAGATGGGCTGGGAGGCGGCCAAGGTCGCCGACTACTACCGCGACCACGTCGCCGGCTGGGACACGTTCGTCCCCCGGCTGGGTGACTACCTCGCCCGGCTGGTGTCGGCGCGGTGACCACGGCCGCCGTCGACGACGACCTGTGGTCCGCGGTCGGCGACCCGACCCGCCGGCGGCTGCTCGACCTGCTGCTGGCGGCCGGCGACGGCACCGCCACCAGCCTCAGCGAGCAGCTGCCGGTGACCCGGCAGGCCATCGCGAAACACCTCGGCGTGCTCGACCGGGTCGGCCTGGTGCGCGCCGCGCCGGCCGGGCGGGAACGGCGCTACCGGGTGGACGAGGTCCAGCTGGCCCGCGCCGTGGCCCAGCTGTCCTCGGTGGGCGCGGCGTGGGACGCCCGGCTCCGGCGGATCCAGCGGATCGCCGAGGCCGTGCAGCGCGCCCGGGACACGACCGATCGACCGAACTGAACCGAGAGGGGAGATCCCATGGTGGACATCCTGCACAAGGTCGGCGTCCAGGCGCCGCCGGCCGCCGTCTTCGCCGCCCTGACCACGGTCGAGGGGCTGGCCGGCTGGTGGACGACCGACACCCGCGGCCGGGGCGACGACCCCGGCGGCGTGCTGGAGTTCCGGTTCGGCCCCGGCGGCATCGACATGAAGGTGGTCGAGCTCGCCGCCGGCCGGCGCGTGACCTGGGAGGTGGTCGGCGGCCCGGAGGAGTGGATCGGCACCCGGGTGGAGTGGCGCCTCGAGCCGGACCAGGACTACACCGGCGTGCTGTTCGCCCACCGGGGCTGGCGGGAGCCGGTGGAGTTCATGCACCACTGCAGCACGAAGTGGGCCACCTACCTGATGAGCCTCAAGTCGCTCATCGAGACCGGCACGGGGGCACCCGACCCGCACGACGTCAAGGTCGACAACTGGAACTGACCTCCCACGGGACGACAGCACCCCCACCGGGCGGCGGGGGTGCTGTCGTGGCCGGGCGGCTCAGAACGGGGCGGGACCGCGTCCGACCAGGGACATCAGCACCTGGGTGGCGAGCAGCTTGCGGACCCCGGTGACCGTGACCTCCCCGATCTGGTCGTACGGCAGCTCCAGCTGCAGCCCCTCGGTCGCGTTGCGGATGTCCGTGTTCACCTCGTTGGGCCGGAACGTGCCGCTCCACCCGTTGAGGTTTCCCCGGTTGTTGGTGCCGAGCGAAGCCATGCCGGTGACGCGTGCGCCGTCGACGAGAATCAGCGTTGCCGGACCCGAGTAGGTCGTCATGTCGTAAACCGTAGCGGCTCGGCGCATTTGCGGTCCGGACGGGCTCCCGGACCGCCCGCCGGGAGCGTCCGATCGGGTGATCCCGGCGCGCTCAACCGAGCAGGGCCGGCGTCAGCGCTCCCTCGTCCACCCGGTCGCCGCGGCCGATGCGCTCGGCCGTGTCCCGGGCCCAGGCGACCAGCGCCGCCACCGGCACGCCGTGCGGCGGTGCCGCGGCGTAGGCCTCGATCCGGTCCGCGGCCCGCCGCAGCAGCCGGGAAGCGCCCTCGGCGTTCCCGCGCCGGGCGTGGGTCAGGCCGACCGCGAGCTGCGCCAGGCCCCGCCAGAGCTCGCGCTCGGACTCCCCGGCGGCCTTCCAGGTCGCCTCCAGCACCTCGTGGGCGTGGAACGGCCGCCCGGCGTCGAGCAGGCGCTGCGCCTCCCGCAGGGCCTCGGCCGGCGGCAGGACCAGGTCATCGGGGGTGGTGGGCACGCCCGTCATCCCCTTGGGCAGGGGCCGGCCGAGACCGTCGCGGGGCCGGGCGTTGCGGGGGCGGCCGGCGGCGTCACGATCGCGGGCCGGGGCCGCGCCGGCCGGTGGGGTCGGTTCCATGGGCCGATTCTTCCGCAGCCCGGGCAACCCGCGAACCCCGGCCGCGCGGCCGAGGCGGCCGGAGGGCGGGACCCGGGGGGTCC
>NZ_BOMQ01000047.1 GCF_016862275.1 Actinoplanes nipponensis | reverse complement strand
TGGCGACTGGCTCCGGTGGCCGGTGGCCGGTGGCCGGTGGCAGGTGGCAGGTGGCAAGTGGCGCGGGCGCTGCGGGCGGCGGGTGGCGTGCGCTGCGGGCGGCGGGTGGCGGGTGGCGCGGGTAGCGGGTGGCGCGGCGCTACGGGCGGCGCATGGCGCGGGTGGCGCGGGAGCTGCGGGCGCCGGATGGCGCGGGTGGCGCGAGGCGGGTGGCGTGGGTGCCGTGGGCGGCGGGTGGGGGTGGAAGCACGCCGTCGGACCGCACCCGTCTCGCTGTCAATGGTCGCGCGGGTGGCCCAGGGCACCGGAGGCGTAGTGCATGGCTGGCGACGAGCGTGGCCGGCGGCGTGGTTGCGCAACTCGCGGTGTGGGTGCGTGACGGCGGGTGATGTGACTGCCGCCCTTCAGCGGGCAACGGCATCCGCTATCCCACCGCAACCTTGCTGTGGTTGTCCGGCTCGCGGTCAAACAGTGCTGACCACGGCCAGTCATCCACCACGGCGGCGAGTCCGGCTGGGGCCCACCCGCAGCCGTGCTCGCAGCCGATGGGTCCCTCCAGGCCAGATCTTGAAGCGCCGGCGCCCAAGAACCCGCCCCAACTCATCAAGATCCGCGAGGGCGGCAGACCGAAGGCCGGAGATCCGACGCAAGACGCCGGTGGTCGGCCGGTTGGTCTGTCCAGGGGTCAGGGGTAGACGACGCCGAGCTGAGCTCGGATGTCGTCCATCAGCTTCATCAGCTCCAGCGTCGTCGCGTGCGGCATCAGCGGGCTCTCCAGCAGCCCCTCCGCCAGGCACCGCTGCACCTCGGCGGCCTCGTACTGATAGCCGCTGCCCTCGAACGGGAAGCTGATCTCCTCCGGCTCGGCGCCCATCCGGTGCAGCCGGAACGAGCGGGGTACGAAGAAGCCCGGCGGCAGGTCGATCCGGCCGAGCGTGCCGGTGATCGACGCGCCGTTGCGGGTCTCGCCGACCAGGCTGCAGGTCAGCGCGGCCACGGCGCCCGACGCGTAGCCCAGCAGCATGCCGGTGTTGTCGTCCACGCCTTCCGGGGTGAGCCTCGCCCAGCTGTGCGCCGTCGCCGGCGCGCCGAGGATCAGGTGGGCCAGGTTGAGTGGGTAGACGCCGAGGTCCAGCAGGGCGCCGCCGCCCAGCGCGGGGTCGCGCAGCCGGTGCGTCGCCTCGAACGGGCCCTGCAGGCCGAAGTCGGCGTGCACCGCCGTCACCTCGCCGATCGTGCCCTCGGCGACCAGTTCGGCGATGCGGCGTACGGCGGGGTTGCAGCGCATCCACATGGCTTCCATCAGGAACAGGCCGCGGTCGCGGGCTTCCTGTGCCAGCCGGGCCGACGACGGGTGGTCCAGCGTCATCGGCTTCTCGCACAGCACCGCCTTTCCGCCCTCGAGGCACGTCATGGCCGCGTCGTAGTGGAAGGCGTGCGGGGTCGCCACGTAGATCACGTCGACCTCGGGGTCGGCGGCCAGCTCGGCCCAGGAGCCGTGTGCGCGGGCGAACCCGTGCCGCTCGGCGAACGCGGCGGCGGTCGCGCCGGTACGGGAGCCGACGGCGGCGAGTTCGGCGCCGGGCACGAGCGGCAGGTCGGCGGCGAAGGTGCCGGCGATGCCGCCGGTGCCCAGGATTCCCCAGCGGACGTTCTTCTCGGTCATGATCGCCACGGTATCGCCCGTGGGCGCCCGCCGCCGCCGGTCCGATCGGCGGTGGTGAGCGGGGCGGCCGGATGAGGCAGGATCGACGGGTGAGCCAAACGATGCCGCTGCCGGCGGCCATGCTGCAACGGGCCCGGGACTTCACCGGCCCTCCGGCCCCCGCGCGCCCGGCCGCGACCGTCGTGCTCCTGCGCCCGGCCGCGGCCGGCTTCGAGGTGTACGTCCTGCGGCGCGCGTCGACCATGGTCTTCGGTGGCGTCTACGCCTTCCCGGGCGGCGGGGTGGATCGCGACGACCGGCCGCGGACCATCGGGACCGACTGGCCGGAGCGGCTCGGCGTGCCCGAGGCGGAGGCGAAGGCCGTGGTGGGCGCCGCCGCCCGCGAGCTGTTCGAGGAGGCCGGCGTGCTGCTGGCCGGCCCGGCCGGCGAGGCGGAGGCCCGGGCCGGTGGCGCGGGCGAGGCGGAGGCCCGGGCCGGTGGCGCGAGTGCGGCGGAGGCCCGGGCCGGTGGCGCGAGTGCGGCGGAGGCCGGGACCGGCGGCGGGAGTGCAGGGGATGGCGGGCTGGTCGGGGATGTCAGTGGGGCCGACTGGGAGGCCGATCGGCTCGCCGTGCAGCGCCGCGAGTTGACGATGACCGAGCTGCTGGCGCGGCGGGGTCTGCGGCTGCGGGACGACCTGCTGCTGCCCTGGGCCCGGTGGATCACCCCGGAGTTCGAGCCCCGGCGGTTCGACACCTGGTTCTTCGTGGCGGTCCTGCCGCCGGCCCAGACGGCGCGGGACGTGTCCGGTGAGGCCGACCGGACCACCTGGGTCAGCCCGGCGGCCGCCAACGGCCTCACCATGCTGCCACCTACGCGCGTGATGCTGAACGATCTGTGCGCGTACGAAAGCATTGAAGGGGTCTGGACCGCGGAGCGGGACGCCGCCGCTCCCGTCATGCCCCGGGTGGAGCTGACCGAGAACGGCGACGCCGTGCTGACGATCTAGCCGAAGCGGCCGGTGATGTAGTCCTCGGTCTTCTTCTCGGCCGGGTTGCTGAAGATCTTCTGCGTGTCGTCGTACTCGATGAGCCGGCCCGGCTCGCCGGTCTTGTCGATCGAGAAGAAGCCGGTCTTGTCGCTGACCCGGGCCGCCTGCTGCATGTTGTGCGTGACGATGATGATGGTGAAGCGGTCCTTGAGCTTGAACATCAGGTCCTCGATGGCCAGCGTCGAGATCGGGTCCAGCGCCGAGCAGGGCTCGTCCATCAGCACGACCTGCGGCTCCACCGCGATGGTCCGGGCGATGCACAGCCGCTGTTGCTGGCCGCCGGAGAGGCCGGCGCCCGGGCGGGCCAGGCGGTCCTTGACCTCGTCCCAGAGGTTGGCCGACTTCAGCGACTTCTCCGCCGCGTCGTCCAGCAGCGACTTCTTGCGGACGCCGTTGAGCTTGAGGCCCGCGACCACGTTCTCGTAGATCGACATCGTGGGGAACGGGTTGGGCCGCTGGAACACCATGCCGATCATCCGGCGCACCGCGGTGACGTCGACGTCTGAGTCGTAGATGTTCTGGTCGTCAATGGTCAGCCGGCCCTCGATGCGGGCGTTCGGCAGCACCTCGTGCATGCGGTTGATGGACCGCAGGAACGTCGACTTGCCGCAGCCGGACGGGCCGATCAGGGCGGTGATCGTCTTCGGCTCCACGGTCATGGAGATGTTGTCGATCGCCTTGAACGAGCCGTAGTAGGACGAGACGTTGCTCGCCTCGATGCGCTTGGCCATGGGGGACACCTCTCAGGACAGCCGGTTGCGACGGGCGAGCAGCTTCGCCGCGATCGTGAGGACGAGGACCAGGGCGACCAGCGTCAGGGCCGCCGTCCAGGCGCGGTCCGGCGCGTAGCGGGAGGCGTCGCCGGCCTGCTGGTAGACGAAGAGCGCCAGCGACGACTGGTTGCCGGAGAACGGGTCGAAGTTGATCGCGGCGGCGCCCCCGGCCACCAGCAGCACCGGGGCGGTCTCGCCGGCGGCGCGGGCGACGGCGAGCATGATGCCGGTGACGATGCCGGGCAGCGCCGTGGGCAGGACGACCTTGAGGATCGTCTTCCACTGCGGTACGCCCAACGCGTACGCGCCCTCGCGCAGCGGCCCGGGCACCAGCCGCAGCATCTCCTCGGTGGACCGCACGATCGTGGGCAACATCAGCACGGTCAGGGCCAGGGAGGCGGCGAAGCCGGAGAAGCGGGGCGTGCCGTTGTTGAACCAGGGGCTGACGATCAGCACCCAGAAGGCCAGGATGAACAGGCCGGCCACGATCGACGGGATGCCGGTCATGACGTCGACGAAGAAGCGCACGGTCAGGGCGAACTTGCCGCGGCCGTACTCGACCAGGTAGATCGCGCCGAGCACGCCCAGCGGCACGGCCATCAGGGTGGCGATGCCGACCTGTTGCAGCGTGCCGACGATCGCGTGGTACGCGCCGCCGTTCGCGTCCCGGGCGCCGATGTTGTTCATCGAGCTGCCGAAGAAGTCCCCGTCGAGGCGGGCGGCGCCCTTCGAGACCAGCGTCCAGACGACCGAGGCCAGCGGCAGGATCGCCAGCAGGCAGGCGCCGTAGATGAGCGTCTTCCAGAGCCGGTTGCGGGCCGAGCGGCGGCCCTCGACCCGGGAGGCGGCGGCGAACATCCCGGCCAGGTAGAACGCCACGCCGAGCACGACGACCAGGACCCAGTTGCCGATGCCCAGGCCGTACACGACGGCGGCGGACACGGCGAGCGCGACGACGGCGATGCCGAGGTCGACCGGCCAGGGCAGCTTCTTGGACCGGATGTGGTCCGGCGTCATGACGACGCCGGGCACCTCTTGCTCGAGCAGACTCATGCGGCACTGTCCCGGAACTCGCGGCGGCGGTAGATGATCGCCCGCGCAGCCATGTTGACGACCAGCGTGATGGCGAACAGCACCAGACCGGAGGCGATCAGCGCGCCGCGCCCGGTGGCGTTGGCCTCGCCGAAGGTGTTGGCGATGTTGGCGGCGATGCTGTTGCCGCCGCTCTGGATCAGGTTGAACGAGATGTTGAAGACGATGCCGAGGGTCAGCGCCAGGGCGATGGTCTCGCCGAGCGCCCGGCCCAGGCCGAGCATGACCGCGGCGATGACGCCGGGCTTGCCGTACGGCACCACGGCCGTGCGGATCATCTCCCACTTGGTGGCGCCCAGGGCGAGCGCCGCCTCCTCGTTCATCAGCGGCGTCTGCTGGAAGACCTCCCGCGACAACGAGGTCACGATCGGCAGCACCATGATCGCCAGCACCAGGCTGCCCAGCATGATGGACCGGCCGAACGGCCCGTCGCCCCCGAAGATCGGCAGCCAGCTGAAGTACTTGTTGAGCCAGACCGACAGGTCCTGCACCGGCTCCCGGAAGACGTCGCGGCCCCACAGGCCGAACACGACGCTGGGCACGGCGGCGAGCAGGTCGATGACGAAGCCCAGCGGGTTGGCCAGCCGCCGGGGCGCGTAGTGCGAGAGGAACAGCGCGATGCCCAGGGCGATGGGCACCGCGACGATCAGCGCGAGCACCGAGGTCAGCACCGTGCCGAACGCCAGCGCGGCGATGCCGAACTTGGGCTCGGCGTCGTTGGGGAACCAGGCCTTGTAGGTCAGGAAGTTCTCGGTGTTCGCCTGCAGGGCGGGCACGGCCTTCGAGACTAGGAAGACCGCGATGGCGACGATGATGACCAGCACCATCGCGCCGGCCGCCGTGGTGAGGCCCCGGAAGCCGGCCTCCATGGAGAACCGCGCCTTGCGGGGCAGCGCGCCCCCGCCACCGAGCGGCGGTCGGCTGCCGTCGAGGTCGTCGGGAGGAATCGGCGAGACGCCGCTGCCGGCGGACCGGGCGTGACGTGCTGTCACGCTCGATCCACCGGCTCGGGTGCTCGCCGAGCGGGAGGGATAGTCACCCATGCGCTCGCTCGCTGTCGTCTAGGAGGGGGTCGGCGGGGTGGTGGACGCGGCGGTCAGGAGATGGCCGCGACCGAGGTCTCGACCTTGCTGCGCACGGCCTCCGGCAGCGGGGCGTAGCCCAGCTCGGCGAGCGCGGACTGGCCGCCGGTGCTGGCGGTGTAGCTCAGGAAACCCTTGATGGCCGCGGCCTTGGGGCTTCCCTTGCTGCAGGCGATCTCGTACGTGACCAGGACGATCGGGTACGCGCCGGCCTCGGTGGTGGCGTAGTCGATGTCGAGGGCCAGGTCGCTTCCGGTGCCCTTGACCTTGGCGCCGGCGATGGTCTTGCCCGCGCTCTCGGCGGTGAGCTCGGTGAACTCGCCCGCGCCGTTCTTGATCTTGGCCTTCTTCAGGTCGCTGTTCTCGGCGAAGGACAGCTCGACGTAGGAGATCGCGCCGACCGTGCTCTTGACCGCGGTGGCCACGCCGTCCGACTTGGCCGCGCCGACGCCGCCCGGGGCCTTCCAGGCCTTGGCGTTGCCGAAGGTCCAGTCCGCCTCGGCGGTCTTGCTCAGGTACTTGGTGAAGTTGTCGGTGGTGCCGGACTCGTCGGAGCGGTGCACGGCCTGGATCGCCGTCGACGGGAGCTTGGCGTCGGCGTTCTCCGCCTTGATCGCCGGGTCGTCCCACTTGGTCACCTTGCCGGCGAAGATCTTGGCCAGCGTCGCGGAGGAGAACTGCAGGTTCTCGACACCGTCGAGGTTGTAGACCACCGCGATCGGGCCGATCACCATCGGGAGGTTGAGCGCCTGGCCACCCGGGCACTTGGCGTTCGCCTGCGGCTGCTCCTCGGGCTTGAGGGAGGAGTCCGAGCCGGCGAAGTCGGCGGTGCCGGCGATGAACGCCTGGATGCCCGCGCCGGAACCGGTGCCCTCGTAGCCGATCTTGGCGCCCGAGCACTGGCCCTGGTAAGCCTTGATCCACTCGTCCATGGCGTTCTTCTGGGCCGAAGAACCCTGCGCCGTCAGGTCGCCGACCGCGCAGTTCGCGGACGCGGCGGAGGCGCCGCCGGCGGCAGGCGAGTCGGTGTTGTCAGAGCCGCACGCCGCGAGCGCGACAGACGCGGTCAAGGCAATGCCGGCAACGTAGAACCGCTGGAGCTTCACGAGTTTCCCTTCACGAATGTTGCAACTCCGGGCTCCGTAGTCCCGGCCGGCCGAACTCTCATCGGCACACCCGGAAAGCTAAGAGGGCGAGGTGACCGGCTCCCCGGGCCTAAGTGAACGCACGGTGAACAGGTCTTCGCCGGCCCGTTGCCTTTTCCCGAGGAGGGGCTGTCCGTTAAGTGAACCGAGGGCGCGACGCCTCATATGTCCGTTATTTTGTGTTCTCTTTCGGCCCTGGTTGACCGGCTCGGGACGCGTGGGACCGGCCGCTGTGAGGTAGCTGACCCCGTTCTCCCGCGGAGATAGCTGCATAATGCAGGTATGCGTACCGGCGACCCCGCGACCAGCCCGTTCCGCCAGCCGCGCGCCGTCTGGGCCGTGGCCTTCGCCTGCGTCATCTCGTTCATGGGCATCGGGCTGGTCGACCCGATCCTCCCCGCGCTGGCCACCGACCTGCACGCCACGCCGAGCCAGGTGTCCCTGCTGTTCACCAGCTACCTGGTGGTGACGGCGGTGGCGATGCTCGTGGCCGGCGCGGTCGCCAGCCGGATCGGGCCCAAGCGCACCCTGGTCGTGGGCCTGCTGGTCATCGTGGTCTTCGCCGCGCTGGCGGGCGCCTCCGACACGGTCGGCCAGATCGTCGGCTTCCGGGCCGGCTGGGGCCTGGGCAACGCGCTGTTCATCGCAACCAGCCTGGCGGTCATCGTGGCCTCGGCGAGCGGCGGCTTCGCGGGCGCGATCATCCTGTACGAGACCGCCCTCGGCCTCGGCATCGCGGTCGGCCCGCTGCTCGGGGGCGAACTGGGCAGCATCAGCTGGCGCGGCCCGTTCTTCGGGGTGGCGGTGCTGATGGCGATCGCGATGGTGGCGACGATCGCGTTCGTACCGGCGCTGCCGAAGCCGTCCCGGCCCACCTCGGTGACCGCGCCGCTCAAGGCGCTGCGCCACCGCGGCCTGCTGACCATGGGCGTCATGGCCCTGCTGTACAACTGGGGCTTCTTCACCATGCTGGGCTACGCGCCGTACCCGATGGAGCTCGGGGCGCACCAGCTCGGCCTGGTCTTCACCGGCTGGGGCCTGCTCGTCGCCGCCTTCAGCGTGCTGGTCGCCCCGCGGCTGCAGGCCCGCTTCGGCACGGTCAGGGTCCTCTACGCGAACATGGCGGCGCTGGCCGTCGTCATGGTGGTCATCGCGGCCGGCGTCTCGACACCCCGCACGGTCATCGTGGCCGTCATCGTCAGCGGCGCCTTCATCGGCATCAACAACACGCTGACCACCCAGGCGGTCATGCTGGTCGCGCCGGTCGAGCGCTCGGTGGCCTCCTCGGCGTACGGCTTCGTGCGCTTCATCGGCGGCGGGCTGGCGCCGTTCGCGGCCGGCCAGCTGGCCGACCGTTTCGATCTCAGCGTCCCGTTCTACCTGGGCGGCGTGGCGTTCCTGCTGGCCATCGCCGTGCTGGCCACCGGGCGCCGGCTGGTCACCGCGGCCGAGTCGGGCACCGGCTCACCGCTGACCCCGATCGGTGCGGCGGCCCCCGAGGACGCCCGGCCGGTGGTCGTGGCCGTCGGCGCGACGCCCGGCGCCGACGCCATCGTGGACGCGGCCGCGGCGCTCGCCCGGAACCTGGGCGCCCCGCTCGAGGTGGTCCGGGTGCGGGAGACCGCGGTCATCGAGGAGCTGGCCATCGAGCCGGAGGACGAGCCCGCCGCCCGGGCGGCGGTCACCGCCCACCTGCGCCGGCTGGCCGGTCAGGGGATCCCCGCGACCGGGATGCTGCTGACCAGCGTCGGCGACCACGCCGCGGCCGGCCGGGCGCTGGCCCGGCACGCGCAGGAGGTCGGGGCCCGCACGGTCGCGGTCGGCCGGTCCGAGCGCGGTCCCGCGGTGCAGTTCGCGGACGGCAGCTTCACGGCCGCGCTCACCCACGCGGCCGAGGCGCCGGTCGCGCTGGTCACGCCGGACGGGGCCCCGCACCCGCTCAACGCCGCCGTCCTGGCGGAGCTGCGCGGCGCCTGAGTCAGGCGTCGCCGGCGGGCAGCACGCAGAACTCGTGGCCGTCGGGGTCGGCCAGCACCACCCGGCCGGCCTCGCCCGGCCCGATGTCGACGCGGGTCGCGCCGAGCGCGAGGAGACGCTCCACCTCCGCCCGCTGATCGCCGCCGGCCGGCGGGGCCAGGTCGAAGCGCACCCGCTCCCGGCCGGTGTTCGGCCTCAGCGGCGGACCGCCCCAGGTGACCTTGGGGCCGCCGTACGGGGCGCGGATCGCGGTCTCCTCGTCCTGGTCCCACACCAGCGGCCAGCCCAGCGCCTCGCTCCAGAAGTAGCCGGTGGCCCGGGAGCCGTCGCCCGACAGCGCGCCGATGAACCCGCACTCGGCGAGGAACTTGTTGTCCGGCTCGATGACGCAGAACTCGTTGCCCTCGGGATCGGCCAGCACGATCTGCTGAGCCTCGGGCCCCTGGCCGACGTCCAGGTGCCGCGCGCCCAGGGCGAGCGCCCGCTCGACCGTCCGCTGCTGGTCCTCCAGCGACGTGCTCGTCAGGTCGAAGTGGAACTGGTTCGGGCCGGTCCGGGGCTGCGCGCTCGGCCGGAACCGGAGCCGGAACCCGGTGTCGTCGTGCGGCCGCAGGGTGGTGTCGCCGGCCGGCTCCCAGCCCAGCACGCCAGCCCAGAAGTCCGCGAGGCCGGGCGGGTCGTACGCGTCGAAGCAGAGCGCGACGAGCTGAGACGTCATGAGGCAGGACGCTAGGTGGCTGGCGACGGCCCCCGCAACGCAATTAGGCGCGGCTGTACATCACGTCGGTGGAGTGCACCTCGAAGCCCAGCCGCCGGTACAGCGCCACCGCCGCGGTGTTGGACTCGTCCACGTAGAGCAGGGCGTCCGCGAGACCCCGGCCCGCGAGATGACGGAGCCCGGCCACGCTGAGCGCCGCGCCCAGCCCGCGCCGGTGCCCGCCCGGGTCGACGCCGAGCACGTAGATCTCGCCGATCGCGGGCTCGTCACCCTCGGCCGGGTGCACCTTCGTCCAGTGGAAACCGAGCAGCCGGTCGTCGGCCGGGTCCACCGCCAGCAGGAAACCGGCCGGGTCGAACCACGGCTCACCGAACCGCAGCCGCAGGTCGCCCACCGTCCAGCGACCCTGCTCCGGGTGGTGGGCGAAGGCCCGGGAGTTGACGCCCAGCCAGGCGTCGTCGTCGGCGCCCGGCACGAAGGCGCGCACGGTGACACCCTCGGGCAGCGGAACGTCGGGCAGGCCGGCCAGCGACCGGCGCATCTGCCAGAGCACCCGGGAGCGGGTGAAGCCCGCCCGCTCGGCGAACGCCCGGGCCGCCGGCTCGTCGCCGTGCGCCCAGAACTGCCGGGGGCCGGGGCCGGCCGCGGCCAGCAGCGCGGTGCCGTGACCGCGGAGCCGGTGCTTCGGGTGCACCACCAGCTCGCCGGAGGCGCCGTCCAGGTAGGCGTACCCGGCCAGGGTGTCGTCCGCGTAGGCGAGCAGATGGGTGCGGCCGGAGCCGCGCAGGCCCAGGAGGCCGTCCTCCGACAGGGGGTGGACGCCGTCGGCCTCGTCCGCCGCGGCGGCCAACGTCAGGACGTCAGCCGCCTCGGCGGGGGAGAGCCGGTCCCGGGTCTGGACCTCGGTCATACCGGCAGCGAGACCGGCTCGTTGTCGGGGAGCTGGCGGCCCGACGGGGGAACCACGAACTTGTAGCCCACCTGGCGGACGGTGCCGATCATCGACTCGTACTCCGAGCCGAGCTTGGCCCGCAGGCGCCGCACGTGCACGTCGACCGTCCGGGTGCCGCCGAAGTAGTCGTAGCCCCAGACCTCGCGCAGCAGCTGGTCGCGGGTGAAGACCCGGCCCGGGTGCTGGGCCAGGAACTTCAGCAGCTCGAACTCCTTGTACGTGAGGTCGAGCGGGCGGCCCTTGAGCTTGGCCGCGTACGTGTCCGGGTCGATGTTGAGCTCGCCGGCCCGGATCGAGCCGCCGGCGCCCGCCGTGGCGTTGGTCAGGCGGCCGACCGCCAGGCGCAGCCGGGCCTCGACCTCGGCCGGGCCCGCGCTGGCCAGGATGACGTCGTCGACACCCCAGTCGGCGTTGAGGGCGATCAGGCCGGCCTCGGTGACCACGGCCATCAGCGGGACGCCGATGCCGGTGGCGTGCAGCATCCGGCAGGTCGCGCGGGCCTCGGAGAGCTCGGAGCGGGCGTCGACCAGGACGGCGTCCGGGCTGGGTCCGGAAACCAGAGTGCGTACGTCGCGAGGCGCCGTACGCACGGAGTGGGGCAGCAGGTCCAGCGCGGGAAGCACAGCGGAGGGCTCACCTGCGCGTGCCGTCACCAACAGGAGGATTTCCACACTCACCTCGATCCTCGCGGCTCGACGGCCGCTCGGGTGACCCGGTCTGCACAGCTCAGGGCTGCGCCACCGGTAGGACTTGTCCCGGCGTCACCGACGGGTGGGCTGGGCTTACCTTAACCGATGCAGTAGCCCGGAGTCCCTGCTCGCAACGTCGAGTGATGTGAACTACGCCCCGGAGGTGGCCGAACGGCCGAATCGTGATCGGCATTTCATCCGGGGACGCCCCCGCCGCGATGAAGGCTTTCCGCCCCGGGTCTGGCACGATCGCAGGCGTGCTTCCCTCCGCGCCGCGCGACAACGACTCCTGGGACGACGACGTCTCCCGGGAGATCGCCCGGTCGGCGCCGGGCCGGTCGTCGTCCGGCTTCTACGCCGGCGCCCCCGAGCCCGCCTCCCGGATCGGCCCGCGCGGCGGCGATCCGGAGGAGGAGGAAGAGGAGTTCGACGAGGAGATCCCCGTCGTGCCCGTCCGCCGCCAGCTCTCGGTGGCCATCGCCGGCTTCGCCGGGCTGCTCGGCCTGGGCCTGGTCCTGGGGGCGCAGACGTCCGGGCCGGACGCGCGGCTGCCGTACGCGATCGTGGTCTTCGGGGTGCAGCTGCTCTACATCCTCGCCTTCACCATGGCCATCCGGCCGCCCGCGGCCGGCACGGTCGCCGGGGTCTGCGTGGCCGCGGCCCTGGCGGCGGACTATCTGGCGGTCAACCGCGAGCCCGCCGGCATCCTGCCGCTGCTGCTGGTCGCCGCGGGCGGGTACGTGGTGGCGATCGTGGGCCAGTTCATCCGTCCGGACGACCGCATGCACGTCCGCGACGCGCTCAGCGGCACCCTGCTGATCGTCGTCGGCGTGGTGTCGTTCGCTCAGCTGATCGTGCTGACCCGCAAGCCCGTCGGCACCCAGGCCGTGCTGGTCTGCCTGACCGCGGTGGCGGTGGCGGTGCTGGTGGCGCACCTGGTCGACGCGTTCTTCCCGCGGCCGCGGATCGCGCCGCAGGTGCCGCGCGGCGCGACCGGCATCGTGGTCGGCGCCATGCTGGGCACGCTGGCGGCGGCCGGGCTGGGCAGCGTGCTGGTGCTGCCCTTCACCCCGGCCAAGGGCGCGCTGCTCGGTTTCGTCGCCGCCGGGGTGGCCGGGCTGGTGGACCTCGCGGTCAACTACTCCGAGGTGGGCCGGCGGATGGCCGGCGACACGCCGACCTTCTGGGTGGCCCGGCACATGCAGGGTCCGCTGGGCGCGTTCGCCCTGGCCCTGCCCGGCGCGTACGTGCTGACGGTCTTCGTGCTCAGCTGAAGTGTCCGCCGGGCTCGCACCGGGCATATACCGTGCCCCATCTTGACGTGAACCGGGAGGCCGCTGTGGCTGAGGTGTACGGGACCGCACGGCCGCGCAAGCGCTGGGGTCGGCGCCTGCTGATCACCTTCGTGGTGCTGCTGCTCATCATCGTCGCGGCGCTGGCCGTGGCCGACCGGGTCGGCGCGTCGTACGCCGAGCGGGTCATCGGCGACCGGGTCGCCCAGCAGCTCACCGAGCAGAAGGCCACCGCCGAGAAGCCGGACGTGACCATCGAGGGCGTGCCCTTCCTGACCCAGGTGGCGCGGGGCAACTACCAGGAGATCAAGATCCTGCTGAAGGACTTCTCCGGGCCGGCCGGCAACGGCAAGAACATCAAGATGGCCCGCCTCGACATCCGGGCCAAGGACGTGGCCGCGCCGCTGGACACCGTGCGTTCCGGCAACGGCGACATCGTGGCCGGCACGGTCACCGGCGTCGGCACCCTCAGCTACGCCGACCTGGCCGACCTGATCGGCCAGCAGGGTCTCAAGCTCAGCGCCCGCGACGGCAAGCTGGTCGGGGCCGCGCCGTTCGAGGCGCTGGGCCAGACCTTCAACGCCACCGGCACGGCCAACCTGGCGGTCAAGAACGGCGTCGTCAACGTGACGTTCGCCGACGTCACCGCCGAGGGGCTGCCGAACATCCCGCTGATGCGCACCCTGATCAACAATTACGTGAAGCAGCTCGCCTTCGACCTCAAGGTGCCCGCCCTGCCGCTGGGCCTGAAAGTGCAGAAGGTCGAGCCGCGGGCCGACGGCCTGTTCGTCACCACCGGGGCGAGCAACGTGTCGCTGAGTTCGGGCGGACTGTGACGGCGGACGCATTCCCGGATGGTGGTTGACAGTGTTCCGAGCCGTGGACCCGCTGGTAGGGTCGCGTTCATGAGCCTGCTGCTCACCAAAAGGCGCGCGGTCGACCTGTGCCGCGTGGCCGCCTGCCTGTGTCGCCCTGTCATCTGACGGGGCCATTCCAGCTGCGCACGTTCTGATCCGCCCGGCAGTGGCGCCGTCGCACCCAACCCAACGTGATCCGTTTCCGCAAGGGTCCCGCGCGGGGTGCGACCCAATCTCCGCGCGTCGACTCACCCCCATCCTCACCTGACAAGGGAGTACTCCGATGAGTCGCGACACCGCGCTCGTATCTGCCGACTGGGCCGAAAAGAATCTCGACGCGCCGGGCGTGGTCTTCGTCGAGGTCGACGAGGACACCTCCGCCTACGACGGCGGTCACATCCCCGGCGCCGTGAAGATCGACTGGAAGACCGACCTGCAGGACCCGGTGCGCCGGGACTTCGTCAACCAGGAGCAGTTCTCCGCGCTGCTGTCGGAGAAGGGCATCGCCAACGACGACACCGTCGTCCTCTACGGCGGCAACAACAACTGGTTCGCGGCGTACGCGTACTGGTACTTCAAGCTCTACGGGCACCGCGACGTCAAGCTGATCGACGGTGGCCGCAAGAAGTGGGAGCTCGACGCCCGTCCGTACAACAAGGACGTCCCGGTCCGCGCCGCGACGCAGTACCAGGCGTCCGCGCCCGACCTGTCGATCCGCGCCTTCCGCGACGAGGTCGTGCAGGCCATCGGGGTCAAGAACCTCGTCGACGTGCGCAGCCCCGACGAGTTCGCCGGCCGGCTGCTCGCCCCGGCGCACCTGCCGCAGGAGCAGTCGCAGCGCGCCGGCCACATCCCGACCGCGCTCAGCGTGCCGTGGAGCAAGGCGGCCAACGAGGACGGCACCTTCAAGTCCGACGACGAGCTCGCCAAGATCTACGGCGACGCCGGCCTGGACGGCAGCAAGGACACCATCGCCTACTGCCGCATCGGCGAGCGTTCCTCGCACACCTGGTTCGTGCTCAAGGAGCTGCTCGGCCACGAGAACGTGAAGAACTACGACGGCTCCTGGACCGAGTACGGCTCGCTCATCGGCGTGCCGATCGCCCTCGGCGACGAGCCCGGGAAGGCCTGATCATGACTTCTCCCTCGAACACCGCGGCCTCCAACATCGCGGACGGCTGCGCCGCGCCCGACCAGTCGGCTCCCATCCCGGCCAGCGTCGACCTGCAGAAGGAAACCGTGATCACGGGCGTCGTGACCAACGCCGACGGTGAGGCGGTGGGCGGCGCGTACGTCCGCCTGCTCGACGCCTCCGGCGAGTTCACGGCGGAGGTGGTGACCTCCCCGCAGGGGGTGTTCCGCTTCTTCGCGGCGCCGGGGTCCTGGACCCTGCGGGCGCTGTCCCGCCACGGCAACGGCGACCTGACCGTGGACGCCACCCGCGGCGTCAACGAGGTCGGGGTCAGCGTCAGCTCCTGATCCACCCATGCTCCGGGCACGAGGGGCGGGACCCGCACCGGGTCCCGCCCCTCGTCGTGCGAGCATGGCTGCCGTGACCGTCCCCGGGTACCAGTACCACCCCGCCGCGCCGCCCCCGGCCCCCGAGCGGCGCCGGTGGCGCCCGTGGCTGACCGCCGTGGTGGCGGCCTGGGCGCTGGCGCTGGCCGGGTTCGCCGCCTGGTCCGTGCGGCACGATCCGCCGACCGTGCCGGAGCAGCGCACCATCGCCCAGGCGCTGCCGGTGCTGGCCCGGGCGACCGGTTCCCTGCTGGCCGCCGCCGACGCCGGCACCCGAACGGTCACCCTCGGCGAGCTGCGCTTCGACCGGGACTGCGCGCTCACCCCCGTGCGGGAGGGCGTCGAGGCCAGCCGCGAGGTCAGCGTCCGGGTCCGGGCGGGTCAGGCCCCGGTCACCCTCGAGGAGATCGCGCGGGCGCTGCCGGCCGGATACGCGGCGACCGCGCGGCACAACGCCGCCGGCACCCGGTACGGCCTGCGGGCCGACGCCGGAGAGTTCGTGGGCATAGAGGCCACGGCGGACTCGGACGCGCGGGTCCTCAGCCTGCGCGTGTCGACGGGCTGCCGTCCCCTCGCCGACGGCGTCGACCTCGCGCCCACCCCGCGGGCCGCGACCGAGCTGCCGGCGGCGCTCACCGCCGCCCTGCGCACGCTCAACGGCAGCCCGGCCGGCGCGACCAGCACCGAGATCGCCTGCCCGGGCGGCGCCCGGACGGCCCGCACGGTCACCTCCGCCGAGTTCCCCGCGCCGGCCGACCTCGGGCCGGTGCTGCGGGGCACGGTCCCCGGCGCGGTGGTCGTACAGGCCGACCCGCACGACTGGGCCTACCGCACGGGCGACACGTCCGTGGTGGTTGTCGAGGGCGAGGGCACCGCGCGGGTCAGCGCGACCACCGGCTGCGGCTGACCGGGGTCACCCGCACTGCGCGGGTGGCGTCGGCCGGCCGGGCACCACCAGCGCCTGGTTCATCTCAGGCCCCGGGCGGTTGCATCCGCGTCAGTAGACGACCGCCTGCGCGCCCTCGGACATGATCTCCTCGACGAACACCGCGGCGCCGGCGATGCGGATGCCGGGCAGAACGTCGTCCGGGCCGATGCCCCGGCGGGCGGCGCACTGCGTGCACGCGGTCACCCGGCCGTTACCGAGCAGCAGGTTCAGCAGGTCCGGCAGCGGCGCCGCGTGCGGCAACTCGAACTCGGCGGCCCGGTCCGGCAGCGCGAACCAGGTCGACTCCCCGGTCAGCCAGAACGACACGTCCACCCCGGACGCGGCGGCGGTGCCGGCCACGGTGAACGCCTGCGAGCAACGCTCCGGGGCGTCCGCGCCGGCGGTTGCCTTGACGACGAGCAAGCGGGCCATGAACGTCAGCATAGGATGGGCCGGTCATGGTTACCGAGGTCGGGTTCGTGAGTCTGCTGGTCGCCGGTTTCGGCGGGCTGGCCGGCGGTTTGGGCTATCTGGCGATGCGCATTGCAAGGGGACGCTGGTGAGCAGTGAGACGGAAAACCCGCTGGGCCCGCCGCCCTGGCTGAACGCGCCGCCGGTCGAGGCGTACCCCTACGAGGACACGCACGACCTGCGGCAGGGGCCGGACCTGCACCCGGCGCTGCTGGGCCTGCTGCCGTTCATCGGGTTGTGGCGCGGACGCGGGCAGGGCGGCTTCCCGGCGCCCGAGGACTTCGACTTCGCCCAGGAGGTCCGGATCAGCCACGACGGGCGGCCGTTCCTGTCGTACGAGTCGCGCATCTGGATCCTCGACGCCGACTCCCGTCCGGTGCGGATGGCCGACCGGGAGACCGGCTGGTGGCGGCCCGTGCTGGTCGACGACCGGCCGGGCGACGAGATGGAAGCCACCATGATGACGCCGGACGGCGTGATGGAGCTCTACATCGGGCGGGTCGCCGGGACGCGGCTGGAGATGGTGACGGACGCGGTCGTGCGTACGCCGTCCGCGCAGGAGGTGACGGCCGGGCACCGGCTGTTCGGCATCGTCGACGGGGCGCTGCTCTATGCGCACGAGATGTCGGGGATGGGGGAGACGTTGGTGCCGCATCTCTCCGCGAGGTTGTTGCGGGTGGGCGGTTGATCCGGGGTTTTTCCTGGATCTGATTGCGGTCCCGCCGGGGTTTGGGTTCCTGGGTGGGGCATCTCCGCCTCCAAGCCTCGGTGTGGTGGGGCTGGGTGCCGTGGGTTGTGGTTGGTGCGTGCCATCGGCGCCGGCTGTCGCGCGATTCGCGTTGTGCCGCTCATCGTTACGGCGGCGCGTTGTCTCGCGCACGTGCCAGCGTCGTCCCGTGCCAGCGCCGTCCGGTGCCAGCGCCGTCCGGTGCCAGCGCCGTCACGTGCCAGCGTCGTCCCGTGCTAGCGCCGCCCGCTTAAGCATCAGCGGTCGCGTCACGCGGCCGCTCACCGCCTCGCGGGAGTAGCTGCCTTCCCTCGTGCCGTGGATCTTGTGGCGGTTTCGCCTTCTGCGCGCCCTCGCGCTATCAAGATCCAGCTTCTCGTCTTCGATCGCCGCGGATCTTGTGGCGCCGGCCCTGCTCAGCGCGCCACTTCTCCTCAAGATCTGTCCGTGCTTCCCCTGCGCGCGGATCTTGGAGCGTGCGCCGTGCGAAATCGATCCCTGCTCATCAAGATCCGGGCGGGCGGGCGGGCGGGCGGACGGACGGACGGACGGGCGGACGGACGGGCGGACGGGCGGGCGGGGTTGGACAGGGCGGGCGGAGCGGGGCAGCGCGAGGCGGGGGCGGGTGGAGGGGAGCGAGGCGTGGCAGCGCGAGGCGTGGTGGCGCGGGGGCGGGGCGGCGCGGTGCGTGG
This sequence comes from Actinoplanes nipponensis, assembly GCF_016862275.1. Taxonomy (GTDB): domain Bacteria; phylum Actinomycetota; class Actinomycetes; order Mycobacteriales; family Micromonosporaceae; genus Actinoplanes; species Actinoplanes nipponensis. The sequence goes on along the minus strand of NZ_BOMQ01000047.1, from coordinate 58,997 downwards.
TGACGCGAGGCGGCGCGGGGCGTGGTGACGCGAGGCGGGGCGAGGCGGGGTGAGGCGGGGCGAGGCGGGGCAGCGCGAGGCGGGGCATTGCGAGACGTGGCGGCGCGGGGTGGGGCGGCGCGGGGCGAGGCGTGGTGGCGCGCGTCCCGGCATTGCGGGGAGTAGCTGCTTCCCCTGGCGCCGTAGATCTTGTGGCGGTTCCGCCTTCTGCGCGCCCTCGCGCTATCAAGATCCAGCCTCACATCTTTGATCACCGCGGATCTTGTGGCGCCCACCGCAATCAACGCGCCACTTCTCCTCAAGATCTGTCCATGCTTCCCCTGCGCGCGAATCTTGGAGCGTGCGCCGTGCGAAATCGATCCGCCCTCATCAAGATCCCAGCAGGCAGGGCCGGAACGAGGCGGGTGGCCGCGTCACGGCGTTGCGTGCGACGAGTGGTAGCCCGCATCGTCGTGGCGTTGCGTGTGAGGCGACCTCGCCCGTATCGCGGCAGTGCCTGCGCATCGGCCTGGACCGTCTCGCGGCAGTGCCTGCGCGGCGGCCTGGACCGTCTCGCGGCAGTGCGTGCCCGGCGCACGGGCCAGCCGTGAGTGGGCATCCCCCAGGCCGCCCGCCCCGCTCAGGACCCGTCGAAGCCGAGCAGAGCAAGCAACCGCGCCGTCCAAGGCGACGCCGGCCGCAAGGCGCCGTCGAGAGTCCGGGCCTCGGCCAGGCCGCGCAGGGAGCTCGCCAGCCAGATCGCCTCCGTCCCGGCCAGCTCCGCCGCGGTGATCATGCGTTCCTCGCCGTGCAGGCCCAGCTCCGCCGCCCGGCTGAGCAGGTGGGCCGCAGTCGTGCCGGGCAGGATGCCGGTTTCGGCGGCGGGGACCGTGCACAGCGTGTTCCCGGTGAGCCAGACCAGGCTGGCCGTCGGGGACTCCAGGGCGTGGCCGTCGGTGCGGAGCCACAGGATGTCGTCCGCGCCCTGCCGGCGGGCCCAGCGTTTGGCGGCGAGGTTCTCCGCGTACGAGATGGTTTTGGCCGCGGCCAGGGACCAGGGTGGGCGGGCCGCGATGCCCGCCTGCGCGGTGATCAGGGTGATGCCTTCGCGGCGTTCGCGGCGGGCGGTGGCCGGCACCGCGCTTACGGTGGCGTAGTGCGTCGCCGGGGTGACGATCAGGCGGAGGGCGCCTTCCCCGGCGGTCCAGGCGTCGGCGGCTCGCCGGGCCAGGGCGGTGAGTTGGGCGCGTGGGGGCAGCGGCAGTTCGAGCAGGGCGGCCGAGTGGGTCAGGCGGTCCAGGTGCTCGTGCAGCAGCCAGGGGCCGTTCGGGCGCAGGTGCAGCGTCTCGAAGACGCCTTCGCCGTGGAGGATGCCGGGGTCGGCCGGGGTCAGTGCGCCTGAGCCGGGGATCACCTGCACGCTGTCGCTCACCAGCGCAGAGGGTATAGCGCCGCGAACTATGCTCGTAGCGTGTCCTCCTCTTCCCTCGCCGAGATGCTCCGGGAGCGCGGCCTGCGACTGACCCCGCAGCGCCAGCTGATCCTGGAGGCGGTGCACGAGCTGGGCCACGCGACCCCCGAGCAGATCCACCACACGGTGCGCGAGCGCGCCGCGGGCGTCAACATCACCACCGTCTATCGCACCCTCGAGCTGCTCGAGGAGCTGAGCCTGGTCAGCCACACCCACCTGTCGCACGGCTCGCCGACGTACCACCGGGCCGGCGAGGACCAGCACGTGCATCTCGTCTGCCGCACCTGCGGGTCGATCGACGAGGTCGATCCCGCCGTCATGCTGCCGGTGACCGAGCAGCTGCGCCAGGACCGCAACTTCCGGGTCGACGTGGGGCACGTGTCCCTGTTCGGCGTCTGCGGCGACTGCAAGGAGCAGCAATGACCACGGTCCTCATCGAGGAGCTCGAGCCGGCCTCGGCCGACGCCGGCGTGCCGGCCCACTACGGCGACCCGATGCGCGAGCAGCGCACCCTCGACACCGCGGTGGGCCTGGTCGACCGCTCCAACCGGGACGTGCTGGCCGTGCCCGGCGAGGAACGCGCCAGCTGGCTGCACACCCTCACCACCCAGCATCTCAGCGACCTGCGCGCCGAGCAGGGCACCGAGCTGCTCGTGCTGTCCCCGCACGGGCACGTCGAGCAGCACGCCCTGGTCGCCGAGGACGGCGCCACCGCCTGGCTCGACACCGAGCCGGGGTCGGGCGCCGGCCTGCTCCGCTATCTGGAGATGATGCGGTTCTTCACCAAGGTGGAGCCGCGCGACGCGGGCGCCGAGGTCGCCGTGTGGTCGCTGGTCGGCCCGCAGGCGGTGGCCACTGTCCGCGACCGGCTCGGCGTAGCGCTGGCCGAGCCGCGGATCTTCGAGGTGCCGGGGCCCAAGTTCGCCGCCGGGGCCGTGCCGCCCGAGCCCACCGCGCTGTACGACGTGCAGCCGTTCGGCGCCGGCGCCCTGGCGCGCCGGGTGCCCCTCGGCGTCGACCTGCTGGTGCCGCGTGCGGCCCTCGACGACGTGCTCGCGCCGCTGGCCGCCGTGCCGCGGGCGGGGCTGTGGGCGTACGAGGCGGTCCGGGTGGCGCACCGGGTGCCGCGGCTCGGCTGGGAGACCGACCACCGGACGATCCCCTCCGAGGCCGGCTTCGTCGCGCCGGCCGTGCACCTCGACAAGGGCTGCTACCGCGGTCAGGAGACGATCGCCCGGGTGCACCACCTGGGCAAGCCCCCGCGCCGGCTGGTGCTGCTGCACCTCGACGGGATCGCCACCGACCAGCCGCCCGCGCAGGGCACCCCGGTGCTGCTGGACGGGCGGGCCGTCGGGTTCGTCGGCACCGCCGTCCGCCACCACGAGCTGGGCATGATCGCGCTCGCGGTGGTCAAGCGCAACGTCGCCGACGACGCGTCGCTGCTGGTCGGGGAGTCGGCCGCGGCCATCGACGTCTCCTGAGCCGATCCCGCATGGCAGGATCGCGGCATGACCGGGACCCTCATCACCGTCGCGCCCACCGGCGCGGAGAGCAGTAAGGCAGCCGTACCCGCGCTGCCGGTGACGATCGACGAGCTCGTGGCGACCGCCAAGGAGTGCGAGGCGCTCGGCGCCGCGATCGTGCACGTCCACATCCGCGACGACGCGGCGCAGCCGACCCTGGACCAGGGCCGGCTGCGCGACACCGTGGCCGCGTTGCGGCAGTCGACCAACCTGATCGTGCAGCTCTCCTCGGGCGGCGCGGTCACCGATCCGGAGGCCGACCGGCTGGCCGTGCTGGACGCCGGGCCGGAGATGGCCTCCTGCACCATGGGTACGGTCAACTTCGGCGACGGCGTGTTCCTCAACCGCTGGGAGTTCATCGTCGACCTGCACACCCGGATGCAGGAGCGGGGCGTCGTGCCCGAGTACGAGATCTTCGACCTGGGCCAGCTCACCACCCTGCAGCGCCTGCTCGCCCAGCACGGCCTGCCGTACGGCGGCCACGTCCACGTCGACCTGGTGATGGGCGTCCCCGGCGGCATGCCCGGCACCGCCGCCGCGCTGGTCGCCTGCCACCAGGCGCTGCGCGACCTGCCCGCGGGCACCACGTTCTCGGCCACCGGCATCGGCCGCAGCACGATCCCGGTCATGCTGGCCTCGCTGTCGACGGGCGGCCACCTGCGGGTCGGCATGGAGGACACCGTCACGTACGCGAAGGGCCGGCCCGTCGAGTCGAACATGCAGCTAGTGGCCCGCGCCGTGGGTTTCGCCCAGCTCGCCCAGCGCCCGCCGCTGACCCCGGCCGAGGCCCGGACGCTGCTCGGGATGGCGGCCCGATGATCCTCGCGGAGGTCGTGCGCTCGGGGTTCGTCGAGTCCGTGCACCACGGTTCGGTGGTCGTGCTGGACGCCGCCGGCCGGGTGGCCGCCGCCGCCGGCGACGTGACCGGGCCCTGTTTTCCCCGGTCGTCCAACAAGCCGCTGCAGACGGTCGGCATGCTCCGCGCCGGGCTGCGCGCCGCCGAGCCGGCCGACCTGGCGCTGATGAGCGGCAGCCACTTCGCCGAGCCGTTCCACGTGGACCGGGTCCGGCGGATCCTGGCCGCGGCCGGGCTGGACGAGTCCGCGCTGCGCTGCCCGCCGTCGCTGCCGCTCTCGGAGACCGAGCGGGATGCCGTGGTGCGGGCCGGCGGCGGCGCCGCGCCCGTGCTGATGAACTGTTCCGGCAAGCACGCCGGGATGCTGGCCACCTGCGTGGTGAACGGCTGGTCGCGGGAGGACTACCGGGACGCCAAGCATCCGTTGCAGGTGGCGCTGGCCGCCGCGGTGAGCGAGCTGACCGGCGAGCCGATCGCCGCGACGGGCATCGACGGCTGTGGGGCACCGGTGTTCGCGGTGTCCCTGACCGCGCTGGCGCGCGGCTTCCAGCGGCTGGTGGACGCGCCGCCGGGGTCTCACGAGCGGCTGGTGGCCGACACGATGCGCGCCGATCCGGAGCTGGTGGCGGGCACCGGCCAGGACGACACCCGGTTGATGCGGGGCGTGCCCGGGCTGCTGGCCAAGGGCGGTGCCGAGGGGGTGGTCGCGGTGGCCGTCCCGGGGGTGGGCGCGGTGGCGCTCAAGGTGGCCGACGGGGCCATGCGGGCCCGGATGCCGGTGCTGGTGTCGGCGCTGCGCCGGCTCGGGGTGGCCGCCGCGGTGCTGGACGAGCTGGCCACGGTGCCGGTGCTCGGCGGCGACCTCCGGGTCGGCGAGGTCCGCGCGGCCTGGTGACCTGTTTCACGCTAGCTCTTGCAAGCGTTTTGCTTGCAAGAGCTAGCACGTCGGACTACCGTCGGATGCATGGCCGCACCCAAGGATCTGCCCCAGGACATCGGCGAATTCATCCGTGACCTGCGGCAGACCGCGAAGATCTCGCTCCGGCAGCTCGCCGACCGGGCGGGCGTGAGCAACCCGTATCTCAGCCAGATCGAGCGCGGCCTGCGCAAGCCCAGCGCCGAGGTGCTGCAGCAACTGGCCAGCGCGCTGCGGGTGTCGACGCCCGCGATGTACCTGCGGGCCGGCCTGCTCGACGGCGAGGGCCAGCAGGGCGTGCTGGCCGCGATCGCAGTCGATCCCGAGCTGACGATCGCGCAGAAGCAGTCCCTGTCGCAGATCTACGAGACCTTCCGCAACGAGACCGCGCGGTCGGCGCCGGCGCCGACCGCACCCGACGAGGACGAGGCGCTGAAGGCCGTCGTCCACGACGTGGCGGTCGTCGAGAGCGGTGCCGCACCAGCCCCCGCATCCGCACCCGCATCCGAGGAGAAGTCATGACCGAGCAGACCAAGACCCGTTTCCCCGCCCCGCTCTACGCCGCCGCCGGCGCCGGTGACCTCGCCTACCAGCAGCTGCGCAAGCTGCCGGCCGTCGTGACCGAGCTCAGCGACCGCGCCGTCGCCTCGCTGAAGACCGCGAACGACACGGCGAACACCACCGCCACCACGCTCAAGAGCACCGCGACGAGCACCGACTTCGACAAGCTGCGCGAGACGGCCACCGCGAACGCCATCGCGTTCGCCCACGCCGCGCAGGAGCGGGCGCTGGCCGTCTACACCTCGCTGGTCGCCCACGGCGAGCGCGTGGTCGGCACCGGCGTGGTCGAGGCCGCCGAGGTGGTCAACGCCGACATGGTGACCACCGAGGAGCCGAAGGCCGTCGAGGCCGCCGCCGCGGCGACCCCGGCGGAGACCGCGAAGCCCCGCAAGCGCACCACCCGCCCGGCCGCCAAGTAAGCGACGACCGGTCACCGATTGATCAGCGGGCCTCGGCGATAGCCGGGGCCCGCGGCATAGACTGGCGGTCATGGCCTACAGCGCGACACCCATCTTCTACGACGACGTCGCGAACCTCATCTCGTTCGCCGTCCTGATCCTGTCGTTGGTGGTGCAGGCAGTCGCACTGATCCACTGCGTGACCCAGCGCGGCGACGGTTTCCAGGCCATCGGCACCCTGCCCAAGGGCGCCTGGCTGGCCATCCTCGCGGTCTGCATCATCCTGACGCTGCTCGGCGTGGGCGGCGGCGCCACCGGCCTGTTCGGCCTCATCGGCGTGGCCGCGGCCCTGATCTACCTGCTCGACGTCCGGCCCGGCCTGCGTGACCTGTCGGACGGCAAGGGCTTCTGGTGAGGCGCCTCCGCTGGCCGCCGCCCCCGGACGGCGGCCCGCGGAGTTCCGGCCCGGGGCCGAGCGCACCCCGCAGCGGCCGCCCCACGCTGCCGCTGCCGCCGACCCAGCTGGTCGAGACCCCGCGCGGCGGCCGGATCGAACAGCTCGTCACCGGCGTCGGCGAGCCGGTCACCGTCTTCGCCCACGGGCTGGCCGGCGACATCGCCGGCACCCGCCCGCTGGGCAGCGGCGTGCTCGGCCGCCGGGTGTTCCTGCACTTCCGTGGGCACGGCCGCTCCGACGCGCCGCCCGGGCCGTGGAGCTTCGCCGATCTCGCCGAGGACCTGCGGGCGGTCGCCGACCGGGCCGGGGCGACCCGGGCGCTGGGGGTCAGCATGGGCGCCGGCGCGCTGTGCCGGCTGCTCTCGGAGACCCCGGAGCGTTTCGAGCGGATCGTGCTGTATCTGCCGGCGCCGCTGGACGGCGTACGGCCGCCGGTGGCCGAGGCGCGGCTGACCCGGCTGCTCGCCGCCGTCGAGTCCGGCGAGGCGGCGCTGGTCGCCGAGGCCGTCGAGCCGGAGCTGCCGCCCTCGGTCCGGAACACGCCGACCGGCTGGAGCTATCTGCGCCACCGCGTGGAGCAGCTGCTGACCGACGGCCTGGCTCCTGAGCTGGACACCCTCTGGCGCGCGCCGGCCCTGCCCGACGAGTCGGTGCTGGCCGCGTTCCCGGGGTCGGCGCTGGTGATCGGGTGCGTCGGCGACGACGTGCACCCGGTGGCGGTCGCCGAGCGCCTGGCCGGGCTGCTCCCCGGCGCGCAGCTTCAGGTCTACGACCGCCCGTCGCTGCTCTGGACCCACCGCAAGGAGCTCCGGGAGCGCATCTCCGCCTTCCTGAACGCGAAACAGCCCGGACCCTGACGGATCCGGGCTGTGCGTGGCCGCGCGCTCAGCTGGTGAGCTTCTGCACCTTGTACTTCCAGCCGTCGTCGTTGCCGGCCCGGTCCACCGCCACGTAGTCGACCTCGAGGTAGTAGCCCTTCGACAGGCCGGGCACGCTGAGCTTCCAGATGCCCTTGGAGTCCACCCCGCGCCAGGAGACGGCCGCCTTCGGGATCTTGGTCTTGTTCGGGGTGTAGCGGACCCACTTGCGGGTCGAGAAGTTGAAGTAGTAGTCCTTGGTCGAGGTCCACTTCCACAGCTGCACGCCGACCGAGTCCATGCCGGTCTGGCCGTCCTTGGCCGTGCCCTGGATGGTCTTCCAGTACGACGCCCGGGTCGGCTTGCGCGGCATCTTGAGCGTGCTGCTCGGCCGGGTGTAGTCCACGTTCACCGTGTACGGGCGGGTGGTCACCGGGGCCGCCATGCCCTGGGAGTTCTCCAGGGTGATGGTCGCGGCGTGGGTGCCGACCGGGTAGTAGTGCGTGGTCGAGGTGTGGGTGCGGTTGAGCAGGCTGGTCTTGCCGTCGTTCCAGTTGACCCACACCCGGGTCGTGTTGGCCGGGATGTTGGCCAGCAGCAGCTTGGCAGTGGCGCCGCCGCCCTCCCAGGTCCAGTTCGACGCCACGCTGAACTTGTAGCTGCCGACGGCGGAGGCCACCTGGACCGTGTTGGCGGCGAAGGTGGCGGTGCCCTCGGCGCCGTCCGCCTCCGCCAGCGTCACCTTGACCGGGTAGCTGCCGTTGGCGGCGTACGTGTGGCTCGCCTTGACGGCGTCGGCCGGCAGCGTCTCCACCGGGGAGCTGTCGCCCCAGTCGACCGTGCGCACGGGGGCCGTGTCCGGCGTCTCGTCGACCAGGCCGGACTGGGTCAGGGTGACCTGCTGGCCGGTCCAGATGCTGGTGCTGTCCAGGGTGTAGGTGGCCGTCGGCCCGCCGTCGGCCCAGGCGGGTGAGCCGAGCAGGCCGGCCCCGGCCACCGTGCCGGCACCGAGGGCGAGGGTCAGCATCGCGGCGAGACCGCGAGGTCGTCCGGAATTCATTTCTCTCCCCGTGGAAAAGTGTTCGCATTCGATGCGAGCCGATGGACAGTACCGGGCCGGGTCTCGGCTGATCAAGCGGTGAGACGGCCAGGAGTTCCGGCGAATCGGGCGACGCCGTAACTTTTCGGGCCCGGATCCGGTGTTCAGGATGTGCGGTTCTCCCCCAGATCGATCTTTCTCGGCGTTGTCGCCCTCGGCCTGCCCTTCGCCGTCACCGTCGGCTGGACCATCGGCGCGCCGGCCCCAGCGCCACCGCCGGTGAGCGCTCCCGCCGGGGCCGGCGGCATCGGCGCCGCCCCACCGCGGGCCACCGCCACCACGGCGCCGGTGCTGGACTGGTCGCCGCGGGAGCCCGAGCCGGTGGCGGTGGAGGCGTCGCTGCCCAGTGCGCCCGCGCCCACCCGGGCCTCCACCAGCGCCGCGCCGGCGGTCACCGCGACCTCCAGCTCGCCGGTTGCCACCCTGACGCAGCCGCCCGTACCGACGCCCACCTCGATCGCCACCACGCCGCCCAGCCCGTCGGCGACCGCGCCGTCGGCCAGCGCCGAACCGGACGGTCCCGGCCTCGGCGGGCACCGGCTGTTCCGGAGGTCCTAAGCTCCCGAACCGTGGATGACACTCACCTGCGGTCCGTGGCCGGCCGGGGCGCCGCGGCGACCGGCGGGGCCGCACGCCGCTTCGCCACCGGCGCCGGGCTGCTCGGCCGCGGGCTGGGGCTGGTCCTGCGCAACCCCCGGATGCTCGGTCTCGGGCTGCTCCCGGCGGTGATCTCCGGCGTGCTGTACGCCGCCCTGCTGATCACCCTGATCGTCTTCATCTCCGACCTGTCCGCCGGGGTCACCTGGTTCGCCGACGACTGGTCGGCCTTCGCCCGCGACCTGATCCGGGTCGTCGCCGGCGCCGCCCTGATCGGGCTCAGCGGGCTCATCGGCGTGCTGACCTTCACCGCGGTGACGCTGCTGATCGGCGACCCGTTCTACGAGAAGATCTCCGGTCTGGTCGAGGCCCGCCACGGCGGCGTGCCGGACGAGGTCGAGGTCTCGCTGGGCCGGTCCCTGGCCCGCAGCCTGGTGGACTCGCTGCGCCTGATCGGCCTGTCCGTGCTCTTCGGCATCCCGCTGTTCCTGGCCGGCTTCATCCCGGTGGTGGGCCAGACGGTCGTGCCGGTCGTCGGCGGCGCGGTCGGCGGCTGGCTGCTCGCGGTGGAGCTCACCGGGGTGCCGTTCCAGCGGCGCGGCCGGCGGCTGCGCGACCGCCGGGCGGCCCTGCGGGGCGACCGTCCGATGGCGCTGGGCTTCGGCGTGGCCGTCTTCGCCTGCTTCCTGATCCCGCTCGGCGCGGTGCTGCTGATGCCGGCCGCGGTCGCCGGGGGCACGCTGCTCTCCCGCAAGGTGCTGGGCCTGCCGATCGACAGCTGAGCGCGGCGCTCAGGCGGAGGCGCGGACCACCAGCTCGGTGGGGAGCACCACGGCGTCCGGGACGTCGTGCTTGTCGTTGACCAGGCCGAGCATCTGCCGGGCCATGGTGCGGCCCATGTCCACGATCGGCTGCCGCACCGTGGTCAGCGGCGGGTCGCTGAGCCGGCTGATCTCGAAGTCGTCGAAGCCGACCACCGCGACGTCCGCCGGCACCCGCCGGCCGGCGTCCTTCAGCGCCTGCAGGGCGCCGTGCGCCATCATGTCCGAGGCCACGAACACGGCGTCCAGTTGCGGGTCGTCGGCGAGCAGCCGGCGCATCGCGCGCAGCCCGGAGTCGCGGGTGAAGTCCCCGAAGGCCACGTGCTCGGTCAGGCCGGCGGCGCGCAGCGCGTCCCGGTAGCCGGTGAGCCGGTCGATGCCGGCGATCATGTCCTGCGGGCCGGCGATCGTGGCGATCCGCCGGTGTCCGGTGCCGATCAGGTGCCGGACCGCCTGGCCCACGCCGCCGACGTGGTCCACGTCGACGTAGGGCACCGGCAGCTCGGCCGGGGTCATCGGGCGGCCGCTGCACACCACCGGGATGCCGAGCCGGGCCAGCGTGCCGGGCAGCGGGTCGGCGCCGTGCATCGAGGCGAACATGACGCCGTCGACGTGCCCGGCCATGGCGTACCGCTCGACCCGGTCGTGGCTGGCCGCGGAGCCCGCCATCATCAGCACCAGCTGCTTGTCGGCGGCCTCCAGCTCCATGCTCACCCCGCGGATCACCGCCGGGAAGAACAGGTCGTCGGAGAAGACCCGGTTGGCGGTCTCCGGCAGGATCAGCGCGATCGACTCGGTCCGCTGGGTGACCAGGCTGCGGGCGGCCTGGTTGGGCACGTAACCCAGCTCGGCGACGGCCTGGTGCACCGCTTCGCGGATCGCCACGGCGACCGTGGTCGACCCGTTGACGACGCGGGAGACGGTCGCCCTCGAGACGCCGGCGCGCCTCGCCACTGCCTCGAGGGTGGGTCGCTCCCGCGTCACCATCAGCTCACTCCCCGATCCGGCCCTGGTCCGTCAGACCGTTGTGCCGGATCACCTCCTGATACCACCGCGCGCTGTCCTTGGGCATCCGGCGCTGCGTGGTGTAGTCCACGTGCACGATGCCGAACCGCTTGGCGTACCCCTCGGCCCATTCGAAGTTGTCCATCAACGACCACGCGAAGTATCCCCGAAGGTCAACGCCGTGGGAAATGGCGTCGAGGCACGCCCGCAGATGCGAGTCGAAGTACGCCACCCGCTCGGTGTCGTGCACCTGGCCGTCCTCCGGCGAGGGGCCGTGCGGGTACGCGGCGCCGTTCTCCGTGATCATCATCGGTACGCCGTAGTCGTCGTGGAGGCGCTTCAGCAGCCGGGTGAGCGCGGCCGGCTCGATCTGCCAGCCGATGTCGGTGATCGGGCCGACCGGCTTGCGGAAGGCGATGCCCTCGCTGCCCGGCGTCTCCGGGGAGGCGGGCTGTCCGGGCTTGGCCGACACGTACGTGGGCGTGTAGTAGTTAATCCCGAGCACGTCGATCGGGGCGTTGATGATCGCCTCGTCGCCGTCGCGGATGTGCGCCAGGTCCGTGAACCGGGCCATGATCTCGCGGACGTCGTCCGGGTACGCGCCCCGCAGCAGCGGCTCGAGGAAGATCCGGTTGCCCACCCCGTCGACGATCCGGGCGGCGTCGACGTCGGCCGGGTTGGCCGGGTCGAGCGGCGCGACCGCGGTCGGGTTCAGCGTGATGCTGACGCTCTGCGCGCCGGCCGAGCGCAGTGCCCGGGCGGCCAGCCCGTGGCCCAGCAGCAGGTGGTGCACGGCCTTGAAGGCGGCCGCCGGGTCCTGCACGCCGGGCGCGTGCACCCCGTTGCCGTAGCCCAGGTACGCCGAGCACCACGGCTCGTTCAGCGTGGTCCAGGTGCGGACCCGGTCGCCGAGGCGGGCGTGCACGATCTGGGCGTACTCGGCGAAGGCCTCGGCCGTCTCCCGGACCGTCCAGCCGCCCCGGTCCTCGAGCGCCTGGGGCAGGTCCCAGTGGTAGAGCGTGACGACCGGGTCGATGCCCCGGCCGATCAGCTCGTCGGTCAGCCGGTCGTAGAAGTCGAGCCCGCGCGGGTTGACCGGGCCGGTGCCGTCGGGCTGGATCCGCGGCCACGCGATCGAGTACCGGTACGAGGCCAGGCCCAGCTCGGCCATCAGCGCGACGTCCTCGACGTACCGGTGGTAGTGATCGCAGGCCACGTCGCCGGTGTGCCCGGCGTGGACCCGCCCGGGCGTACGGCTGAACGTGTCCCAGATGGACGGGCCCCGGCCGCCCTCGTTCACCGCTCCCTCGATCTGGTACGCCGCCGTCGCGGCGCCCCAGACGAAGCCGTCGGGGAACCGCACCCTTGACGCCAGGGGATCCTCGCTCGATTCCACCGAGACGGTTGCCGTCATCCTTCACCGCTCCCTGCATGATCCGCCGCCGCCGTACCGGGCCGCGCCGACCGGTCTGATCAGCGGCGGGACTGTGACGGGCGACCGTAAGCGATCGCCCTTAACCGGTACAGCGTAGAGCCATTCATCTTCCCGGGAGACATCCGGAAGTTGCGGCGTCCCGTTCGGGGGACGAGATCCTCAACCGGCCTGCAACGCGGTGAAGAGGCGGCGATCGCCCGTGATGGCCAGTTTGCCGGGATCGAGCCGGCCCATCAGCGCGAGCAGCAGGTCGCTCGCCGTCCCGCGCGCCTCGGCCCGCGGGTGGTGATCGTCGCTGTCGAGGATGGTGCCGGTGTCCAGCAGCGCGATGCCCGCGCCGCGGAGCCGGACGAACCACTCGTAACTCGCGTCGGTGGCGGTGAGGTGCACGACGCCGTGCAGGTCGGTCGGGCCCTTGCGGCGGCCCGCGGGCAGCCAGGTGTCCAGCACCTCGTTGACCCCGTCGGCGGCCAGCTTGGTCTCGATCGGGGTGCCCCGGCCGGCCGCGGACTCGGCGTCCCAGCGGTGCACGGAGACCTCGTGGGCCATCCGGCGCTGCCAGAAGCCGGCCTTGCGGGCCTGCGCCGGCCAGGTCCAGCTGGGCAGGTCGGGGTCGAGCGCGTCGAGCGTCTCGATGGTGCCGGTCATCTCCCGGCGCAGGCCGTCGAGGGCCTCGGGCCACGCCGGGCGCGGCTCGGGGACGACCCGGTCGGCGGGCTTGTCGACGACGCCCCGCGGCGCCAGCTCCCGCACCCAGTGCAGCAGCACGGTCAGGTGCTCGGTGAGGTCGGCGACCGTCCAGCCGGGACACGAGGGCACGGCGGCGTCCGGACCCGTCTCGGCGACGGCGTCCTGGAAGGCCGGCCCGTCGGCGCGCAGCGCGGCCAGCCAGAAGTCCTTCGTCGCGTGCAGCCTGTTCATCAGCCTTCTCCCGCTCGAGGAGGTCCACCGGTCACCACCCCGGGCCCGCGGCCTAGGGTGGACGTCGTGCCTGACGTTAGTGCTGACCGACCCACAGACGCATCCGCTGTGCGTGCCAGTTCGCTGGGGGCGTACACGACGCTACGCCTCGGCGGCCCGGCCGGCACGCTGACCGTGGCCGCCGAACCGGACGAAGCGGTCTCAACCGTACGGGGTGCCGCCCGAAAGGGGCAACCGGTGCTGGTCCTGGCCGGCGGCAGCAACGTCGTCATCGGCGACGACGGCTACCCGGGGACCGTGGTGCTGCTACGTACCCGGGGCATCCGGGTGGTCGGGCAGGACGACCGCGGCGTGCTGGTGCGCGTGGCCGCGGGCGAGCCCTGGGACGACCTCGTCGCGCACACCCTCGAGCGGGGGCTGGCCGGGCTGGAGGCGCTGTCCGGCATCCCGGGCTCGACCGGCGCGACCCCGATCCAGAACGTCGGCGCGTACGGCCAGGAGGTCGCGCACACCATCGAGGCGGTGCACGTCTACGACCGGCACGAGGACACCATGCGGGTGCTGTCGGTGCCGGAGTGCGGCTTCGCCTACCGGTCGAGCATCTTCAAGCACAGCGACCGCTGGCTGGTTCTCGACGTCGACTTCCGGCTGCCGGAGACCGCGGAGTCGGCGCCGATCCGGTACGCCGAACTCGCCGGGCGCCTGGGTGTGACGGCCGGCGAGCGGGTGAGCGCCGCCCGGGTCCGCGAGACCGTGCTGAAGCTGCGGGCCGGCAAGGGCATGGTGCTCGACCCCGCGGATCCGGACACCCGCTCGGTGGGCTCCTTCTTCACCAACCCGGTGCTCTCCGCCCAGGAGTGGGCGGGGGTGCAGGACCGGCTGGTCGACGCCGGGGAGCCGCCGAGCTGGCCGGCCCCCAACGGCACGGTCAAGGTGCCGGCGGCCTGGCTGATCGAGAAGGCCGGCTTCGGCAAGGGGTACAGCGGCGCCGACGGGGTGGCCATCTCGTCGAAGCACACGCTCGCGCTGACCAACCGGGGCAGCGGCACCACCGCCGCCCTGCTGGACCTGGCCCGGGAGATCCGCAACGGGGTCCGGGACCGGTTCGGCGTGGTGCTGCACCCCGAACCGGTCCTGGTGAACTGCGCGCTCTGAGCCCGGCGCTCAGCGCCAGCCGAACACCTGCGTCCAGTAGTACGTGCCGTTCACGGCCTGCTGGACGCCGGCGCCGAACGACTTGATGTCGCAGTTGACGATGTTGCGGCGGTGCGGCGGGCTGGCCATCCAGGCGGCCATCACCTCGGCCGAGTTGGCGAAGCCGTAGGCCACGTTCTCCGCGGCCACGGCCTGGTACCCGGCCGCCCGCGAGCGGGTCAGGAACGTCGAGCCGCGCCAGCCGAAGTGGCCGAAGTCGCCGGTGGCGGCCATGTAGTGGCTCTGCCGCACGGAGGCGACGTTCAGTTCCTCGTCCACGGTGAGCGCGTCGCATCCGGCGCGTGCCCGCTCCTCGTTGGTCAGCGCGACCACCTCGGCGCCGAGCGTCTGCTCGGTCCGCGGCGCGGTCAGCGCCGGGCCGGTCGCGGTCGCGGGGAGCGCGGCGACGGCGGGCGCCGGCGCCGCGGTCAGCCCGAGCAGGGCGGCCGGTGCGGCCGCGACAAGGGCGAGACGACGTACGGAATCCAACAAGGTGCTGCCTCCCGGTCCACGGCCGGGCGCCTCTCGCCCGGCATCGTTATCGGACCGGCTTTTTTCCGGTACGTCCCTTCTTTCGCCGTTTCCACCGTATGACTGGGACGTCCGTGTCAATCTGGGGGGATGGTCGGCGGAAGGTCGATCTCGGCCCCCGCGCCCGTTTCGGGGGCGAAGGTCAGACGTACCGAACCGCCGTGCCGGGCCGCGATCGCCTCGGCCAGCAGCATCCAGACGGCGGTGCTGCGCCGCCGGTGCGGGGGCTCCGGGGTGGCGAGCATGCCGGCCATCAGGTGCTCGTCCGTCAGCTGCTCGGCCTGCCGCGCGGTCACGCGTACCGTCCAGCCGGCCGGGCCGGCCACGGCGTCGACCGTGGCCGAGCGGTCGGCCGCCCCGCTGGCCACCGTGCCGATCACCGCGTAGCAGAGGTCCCGCAGCAGGCCGGCGTCGGCGATCAGCGGCGGCCCCGGATCGGCCCGGACGGTCGCCGCCGTGTACGGCTCGTGGCTGGCCAGCAGCTCCACGGCCTCGCGGATCAGCGCGCCGAGATCCACCCGCTCGGGTCGCAGTTCCCGGTCCCCGGTCTGCAGCCGGGTCACCAACATGAGGTCCTCCACAAGGGTGAGCATCCGGTCGGTGTTACGGCGGACCGCGGCCAGCGCGATCGAGCGCTCGGCCGGGGCGAGGTCGTCGGCGTCCAGGCTCTCGGTGAACGACGCGATGGTGGTCAGCGGCGTCCGCAGCTCGTGCGAGATGACGGTGAGGAAGCGGGGTTGCAGCATGCCGCCCGACAGCGTCGGGGGCGCGGGTGGGGGTACGGGGCTCACCGGCTGCTCGCCGATCGGGCCCGGAGGCGGATGCGCACGCTGAACTATAACTTTCCGTATATGAACCGACACGTCACGCTATCGTGGTTTTGGACATTTCATCTTCGCCGTCCGCGGTCGCGGGGGGCGCAAGCAAGACGCTGACCGATGCCGGGCACGTGCCGTGCCGGCCGGGCAGCCGCGTCTGGCGACGCAGGCGTTGGGGGGTCACGGTGATAAGAGCATGAGCAGGCTGCTCGTGGTCGAGGACGACCCGGACATCGCGCTGGCCCTGCGGCTGCTGTTCAGCCGGGCGGGCTACGAGGTGGCGCACGCCGGCGACGGCCGTACCGGCCTGAAGGAGGCGTACGCCGAGCACCCCGACCTGGTGGTGCTCGACGTCGGCCTGCCGGAGATGGACGGCTGGCAGGTGCTCGAACGCCTGCGGGACGTCTCGGACGTGCCCGTGCTGGTGCTGACCGCACACGGCCAGGAGGCCGAGAAGGTCCGCGGGCTGCGCGGCGGCGCCGACGACTACCTCACCAAGCCGTTCGCCAACAACGAGCTGCTCGCCCGGGTGGAGGCGCTGCTGCGCCGCTCGTCCGGGGCGCAGAACAGCTGGGCCAGCCAGATCTACGACGACGGCCTGGTGCACCTGGACCCGACCAAGCGCCGGGTCTACGTCAAGGGCGACGAGAAGCGCCTCACCCCCACGGAGTTCCGGCTGCTGAACGCGCTGGTCCGGCACGCCGGGGCGGTGCTGAGCCCGAACCAGCTGCTGACCCAGGCCTGGGACGACCCGACCGGCATCGGCCAGGAGCGGGTCAAGTTCGCGGTGCTCCGGCTGCGCCGCAAGCTCGGCTGGACGGATCCCGAGGATTCCCCGATCGAATCCGTGCGCGGCTTCGGTTACCGCTACCGGCGGCCGGGTGGTGACACCTGAGCCGGGGGCGGTAGCGCAACGGGTGTCCTCAGGTGTGGAGCCCGGAGGTCGATGAGCAGCATGGGAAACGAGCAGGAGGTAGTCCGTGGAAGACCTTGGCGAGATCGTCGGCGAATTCCTGATGGAGAGCCACGAGAACCTGGATCAGATCGACCGGGATCTCGTCGCCCTCGAGCAGGAGCCGGGCTCGCGTGACCTGATCTCACGCATCTTCCGGGCAATCCACACCATCAAGGGTACGAGTGGATTCCTGGCGTTCAGTCGGCTCGAGACGCTCGCCCACGCCGGCGAGTCACTGCTGTCGCGCCTGCGGGACGGGGTGCAGCCGGTCACGCCGACGACGATCACCACGCTGCTCGCCACCATCGACGGCGTCCGTTCGCTGCTGGAGGCCATCGAGCAGGACGGCAACGAGGGCGACGTCGACGTCGACAGCATCATCACGGCGGTGCACGCCCAGATGAACGCGCCGGCCGAGGCCGCCGCCGCGCCCGTGGCGTCCACCGGGGCCGTCGAGGCCCCGGAACCGCTGGAGGAGAAGCCCGTACGCCCGGCCCCCGAGCCCGTGGAGGGGCAGCGGAAGCCGCTCGGCGAGATGCTCGTCGAGTCCGGCGCCGCGGCGCCCAGCGACGTCGGCTCCGCCCTCCAGCAGCAGCTCGAGGGCGACGAGCGCAAGCTCGGCGCGATCCTGCTCGAGGAGGGCAAGGCCCAGCCGGCCGCGGTCAGCGAGGCGCTGCAGGCCCAGGCGCCCAAGCGCAGCGTCGCCGACAGCGCCATCCGGGTCGACGTCGACCTGCTGGACGGGCTGATGAACCTGGTCGGCGAGCTGGTGCTGGCCCGCAACCAGCTGGTCCGCGGCGTGATGGAGACCGGCGACTCCGGCCTGGTCCGCAGCGCCCAGCGGCTCGGCATGATCACCAGTGAGCTGCAAGAGGGCATCATGAAGACCCGGATGCAGCCCATCGAGCACATCTGGTCCAAGCTGCCCCGGGTCATCCGGGACCTCAGCCAGTCCCTCGGCAAGCAGGTCGAGCTGGTGATGGAGGGCAAGGAGACCGAGCTCGACCGCAGCCTGCTCGAAGCGGTCAAGGACCCGCTGACGCACCTGGTGCGCAACGCGGTGGACCACGGCATCGAGGAGGCCGACAAGCGGGTCGCGGCCGGCAAGCCGGCCGTCGGCACGCTGACCCTGCGGGCGTACCACGAGGGCGGGCACGTCGCGGTCGACGTGGCCGACGACGGCGCCGGCATGGACGTGGACCGGATCGCCGCCAAGGCCGTCGAGAAGGGACTGCTGCGCGCCGAGCAGATCGCCACGATGGACAAGCGCGAGATCATGGCGATGGTCTTCCAGCCCGGCTTCTCCACCGCGGCCAAGGTGACCAACGTGTCCGGCCGCGGCGTCGGCATGGACGTGGTCAAGACCAACATCGAACGGATCGGCGGCGCGGTCAGCGTCGACTCGACGCTGGGCGAGGGTACGGTCTGGCGCCTCACCATCCCGCTGACCCTGGCCATCATCCAGGCGCTGACCGTGGACTGCGGCGACCAGCGCTACGTGGTGCCGCAGGTGGCCGTGCTGGAGCTGGTCTTCATCGACGGCCAGTCCACGAAGATCGAGTACGCCTCCGGCGCGCCCGTCTACCGGCTGCGCGGCAAGCTGCTCCCGCTGGTCCGCCTGGACCGGGCCCTCGGCCTGGACGTCGGCGGCGACCAGGGTGTCTACATCATGGTGCTGCACGCCGACGGCCGCCGGTTCGGCCTGGTCGTGGACCGCGTCCTGAACACCGAGGAAGTGGTGGTCAAGGCGCTCAACAGCCGGTTCAAGGACATCGGCCTGTACGCCGGCGCCACCATCCTGGGCGACGGCAAGGTCGGCCTGATCCTCGACGTCTCCTCGCTGGCCCGGCGCTCGCACCTGACCGCGGACTCCGACCGGGAGAATCTGGTCGGCACGTCGCGGGCCAGCGGCGGACCCGCCAACGGCGAGCGCCTGCTGGTCACGGCCGTCGGGGAACGCCGGGTGGCGATCCCGCTGGACGCGGTGACCCGGCTCGAGGAGTTCCCGCGGGACCGGATCGAGCACGCCGGGTCGCGCGAGGTCGTGCAGTACCGGGGCCAGATCCTGCCGCTGGTGCGCCTGTCGCACCTGCTCGGGGCGTACAGCGAGACGGAGGAGGGCGACACCGTGTCCGTGGTCGTCTACAGCGAGGGCGAGCGCAGCGTGGCGCTGGTGGTCGACCGGATCGTCGACATCGCCGAGAACTCCACCACCGCGCGCCGCGAGGCGGAGGAGGACGGCCTGGTCGGCACCGCGGTCATCCAGCAGCGGGTGACCGAGCTGCTCGACGTGCGCCGGGCCATCCTGGCCGCCGACCCGAACTTCTACACCGAGGTGCCCGACCCGATGCTGGTGGAGGCCTGACATGGCGAGCCGTCAGTTCGCCACCTTCGAGGTGGCCGACCAGCTCTTCGGGGTCGAGGTGCACACCGTGCAGGAGGTGCTCTCGTACAACGAGTACACCCCCGTGCCGCTGGCCCCGCCGGCCGTCGGCGGGCTGTTCAACCTGCGCGGGCAGGTGATCGCCGCGGTCGACCTGCGGGTCCAGCTCGGCCTGGTCCGCCAGGCCATGCAGGGCCCGGTGATGAACGTGATCCTGCGCGGCGACGGCGAGCCGGTCAGCCTGCTGGTGGACCGGATCGGCGAGGTCGTGGACCTCGACGACGAGGCGTTCGAGGGGCCGCCGGACACGCTCAGCGGCCCGACCCGCGAGCTGGTCACCGGAACGTTCAAGATGGACGGGCGGCTGATGCTGGCCCTGGACGTGAACCAGGCTGTCGACACGTATCGAGCCACCACCTGATGTACAGCCTCGTCAGCGCCCCCGTCCTCGGCTTCGACCTGACCCGCCTCGGCGGCGGGTCGGCGACCGCCGAGGTGCTGTTGCGCGCCCTGCGCCTCAGCGTCGGGGACCTGCCGGTGCTGGCCGAGCGGCTGCCCGACGAGGGTGTCCGCGGGCCGCTCTGGGTCGAGGTGGAGAGCGCGGCGCGCCGGATGCCGTCGCTGAAGGGCCTCAAGGCCGACGACCCGGCCAGCTCGCTGGCGCTGGTCGAGCGGGCCCCCATCGGATCGGTGGACTCGCTGCTCACCTGCCTGCGCTACGACGTGATGGCCTGGACCTGGCACGGCGCCGGCCGCGACGCGACCCAGAGCGAGGCCGCCGCCGCGGCGACGGGCCTGCTCTGCGACGCCGCCGTGGCCAGCTATCTGCGCGAGGTGCTGGACGACACGACCCGCCGGATGCTCGGCGCCGGCTGGGTGTCGGCGTTGCGCAAGCTGCCCGCCGGCAAACCGATCGACCTGGGCCCGCACCACTACGCGGTGTCGGCCCTGCTCGACCGGTTGCGCTCGATCCGGGCCAACGACCTGACCCGGCTGTTGCAGTCCGCGGAGGACGCGCGGCGCAACGCCGGGGGGTGGTCCCCGGCGGTGCACTCGGCGTCGTGGGCGGCGTACCTGTCGGACCGGGTGCGGACGGCCGCGGCCGCCCAGATGCTGCTCGTGCAGGCCGTCGACACGGCGGCGATCCCGCTGGCCGACCGCGCGGGCGGCGTCTGGAACATGCTCAGCGGCGCGGTGCAGGCCCTGGTCGTCCGGGACCTGCTGGACACCGCCACGGCCCACCGGCTGCTCGCGCCGGTGGTCGCGGCGCTCGGCCCGGCGTGGCTCGGGTGAAGGGCGCGGTGACTTCATGATCAAGGTCCTGGTCGTCGACGACTCGGTGGTCGTCCGCCGGCTGATCGTCGACTCGCTCACCGGCGCGCAGGGCATCGAGGTGGTCGGCACCGCCGCCAACGGGCTGCTGGCCCAGGCGAAGATCGATCAGCTCAAGCCCGACGTGGTCACGATGGACATCGAGATGCCGCAGATGGACGGCATCGCCGCCGTCCGGGAGCTGCGCAAGCGGCACAAGCAGCTGCCGGTGATCATGTTCAGCACGCTGTCGGCGGCCGGGGCGAGCGCGACGCTGGAGGCGCTGTCCGCCGGGGCCACCGACTACGTCACCAAGCCGAGCAACGTCGGCTCGATCGCCGAGTCCATCGCGGCCGTCCGGGACCAGCTGGTACCCAAGATCCACGCGCTGGCCGGCCGCCGCACTCCCGGGACGCCGACGCGGCCCGGATCCGCGCCGGGACGACCCGGCCCCGTGCCGGGGCGCCCCGGGCTGGCGCCACCGGCCGCCGGACGCCCGGGCGGACCGGTGCCCGGCCGGCCGGGCCTGGCGCCCGCCCGTCCCGGCGCCCCCGTGGCGGCCGGACCGGCCCGCCGCGCCGGCCCGCTCGGCCGCGTCGACATCCTGGCGATCGGCTCCTCCACCGGCGGCCCGGACGCGCTGACCAAGGTGCTCCAGGCGCTGCCCGCGGACCTGCCGGTGCCGGTGGTGGTGACCCAGCACATGCCGCCGGTCTTCACCCGGATGTTCGCCGAGCGTCTCGACCGCAGCACGGCCCTGCACGTGGTCGAGGCGACCGACGGGATGGAGCTGGCGCCCGGCACCGTCTACATCGCCCCCGGCGACCGGCACCTCGTGCTCCAGCGCCGGAGCACCGCGACGCTGACCCAGCTCAGCGGCGCTCCGCCGGAGAACTCGTGCCGTCCGGCGGTCGATGTGATGTTCCGATCGGTGGCCGCGCTCTACGGGGCCTCGGCGTTCGCCGCGGTGCTGACCGGTATGGGATACGACGGACGGGGTGGTGCGAAGGTGCTGCGTGACGCGGGTGCCGCGATCCTGGCGCAGGACGAGGCCAGCTCGGTGGTCTGGGGCATGCCCGGCGCGGTGGTCGGCGCGGGGCTGGCCGACGAGGTGCTGCCGCTGGACCGGATCGCGGGGGCGCTGATGCAGCGGCTCCAGACCGGCCGCGTCACGCGCCCGGCGGCGGTGACCCGATGACGCTCTCGGCCGCCGACTTCGCGTTCGTCTCCGCCATGGTGCGCCGGGAGGCCGCCATCGTGCTCGCCCCAGGCAAGGAGTACCTGGTCGAGGCGCGGCTGATCCCGGTGGCCCGCCAGGTCGGCGCGGCCAGCGTCGGGGAGTTCCTGGCCAATCTCCAGCGCCGGCCCAACCCGGCCGACCAGCGGCGCATCGTGGACGCGCTGACCACCAACGAGACCTCGTGGTTCCGGGACCGGGAGCCGTTCTCCGCGCTGACCGACGTCGTGCTGCCGGAGCTGGTACGGACCCGGGGCGCCAACCGCACGATCCGGCTCTGGTCGGCGGCCAGCTCCAGCGGTCAGGAGGCGTACAGCCTGGCCATCACGTTGCAGGAGAACCTGCCGGCCGGGTGGTCGTACGAGATCGTGGGCAGCGACATCTCCACCGAGATGATCAAGCGGGCCGAGGCGGCCGAGTACAGCCAGGTCGAGGTCAACCGGGGGCTGCCGGCGGCCCAGCTGGTGCAGTACTTCGAGCGGTCCGGCGCGCACTGGCGGATCACCCCGGGGCTGCGGCGCAACGTGTCGTTCAAGCTGATGAACCTGACCGCGCCGTTGCCGGCGATGCCGCCGTTCGACGTGATCTTCCTGCGCAACGTGCTCATCTACTTCGACGTCGCGACGAAGAAGTCGGTGCTGCGCAACGTCGCCCGGCTGCTGCGGCCGGACGGCTGGCTGTTTCTCGGCGCGGCCGAGACGACCATCGGCATCGATGACAACTACGAACGGGTGGCGGCCGGCCGGACCTCTGCCTATCGAGTGCGGAGCGCGGCGCCCGCCGGCGCCGCGAGGAAGGGGTGAGCTGCGGTGCGTGCCATGGTGATCGACGATTCCCGGGCGATGCGGATGATTCTCAAGCGCATCGTCGCCAAGCTGAATTTCGACGCGGTCGAGGCCGGTGACGGCCAGGAGGCCCTCGACCTGCTGGCCACGATGACCGAGGTGCCGGAGTTGGCCCTCATCGACTGGAACATGCCCAACATGAACGGGCTCGAGTTCGTGACGAAGGTGCGCGCCGAGCCCCGGTTGCGCGAGATGACGCTGGTCATGGTCACGACCGAGAGCGAGCAGAGCCAGATCGTCCGGGCCCTCGCCGCGGGCGCCCACGAATACGTGATCAAGCCCTTCACGGAGGGCGCGATGATCGAAAAGTTGGCCCTGCTGGGCCTCGTCCCGACCGGAGCGAACTCATGAGCGAACCCGTGGTGACCGAGGGAGACCTCGCCGAGATGGTGGAGCAGGTGTGGGTGTCGTACCTCGATCCCGAGGGGGTGAGCCCGCTGGTGCAGAACGGTGAGGTCAAGCAGCCGACCGAGGTGCACTCGACGGTCTCCATCACCGGCAGCTGGCACGGCCACCTCGTCTACGCCTCGTCGGTGCAGGCGGCCACGCGGGCGGCCGCGGCGTTCCTGGCCATGGAGCCCGACGAGGTCGGCCAGGAGGACATCTCCGACGTGCTCGGGGAGCTGGCCAACATCGTCGGCGGCAATGTCAAGGCGATGCTCCCGGCCGGGTGCTTCCTGTCGCTGCCGACCGTGGTGCTGGCGCCCGACACGGCCTCGTACTACCCGGCGGCCGAGCGGATCAGCGGCCTGTACGGCACCTGGGCCGGTGAGCCGGTGTCCATCTCCATGTGGCAGAGCGTGAAGCAGGAGGCAAGCGCATGAAGATCCTGATCGCTGACGACAGCCGGGTGATGCGCCAGATCGTGACCCGGACCCTGCGGCAGGCCGGTTTCGGTGACCACGACCTGGTCGAGGCCGCGGACGGTCAGCAGGCCGTGGACATCGCGGTGGCCGAGAAGCCGGACCTGGTGATCTCGGACTGGAACATGCCGGAGATGACCGGCATCGAGGTGCTGCGCAAGCTGCGGGCGGCCGGCAACAACGTGAAGTTCGGCTTCGTGACCTCGGAGTGCACGCCGGAGATGCAACAGGCGGCGGAGGCCGCCGGCTCGGCGTTCTTCATCGTCAAGCCCTTCACAGCGGAACGTTTCGACGAGGTCTTCTCTCCTATTTTGGGATGATATACATATGTCTGACACCTCGGTTATCCCCGTCGCCCTCACCGTCCGCAACCTCTTCGAGGATCTGCTCGGCCGGGACGTGAACGTCTCGCCGGGCGACCCCATGACGGCGAGCGACCTGCCCACCGCTGTGCTCGCCGTCTACACGGACACGTCGCAGCAGCTCTACGCGGTGCTCGGCATGCAGCTGGCGCTGGCGGCCAACGCGGGGGCCGCGCTGGGCCTGCTCCCGGCCGGCGCCGCCGAAGACAGCATCGAGGAGAAGACGCTCTTCCCGAACCTGGCCGAGAACGTCTTCGAGCTCTGCAACGTGCTGACCAGCCTGCTCAACCGGGAGGGGGCGCCGCACGTCAAGCTCTACCAGGTCATCTACCCCGGGATGGACATCCCGAACGATGCCCGCGCGCACCTGCTCGCCCTGGGCAAGCGCCTGGACCTCACGGTCGAGGTGGCCCGGTACGGCAAGGGCAAGCTCTCCCTGTCGATCGCCTGACCCCGGCGCGCCGGACCGGGCCGGACCGGGCGCCACGGCGCCCGGTCACGGCCGTCCGGCGTCGATCCGGTCGCTCGCCGCGTGCGGCTCCGAGGCGCCGCGCTGCGCCAGCACCGTCCCCGGCACGTAGGCCACGCGCCGGCCGGGGCGTAGCCGGCTCGCGGCCCGGCTCAGCCCGCGGCGGGCCGGCGCCAGGCGTTGCGGCGCGGCCGTCCAGCCGTACCGCAGCAGCTCGGCCGGGGCCGGGCGGGCCGTGCCGGACAGCTCGTAGCCGCCGGCCACCAGCCGGCTGCCGAGCGCGGCCTCGCAGAGCGCGATCTCCTCCGGGTCCAGCCGGGTCGCCCAGCTCTGCACCCGGCCGGTGGTCACCGGCGCGTGGGTCAGCGCGTGCCACGTCTTGAACGACGGCACCGCGACCCGCGCCACCGCGGACGGCTCCGCCATCGCCGGGTCGTACTTCTCACCCAGGTACGCGCACACGGCGGCGAGCCGGCCGTGCGGGTCGGTCACGAGGTCCTCGTACCGCACCTCGTGCCACTGGTCCGGGCCGAGGCGCCGGGCGGCCCGGCGGGCGTCGTCGACCGCGCGCGCCCAGGCGGCGACGGTGGCGTAGATGTCCTTGCGGTGCCAGGACATCTCCTTCAGCGAGGCCACGCAGTCCCGGCCGTCCCGGACGATGTTGATGAACTGCGCGTCCGGGAAGAGCCGCAGCAGCATGTCGACGTTGTGCAGGTACGCCGGCCGCTTGTCACCCCAGCGGGGCTTGCCGAAACGGGCCGCGTACCGCTGGAAGACCGTGCCCAGCGCCGAGCCGAGCGTGCCCGGACCGGCCGCGATCCGCTCGACCACGTCCTCGGGGTCGAGGCCGAGGTCGCCGAAGCGGGTCTCCGGACGGTCGACGATCCGGCGGGCCAGCGCGCGCCGGTTGGCCGCCACCGTCAGGTCGCCGAAGGTCCGGCGTTCGGCGTAGACCGCCAGCACGAAGCGGGTCTCGGGCGGGATCGCGATGCGCGGGTGGGCGTGCAGCATGAGCTGGAGCATCGTGGTGCCCGAGCGCGGGCAGCCGACGACGATGATCGGGCGATCAGTGGGCACGGTTCACCTCCGGTGGGCAGTCGAGCCGGAGGTAACATATGCGGTCAAAACGGAAATGTTAACCACTCGTCAAGCGTGTCGGGGGACGGGTGAAGACGGCCGTGGGGTCGTCCATCGACCGGATGCGCCGCAGGCGCACGGTGTGGCCCAGGTGGTGGGCCGCGCCGTCAGGCCGGGTCGGGCGCCGTCGTCCGGTCCTCGCCGACGGTCGGCTCCGGCTTGAGCCGGCCCCTCCGGGTGTCCCAGATGTCGCGGGCGATGATCTGCAGGATGCCGGCCACCGGGATGGCCAGCAGCGCGCCGAGGATGCCGGCCAGCTCCACCCCGATCAGGATCGCCAGCAACACGGTGAGCGGATTGAGCTGCACGGTCCGGGCGAAGATGAGCGGCTGCAGCAGGTGGTTCTCCAACTGCTGGTAGAGCACGAAGAAGGCCAGCACGACCAGGCCGGAGACCACCGAGTCGGTGAACGCGGCCAGCACCGCGACCACCGCGCCGAGCGTCGCCCCGACCAGCGGGATCAGATCGGCCAGGCCCACGAACAGCGCGATCAGCCCGGCGAACGGCACCCCCAGCACGGCCAGCACCAGGTACGTCAGCAGCCCGCAGATCAGGCTGATCAACAGGTTGCCGGTGATGTACCCGGTCACCGTCCGGGCGCAGTCGTGGCTGACCCGGCGGATGCGCTCGGCCCGGTGCTCCGGGAACAGCGCCAGGAACCCGCTGATCACCTTCGGGGCCTCGAGCACCATCAGGTAGGAGAGCACGAAGACCGTCAGCGCCCCCGCGACCCCGGTGGCCGCGCCCTGCAGGGCGGCGAGGGTGGGCGCGCCCAGCCCGGAGAGGTAGCCGCGGATCTGCGCGGAGTGGCTCTGCGCGTAGTCGAGCACGTGGAAGCGTTCCGCCAGGTCGCCGACCGGGCCCCGGCCGGCCCGGATGTCCGCGATCAGCGCCGGCAGGTCGTCGGCCAGCTGGGTGCCCTCGCGCACCAGCGGGATGACGAACACCGTGACCAGGCCGGCGATGAAGGCGAAGGCCAGGAGGAAGACCAGCAGCGTGGCCAGCCACCGGCGCATCCAGCCGATCCGGCGGTCGAGCAGGCTGACCGCCGGATGCAGCGCCACCGCGAAGAACACCGCGATGACGATCCAGGTCAGCACCCGGCGGGTCTCGTAGGCCAGGGTGAGCAGCAGCACCGTCGCCAGCACCAGGCCGATGACGACCATCGTGCACCGCGCGACGGTCCGATTGTCCACAGCAGTCACGAACCGCCGACTACCCCGGCCTGAACTGCACAAACGGTCCTCATGAGGGACCCGGCCGGCTTTCCGCGGCGCCGCCCGGCGACGGCGTCGTGGGGGTGCCCGGCTCCTCCGTCCGGCCGTACCCGGCGGTGACGAAGCGCAACCCGGCGAGCAGGACCGCGGCGATCGGCACGGCGATGAGGAAGCGGATCAGCACCTGGCTGATGTCGACCTCGTCGGTGACGTAGCGGTACAGCGCCGGTGCGCTCATCAGCACCGCGAACAGCAGGACGGAGGGCCGGATCACGGGCTACCGGCCCCGGGCGGGCCGCCGCGGCAGGGCCGCCATCGGCACCACGTCCGCCGCGATCCGGGCGCAGAGCATGGCGGCCCAGGCGTGCGGGGTGGCGGGCTTGCCGTCCAGCGACACGATCGGCAGGTCCAGGCCCAGCACGGTGGCGGGGTCCGCGGTGATGTCGACGCTGTGCACGACCAGCGCCTCCACCTCGCCGAGCGTCCGCAGGTGCCGCGCGGTGTCGGCGGTCTTGCGGGTCGCGTCCACGACCGCCCAGACGGCGGTGGCGCCGAGCGCGTCGCACATGTCGCTGACGTAGATCGGGTCGGTGCCCCCGACCGGCGCGTCGACCACCACGATCCAGGCGTGGTCGGCGCTCTGCAGCCGCTCGGCCTTGCCCGCGGCGACCGGCGGATCCCCGAGCACCCGCGAGGAGTGCATGCCGGTACCGGCGGCGGTGGGGCCGCCCAGCATGAGGTGGGCCTGGTCGATCCCGGCCTGCTCGCAGAGCTTGCGGCCGATCGGCAGCGCGTGGTCCACGTCCCCGCAGAGCACCAGGATCTCGCCGGGCGCGTCCGGCACCGGTGGGGCGCCGGGCCGGGAGGCCAGCACGCTGAGCACCCCGGCGTAGGTGTCCCCGCCGACGATCTGCGCGGCCAGCTCCGCCGGCATGCCGACCCGCATCAGGTTCTGCTGCACCGGATCGGCCTGCATCGGCCGCAGCACGGCCGGCGACTGGGACGTCGTCGTGGCGTGCACGGCCGGCCCGGCCGGGGCGGCGGGCGCCCCCAGCCCGAGCCCGGCCAGCGTCTCGGCCAGCCCGTTGCCGGCCGGCGCGGGCGAGGTCGGCACCAGCCCGTACGCCGCGGCCGCGGTGCGGGGCGGCGCCGGGTTCTGCGCGGCCCGGTTCGCGGCCGCGTTCGACGGGTAGGCCGGCGCGTCGCTCACCCCGAGACCGCCCATGAGCTCCGCGAGCGACGGTACGGGCGGCAGCGGGCGGGTGCCCGAGTGGCCGCCGTTGACCGGGGAGCCGGTGGCCTGCGCCGGGCGGAACGGCCGTACCGTCGGCCCGTCCGGCCGCTCGGTGTCGGCGCCCTGTCCCCGCGGGCTCGGCCGCCCCCACGGGTTGGTGTCGGCCTTGTCCAGGCCGGCCATCAGTTCCGCGAAGGCGGCGCCCGGGTCGGCCGCGGCCCGCCCGGCGGCGCCCGGCTGGCCGGCGCCGAGGCCGGGACGGCCCACCGCGGCCTCCGCGTCGCCCATCCCCGCGTCCCGGCCGGCGAGCCGGTCGGTGGGCGGGGCGCCGTCCGGCGTGATCCGGTCCCGGGACTCGGCCCGGGCCAGCAACTGTTCCAGCGTCTGCGGCGGCTCTTCGGCCGCCGGCGGTCGGCGTGGCACGTCCATACGTTCTTCGGCGTCGGGAACCTCGACCGACAGCTCGTAGTGTTGCTTGGCGAAGAAACCGCCGAAGCCACCGCTACGGACCTTGTCGGCCGAGATGATCCGGACTGAGGAGCCGTACTCGTCGCGCACCTGCGCCAGCAACGGCTCGATGGCCGGACCCTCAAGCAGCACCCGCGTAGGCACCGTTCACCACCCCCATGGTCTCGATCTGTGCGGTGGAACCGGAGATCTCGGAATAGGACAGCACCTGCACGCGGTGGGATCCCGCGCGCAGGAGACGCATCAGTGGCAGCCGCAGCTGCGGTGAGCAGGCCAGCACCGGGGTGATGCCCTGCTGTTCGGCGGCCTCGACGAGCCGGCCGGCCTCGGTGACGATCGCCTCGGCGCGCATGCCGTCGATCGCCATGAAGGCGCCGGTCTCGCTGGGCCGCAGCGACTCGAGCAGGCCCTGCTCGAGCATCGGTTCGAGCGTGATGACGGTGAGCCGGCCACCGGCGGCGTACTGCGCGGCGATGGCCGGGCCCAAGGCGGCCCGGGCCGCCTCGACCAGGCCGTCGTGGTCGGCGGACACCTTGGCGCGCAGCGACAGCGACTCGAAGATCCGGACCAGGTCGCGGATCGGCACGCCCTCGTCGAGCAGCGCCTGCAGCACCCGCTGGATCTGGCCCAGGCTGAGCAGCGACGGGGTCAGCTCCTCGACCACCACGGGGTTGGTGCGCTTGACCATCTCGGTCAGCGACCGCACGTCCTCGCGGCCGAGCAGCCGGCTGGCGTTCTGCCGGACGATCTCGGCCAGGTGCGTGATGATCACCGAGGCCCGGTCCACGACCGTCGCGCCGGACAGTTCCGCCTGGTAGTGCAGCTCGGCCGGGACCCACTTGCCGGCCAGCCCGAAGACCGGCTCGACGCCGGCCCGGCCGGGCAGCGCCTGCAGGCCGTCGCCGATGGCCAGCACGGTGCCGGGCGGGGCCTGCCCGCTGCCGGCGTCGACGCCGCTGATCCGGATCGCGTACGACGACAGCGGCAGGTCGAGGTCGTCGCGGGTCCGCACGGGCGGCATGACCATGCCCAGCTCCAGGGCCATCTTGCGGCGCAGGGCCCGGACCCGGTCCAGCAGGTCGCCGCCGTTGGAGTCGACCAGGTCGACCAGGTCGGGGGAGAGCGCCAGCTCCAGCGGGTCGACGCGCATCTCGCCGAGCAGCTGCTCGGGGGAGTCCGGGGCGGGCCGGTCCAGCTCGGCCGCCGGGGTCCCCTCGGCCTCCGGCGCCGGGTCCTTGATCCGCTGGGCGATCAGCAGCACGGTCGCGCCGATCAGCAGGAACGGGACCTTGGGCAGGCCGGGGATGACGCACAGGCCGAGCGCGGCGCCGCCGGCGATGCGCAGCGCGAGCTTGTTCTGGCTGAGCTGGCTGGTGACGCTGCTGCCCATGTCGCCGGTGGTGGCCGAGCGGGTGGTGATCAGACCGGTGGCCACCGACAGCAGCAGGGCGGGGATCTGCGAGACCAGGCCGTCGCCGACGGTCAGCAGGCTGTAGTGGTTCATCGCGTCCGCCGGGGACATGCCCTCCTGGAGCATGCCGATCGCGAAGCCGCCGACCAGGTTGATCACCGTGATGATGATCGCGGCGATGGCGTCGCCCTTGACGAACTTGGAGCCACCGTCCATCGCGCCGTAGAAGTCGGCCTCGGCGGCCACGTCGGCGCGGCGCTGCTTGGCCTGCGCCTCGTCGATCAGGCCGGCGTTGAGGTCGGCGTCGATCGCCATCTGCTTGCCGGGCATCGCGTCCAGGGTGAAGCGGGCGCCGACCTCGGCGACCCGCTCGGCGCCCTTGGTGACCACCACGATCTGCACGATGATCAGGATCAGGAAGATCACCAGGCCGATGACCAGGGATCCGCCGACCACGAAGCTGCCGAACGCGTGGATGACCTTGCCGGCGTCGCCGTCGCGCAGCACCAGCCGGGTGGCGCTGATGTTGAGGGCCAGCCGGAAGAGGGTGGCCACCAGCAGCAGCGCCGGGAAGACGGAGAAGTCGAGCGGCCGCTGGACGAACATGGCGACGAGCAGGATCAGCAGGGCGCCGGTGATGTTGAGGGCGATGAGCAGGTCGAGCAGGAAGGTCGGCAGGGGCACGACCATCATGACGATGATGCCGATGACCCCGATGGGTACGGCGAACTTGCTGAGGTTGCGGTCTTTCACAGCACCCCCTCCACTTGCTGATACTCCCGCAGTGGGGCGCATGATGTGAGTAAATCTCCCAGATTGTGGCTATGGTCCTATGCGACCGCCGGGGTCGGGTTCGGGGGGCGATGGACCCCAGCCGCCGATCCCTTGGCCTTCAGGCTCATCACGAACGCCAGCACCTTGGCCACCGCGCCGTAGAAGTCGGCCGGGATCTCCATCCCCACCTCCACGCTCTTCTCCAGGGCCCGGGCCAGCGGCACGTCCTGCACCATCGGGATGCGGTGCTCGGCGGCCAGCTCCCGGATCTTCTGGGCGGTCGCGCCCCGGCCCTTGGCCAGCACCCGGGGGGCGCCGCGCTCCGGGTCGTACCGCAGAGCGACGGCGACGTGGGTGGGGTTGACCAGCACCACGTCGGCGGTCGGCACGTCGGCCATCTGCCGGTTGCGGGCCATG
Source organism: Actinoplanes nipponensis (assembly GCF_016862275.1). GTDB lineage: Bacteria > Actinomycetota > Actinomycetes > Mycobacteriales > Micromonosporaceae > Actinoplanes > Actinoplanes nipponensis. Next base: position 28,475 of record NZ_BOMQ01000047.1, on the reverse strand, counting down.
GCCATCTGCCGGGCCCGGATCTGGCCCTTGACGTGCGGGTCGCCCTCGGTGTTCTTGTGCTCCTGCTTGACCTCCTCCTTGCTCATCCGCAGCTGCTTGTTGGTGCGCCGGCGCACCACGAAGTAGTCGGCGGCGGCCATCACGATGCCGGCCACCGCGGCCGCCCGGATCAGCGACAGCACCGCGTCGTCGATCACGCCGAGCAGCGCGCCGATCTGCAGCTGGCCCGCGGTCATCAGCAGCGGCACGATGTCCTTCATCGTCAGGTACAGCACGCCGCCCAGCACCCCGGTCTTGACCAGCGCCTTGGTGCCCTCCCAGAGCGACTGCGGGCCGAACATCTTCTTGATGCCGGGCAGCGGGTTGAGCCGGCTGAACTTCGGGATGAACAGCTTGGTGGCGACCCGGATGCCGCCCTGGGCGCCGGCCGCCGCGATGCCCACGGCCATCATGGTCAGCGCCAGCGGCAGCACGGCCCAGGCGGCGCTCATCATGCCGTCCTTGAGGATGTCCATCGCCACCTGCGGGTCCGGGTCGGCGATGACGTCCGGGACCTTGGCCATCAGCTCCTGGGAGTGCTGCATGGTCGAGCCCAGCGTGCGCGGCAGCACGATGCTGGCGGCCAGCATGCCGAACCAGGCGCCGATGTCCTGGCTGCGCCCGATCTGGCCCTCCTGCTTGGCCTTCTTGAGCTTCTGCGGGGTGGGCTGTTCGGTCTTCTCGCCGGCCACGGATCACCCCCCGCTCAGCCGGACGACCGCGACGACGGCCTTGTCGATCAGCGTGTCCAGCGCCCTCGGCAGCACCGCGATCGCGGTGCCGGACAGGGTGAGCAGCAGGAAGATCTTCGCCGGGAAGCCCAGCTGGAACGCGTTCAGCGCGGGCGCGACCCGGTTGAGCAGGCCGAAGGCGACATCGGTGAGGAACAGCACGGCGATCAGCGGGCCGGCGATCTGCACGGCGGCGATCACCATCTCGCCGATGCCGCTGGTGAGCAGCTTGCTGAACGTCTCCAGGGAGAAGGTGGCGTCCAGCGGCAGCGTCTTGTACGACTGCAGGAACCCGCGCAGCACGAGCTGGTGGCCGTCGCTGGCGAACAGCAGCGTGGCCGCCACCAGGTTGTAGAAGCGCCCGAAGACCGAGCTCTGGTTCTGCGACAACGGGTCGTACGCGGACGCGAGGGTGAAGCCGCCGAAGACGTCCAGCAGGTCGCCGGCCGCCTGGATGGCCGCGAAGAACAGGAACGTGATGAAGCCCAGCCCGGCCCCCACGAACACCTGCAGCACCGCGCTCGCGATGATCGCCGAGGTCTGCACCGAGGGCACCGAAGCGCTCAGGTAGGGCGCCATCGGCAGCGCCAGCCCGACCGAGAGCAGCGCCTTGACCTGCGCCGGGATGAGCCGCGAGTTGAACGGCGGGCAGAGCATCAGCCACGCGCCGGCCCGCACCGCGCCCAGCATGACCGCGATCAGCTCGGCGATGGGCAGGTCGGCGTTCATCGGTACGAACCGACCAGCGCCGTGATGATCAGCCCCCAGCCGTTCACCAGCACGAACAGCAGCAGCTTGAACGGCATCGCCACGGTCACCGGGGGCAGCATCATCATGCCCAGCGACATCAGCGACGCGGAGACGACCATGTCGATGATGAGGAACGGGATGAAGATGACGAAGCCGATGATGAACGCCGCGCGCAGCTCGGACAGCACGAACGCCGGGATCAGCGTGGTGAGCTCGACGTCGGCCGGGGTCGCCGGCTTCGGCTGCCCGGACACCTTGATCAGCAGGGCCAGCTCGTCCTCGCGGGTGCTCTTCAGCATGAACTCGCGCAGCGGGCGGACGCCGTCGTTGAACGCCTGCGACTGGGTCTTGTCGCCGGCCAGGTAGGGCTGCACGCCCACCTCGTTCACCTGCGACACCACCGGGCTCATGATGAACAGGCTGATGAACAGGGCCAGGCCGGCCAGCACCTGGTTGGGCGGCAGGCTGGTCAGCCCGAGCGCGTTGCGGGTGATGCCGAGAACCATGAACACCTTGGTGAAGCAGGTGCAGAGCAGCAGCACGGCCGGGGCCACCGAGAGCAGCGTCAGCCCCAGCACGATCACCAGCGAGGAGGCCGGCTTGCTGCCGTCGGGGTTCGTACCGTTGATGTTGAAGTTGATGCTGCCGCCGCCGCTGGGCGTCACCGTGGGCGCGACCGGGGCCGAGGGGCCCGGCGCCCGGGGCAACTCGTAGCCGACGGCGACCGCGGCCGGCTGCGGCACGGGCTGCGGCGGCGCGGCCTGCGCCGCGGCGGCCGGCACCAGCGCGCCCAGCGCGAAGAGCAGGATCAGCAGGGTACGCCGCCACATGTCAGCGCCTCGTCGTCCGGTCACGCAGGAAGTCCAGGGTCGAGCTCCAGGTCCGCGGCGACAGCAGCGAGCCGTCCAGCTTGCCGCCGTGGTGCTGGAGCACAGTGGGATGCACCGCCGGGGCCACGCCCTCGGCCGGGGCCGCCGGCCGCGGGTGCGGCTCGTGGCCGAACGCGTCGAGATCGGTCTCGCCCAGCAGGCTCACCTGGGCGTCGGTGACGCCCAGGATCAGCGCCCGGTCCGCGACCTGGACGACCGCCACCGACGAGCCGCGGCTCAGCGTCTGCCGGGTGAGCACCGCGAGGTTGCCCGAGCCGCGCCGGCCCACGCCCCCGCGCCGCGCCACCCGGGCCAGCCCCCACATCAGGCCGAAGACGACCAGCAGGGAGAAGCCGATCCGCAGCACGAGTTCGAACAAGGGGTTACTCCCGTTCGCTGCCGGGCGCGAGGATCTCGGTGATCCGGATGCCGAAGTTCTCGTCGATGACGACCACCTCGCCGCGGGCGATCAGCCGGCCGTTGACCAGCAGGTCGGCCGGGCTGCCGGCGGCGCGGTCCAGTTCCACGATGGCTCCCGGGATGAGCGAGAGCAGCTCGCGCACGCTCATCCGGGTGCGGCCCAGCTCGGCCGAGACCTCCATCTCGACGTCGTGCAGCATGTCCAGGCCGCCCCGCATCGGCGCCGCGCCCTCGCCGCGCCGGGCCACGCCACCGGGCGCCGCGTCGGAGGGCCACGGCGTGAGCGTCATGGCGATGACGGCGCGGATGTCTCCGCCGTCGAGCAGCGGCACGGCCACGGCGTCCGGCTTGGCGGCGATCGCGCTCAGCGCCACGGCCGACTCCATGAGCTGGCCCGGGTCGAGCACCACCGGGCCGAACGCGCGGGCCGCGGCCTCCAGCGCCGGCCGGACGGCCGCGGTCAGGTCCAGCTCGCCGAGCGGGCTCTCCTTCAGCGCGTCGGCCAGGTCCTGCCCGACCACGACGACGACCTCGCCGGTGGCCGCCCCGCTGAACTTGGCGGTGACCGCCTGCCCGGTGGTCAGCATGTCGGCCCGCGCGCTCACCGGCGCGCCGACCAGCAGCTCCCGGCTCGTCGGCAGCACGGCCAGGGCCGCCTCGGCGGCGCTCCGGACCAGCGCGAGCTGGGGGTCGGTGATCGTCGGCGCGGTCATCAGCGCTCCTCCTTGGGCGACGGCACGACGAGGCAGGCCAGCCGGGCGCCCTGGTTACCGGGTACTGCATGTGCGAAAACGGTCTCGTTCACTGTGACCTCGAGCGGCGAGCTGGTCGGGTGGACCAGCGGCACGACATCACCGGGACGTAGATCCACAATGTCATCGGTGCGCATGCGGATGGGCTGGAATCGGACAGCTACGTCAATCGGCGCCGCGGAAAGTCCGGCCGTGAGGTTGCGCAGGGAGCTGTCGCGTATCATCCGCTCGGCCGCGGTGAGCTCGATCGTCTCCTGCTTCTCGAGCACCGGCAGGATGGTGCTGAACGGCAGGCAGATGCTGGCCACGCACTCCTCGGTGCCGATCTTCATCTCGAACGAGGCGATCACCACCGCGTCGCCCGGCTGGTGCGCGCGCAGGAACTGGGCGTTGTACTCGATCTCCTTGAGCTTCGGGGAGATGTCGACGAGCTGCTCGAAGCCGTACCGCAGCTCGCCCAGCATCCGCTCCATCAGCCCGCGCAGCAGGGGCATCTCGACCTCGGTCAGCGGCCGCTCCGGCTGGGCCCCGCCGGGTCCGCCCAGCATGTGATCAATGGCGGTCATCGCGGCCGAGGAGGACAGCTCCAGCAGCACCGTGCCGGAGAGCGGCTCGATGGACACGACCGCGATCACGGTGGGGTTGGCCAGCGACGAGATGTACTCGTCGTAGTTGAGCTGCTCGATGGAGACCAGCGAGACGCTGCTGACCACGCGCAGCCGGGTGGTGAACAGCGTGCCGCAGCTGCGGGCGTACGTCTCGAAGGCGATCTGCAGCGTGCGGATGTGCTCGCGGGACAGCTTGATCGGCTTGCGGAAGTCGTACGTCGTGGGGCCCGCGTTGCCGCGCCGGGCCATCTTGCCGGGGGGCCGGGTCGGAGAGGTGGTCACGCCGTCCTCATCGGCTCGGTTGCGCAACCGCTGAGCCGCGGAGCGTGCTTTGTCGGCCGCTACGCGAAATGGGCAGATCCGCGCTCGGCGGACCTGCCCATCGCGGGGGTCACTGGGTGACGAAGGAGGTGAAGTAGATGCCCATCACCAGGTGCTTGTCCTCGACGTTGTAGGCCTTCTCGATCTTGGCGAGGAGCTCCTCCTTGGCCTTGAGGCGGCCCTTCTCGGTCTCCAGCTCGGCGATCTCCTTGCCGGTGTAGTTGTCGATCGCCAGGTCCCGGGCCTCGGCGAGGTCGATCTCCTCCTCGCCGGCCTCCTCGGTCATCTGCAGCGCGAAGCCGAGCTTGAGGTAGTGCGCGTCGGCCAGGTTGATCGTCATCGTGTCCTCGATCGCCACGACCGCGCCCTTGACCGGCTCCGGCTCCTTGGCCTCGGCCGCGTCGCCCTTGAGGAAGAAGAACCACACGCCCGCGCCGCCGCCGCCGAGCAGCACCACGGCGAGGGCGATGATGATCAGCATCTTCTTGGACTTCTTCTTCGTCGGCGTCTCCGCCGTAGCTTCCTTGACGTCCTTGCTCATCGGAACTCCTCCTGTCGTGGTCAGTCGTGCGGGGTGGTCGTGGTGGTCGTGGACCCGGTGGTCGATTCGGTCGTGCCGAGCGTGGCCTTAGCCTCGGCGGCGGCCTGCTTGGTGGTAGTTCCGGTGTGCAGCTTGGCGTCGTCCCCGGCGGCGGCCGGCAGCAGCGCGGCCTGCTCGGCGCTGAGCGTGGTCAGCACCACGACGTCCACCCGGCGGTTCATGGTGACCGCGCGCGGGTCCTTGGGGTCGATCAGCGGCTTGGTGTCGGAGAAGCCCACCGCGCTCATCCGGTCCTTGGGCAGGCCGTGCCCGATGAGGTACCGGACGGTCGTGGAGGCCCGGGCCGCGGACAGCTCCCAGCCGCTCGGGTAGTACGAGGTCGTCGCCTTGAGCTGGTTGGTGTTGCCGTCCACCTCGATGCTGTTGGGCAGCTTGGCCAGCGTCGGCGCGATGGCGTCGAGGATCTTCCGGCCGCCGGAGCGCAGCTCGGCCCGGTTACCGGCGAAGACCACCTCGTTGGTGACCACGGTGACCACCAGGCCGCGCTCGTTGATGGTGAACTTGACCTGGTTGAGCAGCTTGGCCGCCTCGAGCGCGTCGGCGATCTTCCGCTCGATCTCCTTGAGGTTCTCGGCCTCCTTGGTGGCCGCCTTGGCGTTGGCCGAGGCCTCCTTGCGGCTCGCCGCGAGCACCGCCCGCTTGACGGCCTCCTGCTGCTCCTTGCTCATGCCGGCCGTGCCGCTGCCGCCGTCGCCCGGGTTGACGCCCGGGTCGATCGGGACCACGTTGGTGCTCTGGCCGGAGCCCTCGAGGTTCGAGACGTTGCCGGTCAGCGCGACGCTGGAGGCGCCGAAGCCCTGGGAGAGGCCGGCCGCCAGCTGGGCGAACTTCTTCTGGTCCACGCTGCTCATCGAGAACAGCACCACGAACAGGACGAACAGCAGCGTGAGCATGTCGGCGTACGACACGAGCCAGCGCTCGTGGTTGACGTGCTCCTCGTGCTCCTCGTGCCCGCCCTTCTTCTTGCGCGCGCCCCCGCTGCTCATGGTTACGCCGCCTTCTTGCCGGCCGACGCCTCGGCGGCCTTCGCCGCGTCCGGCGGCAGCAGGCTGCGCAGCTTCTGCGCGACCAGACGCGGGTTCGAGCCGGCCTGGATCGCGAGCACACCGTCGATGACCAGCTCCATCTCCTCGGCCTCGATGCCGGAGAGCCGGGTCAGGCGGGCCGCGACCGGCAGGAAGATCAGGTTCGCGGAGAGCACGCCCCAGAGCGTCGCGACGAACGCCGCGGCGATGGAGTGGCCGAGCGACTCGGGCTTGTCGAGGTTCTCGAGCACGTGCACCAGGCCCATGACCGTGCCGATGATGCCGACGGTCGGGGCGTAGCCGCCCATGTTCTCGAAGATCTTCATGCCGGCCTTGTCGGCCTTCTTCTTGGCGCCGACCTCGGCGTGCAGGATGTCGTGCAGCTCCTCGGGGTCCGTGCCGTCGATGGCCAGCTGCAGGCCACGCTTGAGGAACGGGTGCTCGACGGTCTTGACCGCGTCCTCGAGGGCCAGCAGGCCCTCACGGCGGGCCCGCTCGGCCAGCTTGACGATGTCGTCGACGAGCTTGTTGGGCGGCGTCACCTTGGCCAGGAAGGCCTTCTGGAGCAGCTTGCCGGCGCCGAGGGCGTCCTTGAGCACGCCGCCGGCCATGCCGGCGCAGAAGGCCCCGCCGAACACCAGCAGCATGGACGGGATCAGGATGATGGAGGCGGGGCTGCCGCCCTCCAGGATCTGCACGGTGAAGACGATGGCCAGGGCTACGACTACACCAACGATGGTGGCGAGGTCCATCAGCGGTCCTTCCGGTGCAGCTGCAGCACGTTCGTCGCAGCGGTCTGGTCGTCGTCGTGGGTCACGGGCTCGGCCAGCAGGGCCGGCTCGGACTCGATGCGGCTCGCCTGGGCGATCAGCGAGGCGCGGTAGTGGCGCACCGAGTCGATGAACTCGGGCACCGATTCGGCGATGACGTACTTGGTGCCGTCCACCAGCGTGATGACCGTGTCGGGTGTGCAGTCGGCACGCTCGACCAGGTCGGGGTTGAGGGCGAACACGGCTCCGTTGAGGCGGGTTACGAGAATCACGACATCCGTCCTTGGGGCGTCTAAAGGCTGGTGGGCCGTCCATGGCCCGTCCTCAGTCACTTCGGCGTGGTGCCGGTTGCCGATGAGGGCGACCTGGTCGCATTCCGGGTGCGAGCTGTCCCGGAAAAAGCGAAGCCGGGGCGGGCTGTCAGGCCCGTCCCGGCTCACACCGGTGCTGCTGTGCGGCTACTACCGTTTGAGGTTCACGAGCTCCTGCAGGATCTCGTCCGAGGTGGTGATGATCCGGCTGTTGGCCTGGAAGCCGCGCTGGGCGATGACCAGGTTGGTGAACTCCTGGGCCAGGTCGACGTTCGACATCTCCAGCGCGCCGCTGGTGATCAGGCCGAGGCCCGCCGAGCCGGCCGAGCCGACCTGGGCCAGACCCGAGTTCACCGTGCTGCGGAACATCGAGTCGCCGATCTTCTCCAGGCCGTTGACGTTGTTGAAGTTGGCCAGGGCGAGCTGCCCGAGCGTCTGCTTCAGGCCGTTGGAGAAGACACCGACGATCTGGCCGGTGTTCGACACCGTGTACGAGCTCAGGATGCCGGCCCCGGAGCCGTCCGAGGCGCTCACCCGGGCCTCGGTGTTGCCGCTGTACTGGGTGATGTCGGTGATGTCGACGGTGAGGCCGTCCAGCACGATGCTGGTGACCGGGTTCGAGCCGTCGTTGGGCTTGCCCGACACGAACGGGATGGGAACCGAGGAGCCCGAGGGCGTCGACGCGGTCCACTCGTCGGGTCCGGTCTTGGTCATCGTCACGTTCAGCGTGCTGGAGGCGCCGTTGGCGTCGATCACCGGGATCGGGATCACCTTGGTGCTGCCCGGCGTGACGCCCGAAGCGTCGATCGGCGCCTCGAAGGACAGGTTGCCGGTCAGCGTGAACTTCGTGGTCGCCGCGGGGGCCAGGCTGATGCCGATCGGCAGCTTGATGTTGCCCGGGGCGCCGGCCACGTTGACGCCGCCCTGCGCGTCGGCGCTCCAGCCCTGCACGATCTGGCCGTTCGGCGTGGTCAGCGAGCCGTTGGCGTCGAAGGTGAACGACCCGGCCCGGGTGTAGAGCGTCTCACCGCCGCTCTTGGTGATGAAGAAGCCGTCACCCTGGACCATCATGTCGCCGGACTTGCCGGTGGTCTGCGCCGCGCCCTGGCTGAAGTTGGCGTTGACGCTGGCCGTCCGCACACCCAGGCCGACCTGGGCCGGGTTGGTGCCACCGGCGCCGTTCTGCGGGGCGCCGGCCGCGTTGACCATCTGCGAGAGCGTGTCCTGGAAGACCGTCTGGCTGGACTTGTAGCCGGTCGTGTTGACGTTGGCGATGTTGTTGCCGGTGACGTCCATCATCTGCTGGTGCGCGCGCAGGCCGCTGATGCCGGAGAAGAGAGAACGCAGCATGGGTCAGGTGTCCTTCGGGGTAGCGGGATCGGAGGTTGTCGCTGGTCCGGTTGCGGTTTGCTGGACTTCCGTGACCTTGGACAGCTGCACATCCGTGTTCCCGACCACGAGCGTCGGTTCGCTGTCTCCGTTGAGCTTCGTCTTGGTGACGACCCCGGTCTGGGTCATGCCGTTCGCGTCCTGATACGTCACCGTGCGCCCGACCAGCGCGCTCGCGCCGATCAACTGCTGGGCCTGCATCATGTCGGCGATCTGGCCGAGCTTCTCGACCTGGGTGAACTGGGCGGTCTGGGCCAGGAACTGGGTCGAGTCCGCCGGGTTGCTGGGATCCTGGTACTTCAGCTGCGCCACCAGCAGCTTCAGGAACGTGTCCTGGTCGGCGACCGACTTGCTGGCGCCGGCGTCCCTGGTGGTCTTGTTCGTGTACATCGACGTCGCCGAGACGTTCTTGGCGTCGAATTCCCTGCTGACGTTTCCGCCGATCGGTGACGTCATGAACAAGTCCTCCTGAGTTCGAGTCGGTGGCCCTCGCCCTCAGTTTCGGCGGGTTCGCCGATTCACTTAGCCCCTGTTTTCCGGCTCAGGCCCGGATGTCGAGGCGACCGGGACCGGTGGTGCCGGAGGGAACCGGCTCGGCCGGCGCGGGCGCCGCCGCGGCGTTCTCCCGGCCGTTGCCGCGGCCCCCGCCGGCGCCGCCCGGGAACGCGAACTGCTGGCGGGCCTGGTCCTGCGGGGTGCCCTGGCGCAGGTCCAGCGAGGCGTTGCCGAAGCCCGACTGCTGAAGCTCGCGGCGCAGGTCGTCCAGGGCGTTGCGCAGTGACTCGTGCCCGGCGTCGGTCGAGCTGGACAGCTGCACGTTGATCTCACCGTTGCGGATCTCGGCGACGACCTGGACCGCGCCGAGGTCGGCCGGGTGCAGGTTGACGGTGAGCCGGTGCACGCCGTCGGCGTCCAGCCGCAACGGGACGATCCGGGCGGCGAGCTGGGCGGCCGGCGGGCCGGGCGGAGCCGGTGCGGGCGGCGGGGCGTCGGCGGGGGGAGTGACCGATGTGGTCGGAGCGGCCGCGGCGGGTCCGCCGACACCGGGTACGCCGAAGGTTGTGTCGGTGGTCGGCGGGTTCGTTCCGGCGCCCGGCTGTTGGCCGTTGGCGCCCTGTCCGTTGGTGCTCTGTCCGTTGGCGCCCTGTCCGGTGGTGTCGCTGCCGCTGCCGGTGCCGGTGCCGGTCTGGTCACCCGTCGGCGGCGCCTCGGCGGTGGCGGGCGCGGTATCGGGCTGGGTGCCGCCGGTCGCGTCGGTGGTGCCGTTGGCTTCGGGAGCCGAGGCGGCGCCCGCGGCGGCCGTCGCCTCCGGCGCGGTGCTCGTGGGGGTGCCCGCGGCGATCGGTTCCGGGGTTCCGGCAGCCGGGGCCTCCGGCGGGGCGGTATCCGTCGCGGGCGCCGGTGTCGGGACGTCCGGGGCGGGCGGGGCGCTCGTTGCCGTGGTGGTGTCCGGGGCCGCGGTGGGCTGAGCCGTCTGCGGTGCCGGCGCGGTGCCGTCCGCGGCCACCGAACGATCCACTGTGCCGGGTGCGGTTGGTGGGGCCTGCGGGTTGGCGGGCACGGGGACGGCCTGCTCGGTCGGGGCGGTGGCGGGCCGGGCGGGTGCGGCGCCGGTGGTGGCGGCCTGACTCTCTGCCTGGGCCCCCGTCGGGGCCTGCGAAGCCGCGGCGGTCACGGTCGATGGCGATGCCGGGGATTGCGCCTGCGGGGCTGCCGGGATTCCGGTTGTCGCCGTGCCGCTCACCGGAGTCGTGGCTGGGGCTGAGGCCGGGGTCGCCGTCTGTGCCGAGGTTGCGGCGGGGGCCGGGGTTGTGGTCGGGGCTGAGGTTGTGGTCGGGGCCGAGTTTGCGGTCCGGGCTGAGGTTGTGGTCGGGGTCGCGGACGCGGTCTGGGTCCCGGTCAAGGCCGTGGTGGCGGCGGGGGTCGCGGATGCGGTCTGGGTCCCGGTCAAGGCCGTGGTGGCGGTGGGGATCGCGGACGCGGACGCGGTCGGGGTCGCGGTCGGTGCCGGAGCCGCGGTCGGAGCGGTCAGCACGGGACCGATGGCCGCCAGGGCCGCCTGGCCGGGCGCGGCGGTCGGCAGCGGGGCAACGGGCTCGGCGGTTTCGGTTTCCACGCGCTCCTCGACGGGAGCGTCGTCCGTGGTCGCTGCCGTCGTCGTGGCGGCGCCGGGCTCGGTTGCCTGCCCCTCGACTCCAGCCAGTCGCCGCAGACGGACCTCGGCTCGGTCGTCGCCCGGCGGCACGGCCCGGGTTTCCGGCCCGCCGGTAGGTTCGGCGGCGAGAGGACGCTCGGCGGCGGGGCGCTGCGGGGTGGTGCGCGGCGAGGACGGCCGCGGCGGCACGGCCCGCTGGTCGACGGCGCGGTGCGGCACGGAACGGTACTGGGCGGCCCGGCTCTGCAACCGCGCGTCGGCCGAGCGGGACTCGGCCTGCCGCAGGGCCTGCCGATCGGTGGCGGCGGAGCGGTGCAACGCCGCCTGATCCTGGGCCCGTTGCTGCGCCGTCCGGCTCGGTCCCGCCGGGCTCGCCGGCTGCTGCCGTTGCGCGTCGGGCCGCTGCTGGTCCCGGGCCGCCGGGGCGCGGTCCAGCTCGGCCGAGAGCGCCGATCCGAAGGCCTGCGCGCCCTCGCCGGTACGGGTCCCGGTACGGCGCCCGGCGTCGGTCGTCGGCCTGCGGTCCGGCCCGGTGACGGAGCTGGTCATGCGGCGTTCCCCTCGTGGTGTAGCGCGCTCAGCCGAGCGCGGCCAGCGCCTTCTGGACCTTGGGCACGTACGCCTGGGTCTCCGCGAACGGCGGGATGCCGCCGTACTTGTGCACGTTGCCGCCCCCGGCGTTGTACGCGGCCAGCGCCAGCGGCAGCGACTTGAACTCCTTGAGGTGGCTGGAGAGCAGCTTCGCCGCGCCGTTGATGGCCTGCTGCGGGTCGAACGGGTCGTGCACGCCGAGGCCGCGGGCGGTGGCCGGCATGAGCTGCATCAGACCCTGGGCGCCGGCCTTGCTGACGGCCCGGGGGTCGTACCCGGACTCGACCTTGGCCACCGCGGCGAGCAGCTTCGGCGAGACGTCGTACTTCGCGCCGGCCTTGAGGAACATGTCCGCGTACGGGACGCCGGCCAGCGAGGTGGAGTTCTGCAGGCTGGCCGGGCGGACGGCGGCGGCCGGGGCGGCGGCGGTGGCGGAGCGGGCGGTGAGGCCGGCGTCGACGATCCGGCGGATGTGCGTGGGCGTCTCGTACACCGACTGGACCTTGACGTGGTCGCCGGCCTTCGGCGCCGCGATCATCTTGTTGTCGCCCAGGTAGATGGCGACGTGGTCGACCGGGGAGTCGAAGGCGAGGATGTCGCCGGGCCGCGCCTCGCGCAGGCTGCCGACCTTGGTGCCGGCGGTCGCCTGCTCCCGCGAGGTGCGCGGCAGGTCGATCCCCAGATCCTGGTACGCCCGCTGGACGAGCGCCGAGCAGTCCAGCCCGCGGGCCGGATCGGTGCCGCCGAAGGCGTACGGCGTGCCGAGGTACTTCTTCGCCGCGTCGGCCACGGACTGCCCGGTGACCCGGGAGGCGCCCGTCGGGCCGGTGGCGTCCGACAGCGCGGTGGCGAAGGTGGCGTTCGGCGCGGCGGGGGTGAGCCCGAGCTGGGACTTGAGCTCGGAGATGCGGGACATGACTCCCTGGACACCGATCATGCGCGGCTCCTGTCGTCGGCGTGGCCCTCGCCGGTCCGTTCGGCGGGTTCGCCGTCGCGCTTAGCGGCAAGCGACAGGGTGGCCCGGGTGACGTCGATGGCCCGGCGGGTGTCGGCCAGGTTGACGGCCGGCCGCTGGGCGGCCACCGAGTTCGCCGTCTCGCGCGCCACGTCCTCGCGGTCGGCGGCGGAGCCGTTGCCGTGCCGCAGCGTGCTGGCCCGTTCCTCGCTGACCGCGTCGATGCCCCGGGCCGCGTTGCGGGCCTTGGCGGTGACGGCCATCTCGTCCACGGCCAGCTGCTCGGTCCGCAGGTCGTGGGCGCGGACGGCCTCGGCGTGCCGCTCGGCCATCGACTCCACGGCCCGGCGCCGTTTCGCGGCGTCGGTCAGCACGGCCTGCTTCTGCCGGGCCAGTTCCTCGGCGTCGGCGACCATCCGGTGCGCGCCCGAGAGCGTGGCCGCCATCGACTGGCGCGCCACCATCGAGGCGACCATGGCCCGCGCGGTGCCCTCGGTCGGCGCGTCCGCCCCGGCCAGGTCGAGTTGCCGGCGCTTGACCAGCGCCCGGGCGTCGCGGATCTCCTGCCGGGACTGGACGACCTCGCCCTTGGCGGCGTCCTCCTGGGCCTTGCGGGCCCGCAGCACGGGACCGAGCCGGAACAGGCGATTCACAAGACCTCCCGAGACGTCGAGGTGGTTCCCTCATCCCACCGGTCGGCCCGGGCCGCGACCGGCTGAGGGCCTGCACCCGACCTGCACCCGTCAGGAGGCGGCGATGAGCTGCCGGAGCGCCTGCCACGACTCGGCCGCGCCGGCCCGCTCGTCCAGGCCCTGGCGCAGGAAGGCGGTGATCTGCGGCCACAGCACGGCGGCGCGGTCGGCGTCCGGGTTGGTGCCCGGCACGTACGCGCCGATCTCGACGAGCTCGCGGACGTCGCGGTGCGCGGCCATCAGCCGGCGCAGCTCGGCCGCGTCGCTGCGCTGCTCGGCGGTGGTGATCCGGTTGGCCACCCGGGAGATCGAGTCCAGCGCCTGGATGCTCGGGAAGTGGCCGGCGGTGGCCAGCTTGCGGTCGAGCACGATGTGCCCGTCCAGGATCGAGCGGGCCGCGTCGGCGATCGGCTCGTTGTGGTCGTCGCCCTCGACCAGCACGGTGTAGAGGCCGGTGATGCTGCCGCGGGCGCCCGGGCCGGCCCGTTCCAGCAGCGAGGCGAGCATCGCGAAGACCGACGGGGGATAGCCCCGGGTGGCCGGCGGTTCGCCCACGGACAGGCCGACCTCGCGCTGGGCCATCGCCGCGCGGGTCACGCTGTCCATCATCATCAGCACGTCGCCGCCCTCGTCGCGGAAGTACTCGGCGATCCGGGTGGCGACCGCGCCGGCCCGGAGCCGGACCAGCGGCGGGGTGTCCGAGGTGGCGATCACCACCACCGAGCGGGCCAGTCCCTCCGGGCCGAGGTCGTGCTCGATGAACTCGCGGACCTCCCGGCCCCGCTCGCCGACCAGCGCGACGACGTTCAGCTCGGCCGACGTACCGCGGGTGATCATGGACATCAGGGTGCTCTTGCCGACGCCCGAACCGGCGAAGATGCCGATGCGCTGACCGCGGCCGCAGGGCACCAGCGTGTCGAGCACCCGTACGCCCAGCGGCATCTGCGCGTCGACCAGCTGGCGTTCCATCGCCGAGGGCGGGGCGGCCTCGATGCTGACCATCTCGCCGCGCAGCGGCGGGCCGCCGTCCATCGGCCGGCCCAGCCCGTCCAGGATGCGGCCGCGCAGGTCCGGCCCGACCGCGACGCGCAGCGGGCCGCCGGTGGAGACCACCGGGCTGCCGGTGCTCATGCCCGCGATGGGGCCCAGCGGCAGGCAGGAGAGGCGGTCGCCGTCGATCGCGGCCACCTCGGCCAGCACGGCCTCGTCACCCTCGCCGATCTGCAGCAGCTCGCCGACCCGCGCCTCCAGGCCGCCGACGGTGACCCGCAGGCCCACCGCGCCGGTGACCTTGCCCCGGCTCAGCGGCCGCGCCGCGCCCAGGGCGGCGTTGATGCGGTTACGGAAGACGTCGGTCACCGGGGACAGCCCTCACAGTCTCAGCGCGGCCCGGGCCCGCGCCACGGCGGCGGCGATGGACGCGTCGACGGTCGTGGTGCCCGTCTCGGCCACCGCGTCGCCGGGGTGCAGCGCCGGTTCGGGCCGCAGGTGCACCGGCCGGCCCTCGTAGTTGTAGTCGGCGTCGGTTGCCGTGCCGACCAGATTGCGGAAATCGTCGGGATGCAGGCTCACCACGATGTCGCCCTGCTCGGGCGCGGCGTTCATGGCCCGGCGCAGCGCGGCCGCGGCCCGGCCCTCCGGGTCGTCCATGGCCCGGCCGACGATCGCCTCGGCCAGCTCGAACGCGTGGGCCAGGACCGCCTCCTGCAACTCGTGCAGGGTGGGCATCAGCTGGGTCTCCAGGTTGGTGACCGCCCGGCCGAGCGCGTTGACCGCCTGCGCCAGCGCGGCCGCGCGGCGCTGGTCGTGCGCCTGCTCCACGGCCCGGGCCCGCTCGGCGGCCGCCGCGGCCTCGAGCGCCGCGGCCCGCCGGCCCTGCGCCCAGCCCTCCGCGTACCCGGTGGTCCGGGCCGCCTGCTTGGCCCGCTCGACCGGCGCGCTGTCGGACGGTACGCCGCGCCGCAGGTCGACGCCGAAGCTGGCCGCGGTGGCCGCCTCGGCGAGACTGCCCCGCAGCACCGGCCCCTCGTCAGGCGATGAGCTCATCGACCTCGCCACCACGCTGGATCTCGATCTGGCCGGAGTCCTCCAGCGCGCGGATCACCGCGACGATCTTGGTCTGCGCCTCCTCGACCATCTTGACCTTGACCGGGCCCATCAGGTCGATCTCCTCCAGCAGGTTCTCCCGGCCCCGCTCGGAGAGGTTCTTGGTGACCTTGTTGCGGACCTCCTCCGCCACGCCCTTGAGCGCGGTGGCCAGGTCGGACGGCTCGACCTGGCGCAGCACCAGCTGCACCGAACGGTCGTCGAGGTTGACGATGTCCTCGAACATGAACATCCGCCGCCGGATCTCCTCGGCGATCTCCGGGTTGCGCGCCTCCAGGGCCTCCAGGATGAGGCGCTCGGTGGTGCGGTCCGCCCGGTTGATGATGTCCACCAGCGGGTCGAGGCCGCCGACCGTGGACAGCTCGTCGGGCTGCAGCACGGTGGAGAGCTTGCGCTGCAGGGCCAGCTCCACCTGCCGGATCACGTCCGGGGAGGTGCGGTCCATGACGGCGATCCGGTGTGCGACGTCCGACTGCACCTCCGGGGCCAGCCCGGACAGGATCGAGCTGGCCAGCGCCGACGGGATGTGGGCCAGCACCAGGGCGATGGTCTGCGGGTGCTCGTGCTGGACGTAGGAGAGCAGCTGGCGGGGGTCGGCGTGGCTGAGGAAGTTGAACGGCATGTCGGTCATCGAGGCCTGCAGCCGGTCCAGGATCAGCGCGGCCCGCTCGGTGCCCAGGGACGCCTCGAGCAGCTCCCGCGCGTACGCCATGCCGCCGGCGCCGGCGTGCTTGGTGGTGGCCAGCGCGTAGAACTCGTCGATGACGTCCCCGACGACCTCGGGCTCCAGCTTGCCCAGCCGGGCGATCTCGGCCGAGATCTCCTCGACCTCGGTCTCCTTCATGTTGGCGAGCACCCGGGTGGAGTACTCCTTGCCCATTCGCACCAGCAGAATGGCGGCTTTGCGCAGGCCGGTCATCGACGTCGTGCTCAGCGCCGGTGTGGTCAACGCGGTTCCTCCTCGAACCCAGGGGGTGGACTCTCGTGCGGGGTCACCGGCTGGCGCCGAGCCAGCCACGGAGCAGGGCGGCCATCTCTTCCGGCTGGTCCTCGACCATCTGCTCGATCTCGCGCTGACGCTCCTCGAGCGCTTCCAGGTCGGCGTTGGCGGCCTCGATGGCGGGCGACGGGATCGCGGCGTTGAGCTGGGCCAGGCGCTGCTGCTCGAGCGCGGACTGCATGTCCTCGAGGTGCCTGAGCTCGGCCGGGGTCAGCGCCTTGCGCCGCTTGGCGCGCTTGCTGGCCCGCCAGGCCAGGAAGATCAGGATCAGCACCACCAGCGCCATCGCCGCGGTCTTGATCAGCGAGGTCTGCTTGGCCGACTGCTCGGCGGCGGCGGAGGCGGCCAGCGCGTCCTTGGCCGCGGTGGCCGCGGTGGTGTCGAACGGCATCGCGCTGACCGCGATGGTGTCCCCGCGGGTGGCGTCGATCCCGGCCGCCGCGCTGATCAGCGACTGCACGTCGGCGGAGTTCACCGCGCCCGCGGTCGTGCTGTCCAGCAGGACGGCCACGTTCAGCTTCTTGATGCTGCCCGGCGCGCTCTTGCGGGCCTCGGTGGTCTTGTTGACCGCGTTGTTGCGCACGGTGTTGCTGTTCTCGTACTGGCCGGTGCCGGTGCTGCTGGTCGTGCCGTTCGGCACCTGGATGTTGTCCGGGCCGAGCACGCCGCCCTGACCGGTGCCGTTGCCGTTGTAGGCCTCGCGGCTGATGCTCTCCGACAGCGCGGCGACGGACGGGTCCGAGGTGTAGCTCTCGGTGGTCCGCTCGGTCTGGTCGTAGTCCAGCTCGGCGGTCGTGGTCACCACGGCGTGGCCGGGTCCGACGACGCTGTCGAGCATGTTCTGCAGCGAGGCGTTGAGGCGGTTCTGGAACGCGACGGTCTGCGACTCCGTACCGCTGTCGCCGCCGGTGGCCACCGCGGCGCCGCCGCCGGTGGACAGGATCCGGCCGTCGGCGCCGGCCACGGTGACCTGCTCCGGGTCGAGCCCCTCGACGCTCGACGCGACGAGGTGCACGATCGCCTGCACCTGCTGGTTGGACAGCGGATCGTTGGACGAGGACTGCACCAGCACCGAGGCCGTGGTCTTGTTCTGGTCGTCGGCGAAGACGTCCTTCTGGGGCATCACCAGGTGCACGGTGGCGGCCTCGACGCCGTCGATGGCCTTGATGGTGCTGGAGAGCTCGCCCTCCAGGGCCCGCTGGTAGTTCGTGTGCTGCATGAAGTCGCTGGTGGTGATCCCCTGCTGGTCCAGCAGCGCGTAACCGGTGTCCGACTCGCCCGGCAGGCCCTCGCCGGACAGCTGCAGGCGCAGGTCGTACACCTGGTCCTTGGGCACCAGGATGGTGCCGCCGCCGTTGCTCAGCTCGTAGTCCGTGCCGGTCTTCTGCAGCGACTCCACGATCGCGGCGGCGTCCTTGCTCGACAGGTTGCTGAACAGCGCCGAGTACGACGGCTTGGCGGCCCAGGTGGCGAAGAAGTAGCCACCGATGAGCAGGGCGAGCACAGCGGCGACGGTGACTACCTTCTGTCCCGGGGTGAAGGACTTGAAGGAGTCACCGGCCTTGCGCACGGGCGCGGGGAGTCGGTCGCTCATGTCAGGCCTGCATCCTCATGATCTCTTGAAAGGCCTCCAGGGCCTTGTTGCGGATCGCCATGGTCAACTGCAGTCCCAGCGCGGCCTCGGTGGAGGCCATCGTGTACTGGGCGGGATCCTGCAGCGTGCCGTTGGCGACCTGCACGGCCAGGTCGGACGCCTTGGACTGGGACGCCTGCACGCTCTCCAGGCCCTTGGAGAGCAGTCCGGCGAAGTCGGTGTTCGGGCCGGTGACGGCCTTGGTGGCGCCGGCACCGGCCACGCCGTCGACGCCGCCGACCGCGCCGACTCCGCTGAGCCCGCTGACCGCGCCGAGCGCGCTGATCGGAGAGGTCATGGTCAGCCCTTCCCGAGCTGGATGGCCGCCTGGTAGGACTCCCGGGCCCGGTCCACGACCGAGAGGTTGGCCTGGTAGGCGCGCTGCGCCATCATCAGCTGGGCCATCTGGCTGCCGAGGTCGATGTCCGGCCGGCGCACGTAGCCCTCGGTGTCGGCCATCGGGTTGTCCGGCTCGTACGACAGGACGCCCTCCGCGCTGCCGTAGGCGATGCCGCCCACCTGCGCGCCGTTGCCGTCCTGGGCCTCCTGCGCGACCACGTACCGGGCCTGGAAGGCGTTCTCGGACGTCTTGCTGACGTTGTCCATGTTCGCGATGTTGTCGGAGACGGCGTCCAGCCACTTGCGGTAGACGGTGACGCCGGAGGCGGCGGTGCCGATCGCGTTGAAGGTGCTCATCCGGCTCAGGCCCCCTTGATCGCGTCGCGGATCAGTCCGTACTTGCCGTCCAGGGCCCGCAGCGTCAGCTGGTAGCGCATCGTCGTGTCGATGTGCGAGAGCGTCTCCTCGTCGAGGTTGACGTTGCTGCCGTTCAGGCGGGTGGGCTCCAGCGAGTTCTGCACGCTCGGCGACACCGTCGCGGGCGACCGGCCGTGGGCGACGGCGCTGCTGAGCGCCTCCTCGAACTTGACCTTACGAGCCTGGTAGCCGGGGGTCTCGATATTGGAGATGTTGTTGGCGATGGCGTTCTGCCGGGCGGACAGGCCGGCCACTGCGACGCGGAGCGAGGACGAGGCGACGTCGTCGAACACGGCAGTTCCCTTCTCAGCGGTGAGGTGCCTGTCCCTGGCGATCGGTCCGAGCAATCCGTTGCTCGTACCCTCCGATTCGGCCCACCGGCCGATCCGCTGAGTCCCAAACGGTTGCCGCTGGGTTGCACGGAAGAACCCGGGACCCCTGCGGGGGCCCCGGGTCCGGTGCTGCCGGTGCGGGTGGGTCAGATGGCGCAGTCGATGTAGGTGGGGACACCCTTGCCGGCGGTGCCGACCTCGACCCGGGAGGCGAAGGCGGTCTGCCGCCGGTTCGCGGTGATCGCCGTCGCCGCCGCCTTCGCCGCCTCGAGCTGGCGGGTCAGGATGAGGTCGGCCCGGGGCCGCAGGTCCAGGGGCAGCGGGCCGAGGCCCGGCGGCGGTGCCCACGGCGTGGCCACCGGCAGTTCCTGACTGCGGTGTTCTTCGGCGATCATCCGCTCGACGGCCTCGACGTCGGCCTCGAGCTCGTCGAGGGCGGCGATCCAGGCCCGTCGCCAGTCGTCGGCCATCGGGGTCACCCCTCGGTCGCGGCTGCCGCCATCGCGGCCTCGCGCCAGGTGTCGCGCAAGGGTTCCATCAGCCCGCGCACGGCGGACACCTTGGCCACGTCACCCTGCACGTTCGCGTTGACCAGCTCGGTTTCGACGAACGTGTAGAGCGCGGCCAGGCCGGCGGCGCCGTCCCAGGCGTCCATGTTCAGGGAGACGTGCAGTTCCGTGACGATGTCCTGGGCGTGCTTGAGGTGGGTGTTGGCGTCGGGCCGGTTGCCCGCGGTCAGCGCCTCCTCGCCGCGGGCGAGGTCGACCACCAGGCGGTCGAAGAGCATCAGCAACAGCTTCGCGGGGGAGGCCGTGGCGGCGACGTCGGCGAGGTAGCGCTCCCGCATGGCCGGTGAGAGGTTGGTCATGGAGTGCGCTCCGTTCAGCCGAGGCCGGCGAGCTGACCCGCCAGCCAGGAAGATTGTTGCTGCATCTTGCCGAGCGCGACCTCGAGGCTGGAGAACTGCTTCTGCAGCGCCGTCTTGCGCAGCTCCAGCCGCACGTCCCACTCGCTGACCTGGTCGTTCAGGCTGGAGATGGTCTTGGTGTTGCGCTCGATCAGCGCCGGGATGGTGCCCTGCCGGGCCTTGGTCGGGTTGTCCGGGTCCTTCACGCCCTCGCTGGCGATCAGCGCCATCGTCTCGAGCTTGCGACCCAGCCCGTTCGGCGTGTCGAGGCCCGGCTCGAAGGTTCCCGCCGTGCCGTTGCCCTTGGCGCTGGTGACGTCGGTGTAGGAATCGAAGAACTTCGCGGCCCGGGCCGGATCGGCCTTGTACGTCTTCAGGAAGGCGTCCTTGTCGAAGCCGAGCGTGCCGTCCTGCTTGATTGAGACGCCGACTTCCTTGAAGCTGGCCGTCGTGCCGTTCGAGCCGAGTCCGGCCGCGCCGCCCGAGACGGCGCTCAGGATGTCCTGGCGGAGCTTGCGGATGGCGGCGTCGCCCACGAGCGGGCCGGCGGCCACCTCGCCAGTCTTGATCTTGCTCTGCGAGGCGAGCTCGTTGAGCACCACGTTGGCGTTGTCGACCAGGGCCTGCACCTTGGTGGCGATGCCCTCGACGTCGGCGCTGATGTCGACGGTGACCGGCGCGTCCCCCGGCGCCTGGGCCTTCGCGGCGGTGACGGTCACGCCCGGCAGGATCTCGGCGAAGGTGTTGGTCGCGGAGTTGATGGAGTAGGCGCCAGGGCCCTCGCCGACCGTCAGCACGGCGTCGCGGCCGTCGATCGTGACCGAGGAGGCGCCGAGGTCGAGGCCCTCAGGGAGGCCGAGGCTGTCGATCTTCGCCGCCGCTGCCGCGCCGCTCTCCTTGGCGGTGAGCTGCAGGGTGTACCGGCCGGGCGCGATCTGGACGGCCGAGGCCTTGTACGGCGCTTCCGCCTCGCCGTTGATGGCGGTCACGACCGCCTGCAGTGACCGGTCCGTCGGCGTGAGCGGCTTCTTCGTGCCGTCCTTGAGGTAGATGTCGAAGGAGTCGTTGCTCATCACCGGAGCGTTGTCGGCGTCGGTGATCGAGGCGACGGACGCGTCCTTGAAGGTCTGCAGGCGGGTCGCGGCGAGCTGGTCGACGTGGAAGCTCAGCGAGCCGGCGGACGCCCCGGACTGGGCCGAGATCGCCGCGGCGCTGGAGCTGGACGTGGCCTTCATGCCGCCCCAGGTGTCGCTCTTGCCCAGCGCGGTGGCCGCGGCGGCGAGGCTGGAGAGCCTGCTGTTCACGCTCTGGTAGGCGGTCACGACCTTGTTGACCGTGGTGACCTTGCTCTTCAGCGCCGTCTGCGGGGCCGCCTCGATCTGCATGAGCTGGTTGATCGTGTCCGTGGTGCTCATGCCACTGATCAGGCCGTCGATACTGGCCATCGCGCTGATCCCTCCGTCGGTGGGGCTGGAACGGGACGGGCGGCCGGCGATGTCGCCGACCGCCCGTCTATTCGGTTGTCTGAGCCGTTGACTGAGCTGTTCCCGGGGTGATTCGCCGCAGGCTGCGGCGCCTCACCGGGCGGATCAGCGCAGGAGGGAGAGCACGCCCTGCTGCGACTGGTTGGCCTGGGACAGCATCGCGGTGCCGGCCTGGGTGAGGATCTGCGAACGGGTGTAGGACATCATCTCCTGAGCCATGTCCGTGTCACGGATCCGGCTCTCCGACGCCGACAGGTTCTCGACGGCGACGTTGGCGTTGGCGATGGTGTGCTCGAACCGGTTCTGGTACGCACCGAGCTTGGCCCGGGCGGTCGACACCTGCTCGATCTTGGAGTCGATCAGGTTGACGGCCGCCTGGGCGTCCGCCGCCGTCTTGAACTGCATGCCCGGCGTGGCCGCGACGCCGTCGTCGGCGACACCGGCGGTGGGCAGCGTGAACGTCACGTCCGCGTTGTCACCGGTCTTCGACGTGACGATCAGCTTGTTGTCCTTGTCCACCGACGCCGAGAACTTCTCCGCGAACCCGGAGTTGTTGTTGAGCGTGTCGGCGACGTCCTGAACGGTCTTGTGGTCACCGGCGGCACCCAGGCTGACGGTCACGTCCGGGTCGGTGCTGCCGGTGATGTTGAAGGACATGTCGCCCTCGACCAGCGTCGGGGTGGCGACGTCGAAGGACTTCGAGTTGCCGCCGAGCTTGGCCGCGATGTCCGTCACGTCGATCGAGCTCAGGTCGACCGCGATCTGGCTGTTGGCGTCACCGTCGGCGCCGACCTGGAACTTCAGCGGGGTGGCGTTGCCGTTGAGCAGCTTGGTCCCGTTGAAGTTGGTCGAGTCGCCGATCCGCTTCAGCTCGTCGTTGAGGCTGGAGACCTCGGTGGCGATGTTGGCGCGGGCCTTGTCGTTGTTGGAGTCGTTACCGGCCTGCACGCCCAGGTCACGCATGCGCTGCAGGATCGAGTGCACCTCGTTCAGGGCACCCTCAGCGGTCTGCACCACCGAGACACCGTCCTGCGCGTTGCGGACGGCGACCTTGAGGCCACCGACCTGGCTGCGCAGTCCCTCACTGATCGCCATGCCCGCGGCGTCGTCGGCGGCCCGGTTGATCCGGAAGCCGGACGACAGCTTCTCCAGCGACTTCGACATCTGGTTGTCGGAGACCGAGAGGCTGCGGTAGGCGTTCTGGGCAGCGATGTTCTGGTTGATACGAAGACCCATTTGAAGTTCCTCCTTGAGTGGGGTCCTGACCGGCCCGTCCGTGAGCCGTTGTGCTTACGCCATCAGTGATCGGTCGGCCACGGTCCGTCCTGAGGAGTATCTGAAGTTTGTTCGGACTTGTTCCGCGAAACCGCGGATCCTGCCGCCAACCGTTTGGCAACCCGGCGGCGCTCAAGTCCTCAGAGACGTCCGGCCGGTGCCGACTTGTCCGGTGAAGCGGAGGGAGTCCTCCCGCGGAGACGGAGGAGCCGGTGAGCCTGACCGACCTGTCCAGCGTCCTGTGGCGCGCCCGGGAGCTGTTGGAGCTCCTGTTGTTCAAGCTCGAGGAGGAACAGTTGCTGCTCGCCTCGAACCGATCCCGCTGGCTCGCCCACGCCACCCGCGAGGTGGAGGTGGTGCTGGATCAGATCCGCCAGACCGAGGTCGTCCGGGCCGCGTACGCGCAGGCCGTGGCCGCGGAGCTGGGACTGGAGGTCGAGGCGTCGCTGGGACAGCTCGCCGACGCGGCGCCGGCCCCCTGGTCGGATCTGCTGCACCAGCACCGCAAGGCCTTCCTGACCCTGACGTCGGAGATCGGCGCCCTCGCGGAGTCCAACCGCGAGCTGCTGACCGCCGGGCAGCGGGCGGCTCGCGAAACCATGCTCGCGTTCGCCGGAACCGTGGAAACGTATGGCCCGCAGGGCAAAACCGTCAGCGGCGGCGTGCGCCGCCCCAGCCTGGTGGATGAGGCGATCTGATGGGCAGCAGTTTCGGCGGGCTCAACACCGCACTGACCTCGCTCTACGCGCAGCGTCGCGGCCTGGACGTGACCGGGCAGAACATCGCGAACGCCAACACCGAGGGCTACACCCGGCAGCGCGTCGACATGCAGGCCCAGGTCGGCTCGCTGTCGACGGCCATGTACGCCAGGACCGACGGGTTGGGCACCGGCGTCGCCGTCTCGGCCGTGCAGCGGCTGCGCGACGAGTACCTGGAGCACCGGGGCCGTGCCGAGCACGGCGCGAGCGCGTACCTGGCCAGCCAGAGCGCGTCGTACACCGCCATCGAGGACGCGTTCGCCGAGCCCAGTGACACCGCGCTGGCGGCCCAGCTGCGCGACATGTGGGGCGGCTGGAACGACGTGGCCAACAACCCCCAGCTCGCCGCGCCGCGGTCGGCCCTGATCCAGCAGAGCGCGACGGTCGCCGACCAGCTGAACGCCGCCCAGGACTCGCTGGCCCGGCAGTGGAGCCAGGGCCGGACCCAGATGTCGGCCTACGTCGACGACGTCAACGTCACGGCGAAGTCCGTCGCGCAGCTCAACGACAGCATCATCATGGCCAACGCCTCCGGGCTGACGGTCAACGAGCTGGAGGACCGGCGGGACCTGCTGGCCATGAAGCTCGCCCAGCTCACCGGCGCCACCACCGCGAAGCGCGAGAACGGTGGCATGGACGTCTTCATCGGGGGCTCCACCCTGGTCACCGGGAAGACCACCCGCGAGGTCGCCTTCGTCGGCGCGAGCCGGCTGCTGGACCAGGCCGCCGACCCGGTGGGCCTGGTCTGGAAGGAGGACGCCAGCCAGAAGATCCAGGCCGGCGGCACGATGGGCGCGGCCGTCGACACGATGACCGCCATCATCCCGGGCCTGTCGGCCGACCTGGACGCGGTCGCCGACAACCTGATCAACTCGGTGAACGCCAAGCACCGCGACGGATTCAGCGTCGACGGCAGCACCGGCCTGGACTTCTTCGGGCGCAACCCGGACGGCTCCGTCACGGTGCTGATCAAGGATCCCGACAAGGTGGCGGTCTCGGCCACCGCCGGCACGCTCGACAACTCCGTGGCCGACGCCATCGCGGACATCGGCGACGCGGCCGACGGCCCGGACCGGCAGTACCAGTCGATGGTCGGTCAGCTCGGCGTCTCGTCGCAGGGCACCACCCGGCGGGCCGAGATCCAGGCCGTGGTGACCGAACAGGTCGACGCGGCGCGCGAGGGCGAGTCCGGGGTGAATCTCGACGAGGAGATGACCAACCTGCTGACGTACCAGCGCGGCTACGAGGCGGCGTCCCGGGTGCTGACCACGATCGATTCCATGCTCGACCAGCTCATCAACCGCACCGGCCTGGTCGGTAGGTAAGGAGAACCATGATCGGCGGCAGAGTCACCGAGAGCAGCATCCACACCCGGGTGCTGGCCAACCTCCAGCGCAACATCGCCAAGGGTGCGAAGATCCAGGACCAGCTGTCCAGCGGCAAGCAGCTGAACCGGCCGTCGGACTCGCCGGCCGGCACGGTCTCGGCCCTGCAGCTGCGCGGCGAGACCCGCACCAGCCAGCAGTACACCCGCAACGCCGACGACGGCCTGGGCTGGCTGGGCACCCTGGAGCAGACCCTGGGCAGCTCCTCCAGCCTGGTCAACCGGGCCCGCGACCTCACCGTGCAGGCCCTGAACACCACCACGAACGGCGTCCAGGCCAACGAGGCGCTGGCCGGCGAGATCGACCAGATCCGCGCCTCGCTGGTCTCCTACGCGAACACCCGGTACCTCGACCGGCCGGTGTTCGGCGGCAACACCACGGGCCCGGCGGCCTACGACGACACCGGCGGCTTCACCGGCAACGCGTACGACCCGGCCGACGCGTCCCGGACCAGCGTGTCGCGCACCGTCGGCTCCAACGTCAAGGTGCGGGTGGACATGACCGGGCCGGAGGCGTTCGGCGACAACACCGACACGACCGATGACACCACCGGGCTCTTCCGGGTGCTGGACAACATTTCGGCGCACATTCGGGCCGGGGACAACACCAAGTTGGCGAACGACCTCACCAGCCTCGACAAGGCGGGTAACAAGCTGAAATCCGCCATTTCGGAGATCGGCTCACGATACAATCGGATCACGCAGATGAAGGAATCCGCGCAGGACCGGCTGTTGTCCGTCACGTCGCAGCTGTCCGACATCGAGGACATCGATCTGCCGAAAACCATCATGGATATGCAGCTTCAGCAGACCTCCTACCAGGCTGCCCTGGCCGCCACGGCCAAGGTTATTCAACCGTCGCTCATCGATTTCCTGAGGTGACCATGACTACTCGCACCGCGTCCCGACCGATTGGGGCAACCGTGACCGACACCGAGCTGAACATGCCGATCATCGACATGGCTGTGCCCATGCCCGGGTTCCCCGCGCACCGGCAGTTCGTTCTGGTCCGCCTGAACGACAATGGTTTGCTCTACGCGTTCACGTCCGTCGACGACCCCAATCTGCGCTTTCTCGTGGCCCCACCGGAACCGTTCTTCCCGGACTACGCCCCGGAGATCGAGAACGACGTCTTCGCCGCGCTGAACACCAAGGACCCGGACCGGCTGCTGGTGATGGTCGTCATCACCGCGGGGGTGAACGAGACCACGGCGAACCTGCTGGCGCCGATCATCGTGGACCGGGATTCCCGCCGGGCGATGCAGGTGGTGCTCACGGGCAGCGACATGCCGGTGCGCGCCGTCATGCGCCGGGCCTTCTGACGGACCTCGCCCAGGTGCCCTGACCACGGATGGAGAAGGGACAGCCACGATGCTCGTGCTGACCAGGAGGGCCGGCGAGAGCGTGATGATCGGCGACGACGTCGTCGTGACCGTGCTCGAGGCGCGCGGTGACGTCGTCCGGATCGGCATCAACGCGCCGCGCAGCGTCCAGGTGCACCGCGAAGAGGTGTATCAGGAGCTGCAGGCAGCCAACCGGGAAGCGGCCTCCCCGAACGAGGACGCCGTCCGCGCGGTGACCGAGATGATGCGCCCGGCGACTGTCGATCCGCCGGGCCCCTGACCCTCCTCAGTGGTACCAACCTGGGCCGGCTCCCTGCGGGAGTCCGGCCCGTTGGCTTGCCCGGGTGGCCCGCCGCCGCCGTGCCGGCGGCCGCGGGCCGGGATCAGCCGATGGCCAGGCCCCGGGCCGAGAAGAACGGGATCGGGCCCACGGCGTTCTCCCGGGTCGCCGGTACGCCGGTGTGCACCTCGAAGTGCAGGTGCGGGCCGGACGAGGCGCCCGACGACCCCACGTAGCCGAGGATCGCGCCACGGGCGACGGTCTGGCCGCTGGTGACCGAGGGGCGCCGCACCATGTGGCAGTAGCGGGTCACCAGGTTGCCCGTGTGCTGCACCTCGACGTACCAGCCGCAGCCGCGCAGCGCGGAGCCCCCGTCCACGTCGCAGCTTCCCCGGGAGACGTTGCAGACCACGCGGATGACCGTGCCGGCCGCGGCCGCGCGGATCGGGGTGTTGCGGGCCGCGCCCAGGTCGACCCCGTCGTGGGCGGGGCGGGCCGTGGTGCGGAAGTCGCTGATCAGCCCGGCGGCGACCGGCAGCATCCAGGCGCCCGCGGCCGGCGGGAGCGGCGCCGCCGTGACCGGGGTGGCGGACGTGCACTTGGGGATCGCCGAGTCCCCGCGCCGGACGTACGCGTCGGAGACGTAGCTGTTGTCGGCCAGGCGGTTCCAGTAGCCGGTGTTGGTGACGGTCCCGCTGATGAACTGCCCGGCGATCCGGCAGACGATCGAGACGGCGGCGCCGTTGCCGAGGGAGCCGGTGCGGGAGCTGCCGGCGGACGGGGCGCTGCGCGCGTTGAGCGGCGTGCCCGCGGTCACCACCGTGCCGGTGCCGGCGATCTTGACGGTGCCGGCGGCCGTGGCCGGGGCGGCGCCGAGGGTCGCGGCGCCACCGACGGCGCCGGCGGCGAGCACGGCCAGGGCGGTGCGCTGATGTCGTCGTTTCATGGTTGTCCCCTTCGTTCAGGCCAGGTTGTCGAGCGCCGGCTGCGGGATCCGGTGCGCGGGCAGTGCCGAACAGTTGCGGCAAATGGATAAAAAGTGCCGCGAGTGGGCCGATCCGGCTTGAAGATGGATCTACTGGCCGCACCGCGCGTCCCGGGCCGCCCGGGCACATGGTCGCCTCCGAAGGAGACGTGGATGTCGAGATTGACGGAAATGGGCATCGCCAAGCGTCTGACGCTTATCGTGCTCGTCGGCGTGCTCGCGCTGACGGCGTCGGCCATCATCACGATGCAGGGGCAGAACCGGGTCGTGGGTCAGAGCGACCGGTTGACGAGCCTGGAGAGCTGCCGGGGTGCGCTCAACCACCTCGACACCCGGCAGAGCGAGCTCAAGGTGGACGCGTACCGGTCCGCGCTGAAGCAGGACGTCACCCAGGACGTCGTGGACGACGTGGCCTCGGCCACCGAGGCGGCCGACGCTGTCGAGGCGTGCGGGCTCTACGGCCCGCTGGCGGCCGAGTTCGGCACGATCCGGCCGAACGTCAACAGCTTCGGCACCTTCATCGCCGACTTCGTGCGGCAGGCGCTGGCCGGAGGGGCGAGCGCGCCCGACACCGCTCAGATCGCCGAGCGCAACAGCGCCGTGGACGATCAGCTGGGCGCCCTGAACGAGAAGGTCGTGGCCGAGATCGAGCGGCAGCGCGTCGAGATGGACGATGCGGTCGGTGACACCAAGTGGGCGGCCTGGATCGTCGGCGTCGTCGGGCTGCTCCTGCTGATCGCGCTGTCCGTACCGCTGGCCCGGTCGATCCTGCGCCCGGTGCAGCGGCTCGGTCAGGTCATCGCCGCGCTGGCCGAGGGTGATCTCACCCAGCGCAGCGGCATCACCACCCGCGACGAGCTGGGCCGGATGGCCGTCGGGCTGGACACGGCGCTCGCCGCGATCCACCGCTCGCTCACCACGATCGGCCAGAACGCCGAGACCCTGGCCAGCTCGGCCACCGAGCTCTCGGCCGTGGCCGGGCAGATCGCCACCGCGGCGCACGACACCGACGCGCAGACCTCCTCGGCGTCGAACGAGGCCGAGGAGATCTCCCGCAACGTGCAGACGGTGGCCGCCGGCTCGGAGGAGATGGGCCTGAGCATCCGCGAGATCTCCCGCAACACCAGCGAGGCGGCGCAGATCGCCGCGATCGCCGTCGCCGAGGCCGCCCAGGCCACCGAGACGGTCCGCCAGCTCGGCGAGTCGTCGGCGGAGATCGGCAACGTCATCAAGCTGATCACCTCGATCGCCGA
>NZ_BOMQ01000046.1 GCF_016862275.1 Actinoplanes nipponensis | reverse complement strand
GGCGCCCGGGTGACCGCGATCCAGCAGGACACCAGCGGCGCGGTCGACGTGATCAGCCGGATCAGCGAGGTCATTGCGAAGATCAACGACTTTCAGACCACGATCGCCAGCGCCGTGGAGGAGCAGACCGCCACCACCGGCGAGATGAGCCGCAGCATCAGCGAGGTGGCGTCGGGCAGCAGCCGGATCGCCGCGAACATCGCCGATGTCTCCACCGCCAGCGGGTCCGCGGTCCAGGGGGTCACCCAGACCCGGCAGGCCAGCGACGAGGTGGCCCGGACCGCCGAGGAGTTGCGCACCCTGGTCGGCGCGTTCCGGCTCTGACCCGGCGCACCCCGACTGCACCTGGCGCGGCCCCGGTCCACAACGCCGGGGCCGCACCGTAGTGCCAGGACGAGAGGAACTCGTCCGGCGGAACGGTCTCGGGAGTCGTCGTGGGTGCAGAGCGCGAATCGGTCATGGACGGCACCACCCTCGCCGCGCCGGCGGCCGCCCTGGATCTGCGGTCCGACGCGCACGTGCACACCGGCTTCGCGGCCGGCCGGGACAGCGTGGGCCTGATCGTCTCCGCCGCCGACGTCGCCGGGCTGGCCTCGGTCACGTTCGCCGACCAGGTGGGGCCGGACACGACGTGGCTGCCGGCGTACGCCGACACCATCCGCCGGGCCCGCCGGCGCACCGAGCTGGCGCTGCGCATCGCCGCCGAGGTCGAGGTCGTCCGGCGCGACGGCTGGCTCGCGTGGCCGGCCGACCTGGGCGAGCTCGAGGCGATCTCGGTGTCCGTGTCGCGGCTGCCGCTCGCGGCCGGGCCGGTGGCGCCGCGGGACGTCCGGGCCCTGCTCGCCACCGGCGACCTCACCCCGGAACAGGTCGCGGAGATCGTGGTGACCGCGACGATCAAGGGCCTGGACCGGGCCGCCCGGTACGCCCCCGTGCAGCTCGCCCGCCCGCTGAGCCTGCTCACCCAGGTCGGCATCGACGACGCCGCGGTGACCCCGGAGATCCTCGACGCGCTCGCCGCCGCCTGCCGGCTCACCGGTACGGCGGTCGAGATCAGCGAGGCGTGGCGGGGTCCGTCGCCCCGGGTGGTGGCGATGTTGCGCGAGGCCGGAGTGGTCCTGATCGCGGCGAGTGACGCCCGGTACGCCGGCGAGGTCGGCCACTGGCAGTACCTGCGCCGCGTCTGATCGGAAACCGGCCGCGAGCCGTAATCGCGTACGTACTCTCAGTCATGCCAGCACTTCAGCATGGGAGAGATGCGATGAGTATGGTTCAGCAGGCCGTCGAGATCGGGGCTCCGCTGCACGCGGTGTACGAGCAGATCGCGACGTTCGAGAACTATCCCCGGTTCATGACCGGTGTGCAGCGGGTGACCCGGGTCGGCGACGACCAGACCCACTGGATCATGGACGTCGACGGGCACCGCCGGGAGTTCGACGCCCGGATCACCGAACGCTCCCTGGACGAGCGGGTCTCGTGGGCGACCACCGAGGGACCCCTGCTCGCCGAGACCATCACGCTGCGGCCGATGGGCGAGACCCGGACCCAGATCGTCGCCCAGCTCGAGGCCGACGTGGCCTTCCTGCTGCCCAGTGACCGGCACGGCCAGGAGACGCTGCGCCGGCGGCTCAAGGCCGACCTGGACACCTTCAAGGGCCTGATCGAGACCGGCAAGCTGGGCGACCTGCAGCTGCGCGGGGCGAGTTCCAAGCGGCTCGCCGGCCCGCCGGGCAACCCCGCCTCACCCACCTCCGTCGCCGCCCGGGCCCGCGGCGGCCGGTCGCACCCCGGCGCCGGATGGGGCACGAGCGCCGGCGAGTTCAGCAACGCCAACACGGGCACCGACGTGGACATCACCTCGGCCCCGGGCATCACCAGCGCCGCCGACCTGGACGACGTGCTGGCCCCCGGCCGCCGGATCGGTGGTGCGCGCACGGTGAGCGGCGGCGCCGCGACCATGGGCGGCAAGGCGATGGGCGCCCGCGACGTGCGCGGCGACGGAGTCGTCAGCGAGGAGGAACGCGGCGGCGACCACGACTGGTGACCCGCGCGCCTCAGCGGGCCGCTTCCAGGGTCACCACCAGGCGGGCTCCCCGGGGCTCGGCCCGCTCGTAGCGGACCGAGCCCCGGTTCGCCTCCACCAGGTGCCGCACGATGAACAGCCCCAGCCCGGCGCCGCGGACGAACCGCCCGAACAGCTGGGGCACCAGTTCCGCGGGCACGCCCGGGCCGCCGTCCTCGACCACGAGCTCGATCGACTCGCCGGTGCGGGTGGCCCCGATCCGCAGCGGCGGCTCGCCGTACCGGAGCGCGTTGCCGAGCAGATTGCGGACCACGTGCCAGACGTGCTGCCGGTCGGCCAGCGCGGCGAGGTCGTCGTCGATCTCGAGCGCCACGTCCGCGGCGCAGTCCAGCTCGGCCGTCACCGCGGTGACCACCTCCCGCAGCGGCACCGGGGTACGCCGGGCGGTCACCGTGCCGGTGTCCAGGCGGAAGAGCAGTTGCAGGTCGTTCATCATCCGGATGAGCCGCCGGGTGTTCTTGTCGATCTTCGTGACCAGCTCGTGGCGCACGTCCTCGTCCAGCTCGGCCCAGTCGGCGTTGAGCAGCTCGGCGAGGCTGGCGATCGAGCTGATCGGCTGGGCCACGTCGTGGGTCAGCATCGAGGTCAGGTCGTTCTTGAAGGCCAGCGCCGCCTCGAGCCGGAGGTTCGCCTCGCGCAGTCGCTCGTTGCCGCGCTCCAGCTCGCCGGCCCGCTCCCGCAGCTCGTCCGCGGCCCGCTGGCGGTCGGTGATGTCGACGTAGGTGGCCACGTACGCGCGGGGCTGCCCCTCGGCGTCCGGGATCGGGGCCATCGTGGCCAGCACCGGGATGTCCGTGCCGTCGGCGTGCCGGACCAGCCAGTCGCCGGTGCCGGGCGGGGGGAGCGGCGCGGGGTCCAGGCCGGTCGGCTCGCTGTGCCCGGTCAGGTCGCGCCAGCGGCGGTTGACGTCGATCACCCGGTGGTTGGCGTCGAGCACCAGCACCGCCTCGTTCATCGACTGCAGCAGGGTGTCCGCGAACTCCCGGCCCTCCCGCAGCTCGGCGACCAGTTCCCGGTGCCGGCGGTCGGCGCCCTCGAGCGAGCGGATCAGGAAGGCGATCAGGGCCAGCACGGCCAGCGCGGCGAGGATCGCCCCGGTGCTGATCGCGGCGGCCGGCCGGCTGATTCCGGTACGCACCGCCAGCGCGCTGATCAGGGCGGCGACCACCGGCACGGCGATCGCGGCGGGCAGGGTGTGGCGGATCCGGGTGCCCGCCCCGGCGACCGCGGTGGTCCGCAACGGGCCGGCCTCCGGGCGCGCGAGGATGGCGCCGAGGGCGAGCGTGAACAGCGCGCCGGCGTGGTACGGCGACATGACGCTGTCCGGGCCGCCGCCGTCCGGGAACGTCGGGGCGAACATGCGGGGGACCAGCGCGACCAGCGCGATGATCGCGGCGCCGGCCAGCAGCGGATCGGCCACCCGGAACCGGGACTGCCGGCCGGGCCGGCGTACCCGCAGGTCGATGCCGAGCAGCGCCAGGCCGGTCAGCAGGGTTGCCACGCCCGCGGCGGGATGGCGGGTGAGCGCGGCGGCGCCCAGGACGGCGGCCAGCCCGGCGAGCAGGGCGGCGGCGAGACGCAGCGCCGGGGCGGGACGGGCGGGCGCCAGCAGGGACAGAGCGAGCCCGGCGGCCAGTAGTGCGGCCGCCGGGCTCGACGTCAGGGCTGCGGAGGTGGTGAGCAGGTCCAGGGCGCCGAAGACGGCCACCGCGACACCGGCGCACCCGGCGAGGATCCGGGACAGCCTGCCCACGTCCTGCGCCGCGATCTGCACCGGTGGAACCCCTCCAAATATGGGCGTATCGCCCAAGTGTGAGGGAGTGATCATATCGCGGCGGATGGGACCAAGGGGTTACGCCGGGTGAGACTGCCCCGCCCACTCGAAGCCGTCCTCGACGGTGACCTTCGACGCGACCAGAGCCAGCCGGCCGGCGTGCTTGTTGGCATGGTGCCCGCAGAACACCAGCGAACCGCCGCTGCTCAACGCGATCTCGGCCTTGGCCGCTGCGTTGCAGCTGTCGCAGCGGTCGACCAGGGCGGGGACGGTGACGATCTCGGGCGACAGCATGGTGGTCATCATCGCTCTCCTTGCTCGGTGGCGGTGCGGCGGTCCTGACAGCGGGTACTTCGGCCCGCCGGAGAGGCGGCTTAGCGCTCGGGACGGGGATCGGCCCCCTGCAACTGAGGCGCAACCGGCGGGGTCCCCGGGCGACTCTGTCCCAACGTCAACCTTTCCCTCAGACGCCCCCGGCATACCCGTTTGCGCGGGTGAAGTCGTTCGCCGGTGGCTTAACGGGAGGGAACCCAGAATGACTCGCATCGACGGCCGGCGTCGCGCCGCGCGCCTGGCGTTGACCGCCGGCATCGCCACCGCGGCGGCGGTGACCGGCGTCGCCGGCACTGCCCTCGCCGGTACGCCGGCCGCGCTGCCCACCGGCCCGGTCCGGGTGACAGGCGGCGCCGGCGTGATCCCCGGCAGCTACATCGTGGTGCTCAAGCCCGGCTCGGCGGCGGCCGCCCGGGTCACCTCCGCCTCGCAGAGCCTCGTCAAGCGGTACGGCGGCAAGGTCCGCACCAACTATCTGTCGGCGGTCCGCGGATTCCAGGCGAGCATGACGGCCGCCGAGGCGCGCCGGCTGGCC
Organism: Actinoplanes nipponensis; assembly: GCF_016862275.1. Lineage (GTDB taxonomy): Bacteria > Actinomycetota > Actinomycetes > Mycobacteriales > Micromonosporaceae > Actinoplanes > Actinoplanes nipponensis. The sequence continues at coordinate 80,755 of NZ_BOMQ01000046.1, read as the reverse complement.
GCGAACCCGGCGGTGGACTTCGTCGAGCAGGACGCCACCGTCCGGATGACCGACACCCAGAGCGGGCCCACCTGGGGCCTGGACCGGATCGACCAGACCGCGCTGCCGCTGTCGCAGACCTACACCTACCGCTCGGCGGCCACCGTGACCGCGTACGTGCTGGACACCGGCATCCGCACCAGCCACACCGAGTTCGGCGGCCGGGCCAGCTCCGGCTGGGACTTCATCGACAAGGACGCCACCGCCCAGGACTGCCACGGGCACGGCACCCACGTGGCCGGCACCATCGGCGGCCAGACGTACGGCGTCGCGAAGGACGTCAAGCTGGTGGGTGTCCGGGTGCTGGACTGCACGGGCTCCGGCTCGTACTCGGCGATCATCGCCGGCGTCGACTGGGTCACCGCGCACGCGGTCAAGCCGGCCGTGGCCAACATGAGCATCGGCGGCACGCTCAGCTCGGCGCTCAACGCCGCCGTCACCAAGTCGATCGCCGCCGGGGTCACGTACGCCGTCGCGGCCGGCAACGACAACACCAACGCCTGCAACTTCTCGCCGGCGGCCACGCCCGACGCGATCACGGTCGGCGCCACCGAGAGCACCGACGCCCGCGCCTCGTTCTCCAACTACGGCCCCTGCCTCGACATCTTCGCCCCCGGTGCGCGGATCCTGTCCGCGGGCTACGCGTCCGACACCGGCACCCAGACGATGAGCGGCACCTCGATGGCCAGCCCGCACGTGGCCGGCGCCGCGGCCCTGGTGCTGGGCGCCGACCCGACCGCCACGCCGGCCCAGGTGCTCGCCGCGCTGACCAGCAAGGCGTCGACGGGCAAGGTGACCTCGCCCGGCACCGGCTCGGTCAACCGGCTGCTCAACACCTCCTGGCTGAACACCACCGCCCCGGCGACCACGACCCCGACCACCACGCCCACCACCACCACGCCCACCACCACGCCCACGACCACCCCCACCACCGCCCCGACCACGACGGCCCCCACCACGGCGCCCACGACCACGACGCCCACGACCGCCCCGACCACCGCGCCGGCCCCGGCGTGCGGACCGTTCACCATGGGCAACGACGTCCGGATCGCCCGGTACGGCACCGCGTGGAGCAGCGCGACCATCTCCGGCTGCACCGGCACCGCGTCGGCGACCTCGTCGGTGACGGTGGCCGTCGTGCACGGCTACCGCGGCTCGCTGGTCGTGTCGCTGATCAGCCCGCGTGGCACCAAGATCACGCTGAAGGCGGCCAACAGGGCGGACACCGCGGCCAATCTGACCCAGACCTACCCGATCAACCTGTCCGGCACCTCGCGCAACGGGACGTGGACGTTGCAGGTCAAGGACACCTACGGCACCACGACCGGATACCTGGACAGCTGGAAGTTGAGCCTCTGAAAGCCCGGAAAGCCGTACCGGCGCAGGGCCGCGCCGATAGCGTTGGCCGAGACAAAGAGGCAAGGAGGCCGCCATGACGGAGGTCACGCAGGAGCGCCCCACGGTCCTCGTCGTCGACGACGAGGAGGACCTGCGCGACATCATGCGCCGGATGCTCGAGCGCCGCGGCTTCGCCACCCTGGTGGCCGGCGACCGGGAGTCGGCCGTCGCGGTGTGCCGGCAGCACGCCGGGGTCATCGACGTGCTGGTCACCGATCTGAACCTGCCCGGCGACTCGGGCGGCGAACTCGCCCGCACCCTGACCGGGCTGCGTCCCGGGCTGGGCGTGGTCTACATCTCGGGCCTGCCCAAGGACATCGCCGTGGCCAAGGGCCTGATCGACGCGGATGCGCTGCTGGTGAAGAAGCCGTTCACCTCGGATCTGCTGCTCGAGGCCCTGCGCTCGATCCTCGACCAGCGGGCGCCGACCGGCTGAACACCCGCCAGCCAGAACGCCGCCGGAGCGATCCGGCGGCGTTTTCGCGTCCGGGGGCTCGGCCGAACGGCGGAGCCGCGCTCGGCCGGAAAACCCTTCATGCGGTGGTGCTCCTGCCGCCCGTGGGTCCTGTGTGGTGTAGCACCGGGCCCGCACCCGTTCGCGATCCGGGGCGGCACCCGTCCGCGCTGAACCTGAATGTCAGACAGCAATTGTTTGACATACAGGGGGAACGACGTGACGGGCAGGCGCAGGACGATCGGGGTCGCACTGACGGGCGTGGTGGTGGCCGGTGCGGGCATCGCCCTGTCCGGTACGGCGAACGCCGCGACGACGACCGAGACGACGAGCACCTACAGCACCGACGACGCCTACACGTCCAGCATCCGCCGGACGGTGAACTTCGGCTCGGCCGACAAGCTGGTGGTCGGCCGGGAGTCCGGGGACACCCGGCTGTCCTATGTGAAGTTCGCGCCCAGGGTCGCCGCCGGCGCCACGGTGACCGCGGCCGTGCTGCGGCTGCCGGTGGAGAGCAAGCCGGTCGCCCAGACGCTGAGCCTCTACGCCGTGGCGAGCACCTGGTCGCAGCGGACCATCACGGCGGCCAGCGCCCCGGCCCTGGGCAAGCTGGTGGCCTCGGTCAGGCCGAAGGCCACCGACACGACGCTGAGCTTCGACGTCTCCACTGTGGTCATCAAGGGCGGCACGTACGCGTTCGCGCTCAAGTCCGCGGCCACCGGCGCGGTCACCCGCCTGCGTGCCGCCGACTACGGCACCGCCGGCACGGGCGGCCCGCAGCTGTTGCTCTCGATCAGGCGCACGGCGACCACGCCGGCCACGACGGCCCCGACCAAGCCGGCCACGACCGCGCCTACGACGGTCCCGGCCACGACCGCGCCCACGACGGTCCCGGCCACGACCGCGCCTACGACGGTCCCGGCCACGACCGCGCCCACCACGGCTCCGGTCACGACCGCGCCCACCACGGCTCCGGTCACCACGGCTCCGGCCACGGCCGCGCCCACCACGCCGGCGCCGACGACCGCGCCGGCGGAGTGCGTCACCGGCGCGCTGCTCGTGCCGTCCTGCGGGGTGCTGTGGGGGGCCGCGGCCGGTGGCTTCACCGACGCGCCGCGCGACCAGGCCCTGAAGACCTGGGAGACGCTGACCGGCCGCACCGCGACGATCTTCCACGCCTACCACAAGGGCGACGAGCAGTTCCCGACCAAGGCCGAGATCGCGATGACCCGCGACGCGCAGAACCCGCGGGTGCTGCTGCTGAACTGGAAGGTCGCGTACAACTCCACGTGGGCCAAGGTCGCGGCCGGCGCGCAGGACGCCCGCATCGACAAGTGGTCGGCGTACGTCAAGGCCACCTACCCGGAGAAGTTCTTCCTGGCGCTGCACCACGAGCCGGAGAACGACGTGCAGACCGCGGCGGCGTCGGGCATGACCGCCAAGGACTACGCGGCGATGTACCGGCACGTGATCACCCGGCTGCGGGCCAACGGCGTCACCAACGCCGTCAACGTGATCGCCTACATGGGCAACGAGAAGTGGATGGCCCAATCCTGGTGGGCCGACCTCTACCCGGGCGACGCCTATGTGGACTGGATGGGTCTGGACTCCTACGTCAGCGTGGAGAAGGGCTACTACCACTACGGCGACATGGGCGACCTGCTCGACCGGCAGCCCACCGGTGGCGGCCTCGGCTGGTACGACTGGGCCGTCACCAACCACCCCACCAAGCCGGTCATGGTCGCCGAGTGGGGCATGTACCACCGCCGCGCGACGATGACCGACAAGTCCGCCGCCTTCGACACCGTCATCCCCGAGCTCAAGGCCCACCCCGCGATCAAGGCGATCGTCTACTTCGACACCGCCAGCGACGATGAGGGCGACCGCGACATCTCGGTGAACTCGACGGCGGGCAGCCTCGCCGCCTTCCGCAAGGTCGCCGCCGACCCGATGTTCCGGGTGAGCGTCGGCCGGTGAGCCCTAACCGCCGGGCCACGGCACGGTGAGCTCGCCGCGACGCCACCGGGCCGGCCCCGGCAGCACCGGCCACTGCTCGCGGAACTTCTCGACCGTGGCCCGCCACCGCTGCCGGGGCCCGAACGGCGTCGCCGACGCGTCCCAGGCCACGCCCAGCGCCCGGAGCAGCTCGTGCACCGGTTCACCCGGCACGTTGTGGTGGATCAGCGCCTTGGGCAGCCGCTCGGCGAAGGTGGCCGGGTGGTCCAGATCGGACAGCCGGGCGGACAGGGTGAGCGTCCGCGGGTCGCCGGCCTCCACCACGGCCCAGGTCGCGATCCGGCCCAGCTCGTCGCAGGTGCCCTCGACCAGCAACGCGCCGGTCGCGGTCATCGCGGCCCAGGCGGCGGGCACGTCCTGCTCCGGATACTGGCGCAGCACGTTGAAGGCGCGGACCACCTGGGGGCGCAGGCCGGCCAGCTCGAATCCGCCCCGGCGGAATTCGAGCAGCGGCGGGTCGGCGTACGGCTGGGCGGCGATGACCCGTTCCGGATCGATCTCCAGGCCGACCACCGCCACGTCCGGGCGGACCGTGGCCGCGAGCCGGGCGCGCAGCTCGACGGCGGTGACCGGCGTCGCGCCGTACCCGAGATCGACGACCAGCGGGTGGGCCGCGGCCGTGAGCGCCTCGGCGCAGCGGTGGGCCAGGAAGTTGTCCACGCGGCGCAGCCGATTCGGGTTGGTGGTCCCCCGGGTGACGGCGCCGAGCGGTTTCACAACTCCCGGGCCACCTTGTGCTGGGCGGCCTGCGCGATCGGGCGGACCACCAGCCGGTCGACGTTGACGTGCTGCGGCCGGGTGGCGACCCAGGCGACGCAGTCGGCGATGTCGTCGGCGACCAGCGGCTCGCGCACCCCGGCGTAGATCGCGTCGGCCTTGGCCGGGTCGCCGAGCCGGTTGAGCGAGAACTCGTCGGTGCGCACCATGCCGGGGTCGATCTCGACGACCCGGACCGGCCGCCCGGCCAGTTCCAGGCGCAGCGTGCCGACCAGGGCGTTCTGCGCGTGCTTGGCCGCCGTGTAGCCGCCGCCGCCCTCGTACACGGTGAACCCGGCCGTGGAGCCGATGGTCACCACTGTGCCGGCGCCGCCGGCCTCCAGGGCGGGCAGCAGGGCCTGGGTGACCCGCAGCGTGCCCAGCACGTTGACGTCGTACATCCACTGCCAGTCGCCGACCGAGCCCGCCTCGACCGGATCCATGCCGCGGGCCCCGCCGGCGTTGTTGACCAGCAGCGCGAGCGGCGCGCCGAGCTCGGCGACCGCCGCGGCGAGGGCGGCCACGGACGCGTCCGACGTGACGTCGCAGGCGACCGCGGTGGCGTCCGGGCCGATCTCCTGGACGAGCTCGGCGAGCCGGTCCGCCCGGCGGGCGGCGGCTACCACGTGGAAGCCCTCGGTGGCCAGCCGGCGCGCGGTCGCCGCGCCGATGCCGCTGGACGCCCCGGTGACGACGGCGATCTTCTTCTGCACCATCCTTTGATCCTGCCTCACCGCGGGGGGAGAGCTGGGTCACCCCCGGCCTTCCGGCGTTGGGTTGAGGGGCCCGGGATGGGGAAGATGAACGACGGCGTAACAATTCGGCGTTACCAACCACTGCCTCGCGAAGGGACACGACGTGGCTGAGCTGCGGGCAGCAGGCCCCTGGCCGACACCCCGGCGCATCGCCACCCTCTCCGTGCACACCTCGCCGCTGGAGCAACCCGGCACGGGCGACGCCGGCGGCATGAACGTGTACATCGTCGAGGTGTCCAAGCGGCTGGCCGAGCGCGACGTCGAGGTGGAGATCTTCACCCGGGCCACGTCGAGCGAGCTGCCGCCGACCGTGGAGATGGCCCCCGGCGTGACAGTGCGGCACGTCACAGCCGGGCCGTTCGAGGGTCTGTCGAAGGAGGAGCTGCCCTCGCAGCTCTGCGCCTTCACCAACGGCGTGCTCCGGGCCGAGGCCGCGCGCCCGCCCGGCGCGTACGACCTGATCCACTCCCACTACTGGATGTCCGGGCAGGTGGGCTGGCTGGCCCGGGAGCGCTGGGGAGTGCCGCACGTGCACACCCCGCACACCCTGGCCAAGGTCAAGAACAGGCTCATCGCCGCCGGCGACCGCCCGGAGCCCAAGGCCCGGGTGATCGGCGAGGAACAGGTCATCGCCGAGGCCGACCGGCTGGTCGCGAACACCCGCTTCGAGGCGCAGGACCTGGTCGGCTGCTACGACGCCGACCCCACCCGGCTCGCCGTGGTGCAGCCGGGGGTGGACCTGGATCGTTTTCGACCCCGCTCCACCCGGGCCGCCGACCGGCGCCGGCTCGGCCTGCCCGCCCGCGGGTACGTGGTGGCCTTCGTCGGCCGGATCCAGCCGCTCAAGGGGCCCGACGTGCTGATCAACGCGCTGGCCGGGCCCGCGCTGCGCGACCTGGACGTGACCGTGGTGATCTGCGGCGGGCCCAGCGGCAGCGGGCTGGACCGGCCCACCTCGCTGATCGAGCTGGCCGCCTCGCTAGGCGTCTCGCACAAGGTGCGCTTCGTGGCCCCGCAGACCGGCGAGGCGCTGGCCGCCCTCTACCGGGCCGCCGACCTGGTCGCCGTGCCGTCGCACAACGAGTCGTTCGGGCTGGTCGCGCTGGAGGCGCAGGCCTGCGGCACGCCGGTCGTCGCGGCGGCGGTGGGCGGCCTGGTCACCGCGGTCACCGACGGGGTGAGCGGGGTGCTGGTGAACGGGCACCATCCCGGCGACTGGGCCCGGGTGCTGGCCGATCTGCTGCTCGCGCCGGGCCGCCGGTTGCGGCTCTCGGTCGGCGCGGTGCGGCACGCCACCAACTTCTCCTGGGACCGCACCGCGGACGGGCTGCTGCGGGTCTACCGCGAGGCGGCGACCGAGCACCGTGCGCTCATCGAGGCCCGCCTGGCAGGCTCGTTCTCATGGTGACCGAGATCGGCGCGCTGATCGAGCGGGTCTGCGCGGAACGCGAGCTGGAGTGCGAGCCCACCGGCGAGTCGTCGTGGGTGGTGACGCTGCCCGGCACGCACAAGCTGAAGACGGCCTGCAACCTCATCGTGGGCGAGCACGCCCTGCGCATCGAGGCGTTCGTGATGCGCCATCCGGACGAGCGGCGCGAGGAGCTGTGGGCCTGGCTGCTGCGCCGTAACGCGCGGATGTACGGCGTCAGCTTCTCCATCGACGCGGCCGGCGACGTGTACCTGACCGGCCGGGTCACGCTGAAGGGCCTGGACGAGGACGAGCTGGACCGGCTGCTGGGCGCGGTGCTCACGTACGCCGACGAGTCCTTCGACTCGATGCTGGAGATCGGCTTCGGCTCGTCGATCAAGCGCGAGTGGGAGTGGCGGGTCAAGCGCGGCGAGTCCCTGGCCAACCTCCAGGCCTTCGCCCACCTCGCGGATCCGGAGAGCACCGTTTAACAGGTGGTGGACGGGCGTGGCCGGTGGGCTCCCGGCCACGTACTGGTATCTCTGGACCGGGCTGCTGATCAACCGGGTCGGCGGCTTCGCCGTGCTGTTCCTGAGCCTCTATCTCACCGCCCAGCGCGGCGCGAGTCCGGCGCTGGCCGGCCTGATCGTCGGCGGGTACGGCGCCGGCGGCATCGCCGGCACCCTGCTCGGCGGCGTGCTCACCGACCGCTGGGGCCGCCGCTCCACGCTGCTGGTCTCGCACTTCGCCACCGCGGCCCTGCTGGCCGCGCTCGCGCTCACCACCGACCTGCGGTTCGTCGCCGGGCTCGGCCTGCTGCTCGGTCTCGCCCAGGCGATGCCGGGGCCGGCCTTCGTCGCGGCGATCATCGACGTGGTCCCGCCGGCCCGCCGCTCGCGGGCCTTCAACCTCCAGTTCTGGGCGTTCAACCTGGGCCTGGCCGGCGCGTCGCTGCTGGCCGGGCTGCTGGCCGAGTGGAGCTATCCGGCGCTGTTCCTGATCGACGCGGCGTCGACGGTGCTCACCGGGGTCATCATCGCGTGGAAGGTCCCGGAGACGCTGCGCCGGCGACCCGGGGACCCGGCCGGGGCCGGGCCGCGGCCGGGCCTGCGCACGGTGCTGGCCGACCGGATCTTCCTGGTCTTCGTCGGCCTGACCCTGCTCCAGGCCCTGCTGTACGCCCAGACCAGCACGATCGTGCCGCTGGCCATGCGCGCCGACGGGCTCGGCCCCTCGGGCTACGGCCTGGTCACCGCGCTGGGCGGGACGCTGATCGTGCTGGGGCAGCTCTTCGTGCCGCGGCTGATCGACCGGCACCGCAAGGACCGGGTGCTGGCGGTGGCGGTGGCGGCCATGGCCGCGGGCTTCGCGATGCTGGCCGTGGCCGACCGGTTGAGCGGCTACCTGATCGCAGCGGCGGTCTGGACGCTCGGATCGATGCTCGCCGCGCCGCCGAACGCGGAGATCAACTCGGAGCTGGCGCCGGTGGAACTGCGCGGGCGCTACCAGGCGGTGTTCTTCCTCACCTTCCCGGCGGCCGCGTTCCTGGCGCCGGCCCTGGGCGGCGTGAGCCTGCAGGCCTTCGGGGCCGGGCATTGGCTGATCGTCGCCGCCGTGGGCATCGTCGCCGCGGTGCTGCATCTGGCGGCGGGCCCGAGCCGGGAGCGAAGGGTACGGAGGGTGCGAGAGGCCGAAACAACGGCGCCGGCGGCGGCGGGCGACACCCATCCCCATAGGCGTCGCCCGCACTAACCGCCGGTCTCGGGTAACGCCGTCCCCCAACGGCTGATGCCACCCGTCCCCGAACGCCGATCCGCGGTGACCCGAAGGTCAACCCGTTCCCCGAACTGACGGTTCGGCGTCCATCGACCACGCTAGTTGGGCCGGTCAAGGGTCACAAGCGGGTTGGCTGTCTGCCATCTGTCTGACCCGTCACAGCTCGCAACTTCACCCTCACGGGGGATGCCCGGGTGGGCCGTCCGGCCGTCGCCCCTTCGCCCGCCCGGCCCCACACCGGCGCTCCGGGCTACTTCTTGGCGGACTTCTTCTTCGCGCCGACCTCGATCTTGATGAGCCGCTGCACCAGTTCGGGCTTCTTGAGCTCGGCGGTGCCCTTCACCCCGCGCGCACGCAGCCGGCGGCGCAGATCGTCGGCCTTGAGGGCGGCGATGGCGCTCTCGCTGACGTCCGGGGTGTTGGGGGTGTCGTTGCCCGAGGTCGGGTTCTTGGTCGAGCGCTTGGCGGCCGGCGCGCTCTTGGTGGTGCTCTTCTTGGTGCTCGGCGAGCTCTTCTTGGCGCCGGCGGTGCTCTTGGTGTTCTTGGTGCCGGCGACCTCGGCCTTGATGAGCTTCTTGACGAGCTCGGGCTTCTTCAGGTCGGCGGTGTCCGTGACGCCGTGCCCGCGCAGCCGGCGGCGCAGCCCGTCCACCTTGAGGGCGGCGATGGCGCTCTCGCTGACGCCCGGGGTGTTGGGGGTGTCGTTGCCCGAGGTCGGGTTCTTGGCCGACCGCTTGGCCGCCGTGGTGCTCTTCCGGCCGGCCGACGTGCTCTTCGCGGCGCTCTTGCCGGCGGCGGCGGAGGTGCTCTTCGCGGCGTTCTTGCCGGCGGCGGAGGTGCTGCGGGTGCCGGCGACCTCGGCCTTGATGAGCTTCTTGACCAGCTCCGGCTTCTTGAGCTCGGCGGTGTCCTTCACGCCGTGCCCGCGCAGCTTCTGCCGCAGCTCGGCGACCTTCATCTTGGCGATCGCGCCCTCGCGCACCGTCGGGGTGTTCGGGGTGTCGTTGTGCGGCGTCGGATTCTTGGCGGTCTTGGTGGCTGCCACGCGGGGTCATCCTCTCGAAAAACAACGGGGAGATACGTCTATCCGCTGTTCCGTACCCATTGACCGCGGGCGGGACACAAATCCCCTAGTCGCGCGCCGGCACCTTGACGCCCTCGACGGCCGGCGCGGGCGGCGTCGTGTCCTCCTCGTGGCGGGTCTCGCCGGCCGACGGCGGCCGCCCGGCCGCCCCCGGCGCGGCCGGCCCCAGCTCCCGCAGGGCCGCGGCGCGGCGTTCGCGGGCCGGGCCGGAGGCGAGCTGTCCCGCCGCCACCACGACCCCGACGGCGGCGCAGCCCAGCCACAGCACCGTGCTGCCCAGGTGCTGCTGCACGAAGCCACCCACGATCGGGGCGAGCGCCGAGCCGGCCGACCAGGACAGCGAGTTGACGCCCTGGTAGCGGCCGCGCAGGGCGGCGGGGGAGAGCTCGGCGATCAGGGCCGAGTTCGACGGCGACTGGAGCATCTCGCCGAGGGTCCAGATGACCACGGACAGGGCGTACACCGCAACGGTGCCGGCGAAGGCGTTCAGGCCGAAGCCCACGCCCAGGATCAGCGTGGCCAGGGCCAGCACCCGGGTGCGGTCGTGACCGTCGATCAGCTTGGGGACGAACAGCTGGCCCGCCACGATCATCAGGCCGTTGACGGCGATGACCCAGCCGAACGTCGCCGGGCTGAGCCCGTCGGCGCTCATCGCGATCGGCAGCGTCGACATGTGCTGCATGACCACCAGCACCACGAAGAAGTTCAGCAGCAGGAAGCCGACGAACACCCGGTCGCGGAAGACCGTGTGCAGGCCGGGGCCGCCGCGGGCCGGTCGCCCGGGCGCCGCGGGGGCCGCGGGGGCCGGGCGTGCGGGCCGGGTCTCGGTCAGGAAGACCAGGCTGATCAGCGCGAACGCCAGCGTGCTGCCCGCGTCGACGACGAACAGCAGCAGGTAGTCGAACTGGGCGGCGAAACCGGCCAGGACGGCCGAACAGGCGAAGCCGAGATTGACCGCCCAGTAGTTCAGCGAGTACGCCCGGATGCGGTCGCGCTCGGGCACCACGTCGATCATCATGGCCTGGAACGCGGGCCGGATCGCCTCGGCGAAGACGCCGAGCAGGAACGCCCCGGCGGCGAGCTGCCCCAGGCCGTCGGCGAAGCCCAGGGCCAGCATCAGTGCGGCCGCGCCGAACTGGGCGGTGAGCAGGGTCGGGCGCCGGCCCCAGCGGTCGGCGAGCACGCCACCGGTCATCGTGCCGATCGCGCCGCCCACGCCGTAGGCGCCCAGCACGAGGCCGGCCCGGCTCTGGCTGAAGTGCAGCGCCTGGGTCAGGTAGATGGCCAGGTAGATCACCACGAAGGCGCCCAGGCGGTTGATCAGCGTGCCGGTCCAGAGGAACCAGAACTGCCGCGGCAGACCGCCCGTAGCCTGCTGTAACCACCCGCGCACGCGCCAACCCCCGTAAGCACCGGAACACCTCTGCTGCCTTACAACCTACTGATCCGGACCGACCCGCGCAGCCGGGTTTCCACGTGGTGGTCGCCACTGGAGGGTCCACGCACACGCCGGCCCGGACTGCGGCAGGATGGAGGCATGACTGTGGGGACCCTTGTGCTGCTGCGGCACGGCGAGAGCGAGTGGAACGCCAAGAACCTCTTCACCGGCTGGGTCGATGTCGACCTCACGGCCAAGGGTGAACAGGAGGCCCGGCGCGGCGGCGAGCTGTTGAAGGAGCACGGCCTGCTGCCCGACGTCGTGCACACCAGCCTGCTGCGGCGGGCGATCCGCACCAACGAGATCGCGCTGCACGCCGCCGACCGGCACTGGATCCAGGTCCGCCGCTCGTGGCGGCTCAACGAGCGGCACTACGGCGCGCTGCAGGGCAAGGACAAGAAGCAGACCCTCGAGCAGTACGGCGAGGAGCAGTTCATGCTCTGGCGCCGCTCGTACGACACCCCGCCGCCGCCGATCGACGACAACGACGAGTACTCGCAGTTCGCCGACCCGCGCTACGCCGCCCTGCCGCCGGAGCTCAAGCCCCGCTCCGAGTGCCTCAAGGACGTCCTCGAGCGCGCCCTGCCCTACTGGTACGACGCGATCGTCCCGGACCTGCTGTCGGGCCGCACCGTGCTGGTCACCGCGCACGGCAACTCGCTGCGCGCCATCGTCAAGCACCTGGACCAGATCTCCGACGAGGCGATCGCCAAGCTCAACATCCCGACCGGCATCCCGCTGCGCTACGACCTGGACGCCAGCCTGCGCCCGGTCACCGTCGGCGGTGCCTACCTGGACCCCGAGGTGGCCAAGGAGGCCGCCGCCGCGGTCGCCAACCAGGGCCGCTGACGCCGCAGGGACAGCGGAAAGCCGGGACGCCCCCGTGGCGTCCCGGCTTTTCCGTGCCGTCGGGTCAGTTGTGCACCGGCTCGCCGGTGATCAGGTAGATCATCTGCTCGCCCGCGTTGACCGCGTGGTCGGCGTACCGCTCGTAGAAGCGGCCCAGCAGCGCGCCGTCGATCGCGGTCTCCGCGCCGTACGGCCAGTCGTCGTGCAGCAGCACCTTGAACAGGTCCCGCTCGAGGTCGTCCATCGCGTCGTCGTCCTTCTCCAGCTCCGCCGCCAGGTCGGCGTTCGGGCTGGCCAGCACGACGGTGATCTTGTCGGCCATGCGGTCCGCGACCTCGGCCATCTGCCGGAACACCGGCCGCAGCTCGGCCGGCACCGCCGGCGACGGGTGCCGGCGCAGCGCGGTCTTGGCCACGTGCTCGGCCAGGTCGCCCATCCGCTCCAGGTCGGCCGAGATGTGCAGGGCGGTGATGACCATCCGCAGGTCGGAGGCGACCGGCGCCTGCCGGGCGATGGTGTCCGCCACCTTGGTCTCGACCTGGCGGTAGATGTCGTCGACCTCGGCGTCGCGCGCCACCACCGCCTCCGCGGCCTCCCGGTCGGCCTTGAGCAGGGCGGTGGTGGCCTTGCGCATCGCGGCACGGACCGATTCCGCCATGGTCACCAGCAGGCGACTGACCTCGGACAGGTCGGCCTGAAACTCCTCGCGCATGATTTCGTCCCGGGGTTCGGGGCTGCCGGCGAACCGGTGGCAGCCGGGGTTGAGCTGGGCTTGCCGGCCCAGGTTAGGTCGGCGCGGCGGCCTGGACATGAACGGCGGTGAACGACGCCGGGCCTGATGGTGAACATTGTTCGAAGCGCGCCGGGTTTGTCCGGTTAGCCGTACGGTCCAGGTAAACAATGACCCTACGATCGCAGCGTGGATCCGGTGTACGGCACAACCCTCGTTCTCGTCGCCCTCGCCATCGGCGTGGTGGCCGGGTTCCTGCTATCCCGGTACCGCCGCACCGGCCGGGCGGTCGCCACCGGGCCGGACAAGCCGGCGAAGGCCCGGTCGACCGAGGGGGGACGAAAGATCGACACCGACGGGGACCGCACCGGCAAGCACGGGCTCAAGGGGCTCGGCCGCAAGAGCCTCGACTCGCTGCGCGTCGGCGTGGTGGTGCTCGACGCCGAGGACGAGCCCGTCCTGGTCAACCCGGCGGCCCGCGCGATGGGACTGCTGCGCTCCGGCGGCGCGCCGGGGACCATCGCGGCGCACCCGATCCTGCGTACCCTGGCCGGTCAGGTCCGCCGCACCGGGGTCCGCCGCGAGGTCGAGCTCGACCTGCCGCGCGGCCGCGCCGGCGGCGCCCAGGCGCCGCTCGGGCTGCACCTGCGCGCGGTCGCGCTCAACGCCACCCACGTCGCCGTCGAGGCGGCCGATGTCACCGAGTCCCACCGGCTGGCCCGGGTCCGCCGGGACTTCGTCGCCAACGTCAGCCACGAGCTCAAGACCCCGATCGGCGCCCTGCAACTGCTCGCCGAGGCCCTGCTCGACGCGACCGAACTGCCCGAGGCCGAGCTCGCCGACCGCTCCGAGGACCTGATCGCGGCCCGCCGGTTCGCCGACCGCATCCACCACGAATCCGCCCGGATGGGCCGGCTCGTCAACGAACTGCTCGAACTGACCCGGCTGCAGGGCGCCGAACCGCTGCCCACCCCCGAACCGGTCGCCGTGGACTGGGTGATCGCCGAGGTCATCGACCGCACCCGCACCACGGCGTCGGCCAAACACATCGAGGTCGTCTACACCGGCCCCAAGGGCGCCACCGTGTACGGCAGCGACACCCAGGTCGCCACCGCGGTGACCAACCTGGTGGAGAACGCGATCGCCTACTCGGGCGAGGACACCCAGGTCGCCGTTGCCCTGCGCCAGGACGACGACTGGATCGAGATCGACGTCACCGACCAGGGCATCGGCATCGCCCCGCACGACGTCGACCGGATCTTCGAACGCTTCTACCGGGCCGACCAGGCCCGCTCCCGCTCCACCGGCGGCACCGGCCTCGGCCTGGCCATCGTCAAACACATCGCCACCAATCACGGCGGCCGCGTCGAGGTCTCCAGCACGCTCGGCGGTGGCTCGACGTTCACCCTGCGCCTACCGGCGCGCCCACCGGAAACCCCCCTGCCGCTACCGGCGGCGATCGAGACGGAGCCCGGCCCGGCCGGGCTCCCCACGGCCTGACCCGGCCGGCCCTTCCAGGAAGGAACCCCCATTGGCTCGCGTGCTCGTGGTCGAGGATGAGGAGTCGTTCTCCGACGCCCTGTCGTACATGCTGCGCAAGGAGGGCTTCGAGGTGTCGGTCGCCCCGACCGGAACCTCGGCGCTGACGCAGTTCGACCGGACCGGCGCCGACATCGTCCTGCTCGACCTCATGCTGCCCGAGATGTCCGGCACCGAGGTGTGCCGGCAGCTGCGGCAGCGTTCCGCCGTACCGATCATCATGGTGACGGCCCGGGACAGTGAGATCGACAAGGTGGTCGGCCTGGAGATCGGCGCCGACGACTACGTCACCAAGCCGTACTCGCCGCGCGAACTGGTCGCCCGGATCCGCGCGGTGCTGCGCCGGCAGGGCGCGGAGGCGGCCGAGGTCACGACCCCGACGCTGGCCGCGGGCCCGGTCCGGATGGACGTGGAACGGCACGTGGTGACCGTGGAGGGGTCGTCGGTGCAGCTGCCGCTGAAGGAGTTCGAGCTGCTGGAGCTGCTGCTGCGCAACGCGGGGCGGGTGCTCACCCGGGGCCAGCTGATCGACCGGGTGTGGGGCGCGGACTACGTGGGCGACACGAAGACGCTGGACGTGCACGTGAAGCGGCTGCGCTCCAAGGTGGAGCCCGAGCCGTCGGCGCCGCGCTACATCGTCACGGTGCGGGGTCTGGGGTACAAGTTCGAACCGTGATCGGAACGCGACGGGTGGTGGCGGCGGTCGCCGCCCGTCGTCGTGGCGCGAATGGGCGATGTGCGGGCCCTGCGGCCGTCGATAGCTTCGTGGTCACCACGGCGAGCAAGTACGCGGCGCCGGACCGACCCGAAGGTGCCTGCCATGAATTCTTTCCTGCCCCGGACCGCCCTGGCTCTGCTGGTGGCCGGCCTGGCGACCGTGTCCCTCGCCGCCTGCGACGGCTCCGGCTCATCGTCGGCCGGAACGGCCGAGGCGCCCGCCGCAGCCCCGGCCGCCGGTGCCAGCACGGCGGCCGCCGCGGCCATAGACGTCTCCGCCGCCGATCTCTGTGCCTACCTGAAGAAGAACGTGGCCGACTGGAAGGCGGTCGGCAGCGAGGTCGGCGCGATGGCCCAGATGACCATCGGCCTGGCCGACTTCTACGACGGCAAGGGGGCTGTCCCGGACGGCGCCGACATCGACGAGAAGTCCCGGGCGCAGTGCCCCGACGTGCGGACCGAGGTGTTGCGGGCGGCGGGGATCGATTCCTTCACGGCGCTGTGACGGCGCGGGCGGCGGGCGTTGTGCGTATCGTCGCCCGTCGATAGCTTCGGGGCTGCGGCGGCGAGCGACGATGCTCGGCCCGGCCCGAATCGAGGTGTGCCATGAGCCCTGACCCTTCCGGCCCGCGACTGTCCCGGCTCGTGGTGGCCGGGTTGCTCGCCGTCGCGGTCGCCGCCTGTGACGAGGCCGGCCCGGACGTCACGCCGGTCCCGGTGCCGCAGTCCACCGCTCCGGGGCCGACGCCAACCTCCGCTCGGCCGCCGAGCCTCGTTCCCGGCAGCCGGCCGGTCGCGGCGGCCGACCTGTGCGGGTTCCTGCGCGGGAAGCTGCCCGAGTGGCGGGCGGTCGGCGGCGAGGGCGCCGCGCAGGCTCAGCTGGCCATCGACCTGTTCACCTTCTACCAGAAGCAGGGCGCTGTGCCGGCCGGCCGCGACATCGACGAGCAGACCCGGGCGCAGTGCCCGGAGGTCCGGCGTCAGGTGCTCGCGGCGGCCGGGATCGACAGTTTCCTCATTCTCTGATCACGCCTGCGGTGGGGTGGCGGGCTCGCGTCCGCCGCGCTTCTTCGGCGCCCGGGCCGCCTCCGCGGCCACCGTCGCCGGGTGCGGCGCGACCAGCCCGGCGCGCAGCCGCTGGTCGCAATGCCGGGCCAGCTCGTCGTAGGCCTCCTGGCCGATCAGGGCGATCAGCTCCGGTGCGTACGTGCGGTACATCGCCTCGGTGCCGACGTGGGCGTCCGGTGAGGACGTGCACCACCAGTCCAGGTCGTGCCCGCCGGGACCCCAGCCGCGCCGGTCGAACTCGGTGAGCGTGGACAGCAGGTACTTCGTGCCGTCGGGGCGTTTGGTCCAGTCCTGCTCGCGGCGGACCGGCAGCTGCCAGCAGACGTCGGGCTTGTAGGTCAGCGGGTGCACCCCGTCGCGGAGCGCCTGGGCGTGCAGCGCGCAGCCGCCGCCCCCGGCGAAGCCGGCGTCGTTGAGGAAGACGCACGGCCCGTCCTTGGACTGCGTCGCCGTGCGCCGGGCCGGCTTCTCGCCGTCGATGGTGTCCATCTCGGTGTAGTTCTTGAACCCGCGCCGGTAGTGCTGCCACGTCTCGGGGGTCAGCTTGGCGGCGGCGTTGCGGGTGCGGGTCTCGTCGTCGGCGTCGGTGAAGAAGGCGCCGTGCGAGCAGCAGCCGTCCTGGGCTCGGCCGGCGACGATCCCGTGGCAGGCGGAGCCGAACACGCAGGTCCACCGGGAGAGCAGCCAGGTCAGGTCGGCCCGGACCACGTGCTGCTCGTCGGCGGGATCGGTGAACTCGATCCATTCCCGAGGGAAGTCGAGCGGTACCTCGCGGGCGCGGGCGGCGGCCGCCTCGTCCAGGACGATGCGGAGCTGGGTGCGGCGACTCACCTGCGACAGCGTACGCGTGCGGGTGGTAAACCCCCGCGCGGCCGGGCGTTTTGTAGGCTTATCTCCCAGCTGAGAGCTGGCGGGTGTGCCGGACGGGTCTACCCTTGACGGGTGACTTTCCGCGTCCCCGTGCTTCTGTCCAGCTCATCCGTCTTCCCCGAGCCGACCGCGGCCGCGTTCGAGATGGCGGCGACGGTGGGTTACGACGGTGTCGAGGTCATGGTCTGGACGGATGCCGTCAGCCAGGACGCCGGCGCGCTGCAGGGCCTGTCCGCCCATTACGCCGTGCCGGTCCTGTCGGTGCACGCGCCGTGCCTGCTGGTGACCCAGCGGGTGTGGAGCCCGGACCCGTGGGAGCGGCTGCACCGGGCCGCCCAGCTGGCCGAGACGCTGGGCGCCCCGACGGTGGTCGTGCACCCGCCGTTCACCTGGCAGCGGGACTACGCGCGCACCTTCGCCGAGGGCCTGGCCAAGATGCAGCTGCGGCACCCGGAGATCACCTTCGCGATCGAGAACATGTATCCGGTCCGGATGGCCGGGCGCACCTTCGTGCCGTACGTGCCGGGCTGGGATCCGACCGAGGCGGGCTACGACGCGTACACGCTCGACCTGTCGCACGCCGCCGCCTCGCGGACCGACTCGCTGGTGCTGGCCGACCGGATGGGCCGGGGCCTCAAGCACGTGCACCTGGGCGACGGCACCGGCGAGGGCCGCGATGAGCACCTGGTGCCGGGCCGGGGCACCCAGCCCTGCGCCGAGCTGCTGCAGTCGCTGGCCGGGCGCGGCTTCCAGGGCTCGGTGGCGCTCGAGGTCTCCACCCGCAAGGTGACCAGCCGCGCGGTGCGCGAGGCGGACCTGCGCGAGTCGCTGGCCTTCGCCCGCCGCCACCTCGCGCCGGCCCCGACCGCCACCGCGGCGATCCCGCTCTGAGCGGAGCGGGCTACGCGGGGGTGAGGGTCGCGGCGCGCTTGCGGGCGCGGTGGGCCGCCACGTGCGAGCGGGTCGCGCAGCGCTCCGAGCAGAAGCGCCGGCAGTTGTTGGACGACGTGTCCAGGTAGACGTTGCCGCAGCGCTCGTCGGCGCAGATGCCGAAGCGGGCGCTGCCGTACTCGCACAGCCACACCGACAGACCCCAGACGGCGCCGGCCAGGTATTCGGCGCTGACCGAGGCGCCCCGGCTGGTCACGTGCATGTGCCAGTCGGAGGCGTCGTGCCCGGAGATGCGCGGCTGCACCGGGTACGCCTCCAGCAGCGCGTTCAGTTCCGTCACGGCGTCGGCGTCGCGGCCGGTGGTGCCGTACTCGAACACGTCCCGCAGCCGGCGCTGGGCCCGGCGGAAGACGCCCAGGTCCTTCTCGCCGACCTCGTCCCGCATCCAGGCCTGGTCCTGGCTGAACAGCGCCCGGAGACCGTCGAGGTCGGCGAGCCCGGCGTTGACGAGCTCGACCGCCGTACGCGCGTACGCATCGAAGTTCACCCGACAACCGTAGCGGGACGGTGAAGCATTAAGACAGCTCTACCGCGACCCGTGCGGGGACGGGCGATACGCTCGGCGCATGCTCCGTTCCGTCTTTCTCGCCGCCGCCGGGTCGTCCCGGATGGAGCGGCTGATCTCCTCCGCCCCGGTCAGCAAGGGGATCGTGCGCCGGTTCGTCGCCGGCGACGGTATCGACGACGCGTTGCGCGCGAGCCGGGAGCTCGCCGACGACGGCCTCGCGATCAGCCTCGACTACCTGGGCGAGGACACGCTGACCGCGGAGCAGGCAACCGCCACCCGCGATCAGTACCTGACATTGCTGGCCCGGCTGAAGGACGCCGGCCTGACCCCGGCGGCCGAGGTCAGCGTCAAGCTGTCCGCGCTGGGGCAGAAGGTCGACGACCGGATGGCCTACGGCTACGCGCAGGAGATCTGCGCGGCGGCGGCCGCGGCGGGCACCACGGTCACGCTGGACGCCGAGGACCACACCACCACCGACTCGACCCTGGAGATCCTGGCCGAGCTGCGCAAGGACCACCCGGCCACGGGGGCCGTGCTGCAGGCGTACCTGCGCCGCACCGAGGGGGACTGCCGGGAGCTGGCCACCGCCGGGTCGCGGGTGCGGCTGTGCAAGGGCGCGTACGCCGAGCCCGAGTCGGTGGCCTACCAGTCCGCGCTGGACGTGGACAAGGCGTACGTGCGCTGCCTCAACATCCTGATGTCGGGCGCCGGCTATCCGATGATCGCCACCCACGACCCGCGGCTGATCGCCATCGCCGAGGACCGGGCGCGCTGGTTCGACCGCTCGGCCGACGAGTTCGAGTTCCAGATGCTCTACGGCACCCGCCCGGAGGAGCAGGCCCGGCTGGCAGCGGCGGGGCACACCGTGCGCGTCTACGTGCCCTACGGCGACCAGTGGTACGGCTACCTGATGCGCCGGCTGGCCGAGCGTCCGGCCAACGTGGCTTTCCTCGGCCGGGCGCTGACCAGCAAGAAGTAAGTCACCTTTCGGGGGAGAAAGCGCCACACGGGGCGTGTCGACTTGACTTTTTGCGGCGATTTCACGGAACGCATCTCCTTGATCACAGGAGTCTCGATACCGTACTGATGACACGCGCGCCCGCCCGCCGCGGCGCACGGCCCAACGGCCGCGGCGGAGGCGCCTGCGAAAGGATCGGTGCGAGGAGATGACGGGTCCAGCCCAAGCCGAGGAGCGCCTCGCGGAGGTGCGCTTCCTGACCGTCGCCGAGGTGGCGGCGCTCATGCGGGTGTCCAAGATGACCGTCTACCGGCTCGTGCACGGCGGTGAGCTCAGCGCCGTCCGGGTGGGTCGCTCGTTCCGGGTGCCGGAGCACGCCGTCCACACGTACCTGCGGGGGGCCTTCAGCCAAACGGCCTGAGCCCGGGGGCGTGTTGGTCCCCGGCAGGCCGGGCGGCTACGCTGAAGCGGTTCGCCCCGGGTGACCTGTCCGCGTCTGCTGGATGCCGGGTCAGGGGCAAACCGCTGTCAAGCTCGGTCGGGCGCGCTCTCCGGTGCGCAGGGACCGGCCCCACATGGTTTCGAGAGGCATTTCGTATGGGCTCCGTGGTCAAGAAGCGTCGCAAGCGTATGGCGAAGAAGAAGCACCGTAAGCTGCTGCGCAAGACCCGCGTCCAGCGTCGCCGTCTCGGCAAGTGACGTCCGGCCGGGCATGACGCCCGGCCCGGTCACTTGCCTCACCCACCGCCGCATGCGAAAGGCGCGCCCGTGGTGACTTCTTCACCCGAGGCCCCGCCGAGGGTCGTCGTGGTCACCGGGGTCAGTCGTTTCCTCGGTGCCCGGGTCGCTGCCCGGCTCGCCGCGGATCCCCGTGTCGACCGGGTCATCGGCCTGGATCCGTTCGCCCCGTCGCCGGCCCTCGCGGGCCTGCTGACGGACGTCGAGCTGATCCGGGCCGACGCGCGTGCCGCCGGCACCGCCATCGCCGAGCTGGGCGCCGAGGCCGTCGTGCACCTGGCGGTCACCAGCGCGCCCGACCCGCAGAGCGGCGGCCGCGCGGCGATGAAAGAGCAGAACGTCATCGGCACGATGCAGCTGCTCGCCGCCGCCCAGGGCGCCGACCGGCTGCGCAAGCTGGTGGTGCGCTCGTCCACGGCCGCGTACGGCGCCTCGTTCCGCGACCCGGCGGTCTTCACCGAGGACACCGAGCCCCGGGCGGTGCCGCGGGGCTCCTTCGCGCGCGACATCCTCGACATCGAGGGCTACGTGCGGGGTTTCCGCCGCCGCCGGCCCGATGTCGCGGCCACCGTGCTGCGGTTCGCGCCGTTCATCAGCTCGACCGCGGAGACCTCCCTCACCCGCTACTTCGCCCAGCCGCTGATCCCGACCGTGCTGGGCCGCGACGCGCGGCTGCAGTTCGTGCACGTCGACGACGCGCTCGAGATCCTGCACCGCTCGGTGGTGGAGGACCACCCCGGCACGTTCAACGTGGCCGGCGCGGGCGTGCTCGCCCTCTCCCAGGCCGTACGCCGGGCCGGGCGGGTCTCCCTGCCGCTGCCCGAGGGCACGCTGTCCTCCGCCGCCGCGCTGGCCCGCAACATCGGCGTCGGCCAGATCGGCCTGGACCAGATCGACCTGTTCGTGCACGGCCGGGTGGTGGACACCGGCCGGCTGGTCAAGGAGTTCGGCTTCACCCCGCGCACGACCGCGGCCGCCTTCGACGACTTCATCCACGGTCATCGCGGCGGCCGGGCGCTGAGCGCCGATCGGCTGGCCGCGGCCGAGCACGCGATCCTTGACGGGATCCGCCGGGTCCGGGCCGCCGCGACGCAGGACCAGGAGCACGTAGCACCATGACCCAGGACGAGTACCACGCCGCGCTGCCCGGGCACGCGGACTTCGCGCTGCCCGCGACCCCGCCGCCGAAGCCGCTCAACGGCAACCGGCCGGGCCGGCGGCGGCCCGCCCTGCCCGCGACCGAGGTCCACCCGCCGGCCCAGCTCGAGGCCGCTCCGCCGGAGGCCGCCGCCCCGGCGCCGGCCCGCCCGGAGCCCGGGGATCCGGAGCCGGCCCGCGGCGCGGACCCGATCGACGTCTGGGACCGGCGGGTGGCCGGTGGGCTGGCCTTCCTGCGCCGGCGGCTGGCCGGGGCGTACGAGGTCGACGACTTCGGCTTCGACCCGGAGCTCAACGACGCCGTCTTCCAGCCGATGCTCAAGGTCCTGTACCGCGACTGGTTCCGCACCGAGGTGTTCGGCATCGAGAACGTGCCGGACACCGGCGGCGGTCTCGTGGTCGGCAACCACTCCGGCACCCTGGCCCTGGACGCCCTCATGCTCACCGTCGCGCTGCGCGACCAGCACCCGAAGGACCGCCACCTCCGGCTACTCGGGGCCGACCTGGTGTTCCGGCTCCCGGTGCTGTCCGAGCTGGCCCGCAAGGCCGGCGCCACGGTGGCCTGCAACCCCGACGCCGAGCGCCTGATGAGCCACGGCGAGCTGGTCGGCGTCTTCCCCGAGGGGTTCAAGGGCATCGGCAAGCGCTTCTCGGAGCGCTACAAACTCCAGCGCTTCGGGCGCGGCGGCTTCGTCTCGGCCGCCCTGCGCACCGGCACCCCGATCGTGCCGGTGGCGATCGTGGGCGCCGAGGAGATCTATCCGATCCTGGCCGACCTCAAGCCGCTGGCCCGCCTGCTCGGCATGCCGTACTTCCCGGTGACCCCGACCTTCCCCTGGCTCGGGCCGCTGGGCCTGGTCCCGCTGCCCAGCAAGTGGCTCATCGAGTTCTGCCCGCCGATCCCGACGGCCCACCTGACCGAGTACGCGGACGATCCCATGGTCGTCTTCAACCTCGCCGACCAGGTGCGCGAGACCATCCAGGCCACCCTGCACTCCCTTCTGGAGAAGCGTCCGGACCCGTTCGGCCTGTAGCATGCGCAGTGAGGGGCGGCCCCGACTCTCGCAGTCGGACACCGCCCCTCGCCATGTGCGGCTCTCGCCGCGCGGCCCGGGAGCTCAGCTCCCCAAGAGGTTCCCCAGCAGCCCGCCCAGCAGGCCCTTGTCGCCCTGGTCGGCGACGTCGCCGGCCGGGTCCTCGGTGATCAGCGGCGCCGGGTCGTCCTTCGTGACGTCCGGTGTCGCCTCGCCGGCGGGGGCGACGGTCCGGCTGCCGCCGCCGGCCGGGTCGGCCGTCGGCTTCCCGGTGCTCTTCGGCTTGGCCTTCTTGCCGGTGTCACCCTTGTTGCCGCTGCCCGTCGTGGCTTCCCGCTGGCCCCGGCCCGCCGGCTGATCGTCGGGGGAGCTGGTGGCGGCGCCGGTCGTGCAGCCGCGCAGCTTGGGCCCGATGGCGTCGCCGCCGGACTGGGTGACCGGGTCGCAGTCGAGCCCGGCGCGCAGGTCGGCGGCGCGCTCGCGGACCGAGTCGAGCAGCTTCAGCGAGACCAGCGCCCGCTCGCGGTTGCCCGCGCCGAGCTTCTCCAGCCGCGGGCTCAGCACCCGGCGCTGACTGTCGGCGAATGAGTCGACCGAGGCGAGCGGCGTCTTGTCCCGGCGGGCCACCGCGGACGACGTGAGCAACTTGACGCCCTGCCGGGTGTCGTTGTCCATGTCGCCGAGGACCCGGCGGAACTCCGGGTTGTCGCCGTCCATCGCGGCCGCCTCGACGAGTCGGTTGCGGGCGAAGGCCAGCGAGAGCTGACCGCGGGTGACGTCGGAGCCGGCCATGGCCAGCTGGGCGCGTTCGGTGGAGCGCTTGACGCCGTACAGGGCGTCGCCCGGTGCGGCGTTCTCGCTGGCCGCCGAGATGCCCGAGACGGCCATGGCGCCGGCGGCGACGCCGATGACGATCGCCCCCCGGGCCCGGATCCGGCGACCCGTGCGGCCGAGCAGCTTGCGGACCGGCTCGGCCGGCTCCTGCTGTTCGGCGGCCGCGGCGGTCGTGCCGATGCCGTCCCGCTCGGCCGTGGCCACGAGCATCGCTCGCAGGCCGATCCGGAACTCGGGATCCACGTGGACCCCGGATCGTGCCGCGGAGAGGCTGTGCCCGATGGCGACCAGCTCGGCGAGTTGCTCGTCGGCCTGCCCCCGGGTGTGATGGCGACGGCCGCCGTTGGTCTCGTCGAGCAGCTCCGCGAAGCGCTCGGCGCTCCGGCGATCGAAGATGTTCAGGTTCACCGCGGGCACCTCCCCTCGCTCGTGACTGATGTGCCGGCGAAATCGCCGGCGGTCGCGACGGAACCGGCGAGCCGACGGCCCACCACTGGTCGCACCCGGACAAACGCTCGACGGGCGGGCCCGGTTACGGGTGTCAGCAGGGCGGCAACGCCCACAGAGATCGACATACGGTGAATTGCCGTCACCACTGGAACCCTTCGGGCAGCAACCGGGCGAGCGCCCGGACGGCCCGGTACTGCAGCGCCTTGATGGCGCCCTCGTTCTTGCCCATGGTCTGGGCGGTCTCGGCCACCGAGAAGCCCTGCAGGAAGCGCAGCACGATGCACTCCTGCTGCTCGGGGTTGAGTTGCTTGACCGCGGTGAGCAGCGCCACGTTGGTGATGTGGTCGACGACGGCGGCCTCGGGGCTGCCCTCGGGGCCGCGGTCCTCGCGGTCGGCGTCGAGGACGTCGCCGGTGGTGACCTCGAGCCGGTAGCGGCCCGACTTGAAGTGGTCGGCGACCAGGTTTCGGGCGATGGTCACCAGCCAGGCGCCGAGGTCGCGGCCCTGCCAGGTGAAGCTGCCGATCCGCTTGAGGGCGCGCAGGAACGTGTCGGAGGTGAGGTCCTCGGCGAGCTGGCGGTTGCCGACGCGGAAGTAGACGAACCGGAAGACGGTGTCGACGTACCGGTCGTAGATGAGGCCGAAGGCGGCGGACTCGCCGGCCTGGGCCCGCTCGACCAGCGCCCACACCTCGGCGGCGGCGTCACCGGGGTCCGGGCGGGCCGGATATTTCGGTGGCTCGGCCGCGCTCGGTGGCCCGGTCGTGCTCTGGCTCGGGACGACGGCGGTGCTGTCGCTCTCGGTGGTGCCGGTCCGGCGGTCCGGTCCGGCCTGCTGCGGCGGCTGCGCCGGCCGGCCGGGTACGGCCACCCGCCCGCTGCCCGGTTTCGCGTTCCCGGTCGGCGGCAGGTGCCGGCTCGGGGACTCGTTGATGTGCGGCCGGTTCCGGGTCCGCTTGGGTCCGTCGCTGCGGATCGCGTGCGCGATCGTGCCGTCGATGCCCCGGCGGAGGGCGTTCAGGCCCTCCGCGAGGGCGAGACGCGCCGCGAACACGTCACGGCTGTACGGATCGCCGGCGTACACATGACTCACTGCGCCTCCTTGACCCGGCGGGCCGTCGATGAGGGGGTGTCAGAAACCGGTCCACAACAAAAGGGGTGGGGCGGCCGCATATAGCAGGCCAACCTCACCCACGGATGTGGACTCCGTTACACAGACGGGAAGTATTGCGGAGCTCGACCACGGGCAGTCGCACACCGTGTGCGCTGTGCGAAATTACTCCGAAGTGTCACAGAGTGCACATCAAGAACTTCTGCCATCATGTAGGACACCTCGAAAGGGGGCCCGGACCGGCTGTCCGGCCACCCGATCGAGGGTCTTCTGTGCCAGACTCGGGCGTCGTGGAGAACAGCGCGCGTGACCCGGTCCGCACATCCGCGCGGGACCGCCCCGCGGCCCCCGCCCTGATCGCCGAGGACACCGTCGTCACGTGGGCCGAGCTGGACGAACGCGTCACGCGCGCGGCCGGCCGGCTGGTCACCGGCACCCGGCCCGGCGACCGGGTGGCGCTGGTGCTGGGCAACACCGTCGACTTCGCCGTCGCGTACTTCGCGACGCTGCGGGCGGGCCTGGTCGCCGTGCCGCTCAACCCCGGTTACACCGCCGACGAGCTGACCTTCGCGCTGACCGACAGCGGCGCGGCCCGGGTGGTTGCCGAGGACGCGGTGCTGGGCCGGTTGCGGTTGGCCGAGGGGGTGGCCGTACGGGTGCCGGAGCTGCGGTCCGGTGAGCCGGGCGCGCCGCACCCGGCCGCCGCCGAGGACCTCGCGGTCCTGCTCTACACCTCGGGGACCAGCGGGCGGCCGAAGGGCGCCATGCTCACCCACCGGGCCCTGGCCGCCAACCACGACCAGCTCGCGCTGATCGAGCCGCCGGTGCTCGACGGCGCCGACGTGGTGCTGCTGACCATCCCGTTCTTCCACGCCTACGGGCTCAACACCGGCCTCGGCGCGATCGCCCACCACGGCGCGTGCGGGGTGCTGGTGGACCGCTTCACGCCCGGGCCGAGCCTCGACCTGATCGCGAAGCACCAGGTCACCGCCGTGATCGGGGTGCCCTCGATGTATGCCGCGTGGTCGCGTGAGCCCGCGGTGCGCGAGCGGATGGCCTCGGTGCGGACGGCGGTCTGCGGCGCGGCGCCGCTCGACCCGGCCGACGCGGCCCGCTTCACGGCCGCGACCGGCCGGACCGTGCTGATCGGGTACGGCCTGACCGAAACCGCCCCGGTGCTCACCACGACCGCGGTCAGCGACCGGCAGAAGACCGGCTCGATCGGCCGCCCCCTGCCCGGGGTGTCGCTGCTGCTGCGCACCGCCGGCGGAGAGGTGCTGTGGCGCGACGGGCCCGTCGCCGACGAGCCGGACGACGCCGAGCTGGAGCTCGACCTCGAGGTCGGCGCGGGCACCGACCCGGGCGAGATCGTCGTGCGCGGGGCGAACCTGTTCTCCGGCTACTGGCCGGACGGGCGGGACGGCCCGGACGCCGACGGCTGGTGGGGCACGGCCGACATCGCGTACGCCGACGCGGACGGCGACCTGGTGCTGGTGGACCGGATCGGCGAGCTGATCCTGGTCAACGGCTTCAACGTCTACCCGGCGGAGATCGAGCGGGTGCTCGTCGCGCACCCGGGCGTGGCCGAGGCGGCGGTGACCGCCGTCCCCGACGAGGCGACCGGGCAGGCGCCGTACGCCTACGTCGTGTCCGCCGCCGACCCCCCGCCCACCGCCGCCGAGCTGCTGGCCCACTGCGCCGCCCAGCTCGCCCGGTTCAAGCTGCCGGCCGGCATCGAGCTGGTCGCCGAGCTGCCGCGCTCGGCCATCGGCAAGGTACGCAAGGGGGCACTGTGACTAGCCGGATCACGCTCATCAGCCGGGATGGCTGCCATCTGTGCGAGGTCGCCGAGCAGACCCTGGAGCGGATCGCGCCCGGGCAGTGGACCCGGGTGGCGATCGGGGACTCCGTCGAGCTGGAACGCGACTACGGCGACCGGGTCCCGGTGGTGCTGCTGGACGGCAAGGAGCACGGCTACTGGCGGGTCGAGGAGGACCGGCTGTTGCGGGATCTCGGTAGACCGCCGGGTACCCCGCGGCTGTAATCTCGCCCGGTGGCACGCACTCACCTCGTCTGGGACTGGAACGGGACCCTGCTGGACGACCTGTCGCTGGTCGTCTCCTCGACCAACCACACGTTCAAGGCGGTCGGCGGCCGCAGCGTCGACGCCGACGAGCACCGCCGGCGCTTCCGGCGGCCGGTGGCCGAGTTCTACGCCGAGATCCTGGAGCGGGCGGTCGACGCGGCGGAGTTCGAGGAGCTCGACCGGATCTTCCACCAGGCGTACCGGCTGGGACTGACCACCACCTCGCTGGCCGCCGACGCCGAGGCCGCGATCAAGGCCTGGGGCGGCAGCCAGTCGCTGCTGAGCATGTGGTTCCACGACGAGCTGGTCCCGGCCGTGCGGACGTACGGCCTGGCCGGCATGTTCGCCCGCATCGACGGCCGGCCCACCGAGGTCGACGGCGGGCTCAAGGCCGGCCACCTGGCCCGGCACCTGGCCGAGCTGGGCGTGCCCGGCGACCAGGTGGTGCTCATCGGCGACTCGCTCGACGACGCCGAGGCGGCCGAGGCGGTGGGCGGCGCCAGCGTGCTCTACACCGGCGGGTTCACCGACCCGGTCCGGCTGCGGGCCAGCGGCCGCCCGGTGGCCGACACCCTCCTCGAGGCGGTCCGGCTGGCCCGGACGTTGTGATGCTCGACTGCGTATTGGCATCCGGGGGCGATAAGCGGTAATACTCGGCGAAGAGTCGACGACGGTTAACATGCCGACTCGATCTTTGTCCAGTTCCGCTATCAAGATCGCGATTTGTGCACGCCTTCACAAGCGCCTACTCTGTGACTCCGACGAGCCCCGCTATCACAGCCGGTCCACGCAGGCGTCACCGGTCCCGCACCGGCAGCAGGGCTCACTTCAGGTTCGCCTCGTCGGCACGGAGTCAGATGAGTCAGCAGCGTCAAGGAAGCACGCCGGGCAACACCGGCGCAGTCCCCGCCTTCCCGGACCTTCCGGAGGCGACGATCGCGCGGCTACCGGAATACCTTCGCGCCCTGCACAATCTCGCCGAAACCGGTTCCGAAACGGTTTCCAGCGAGGGCCTCGCGGCCGCGGCGGGGGTCAATTCCGCCAAGCTCCGCAAGGACCTCTCCCACCTCGGGTCCTACGGCACCCGTGGCGTCGGCTACGACGTCGCCCTGCTGATCGACCAGATCGAGTACATCCTCGGGCTGGACCAGCGCCGGGCCGTCGCGCTGGTCGGCGTCGGCAACCTCGGTCACGCGCTGGCCGGCTACGACGGCTTCGCCAGCCGCGGCTTCCGCATAGTGGCCCTGTTCGACGCCGATCCCGAGCAGGTCGGCCAGGCGCTCAACGGCCTGACCGTGCGGCACGTCGAGGAGCTCGGCCGGGCCGTCGTCGAGGAGGGCATCACCATCGGCGTGATCGCCACCCCGGCCGGCGCCGCCCAGGCCGTCGCGGACGATCTGGTGGCTGCGGGGGTCACCAGCATCCTCAACTTCGCCCCCTGCGTGCTCGCCGTGCCGGCCGGCGTCGACGTGCGCAAGGTCGACCTGGCCATCGAGCTGCAGATCCTCTCCTTCCACGAGCACCGCAAGGCGTCCCTGACGGCGCTGCCCGGCGGGCGCTCACCGCAGGCGGGCAACCAGGAGGCGGTCGGGTCGTGAATCTGCTCAGCGTCGGCGCGTCCTACCGGACCGCCGGAATCGACACCCTGGAACGCCTCGTCATCGCCGGTTCCGACATCCCGGCCGTGCTCCAGCAGCTGGTCGACCAGCCGTACGTCGGCGAGGCCGTGGTGCTGTCCACCTGCAACCGGGTCGAGGTGTTCGCGGCCGTCTCCGGCTTCCACGGCGGCCTCAGCGACGTCTGCAGCGTGCTGGCCGACCACTCCGGCATCGCCGCCAACGAGCTCGCCGGCCACCTCTACGTGCACTACGACGAGGCGGCCGTGCGCCACTCGTTCCGGGTCTCCGCCGGGCTCGACTCGATGGTCGTGGGCGAGGCGCAGATCCTGGGCCAGCTCCGCGACGCGTACCACTCGGCCACCGAGACCGACACCGCCGGCCGGCTGCTGCACGAGCTGATGCAGCAGGCGCTGCGGGTCGGCAAGCGGGCGCACGCCGAGACGGGCATCGACCGCGCCGGGCAGAGCGTCGTCACCGCCGCGCTGGACGTGGCCGCCGCCACCCTCGGCGGCGACCTGGCCGGGCGCACCGGCCTGGTGATCGGCGCCGGCGCGATGGGTGCGCTGTCCGTGGCGACCCTCACCCGTTCCGGGGTCGGGCCGCTGCAGATCACCAACCGCAGCGCGCCCCGGGCCGAGCGGCTCGCGGAGGCGTACGGCGCCACCGCCGTCCCGTTCGCCGGGCTGCCCGAGGCGATCGCCGCGGCCGACGTCGTGGTCTGCGCCACCGCCTCCACCGAGCCGGTGCTCACCGCGGCGACCCTCGCCGGCCGGCAGAAGCCGCTGGTCGTGCTCGACCTGGCCGTGCCGCGCGACGTGGCCCCCGAGGTCGGCGAGCTGCCCGGCGTCACCGTCGTCGACATCGACGGCCTGGCCACCAGCCGGCGCACCCTGCCGGCCGCCGCCGAGACGGCCGCGGTCGAGCAGATCGTCGCCGCCGAGGTCGAGCATTTCCTGTCCTGGCTGCGCGGCGCCGAGGTCGCCCCGACCGTCGCCGCCCTGCGCACCCGCGCGGAGGACGTGGTCAGCGCCGAGCTGCGCAAGCTGTCCGCGCGCCGGCCGGAATTCACCGCGGAGCAACGGGCCGACGTTTCCCGTACCCTGCACCGGGTCGTCCAGCAGCTGCTGCACTCGCCGACCGTGCGGGTCCGCCAGCTCGCCGCCGAACCCGGTGGCGACCAGTACGCGGCCCTGCTGCGGGAGCTGTTCGACCTCGACGTCCCGCACGCCACCCAGGCCGACGCCGTTCCGGAGATCGGAGGACAAGCGTGAGCACCGCCCTTCGCCTCGGCACCCGGGGCAGCACCCTGGCGCTGGCCCAGTCCCAGCTCGTCGCCGACTCGCTGACCGCGGCCACCGGCCGCCCGGTCGAGCTGGTGCGCATCGTCACCGCCGGCGACCGCTCCGGCGCGCCGGTGGCTCAGCTCGGGGTCGGTGTCTTCGTCTCCGCGCTGCGCGACGCGCTGATCGCCAACGAGATCGACTTCGCGGTGCACTCGTACAAGGACCTGCCCACGGCCCAGCATCCGAGCCTGCACATCGCGGCCGTACCGCAGCGCGAGGACCCGCGCGACGCCCTGATCGCCCGCGGCGACAAGACGCTCGCGGAGCTGGCGCCCGGCGCCGTGATCGGCACCGGAGCGGTGCGCCGAATCGCGCAACTGCATGCTTTGGGCCTACAGTTGCAGGTCACGCCGATTCGCGGCAACATCGACAGCCGCATCGCCAGGGTGCTCGGCCCCGAGGCCGACCTCGATGCTGTCGTGCTGGCCCGGGCCGGCGTGGCGCGTATCGGCCGCTCCGCCGACATCACGGAAACGTTGGACCCGATGCTGATGCTGCCCGCCCCCGCCCAGGGTGCGCTGGCGGTCGAGTGCCGATCCGACGACGCAGACCTGGTCGAGCTGCTGGCCGCACTCGACCATGCACCGTCCCGCGCCGCCGTCACGGCGGAACGGGCGATGCTCGCCACGCTCGAGGCCGGTTGCTCCGCACCGGTCGCGGCACACGCCGAGCTCGCCGAGGGTGAGCAAGGCGACGAGATCTACCTGCGCGGTGCGGTGATCAGCCCGGACGGGGCCCGAGCTGTCCGGCTGTCGCGCACCGGAACGCCCGCCGACGCGGCGGAGATCGGCAAGGCGCTCGCCGCCGATCTCCTCGACAACGGCGCCGATACCCTGATGGGGAGCACTGCATGAGCGACTGCACCGAGCGGCACCAGGTCGCACCAGACGACGGCCTAGCAGGCGAGGGCCAGGAGCGCATGCGTAAGGAAGGCAGAGAATGACCACCCGCACCGCCCGCAAGTCCGCAGGGCGCATCGCTTTCGTCGGCGCCGGACCCGGTGACCCCGGCCTGCTGACCCGCCGGGCCCACGACACCCTCGCCGACGCCGACCAGGTCGTCTACGACCGTGGCGTGCCCGAGTCGCTGCTGGCGGCCATCCGGGCGGAGGCCAAGGACGACACCCAGTTCAGCCCGGCCGAGGGGGCACCCGGCGACGTCGCCAAGGTGCTGCTGTCCGCGGCCAAGTCCGGCCTGTCGGCCGTGCACCTGGTGGCCGGCGACCCGTTCGGCCACGAGGCCGTCGTCAAGGAGGTCCAGGCCGTCGCCCGGACCGCCGTGCACTTCGAGGTCGTGCCCGGCCTGGGCCAGGCCGAGGGGGTGGCCACCTACGCGGGTGTGCCGCTGCCCGGCGTGCGCACCGCGGCCGACATCGACGACGTGACCGCGCTGGACTTCGACGCGCTGGCCGCGGCCGCGGTCAAGGGCTCGTTCGCACTCGCCGTCGACGCCGGCGACCTGGCCGCCGTCCGCGACGGCCTGCTCGCCGCGGGCGTCGAGCCCGGCACGCCGGTCGGCGTGACCGGCGACGGCACCGGCGAGACCCAGTACACGACCACCTCGTCGGTGGACAGCTTCGTCGCCGCGGCGCTCGGCTTCACCGGCCGGGTGGTGCTCACCGTCGGCGCGGAGGTCGCCCAGCGCGACAAGCTGAGCTGGTGGGAGAACCGTCCCCTGTACGGCTGGAAGGTGCTCGTCCCGCGCACCAAGGAGCAGGCCGGCGCGATGAGTGCCCGGCTGCGGGCGTACGGGGCCATCCCGTGCGAGGTGCCGACGATCGCCGTCGAGCCGCCGCGCACCCCGGCCCAGATGGAACGCGCGGTCAAGGGCCTGGTCGACGGCCGGTACGCCTGGGTGGTCTTCACCTCGGTGAACGCCGTCCGCGCGGTCTGGGAGAAGTTCGCCGAGCACGGCCTGGACGCCCGCCACTTCGGCGGCGTCAAGATCGCCTGCATCGGCGAGGCCACCGCCGACGCCGTCCGCGCGTTCGGCATCCAGCCCGAGCTCATCCCGGCCGGGGACCAGTCCAGCGAGGGCCTGCTGGCCGAGTTCTCGCCGCACGACGAGATCCTCGACCCGGTCGGCCGGGTGCTGCTGCCGCGCGCCGACATCGCCACCGAGACGCTGGCCGCCGGCCTGATCGAGCGCGGCTGGGAGGTCGACGACGTCACGGCGTACCGCACGGTCCGCGCGGCGCCGCCGCCGGCCGACATCCGCGACGCCATCAAGTCGGGCGGCTTCGACGCGGTGCTGTTCACCTCGTCCTCGACGGTCCGCAACCTGGTCGGCATCGCGGGCAAGCCGCACGCCCGCACGGTGGTCGCGGTGATCGGCCCGAAGACGGCCGAGACGGCGACGGAGTTCGGCCTGCGGGTCGACGTCCAGCCGCAGCACGCGTCGGTGCCCGACCTGGTCGAGGCGCTGGCCGGATACGCCGTGGAGCTGCGCGAGAAGCTGGCGGCGATGCCGGCCAAGCAGCGCCGCGGCTCCAAGGTGCAGGGGCCGACCGCCCTGCGCTTCCGCTGATCGTCTGCGGACTGGCCCCGCCGGGGGCCGGTCCGCCAGAATCGGCTCGGCCGGCCCCGCGCCGGCCGCGCCGCAGCGGTCACCGGACCGGCCCAGCGCCGGCCCCTTTGCCCCGCCGGACCGGCTCACTGCCGGCCCGTTTGCCCCGCCGGACCGGCTCACTGCCGGCCCGTTTGCCCCGCTGGACCGGCTCACTGCCGGCCCCTTTGCCCCGCCGGACCGGCTCACTGCCGGCCCCTTTGCACCGCCGGACCGGCCCGGAGCCGGCCCGGCCGGGCCGATCGCTCGACCGGTCCGGGTCCGCCGGCTCCCGTGGCCGGCCTGGCTGAGGGAGAGAGCGTGTCGTTCCCCGACGTGCGTCCACGGCGGCTGCGCCGCACCGCCGCCCTGCGGCGCCTGGTCGACGAGACCCGGGTCGCACCGGCCGACCTAATCCTGCCGCTGTTCCTCAAGCAGGGCCTGACCGAGCCGCGGGCGATCGGCTCCCTGCCCGGCGTGCTGCAGCACTCCCGCGAGTCGCTGCGCAAGGCCGCCCACGAGGCCGTCTCGGCCGGGGTCGGCGGCCTGATGCTGTTCGGCGTGCCGGACACCGCCCACAAGGACGCGACCGGCTCGTCCGGGCTCGACCCCGAGGGCATCCTCAACGTCGGCCTCCGCGACCTGGTCGCCGAGGTCGGCGAGGCCACCGTGATCATGGGCGACCTGTGCCTGGACGAGTTCACCACGCACGGGCACTGCGGCGTCCTCGCCCCCGACGGCACCGTCGACAACGACGCCACCCTGGAGCTCTACGGCCGGATGGGCGTCGCCATGGCCGAGGCCGGGGCGCACGTCGTCGGCCCCTCCGGCATGATGGACGGCCAGGTCGGCGTGGTCCGCCGGGCGCTGGACGCGGCCGGGCACCAGAACGTCTCGACGCTGGCGTATTCGGTGAAGTACGCGGGCGCCTTCTACGGCCCGTTCCGCGAGGCCGTCGAGTCCAGCCTCCAGGGGGACCGGCGCACATACCAGCAGAGCCCGGCCAACGTCCGCGAGGCGCTGCGCGAGGTCGAGCTGGACGTCGCCGAGGGCGCGGACATGGTCATGGTGAAGCCGGCGCTGCCGTACCTCGACGTGATCGCCGCCGTGCGGGAACGGGTCGACGTGCCCGTGGCCGCGTACCAGGTCTCCGGCGAGTACGCGATGGTCGAGGCCGCCGCGGAGAAGGGCTGGATCGACCGGCAGGGCGTCATGCTCGAGACGCTGACGTCAATCAAGCGGGCCGGCGCCCAGATCATGCTGACCTACTGGGCGACCGAGGCCGCCCAGCTGCTCCGCGAGCGCTACTGACGGTCCGGAAGCTCAGTCGTCGTCGATGATCGTGCCGGTGGCGCGGGCGTCGGCCAGGCGGACGGCGGCCAGGCCGGCGACCACCAGCGTCAGCCGCTCGTCCGGCTCGGCGCGCGTGTCGCCCCGGACCCGCACCGCGAAGGTGAGGCCGGTCGCGCCCGCCGGCACGACCTCGCAGCCCAGGTACGGCTCGAAGTCGCTCCCGGCCCGCGCCGACCCCGGCACGCTGCCCGCGCACACCGTCAGCGGCCGGCTCAACGGGCGCGTCAGCGTCACCGGGAACACCAGCGACGTCGTGCCGCGGTCGCCCTCGACGACGGTCGCGTCCGCCACCGACAGGGCGGCCCGGGACTGGAAGCGGGCCACCTGCGGATCGTGGTCGCTGGCGCCCTTCGTGCCGTTGCCCTCGTCGGCCGCGGCCCAGTCGGCGTTGACGTGCGCCGCCCGCATCTCGATCAGGTCGCCGTACAGGGCGTCGTTGACGAAGAGGTTGTCCAGCGTCTGGGCCGAGCCGTCGAAGACGTACGAGTACGCCGAGGCCGGCGCGTCGGCCACCAGGTCGTCCCACAGGTTGTGCAGGCCGGCGTCGTACAGCGGGCCGAGCTGGTCGCCCGGGTCGGCCGGCACCGGGTCGTCCGGGCGCGGGAACACGTTCAGGTCGCCGCCGTACGCGATCCGCGCGGGCGCGTGAGTCCGCTCGATCGCCGAGGTGATCGCCGCGCCGTAGGCGGCCTGTTCGGTGCGCTGCCCGACGCGGCTGTCCGGCCCGGACGAGAAGTGGTTGCTGACCGCCCACAGCTGGAGATGCTCCGCGTCGCCCGGGGCCGCCGCGACGTCGAAGAGCGCCACCTGCGGGGCCCGGGTGTAGACGTTCGGGCCGTCCACGCCGGTCGACCTGTCCACGTCGGCCGGCAGCACCGCGTTCAGCGCCTTGGGGTTGGACACGTCCGCGTTGCTCGCCAGCGGCTCGCCCCGGTAGCTCACCTGCGGCGCCGAGCCCAGCACCGGGTCGGCCGCCGTCACGGTGGCCAGGGAGAGGCGGTCGGTGCGGTAGAGCAGCGCCGCCGTGATCCCGCGGGCGTCGGCGCCGGTGCGGTCGTACGCCGCCGCGTACGCCGGGCCGCCGTTGCCCTTGATCGTCAGCGCCAGCTCCTGCAACGTGTCCGGCTGCCCGTCCGCGTCGTTGACGTCCCCGCAGACCAGCGCGTCCCCGGCGACCGCGCACAGGTCCTGGTCCTCGGCCTCCTGGGCGAGGATCAGGTCGGGGGAGTGCAGGTCGGTGACGATCTGGCCGGCCAGGTCGGCCAGCTTCTCCCGGTACGCCGCCTCGCTGGCCGGCACGTAGTCGAACGGCGGGCTCACCCCGGGGCAGCCGGCGTTGCCGGTGAAGTCGCAGCCGTCGAACGGGTCGTCGCGGAAGTCGTACAGGTTCTCCACGTTGTACGTCGACACGGCGAACTCGCTGCGGCGCGCGGCCGGCTGGGGCGGATGGTTCCGGGACGGGTCCGCGCCGGACGTGAACGCGACGGCGGCCGGCTGGATGCCGTACTTGTTGAAGGAATAGGTGAGGCCGCCGACCGCGTCGCCCGACAGCACGTCGAAGGTCCTGGCCGGCGGCAGCAGCGCGCCGCTGTCGCCCGCGGTCGCCTTCACCCCGGTCGTGCCCAGCAGGATGCGGTCGCCGTTGCCGTCGTCGACGAGTCCGGGCAGGTTGTCCAGCGGATGCGCGTCGCGGAAGACCCGCCGTGCGTACGGGTCTGACCGCCCCAGCAGGGGATCGTCCCGGTCGATGACCCAGATCTCCGAGTCGGCGGTGCCGGCGAACACGTTGCGCCCGGCGACGACCCCGGCCCCGTCGCGGACCCGCAGCTGCATGCCCTCGTGCCGCTCCCAGAAGCGGTCGGCGGCGGCCAGGCTCCCCGGCGGGACCGCGTCGTCGACCTGGAGGTCGGCGGCCGGCACGCCCGACGCCAGCTTGCTGACCAGCGAGGCTCCGGAGAGCTGGGTCATGGAGAAGTACTCCGACACCCGCGCCCGCACCACGATCTCGTCACCGACGACCGGCTCGTAGCCGCCGATCAGCGTGGTGAAGCCGCCCATGAAGACGAAGACGCCGTCGGAGCTGGCCGGGTCGCCGTCGTCGGCGCCGCGGCGGCTCTGCAGGAAGAAGCCGTGCTGGGCGGCGCCCGCGGCGGTGCGGGCCAGCGTGCGCTGGGCGACGACCCCGCGTACGTCGTACAGCACGCTG
This sequence comes from Actinoplanes nipponensis, assembly GCF_016862275.1. Taxonomy (GTDB): domain Bacteria; phylum Actinomycetota; class Actinomycetes; order Mycobacteriales; family Micromonosporaceae; genus Actinoplanes; species Actinoplanes nipponensis. Next base: position 44,965 of record NZ_BOMQ01000046.1, on the reverse strand, counting down.
CTGGTGCCGTTGCCCGACGGGTTGGCCAGCGGCGACCGGTCGGTGCGCGGATTCTCGGTGTCGGTGGTGGGCCCCTGCACGGCCCCGACGGTCAGCGGCTCGTCGGCGGCCCGGGCGACGCCGGGCAGCAGCACGCCGGTCAGCAGCGCGGCGGTGAACAGCGGCAGGACGCGGCGACGCAGCACGGAGCCTCCCAGCTCAGTCGGTGGGCTCGAGCCGCTGGACCAGCTGGGCCACGTCCACGCCGTACTCGTACCAGTCCCGGTCGGACTGGAAGCCCAGCTCGGCGTTGACCTTCAGCATCGACTCGTTGTGCTGGGCGTTCCAGGTCTGCACCTCGCGCAGGCCCGGCTCGGCGGCGCGCAGCTCGAACAGCATCCGCGCCTTGATGGCCCGCTCGATGCCGTAGCCGCGGTGCTCCCGGACCACGATCGTGTCGTACTGGTCGGCGCGTTCCGGGTGCTGCGCGGGCACGACCACCTCGGTCAGCCCGGCCACCGCGCCGGAGGCCTCGTGGATGGCCAGCACGATGTACGGCTTCAGGCCCCGGCGGTGCAGCGTGTCGAGGCTGTCGCGCAGCCGCTGCGGATCGGACGAGCTCGGCCGCAGGTCCAGGTCGTTGTCGTCGCCCTCCTGGCCCTCCAGCTTGGCCTGCGCGTACGCCTCCAGCAGGGCGGCGGGCGGCCCGCCGGGGTGGTACTCGACGCGGTAGCCCGGGCTGATGCCGTTGGCCATCACCTTCAGCGCGCTCCAGTCCACGCTGGACAGCGTGAGGACGCTGCGGGTCTCCACATACTCCTGTTCGAAGCCCAGCGCCTCGTAGAACGCGATGGCCGGGGTGTCCCCGATCGCCTCGACCCCGATGGAGGAGAAGCCCTCGAGATAGGCGCGGCGCGCGGCCACCGCGACGAGCTGCTGGCCGAGCCCCCGCCGACGCAGGGCCGGATGGACCAGCACCTCCAGCACGCCGATGTCGCCCAGCAACAGGACGCTGACGTGGCCGTAGATGGTGCTCTCGCCCTCGGCGAGCCGGTCGTCCTCGGCCACCCAGCTCATCCGGCGCTCACCCGGCATGGTCTCGGCCAGATAGTCGACGACCTGGACGTCCTGCCACGGTGGATCGTCGGGGAGATCCGCGGCCAGCACCGCGTTGTACGTCTCCACGAGCGACCGGATCTCCCCCGCCGACGCGGTTCGGGGATCCCACTCACGCACCCTCACCCGTACAGCTTGCCGGTACATGGACCTTCAGGGAAGTGCCGGGTGGGCAAATGTACGCGGCCCGTCACTGTGAGTTGACAATCAGACCCGGCTGCGCTGCCCGTAATCGTTGGCCGCGTCGAACACCTTCTGCGCGTACGGACGCAGCGCGTTGTACGACAAAATGGCGTCCCACCAGGCATCCGGCTTGGCCAGGTCGCGCCCGCCCTGACACAGGTACTTGGCCGCGGCCAGTGACGCGTCGTCGATGTCGTGCGGATCCGAAACTCCATTGTTGTCGGCATCGACACCATTGCCGGCGGACACCGCGGCCCACGTCTGCGGGATGAACTGCAGCGGTCCCATGGCCCGATCGAACTGCGGATCACCGTCGAGCGCGCCCCGATCGGTGTCCCGCACCTCCTGGCGCCCGCCCTTGCCGTCCAGCGCCAGCCCGAAGATGGGCGGCGCGACGGACCCGTCGACATTGAGCACCGCGCCGTTGGCGCTGCCGTGCGCCGACTCCACCTTGGCGATGGCCGCGATGGTGGTCCAGGACAGATGGCAACTCGGGGTGGTGCGCCCGACGACCAGCTCGGCGTACCCGTAAGCCTGCACGGCCACGACCGGGATCCCGGCCCGGGTCCCGGTCTGCTGCGCCCACGAAGCCAGCACATCGGCCGGCCGCGCACCGCCGACCGCGGGCGGAGCGCCGGGCAACGTGCCACCGACGACCGGGGCGGAGGCGCCGGGAGCCGGCGGCAGCCCGCCGAAACTGGACGGCGGTCCCGACGGCAGACCGGCATCCTGGCCGAAGCCGGGAGTCGCGCTGGGCGACGGCACGGACTGCAAAGCCTGCGGTACGAGGTAAGCACCGGCCGTCCCGGCGGCGCCGAGCAGCAGGACGGCGATGAGGGCGGGGAGGATGAGGCGGCCGCTGGGGCGTTTGGCCCAGGCGGAGGTGGTGCGGGCGGTGCTCCGGGCGACCCGGACGGGGTTGGCGCGGCGGAGGACTCGGGTCGCTCGGCCCTGGGAGGCGGCGGCCAGTGCGGCTGCTGTGGGTGGGGTGGGTTCGGTTTTTCCCTTGGTCTGAGCTTTGCCTGGGTCGTCGCTGGTGTTCTCCGCGGCGGCCTTGTCCGTGGTTCCGCGCTTTTTGTCGGAGTTGCTCGTGCTTGCGGGCTGATCTTTGTTGCTGGGGCTGGCTTTGGCCGCGGCAGCTGCTTGTTTCTCGGCCTTGTTCTTGTCCGCGTCTAATTTGTCGGATTTAGCCGTCTGGTCGGACGCTTCGGATTTGTTCGACTCGTCACCGCCCGGGAACTGCTTGTCGGCGGCGGGGGTCATATCCGAGGTGTAGGGCCGGTATTGCCCTTTGTCCTCGTTCTTGCTCTTGTCCTTGTCGCTGTCCTTGTCCGCCGGTTCGGGGGTCGCGACGGCGTGCCCGGTTTCTTCGCCGGTCGCTGTCGCCTCGCGTCCGCTCGTGTTGTCCGACTCGCCTGACCTGCCCGCGGAGGGATCAGCCGGCTTGCCGGCACCAACCTTTCCCTCCGGCTCGACATCCGTCTCGGGCCGAGAGCTTGCCTCGGCCGGCCGAGCCGAGCCGCTGGCCGTGCCCGCATCCCCGGCCGTGCCTATTGGGCCCCCGGTCGTGCTGGTCCCACCGGTCGCGCTGACCCCGCCGGTCGTGCTGGCCCCGCCGGTCGTGCTGGTTGAACCGCGGGTCAGGCCGCCGACCGCATCGATTGGGCCATCGGCCACACCTGGCGAACCGTCAGCTGCACTGGCCGCGCCGGCCAGACCGCCGGCTCCACCGGTCGGACCGCCGGTCGTGCTGTCGGCCGCCCCGACCGCCGGTAGCGACTCCTCGGGCGCCGCTCCCGAGCTGCCGAGGGGCCCATCGGTATGCGGCGCCGGGGACCGCCGCCCGCGCCGCTCCGGAGATGTCTCGTGCCCGTCCGCCACCCGAAAGACACTACCGGGCGACGGCGAGCGCGGGGGTCCTCCGATCTCGCCCGAATCGTTGTCCACAGCCTGGCCGACCAGGGCGGCGAACCGACCCGCCCGCGCCATACCCTGTGAGGATGCCGCGCTATGACTATCGCTGCCGCGCCTGCGGCGACACCTTCGAGCTGAACCGGCCGATGGCCGAGTCCGCCGCACCGGCGCCGTGTCCCCAGGAGCACGCCGACACGGTCAAGCTCCTGTCCACAGTCGCTGTCACGGGCCGGGGAGGAGCCACGCCGTCACCTCCCTCTGGAGGGGGCGGAGGCTGTTGCGGCGGTGCCTGCGGCTGCTGACACGCCCGGAGGGGCCTGACCGCGCTACGTCGAGGCCCGCCCGGCAGACCTGGCCAACGCGGCGCTGTCCGCGATGCTGGTCCGGGCGCGCCAAGATCTGACGGGTTGGCCAGATGTCCGGCGGCCTGACAGGGAGCGGTCGTGCTCGGATGGTTGCACGCCGGCCGAGCCCATCGAGTCCGTGTGACCCACAGCCGGGAGAGTTGGCCGGCCGGAGGATGTCATCGGTCAGCAGTGGCCGCACGCCGGTCTTCGGGTCGAGCAGCCCTCCACCGACGAGGCGGAGCAGTCAGCGACGGACGCGCCGGGCCTGAGACAGACAGACCAGCCGTCGACCGAACCGACCGGCCCGGCCGCGGCCCGCTTTGGCGGTGACCAGCTTCGGCTGCATCTGGGTTGGGGCCGCGACTGCTCCAGACCGCGACTGCTCCAGGCCGTGCCCGAGCCGAGTCTGGTCCCAGGCTGGAACCGGTTCAGGCTGTGACTGGCTCGGCCGAGTCTGGGTCCCGGCGGCACGGTCCGCGCCGCGACTGGGTCCGGCCGCGACGGGTGGGGCTGCGGCCTGGGTCGGGCCGCGACTCTGCCGGGCCGCGACCGGTCCGCGCCGCGACCGGTCCGCGCCGCGACCGAGCCCGGGCCGGGTCGGCCGCGACGGAGCCGCGACCGGGCCGGGCCAGGCCGCGACTGGGCCGCGACCGACCCGGGCTGAGCCGCGACCGAGCCCAACCCGAGCCGATCAAGGCCGCCACCCAACTAGCAACCCACCCGCCAACCCACCAATCCGACCCACCCGCCGGAACCATTTCAGGCAAGAGGTATCACCAGCCCCTCCCCGGGGATCTCCTCTCCGGTCGACTGTGGCCGGTCCCCGCCATGACGCTCTGGTGATCGTCAGGTGACCAGCCGGAGTCGCACAAACGTTGACTCGTCCGGGGCCGTCCGAACGGGTCGGTGGAAATGACCATCCGCAGCGCAACCAGAACCTGAACCTCGTCGTTACGTCACGCGTAGTGCCGTGCGTGACCGTCGATGACCCGACCGAGGGTCGCCCTTCCGGGGGCCGGCCGTGGCGGCAAGACGGTTACCGACCGTTTCTACGATGTGCCGTGTGATTGCGGTGCGGCAGCATGAAGCTCGACTTCCCAAGGGGGCGGAGGTTCTCACCGTGGCGGGACGGACCGGGCTGCCGAGCGGGCTTGTGACCTTCATGTTCACGGACATCGAGGGCTCCACGCGCCTGGCTCGGATGCTCGGCGATGGTTATGGCCGGGTGCTCAACGCCCATCGTGGCGTGGTGCGCGCAGCGCTGCGTAATTACGCCGGCGTCGAGCTTTTCACGGAGGGTGATTCCTTCTTCGTTGCTTTCGGGGATGCCGCCGCCGCCGTCTCGGCGTGTGTGGCAGCACAGCGTGCACTTGCCGGGCATCCGTGGCCCAGTGCCGACGCCGCACCCCGGGTCCGCATGGGACTGCACACCGGCTGGGCCACTCCGGTCGCCGGCGAGTACACCAGCGCCGAGGTGCACCGCGCCGCCCGGGTGGCCGCTGCCGCTCACGGCGGTCAGGTGCTCTGCTCCGAGGCGACCGCTCTGGCCATCAGCACCTGGTCGGCCGATCTGACCTCTCGCAGCGAGGAACTGGTCGGTGCCGCCGCCGGTGGCAGCGGCCCGCGTCGTCGCACCGGCCCAGCGCCGCGGGTCGAGAGCGTCGATCTGATGGATCTCGGTCCGTTCCGGCTCCGCGGGTTCGACGACGCCGAGCGGCTTTTCCAGATCGTCGCCCCCGGGCTCGAGCGGGTCTTCCCGCGGCCGCGCACCCCGGGCGCGCCGGTGGACAACCTGCCCGCGGCTCTCACTCCCTTCGTCGGCCGGCAGCACGACGTCGCCGAGGTGAAGGGCCTCGTCGGCGCGCACCGTCTGGTCACTGTCACCGGGGCGGGCGGCGCCGGCAAGACCCGGCTGGCCCTGGCCGTCGCCGAGGAGCTGCGGTCGGCGTACCCGGACGGGGTCTGGCTGGTGGATCTCGCCGAGGAGCAGCCGGCCGAGGCGCTGGCCGCGGCCATGGGCGTGCGGCCGGAGCCGGCCCGTCCGCTGCTCGACACCCTCGTCGAGCGCTGCGCCGCGGGCCGTACCCTGCTCATCCTCGACACCTGCGAGGCCCGCCACCAGGCCGCCCGGGAGCTGGTCCGGCGGCTGCTGGCCGGTTGCCGCCGGATGGACGTGCTCGCCACCTCGCGCGCGTCGCTCGGCGTGCCCGGGGAGTTGGTCTGGCGGATCCCGCAGCTCGCCCCGGCCGACGCGTTCGCCCTGCTGTCCGCGCGGGCCGCCGCGGCCCGGGGTGGGCGGCCGGGCCCGCCCGGCGAGGCCACCGACCTGGCCGGGATCGCGGCCAAGCTGGAGAGCCTGCCGCTGGCCCTCGAGCTGGCCGCCGCCCGGCTGCGGCTCGTGTCGGCCGCGCAGCTGGTCGCCCGGCTGGACGATCCGATCGCCGCGCTCGACGCCGGCCGGGTCGAGGCCGGCCGGCACGCGAGCCTCACCAACAGCCTCGACTGGTCGTACCGCGGTCTCAGCGACGGCGCCGCCGGGCTGCTGCGCCGGCTGGCCGTCTTCGCCGGGCCGGTCGAGCTCGGCACCGTCGAGTGGTCCGGTGAGGACGCCTTCGGCGCCCTGTCGGAGCTGGCCGACCGGTCGCTGGTCGAGGTCGTGACCGGGCCGCGTTACCAGCTGTCCGAGCAGGTCCGGGCGTACGCGACTCGCCGGCTCGCCGCCGCGGGCGAGGAGCCGGCCGCCCGGGACCGGCACGTCGCCTGGGCGTTGCACACGCTGAGCGGGGTGGCCGTCGACACCGACGGGCAGCCGCGGACGGTGTCGCTGACCGAGCTGGCCCCGTACGTGCAGGAGTGGCAGGCGGCGCTGCGCTGGTCGGCCGCCGAGGGCAGCGTCTCGGCCGGGCTGCGGCTGGCCCGCGCGCTGGATCCCTGGTGGCGCGAGCACGGCGGCAACCGCGACGGCCGGGAGCTGCTGCACCGGCTGTACGCCCGGGTCGACGGCGACCGCACCGACCGGGGTGAGCGGGTCGACTCCGAGGAGCTCGCGAGCGCGTACCTGGTCCACGCCGGACTGGCCGTCGACCGTGAGGAGCGCCGGTGTTTCCTGGACCGGGCCGAGGCGATCGCCCGCCGGACGGGTCATCCGGCGCTGCTGGTCCGGGCGCTCTCCGGGCAGCGGCTCTCGCTGGTGGAGGCGGGCCGGACGGCCGAGGCCGAGCGGTTGTGCCGGGAGGTCGTCGCCCGGGCCGAACGCACCGGGGTGCCGGGGGCTGCGCTGCCGGCGGTGGTGACGCTCGCCGAGCTGTTGTGGCGGCGTGACGCCCTGGACGAGGCGGCGGAGCTGCTGGGCGGGGCCCGCCAGCTCGAGGCGGGACGGCCGGAGGACCGGGGCAGCCGTACCGTGGACTGGCTTCTGGGAATGGTGGCCTTGCGCCGCCGCGACCTGGTCGCCGCGCACGACCATCTCGTCGTCGCCCTGCGGTCGCGCCTGCGGCACGGTTTCCGGGGCGCCGCCGCGGACGCCGTCGCGGCCATCGCCGTCCGGTGCGCCGTCGGCGGTGACCCGGGCACCGCGACTGTCCTGTTCGGGGCGGCGGAATCGGTGCGCGGGGCGCGCCGGGCCACCCAGTTCGGTGGGTTCTGGGCCGGGCAGCAGGCCGCCCTGAGGCGGATGCTCGGCGACGCGGCTTTCGACGCGGCCTATGCCGAAGGGGCGGACATCGGCTTCGGCCGGGCCGTCGCGATGGCGTTGGCCGTCGAGCATCCGGACCTCGAGCACGGGTCGGCCCGCTTCGCCCACACCCTGGGCTGACCGGGCCGGCCGGGCGTCACTCGACCAGGCTGCGGGCCCGGTCGATGTCGGACGGGTTGACCGCCTCGAGCGAGCCGAAGATGCTCACGGCCTGGTAGTACGTCCAGGCCAGGCTGTAGCAGGCCGGCCGGAGGACCGAGCTGTACGTGGCGCACTTGCGCTTGAGGTCGGCGTAGAACATGTTGTCCAGCCGGGACTTGTTGGCCGAGAACGCGCCGAGGTCCTTGTAGTTGCGGTAGCCGAAGTCGTGGTGCCAGCAGGCGTTGGTGAAGTTGAAGCCGAGGGGGTTGTCCGGGCTGGACGAGCAGTAGTCGGTGGTCCAGTCGAAGCCGTAGCTCGCCCACGGCGCGCGGTCGAGCCGGGCGTCGTTCCAGGCGGTGGTGCTGGTCGCGGTGGTCTGGGTCCAGCGGGACAGGACGGTGGCCTTGCTGTCCGCCGCGGCGGAAGCGGCGGCGGAGGGGGCCAGCAGGGCGACAGCAGAGATCAGGACGACGAGGGTACGGCGGACGGACCGTTTCATCGAAACCTCCAGCGGTAGGCCGCCAGTCTTGGTTCGACGGGTTTCGACATACAAGACGATCAATGGAGATTTCCTTAACGATGCCTCAACTTACCGGTGGGTATTCCGCGGCGGGCCTGTCGTGTGCTGTCCTGGAAAGCGGTGTGGGTCCCGGCCGCTATGGTGTGAACGTGCAGGCGGCCGTTCAGTGATCCGATTACCGCTGGTCCGACAGGGACCCTTGCGGGCGCTCGCCGTACGGGTGGTCGCGGCCGTCGTCCTGGTGCTGCTCACCGTGCTGGTGATCTACATCGACCGCGACGGATACCGCGATCTCAACGAGGACGGCCTGTCCCTGCTCGACTGCTTCTACTACGCGGTCGTGTCGCTCTCCACCACCGGATACGGCGACATCACGCCGGTGACGCCCGACGCGCGGTTGGTGAACATCGTGTTCATCACCCCGGCCCGCGTGTTGTTCCTGATCATCCTGGTCGGCACGACCCTCGAGGTGCTGACGGATCAGTACCGCAAGAACATCAGGGTCACTCGGTGGAGGCGCAAGTTGAAGGACCACATCATCGTCTGCGGCTACGGCACCAAGGGCCGGGCCGCGATCAGCGCGCTGCTGGAGACGGGGTACGACAAGTCCCGCATCGTGATCGTCGAGAACCGTGAGGAGGCCCTGCGCCAGGCCGCCGCCAACGGCCTGGTCGCGATCGAGGGCAACGCCACCCGCTCGGCCGTGCTGCTCGAGGCCGACGTCAAGAACGCCAAGTCGGTCATCATCGCCACCGACAGTGACGAGGCGTCCGTGCTGATCACCCTCACGGTGCGGCAGCTGACGGCGGGCCAGGTCCGGATCATCGCGGCGGTCCGCGAGCAGGAGAACGCCGCCCTGCTCAAGCAGAGCGGCGCCCATCACGTGATCGTGTCGTCGTCGACGGCGGGCCGGCTGCTCGGCCTGACCACGACGACCCCGCCGCTGATCGACGTGGTGGAGGACCTACTGACCCCCGGCCAGGGCATGGCCCTGGCGATGCGGTCGGCGGAACGCGACGAGGTCGGCCGCAACCCGCGGGAGCTGCAGACGCTGGTCGTCGCGCTCATCCGGCGCGGCAAGGTGATGCCGCTGGGCGGCCAGCAGTCGATCACCATCGACACCGGAGACATGCTCATCTACATCCGCGACGAGGAGAACAGCGGCCTCGGCGTGGCTGTCTGATCCGTCACCACGGAACCGTCCCGGCGTCCTCGAAGAAGCCGCCGGTCGGGCCGTCGTCGGGCAGGGTCGCGAGCCGGATCGCGATCGCCGCGCCCTGCTCGGGGGTACGCACGCCCCGGAAGCCGTTGAGGTCGGTGGCGACGAAGCCCGGGCAGGCGGCGTTGATCAGGATGCCGGTGCCCCGCAGTTCCCGGGCGTACTGCACGGTGACGCCGTTGAGGAACGTCTTCGACGGCGAGTACGCGACGGCCACCGGCCCGGTCGTGGTCTCGCCGGCGGGCCCGGACTGCCGGGTGAGGGAACCGACGCTGCTGGACATGTTCACGATCCGCGGCGACGCCGAGCGGCGCAGCAGCGGCAGCATCGCGTTAGTCACCCGGATCACGCCGAGCACGTTGGTCTCCACGACCGTCCGGATGGTGCCGAGGTCCACCCGGGTCGGCTCCTGCGGCCGGCCGCCGGTGATGCCGGCGTTGTTGACCAGCGCGTCCAGCCGGCCGGCGCGCTCCTCGACCAGCCGGGCGGCGGCGGCCACGCTCGCGTCGTCGGTCACGTCCAGCGGCACGCCGAACGCGTCCACGCCGCCCGCTCGCAGTTTGTCCACCGCGGCTTCCCGGCGAGCGTCGTCGCGGGCGCCGACGCCGACGCTCCAGCCGCGGGCGCCCAGGCCGGCCGCGATCTCGTACCCGATTCCCTTGTTCGCGCCGGTGACCAGCGCGATCCTCTGCTCGCTCATGCGCCGATCCTGTCCGGGGGCCGGCGGCCCACCAACACCGTCTCGGTGGGCATCAATACCCGGGGGGTATCGGGGGCGGTAGCGTGCGGGCATGGAGACGAGGGAGCTGCGGTACTTCATCGCCGTCGCCGAGGAGCTGCACTTCGGCCGGGCCGCGCGGCGGCTCGGGATCGCGCAGCCGCCGCTGTCCCGGGCGGTCGCGCAGCTGGAACGGCGGCTCGGGGTGGCGCTGCTGGAACGCACCAGCCGTACCGTCACGCTGACCGAGGCCGGCGCGGTGCTGCTGGCGGAGGGCCGGGCCGCGCTGGACGCGGTCGAGGCCGCCGACCGCCGTACCCGGCGCGCCGGCCGGGCCCCGGACGGCCCCGGGCTGGTGCTGGTCACCAAGGCCGGAGCATCCGGCGAGCTGCTGGCCAAACTGCTCGAGGCGTACGCCGCGGAGCCCGGCGCGGCCACCGTCGACGTGCTGCTGTGCGGGATCGGCGAGCAGGAACGGTTGCTGCGCGACGGGCGGGCCGACGTGGGCCTGCTGCACCTGCCGTTCGACTCGACGGCCGGCTTCGACACCGAGGAGCTCCGCACCGAGGGGCAGGTGGCTGTCCTGCCGGCCGGGCATCCGCTGGCCGCCCGGTCCGAAGTGCGACTGGCCGAGGTGACCACGCTGCCCGATCTGCCGCTGCCGCGCTGGCCCGGCCCCGACGGGAGCTACCCGGACGGATCCGGCCCGCAGGCCCGGGACAGCACGCAGCTGCTGCAACTGATCGCCCTCGGCCGGACCACGGCGGTCCTGCCCGAGTCGACCCGGGCCGACCTGCGCCGCGACCTGGCCGCGGTGCCGGTGGTGGACGCACCCCCGGTCACCACGGTGATCGCCTGGCCGCCGCACAGCCGCTCGCGGGCCCTGGCTGGCCTGATCCGCACCGCGACCCGCCTCTGAGGGGCGGGCGCCCGCGGTCCTAGAGGATGGTCCAGGTGTCGCCGGCGTTGAGCAGTTCGCCCAGCATCTGCTCCGGCGTCCCGGTGACCTGCGCCTTCGCGTCCTCCAGCTGCTTACGGATCAGCTCGTCGTAGGAGGGCCGCTGGACGTTGCGGAACACCCCGATCGGCGTCGTACCCAGATCCGAGCCCGACAGCCGGCTCAGCGCGAACGCGTACGCCGGGTCGTCGACCGTCGCGTCGTGCACCACGGGGGTCTCGCCGGACAGCTCCGCCGACGGGCGGACCGACAGGCCGAACGCGCCGGCCGGGTGCACCACCGAATACTGCTGCTCCGCGCCGAAGGTGATCGGCTCGCCCTGCTCCAGCCGGATCAGGTGGTCGTCGCGGGTGTTCGGGTCCTTGAGCACCTCGAACGCGCCGTCGTTGAAGATGTTGCAGTTCTGGTAGATCTCCACGAACGCCGAGCCCTCGTGCTGGGCCGCCGCGCGCAGCACCGACTGCAGGTGCTTGCGGTCCGAGTCGATCGTGCGGGCCACGAACGTCGCCTCCGCGCCCAGCGCCAGCGACAGCGGGTTGAACGGCGAGTCGGCCGAGCCGGCCGGGGTCGACTTGGTGATCTTGCCGAGCTCGGAGGTGGGGGAGTACTGCCCCTTGGTCAGCCCGTAGATCCGGTTGTTGAACAGCAGGATCTTCAGGTTGACGTTGCGGCGCAGCGCGTGGATCAGGTGGTTGCCGCCGATCGACAGCGCGTCGCCGTCGCCGGTCACGACCCAGACCGACAGGTCCGGGCGGGACGCCGACAGCCCTGTCGCGATCGCCGGCGCGCGGCCGTGGATCGAGTGCATGCCGTACGTGTTCATGTAGTACGGGAAGCGCGACGAGCAGCCGATGCCCGACACGAAGACGGTGTTCTCCCGGGCGATGCCCAGCTCCGGCATGAACTGCTGGACCGCGGCCAGGATCGCGTAGTCACCGCAGCCGGGGCACCAGCGGACCTCCTGGTCCGACTTGAAGTCCTTGGCCGTCAGCTTCACGGGGGTCAGGGGAATCGTCGGGCTAGCCATTCTTGACCACGTCCTCGAGCATGTTCTCCAGCGTGGCGGCCGTGAACGGCAGGCCGCTGACCTGGTTGAAGGGAACCGCGTCGATCAGGTACCGGGCCCGGATGACGTGGGCCAGCTGGCCCAGGTTCATCTCCGGGATGATCACGCGGTCGTAGGCCTTGAGCACCTCGCCGAGATTGGCCGGCAGCGGCGCCAGGTGCCGCAGGTGCGCCTGGGCGATCGGCAGCCCGCGCTGGCGCAGCGCCCGGCAGGCGGCGCCGATCGGGCCGTACGTCGAGCCCCAGCCGAGCACCAGCACCCGCGCGTTCTCGTCCGGGTCCTCGACCGCGACGTCCGGCACCGGGATCGACTCGATGCGCTCGGCCCGGGTGCGGACCATGAACTCGTGGTTGGCCGGGTCGTAGGAGATGTCGCCGGTCTTGTCGGCCTTCTCGAGGCCGCCGATCCGGTGCTCCAGGCCCGGCGTGCCGGGGATGGCCCACGGGCGGGCCATGGTCTCCGGATCCCGCAGGTACGGCAGGAAGCGCCCGTCCTCGCCGTTCGGTTCGGTCGTGTACGCCACCGAGATGTCGGGCAGGTCGTTGACCTCGGGCAGCAGCCACGGCTCGGAGCCGTTGGCCACGTAGTTGTCCGAGAGCAGGATCACCGGCGTGCGGTACTTCAGCGCGATCCGCGCCGCCTCGATCGCGGCGTGGAAGCAGTCCGACGGCGACTTCGGGGCGATGACCGCCAGCGGGGCCTCGCCGTGCCGGCCGTACAGGGCCATGTTGAGGTCGGCCTGCTCGGTCTTGGTCGGCATGCCCGTGGACGGCCCGGCCCGCTGCACGTCGACGATGACCAGCGGCAGCTCCAGCGCGATGGCCAGGGAGATCGTCTCGCCCTTGAGCGCGACGCCGGGGCCCGAGGTCGTGGTGACGCCGAGCGCGCCGCCGTACGAGGCGCCCAGGGCGGCCCCGACCGCGGCGATCTCGTCCTCGGCCTGCATCGTGGTGATGCCGAACCGCTTGTGCTTGCTCAGCTCGTGCAGGATGTCCGACGCCGGGGTGATCGGGTACGCGCCCAGGAACACCGGCAGCTTGGCCCGCACGCCCGCGGCCACCAGGCCCAGCGCGAGCGCCGCGTTGCCGGTGATGTTGCGGTAGGTGCCCGGCAGCATCTTGGCCGGCTTCACCTCGTAGCGCACCGAGAAGTCCTCGGTCGTCTCGCCGAAGTTCCAGCCCGCCCGGAAGGCCGCCTTGTTCGCCGCCACCAGGTCCGGGCGCTTGGCGAACTTGCGCTCCAGGAACCGGATGGTGGACTCGAACGGGCGCGAGTACATCCAGCTCAGCAGGCCCAGGGCGAACATGTTCTTGGCCCGTTCGGCGTCCTTCTTGGCCACCCCGAGCTCGGCCAGCGCGCCGATGGTCATCGAGGTCAGCGCCACCGGGTGCAGGGCGTAGCCCTCCAGCGAGCCGTCCTCCAGCGGGCTCACCGCATACCCGACCTTGGCCAGGTTGCGCTTGGTGAACTCGTCGGTGTTGACGATGATGTCCGCGCCCGGCGGCAGGTCGCCGAGGTTCGCCTTCAGGGCCGCCGGGTTCATCGCCACCAGCACGTTGGGTGCGTCGCCGGGGGTGAGGATGTCGTAGTCGGCGAAGTGCACCTGGAAGCTGGAGACGCCCGGCAGCGTGCCGGCTGGTGCGCGGATCTCCGCCGGGAAGTTCGGCAGCGTCGAGATGTCGTTGCCGAGCTGTGCGGTCTCCGACGTGAACCGGTCGCCGGTGAGCTGCATGCCGTCGCCGGAGTCGCCGGCGAAGCGGATGACCACACGATCGAGCTGCTCGACACGCTTCGCGGGAGCGCCCACGTTCCAACCTCCTGAGGGAGCCGGCCGGCGGGTACGCACGTCGATGAGCCGGCCCGCAATAGTCACTTCCAGCCTACGTCGGCACTCCTTACCGTCGTGGGGACGGGTGCGTGTCCGACTTCAGACCGTTGACCACAGTAGCCAGGTGAGGCTTACCTGGGCCAACCGAGTTCAAACTTCGGTCGCTAGGCTGCGGCCGTGCAGGGCTATCTGGGTTCGTACGCCACGCTGGGGCTGGTGCTCGCCGCCGGCGTGCTGGTCTTCGTCGCCGCGTTCGGGGCGAACAAGCTGCTCCGGCCCGCCCGCCCGGCCGAGCCGGTGGGCAAGCGGCTGACCTACGAGAGCGGCGTCGACCCGGTCGGCGGCGACTGGGCGCAGGCGCAGATCCGGTACTACGTCTACGCGTACCTCTATGTGCTCTTCGCCGTCGAGGCGGTCTTCCTGTTCCCGTGGGCGGTGGTCTTCGACCGCCCCGGATTCGGCCTGCTCACGGTCGCCGAGATGGGCGTTTTCGTGGCGGTTCTCGCGCTCGGCATCGTCTACGCCTGGCGCAAGAAGATCCTTACCTGGACCTGACGCCCCTCGATCGGCGGCCGGCGTTTCCGGCCCGGCGGGGTGGCGGGCTCGCACACCCGCAGCGGTCGTGCCACGATCGTGCCCATGGGCCAGCTTCTCCTCTTCGTCGTCGTGGCGTTGGTCGTCGCGGCGATCGTCTTCGGTGTGACCGTCATGGTGAGCGGCGGCGACCCCGGACTGACGCCGGTCGAGCCCGACGGCAAGTCGCTGCCGCTGCCCAGCGACCGCCCGCTCGGCGAGGAGGACGTGTTCCGGACCCGCTTCGACACCGCCTTCCGCGGCTACCGGATGGCGCAGGTCGATCAGGCGCTCCAGCGGGCCGCCTATGACATCGGTTACAAGAGCGAGCTGATCGGCGTGCTCGAGGCCGAGGTGACGGCGCTGCGCGAGGGCCGGACAACCGACGCGGACGTGCTGCGCCGGGCCCGGGAGGCCGCGGTGGCTCCGCCGCCCGCCGAGCCGGTCGTGGTGCCCGACGTCACCCCGCCGGACGACAAGCCCGCCGGCCAGCCCGCCGCCGGCGCCGCCGCCGAGGGAGCGCCCGCCGCGGGCCAGCCCGCCGCGCAGCCCACCCGCGCGGCCGGTGACGAGGAACCGGCGGAGAGCCGATGAGCGCGCCCGGCCCCGTCGACGGGCTCGGCGACGCCGCGACCCCCGGCACCGGCGAGGTCACCGCGACCGTCATCGTCAACGCGCCCGCCGCCCGGGTCTTCGCCGCCTTCACCAACTGGGAGCGGCAGTCCGACTGGATCCCCCTCACCAGGGTGCGGGTGGTCGAGGGCGACGGCGGTGAGGGCAGCCTGATCGAGGCGATCACCGGGTTCGGCAGCGCCGCGCTGCGCGACGAGATGCGGGTGGTGCGGGTCGACGCGCCGTACGAGGTCCGCGTCGTGCACTGCGGCAAGGTCCTGCGCGGTCCCGGCGCGATGCGCTGTACGGCGATGGCCGGCGACCGCACCCAGGTGGTCATGCACGAGTGGTTCCACCTGCCCGGGGGCGCCGCCACCCGGCTCGCCTGGCCGCTGATCTGGCCCGGCTCGAAGCTCAGCCTCAAGGGCGCGCTGAAGAAGTTCGGCCGCCTGGTCGAGCAGGGCCGCCTGCCCTGAGTTCCTGTCAGAGGTGCCTCGTACGGTGCTCGGCATGACCGATGTGACCGACGCCGGGCTGGTGGTGGGCGCGGACGGCCTGGCCCGGTGCGGCTGGGGCGGCAGCACGCCCGACTACCTGCCCTATCACGACCTCGAGTGGGGACAGCCGGTCCGCACCGACGACGCGCTGTTCGAGCGGATGACCCTGGAGGCGTTCCAGTCCGGGCTCTCCTGGATCACCATCCTGCGCAAGCGACCGGCCTTCCGGGCGGCGTTCGCCGGCTTCTCGATCACCGCGGTGGCGGCGTTCTCCGAGGCGGACGCGACCCGGCTGATGGCCGACCGGGGCATCGTCCGCAACCGGATGAAGGTCGACGCGGCCCTGCACAACGCCCGGGTGGCCGCCGACTTGCCGGACGGGCTCGCGGCCCTGCTCTGGTCCCATGCCCCGGCGCCGCGGCCCCGCCCGGCGACCGGCGCGGACGTCCCGGCGACCACGCCGGAGTCGATCGCCCTGGCCAAGGACCTCAAGCGACGCGGCTTCAAGTTCGTCGGGCCGACCACGGCCTACGCGCTGATGCAGGCGACCGGCATGGTGGACGACCACCTGGCGGGCTGCTTCGTCCCGCCGGCCCGGGCCTGAGGTGATCAGCGCCGCTCTGCCAGGGTTCACCCGGCCGCCCTGGCCCGGGGATCCCCGCGGCGTTCTCCAGCCTCAGCGGCTCACTCAGGCCGCCGCGAGGCCTGGCTGAGCGCCGGCCCGGTCACCCCGGCCCGAGCCAGCGCCGGGCGCCGCGCCGGCGCGTGATGAGATGGTCCCCATGGCGCAGTGGGCGGTGATCATTCCAGCGGATCGGTGGGCGACCGAGCGGTTGTTCCATCACGACACCCTGACCGTGGCGGGACTGGCCGGGGTGCGACCGGCGGCCGATGAGCGGGTCCTGCTGGTCGCCGGCGAGGAGGCGCCACGGGTGGTGGCGCTGGGCGTGGTGGCTGCCGCGCCCGCCCGGCGGGGTGCGCACGGCGAGCCCGAGCTGGCGATCCGTTACACCCGGCGCTCCTTCGACGCGCCGGCGCCGGCCGAGGGGCTCAAGCTCGCCGAGCCGGTGACCGAGGTCGACGACGAGCTGTTCGAGCGGCTGGCCGCCCCGCTGCACGCCGGCCCGGACCGGCAGACCTGGCTGGTCAGCCTGGACCTGCCGATCGAGGCCGCCACCCCGGCGGACGCGGTGCGGCAGTTCTGGTCGTACGCGCTGGAGCTCGGCCCGGCCGAGCTGCCGACCTTCGTCTCGCCGTCCGGCGACGAGCTGGCCATGCAGGCCTTCGTGCTCGGCGAGCCGGCCAACCAGGATCCGGAAGAGGACGAGGACGACGACTAGCACGGGCCCGGAGCGTGTGCTCCGGGCCCGTTCGGTTACTGCGGGAGTCAGCCGCCGAGGCTGCTCGCCGCCGAGGCGATGGTCGCGGCGAAGTAGCTCACCTGGGTGTAGACGC
The DNA here is from genome assembly GCF_016862275.1 of Actinoplanes nipponensis. Lineage (GTDB taxonomy): Bacteria > Actinomycetota > Actinomycetes > Mycobacteriales > Micromonosporaceae > Actinoplanes > Actinoplanes nipponensis. The sequence goes on along the minus strand of NZ_BOMQ01000046.1, from coordinate 28,145 downwards.
CGGGCTTGTTCGGCCGGGCGCAGCCGTCGCCCCAGCTGACGATGCCGACCTGGATCCAGGCGTTGGCCGCGTCGCGGCGGAACATCGGGCCGCCCGAGTCGCCCTGGCAGGTGTCCACGCCGCCGGCGGCGTAGCCCGCGCAGATCTCGTTGCTGGCGATGATCTGGCCGGCGTACATCGAGCTGGAGTTGCAGGTGGCGTCGCTGACGAACGGCACGGTCGCCTTGCGCAGGTAGCGCTGCTGGCCGCCGCCCTCGGTCGCCGCGCCCCAGCCGGCGATGGTGAACGTGCCCGAGTCGTACGCCGTGGTCCTGGCGATGGGCAGGGTCGCGAGGCCGGTCACCGGGCTGGACAGGCGGATCAGCGCCCAGTCCTTGCCGTTGCCGTTGTAGCCGGGCGCCCGGTAGACGTAGTTCGACCGGCGGGTGACCTTGCTGGTCGAGTTGAGGTCGACGACGCCGACGGTGGCCGTGATCGACGTGTTGGTGCCGGTGCCGTTCACGCAGTGGGCCGCGGTCAGCACGAGGGTCGGGCTGTAGAGCGCCCCGCCGCAGCCCATCGACAGCCGGACCATGAACGGGAACTCGCCCTGCGTGGCCGTGGTGCCGCCGACGACCATGTCCGGGCCGTCGGGAGCCGCCGCCGCGGGCGACGACTGCATCAGGGTGCCCATCGCGGCCACCGTCAGAGCGGCCGCCGCCCCGCCCAGGATCCTGCGCCACCTTGCCATTCGGAACCTCCCCAGCCCGAGATGCGCCCTGCGGCTGCACCTCATCTCGATGGGGGAGAGTCAAACATTTACCTGCATAGATGCGGGTATCCCGAAATGCTCATATCGCCGGCACCACCCCGCAGGAAGAATCACCGTCCGCCGAAGGTCGGCTTCTCCTTGGCCACGAACGCGGTCACCGCGGCCTTGTGGTCGGCGGTGGCGCCGCAGATGGCCTGCGCCTGGGCCTCCGCGGCGAGCGCGTCGGACAGCGACCCGGCCGTGCCGATGGACAGCTCCCGCTTGATGGCCGCGTACGCCACCGTCGGGCCGGCCGCGAGCCGGGCGGCGAGCTCCTGCGCCGCCGGCAGCACCTGCTCGTCGTCGGGCAGCAGCTGGGTGAGCAGGCCGTAGTCGTAACTCTCCTGGGCGCGCAACGGCTGGGCCAGCAGCAGCAGCTCCAGGGCCCGGGCCCGGCCCACCAGGTGCGGCAGCGACCACGACACGCCGGTGTCCCCGGCCAGGCCGACGTTGGCGAAGGCCATCAGGAAGGTGGTGCGGGGACCGCCGATGCGGAAGTCGGCCAGCAGGGCCAGCGACGCGCCGGCGCCGGCGGCGGTGCCGCGTACCGCCGCGACCACCGGCTTGGGCAGGCTGGCCAGCCGCTGCGCGATGGGGTTGTAGTGCTGCCGCACGGTGTCCAGTTCGGTGGCGCCCTTGTCCAGGTCGCGGGCGTGCTCGCGGAGGTCCTGGCCCACGCAGAAGGCCCGGCCGGCGCCGGCCAGCACGACCGCCCGCACCGACCGGTCGTTCTCGATGGCCGCCAGCGTGTCCCGCAGGGCCTCCTTGAGATCGACGTCGAGGGCGTTCATCGCCTCGGGCCGGTTGAGCGTGAGCGTGACGACAGCGTCGGTGCGGTCGACGAGCAAGGAGTCCGTCTTCAGCCCGGTCAGCGACGGCGGGTGGGGCGGTTGGATGGCTGTCATGGCTCTGAGAATCCCATACGGCCGCCGCGGGAGACCGACGCCAGGCATCTCTCGACGTAGCGGTCGGCGGCCGGCCGCAGCCGGGCGGCGTGCCGGTCGAAGAAGGTCGCCGCGCTCGTGCCCGGCCAGTGCGGCGGGAGCAGGGAGGCGGGCAGCTGCGGGTCGCGGAACAGGAACGAGCGCCAGGCGTGCACGAGCTGGAAGCGGGCGGCGTACGCCTCCTCGTCGGTGCTGCGCGCGTTGACCGCGGTGACGGTCGGGCGCTGCGCCGCGATGAACTCCTCGTACGCCCGGCCGATCTCGGCCAGGTCCCACGCGCGCCCGACGATCTCCGCGGCGCCGGTCGCGCCGGCGGCGTGGCTGGCGCTGAACCGTTCGTAGGCGACCCCCGCGTCGGCCAGGACGGCGTCCACCTCGTCCGCGGCGCGCGGGGCGACCCAGCCGAATTCCCCCAGCATCCCGTAGCCCAGAAAAGTCAGGCGTTTGGCCTCCTTGCGCGGCACCGGGGCGTGCGTGAGGACCAGATCGAAGCGCCCGTCCCAGCCGTTGCGCCCGGTCCGGTAGATCCGGGCCGCGGCCTCGTCGAGCCGGCGCGCGGCCTTCGGGGTGAGCAGATAACCCGGGCCGGAGACCAGTCGCATAGGGTGCAACCAGCCCTGACGCACCATGCGGGACACCGCCGTGCGGACGGCGGGCGGTGCGATGCCGACCGGCGCGAGCAGCTTGACGAGCGCGGCGACGGGCGCGCGGCCACCCCTCGGGCGTAGATAGTCGCCGTAGAGGTCGAAGAGTGCCGACCGCGCCTGCATGACCGCACATTGTGACAGCCCGAAAGGCGATATGCTAGACGCTGTCACATCCGCCCGGGCTGGGTTTGGGTAAGCCGGTGTTCATCAGGGAAAATGTTTGATCGGCACGGTGGGCCGCGTCGGACGACGTCGGGCGAGGTCCGCAGCGCTGCGGTCTCGGGTCGGTCCAGCGGGGGCGACTCCGCCGGTCGGATACGAGGTACGGCGCACCGTGGGGCTGAGCACGGCGCGTTGACGAAGTGGCTGTGGGGTAACCCACCGCGACCCTGATGTAGGTCTGAGGGGAGACAAGATGGCGGCGATGAAGCCGCGGACGGGCGATGGTCCGCTGGAGGTCACCAAGGAAGGGCGCGGCATCGTCATGCGCGTCCCGCTGGAGGGTGGTGGCCGTCTCGTCGTTGAGATGACTCCGGACGAGGCCAACGCGCTTGGTGACGCGTTGAAGGCGATCGCCGGCTGACGTTTCACGTGGCCCGCCGGTACGGTACCTGCCGTACCGGCGGGCTTTCCATGTCCTGAGGAAAGGTCATCCTCCAGTGTTCGCGATCAGGCTGACGCCCCGACCCGCCGACGATTCCACCCTCGTGCTGGCGGTCGGCCCGGCCGGCGCCGACGCCCTGCCCGAACCGCTGGCCGGGGAGGTCACAGCGCTGCTGAGCAGCGCGGACGACCCGGCCCGGCCCGGCGCGGTGCAGCTGCTGCCGCGTCCGGCCCGGCAGCCCGCGAGGGTCCTGCTGGCCGGGATCGGCGCCGGCGACGAGGCCGGCTGGCGGGCCGCCGGGGCGGCGATCATCCGGACGGTACGCGCGGACGAGCCGGTCGGGATCGCGCTCGGGCCGGACGTGCCGGCGGAGGGGCTGTGCGGGCTGGCCGAGGGCCTCTGGCTGGGCGGCTACCGGTTCCGGGACGCGCCGCGGGGCCCCCGGACGGCGGAGGTCACCATCGCGGTCACCGGAGCCCACCCGTACGAGCAGAGCCTCGAGACGGCGCGCGTGACGGCCGCCGCCACCTGGCTCGCCCGGGACCTGGCCAACATGCCGGCCTCGGTGAAGAACCCGGCCTGGTTCGCGGAGCAGATCGTCGCCGCGGCCGCGACACGCCCGGGACTCACGGCGACCGTCCGCGAACCGGCGCAACTGGCGGCCGAGGGCTTCGGCGGCATCCTGGCCGTCGGCGGCGGCTCGGCCAGCCCGCCGCGGCTGCTCGAGCTGAGCTGGCGGCCGGAGTCCGCGTCCCGGCACGTGGTCCTGGTGGGCAAGGGCATCACCTTCGACACCGGCGGCATCTCGATCAAGACCCGCGACGGCATGAAGCTGATGAAGAAGGACATGAGCGGGGCGGCCGCGGTCGTCGCGGCCACGCTGGGCGCGGCCGACCTGGGCCTCGGGGTACGCATCACCGCGCTGGCCCCGCTGGCGGAGAACGCGGTCAGCGGCTCGGCCTACCGCCCCGGCGACGTCATCACCCAGTACGACGGCACCACCACCGAGTCGACGAACTCCGACGCCGAGGGCCGCCTGGTGCTGGCCGACGCGCTGGCGTACGCGGTCGCCGAGCTGCGCCCCGACGTGGTGCTCGACCTGGCCACCCTGACCGGCGCCAACGCGGTCGCCCTGGGCAAGCGCACCGCGGCGCTGTACAGCTACGACGACGAGCTGGCGGCGGCCCTGACCGCCGCCGGCGCCGCCGCCGGCGAGTCGATGTGGCGGCTGCCGCTGCCCGACGACTACCGGGAATACCTGCGCAGCGACATCGCCGACCGGCACAGCTCGCCGACGCGCGGCGCGGGTTCGGTGGTGGCGGCGCTGTTCCTGAGCGAGTTTCTCGGCGACCGGCGGGACCGCTGGGCCCATCTCGACATGTCGGCGCCCAGCTGGGCCGAGCAGGACGACGGCGACCTCTCCGTGGGCGCCACCGGCTGGGGCACCCGTACGCTGCTGCGCTGGCTCGTCAGCGCTTGACGGCGACCAGCAGGCCGGCGCCGGTCGGGACGACCGCCGGGATCCAGTCCTCCGACTCGCGGACGGCCTTGACCGTCTCGCGGATCGTGATCGTGTCGACGTCGCGGGCCGACGGGTCGCTGATCCGGCCGCCGGCCAGCGCGCCGTTGACCACCAGGATCCCGCCGCGGCGCAGCAGCCGTAGCGCGGCGTCGGCGCAGGCGCCGAACTCGGTGGCGTCGGCGTCCACGAACACCAGGTCGTAGACGCCGTCGGCGAGGCGGGGCAGCACGTCCAGCGCGCGGCCGGTGATGATCCGGGTCCGGGACGCGGCGAAGCCCGCCTCCTGGAAGATCCGGCGGGCGATGCGCTGGTGCTCGTTCTCCACATCGATCGTGGTCAGGACGCCGTCGGCGCGCATGCCGCGGAGCAGCCAGACGCCGCTGACGCCCGTACCGGTGCCGATCTCGACCACCGCCTTGGCGCTGCCCGCCGCGGTGAGCACGCTCAGCACGGACCCCGCGCCCGGGCTCACGGCGGCCAAGCCGACCTCGTGGGCCAGGCTGCGGGCGGTCTGCAGGACGATGTCCTCGGCGGCGTAGGCCTCGGCGAACTGCACCGACTGCGCGGTCGGGGCGCCGAACGATCGGGCTGCGGTGACGATGACGACCTCCGTCGGGAGCGGGGATGCGCGGTCGGAACCGGTGCACATCGGGTATGAGCGTAGAGCGATGCTCACCCTTCGCGCACCGGGACTTCGGCGGCGGAAAGCGGCGCTCCGCGACCCGGGGTCCCACGGACCGGATGATCTCCACCGATCCGTGTCATCCTGGAAGCCGGAGCCCGCCGCTCCGGTCGAACCATGGGAGGCACGACGTGACCGACGGCTGGAACTGGCGCCAGCCTCCACCGCCGCCGCCCGCCACGCCCGGAGCGCCGGCCGACTCGCCGTGGTGGTCCGACGCATTGACCGATCCGTGGCGAGACCCGTACGCACCGTCCGCGGTGGTCGTGTCGTCCGCCCCGGTGAGCACCGGCCCACCGCCCGAGCCGGTCGTCGATCCCGACGCGCCGCGCCGGTCGATCGCCCCGGTGCTGCTCATCTGCCTGGTCACGGCGTTGCTGGCCGGCGGCCTGGGCGGCACGCTGGGCTTCGTGTTCGCCACCCGTAGCGGTGTCGGCGGCGGGACCGCGCTCGGCGGCCCGCCGCTGGCGGCCCCGTCGGCGGCGCAGCGGGCGCCCGACTCGCTGGCCGGGGTGGCCAAGCAGGTGCTGCCCAGCGTGGTCACCGTGCGGGTCACCGGCGCGATCGGGTCCGGCTTCGTGATCTCCCCGGACGGCTACGTGGTGACCAACGACCACGTCGTGGAGGGCGCGAACGACACCATGTCGGTCTCGTTCAGCGACGGGTCCACCGCGTCCGCGACGGTGGTCGGGCGGGACCCGGAATCGGACCTCGCAGTGATCAAAGTCGCAAGGAAGAGTGTGACGGCTGTCTCACTTGGCGACTCGGACTCCATTGCCGTGGGTGACCCGGTGCTGGCGTTCGGTTCACCGCTGGCTCTGGTCAACACCGTGACGTCGGGCATCGTCAGCGCCCTGGACCGCACCATCCAGGCCGGCGAGCCGGGCGGCACCGTCCGCTACTACGCGGCCATCCAGACCGACGCGGCGGTCAACCAGGGCAACTCCGGCGGCCCGCTGGTCGACGCGGCCGGGCGGGTGGTCGGGGTGAACTCGGTGATCAGGTCGGTCGGGGGCAGCGACGCCGAGGCCGGCAACATCGGTCTCGCGTTCGCCATCCCGATCAACCAGGCCATGCGCATCGCCCGCGAGATCATCGACCACGGCAAGGCCCGGCGCACCGTGATCGGCGCCGAGGTGAGCACCGGGGGCCCGAGCGGCGCCACCGGCTCGACCGGGGCCCGCCTGCGCTCGGTGCAGCCGGCCGGCCCGGCGGCGACGGCCGGGCTGAAGTCCGGCGACGTGGTCACCAAGATCAACGGTCACCTGCTGGAGGACGGCACCGACCTCATCGCGCTCGTCCGCAAGTACGCCCCGGAATCGGTCGTCGCGGTCGAATACCGGCGCGGGACGAAGGTCCAGACGGCGTCCGTGACCCTGGCGGCCGACGCGAAGTGAATCGCCCTCGTGGGCGGACAGCGCGACCACAGCCGGCGTGCGTAGTCTTGCTGGGGTACGCGACGAGGGAGGTCCGCGCGTGTTCGAGAACCTCAACTGGTGGGAGATCGGCGCCCTGCTGATGCTGGCGCTGCTGATCTTCGGCGAGCGGCTGCCCAAGGTGATCGGCGACGGCCTGCGCATGCTGCGGGGCCTGCGGGCGATGGCCCAGAACGCCACGTCCGACCTGAGCCGCGAGCTGGGCACCGACATTCAGCTGCAGGACCTGCACCCCAAGGCGTTCATCCGCAAGCACCTGCTGAGCGAGGACGACGAGCAGGCGATCCGCAAGCCGCTGCAGGGCCTGTTCGACGACGTCAAGAACGACCTGAACGGCGTGAAGTCCGACCTCGGCGAGGTTGCCGCGGCCGCGGACATCAGGGCGCAGCGCAACGACGCCGGCGCCGCGGTGGAGAAGTCCACCCCGGCGCCGCGCAGATTCGATCTCGACGCTACGTAGGCCCTACTTGCGGGCGTTGACCAGCAGGCCCAGCGGCTTGCCGACCAGCGACTCGCGCCGGATGGCCAGCTTGTCGGCGATCGCGTCCAGCGCCTTGGCGGCCGGGGCCTCCGGGTCGGCCAGCACGACCGGCGTGCCGGCGTCGCCCGCCTCGCGGACCAGCGTGTCCAGCGGGATCTGACCCAGCAGGGGCACCGCGGCGCCCATCGTCCTGGTCAGGGAGTCGGCCACCGTCTGGCCGCCGCCCGCGCCGAAGACCTCCATGCGCGTGCCGTCCGGCAGCTCGAGCCAGGACATGTTCTCCACCACGCCGACGAGGCGCTGGTGGGTCTGCATCGCGATCGCCCCGGCCCGCTCGGCCACCTCGGCCGCCGCCATCTGCGGCGTGGTGACCACCAGGATCTCCGCGTTCGGCAGCAGCTGGGCCAGGGAGATGGCCACGTCGCCGGTGCCCGGCGGCAGGTCCAGCAGCAGCACGTCCAGGTCGCCCCAGAACACGTCGGCGAGGAACTGCTGCAGCGCGCGGTGCAGCATCGGCCCGCGCCAGACCACGGCGGCGTTGCCCGCGGTGAACATGCCGATCGAGATGACCTTCACGCCGTGCGACTGCGGCGGCATGATCATGTCCTCGACCCGGGTGGGCCGGCCGTCGACGCCCAGCATCCGGGGCACCGAGTGGCCGTAGATGTCGGCGTCGACCACGCCGACCGACAGGCCGCGCCGGGCCAGGGCGGCCGCCAGGTTGACGGTGACGCTGGACTTGCCGACGCCGCCCTTGCCGCTGGCCACCGCGTACACCCGGGTCTTGGAGCCCGGCTGCGCGAACGGGATGACCGGCTCGGCGGCCTGGGCGCCGCCGCCGCGCAGCGTGGCCTGCAGGGCCTTGCGCTGCTCCTCGGTCATGACGCCGAAGTCGATCTCCACGGCGGTGATGCCGGGGATCGCGGTGAGCGCGGCGGTGATGTCGGCGGTGAGCTTGTCACGCAGCGGGCAACCGGCAACGGTGAGCAGCAGCTCGACCTTCACACCGGAGCCGGCGACGGTGAAGCCCTTGACCATGCCGAGCTCGGTGATCGGGCGGCGGATCTCGGGATCGTCGACGGTGGCGAGGGCGGCCTGGATCGCGTCCTCGAGGGTGGCGGCTGGGGCGGACATGAACCCCATGCTACGTCGGCGCTAAGTTCGCTCCTCCTCCCACTCCTTACGTTCCAGCTTCTGCCGGCGGTGGGCCGCCTCGTCCAGTTCGTCGGCCAGCCGGGCCAGCTCGGAGCGCACGAAGTCGCGGGTCGCGACCTCGCCGACGGCGATCCGCAGCGAGGCGATCTCCCGGGCCAGGTACTCGGTGTCGGCCTTCTGCATGGCCGCGCGGCGCCGGTCCTCCTCCATCGCCAGGCGGTCCCGGTCGGTCTGGCGGTTCTGCGCCAGCAGGATGAGCGGCGCGGCGTACGAGGCCTGCAGCGACAGGATCAACGTCAGGAACGTGAACGTGTACGGGTCGAAGCGCATGTCCTTCGGCGCCAGCGTGTTCCAGGCGAACCAGGCCCCGATCACGATGGTCATGTAGACGATGAACTTCGCCGTGCCCATGTACCGGGCGATGCTCTCCGACCAGCGGCCGAAGGCTTCCGGGTCGAAGCGGGGCAGGCGCACCCGTCCCGGCTCGATCGGCTGATCCAGCCGGTCGCGGCGCGGCTCCGTCATGAACCGGCCCTCGGCTCCGGCTGGGCCTGGCGCTGCGCGTCGGCCTCCTCCTGGGCGTCCTGGGCGTCCCGGTCACGCCAGTCCCGCGGCAGCGAGTGGTCCAGCACGTCGTCCACGGTCACCGCCCCGACCAGCCGGTACGCGTTGTCGACCACCGGCATGGCCACCATGTCGTACGTCGCCATCCGCCGGGTGATCTCGGTGAGGTTCGTCTCGGGCGTCAAAGGATCTATGTCCGTCTCGATGAGGCCGCCCAGGATCGACGAGGGCGGCTCGCGCAGCAGCCGCTGGAAGTGGACCATGCCGAGGTACTTCCCGCTCGGGGTGGCCGACGGCGCCCGCGCCACGAACACCTGCGCGGCGACCACCGGCGACAGCTCGGGCTCGCGGATGCGGGCCAGCGCCTCGGCCACCGTCGTGTCCGGCGTCAGGATCACCGGCTCCGAGGTCATCACCGAGCCCGCGGTGCCGGGGGTGTAGCTCATCAGCTGCCGGACCGGCGCCGCCTCCTCGGGCTCCATCAGGTCCAGCAGCACGGCCTGTTCCGCCTTCGGCAGCTCGGCCAGCAGGTCGGCGGCGTCGTCCGGGTCCATCCGTTCCAGCACGTCGGCGGCCCGCTCCCGGTCGAGCTGGATGAGGATCTCCACCTGGTCGTGCTCGGGCAGCTCCTCCAACACGTCGGCGAGCGTACGGTCGCTCAGCGCCGCCGCGACCTCGTTGCGCCGGGCGTCGGCGAGATCCTGCAGCGCGTTGGCCATGTCGGCGGGCCGCATCTGCTCCAGCAGCGCGACCAGGTTGGACGTGCCCTGGGTGTCGGTCGGCCCGACCAGGCCGCGGATCCGGTCGTACTCGACCTGGTACGTGTGCCCGCGCCGGGCCAGCCGGCCGGTGTGCTGGCGGACGGCGACCCGGGTGATCAGCCACTCGTTGTTGCGGTTGAGCTCCATGCCCAGGTCCACGACCGTGCCGGCCTGGGCCGGACCCTGCCGGTCCTCGGGCTCGACCATGACCCGCCGGTCCAGCACCTCCTCGAGCACCAGCAGCTCGTTGGGCCGCTTCTCGAACCGGCGCAGGTTCAGCATGCCGGTGCTGAGCACCACGGCCTCGGCGTCCATCGAGGTGACCCGCCCGATCGGCAGGAAGATCCGCCGGCGCAGCGCCATCTCGGCGACGAGACCGACGACCTGCGGCGGCCGGTTGGTGGTCCGCAACCGCAGGACGGCGTCGCGCACCCGGCCCACCCGGTCGCCGTTGGGGTCGAAAACGGGCAGCGCCGCCAGCCGCGCCAGATAAACCCTGCTCCCCATGGTCACGGCACCAGCCTAAGTTAGCGTCGAACCATGTCTACCGTGGCGTACGAGATCGTCGACGTGTTCACCGACCGCCCGTTCGCGGGAAACCCGCTGGCCGTGGTGTTCGGCGCGGACGCGCTGGCCGGCGATCAGATGCAGGCGCTGGCGCGCGAGTTCAACCTTTCGGAGACGGTGTTCGTGCTGCCGTCGGCGGCGGGGGCCACGTACCGGGCCCGGATCTTCACCCCGGAGACGGAGCTGCCGTTCGCGGGCCACCCGAGCGTCGGCGCAGCGGTGACCTCGGTGCGGCGCGGGCTGGCCCAGCCCGGGCAGCTCGTCCAGGAATGCGGCGCGGGCCTGCTGCCGATCACCGTGACCCCGGACGCGGCGACGCTGAGCGGCGGCAAGCCGACGCTGCACCCGGCCCCGCCGGTCGCGGACCTGCTGGAGCTGGTGGGCCTGACGGCCGACGACTTCGCGGGCGGCCCGGCGGCCCCGGCGGTGGCCGGGTGCGGCCTGGAATTCGTCTTCCTTCCGGTACGCCGGGACGCGCTGGCCCGCGCGTGGGCCGACGCCGGGCGGGGCCGGGCGCTGGGTGTGACCGGAATCAGCGTCTTCGCCTGGGAGGACGGAGAACGGACCGCGTACGTGCGGGTGTTCTGCCCCGGGGTGTCGGTGGCGGAGGACCCGGCGACCGGGTCGGCGGCCCTCGGCCTGGGCGTGTGGCTGGTCGGGCGGGGCTGGCTGCCGGGCGAGGGCACGACGCCCTACACCGTGCACCAGGGCGTCGAGATGCACCGGCCGTCCCTGCTCGAATGCACGGTGACGGCGTCGGCCGGCGCGGTGACCGCGGCCACCGTCTCCGGCCACGTGGTGCCGATCGCCCGGGGAGAGATCGCCGTGCCACCCTTCGTCGGCTGACCACCGGCCGGTCAGGACTTACGCTTGCGCACCCGATGCAGGCGGAACGGCCGGCGCGTCCGGACCCGGGCCGGGCTCCCGCGGGGCGGCTCCGCCTGCGAGCCGGCCGGCAGCTCCGGCGCGGCGACCGACTCCTCCAGCGGGGTCAGGCGCAGCACCGCGCACCCGGCCTCCGCCCAGCGCGCGACCAGGTCCTCGGCGGTGCCGGTGGCGTTGAGACGCTTGCCGGCGAGCTGAGGAGCGATCTCCTGCCAGGCGTCGCTGCCCGGGGCCAGACGCTCCACCTGCGCCTCGACGATCACGATGAGGCCGCCGTTGTCGCCGCGCAGGCGGACCTCAGCGCGCGACGCCTCGGCCAGGCCGGGAGCTTCCTGCTCGCCGGGGCCGCAGACCACGATGAGGGCTCCGTCGAGCGGCATGACCCACAGGGCCAGGGGCGGGCCGCCGGGCACATTGATCCAGGCGATGCCGGCCTTTTTGATCGCCTCGGCCACGAGCTCGGTCGTCACCTGCCCATCCTCGCACGGGGTCCGGGCGGCGCCGGGACACGATCGGTGTGCCCGGGCGGCCGGGGCCTCGGCCATCGGTGGGTCTCGCATGCTGCGGCGGCCGCATGCGCAGCTGGCGGCGTCGTCCGGGATCTGCGGGCCTGTCACTGAAGGGCCCGCCGGCCGCACGCTCGAAGATCCGCACGGTCGGCGCGTCCCAAGATCCGCATGGCGGCCGGCCGGCCGTCGGCGAAGCGGCGCCACCGGGCAGCGCGTCACAAAGTTCCAGACGCTTCGGCATCGGTGGGTCTCGCACGCTCCGGCGGCCGCATGCGCAGCTGGCGGCGTCGTCCGGGATCTGCGGGCCTGTCACTGAAGGGCCCGCCGGACGCGCGCTCGAAGATCCGCACGGCGGTCGGCGCGCCCCAAGATCCGCATGCCGGTCGGCCGTCGGCGAAGCGGCCCACCGGGGCAGGGGTTATCAAGATCGGCATGGTCGACCGGCGGTCGGTGGGGTGGCCCGTCTGGCAGTGCGTCACAAGATCGGCGTGGTCGACCGGCGGTCGGTGGGGTGGCCCGCCCGGCAGCGCTTCCCAAGATCCGCACGCTCGACCGGCGGTCGGTGGAGTGCCCACCGGCCGGGATTGCCCAACATCAAATGCCGGCTGGCCGTCGGTGAAGCCGCCCACGAGGCCGGACGATCCAAGATCCGTATGCTCGGCCGACCGCCAGGGGAGACGGCCAACGGGCAGCGTGTCTCAAGATCGACATGTCCGGTCAGCGGTCGGTGGAATCCCCCCAGCGGCTCCTGGACCGGCGCGCTCGGCTGACGGCCGGCGAAGCGCCCACCGTCGGGACGATCCAAGAATCGCGGGGTCGGCCGGCCGCCGAGGGCGGGGGCCACCGGGCAGCGGACCCCAAGATCGCCATGTCCGGCCGACGGTCGGCCGAGTGGCCAACCGGGCAGCGTGTCCCAAGATCCGCGCGCTCAGCCGGCGGCCAGTAAAGCGTCCCGCCCATCCGGAACGACCCAAGATCCGCATCCCCGGCTGGGCGACGTCAAAGCGGCCACCAGGCAAAGCGACCCAAGATCCGCACTGGCCCCGGCGGCCGGCGAAGCGCTCAACCGGCCGGGACGACGCAAAATCCGCATGCCGGCCGGCGGCGAAGCGGCCCCGACAACCCCACTTACACCCATGCAACTCGACCCAAGACCCTGAGGGCCCAATGCATCCTGCATGCAATCAGGCCAGCGCAGGCTGCCGATCAAGTAGATCAAGCACACCGCTCAGCGAAGCCACGCTCGGCCCGACGAAATCCTCGTCCGAGTCGAACACCAGGTGGTCGGCCAGATCGGTCGCCGCCAGCCGCACCGCCGTCATCCCCACCGCCGCCGCCCCGGTGAGCTCCCGGCTACCCCCGTCGCCGATGTAAAGGCACTCCTCCGGCGCCACCCGCAACCGCCGGCACGCCTCCAGATAGATCAGCGGGTCCGGCTTGCACCGGCCCACCTCGACGGAGAAGACGTTCACGTCCAGCAGCGGCGCGATCGACAGGCCGGGCAGGAAGGCGGGCAGCTCGTGGGTGCAGTCGCTGATCAGCGCGGTCCGCAGGCCGCGCGCCTTGATCGCCGTGAGAACGCTCTCCGCGTCGGCCCGCAGGCGCGTGTCGGCCTTCAGCGCGTCGACCCGCGCCGGCACCGCGGCCTTCAGCTGGGACGTCCGCGGGTGACCGCCGGCCTGCTCGGTGACCCACCGTAGGGTGGCTTCGGCGGAGCCGAGGTGGCCGCGGGCCCGGACCTGGAACGTACGATCCAGGACGCTCAGCACCGCGTCGGGATCGCAGCCGAGCGCCCGGGCGATGTCGGCATGCTGCGGCCCCCTCCGGACGGAGCGGGTCAGCGTGCCGAAAAAGTCGAACACGACCGCTTGGAACGCGGGCATCGAATACCACTCTCCCGAGGGATTGACGGAATGCATCGGCGGCGAGCGTAACGACTGCCTCACTTTCCGCTCAACCGAGGTCGACAAACTGTGATGTGTAGATATGCAAGAAGCGACGGCGAGGGATGAATATGCGTTCACCCCGCGAACGGCCCCCGTGGCTGACCGCGGCGGCGCTGACGGTGGCGGTCCTCGCGGTCTCGACCTCGGCCCCGCTCATCGCCTTCGCGGCGGCCCCCGCGCTGGCCGTGGCGTTCTGGCGCAACGGGCTGGCGTTCGTCGCGCTGACCCCGATCACGGCCGGCCCGCGGCGGGCGGAGCTGGGCGCGCTGCGCGGGCGCGGCGGGCTGCTCGCCGTCCTCGCCGGGGTGGCCCTGGCCCTGCACTTCGCCACCTGGATGCCGAGCGTGCAGCTGGGTTCGGTGGCCACGGCCACGGCGCTGGTCGCGACCCAGCCGGTCTGGCAGGGCATGATCGCGGCGCTGCAGGGCCGGCGTCCGTCGACCGCCGGCTGGGTGGGCATCGGCCTGGCCGTCGCCGGTACGGCCTGGGCCACCGGCCTGGACATCGGGGTCTCGGCGCAGGCGGTCCTGGCCGACGTCCTGGCCCTGGTGGGCGCGCTCGCCGCGGCGGTCTACACGGCGTTCGGTGAGGGCGCCCGGTCCCGGCTGAGCACGACCACGTACACCTGGGTCTGTTACGGCACCTGCGCGGCGATCCTGCTCGTGGTGTGCCGTGCGGCCGGGGTCGAGCTGCACGGATACGACGGCCGGACCTGGGCGGCGATCCTGGCGCTGGTGGTCGGCGCGCAGTTGCTGGGGCACTCGATGTTCAACTACGCCCTCGAGCGCACCTCGGCCACGACGGTGAGCGTGCTGATTCTGCTGGAGGTGCCGGGCGCGGCCCTGCTGGCCTGGGCGTGGCTGGGACAGACGCCGCGGCTGGTGGCGTTGCCCGGGCTGGGCCTGCTGGTGCTGGGCGTCGCCGTGGTGGTGCTGGGTGGCAGCCGCGAGCGGCGGCGGGCCACGGCGTCGCTGGCCGACGTGGCGGACCCGACGCCGCGCTGACCGGCCGCCGCCGGGCCCCGCTCGTCTCGTTGAACCTTGGCGAACTGCCGCCACGCGCGGTAGAGAGGTGAGATGAGATGCGCCGCTGTCGATACCTGCTCCGTTGGCTCCTGCTCGGGGCGGTGCTCGTGACCGGCTCGTGCGGCGAGCCCGAGACTCCCGAGCCCGGTCTGGTCGGTGGCTGGACCACGGCCGGATGTGAATTCACCCGCCGGCCGGAGACGGTGACGGTGGGCGGCCGGGTCCTGCCCGCGACGCCGGCGGCGCTCGAGGCGGCGATGGCCCGCATCGACGCGGGCGGCCGCGCCGAGCACGCCGGCAGCTACGCCGGGCTGGAGGTCGACCAGGAACGCGTACGGGCGATCGTCTATCGCGTGCCGTCGGCGGCCTTCGACGAGTTCATCCGGACCAGCGCCGACAACACCTGCATCGTGGTCCGCGACGCCGGGCACAGCCTGGCCGAGCTGACCGGCTGGCACGACCGGATCGTCGCCGACCTGCCCGCCTGGCAGGCCGCCGGCGTACGCATCTCCAGCGTGGTGGCCCGCCACGACGGCGCCGGCGTGGAGATCGGCACCCCGGACGTGGAGCGGGCGCGGGAGGAACTGCCGCGACGGTACGGGCGACAGGCGCCGCTGGTCTTCGTCGAGCAGGGCCCGGTGATCCCGCTGGCGGAGCCCGGCGTGCCGCCCGCGCCCCGCCCCGGCGGCTGAGTCCGTCAGTACGTCGACGAGCCGCTCTGCGTGAGGAAGAACACGAACGCGGCGACGCCCAGCGCCGCGAGGCCGGTCACGGACCAGCCGACGATGATGCCGGCCAGCGCCAAACCGGCGCCGCCGGCTCCCGTGGCGCGGATCCGGCGCCGGGCGACGTGGCCGAGGATCGCGCCGACGATGCCGAGCAGCCCGCCGACCGACCACAGGCACAGCCCGGCGATTCCCGCGCACGACACGGCCAGGGAGGCGATCGCCAGGCCCTCGGTCGGCGGGGCCGGCGCGTACGGGTAGGCCGGATGGGAGTACGCCGGATAGGAGTACGGGCTGCCCGGGTTGCCTTGGCCGTAGCCGGGCGCGATCGGGGCCGGGGGATAGCCGTAGCCGTACTGCTCCGGGTGGGGCGGCACGGGCGGCTGGTAGGCCTCGATCGGTGGATCCGGCGGCGGCGGGTACGTGCCGTCCGGTCCCGGCCGGGGTGGATACGTCATGGCTGCCTCCGTCCGGCGGGTCCGCTGCGCCCGTCAGGATAGGCGGCCCTGTCACGCCCATGGCCGGCCCCATGCGCACGCCGCGTGCCTGGTTGTGCGCGGGGTGCGGTCGGCGTACGCCACGGCGGTCCGATGTTTGCCCCGGCTCGCGGGAGCGGGCAGGATCGCCGCATGGTCTTCGACGCCCGCATCGCCAGCGGCAGCCGCTCGAGGCGGGACGCCACCCGCCCGGCGGCCGGCCGCCGGCCCCGGTCTGCCGCGCCCAGTTCCGAGCCCGAGCAGGACACCGGCGCCGATCCGGTCGCCGAGTCCGGCCCCGTCCCGGACGACCCCGAGAACCAGGCCGAGGAGGGCCCCGTGACCTTGCGCCTGGACGGGAAGGTCGCGCTGGTCACCGGCGCCGGCAGCCCGGACGGCATCGGGTACGCGACCGCGCGCCGGCTGCGGGACCTGGGCGCCCGGGTGGCGATCGTCTCGACCACGCGGCGCATCCACGAGCGCGCGTCCGAGCTGGGGGTCACCGGTTTCGTGGCCGACCTGACCGACGAGGCGGAGGTCGGCGCGCTCGCCGACGCGATCCTCGACCAGCTCGGCGACGTGCAGGTGCTGGTCAACAACGCGGGCCTGGCCAGCCGGACCAGCCCCGAGGTGCTGCGCCCGGTGGCCCAGCTCACCTACGACGAGTGGCGCGCCGAGATCGACCGCAATCTGAGCACGGCGTTCCTGTGCAGCCGCGCGTTCGTGGGCGGCATGTCGGAGCAGGGCTGGGGCCGGATCGTGAACCTGGCGGCCACCGCGGGCCCGATCAACGCGCTGCCGACCGAAGCCGCGTACGCCGCCGCGAAGTCGGGCGTCGTGGGCCTGACCCGGGCGCTGGCGATGGAGCTGGTGGCCGACGGCATCAACGTGAACTGTGTGGCGCCGGGCACGATCTACACGGCCGCGTCCACCGTCACGGAGATCAAGCAGGGCCTCGGCACCCCGATCGGCCGGCCGGGAACCCCGGACGAGGTGGCGGCGGCGATCGCCTTCCTGTGCTCGCCCGCGGCGTCCTACATCACCGGGCAGATGCTCGTGGTCGACGGCGGCAACAGTGTCCGCGAGGCCGAGTTCCGCTGAGCCGGCCCGGCGCGGTGCCGCACGACACGGAACCGCCCGGTGGACCAGCGTCCACCGGGCGGTCCGGGCGTCAGTAGGTCGACGCGCTGCTCGAGCCGATCGCGAAGATCGCCACGACGATGTAGAAGGCGCAGATCAGCACGTAGATGCTGGTGAAGATGTAGCCCAGCCAGAGGCCGGCGGTGGCCAGGCCCTCGCCGGACTCGCCGGTCTGCCGGATCTGCTTCTTGGCCACGTGGCCCATGACGATCGAGGCGGGGGCGAACACGAAGGCGAAGACCAGCGCCAGGATGGCCATGGTGTTGGTCGGCGCCTGCTGCTGGTAGGGCGGCTGCGAGTACGCCTGGCCGTAACCGGCCGGCTGGCCGTACGGCGGCGGCTGGCCGTAGGGCTGTCCGCTGGACGGGGCGCCGTACGGCGGCGGCTGGCCGTAAGGCTGTCCGCTGGACGGGGCGCCACTGGCCGGGGCCGCGTAGGGGTCCTGCGAGTACGGCGATGTGGGGTCGTAACCCGGCTGCTGCCCGTAGGGCTGCTGGGGCTGATATGGATCCGGCGTACCACCGGGCGGCGGGTAGGTCATGTGAGGTCCTCCTCGTTCACCCCGGCACGGTACTAGCCGGGGCGTAACTGTGAGGACCCGACGCGGGGTATCCGGCCTGCCCTTCCGGGCTCAGTCCCGCCTGGTGAGCTGTCCGACGGCCCGTTCGACGGCCAGGCAGCGGTCCTCGACGTAGTCGAGACCGGCCTCGGTGGCGATCCGGCGGGCCTCGGCGGAGACGATGCCGGTCTGCAGCCAGACGGCCGGGGCCTTGATCGCGACGGCCTGCCGGACGATCTCGAGGGCGTCGGCGGCCGGCCGGAAGATGTTCACCAGGTCGACGGGCCCGGGCAGGTCGGCGAGCGTGGGCACGGTCGGAATCCCGAAGATCTCGTCCACGAACGGGTTGACCGGAATGATCTTCCAGCCGTGCTGCAGCATCTGCAGCGGCACGCTGTGCGACGGCTTGAGGGGATCCCGGGACGCGCCGACCACGGCGATGACGTCGGCCTCGGCCAGGATCTGCTGTGCGCTCCTCATGGCACCGACTCTAGCCACGCCCGGGTCGGGCGCCGCGCCGCTCGGCTCACAACAGGGTCAGCTGCTGGGACTCCGGCACGCGCCCGACGCTGCGTCCGCGCGCGTCGGCGGCCGGATCGGACTCCGCATAGCCCACCGCCGGGGCCGCGTTCGCGCCGACCGTACGCGCCTCGCCCGGCGTCGCCCGGTGCAGCCCGTGCCGGCGAGCCGCCATCCGGACCCGCGCGCCGAGCTCCTTCTGGAACGCCTGCGGCACGTACGAGCCACCGCCGAACAGCTCGCGGTAGCGCGGCGCCAGCTCCGGATGCTCGCGGGTGAGCCAGGCCGCGTACCACTCCCGGGCGCCCGGCCGCAGGTGCAGGGCCAGGGGGGTGACACTGGCCGCGCCGGCCGCCGCGATCGCCGACACCGTCTCCTCGATGGACTCGTCCGAGTCGGTCAGGCCCGGCAGGATCGGCGCCATCAGGACCCCGACGGAGAAGCCGGCGTCGGTCAGGCGGGCGAGGGCGTCCAGGCGGCGGCGCGGGCTCGGGGTGCCGGACTCCACCGCGCGCCACATCCGCTCGTCGACGAAGCCGATCGACATCGACAGGCTGACATCGGTGACCGAGGCGGCCTGGCGCAGCAGCTCCAGGTCCCGCAGGATCAGCGTGCCCTTGGTCAGGATGGAGAACGGGTTGGCGAAGTCGCGCAGGGCCGCCAGGATCTGCGGCATCAACCGGTAGCGACCCTCGGCCCGCTGGTACACGTCCACGTTGGTGCCCATCGCGATGGGCGCGCCGGGCCAGGCCGGCGCGGCCAGCTCGCGGCGGATCAGCTCGCCCGCGTTGACCTTGACGACCACCTTGGAGTCGAAGTCGTGACCGGCGTCCAGGTCGAGATAGGTGTGGGTGTTGCGGGCGAAGCAGTTGTGGCTGACCACACCGTCGGCGATGAAGTCGCCGGTGCCGGTGGTGATGTCGTACAGCGGCAGGGTCAGGCCCAGGTCCTCGATGTCGGCCACGGTCAGCGGGGGCTCGCTGCGCACGCCGACGCCGGACGCGTCCAGGGGCGCTCCGCTCACCCCGGTGAGGTGGCGGAACCGCAGGGCGGCCCACAGGTCGCGGGCGATCTCGACGGAGTAGACCTCGCCGAGCTGGGGGTGCGGCGGCCGCCGGCTGGGCAGGCCCAGGTGGGTCAGGGCGTCCGTGACGCGGTCCAGGAAGGCCTGGTCGCGACTGGTGAAGACGACGGCCAGCCGGTCCGCCAGCCCGGTCGCGCCGAACGCGCCGGCCAGGAAGCCGCGGTACCAGCCGCCGGAGGGCAGCTCGGGCCAGCGCAGCGCCACGTGCATCGGGACGTCCTCGAGGTAGGCGTCCGCGCGGATCCAGGCGTCGCTCTCCCGGGCCCCGGCCGGCGCGCCCGCATCGCCGCGGACCAGGCCGCACAGAAAGCCGGCGCGGTAGTCGGGGGACTCCTTGGGCGGCTCGGCCAGGCCGCCCACGCCGGCGAGCCGGTCGCCCACGGCCAGCGCCGGGAGCCCGGGCTCGGCCGGGCTGACGTGCCGCCAGCCGCGGTCGGTCAGGAACCGGTGGTCGCCGCTGGACACCAGGCGGGTGCCGTCGGCCAGGGTCACCCGGAAGGCCTTCTTGGTGGTGGTCCAGTGGTCGAGCACGGTGGTCGGCACGTAGCGCCGGTGCGGGCCGGCGCCCATGGTGCCCAGGACCGCGTCGCCCACCTTCACCTCGGACAGCGGCCGCGCCGAACCGTCGGCCAGCAGGATCGGGGTGTCCCCGCTCAGGCAGTACGAGCAGGCGTGGGAACAGCCGCGGTAGGGGTTGACCGTCCACCCGAAGGGCACCCGGGAGGCTCCGGGCACCCTGTTGATCAGGGATTTGGCCCGGATCTCGTAGAAGGTCATGCCGGCGAAGCCGGGGGTGTCGAACGTGCGGACGGTCGCTCCGGGCAGCGCCAGCGGCAGGGGTGGAGCCGCCGGCGCCGCGTCCAGGAGCGAGTCGTCGCCGGCCGGGGCCGACAGGTGTGACCATCGCATGGCCAGAATTCGAACACACGTTCGATCCACTGTCTACCCGCAACGCCGAAAGCGCCGCGGACCGGAGGTGGTCCGCGGCGCTTTCGCGTTGCTGCGCGCTCAGTGGTTGTGCGCGGCCAGCTGCTTGCGCACGTCGTCCATGTCGAGCTTCTCGACCTGGTCGATCAGCGACTCCAGGGCCGACTCCGGCAGGGCGCCGGGCTGCGAGAACACGATGAGGCCGTCGCGTACGGCCATGATCGTGGGGATCGAGCGGATGTCGAACTTCGCGGCCAGCTCCTGCTGGGCCTCGGTGTCGACCTTGCCGAAGGTGATTTCGGTGTGCTTCTCGGAGGAACGCTCGTACGTCGGCGCGAAGCGGACGCAGGGCCCGCACCAGCTGGCCCAGAAGTCGACCAGGACGATGCCGCCCTTGCCGGTCACCTCGTCGAAGTTCTCTGCGGTCAGCGCAACGGTCGCCATGATCTCTCCGTCCACGGGGAAAAGGCCACGGGAAAGAGGCCTACGTGCGGTGTCAACCCGCCGTCGTCCTCACTGATTCCCGGTGTGGGCGCGGTGACACCTGGACGCCGGGAGGACTTTGGCACCTCAGCGTAACGCACAGTAGGGAAGGCGCCTTCGGTTGTCCGGCGAATTGTGTCGTCCGGTTTCGCCGCTCCGATGCCCCAGTGACCGACACGGCCCGACGTATCGCAGCTTGATAACGATGAGGTCACCACCCGGCGTAATAGCTAACAAAGTTAAATGTGACTTGGGTCACCGTCGGGAATCCTTCACACGGATACGCACGGTAAGGCAAACTCCTTCCCAACAGAGCGTGGGCGGCGGGTGCCGGGGAGGGCCCCGCCGCTCATTGCGTCTCCCCCCGGGTGCGGCCGACGGGCCCCTGGCTAGCCTCCTGCACCATGACCGCCGAAGAATTCGCCCCCGCGCCGCCGCCCGCTCCGGCGGCCGGGGCCGCGACGGTGGACGAGCCGGAGCTTGCGGTCGGGGTCGGCCCGTGGCCCGGCGCGTGGCCCACCGATCCTCATTACGATCCCGAGCTGCTCTCCGGCGGCGATCGGCGCAACGTCGTCGACCGGTACCGCTACTGGCGGCGCGAGGCGATCGTCGCCGATCTCGACCGGCGCCGGCACGGGTTCCACGTCGCGATCGAGAACTGGCAGCACGACCTCAACATCGGCACGGTCGTCCGCAACGCCAACGCCTTCCTGGCCGCGGAGGTGCACATCGTCGGACTGCGGCGGTGGAACCGGCGGGGCGCCATGGTCACCGACCGCTACCAGCACGTCCGGCACCACCCGACGATCGAGGAGTTCACCGCCTGGGCGGCCGCCGCGGCCCTGCCGGTGATCGGCATCGACAACCTGCCGGGCTCGCGGCCCATGGAGAGCGAGCGCCTGCCCCGGGAGTGTGTGCTGCTCTTCGGCCAGGAGGGTCCCGGGCTCTCCGCCGCGGCCCGCGCCGCGTGCGCCGCGCTGTTCTCGATCGCCCAGTACGGCTCCACCCGGTCGATCAACGCCGGCGTGGCCAGCGGCATCGCCATGCACTCCTGGATCCGTGAGCACGCCGGCCCGCCGCCCGGTTGATCGTCACTCGCCCGGGCGGAGAACGAGCGGGTTGACCCGGGTTCTGCCGATTCGCTTGACGAGGGGTCCGGCGGGCCCCACCTTAAGAGGGTGGGTGTCACAGTGAGTTGCCCCCGTTGTGCCGCGCAGGTCCGGCCGCCGGACCTGATGCACAGTGAATGGCGCTGCGACGACTGTGGCGACGTCGCTCCGTTCCACGTGGCGGAGCACATCAGCCCCGAGATCCTCGAGAGCGTACGGCGCCGTCCCGCGCCCACGGTCGAGCACATGCCGATCTGGTGCCCGTGGCCGCTGCCGGCCGGCTGGATGGTCACCGGCGTCGGCTGGGCGGGCGACGAGCGTTCCGGCGTACGGGCGACGGCGCTGTCCTGCAGCGGCCCGGAGCCGCTCGGCGGGGGCCCGGCCGATCTCGTGCTGATCGCCGAGCAGCCCGGCGTGGGGCTGGGCACCCGGTTCGCCGGCATCTCCGGCATCGACCCCGGATACCTGATCACCGAGGCGCTGGGCGAGCGTGACCCGGGTGGACACCCCGGCCCGCATGCCAAGATCAGGGTCGGTGGGCATCCCACTCCACTGTGGTGTGTGAAGTCGCCGGAAGATCGCAGCGCCTATGTGAGTGAAGCCAAAGGAATGTGGCTCTATGCGGTAGCGTGGCCGGCAAGCGCGGGCTACTTTCTGGCCGAACATGTCGTCCTGCACGACCTGTCCGACGAGGTGCCGCCCGAGCTCGTGTACGGAGCGCCGAGCCCGTACCTGCACGGAAAGGCCTGAACATGAGGGCCTCGACCGGCGGGAACACCATCGGCTTTTCGGGCACATTGTTCACAGAGCGCAGTTGAACTGATACCGTGAGTGTTGCTGCGGCGATGACCGTCACCCGCAACGGAGGAGAAGGCCCGCCATGATCAAGAAGGTTCTCACCTGGCTTGGCATCGCATTCTTGATCTTCTTCATCGCCTTCAACCCGAACTCGGCCGCCGCGGTGTTCGAGTCGCTGGGCGACACCATCGGGGACATTGCCCGTGGTTTCGGAACGTTCTTCACCAACCTCGTCGCTTAACATCACCTGATGGGTCCTGGCGAGCCGCGGCAACCTGACGACGAGGGTGCGCGCCGCCCTCGGGACGACGACGACACCTTCGGGTACAACGATCCGGCGTTTCGCGACGACGGCCCCGAGTACCGCCGGGGAGTGGCTTCGGCCGGCCCGGGCTATTCCCCCGACGCCGGTTACTCGCCCAGCGCGGGCTACGGCAGCGATCCCCGCGACGACGAGTACCGCGACCCCGGCGAGTACGAGGCTCCGATCTTCACCGAGGAGGAGCTGCAGGGTCTCGGCGGGGACGGATCGGGTGTCCCGGGTGGACCCCGCCGGGTGCTGCCGCTCGAGGACGAGCCGACCACCCTGGTCTCCCGCTATCTCTTCCCGACGGAGCGGTACCGCGGGGAGTGGAAGCGGCACTGGATCCATCTGTCCACTCCGCTGCTGGTCGGCATCGGCTCGACGCTGCTGCTGGGCTACCTTGCCGGCTTCCTGACCAGGCAGGACATCGACGGCCTGGTCACCGCGGCGGTGCTGATCTGGCTGGGCGTGATGGGCTGGGTCGCCTGGAAGGTCGGCGACTGGTATTTCGACCGCTTCATCCTGACCAACAAGCGGGTCATGGTGGTCAACGGCATCATCACCCGCAAGGTCGCCATGATGCCGCTGCTGCGGGTCACCGACATGAAGTACGAGCAGTCCGCGCTGGGCCGCATGCTCAGCTACGGCACCTTCGTGCTGGAGTCGGCCGGCCAGGACCAGGCGCTGCGCGAGGTCAAGCACCTGCCCAACCCCAACGAGCTGTACCTGCGCGTCGTCGAGGAGATGTACGAGCCGCAGGCGGTCGAGGCCCGGCTGGGCAAGGACGGTGACGCGGGCGACGACGCCTGACGGTCCTCAGTGACCGGCGGCGGCCACCCGGTAGCGTCCTCGGGTGACCAGAATCGACCTGCACTGCCATTCGACCGCCAGCGACGGCACGCTCACCCCGGCCGAGCTGGTGGCCGCGGGCGCCGAGGCCGGCCTGGACGTGATGGCGATCACGGATCACGACACCACGGGCGGCTGGGCGGCGGCCGCGGCGGCGCGTCCGGCGGGCCTGACGCTGATCCGCGGGGCCGAGCTCTCCTGCCGGTGGTACGGAGTCGAGCCGGCGATCCCGCTGCACCTGCTCGCGTACCTCTTCGATCCGGCCGACCCGGTGCTCGCCGCCGACCTGCAGCGCCTGCGCACCGACCGGGAGCAGCGCGCGGAGAAGATCGTCGAGCTGCTCCGGGCGGACGGGGTCGACATCAGCTGGCCGGAGGTCAGCGGGTACGCGGCCGGCGGGTCCGTGGGCCGCCCGCACATCGCCCAGGCGCTGATCAGGGCCGGGCTGGTGGGCACCACGAACGAGGCCTTCGCGTCCCGGTGGCTGGGCGCCCGGTACTACGTACCCAAAGCCGATCTTGATGTTTTCGAGGCCGTGCGCACGGTCCGGGCCGCGGGCGGGGTGCCGGTCTTCGCCCACCCGAACGCGACCGTGCGGGGCCGCATCGTGCCGGACGAGCTGATCGTGGAGCTGGCCGCCGCCGGCCTGTTCGGCCTGGAGGCCGATCACGAGGACCACACCGTCGCCCAGCGCGGGCACGTGCGGGCGCTGGCCGACCGGCTCGGCCTGGTCGCCACCGGCTCCTCCGACTTCCACGGCACGCACAAGACGGTCCGGCTGGGCGCCTTCACCACCGACCCGCGGGCGTACGAGCAGATCGTGGCCGCCGCGCGGGGCGTCGCGGTCCTGGGGTGACGGTCGCCGCAGTTCAGGGCACCAGCCGACGGCGCCGCCTAGGTTGATCCCGTGAATCTGAAGTTGTTCGGCGAGGTCTTCGTGACCCTCCTGGTGATCGTCGACCCGCCGGGCATGGTGCCGGTCTTCCTGGCCCTGACCGGGACGCTGCCGGCCAGGGAGCGGACCCGGGCGGGCACCCAGGCGGTGCTGCTGGCGCTCGGCGTGATCGTGATCTTCGCGGTCGCCGGGCAGACGCTGCTCGACTACCTGCACGTCCAGCTGCCCGCGCTGCAGGGCGCGGGCGGGCTGCTGCTGGTGCTGGTGGCGCTGCAACTGCTGACCGGCCAGACCGACGAGCCCTCCGAGCAGGGCAGCACGACCAACGTGGCGCTGGTGCCGCTGGGCACGCCGCTGCTGGCCGGACCCGGTGCGATCGTCGCGACCATGCTGTTCGTGCAGCGCGCGGACGGGGTCAACGACTACTGGGTGATCGGCCTGGGCATCCTGGCCGTGATGGCCACCGTCTGGCTGGTGCTGCGGTTCTCCGGCGGCATCGTCAAACTGCTGCGGCCGGGGGGCATCGAGGTGCTCACCCGGATCGCGGGACTGCTGCTGGCGGCCATCGCGGTGCAGCTCATCGCCGACGCCGTGGCCGCCTTCGTGAAGCTGTACACCGCCGGGGCCTGATTCTTGTCGCAGGGTGCTGGCAGGATTACCGGGTGCCCAGGACCTCCCCCCGATCGGCCGCGGTGCCCGAGCAGTTGGGCTTCGCCGGCATGCCCGAGCGGCTCTTCGTCTGCACGCCGAGCAAGCTCGGCACGTTCACGGACTGCCCGCGGCGCTACCGCTACACCTACGTGGACCGCCCGGCCCCGCCCAAGGGGCCGCCCTGGGCGCACAACTCGCTGGGCGCGAGCGTGCACACAGCCCTGAAGAACTGGTACGCCGTGCCGAGCGACCGCCGGGTGGCCGAGTCGCTGCCGACCCTGCTCAAGTCGACGTGGGTGCGCGAGGGCTACCGCGACGTGGAGCAGGAGCGGATCGCCTACCGCCGCTCGCTGGCCTGGCTCGAGACCTACGTGCGCGGCCTCGACCCGTTGGACGAGCCGCTGGGCGTGGAGCGGGTGGTGGCGACCAAGACGGCGGTGCTGGCCTTCAACGGCCGGGCCGACCGGATCGACTCGCGCCCGGGGGAGCAGGGGCCGGAGGCGGTCATCGTCGACTACAAGACCGGCCGGTCCGGGCTCGACGCCGACGACGCCCGCGGGTCACAGGCGCTGGCGCTCTACGCGTACGCGGCGCAGCGGGTGTTCCGCCGGCCGTGCCACCGGGTCGAGCTGCACCACCTGCCGACGGGCACCACCGCGGTGCACGAGCACACCGACGAGTCGCTGGCCCGGCAGGTGGCGCGGGCCGAGGACACCGCCCGCGACATCATGGCGGCGGAGAAGGCGGTGGCGTCCGGCGCGGACCCGGACGTCGAGTTCCCCACCCGGCCCGGCAGCCTCTGCGGCTGGTGCGACTTCCGGCGCAGCTGCCCGGCCGGTCAGGAGGTGGCGGCCAAGGAGCCGTGGTCCGCCGTCGAGCACCTCGAACGGCCGTCAGGCTAGGCCGGCCCGTTCCAGCGCGGCCCGCCGCATCGGGGCCATCTTGTACTGCTCCGGGGCGGCGGCCAGCAGCCCGGCGAGCAGCAGGCGCATGCCGCGCACCGAGAGGTCGGCGGACAGGTCCGTGGTGGGCAGGCCGAGGCCGCCGTACATCTTGCGGGCCCACGGCGGGAGCAGGGCGACCGCCGTGCCGGCGACCCCGAAGTACGCCCAGCGGGCCGGGCCGAAGTTCAGGCTCAGCCGCAGCGCCCGGTTGCCCCAGAAGTCGGGCAGGGGCGGCACGGTGAGGAAGAGCGCCGTCTCGGCCGCCTCGCGGGTGATGCCCAGCTGCGGCCGCATCCGCTCGTAGTAGGCGGCCACCTCGGCCGCCGTGCCCGGCACGGTGGCGGGGTCCAGGCCGACCAGCTCGGCCGCCTTGAGCTGCTCGGTGTAGTAGGTGTCGACCTCCGCGTCGGTCAGCTTCAGGCCGGCGCGGCGGGCGGTCGACAGGAACGACTCCACCTCCGCGACGTGCACCCAGCGCAGCAGCTCGGGCTCGTCGATGCGGAAACGCTCCCCGGTGCGCGGGTCGGTCGCCGTCATCCGGGAGTGCATGCGGCGGATCCGGCTGGCGATCCGCTCCACCTCGTCCGTGCTGCCGTAGAGGACCGTGCCGACGTACTCGGAAGTGCGGTTGAAGCGTCCCCAGGGGTCCGACTTGTAGCCCGAGTTCTGCGCGATCGCGGCCACCGCGCGCGGGTGCAGCGCCTGCAGGTAGAGCGAGCGCAGGCCACCCATGGTCACGATCGGTTCGCTGTGCACTTTCCAGGTGACCGACTCCGGGCCGAAGAGTCCCATGTCCGGGCTGCTGTCCATCACCCCAGAGTGCCACGCGGAAGGCGAAGTTGAACAGGTTCAGGCAGAGCGGTCGGCGAGCCTCGCCCGCTGGCACGAGGGGCACAGCCCCCAGAAAGTGACCTCCGCCTCGTCGACCTCGAAGCCGTGGCCGACACCCGGGTCGAGGCAGGGCCGCCCGCCGAAGTCACAGTCCACGTCCTCGATCGCCCCGCAGCTGCGGCAGACGATGTGATGGTGGTTGTCGCCGACCCGGGCCTCGAACCGGGCGGGACTGCCGGCCGGCTCGATGCGGCGGGCCAGCCCGGCCCGGGACAGGGCGCCGAGCACGTCGTAGACCGCCTGGACCGACACCGAGTCGAGCCGCTCGCGGACCCGGCGAGTGATCTCCTCGACCTCGAGGTGGCCACCCTGGGTCAGCACGTGGAGCACCGCCAGCCGGGGTCGCGTGACCCGCAGCCCCGTGGCTCGCAGCAGCTGCTCCTCGGTCGGCATCACACCATGACAGCACGGGTCGTCGTACCCGCTCAACCTGATCATGAATAGTGCGGGTTCGGTGCGCGCGCCGGTGAACCGAAATGGTCAACTGCGCGTAGGCGCACACAGGGGGGATGTTTGCGTCGTCAGAGAGTTCTGGTCTGGCGGACCGGGATCCCGTGCGACAAACCGGAGGTGACCGTGTTCGACCAGATCAACGGCCTGCCCGTACACGCTCTCGTGATCCACGCGGCGGTGGTGTTCGTGCCGCTGCTGGCACTGGCGGCCATCGGGTACGCGCTCGTGCCGCGCTGGCGGGCGAAGATCGGCTGGGCGGCGGTGCTGTTGTCGGTCGGTGCGCCCCTGACCGCCTGGGTCGCCACGGAGTCGGGCGAAGAATTGCGGGAGCGGTTGGTGGCCAGCGGCCTGAAGGGCGCGCCGCTGGAGGCGATCGACGACCACATGGGCTTCGGGACGCTGACGCTCTACTACTCGCTCGGCCTGGGCGTGGTGACGCTCGTCATGGTCTTCCTGACGCTGCGCCGCTCGGAACGCCCGCTACCGCGCGCTGCTTCGATCGGACTGTCGGTGATCATGGTGGCGCTGGCGGCGGTTTCCGGCTATTACGTGTTCAGGACCGGTGACTCCGGGGCTCAGGCAGTTTGGGGCTCCGGGGGGTGACGGGTCTGCCGCTTCGGCCGCCATGTGGGGTGGCGGCCGGAGCGGCGCTCGTCGCGGGGAGGCCGCGCGCCGCCGGGCGGGCCGGATGTTGGGGAGGCCGCGCGCCGCCGGGCAGGCCGGATGTTGGGGAGGCCGCGCTCCGCCGGGCAGGCCGGGTGCTGGGGAGGCCGCGCTCCGCCGGGCAGGCCGGGTGCTGGGGAGGCCGCGCTCCGCCGGG
>NZ_BOMQ01000045.1 GCF_016862275.1 Actinoplanes nipponensis | reverse complement strand
CGCTCCGCCGGGCAGGCCGGGTGCTGGGGAGGCCGCGCTCCGCCGGGCAGGCCGGGTGCTGGGGAGGCCGCGCTCCGCCGGGAGGCCGCGTGCCGCGAAGACCGGCTGTTGGGAAGACCGCGCCGCCGGGAAGGCCGCGCCGCCGGGAAGGCCGCGCCGCCGGGAAGGCCGCGCGTCGCCGGAAAGGCCGTGCGCCGCGGGGAAGGCCGCCCGCCACGAAGATCGCGTGCCGGCGAGCGGATCCGCTCAGAAGATGACGCGGGCGCAGAGCAGGCACATCAGGATCAGCGCGATCGCGCCCACGACCAGCCCGATGCCGTAGGTCACCGTCCGGGCCGAGCCCTCGGCCTCGTCCAGGGCGTCCATGTCCTGCGCCGGCATCGCCCGCGGCGGCGGGGGCTGCTGCACCAGGGGCGGTTGCCAGTGCGGCGAGGGCGGCGGCGTGCGGGGCGGCCCCTGGTAGGTGGGTGCGGGGTCGGGCGCCGGCGCCGGGCGGCCGGCGCCGGAGGGCTCCGGCTCGGCGTCGGGGCGCTGCCAGTACGCGTCGTCGTCGGAACCGGTCGGGGCGCTCACGTTCATCGACGCTACATCCCCCGGGGGCGGACAGCGCATCGCGACGCGGCCTACCCTCATAGCGTGGACATCTTGGACGAGCCCGAACGTGATGCCGACGCCGAGCGCACCGTGGACTTCGAGTCCGAGGAGCCGCCGCTGCTGAGCGACCAGACCCGCGACGACACCGAACGCGGCTGGGGCTTCAGGGGCGACGAATCCAACGACGACCGCCTGCTCGAGGACCGTCCGCCGCACTGGGGCTGAGCCGCCCGCCGGGCTCACCCGTCGGGGCGGATGAGCACCGCGTAGTCGCCGCCGGCCGTCGCCACCGTGCGCCGGGCCTCCGCGGGGGTCAGCGCCAGCAGCAGGCCGCCCGTGGTGGGGTCCTCCGCTCCGGTGACACCGATGACCAGCGCCGCGGTGGCGATGGCCGCTGCGCCGGTGCCATCTTCGGTGCGGCCCGCGCCGGTCCCGGCGACCCGGAAGACGTCGACCCGGTCACCGGGGTGGAGGAGCCGGAGCGCGGTGGGCTCGGCCAGGCGGATCGGCACGCCGACCAGGCCGGGCGGAACGGCGGAGCCCCGGGCCGGCCAAGATCCGGGCACGGCCGGGTGATCCCCGGCGACGGCGGGGCGAGCCGACGAGGAATCGCAGCCGGCCTGACCGGGATCGCAAGCGGGCGGAGGATCGCAGCGGGCCTGGCCGGGATTGCAGGCGGGCGGAGGATCGCAGCGGGCCTGGCCGGGATTGCAGGCGGGCGGAAGATCGCAGCGGGCCTGGCCGGGACCGCAGGCGGGTGGAGCGGCGCAGGGAATCTGGCCCTCAGCGCAGACGGGTGGATCGGCGCAAGGAGTCTGGCCCTCAACGCAGGCGGGTGGAGCGGCGCAAGGAGTCTGCCCCTCAGCGCAGCCGGGTGAACCGCCACAGTCCTTCTCGCCGGGGGAGCAGGCTTGCCGGACGCCGCACCCGCCCTGGCCCGGATCGCAGCTGCCGGGCCCGGCCCACAGCACCACGGCCGCGGTAGCGAGCAGCACCGCCACCACCGCCGACCGCAGCAACGCCGAGCGCCCCGGGCGCCGCCAGCGGACCGGGTCGAGCCGGGTCTCCCCGCGGGCTCTGCCTCGCAACACCGCCTCCTGAGCCGACCGTGAGCGCCGTCCGTCGGGCGCCGCGGGTCAGGACAGTAGGGGGTCGGCAGCAGATCCCGGGGCCGTCCTGTGGACAACCCCGGGATGTGGACAGCGGCGCGGCCCGCGCGGTTCGTGCTAGGAGGCGGTGGTCGCCGTCTTCGCCGCCCCGGAGCCGGACGAGCCCGAGCCGGAGCCCGAGCCGGAGCCCGAGCCGGAGCCGGAGCCGGAGCCGGAGCCGGAGCCCGAGCCCGAGCCGTTGCCGGACGACTTGCCGCCCGACGAGCCGCTCCCCGACGAGCCGTTCCCGGACGAGCCGGAACCTGAGCCCGAGCCGGAGCCGCCGGCCGGCGCCGCGGTGGTGGCGGGCGCCGAGGAGTCCGACTTGCTCTCGCCCGCGGGCGCGGCGGACTTCTCCGCGCTCACGTTCCCGGCGCGGGAGTCGTTGCGGTAGAAGCCGGAGCCCTTGAAGACGATGCCGACCGAGTTGAAGACCTTGCGGAGCTTGCCGCTGCAGTTCGGGCACTCGGTGAGGGCCGGGTCGGAGAAGGACTGCACCGCCTCGAGCTGTTCACCACACTCGGTGCAGGCGTACTGGTACGTGGGCACTGGTCCTCCGCGTTACTCGATGGCTTGGCACTCGCCGTCCGGGAGTGCCAATGCTCCGTCATCGGAGTTTATTTCGTCCAGTCGGCGGTCTCGCTGAGACCCTGGCCCGGTGTGACGACGGCGTGCACCCGGCGGTCGTGCGGCTCGGCCGGCACCCGGTCGAGCAGCTCACCGTCGTGCAGCAGGGCTACCACGTATGCCCGGGCCGCCCGTGCCAGCGCCCGGTCGTACGAGCCTCCGCCGCGGCCCAGCCGCAGGCCGCCGCGGTCCACCGCCAGCGCCGGCACGATCACCAGCGTGGCGTCGGCGATCGCGTCCACGCCGAGCCGGGGCCCGGCCGGCTCGCGCAGGCCTCGCGAGCCCGGTCGCAGCGTGTCCGGCCCCTCGTAGCGGACCCAGTCGAGGTCGTTGTCGGCGCGCAGCACCGGCAGGATCAGCCGGTCGCCCAGGACGTCCGGCAGGTCGGGGCCGCCCGGTTCCGGCGCCAGGGGCACGTACCCCGCGATGATCGTGGCGGAGTGTGCGCGTACCAGATCGCGCAGCGCGGCCTGCACCTCGGCCGCCGCTTCGGCACGGGCCTCCGGCGATAATGATCTACGCGCCGCGAGCAGCTGATTGCGCAGCGCAACCTTCCCGGGGTGAGATCTTTCCGCTCCACCGGCGAAATCCGGCATGCAACACCCCCTTTTAGAACCCGGCAAACGGCGCACACTATGTCAGCATCGCTCCAAAGAAGGCCACTTCCAGGAGGACGTGTGACTCTGCGTGGCCGACTCACTACTGCATTCTTGGCGGTCGTGCTCGGTCCGGTTCTGCTCGGGTCCTTCTTCGTCGGCGTGACCGTGGCCACGGTGAGCCGGGACCGGACGGTCGAGCGGCTCGAGCATGCCGCGACCACGGTGCGCACCGCCATCGGCGCCATGTGCCGGCAGCTCCAGGCCACGGCCGACGCCGTCGCCGTGCTGCCCGCCGCCGACCGGCGATCCGCCGCCGACCAGCTCGTCACCCGCGGCCTGGCCTCCGAGATCCGGATCGGGGGGAGCGACCTCGACGGCCGGCGCGACTGTGCGGCGCCCGCCGGTGGCAGCGTGACGGCCATCGTCGCGCGGGCCCGGCAGGGCGAGGTCACCGTCGCGGCGGTGCAGGCGCTCGACGCGGCGTTCGTGGCCCGGCTGGCCGCGTCCAGCGGCGCCGAGGTCACGCTGCTGGCCGGCGACGGTCCCGGCGCGGGACCGGCGCTGAGCTCCGAGCCCCCCGAGATCAGCCGGGCCGTGGCCGCCGCGCTGCCCGGCGACGTCACCGCGCACGGCCACCGCCGTCTGCGCGCGGTCACCGCCGAGCCGGGCCAGCCCCTGCCGCTGGTCGTGTCCGTGCCCCAGCCCGACGCGGTCGGCCTGTACGCGCTGCTGATCGCCGGGGTCGTGCTGGTCGCCGCGACGGCCATGGCCGTGGCCCGCTGGCTCGCCCGCTCCACCACCCGCCCGCTCGAGGAACTGGCCTGGGCGGTGGGCAAGGTGGCCGACGGCGAGCTGGGCACCCGGGTGCCGGTCGGCCGCGACGACGAGCTGGGCCGGCTGGCCGGCACGTTCAACCGGATGACCCGCGAGTTGCAGGCCTACGTCCAGGCACTGACCGCCAGCCGGGACCAGCTCCGCGGTCACCTCGCGATCCTCGGCGACACCCTGTCCAGCACCCACGACCTGCACCGGATACTGGAGGTCATCCTGCAGACCGCGCTGTCCGCCACCGGGGCCCGGGCCGGGATCGTGCTGCTGCTCGACCCGGCCGACGGCCGGCTCGTGGCCCGCTGCGCCGAGGGCCTGACCGGACGCTGGGACGTGCCCGAGGCGGAGCTGGCCGCGCTGCGGGTGCCGCTGGGCACCGGCATCCTGGGCGCGGTCGCGGTCACCGGGGAACCGCGGCGGGGCATCTGCGGCATCGGTGGCGGCATGCTCGACGAGCCGGCCTGCCGGACGTACGTGGCCGTGCCGATCTGCGCCCCGGCCACCGTGGGCGACCCGCTGGTGCCCGGCGACACCGTGCTCACCGGGCAGCCGGCGACGCTGGGCGTGCTCGCCCTCTACGACCGGCTGGGCGCCGACGGGTTCGACGACGCCGACCTGCTCACCCTGCGGACCTTCGCCGGGCAGGCCGGGGTGGCGGTGCACAACGTACGGATGCACGAGGAGGCGCAGCGGCTCTCGCTCACCGACCCGCTGACCGGGTTGTGGAACTACCGCTACCTGCGCGAGTCGCTGCGCCGCGAGGTGGAACGGGCCAGCCGGTTCGGCCGGATGCTGACCGTGCTCGTGCTCGACCTCGACCACTTCAAGGACGTCAACGACACCTACGGCCACGCCGCCGGCGACACGGTGCTGCGGGAGTTCGCCCGCCGCATCCGGGTCGGGCTGCGCGAGGTCGACGTGGCGTTCCGCCAGGGCGGCGAGGAGTTCGTGGTGCTGCTGCCCGAGACCGACGCGTTCGGCGGGGTGATCGTCGCCGAGCGGCTGGGCGCCGCGATCCGCGAGATCCCGGTGCCGATCGATGCCCGCCGGCAGGACGCCACCACCGGACGTCCGCTCGACCAGGTGTCGATCAGCGTCTCCATCGGCATCGCCGTCTATCCCGAGCACGGCACGACCGCGCAGCAGGTTCTCGATGCGGCTGACGACGCGCTCTACGCGGCGAAGAATGCGGGACGGGACACCTACCGGCTCGCCGAGTCCCGGCCGGCACCCGCGCCGACTGTGACGGAACCCGTGGTTTCGGCGGGCGTACCGGAAGGGCATTTCGATCATGCGACGGCCCCTGACGTCGCGGCGCCGGGCATGCCCGGCGGGCCACAAGCGCCGCGGCAGGGCCGTGGCCGATAGTCTCGCGGCATGTCCGGGCACGAACTGAGCGAAGGTGCGGTGACCCCTCAGATGACGACAGAGGCCCATACGAGCGGCCGTCGGGCGGTGAAGGCCGTCATTCCGGCAGCCGGACTCGCGACGCGTTTCCTTCCGGCCACCAAGGCCGTACCGAAGGAACTCCTGCCCGTCGTGGACCGCCCGGTCCTGCAGTACATCGTGGAGGAAGCCGCCGCGGCGGGCATCACCGATGTGCTGCTGGTGACGGGCCGGGGCAAGACGTCCATGGTCGACCACTTCGACCGGCGCCCCGACGTGGAGGCCCGGCTGGAGGAGAAGGGCGACCTCGAGCGGCTCGCCGCGGTCCGCCGGACCAGCGAGCTCGCCGACATCTACACCTGCCGGCAGGGTGAGCCGCTCGGCCTCGGCCACGCGGTCGGCGTCGCCGCCTCGCACATCGGCGACAACGCGTTCGCCGTGCTGCTCGGCGACGAGTTCGTCGACGAGGACGCGCCGCTGCTGCCGGCGATGCTCGACCTGCAGGCCCGCACCGGCGGCATCGTGCTGGCCTTCATGGAGGTCAAGCCGGAGGAGACGTCGCGCTACGGCATCGCCTCGGTGCGGCCGTCCGACCTGGGCGAGGACGTCGTCGAGGTGACCGGCCTGGTGGAGAAGCCGGCGCCGGCGGAGGCGCCGAGCAACCTGGCCGTGCTGGGCCGCTACATCCTGCCGGCCGCGATCTTCGAGGCGATCGACAACACCAAGCCGGGCAGCGGCGGCGAGATCCAGCTCACCGACGCGATGGCGGCGCTGCTCGACTCCGGTACGCCGGTGCACGGCATCGTCTACCGCGGCCACCGTTACGACACCGGGATGCCGCTGGGCTACCTGCAGGCTGTCGTCCAGCTCGCGGCCAAGCGCGAGGACCTGGGCGAGGAGTTCCGCGCCTGGCTGGCCGAGTTCGTCGCCGGCGGTGCCCGGGGATGACCGCTACGGCCGATGCCGAGGCGGCCGCCAACGAGCTGATGCCTCTCGCCGAATACCTGGGCAGCGTGCTGCGCAGGTTGCGGGCGCTGCCTCCGCTCGACCTCGACCTCACCCAGGCGCACGGCAACGTGCTGGCCAACGACGTGCTGGCCCCGCACCCGTACCCGGCCTTCGACCAGGCCGCGATCGACGGGTACGCGGCCCGCTGGGAGGACCTGGCCGCAGCCGGGCGGATCGGGTCGCACCCGTCGTTCGGCGCCTTCGAGGGCGGCCCGCGGCCGGTCCGCCTCAACGTCGTCGGCGACCTGGGCGCGGCCAGCTGGCGCCCGGTACGCCTGACCCCGGGCACGTGCTTCTCGGTGGCGGCCGGGGCGCCGCTGCCGATCGGCGCGGACGTGGTCGTGCCGGTGCACTGGACCGACCAGGGCATGGCGGCCGTGGAGATCCTGCACGCCCCCAAGCGCGGCTCCGGCGTCCGGCGGGCGGGCGACGAACTGCCCGTCGGCCGGGTGCTGGCGCCGGCGGGCGCGTACGTGACGCCGGCCATGGTGGCCGTCTTCGCCGCGTCCGGCATCGGGCATGTCGTCGTGCGGCCCAGCCCGCGGGTGGTCGTGGTGGCCACCGGTGACGAGCTGGTCGACGTGGGCCGGCCCAGCCAGCCGGGTCAGGTGGTGGACGCCAACTCGCACGCGCTGACCGCCGCCGCGGTCGAGGCCGGCGCGCTGGCGTACCGGATCGGGATCTGCGACGACGACCCCGAGGGCCTGCGCGGCCTGCTCGAGGACCAGACGCTGCGGGCCGACCTGATCATCACCACCGGTGGCACCGGCACCGGCCCGGGCGACATGCTGCGCCGGGTGCTGTCCCGCCGCGACCACGGCCGGGGCGCGGTGGAGTTCACCGACGTCGCCCTCTGCCCGGGAGCGACCCTGGGCTTCGGCACGGTCGGCGGCGAGGAGGTGCCGGTGGTGTGCCTGCCCGGTGAGCCCGGCGCCGCTCTGATCGGCTTCGAGGTGCTCGCCCGGCCGGTCATCCAGCTGCTGGCCGGCTCCGAGCCGGTGTTCCGCCCCAGCGTCAAGGCGCACCTGCTGGAGACGGTGTCGTCCCCGGGTGGGCTGCGCGAGTTCCGCCCGGCACACGTCGCGGAACGGCGTGGCGGTGGCTACACTGTGCAGCCGCTCGCCGGTGGGCCGTACACTCTGTCCGGCCTCGCCGAGGCCAACGGTCTGCTGGTGCTCGGGGAGCGGGTCACCGCGGCGGCAGCCGGGTCGACCGTCGACGTGTTGCTGCTCGACCGGAGGCGATGATGCTGGGGTCCACGCCCGGATGGCCTGCCGTCCTGGCGGACGGATCCGTGCTGCTCAGGCCGTACCGTCGTGGTGACGCGCGGGCCTGGTCGGAGGTCCGGATCGCGAACCAGGCGTGGCTGAGCCCCTGGGAGTCGTCGCCGCCCGGGCCCTGGGCCGAGATGAACTCCCCCCGCGCCTACCTGTACGTCTACCGCGACATGAAGCGGGCCGCCCGGCAGGGTGACAGCATGCCGTTCGCGGTGTGCCTGCGCGAGGACGACGGCGGCGAACGGCTGGTCGGGCACATCAACCTGGGCAGCATCGTGCGGCGGGCGTTCAGCTCGGCGTACGTCGGCTACTGGGTCGACTCCCGGGTGGCGGGCCGCGGGGTGATCCCGACGGCGCTGGCGCTGGCCGTGGACCACGCGTTCGGCGCCGGCGGCCTGCACCGGGTCGAGATCAACATCCGCCCGGAGAACGGCCCCAGCCGGCGCGTCGTGGAGAAGCTGGGCTTCCGCGAGGAGGCGTACCACCCGCGCTACATGCACATCGACGGCGCCTGGCGCGACCACCTGGGCTACGCGATGACGAGCGAGGAAGTCTCGGCCGAGGGCGGCCTGGTGGCCCGCTGGCGCCGGCTGCGGGCCGACGCGAAGTAGCCGCGTCCCGTTATTTGATCATCACGACGGTACGTCCCCGGCGCGGCGTGCCGATAAATGACAGCTCCCGTGCGTAGCCTCGGGGAGATTGGGACTTTTGCGTGCCCGGAGCTGTCCGGCCCGGGCACCACCGGCTGACGGGAGGGGTGAGGGTGCCGACCTCGGTGCTCCTCGCCGTCCTCGCCGCTGCCGGGCTGCTCGCCCTCGCGCCCGCGCTCGTGCGCCGGTACGACGCCACCGAGCGCCTGGCCGCGGAGCGGGCGTCGTCGACGGCTCGGGTGCTCCAGCGCCGCCGTCGGCTCCGCACCGTGCCCGGACGCCGACCGGTCAACCCCGGACGCCAGTACCTGGTTACGTCGCGGACCCTAACGGGTGAGCCGGCCGCGCTTCCGGCCGCCCCCGTCTCGGCGCCCCCGGCCCGCCGGCTCCGCCTGGTCCCGGCCCGCCGCCCGGTCCGCCGCCCCCCGCCGCGCCGCCAGACCCCGGCGGTCGTGCGCCGCCGCCGGGTCTTCGCGGCCCTGCTGCTGCTCAACGTGATCGAACTGATCGGCGTGCTGGCCGTCGGGCCCGGCTTCTGGATCAGCTTCGCGGTGACCGGCACGCTGCTCGCGATCTACCTGGTCCACCTGCGCAACCGGGCCATCGCCGACAAGCACCGGCGCCGCGTCGAGGCCCGGGAGGCGGCCTGGCTGGCCGCCCGGCAGGCCGAGGTACGCCGCGAGCAGGCGCGCCGGGCGGCGGCGCGCAGAGAGGCGCAGCGGCGGCTGGCCGCCCAGAAGGAAGCCGTACGGCGGGCGGCGATGGGACTGGATCGCGACCCGTCGGAGCTGCCCGCGGCGGTCAACGGCGGCTCGGTGTCGTACCGGCGGGGCGGGGGGCTGCGCGGGCGGCCGTACGAGGCGGGCGGGCGCGGCCTGAAATGATCTTCCCGGCGCGCCGGGGAGGGTGATTCGCGGGGCGCGGGGGCGACCTGTTAGCCTTGCTGCGGTCCTACGGGGCCGGGGGGCTGTGGCGCAGTCTGGTAGCGCACCTCGTTCGCATCGAGGGGGTCTGGGGTTCAAATCCCCACAGCTCCACCCTTGAGTTCCTGGTTGAACTCACCACGGCGGCAATGCCCGATGGGGCAGGGCCGCCGTTTTGCTTTCCCTTCCCGGCCGTTGCGTCGGAGATGCTCCTCCCATAGTCTGTCCGGCTGGCCCGTGAAGCGGCAGCGGCGGGCAGAGGCTCGACCTGGACTGCATCTGGAGAGATGGCCATGACGAGCGACACCGGCTATGCCGACCCGCTGCTGACCACCGTCAGCGCCGAACAGATCACCCTGCTACGGATCGTGGGCGAAGTCCTCGCCGAGTCCGGCCGGTGGCCGGTCTTCCAGTACGTCGAAGCACGCCTGGACGATGCCGGTTTTGACGCGGACGCGGTGCTGCGCTCGATGCCGTCCATCGTCCACGGTCATCTGAACTACTCGTTGGTGCGACGCGGACACAGCACCTCGCCGGAGACGCCCGTCAAGCTCACTGTCGCCGGCCTCGCGCACCTGCCGGAGCACGCCGAACTGGTCGGCATGTTCCTGGCGGTGCTCAACGAACTGGCCACCAGGCGCGCTGACGCGGCGTACGACCCCCATCGGGTCATCGAGGTGACCGTCTCGGGCGGAGAACTGCTCCGGGAGCTTGGCCTCGACACCCACCCCTTGGCCGGGATCCTGCCGGACCTCATCGGCGGCGAGCCCGCCACCTGGCACGGCGGCGGAAACCTGGACTCGGGTGACTGGACGCCCAGAGCCAGCTCATTCGTGCGCCGCTTCCGGGCCGTCGACGGCGTTGACGACTATCTGCGCCGGCTGCGGGCGTTCATCCTCCCGGCGGCCCCGGCCGCTGCGCCCGTCGTCGTCTCGCCGCTGAACCTGGTCACCGCGCTCGACTACCTGAACGTGGTCTGGCAGCTGCGGTTCCGCGCCAATCTGCTCATCATTCCCAGCGTGGAACGGTCCGCCCGGCTGGCGTTCGATGCGACCACGGCCGAGGAGTTCGACAACCGGCTCAGCGCCCTGGGCGAGATGTTCAAGGGGTTCGACCCGCCGGGCAACGACCACCAGGGCAGCCTGCACCGGCTACGCGTCTTCCTGCGCGACCACCTGCCGGCGGAGAGCGTCGCCCGGGTCGAGCCCGCCCTGGCCACGCTGCGCAGCGCCACCCATATCCGCAACGCCGGACAGCACTTCGACGCGGCGACCGACGCCGCCATGGCGCTGCCCGAACTGGGCCTGACCTACCCGATCATCGACTTCACCCACGCCTGGCGCACCGTCCAGGTGCACGTCACGCAGGCATTGGACACCATCCGGCAGGAGATCCAAGCCACGCTGCCGTCGCCCGGGCGCAGGTCGGCGCCCCGCCGGGGACGCGCCGACACGACCAGTGGCCGCCGGGTTTGAGGCCCGGCGGCCACTGCCACTGCCCTACTTCAGCTTGAAGGTGGCGGCGATGGTGGAGTCGTCCGCAGTGGTCAGGGTGACCTTGTAGCAGGTGCCTGCCCCGGTGGGGGCCTTCCAGTTCTGCACGAACTGGCCGGCGGTGGTGTCGTAGCGCAGGCCCGAGGCGGTCGCGCTGACGATCTCCTCGATCGCGTCCTCGGGGGCCGCGGTGGTGCACGGCACCAGTGTCTGCTTAACGGAGCTCACGATCGCAGTCGACTTGACCTCCACGCCGCGGTCGTACACGCGGAACTTCAGCGGCACGGTCGACCCGCCCTTCACGGTGTTGAGCACGCCGCCCATGTCGACCGGCTGGTAGAAGCCGCTCGGGGTGAGCTTGCGGACCGTGTAGGCGGCGGTTGCCTTCGCCGAGTTGCCGGCCTTGTCGGTGGCGGTGGCGGTGATCGTCTGGTCGCCCACTGCTGTGGAGCGCTCGGACACCACACAGTCGTCCAGCCCGGAGGTCGCGTCGGTCGCCGTGCAGGTGCCGGCGATCGGCACGGTGTTCGGGAAGTACAGGCCGCCGTCGGCCGGGCCGGCGACGAACGCCACGTCGGACGGTGCGGTCGCGTCCCGCTTGATGTGGACGTCCTGCTGGGCGGCCGAGCCGCCGGCGCTGGTCGCGGAGCACGAGTACGTCGTGTCGGCCTGGTCCGTGGTGATGGACTGGTCCACGCAGCCGGTGTTGACGAGCGAGTGCGGGGACTCCGACTCGTCGACCGTCCAGTCCAGTGGCACGTCGCCGGTGTACCAGCCGTTGAGCCCGTTCGGCGCGGTCGGGCCGACCACGCGACCGATGATCGGCGGGGTCTCGTCGTAGATCGAGTACGTCTCCGAGCCGGCCACCGTGAGCCCACCGGCGTCGGTGTAGGTGCAGCTCGCGGTCTGCGTCCCGATGCCGTCCTCGGCGTTCGGCCCGGTGACCGCGCTCAGGGTCGCCGCGAACGGGTTGGGGTGGTCCTCGGCGTCACTCGCGGCGCAGCCGGCCGCGGGAACCGAACCCTTGACGTAGCTCGCACCGCTGGTCACGCCCGTGACCGCCACCGTGGGCGCCTCGTTCGGCGGCGAGGTGACCGTGACCTTGAACGCCGCCGGAGCCAGCGAGAAGGTGCCTTCCGTGGTGTTGGCCGTCTCTGCCACGCTGATCTGCGAACTGCCGGGCGCCACCGGTGTCACGGTGAGCAGTTTGGTCTCGGCGCAACTGCTGAAGGTCACCAAGGAAGGACTGACGGTGGCTACGGAGGTAGCGCTGGAGACGACCGAAAGCGTCAGCGTTGTGCTGCCCGTCAGATTGCAGCCCTTCTTTCCGTCGCCGTTCACCGGGGTGACGTAGAGCGAGGTATTTCCGGCGGGGCCGCCGACGGTCAGCGGCATCGTTTTCGCCACCGCGTCGACCGTGCTCGTGACATTGTCGGCGAATGCCGCTGTCGCGGGCAGGATGCCCAGGGGCAACAATGCGAGGGCGGTGATCGCCCGATTTCGGTTCCGCAAGGTGAAGCCTTTCTTTGTTGCCCGCGTCGGCCCGGCTCAGCGCCGGGCTGAACTGCTGCTTCAGGGCGATGGGGGAGGGCTGCGGCGGGGCGGCCGAACCATTCCCTGCCGACAACGGAAAGCTTGCGGGGAAAGCGACGGCCGGCGCAACAATCAGGCGCAATACCGCACGTTTTCGCCGGGGGGCCGCTTTGTCGTGCACGACGGGATAACTAATGACGCGCGCGGCGGTACCCGCGGCGGACCCGCAACGGGTGACGGCCGGCGTTGTGCTTGGATACCGGAATGACGTTCACGGTGACCGACGCGCCCGAGCGCGACCGTCTCGAGGCGCACGACGAGACGAACGCCTTGGCCGGCGTGCTGACCTACCAGCTGACCGGCACGATCATCGCCTACACCCACACCAAGGTCGAGCCGGAGTTCGAGGGCCGGGGCGTGGGATCGGCCCTGGCCCGGGCGGCCATGGAGGACGCCCGCGGCAAGGGCCGGACGGTCGTGCCCATCTGCCCCTTCCTGAGTGGATGGCTGGACCGGCACCCCGAGTACGAGAACCTCGTGGCCCGCTCCACGCGCAAGATCAAATAGAGGCGGCTGGGTCAATCGCGCGATCGCGATGCTCGA
Source organism: Actinoplanes nipponensis (assembly GCF_016862275.1). GTDB lineage: Bacteria > Actinomycetota > Actinomycetes > Mycobacteriales > Micromonosporaceae > Actinoplanes > Actinoplanes nipponensis. The sequence continues at coordinate 133,053 of NZ_BOMQ01000045.1, read as the reverse complement.
CGTCGCCGGCATGTACGTGGCCAAGGGCTACATCGACCGAGCCGACTTCCTGGCCGAATGGGGCACGGTGTACGGCCGCGTGTGGCTCGCCTGCCAGCCGTTCCTCGAGGTGCGCCTGAGCGGGATCGCCACCGGCCGGAACCCCCGGGTGGCCGTACCTGCATGCGCTCGGGCCGGAGACCGCCGGAATGCTGGAACCGGCCGCACCCCCGCCCGCCGCGTCCGATGATGGGGGTTGACCCTCTCTCGGAGGCGCGTGGTGGCACGGCGATCGGCCCCGGCACCCCGGTTCGCGCTGGGCCGGGCCCTGCGCTTCGGCCCCGTCGAGGTGGCTCTCCTGCTCGGGGGCCTGCTGCTCCTGCTGGCCGGCCTCTGGATCACCGTCGCCACCACCCGGACGGCGGACCGGCTGCAACGACACGGCGTCTGCGTCTCCGCGCGGATCCTGGCGGTCAGTTCCCTGAGCTGGCTCAAGCCGGGCCGCTCGGCGACCGTCTCGTACGTCGTCGGCGCCGAGTCGTACGTCGCCCGTCTGCACTACTCCGGACCGCGACCGCGCGCCGGCCTGGACGTGCCGCTCTGCGCCGAGGTCACCGACCCCACCACCTTCTCGGTGCAGGACACCGAGCTCATCGGCACATCGACCGGCCTCTGGCTGGCCGCGGGGACCGGCACCGTCGGCATCGGAGCCGGTTTCGCCCTGGTGATCGCCGTGGCCGGCAGTCACCAATGGCGCTTCGGCCCCGGCGAGGACGGGCCCCGCGGGTCGTGGCGCGACATCCGGGCGGTCCGGCCGCGGCATCTGCGGCGCCGGTGAACGCACCGCCGGGCGGGTACCGCGCGCCGGGCCGGGGCGGTGGCACACTGCACGGATGCTGGGACGGAACTCATCGCATTTCTGGGGCGTGGTGCTCGAGACCTCCGATCCGCTCGCGCTCGCCCAGTTCTACGCCGCGCTGATGGAGTGGCAGATCGTCAAGGAGGAGCCGGACTTCGTCGGGGTGGCGCCCATGGGCAGCCACGTCGAATACCTCGCCTTTCAACGGTCCGCCGACTACGTGCCGCCGACCTGGCCCAACGAGCCGGGGGCCCAGCAGATGCAGATGCACCTCGACATCGAGGTGCCGCGCCTGGCGCCCGCGGTGGCCGCGGCGGTCGCGGCGGGCGCGACCGAGGCGGCCTTTCAGCCCCAGGACACGGTACGGGTGATGCTCGATCCGGCCGGTCACCCGTTCTGCCTGTACGTCGATACGAGCGCCTGACCGCCCGTCCGTTTTCCGACGGTGTAGGGGTTACGACCGTTCGGTTGCCCGGCCGGTGCCGCGCTGGATCATGAGCGCATGACGACCTTCATCGCTCAGCTCAGCGACTCGCACATCACCACCGGGCCGCTCGGGGCCGGGCCCGCCGCCGGACTGCAGCTGGCCCTGGCCCGCGTGCTGGGGCTCGATCCCCGGCCCGACTGTGTCGTCATCACCGGGGACCTCACCGACCACGGCCGGCCCGACGAGTACACCGCGCTGCGCGAGATCATCGGCGACTTCCCGCTGCCGCTGCACCTGATGACCGGCAACCACGACTGCCGCCGGCCGATGCTCGAGGTCTTCGGCGGCGAGGCGCACTACGCGGTCGAATATCCCGGCTTCACCCTGGTCGCGCTGGACTCGCTGGTGGAGGGATCGCCCGCCGGCCGCCTCGGCGCCGCGCAACTCTCCTGGCTGGACCAGGTGCTGCGGCGCCGGCCGGACGTACCCGCCCTGTTGGGCCTGCATCATCCGCCGATGCCGGTCGGCATCCCGTTCCTCGACGGCATGCGGTTGCTCGACGGCGCGGCGTTGCGGGAGGTCGTCGCCGCGCATCCGCACGTCGCCCGGGTGATGGCCGGGCACGTGCACCGGCCCGTCACCGCGTCCTTCGCCGGCACCGTGCTGACCGTCGCGCCCAGCCTGTGGCGGCAGACCGGCCTGCTGCTCAACTCGGAGGCGCCGCCCGGCTACCTGGCCGAGCCCACCGGCTTCCTGCTGCACATGATCGACGGTGATGACTGCGTGACCCACACCGTGCAGGTCAGTCACGCCGCTGCTCTGCTCGGCGCATACTGACGGCCGCTCGGCGCACGAGATCAAAGAATGTCGTACCCCGGGGATACGGTCTACATGGGCTGGGAGAGGGGCTGACCATGATCGACCATGTTGTCCTCGGGGTGCACCACCTCGATGAGAGCCGGCACTTCTACGAGAACGCCCTGCGTCCGCTCGGGGTCAAGGTCCTGGTGCAGGAGCCCGAGATGGTCGGCTTCGGCGACGACGAGGGCCGGCTGTTCTTCTGGCTGGCGCTGCGGGAGCCGTCACACCGCGTGCACGTCGCCTTCTCCGCGCCCGACCGGGCCGCGGTCGACGCGTTCCACGCCGCGGCGCTGCATTCCGGCGGGGTCGACAACGGGCCGCCGGGCCTGCGGCCGCAGTATCACGAGAACTACTACGGGGCGTTCGCCTTCGACGCCGACGGCAACAACATCGAGGCGGTCTGCCACCGGCCGGCCTGACGGCTGGCGGGCGCGGGGGCCGGGCTCTGCTCCGAGCGCTGTCCGGCGGGGCCGGGGCGGTTGCGGGCGCCGGTTGCGGGCGGGGCCGGAGTTGGCGGGGGCTGGGCGGTGAGGCGTGGGCGCCGGGCGCGATGCTCGGGCTGCGGTCTGGCGGCCCTATTGCCGGCCCGGACCGGCGACGGGCGGCCGCAAACGCCGGGCGCTGCGCACGGCGGCGCGGTCTGGCGCTGCCCGGAGTGCGGTCCGCGGTCCGACGAGCAGCTCGGCGTGACCGGCCCGCCCGCTCTGGCCAGGGCGGAAGCTGGCAAAAAGGGCGCATCGCTACTTTCGGGTGGTATTCCTGGAGTGTCTCCAGGAGGTGACAGTCATGCCCGCACCCCTGCCCAGCAACGAAGCCGACCGGCTTGCCGCCCTCTACGAACTGCACGTGCTCGACACCGAGCCCGAGGCCGACTTCGACGACATCGTCAAGCTCGCCTCGACCGTCTGCGACGTGCCGCTGGCGCTGGTCGGCCTCATCGATATCGACCGCCAGTGGTTCAAGGCCAGCATCGGCACCGATCTCACTGAGACCCCGCGCGACCTGTCGTTCTGCGGGCACGCCATCCTCGGCAAGGATGTGCTGGTCGTGCCCGACGCCAGTGCGGATCCGCGGTTCGCCGACCACCCGGCGGTCGGGTCGCAGCGGGGGATCCGGTTCTACGCGGGGGCGCCGCTGATCACGAGCGACGGGTTCGCGCTCGGCACGCTCTGCGTCATGGACTCCCGGCCGCGCCGGCTCGACGTCGAGCAGGTGCAGGCGCTGCGGGCGCTGGCCCGGCAGGTCACCTCCCAGCTCGAGCTGCGCCGGTACGCGAGCGCGCTGGCCAACACCACCGCCCGCCTGCAGGAGCTGGAGCGCCGCAAGGACGAGCTGGCCGGGCTGGTCGGCGGGGAGCTGCGGGCGCCGCTGCGGCTGATGAAGTCGTACCTGGCGGACCTCGGCAACACCGGCCACCACGACGCGGAGCTGGCCGATCTGGTCGGCCGGGCCACCGCCGCGCACGTTCGCGGGTTCCGCGACCTGCTGGAGCACCTCGGCTCCATGTCGGAGGTCGGGAGCGGGGCGGACAGCCTGCACATGCGCCAGATCGACCTGACCCGGCTGACCCAGCGCGCGGTGGAGGCGGTCCGGCCGATCGCGGCCACCAAGCAGATCTGGATCCTCAACCAGGCCGGCGGGCCGTCGCTGCCGATCATCGCTGATCCCGTACGGCTGGAGCAGGTCCTCATGCACCTGCTGTTCGCGGCCGTGAAGTACACGCCGGCCGGCGGCCGGGTCCGGGTCGGCACCGACATCGAGTCCGGCCCGACGGTCCGGCTCGACGACATGGACATGCCGGACGGGATGCGCCCCGACCTGTTCCCGCACCTGTACTACGGCGCGATCGCCAACCCGACCGTCATCCACGGCCCGGACCAGGGCCTCGCCGTCGCCAAACGGGTTCTTGACGCCCACCACGCGACGGTGGCGCTCTCCGACCGCCCGGGCGACGGCACGTCCCTGCACGTCGTGTTCCCGTTCGCCGAACGCGAGCTGGTCGCCACCTGAGCGGAGACGCCACCCGGGCGCGGGCGGCGCCCGGACGGAACGACGGGGGTCCCGCACCCGCCCGGCTGCAGTTCGGGCGGGTGCGGGACCCCTTTTTCTCATGCCCCGCGGGTAACCACGGGGCCGGAACCGCCGCCCGGGGGCGAGCCGGCTGACGGCAGGTCGTGGGTCTCGTCCGGCGGCGGCGCCTGGGCCGGCACCGGCGGGCGGGCCGTGGCCCGGCCCGCCGCGGGGTGCCCGGGCCCGCTCAGCCGGCCCAGCACCGGCGGCCAGGTGTCGACGGCCGGCGCGACGCTCTGGCCGGGTACGCCGGGTGGGGTCGAGGGAATCATCGGGGCCTCCGCGGTCAGGTCGCGCGCGCCGGTGAGCCCGGCGCGGTGCAGTTTGTGCCAGCGCAGCCGGGCGCCGGTCATGGCGGTCACCGCGGACTGGATCAGGACCAGGTACATCAGCTGCCGGTACGCGAACTGCTGCAGCGGCAGGCGCCACAGCGGGCGTAGCGACTCGTGGTCGAAGCGGAACGCCACGGCCGCGGTGAACAGCTGCAGGGCCAGCATCAGGCCCCACGCGATCATCGTCGCGCTCAGCTCCCAGAACACCAGCCCGTACAGCAGCATGATGTCGACGACGGGGGCCAGCAGCGGCAGCGCCACCCCGAACAGGGCCAGGAACGGCAGCCCGACCCGGCCGAAGCGGCCCGAGTCGCCGGAGTCGGTCAGCGCCTTGCGGTGCTTCCACATCGCCTGCATGGTCCCGTAGCTCCACCGGTACCGCTGGCGGTACAGCTGTTCGAGCGTCGCCGGCGCCTCGGTCCAGGCCCGGGCCCGCTCCTCGTAGACCACGCGCCAGCCGGCCCGGCACAGCGCCATCGTCACGTCGGTGTCCTCGGCCAGCGTCTCGTCGCTGATCCCGCCCACCTCGGCCAGCGCCGCGCGGCGGAACGCGCCGATCGCGCCGGGCACGGTCGGCATGCAGTTGAGCACCTCGTACAGGCGGCGGTCGAGGTTGAAGCCGATCACGTACTCGATGTGCTGCCAGGCCGCGACCAGCGTCTGGCGGTTGCCGACCTTGACGTTGCCGGCCACCGCGCCGACCGCCGGGCTGGCGAACGGCTGCACCAGCATCCGGATCGAGTCGGGCTCGAAGATGGTGTCGCCGTCGACGGTGACGATGATGTCGTGCCGGGCCAGCGCGATCCCGGTGTTGAGGGCGTTCGCCTTGCCGCCGTTGGGCACCCGGATGACCCGCACGTTGGGCAGCGCCATCCGTTCGACGATCGCGGCGGTGCCGTCGGTGGAGCCGTCGTCGACGACCACCACCTCGATGTCGGGGTAGTCGCCGCCGGCCAGCGAGCGGACGGCGGCCTCGATGCCCGCCTTCTCGTTGTAGGCGGGCACGATGATCGAGACCGGTTCGGTGACCGGCGGGCCCCAGGACCAGCCGCGCCGGCGGCGCTGCCGGGCGTGTCGGGTGGCCAGCACCAGCAGCAGGACCGTACGCGCGACGGTCAGCAGCCCCACCACCAGGAACAGCCCGGCCAGCGCCCAGACCAGGCCGTCGGCCAGCCGTACCGTCCACAGCAAGCCCGTCCCGCGCAGCCGGTCGGTGCCGCTCGCCCCGGGGTTGACCGGCAGCAGCGGCACCGTCGCGGTCCGGCCGTCGCGCTCCTGGTCCGTGATGGACAGGTTGAGGCCCTCGGTGACCGTGGTGAACCGGTAGCCGCGCGCCTTCATCATCGGGATGAAGACCTTCAGCGCCGCGAGGGTCTGGGAGCGGTCGCCGCCCGCGTCGTGGAACAGGATGACCGCGGAGGTGTCGCCGGGCGGGGTGGCGTTGCGGAGGATCTGCGCGACGCCGGGCCGCTGCCAGTCCTCGCTGTCCAGGTCGTTGACCACGACCAGGTAGCCCTGCTGCCCGGCCTGCTTGACGATCTTCCAGTTCTCCTCGTCGATGGCCTGCGGCTTGGACGAGTACGGGAACCGCACCAGGTTGGTGTGCACGTCGGCGGCGCGCGCGATGGCGACCTGGGTCTGTGACAGCTCGAAGGTGCGCCGCCAGGGCGCCAGCCGCTGCATGTTCGGGTGGGTGAACGTGTGCAGGCCCACCTCGTTGCCGTCCGCGGTGATCTTCCGGGTCAGCTCGGGGTGGCGGGCGACCTCGGAGCCGACGACGAAGAACGTGCCGTGCGCGCCGTTCTCCCGGAGCACCTGGAGGACCTTCGGCGTCCACTCGGGGTCGGGGCCGTCGTCGAAGGTCAGCGCGATGGTGCGGGCGGGCAGCCGGGTGGAGCTCTCCTGGCCGCCGGTGGTGTTGATGATCGGCCCGCCGCCGCGGATCGCGGCCGGCACGCCGGCCTGGTCACCGACCTCGGACTCGAGGTGGTCGCCGGTGAACTCGGCGTTGATGTAGGCCTGCACCACCAGGACGCCGAGGAACAGGCTGATCAGCAGGGTGCCGAGCAGGACCCGGGGGCGGGGCAGCAGGCGGCGCCGGGAGCGGCTGCGGTTGCGGTTGCGACGGGCCGGCGGGCGGGTCATGCAGCGGCCTCGTCGGCGGGTTCCGGCGCCGGCTCGGCCGGCGGCTCCGGGTCGGCGGCGGGTCGGGACGCGGTGGTGGCGGCGGGCTTGACCGGGACGGTGACGGCCGGTGGGGCCGGCGGCGCCGGGTCGTCCCGCTGGTCCGGCGCCTCGTCGGCCGAGCCGCCGCCCTGCCCGCCGCTGCCGCCACCGGTCGTGCCGCTACCGGTCGTGCCGCTACCGGTCGTGCCGCCGCTGGTCGTGCTGCCGCTGGTCGTGGTGCCGCCGGTGGCGCCGCCGCCCGCCTGGCCGCCCGTGCCCGGGACGCCGGGCGGTGCGGGCGGCACCGGCACGGTCGTCTGGCTGGGGCTGGCGCTGCCGTCCGGCGTCGTGGGCCTGGTGGTCGACGACTCGAGCGGCTTGGCCGGGGTCGGTGACACCGAGGGCTTCCTCGTCGTGGCCCGTGGCGCCGGGGTGCGGGCCGGCCGGGGCCCCGCGGTGGTGCGCGTGACGGCCCGGTCGTCGCGGGGTCGGGTGACCGGCGCGCCGCGCTTGGGGAAGACCTCCAGGACGGGCCGGCTGCCGGTCCGGGTGGCGACCGGCTCGGGGATCGGGCTCGGCCGGGCCACGACGAGGTCGTCCTCGGTGTCGCGGCCGTCCGCGAGGTCCGGCAGGGGCAGCACGGCGCTCGAGCTGACCGGTCCGCCGGCCAGGCTGACGCTGACGAGTCCCCCGTAGACCATGCAGAGGGCGCCGAAGCCGTACGCGACCCGGCGCAGCAGGCGGCTGCGGCGGCCGGTCGAGTCGACGAACACCGGCGAGGGATGCGCGACGACGATCACCTCGGTGTCAGGCACGTCGACGTCGGCGATTGGCGGGTTTTGGGGCTCCGGCAATGTCACGCGGCGAGCTTAAGAACATCCACGGCGATCTTGTCGGGCGTCACCGGATCTGATGACCACCGAAGGTGGGACCGGAATCAGCCGAAACGGTGATCGCTCACGTTTGACCTGCCGGCCACGGTGTGCTCGGCAATTCTCGAGCCGTCGCTGACCTGCGCCCCGTGCCGTCGAGGGCAAAGGTTACGCCGTTTCCGCCGACGAATTGTTGTCGCATTGACGACTGTCGGACACGCCTTTATCCGAATGGCATTCGCCAAGCAATAAGCGGCATTAAAACCAATATAGCGTTATGTCCTTTTTGCTCACGCGGGACACGACGTACGCGCCTGGTCACGGTCCGATGACGATCGACGGCAACTTTCCGGCAACTGAGGCACTCCACCCGTTGTGTCCGTCATCGGGTGTCGTTAAGCTTCTCCATGCGCGCCTCTATCGCCCGCTTCCCCCGTGGCAGGCGATCGGGGCGCGCACCTACTTCCGGCAAACGCCCGCCGCTCCTTCGAGCGACGGGCGTTTTCGCGTTCCGGATCAGATCCAGCGCCCGCCCAGCCACATCCGCGCCGACCAGTCGGTGTAGGGGATCAGCTGGCCGACGAAGATCGGATGGAAGTAGGCGAAGCAGAGCGCGACCAGCAGGACGTACACGCCGGCCACCACGGTGCCGACCAGCTGGCGGTCCGTACGCTCCGAACCCGACGCCGTCCCGGTCGGTGGCGTCATGATGGCCCCCAGCACGTAGACGACGGCGAGGATCAGGAACGGCAGCGCCGGCAGCACGTAGAAGGCGAACATCGTGCGCCCGTCGGCGATCGCGAAGTAGAACCACGGCAGCAGCCCCGCCACCACGCCCGTGCCGATGGCGAACGCCCGCCAGTCGCGCCGGGCGATGCCGAACCAGACCAGCGCGGCCAGCGCCGGCAGGAACGACCACCACAGGATGGGCGTGCCCAGCAGCAGGATCTCGGCGGCGCAGCTCGGCGCCCCGCAGTTGCCGTTGCCGTTCCAGTAGAACGCCACCGGGCGGCCCAGCAGCAGCCACTGCCAGGGCCACGACTGGTACACGTGGCGGTCGGTCAGGCCGCTGTGGAAGTTGTACGCCTCGGAGTGGTAGTGCAGCAGGTTGAGCAGCGCGCCGAGCACCGGCGGCTCGCTCAGCCCGTTCGCCTCGCGGTAGTGGCGGAAGTAGCCGGTGTCGGTGGCGAACCACCCGATCCAGCTGGCCAGGTAGAAGACGAACGTCAGCACGAAGCTGAGGAGCAGGTAGCCCAGGTCGCCGGGCAGGCCGGCCAGCAGCGGCCGGCGTACCCCGGCCGAGCGCCGGGCCTGGGCGCGCCACACGACGACCAGCAGGGCGAAGAAGGGCGCGAAGAACAGCGCGCTCCACTTCACCCCGCAGGCGAGCCCGAACAGCACCCCGGCGGTGAGCAGCCACCCGGGGAAGATGCGCGGCAGCCGGCGGCCGGCCGCCGGGTCGTGACCGCGTTCCAGGGCCCGCAGCCAGCGCCGGCGGTAGTGGTCGCGGTCCAGCACCAGCGCCGCGAAGGTGGCCAGGATGAACAGCCCGAGGAAGATGTCCAGCAGCGACGTGCGGGACAGCACCAGCTGGAAGCCGTCCAGCGTCATCAGCAGGCCCGCGATGCCGGCCAGCACGATCGAGTGGAAGAGCCGGTAGGCCACCCGGATCAGGATCAGGATCATCAGGATGCCGGCGATCGCGCCTGAGATCCGCCAGCCCAGCTCGTTGTTGCCGAACGCCTTCTCGCCGAACGCGATCAGCCACTTGCCCAGCGGCGGGTGCACCACGTACGCGGGCCCGTTGGTCTTCTCGTCCCACTCGACCCCGTGCTGCAGCATGTCCCAGGCGTCGGTCGGGTAGTACACCTCGTCGAAGATGTAGCCCTTGGGCCGGGTCAGCCCGACCAGGCGCAGGATCGCGGCGATGCCCACGATCACCCCGGTGACCAGCCACGAGTGCGGGTTCCACCAGTTGTCGAGCGTCGCCAGCCGGCGGCGTACCGCGTCGGGCACGCCGGTGGCGCCGGTGGCCGCCGTGGCGTCCGGTGGCTCGTCCGGGGGGACGTCTCTGCCGAGCTCTGTCTCAGCTGTCGCCGAAGTCACCCCGCGATCGTAGGCTGCGGGACAAGCCCATGGCGCCGGGAGCCCGCGCGTCTTCATGTGATGGACTTCCCGGGTGGCGGAGACACCTACAGGCCGGGTCGTCCTGGTCGGCGCGCCGCTGGGCAACGTCGGCGACGCGTCCGCCCGGCTGCGTGAGGTGCTGGCCGGCGCGGACGTGATCGCCGCCGAGGACACCCGGCGGCTGCTGCGCCTGGCCCGGGACCTGGAGGTCACCGTGGCCGGGCGGATCGTGTCGTACTTCGAGGGCAACGAGGAGCGCCGTACCCCCGATCTGGTCGAGGCCCTGCGGGCCGGCGCGGTCGTCGCCGTCGTCACCGACGGCGGCATGCCGAGCGTGTCCGACCCCGGGTACCGCCTGGTCCGCGCCGCGCTGGACGCCGGGTTCCCGGTCACCGCCGCGCCCGGGCCCAGCGCCGTGACCACCGCCCTGGCGCTCTCCGGGCTGCCCAGCGACCGGTTCTGCTTCGAGGGTTTCCTGCCGCGGGCCGGCGCGGGCCGGCGGTCCCGGCTGCGCGAGCTCGCCGCCGAGCCGCGCACGCTGGTCTTCTTCGAGGCGCCGCACCGGATCACCGCGTCGCTGAGCGACCTGGCGGCGACCTTCGGCCCCGGTCGGGAGGCGGCGGTCTGCCGGGAGCTGACCAAGACCTACGAGGAGGTCCGCCGCGGCCCGCTGGGCGAGCTGGCGGCCTGGTCGGCCGAGGCCCAGCCGCGGGGCGAGATCACCGTGGTGGTCGCGGGCGCGCCCGCCGGGCCGGCCGAGCGGCCGGCCGACGAGGACCTGCGCGCGGCGGTCGCCGAGCGCGAGGCCGCCGGCGACTCACGGCGGGACGCGATCCAGGCCGTGGCGGAGGCGTACGGCCTGCGCAAGCGCGAGGTGTACGCACTGGTGCACACCGCTCAGTAGGTGACGGTGAGGAACCCGGCCAGCAGGGCCAGCGGTCCCGCCAGGCTGAGCAGCAGCGCCCCGCGCCGGGCCCGGACCGTCTCCAGCCGCCGGGCGCCGGTCAGCACGGCGATGCCCAGTCCGCACAGCAGCACCAGGATGAAGCTCAGCGCCCAGCGCAGGTGCACCAGCACGCCCGTGCTGCCGACGTACGCCTGACGGCTCTGGCTGCTCACCATCCGGGCCGGCGAGCTGGTCCCGGGCGCGCGCTGGCCCGCCTCGACGCCGAACAGCGCCAGCCGGTCCACCTGGTACCCGCCGTCCGCGGCGATGAACCGGCCGGTGCAGCGCTGGGTGACGCCCGATCCGGTGCACCGGGCGACCGTCGCGGAGCCCCGGTCCCCGTGCCCGACGGCGAGCCAGAACGGCTCGGCGCTGACCCAGGCGAAGAACGCGGCGATCAGCCCGAGGGCGAGCAGGCCGAGCAGGCCGGCGGCGGGCCGGCGCGGCTCGGGCGCCCGGCGGCGCGCGCGTCGCCGGACCGGGGCGGTCAGCTCGCGGGTCTCGGCGGCGAGCGCCGAGCCGGCGCGGCGTTCCTCCTCGGCCTTCCAGAACGGCGAGGTCTCCAGCAGCGCGGCGGCGCGCTCCTGGCGGACCCGGTCCTGCAGGGCGCGGTCGGCGCGGGCGCTGTCGCGGGCGCGGCCCAACCGGGACAAACCGGAGGGCGGCTGGCCCGGCACGGGGCGGTCCAGGGCCACGGTCGGGCGGGTGCGGTCCGGCTCGGGCAGGACCATCACGTCGGGGTCGGCCTCGGCGCGGGCCGGTTCGGCCGGGCCGGCGTCGGGCTCGGCGCCGGTTCCGGGTACGCGTCCGGGCTCGGCCGCCGGCCGGGCGCGGGCGGCGTAGACGGTGCCCGTGCCCCGGGTGTTGAACCGCTCGGCGTCCACCCGGTCGTGGTCGTGCTCGGCGGGCGGCGCCTGCCCCGGCTCGCTGTCGAGCAGGGTCTTCGCCGGCAGGGTCGGCGCGGGCCGGGTCTGTGCCGGCCCGGGCGGCGCCGGCTCGGCGGTACGCGTGCTCGGGGCCGGCTCGCCGGTGAGGGCGGCGGCGACGTGCTCGGCGCCCGCCCGGTGGGCTCGGGCGGCCTCGCTGCTGTGCCGGGCCGGCTGCGGCGGGTCGAGGGTCGGCGTCGCGGCCGCGGCGCCGGTGGCGGCCCGCCGGTGCGGGTCACGGGGACGATCGGCGCCGGCGTCCGGCGTCCCGGCGGGCCACCAGGGTGAGGTGGGGTCCGCGGGCGACCACGGGGTGCCGTCGTCGCGCGGTGTTTCCCCAGGCTGTGGCGCGTCACCCGTCATGGCTCCCATTGGACTACGGGTACCCGCGGCGATCAGGGAGATGTAGGGCGTGTCGGGACAAAAAGGGCCGACCGCCGGCCGTTCGCGGGCCGGAACCCGAGGTCACTACGCTGGGTACCCATGAGTCACGTTCTCGCCGCGGTCGCCTGGCCCTACGCCAACGGCCCGCGCCACATCGGTCATGTCTCCGGCTTCGGAGTGCCCTCCGACGTTTTCAGCCGGTACATGCGGATGTCCGGCCACGACGTGCTCATGGTCTCGGGCACCGACGAGCACGGCACCCCGATCCAGGTCCAGGCCGACGCGGACGGCGTGACGCCCCGCGAGCTCGCCGACCGCTACAACCGGGTGATCGTCGAGGACCTGCACGGCCTCGGCCTGTCGTACGACCTGTTCACCCGGACCACCACCGGCAACCACTACGCCGTGGTGCAGGAGCTCTTCTCCGGCCTGTACGACAACGGCTACATCATCGCCAAGACCACGCTCGGGGCGAAGTCTCCGTCGACCGGCCGCACGCTGCCCGACCGCTACATCGAGGGCACGTGCCCCATCTGCGGTTACGGCAGCGCCCGGGGCGACCAGTGCGACAACTGCGGCAACCAGCTCGACCCGGAGCAGCTCATCAACCCGCGCTCGAAGATCAACGGTGAGGTCCCCGAGTTCGTCGAGACCGAGCACTTCTTCCTCGACCTGCCGGCGTTCGCCGAGGCGCTGGGCAAGTGGCTCGACGCGCGCGACGGCTGGCGCCCCAACGTGCTCAAGTTCTCCCGCAATCTGCTGGAGGACCTGCAGCCCCGGGCGATCACCCGGGACCTGGAGTGGGGCGTGCCGATCCCGCTGGAGGGCTGGCGGGACCGCTCGGACAAGCGCATCTACGTCTGGTTCGACGCGGTCATCGGCTACCTGTCCGCCTCCATCGAGTGGGCCCGCCGCTCCGGCGACCCGGAGGCGTGGCGCCGGTGGTGGCAGGACGGCGACGCGCGCGGTTACTACTTCATGGGCAAGGACAACATCGTCTTCCACTCGGTGATCTGGCCGTCGCTGCTGCTCGGCTACTCCGGCGCCGGCGACAAGGGCGGCGAGCCGGGCTCGCTGGGCGCGCTGAACCTGCCCACCGAGGTGGTCTCCAGCGAGTACCTGACGATGGAGGGCCGCAAGTTCTCCTCGTCGCGCAAGGTGGTCATCTACGTCCGCGACTTCCTGGAGCGCTACGACGCCGACGCGCTGCGGTACTTCATCGCGGCGGCCGGGCCGGAGTCCAACGACACCGACTTCACCTGGGCCGAGTTCGTCCGGCGCAACAACGACGAGCTGGTCGCGGGCTGGGGCAACCTGGTCAACCGGTCGATCTCGATGGCCGCCAAGAACTTCGGCGCGGTGCCGCCGGCGGCCGAGCCCACCGCCGAGGACGAGGCGCTGCTGGCGGCGATCCGCGCCGGCTTCACCAGCGTCGGCGAGCTGATCGGCAAGCACCGCCAGAAGGCCGCGATCGGCGAGGCCATGCGGCTGGTCGCCGAGGCGAACAAGTACCTGTCCGACCAGGCGCCGTGGAAGCTCAAGGACGAGGCCACCAAGCCGCGGATGGGCACGATCCTGGCCACCGCGCTGCAGGCCATCAGCGACCTCAACACGTTGCTGACGCCGTTCCTGCCGCACTCGGCGCAGAAGGTGCACGAGCTGCTCGGCGGCGCCGGCGTGCACGCGCCGATGCCGTCCATCGTGGAGGTCGACGACCTCGACGGCGGCCCGGGCTACCCGGTGCTGACCGGCGACTACACAGTGGGCGCCCGCTGGGAGTCGGTGCCGCTGGCGGCCGGCACGCCGCTGGCCGCGCCGAAGCCGGTCTTCCGCAAGCTCGACCCCTCGGTGATCGAGGAGGAGCTGGAGCGCCTCGGCTCCTGAACGCCGCCGGAAAGCGGATTGATCAACCTCGTGGTCATCGGGTACCTTCAGCGCGCACCACGGGGGATACGCCAGCGTTTCATCGATACGGTTCCGTCCTGAGGGCGGGACCGTGTCCGCGCGGCTTCTTCCTGTGGTTAACCCCTCGAAGGAGCTTGATGAACCCACGTCTGAAGCGCCCGCTGCTGGCCGTCGTCGTCAGTGGTGCGCTGCTGGCGGGCGGCGGCCTGGCCGCCACCCCCGCGTCGGCCGACCCGGGCGTCACGCACACGCTGCCGCCGGAGGCGGTGTCGCTGTTGGACGAGCCGACGCCGGACCCGACGCCGACGGGCGACCCGGAGCCGACGGCCACGCCGGTCCCGGAGCCGACGGACACCACCGTCCCCGAGCCGACGGACACCACCGTCCCGGAGCCCACCCAGACGACCGACCCGGTCCCGACCGCGACCACCGACCCGGTCCCCGACCCCGTCCCGGACCCGGCCGACACGACCGCCCCGGCCGGCACGTTCTCGCTGAACGCCGCGGCGCTGTGGATCGGCCAGTCGGTCAGCCTCACCCAGGGCGCGGTCACCGACGACACCAGCTCCCCGGAGCAGGTCACCCGCGTGGCGGCCTGGGGCGACGGCACCTCGACCACCCTGGCGCCCGGCACGGCGACGTACGCCCACAGGTACACCGCCAACGGCAAGTTCACCGTCACGGTGACCTACCTGGACGCCGCCGGCAACAGCAGCACGAAGACCTCCGCGGTCACCGTCACGACGCCCGGCGCGTTCGCTTTCAGCAAGACCACCGTCTGGTGGCACGAGCCCATCACGGTCACGTTCTCCAAGGTCCCGAACGGCACCACGAAGATCGTCTTCGATCAGGGCGACGGCTGGGTGTCGGAGCTGACCGGCAAGAACCAGAGCACCCGCATCTACTACCTGGCCCGTAAGAACGGCGGCGGCATCAAGGGCACGATCACGCCGCGGGCGACGTTCCACAACAAGTACGGCGCCTCCTCGGCCATCGTGATGGGCAAGATCACGGTGAAGCCGGACACCTGGCGGCCCACCACCACGATCAAGAAGCCGAAGAACAGCAACCGGATCAAGTCCTGGAAGTACGCCACCGGCACGGCCAAGGACAAGGGCGCCGGCGTGTACCGCGTCGCCGTCTACGCCTCCCGCCTGACCGGCAACAAGTTCTACTGCTACAGCGCGAACAACACGTGGAAGCGCGTCACCACCGACGCCCAGGCCGACAAGTACTGCGTGCCGCACTACGTGAAGACCAAGAAGGGCGCCTGGAGCCTGCGGCTCAAGGGCGTCGCCAAGGGCACCCTGTGGGTCGACGCGGCCACTCAGGACATCGCCGGCAACTGGGGCAAGTACACCACCGTCAAGGTGAAGATCACCCGTAGCTGACGCGGCCCGAGCTGGGCGGGACCGGTCCGCCGGTCCCGCTCAGAGCCGGTACGGCAGCTCGGCGACGTGATGGTCGGTCAGCTCCCGCACCGGCGCCCACACCTCGTAGACGCCGCGCTCGTAACAGCGCGCGCCCACCGCGGCGACCGAGTCCGCGTCCGGCCGCACCAGGCGCAGCCGCGCCCAGCTGTCGTCGCGTTGCAGCACCCAACAGGGCACCGTCCGCCACAGCGCCTGCTCCGCCCGGCGGCTCAGCGTCGTCACCGGATAGCGGGCGGCGCGGGTCAGCGCCCGGACCCGGAACTCCTCCGGCGGATCGGCCACGGCCTCGTACTCGTGCTCCTTGATCCGGCCGACCAGGCGGGCCGAGCCGGCGTCGGTGCACGGCACGTATTCGCGGTCCGGGCTGACCCCGGGCAGCCCCTCCAGCAGGTGCCGCCAGCGCGGCCCGGCCAGCCGCAGCCAGCCGTGCTGCTCCGGCTGGTACGTGTACAGCACCACCTCGTCGCCGGTGCCCGGGTAGGCCAGCAGCTGCGCGTTCGCCGGCAGCGGCAGGTCGGCGAAGCCCGCCGTGACGAACTCGGGGATCAGGTCGTCGGTGCTGGGGGTGAAACCGGTGCCCAGCACCATCGGGCCGATCCGGGAGTGGGCCGGCAACGCGCACAGGCCGCTCTGCGCCGCGCCCATCGGGATCTCGTAGTCGCTCGGGTCGACCGCGCGCCAGCGCAGCGCGTACGCCACCGCCGTGTCCCCGGCGCCGTCGGTGCGCAACAGCGCCAGCTCCGACGGCAGCCGCAGGTGGGCCACGTCGCAGGAGCGGTAGCAGAAGCCGTACGGCAGCCAGCCGGCGAGATGACCGGCGAGCTGCGCGGCCGAGAGCACCTTGGTCATCCTGGTGCCCCGCCGGACGGCGGCGGTCGCCCGGATGCGGTGCAGCACCTCGTCGTCGCGGTGCCCGGCGGACTGGGCCATCGACTGCACCCGATCCCAGGTCAGCTCGCGGCGCAGCGGAGCCAGCAGCGGCGGTTCGAGCGGGTCGGTGCCGACGTCGGCGTT
The DNA here is from genome assembly GCF_016862275.1 of Actinoplanes nipponensis. Taxonomy (GTDB): domain Bacteria; phylum Actinomycetota; class Actinomycetes; order Mycobacteriales; family Micromonosporaceae; genus Actinoplanes; species Actinoplanes nipponensis. The sequence continues at coordinate 116,752 of NZ_BOMQ01000045.1, read as the reverse complement.
CTCACCGGTCACGGTCACCGGGCCAAGCTATGCCCGGCGGGTGTACGGACAATGAACACCGGGTTACCCGTCGTGCTGTGTGATCCTGGACAGCGATGAACAGTTCTCAGCCGACCGAATCGCGCAAGGCCCGGGCCGCCCGGCGGGCCGGGGAGTTCCCGCCCGCGCCGGAGCCGCTCGCCGTGCCGGTCTTCGACAGCCACACCCATCTCGACATCACCGTCCACGAGGCGGGGGTGCCCGGCGGCGCCACCGGCGACCCGGTCGAGGCCCTCATCGACGCCGCGGCCAAGTCCGGCGTGGACCGGCTGCTGCAGGTGGGCGTCGACGTGGCGTCCTCGCAGTGGGGCGCCGAGCTGGCCGAGCGGCACCCGTCCGTGCTCGCCGCCGTGGCCCTGCACCCGAACGAGGCGCCCCGGCTGTCCGATCTGGACGAGACGCTGCGCCGGATCGAGGCGCTCGCCGCCCGGCCCCGGGTCCGCGGCCTCGGCGAGACCGGCCTGGACACGTTCCGGACCGGGCCGGAGGGCCGCGCCGCGCAGGAGCTCAGCTTCCGGGCCCACATCGCGATCGCCAAGCGGCACGCGAAGCCACTGATCATCCACGACCGCGAGGCCCATGCCGACGTGCTGCGGGTGCTGGACGAGGAGGGCGCCCCGGACGTGGTCGTGCTGCACTGCTTCTCCGGCGACGCCGACTTCGCCGCCGAGTGCGTCCGGCGGGGCTACCTGCTCAGCTTCGCCGGGACGGTCACCTTCGCCAGCGCCGGGCCCCTGCGCGCCGCGGCGGCGCTCACCCCGCCGGAGCAGATGCTGGTCGAGACGGACGCGCCGTACCTGACGCCGGTGCCGTACCGGGGCAGGCCCAACGCCTCGTACCTGATCCCGCTCACCATGCGCGCGCTCGCCGAGGCCACCGGCGCCGACCTGGACGCGCTCTGCGCGGCCGTCTCCGCCACCGGCGAGCGGGTCTTCGGGCCCTGGCGCTGACGCCCGCTCAACCCAGCGGGTACGCCGCGCAGTCGAGCTGCTCGCCCAGGCCGCCGAGCAGCTTCGCGAACGCCGTGGGCGCCGCCGCGAGCGGCCCCCGGGAGACGAACCGGACCGCCCAGCGGTGCCCCGGCGCCACGTTGAAGATGCGGTACAGCACCAGCGAGCCCCGCTCGTCCGGCTCGACGCTGGTGACGCCGCGATACCACCACTCACCCTGCTGGGTGACCGAGCGCGCGGCCCGGTCCAGCGTCACCCGCATGGTGCTGCCTTCGAGCACCACCGTGAACTCGTCGCCGCGCGACGGGACCGCCGAGCCGGTCGCGGCCAGCGGCGAGCGCCCGCCCGGACGGGCGTCGAGCAGCACCCCGGCGACCTCGTCCGGGGCGGCTTCCACCACCCCGCGCAGCTCGAGCAGCTCCGTCATGACCTCGTTCTACCGTGTCCGGGCCGGTCACCGCTGCCCCGTGCGGCCCGGTCACCCCGTCGCGGCCGTAGGCTCTCACCTCATGGCGGACGCACTGCTCGGCCCGGCGGAGATCCGGGAGCTGGCCGCGCGCCTCGGCGTCGCGCCGACCAAGAAGCTCGGCCAGAACTTCGTGCACGACCCCAACACCGTCCGCCGCATCGTCGCCGCGGCCGCCCTGACCAGCGACGACGTGGTCTGCGAGGTGGGACCGGGGCTGGGCTCGCTGACCCTGGGGCTGCTCGGGGCGGCCGCGCACGTGCACGCCGTCGAGCTCGATCCGGTGCTGGCCGCGGCGCTGCCGGCGACCGTGGCCGAGCGCGCCGACGTCGGCAAACTGACCGTGCACCACGCCGACGCGCTGCGGGTCCGGGCGGGCGAGCTCGCCCCGGCGCCGACGATGCTGGTGGCCAACCTGCCGTACAACGTCGCCGTGCCGGTGGTGCTGCACCTGCTGGCCGAGCTGCCGTCGCTGCGCGGCGGCCTGGTGATGGTGCAGAAGGAGGTCGCCGACCGGCTGGTCGCCGGCCCCGGCTCGAAGGTGTACGGCGTCCCGTCGGTCAAGCTCGCCTGGTACGCCGAGGCGCGCGCCGCCGGCAAGGTCCCGCCCGCGGTGTTCTGGCCGGTCCCGAACGTGGACTCGGGCCTGGTCGCGTTCGCCGCCCGCACCCCGCCCGCCGGCGCCGACCGGCGCGCCGTCTTCCAGGTGGTCGACGCGGCCTTCGCCCAGCGCCGCAAGACCCTGCGGGCGGCGCTGGCCGGCTGGGCCGGCGGTGCCGACCGGGCGGAGCAGGTGCTGGTCACCGCCGGGGTGAGCCCGCAGGCCCGCGGCGAGTCGCTCACCGTGGGACAGTTCGCCGCGATCGCGGCCGCCGCCACCGGTCCCGGGTACGGCGGTAAGCTCAGCGCGTCCGGCCGGCGGCACGAGGAGGTGGACCTATGACGGCGGAACCCACGGGCCACGTCATGTGGACCCCGGACCCGATCAGGCAGCGGCTGGCGGCCGCCACGATCGAAGACGTGTTGTGCCTGCCTGATGACGCCCCCCGCGTCGAGCTTCGCGACGGAGTAATGATCGTGGTTCCCTCACCGACCTACGACCACCAGGACATCTGCAGTCTGTTGTGGTTGTGGTTGCGTCAGCATGCTCCCCGGGAGTACAGGGCGAGCCAGGCGACCGGCGTGGCCGTGTCGCTGGACAACACCTTCGAGCCGGATGTCCTTCTGGTCGACGCGGATGTGTCGGGATCGAGGCACTACTCGGTCGTCGAGCAGGTGACCCTGGCCGTGGAAGTCGTTTCGCCGGGCACCAGGCGGCGCGATCGGCTGGAGAAGCCGGCCGAATACGCCGCAGCCGGCATCCCGCACTACTGGCGCATCGAGCAGAACCCGGTGCACGTCTACGCCTACGACCTGGTCGACGGCAGCTATCAGCTGGTCGCCGACTCGGCCGACGAGCTGGTGCTGACGGCGCCGTTCGAGATCCGGCTGCCGATCTCGGACATCACTCCGTGACGGAGGCGTGGGGGCCCGACGACGACAAGCCCCGCCGGTATCCCGGTCCGGTGAAGGTCCGGGTGCCCGCCAAGATCAATTTGCACCTGGGCGTCGGCCCCCTGCGCGCGGACGGCTTCCACGAGCTCAACACCGTCTACCACGCGATCAGCCTCTTCGACGAGCTGACCGCCCGCCCCGGCGACACCCTCGCGCTGACCATGGAGGGCGAGGGCGCGGGCGAACTGGCCCTCGACGACAGCAACCTGATCATGCGGGCCGCCCGCGCCCTCGCCGCCAAGGCCCGGGTGCCCGCCTACGCCCGGCTGCACCTGCGCAAATCGATCCCGCTCGCCGGCGGCCTGGCCGGCGGCAGCGCCGACGCGGCCGCCACCCTGCTCGCCTGCGACCTGCTCTGGGGCACCGGCTACAGCAAGGACGAACTGGCCGAGATCGGCGCCGAGCTCGGCTCCGACATTCCGTTCCTGCTGCACGGCGGCACCGCCCTCGGCACCGGCCACGGCGAGACGGTCAGCCCCATCCTGGCCCGGCCCACCACCTGGCACTGGGTCATCGCCATCGCCGACGGCGGCCTGTCCACCCCCGAGGTCTACCGCGAGCTGGACCGGCTGCGCGACAGCCCCTGGCCGCCCACCGCCCTGGAGAGCGCGGACGAGCTGATGGGCGCGCTGCGCCAACGCCGGCCCGAGGTGCTCGGCGCCGCCCTCGCCAACGACCTGCAACCGGCCGCCCTGTCGCTGCGCCCGGCCCTGGCCGACGTGCTCAAGGCCGGCTACGACGCGGGCGCGGTCGCCGGCATCGTCTCCGGCTCCGGACCCACCTGTGTGTTCCTGGCCACCGACGGCGCCCACGCCGAACGGGTGGCAGCCGGCCTCGACCGGGCCCAGGTGTGCCGCGCCGCGGTCACCGCGCGGGGACCGATGCCGGGAGCCCGGGTAACCTAGACCCATCGTGGCCAACATCATCAATCTGGACCGGGTGAACAAGGGCTACGGAGCCGCCGGTCAGCTGCTAACCGACGTATCGCTGGGACTGGACGACGACGCCCGGGTGGGCATCGTCGGCCTCAACGGGGCCGGCAAGTCCACCCTCCTGCGCCTGCTCGCCAAGCTCGAGGAACCGGACTCCGGCCGGGTCACCCACCGCCGTGACCTGCGCGTCGCCGCCCTTCCGCAGACGCTGACGCTCGCCCCCGAGGCGACCGTCCGCGATGTCGTGCTGGGCACCGCCTGGCTCGACGAGGGCATGGGCGCCGAGCACGAATGGGCCGGCGACGCCGGCGTCCGGGCCATCCTCACCGGGCTCGGCATGGGCCACCTGGGCCTGGAAACTACCGTCGGCCCGATGTCCGGCGGCGAGCGCCGCCGGGTCGCGCTGGCCGCCCTGCTGGTCCGCGAGTCCGACCTGCTCATCCTCGACGAGCCCACCAACCACCTCGACGTGGCCGGCGTCGACTGGCTGGCCCGCTACCTGCTGGGCCGCCGCGGCTCGCTCGTCGTGGTCACCCACGACCGCTGGTTCCTCGACGCCGTCTGCACCGCCACCTGGGAAGTCGTCGACGAACAGGTCTTCGCCTACGAGGGCGGCTACGCCGCCTGGACCCTGTCCCGGGCCGAACGGCTGCGCGTCGCCGCCGCCGTCGAGTCCCGCCGGCAGAACCTGCTCCGCAAGGAGATCGCCTGGCTGCGCCGCGGACCGCCGGCCCGCACCTCCAAGCCGCAGTTCCGCATCGACGCCGCCAACGCGCTCATCGCCGACGTGCCGCCGGTCCGCGACCAGGTGAGCCTCCAGCGGCTGGCCACCACCCGGCTCGGCAAGCAGGTCTACGACCTCGAGAACGTGACCCTGCACGCCGGCCCCAAGCCCATCCTGGCCGACCTCACCTGGCAGGTCGGCCCCGGCGACCGGATCGCCGTCCTCGGCGCCAACGGCGCCGGCAAGACCACCCTGCTGCGGCTGCTCGCCGGCATCACCCGCCCCGACGGCGGGCGCCTGGTCACCGGCTCCACCGTGCGGGCCGCCTTCCTGTCCCAGGAGCTCAAGGAGCTGCCCGGGCACCTGCGGCTGCTCGAGGCGGTCGAAGAGGTCGCCCGACGGGTCAAACTCGGCGACCGCGAACTCACCGCCGGCCAGCTCGCCGAGGTCTTCGGCTTCACCGACAAGCGCATCTGGACCCCGGTCAGCGACCTGTCCGGCGGCGAACGGCGCCGCCTGCAGCTGCTGCGGCTGCTCGCCACCGAACCCAACGTGCTGCTGCTCGACGAACCCACCAACGACCTCGACACCGACACGCTGGCGTCGCTGGAAGACCTGCTCGACTCCTGGCCCGGCACCATGGTCGTCGCCAGCCACGACCGCTACCTGGTCGAACGCGTGACCGACACGGCCTACGGGATGTTCGGCGACGGCCGCCTGGTGCACCTGCCCGGCGGCATCGACGAATACCTCGCCCGCGCCGGCAACCCGGCCGCCCCGCCCGGCGAACTCACCACCGGCGGCGGCGGCAAGGCCCCGGCCACCGGCATGTCGGCCGCCGAGCTGCGCGCCGCCCGCAAGGACCTGTCCCGGCTCGAACGCCAGGTCGCCAAGCTCGACGAGCGCATCCTGCGGATCAACGAGAGCCTGGCCGCGCACGGCAACGACTACGACAAGCTCATGGAGCTGGACGCCCAGCTCAAGGCCGTCCAGGAGGAACGCGGCCAGGTCGAGGAAGCCTGGCTCGAACTCGCCGAGCAGGTCCCCGAGAGCTGAGCCACCACCACCCGAGTCCGTTGATCCGGGGGTGCCCCTGCGCGGCCCCCGGCGATGCGCGAGAATCGCTACGACACCACCCGACGTTGGAGACGGACACCATGGCGCACAACCCGGTCAACCACCCGCTGCGGCCGCTCTACCGCGCCCTGGGCGCGCTGACGGGGATCTACCTGGTGCTGTTCGGCATCCTCGGCGCGATCACGACCGCCGGCGACGGCCTGTTCGGCGACAGCGACGAGCGCGTCCTCGGCCAGGGGACCAACCTCTTCTGGTCCATCGTCACGGTGCTGATCGGCGCGATCGTGCTCGTCGCCACGGTGCTGGGCCGCAACTCCGACACCGTCGTCGACAAGTACTTCGGCTGGGGCCTGCTGGTGGTCGGCAGCTACGAGCTGGCGGCGATCCGCACCGACGCCAACTTCCTCGACTTCAGCGTCTCCACGGTGGTCGTCACCTACCTCATCGGCCTGGTGCTGATCATGGCCGCGTACTACAGCAAGGTCGGCCCGTCCGAGCAGACCGGCGCGCCCCGGCAGGCCCGCGAACGCCAGGCCCAGAACGCCTGACCCCACCGCACCGCCAACGCCCCCGGCCACCCGCCGGGGGCGTTCCGCGTCACTTGGCCCGGGTCAACAGCGTCGGCTTCGACTCCAGATGCGACAGCCCGTTCCAGGCCAGATTCACCAGATGCGCGGCCACCGTCTCCTTCTTCGGCTTGCGCGCCTCCCGCCACCACTGGCCCACCAGCGCCACCATCCCCACCAGCGCCTGCGAATACAGCTCCGCCAGCTTCGGCTCCAGACCGCGCGAACGGAACTCGGCGGCCAGGATGTGCTCCACCTGATGGGCCACGTCGTTCATCACGCTGGAGAAATTGCCGCCCGCCGACAACAGCGGCGACTCCCGCACCAGCACCTGGAAGCCGTGCGGCTCCTGCTCGATGTAATCCAGCAACGCCAGCGCCGCCTGCTCCAGCAACTCCCGCGGATGCCCCGCCGTCAGCCCGGCGGCGATGCGCTCCAACAGCGCGCGCACCTCCCGGTCGACCACCACGGCGTACAGGCCCTCCTTGCCGCCGAAGTGCTCGTAGACCACCGGCTTGGACACCTTCGCCCGGGCCGCCACCTCCTCCACCGAGGTGGCCTCGAAGCCGCGCTCGGCGAACAGCTGACGGCCGATCGCGATGAGCTGTTCGCGGCGCTGGGCGGCCGGCATGCGAACCCGGGCGGCGCCCTTGCCCGCCGCCGCGACCGTACGCGGCGGCCGGGACCGCCGGGTGCGCGGCTCGGAGCCCGGTTCGCTGTGGTCTGTCACCCGGCCATCCTGCCAGGGCGACGAAAGTCCCGGCGGTCCCGCGTGACCGTGACAGGCGCCTCTTTATTGTCACGAGACTACTGGTCCAGCGACTAGTAGAGTCATCGACATGCATACCACGTATGGGGAAGACCCCCGTGCCGGGGAAGCCCGGCGTCTGCGGGCCGGAAGCCGGATGTCGCTGGACCGGCTCAGAGAACACTTCGGCGTCAGCCGTGACACCATGGCCGCCTGGCTGCGGGACGAGCCGACTCCCGAATGGACCCGCCGGCCGCGGGCCAAGGACGACCTGCGGGCCCGAGCCGTCGCCCTGCGGCAGGGCGGGGCGACGGTGCCGGAGATCGCGGCGGCGCTGAGCATCTCCAAGTCGACGGCCTACCTGTGGGTCAGGCATCTGCCGCTGGACGAGACGAGCGAGCAGGCGCAGCGGCGGCGCAGTGAGCATTCCCGCCGGGTGTCGGAAACGCGGTGGGAGCCGCTGCGCAAGAAGCGGGACGCGGACCGGGCGGCGATCAACGACGATCAGGCGGCCTGGGTCGACGAGCTTTCCGACCGCGAGGTCCGGCTGCTCGGGGCGGTGGCCTACTGGTGCGAGGGAACCAAGGCCAAGCCCTGGCAGCCGAACAGGTGCCGGGTCACCTTCATCAACAGCGACCCCGGGCTCATCCGCTTGTTCCTGCGCTTCCTGGAATCGTGGGGCGAGGACCGGCAGGTGCTCAGGTATCGGATCAGCATCCACGAGTCTGCCGACGCGGAGGCGGCAGGGCGGTGGTGGGCCGAGGAGGTGGGGGTGCCGTTCGAGATTTTCCGCCGTCCGACCTTGAAGACGCACAACCCGTCCACGGTCCGGCACAACGTCGGAGATCCTTATCGGGGGTGCCTCGTCGTGGACGTTCCAGAGTCCCGCACCCTGTACTGGAAGATCGAAGGTCTGATGGGTGGGATTGCCGCCGCGATGCGGTCGATCGAAGAGGTTAGGATGTAGCCCGCGAGCATGACCTTATCGTTATGTCCGCTTTGCCCTCCCGAGTCGTCTAAGGGCAGGACGTCACACTTTGGCTGTGATTATAGGGGTTCGAATCCTCTCTCGGGAGCTTTCCGTCTGCGGTTGAGTCGGCGCCGCGTTGTGCATAGCCACTGCGATCAATGGAGTCCCGCGTGAGCCAGGCCCGGAGCCGTACCGTTGTCGTTCTCGCCGCCGGTGAGGGCAAGCGGATGAAGTCCGCGACCCCCAAGATGTTGCACCCGCTGCTCGGCCGCACGCTGCTCGGTCACGTCCTGCACGCCGCCGAGGCCGTCCGGGCCTCGCGCACCGTGGTGGTCGTCGGGCACAAGGCCGACCAGGTCCGCGCGCACCTGGCCGAGATCGCTCCGGGCGCCACCCCGGTCCTGCAGGCCGAGCAGAACGGCACCGGGCACGCCGTGCGCATCGCGCTCGACGCCATCCCGGAGGCCACGGGCACGGTCGTGGTGCTCAACGCCGATGTGCCGTTGCTGCGTCCGGGCACGGTCGAGGCGCTGGTCGCCGCGCACGAGTCGACGAGTCGCGGCGCGACCGTGCTGGCCGCCGAGGTGCCGGATCCGGCCGGGCTGGGCCGGATCGTGCGGGACGGCGCCGGCAACCTGGAGCGCATCGTGGAGGAGCGGGACGCTTCGGCCGAGGTGCGGGCGGTGCGTGAGGTGAACGCGGGCATCTACGCCTTCGACGCCGCGCTGCTGCGGGAGGCGTTGTCAAAGCTGTCCACCGACAACGATCAGGGCGAGGAGTATCTGACCGACGTGTTCGGGCTGCTCGCCGCGGTGGGTCACGCGGTCGGGGTGCATGTGGCCGCCGACGCGCTGGAGACCCTGGGGTGCAACGACCGGGCCGAGCTGGCGCGGTTGCGGGGGCTGCTGCGGGACAGGGTCAACACCGAGTGGATGCGGGCCGGGGTGTCGATCCTCGATCCGGCGACGACCTGGATCGACGTGACCGTGACGCTCGAGCCCGATGCCGTGGTGGATCAGAACTCGCAGTTGCAGGGGGCGACGACGGTGGCGACGGGCGCGGTGATCGGCCCGGACACCACGTTGATCGACACCGTGGTGGCGGCCGGCGCGACGGTGCTGCGGACGCATGCCATCGGCGCGCAGGTGGGCCCGGACGCGACGGTGGGGCCGTTCTCGTTCCTGCGGCCGGGTACGCGGCTGGGCCGCAAGTCGAAGGTCGGCGGGTTCGTGGAGACGAAGAACGCCGAGCTGGGGGCGGGGGCGAAGGTGCCGCATCTGACGTATGTGGGTGATGCCACGATCGGCCCGAAGGCGAACATCGGGGCGGGCACGATCTTCGCCAACTACGACGGGGTGAACAAGCATCACACCACCGTGGGGGAGGCCGCTTTCGTGGGCAGTGACACGGTGCTGATCGCGCCCGTGGAGATCGGGCCGGGGGCGTACGTGGCGGCCGGCAGCGCGGTGGCCAAGGAGGTGCCGGCCGGGCATCTGGGGGTCACGCGGGCGCAGCAGCGCAACATCGAGGGCTGGGTGGCGCGCAAGCGGCCGGGCACCGTGTCGGCGGAGGCGGCGGAGCGGGCCGGGACCTCGGCGACTGAGGACAGCGGGGCGTAGCGGGCGCAAGCTGGGGTGAGGGATCCCACGACCGGGCCGCGGTTCGTGGCGCCGGGACGGCCACGGGTGATACTTCAGGTGACAACCCCCTAGATGCACGGGAGCGGACGAGCCGATGGGCAGCATCGTCGCGGAGAACCGTAAGAGTTTGATGCTTTTCTCCGGCCGGGGCTTCCCGGAGCTGGCGGAGGAGATCGGTCAGGTGCTCGGCATCGCGCCGACCCCGTCCGATTCGTACGAGTTCGCCAACGGGGAGATTTTCGTCCGGTTCAAGGATTCGGTGCGGGGCTCGGACGCGTTCGTCGTCCAGTCGGTGACCGAGGGCGTGAACCGCTGGGTCATGGAGACCCTGATCATGGTGGACGCGCTGAAGCGGGGTTCGGCCAAGCGGATCACCGTGGTGCTGCCGTTCTACCCGTACTCGCGGCAGGACAAGAAGCACCGGGGCCGGGAGCCGATCTCCGCGCGGCTGGTCGCCGACCTGCTGAAGACGGCGGGCGCGAACAGGATCCTGACGGTGGATCTGCACACGGCGCAGATCCAGGGCTTCTTCGACGGCCCGGTGGATCACCTGTTCGCGATGGACATTCTCGCCGAGCACATCATCAAGAAGTTCGAGGGCCGGCCGATGACGGTCGTGGCCCCGGACTCGGGCCGGGTGCGGGTGGCGGAGCGGTGGACGGACCGTCTGGGCGGGTGCCCGCTGGCGTTCATCCACAAGACGCGTGACCCGTTGAAGCCGAATCAGGTGGTGGCGAACCGGGTGGTCGGCGAGGTGGAGGGCCGGGTGTGCCTGATCGTCGACGACATGATCGACACGGGTGGCACGATCACCAAGGCCGCCGACATCCTGTTCGATTCGGGCGCCGCCGATGTGATCGTGGCTTCGACGCACGCGCTGCTGTCGGATCCGGCGACCGAGCGGCTGAAGAACAGCCGGATCAGTGAGCTGGTGGTGACCAACACGCTGCCGTTGCCGCCGGAGAAGCAGCTCGACAAGATCACCGTGCTGTCGATCGCACCGCTGTTGGCGCGGGCGATCCGGGAGGTCTTCGACGACGGGTCCGTCACGACGTTGTTCGGCGGCTTGAGCTGAGCCCCGGACCAGGTTTTTGTCCGGTTTAGGCCGGGCCGGGCGCCGTCGTGCGGGTGAATTTTCCGCAGGGCGGGTGATCCGACGGGACCCGCCGGTCCGGCCCCCGTGGCGGCAGGTAAGCTGGTGCGGTTGCCACGGCGAGGGTGCCACGCGGTCTGCTGCAGTTTGCAGAGTTCGCTTGAGGCACCGTGATCGACGCGGTGCTCCGGGCCTGTGCCCGTGCGCCCCTTCGCCGAGCGCCGAATGCCCGCAGCCCGCCGACTCACGCCGCCCGTTCCAACGTTTTCAGGAGTTTCCCCGTGTCCGAGGTAAAGATCAGCGCCGAGCCCCGCACCGAGTTCGGCAAGGGTGGTGCCCGCCGCACGCGCCGGGCCGGCCTGGTGCCCGCCGTGCTGTACGGACACGGCGAGGCTCCCGTCCACATCGCGCTGCCCGCGCGTGAGTTCGCCGCCGCCATCCGGCACGGCGGTCTCAACCAGGTCTTCACCATCGACGTCGTCGGTGGCACGGGTTCGACGCTGGCCCTGCCGAAGGCCATCCAGCGCGACCCGATCAAGGAGACGTACGAGCACGTCGACCTGATCATCGTCAAGCGGGGCGAGAAGGTCCAGGTCGACGTCCCGGTGACGCTGGTCGGCGAGGCCGCCCGCAACACGCTGGTCGTCAACGAGTCGAACACGCTGGCCGTGGTGGCCGAGGCCATGCACCTGCCGAGCGGGTTCGAGGTCTCGATCGAGGGGCTGGAGGCCGGTTCGACGGTCACCGCCGGCGACGTGACGCTGCCCGAGGGCACCGAGCTCGCGGTCGATCCGGAGTTCGTGCTCGCGATGGTCACCGCGGCGCAGACCGCGGAGCAGCTCGAGGGCGACACCGGCGAGGCGGCCGAGTCGGCCGAGCCCGCCGAGCCCGCCGAGGACGCCGCTTCCTGACCCGGCCCCCACAGAACCGCGATCTCCAGGGAAAGTGCCTTGTGGCACTTTCCCTGTTGTCGTAAGGAGAGACCATGACCGAGGACGCGCCCTGGCTGGTGGTCGGCCTGGGCAATCCCGGCCGGGAGTATGCCGGCAACCGGCACAACGTCGGCTTCCGGGTGGCCGAGCTGCTGGCGGGGCGGGTCGGCGGCAAGTTCGGCCGGGCCAAGCGGGTGGTGGCCGAGGTGGCCGAGGGCCGGTTGGGTTTCGGCGGTCCGAAGCTGATCCTGGTGAAGCCGCTGACCTTCATGAACCTGTCCGGGGCGCCGGTGGTGGCGCTGGCGCAGTTCTTCAAGGTGCCGGTGGAGAACGTGGTGGCCGTGCACGACGAGCTGGACGTGCCGTACGGGCAGGTGCGGGTGAAGCGCGGCGGTGGTGAGGGTGGTCACAACGGGCTGCGCTCGATGTCGAAGTCGCTGGGCAGCAAGGAGTACGCCCGGGTCCGGTTCGGCATCGGCCGGCCGCCGGGGCGTCAGGATCCGGCCGACTACGTGCTGTCGGACTTCTCCGGTGCGGAGCGCAAGGAGGTGGATTTCCTCGTGGACCGGGCGGCGGACGTGGTGGAGGCTGTGGTGCTCGAGGGTGTGGAGTGGGCGCAGAACAAATACCACGGAAATTGAATCGATGCTTGCGAAACGGACATATCGATTGGGCTGTTTTGTCCATCTATCGACACCGTGACGCGTCCCCTGGTTAGCGCGTTGGTCACGTAGCGCACCCCAACGGTGTGCGGTGACCACGCGGTACGGGGGAGGTTCGTTTGCGCCAGGAACTCTCCGAGGACCACGGGGCGACACCGGGTGAGCCGACGGTGGTGCTGCCGGCCGTGCACCGCGGCGACGGGGCGCCGTCGGAGCCGCCGGAGAACCACGGCCCGGCCAATCACCCGCCCGGCAACCACGGCCCCCGCCCGCACCGGCCGCTGCCGTACCGGAGCCGGAACAGCAAGATCCCGTCGCCGGCCCGCTCGACCGTCGACGACACCGGGGTGGACGGGGCCGACAACGCGCCGCCGCTGGCCGGCGCCGGGGGCCGCGACGCCGCCGGGCGGGCCCGCAACCGGGCCGTCGAGCGGCACTGGTCGGACGAGCGCAACCGCTCCGCCGCGGCCCGGCCCGCGACCCGGCCGTTCGTGCGGGTCCGGGGCCGGCACGCGGCGATGTCGCGGCGCCAGCGGTGGGAGCGGCAGTACGTGCGCACGCTGATCCTCTGCGACCTGCTGGCCGGCATCGCCGCGGGCGCGGTGACGTTCGGGCTGCGCTTCGGCGACGAGGTGACCACCTACAACCGCTCGTACGTGTGGCTGTCGGCGCTGCTGCCGGTGGCGCTGCTGGCGGTGCTGGTGGTGAGCCGGGCGTACGAGCGCCGCTTCCTGTTCGTCGGCACGGACGAGTACCAGCGGGTGTTCCGGGGCGGGGTCGGCCTGATCGCGGGTGTGGCCGTGGTGTCGTACGCGCTCGATCTGGACCTGGCCCGCTCGTACGTGCTGGCCGCGCTGCCCACCGCGATGCTGTCCGCGGTGGTCCTGCGGTTCGCCCTGCGCAAGCGGCTGCACCTGGCCCGGGCCCGGGGCGAGCGGCTGCGCCGGGTGATCGTGGTCGGTCATGAGCTGTCGGTCATCGGGATCGCCCGCCAGCTGCGCCGGGAGCGCTACCACGGCCTGGAGGTGGTCGGGGCGTGCCTGCCGCCGGGCCACGACGGGGTCATCGACCTGCCGGTCTTCGGCACGTTCGACGACGTGGCGACCGCGGTGGACGCGGCCGACGCCGACACCGTGGTGGTGCTGAGCTGCCCGGAGCTGGACGGCGCGGCGCTGCGCCGGCTGGCCTGGCGGCTCGAGCGCGACGAGGTCGACCTGGTGGTGGCGAGCGCCCTCATCGACGTGGCCGGGGCGCGCACCACCATCCGGCCGTTCGACGGGCTGCCGATGCTGCACGTGGAGCATCCGCGGCTGCACGGCGGCGCCCGCATCGTCAAGGACCTCGTCGACCGGGTCGGTGCCCTGGCCCTGCTCATTGTCTTCGGTCCGCTGCTGGTGGGCGTCGCACTCTGCGTGCGGGTGACCTCACGCGGCCCGGTACTCTTTCGTCAGGTGCGGGTCGGGCGTGACGGGTCCGAGTTCCGTATCTTCAAGTTCCGCAGCATGTACGTCGACGCCGAGGCCCGGCTGGCCGAGCTCCGGCATCTCAACGAGCACGACGGTGTGCTCTTCAAAATGCGCGACGACCCGCGCGTGACCCCGGTCGGTCGGTGGTTGCGGAGGCTGTCCCTGGACGAGCTGCCCCAGCTGCTGAACGTGATCGCCGGTCAGATGTCGCTGGTCGGGCCGCGGCCGCCGTTGCCGTCCGAGGTTGCCGTCTACGCCGACGACGTGCGCCGCCGTCTTGCCGTCAAGCCCGGCATGACGGGCCTTTGGCAGGTTTCCGGACGTTCGGACCTGTCGTGGGAGGAGACGGTCCGGCTGGACCTTCGCTATGTGGAGAACTGGTCGCTCAGTTTGGACCTGGTGATCCTTTTGCGCACCATGACGGCCGTGGTGCGCTCGTCCGGGGCGTACTGAGCATGAGAGGCGAGGCGATGAGCGAGCAGACAGGGACGTCGGCCCGCATAGCGGGTCAGCGTGAGCCGGTCGCGGACGGCGGGACCCCGCCGGTCATCGACGCGGCCTTCGCGCGCTGGCTCGCCGACCGCGCCGGCCAGGTGCTGCTCCAGGTCCGCGACGAGGTGGGGTACGCCGACGGCAAGGCCCTCAAGGCGGCCGGCGACAAGGCCGCGCACGACCTGCTGCGCGCCGAGCTGGCCCGGTGGCGCCCGGCGGACGCGGTGCTGTCGGAGGAGGACGACCACTCTCGGCTGGCCTGGCAGGACGACCGGCACGACGCCGTACGCCCGGACCGCCTGGACGCCTCCCGGGTCTGGATCATCGACCCGCTGGACGGCACCCGGGAGTTCTCCGAGCAGGGCCGCACCGACTGGGCCGTGCACGTGGCGCTCTGGACCGCGGACTGCTCCCGGCCCAGCTGCCTGGCCGCCGGGGCCGTGGCGATGCCGGCCCAGCACCGCACGTTGGCCACCGATCAGCCGCCGGCGTACCCGCCGCTGCCGCTGGCCGCCGCGACCGGTGGCCCGATCCGGATCGCCGCCAGCCGCACCCGCCCGCCGGCGTTCGTCACCGCCCTGGCCGAGGACATCGGCGCCGAGCTGGTGCCGATGGGATCGGCCGGCGTGAAGATCGCCGCGGTGATCAACGGGGACGCGGACGCCTATGTGCATGCCGGCGGGCAGTACGAGTGGGACAGCGCCGCCCCGGTCGCTGTGGCGTCGGCCACTGGACTGCACGCTTCCCGTATCGATGGAACTGCGCTGAAATACAACCAGGCCGATCCGAAGTTGCCGGATCTGGTGGTCTGTCGCAAGGACCTCGCGCCCCGTCTGCTCGCAGCGTTGCAGCGACACCTCCCGTAAACCGAGCCCCCGGATGAGTTCGGCCGACACCCGAAAGGTCTGGAAGATGAGCCAGACGAAGCCCTACCGCGTCTCGCATCTCGACGCTCTCGAAGCCGAGAGCGTCTTCGTCATGCGGGAGGTCATGGCCGAGTTCGAGCGGCCGGTCCTGCTCTTCTCCGGCGGCAAGGACTCGATCGTGATGCTGCGCCTGGCCGAGAAGGCGTTCGCGCCGGCGCGCATCCCCTTCCCGGTCATGCACGTGGACACCGGGCACAACTTCCCCGAGGTGCTGGACTACCGCGACACCCGGGTGGCCGAGCTCGGCCTCAACCTGGTGATCGCCAGCGTGCAGGAGGCCATCGACTCCGGCCTGGTCCGGGAGCTGCCGGACGGCACCCGCAACCGGATCCAGACCCCGGTGCTGCTGGCGGCGGTGGAGAAGTACCGCTTCGACGCGCTGTTCGGCGGCGCCCGCCGCGACGAGGAGAAGGCCCGGGCCAAGGAGCGGATGTTCAGCTTCCGCGACGAGTTCGGCCAGTGGGACCCGAAGAACCAGCGCCCGGAGCTGTGGTCGCTCTACAACGGACGGCACCACCCGGGCGAGTCGATCCGGGTGTTCCCGCTGTCGAACTGGACCGAGCTGGACGTCTGGCACTACATCGCCAAGGAGCGGATCGCGCTGCCGAGCATCTACTACGCCCACGACCGCGAGGTCGTCGAGCGCGCCGGGATGTTCTACGCGGTGAACGAGTTCATCGTCCCCAAGGACGGCGAGACCGTCGAGACCCGCCGGGTGCGCTACCGCACCGTCGGCGACGCGTCGCAGACCGCCGCGGTGCTCTCCGACGCCGACACGGTGGAGAAGGTCATCGACGAGGTCGCGGCGACCCGGATCACCGAGCGCGGCGCCACCCGGGGCGACGACAAGGTCAGCGAGGCCGCGATGGAAGACCGCAAGCGGGAAGGCTACTTCTGATGAGTCAGGCAGTTCTGGAGTCCGACGAGGCGACGGCCCGGCCGATGGACCTGCTGCGGTTCGCCACCGCCGGCAGCGTGGACGACGGCAAGTCGACGCTGATCGGCCGGCTGCTCTACGACACCAAGTCGCTGTTCTCCGACCAGCTCGAGGCGGTCGAGGCGGTCAGCGCGGCCCGCGGCGACGAGTACACCAACCTGGCGCTGCTCACCGACGGCCTGCGGGCCGAGCGGGAGCAGGGCATCACCATCGACGTGGCGTACCGCTACTTCGCCACGCCGCGGCGCAAGTTCATCATCGCCGACACCCCGGGGCACATCCAGTACACCCGCAACATGGTCACCGGCGCCTCGACGGCCGACCTCGCGCTGATCCTGGTCGACGCCCGCAAGGGCCTGGTCGAGCAGTCCCGCCGGCACGCCTTCCTGACCAGCCTGCTGCGCGTTCCGCACCTGGTGCTGTGCGTCAACAAGATGGACCTGGTGGGCTGGGACCGCGGCGTCTACGAGAAGATCGCCGACGAGTTCACCTCGTTCGCGGCCAAGCTCGACGCGCCCGACCTGACGGTCATCCCGATCTCGGCGCTGGAGGGCGACAACATCGCCTCGCGCTCCGAGCGGAGCCCCTGGTACGAGGGCCCGTCGCTGCTGCACCACCTGGAGCACGTGCACATCGCCTCGGACCGCAACCTGGTCGACGTGCGCTTCCCGGTGCAGTACGTGATCCGCCCGCAGTCCAAGGACGTCACCGACTACCGCGGCTACGCCGGCCAGGTCGCCTCGGGCGTGCTCAAGCCCGGCGACGACGTGATGGTGCTGCCGTCCGGGATGACCAGCAAGATCTCCGCCATCGACACCGCGGACGGCCCGGTCGACGAGGCGTTCCCGCCGATGTCGGTGACCGTGCGGCTGACCGACGAGATCGACATCTCCCGGGGCGACATGATCTGCCGGCCGCACAACGCGCCGGCGGTCGCCCAGGACGTCGAGGCGATGATCTGCTGGATGGACGAGACGGCCCCGCTGCGGGTCGGCGCGAAGTACACCATCAAGCACACCACCCGCACGGCCCGTACGGTGGTCCGCGGCCTGCAGTACCGCCTCGACGTGAACACGTTGCACCGCGACGAGGACGCGCCGCAGCTGGGACTGAACGAGATCGGCCGGGTCAAGCTGCGCACCACGGTGCCGCTGCTGGCCGACGAGTACCGCCGTAACCGTACCACCGGTGGCTTCATCCTCATCGACGAGGCGACCAACCGGACCGTGGGCGCTGGGATGATCATCGAGGCTCAGTAGGGTCTGACGAAGCCCCGGTCCGGTGCCGTCCGGGGCCGGGGCTTCGTGCTGATGCACGGAGAGGAGGCGGGGCCGGTGCCTCCGGGTCTGAAGGACGTGGCCGCGCGGGCCGGCGTGTCGATCAAGACCGTCTCCAACGTGGTGAACGGCTACGTGCACGTCGCGCCGGACACCCGGGCCCGCGTGCAGCAGGCCATCGACGCGCTCGGGTACAAGCCCAACGTCGCCGCCCGGCAGCTGCGCAGCGGCCGCTCCGGGGTGATCGCGCTGGCGGTGCCGGAGTTGCAGTCGCCGTACTTCGCCGAGCTGGCCGGGCGCATCGTGCACGCCGCCGAGCGCCGGTCCTGGACCGTGCTGATCGACCAGACCGACGGCCACGCCGACCGGGAACGCAACCTGGTCGCCGGGTTGCGCCGGCACGCCATCGACGGCCTGATCTTCAGCCCGCTGGCGCTGGCCGGCGAGGAGCTGGCCCGCGGCGGCGACGAGACGCCGATGGTGCTGCTGGGCGAGCGGGTGTGGCACGGCCCGGCCGATCACGTGGCCATCGACAACACGGCTGCCGCGGCCGACGCGACCCGGCATCTGTGCGCGTCGGGGCGGCGGCGGATCGCCGCGATCGGGGCGCAGGACAGCCCGTCGGCGGTGACCGCGCATCAGCGGCTCGCCGGCTACCGGGCGGCGCTCGCGGAGGCCGGCCTGCCGGTCGATCCCGCCCTGGTCGCCGAGGTGGAGATGTTCCACCGGGCCGACGGCGCCGCCGCGATGGCCCGCCTGCTGGACGGCCCCGGGCCGCCGGACGCCGTCTTCTGCTTCAACGACCTGCTGGCCCTGGGCGCGATCCGCACCCTGCTGGACCGCGGCCGGACCGTGCCCGGCGACGTGGCCGTGATCGGCTTCGACGACATCGAGGACGGCCGGTTCAGCACGCCGACGCTCAGCACGATCGCCCCGGACCTGGGCCGGATCGCCGAGCTGGCCGTCGACCTGCTGGCCGAGCGGCTGGGCGAGGGCGCGACGCCCGCCGCCGCGCCGCGCGAGTTGCGGGTCAGCCACCGGCTGGTGGCCCGGGAAAGCACGCTCGGGCGATAAGTCCGCCGGGAAGCGCTCCCACCGCACCAATCTCGACGCTCCTGATAACAGGCGGGTGTCGGGCTCTTTACAACGTTGGTTCCAACGTTGTAAACAGTGTGAGGCGGCACACAACACCGGCGGACGGGAGTTCCACGTGGACCAGGCTCGGTTGACTCTCGACCCCGCCTTCGCCATCGGCCCGGTCGACCGGCGGCTCTTCGGCTCGTTCGTGGAGCACATGGGCCGCTGCGTCTACACCGGCATCTTCGAGCCCGGCCACCCGGCGGCCGACCCCGACGGGCTGCGCACCGACGTGCTGGAGCTGGTCCGCGAGCTGGGCGTCACGCTGGTGCGCTACCCCGGCGGCAACTTCGTCTCCAACTACCGGTGGGAGGACGGCGTCGGCCCGGTCGGCGACCGCCCGCGCCGGCTCGACCTGGCCTGGCGCTCGCTGGAGAGCAACGCCTTCGGGCTCAACGAGTTCATGCGCTGGGCCGCGCTCGCCCGGGTGGAGCCGATGATGGCGGTCAACCTCGGCACCCGCGGCATCGCCGAGGCCGCCGAGCTGGTCGAGTACTGCAACCTGGCGGACGGCACGGCGGCCGCCGACCTGCGCCGCAAGCACGGCGTGGCCCAGCCGCACGACGTCCGGCTCTGGTGCCTGGGCAACGAGATGGACGGGCCCTGGCAGATCGGCAGCATGACCGCGCTGGAGTACGGCCGCCTGGCCGCCCGGGCCGGCCACGCCATGAAACGCGTCGACCCCACCATCCAGCTGGTCGCCTGCGGCAGCTCCAAGGCCGACATGCCCACCTTCGCCGGGTGGGAGGCGACCGTGCTGGAACAGACCTACGACCACGTGGACTACCTGTCCCTGCACAGCTACTACGACCCCGAGAGCCAGGACGCGGCCAGCTTCCGGGCCGCCGCGGTCAACCTCGACGGCTTCATCGACGACATCGTCGCCACCGCCGACCACGTCCGGGCCAAGCTGCGCCGCGGCAAGCGGATCAACCTCGCCCTCGACGAGTGGAACGTCTGGTACCAGTCGCGTTTCACCGAGCCGGAGGACCGGCCGATCGAGGACACCCCGGCGCTCATCGAGGACGACTACACGGTCACCGACGCGATGGTCGTCGGCAACCTGCTGATCAGCATGCTGCGCCACGCCGACCGGGTGACCGTCGGCAACCAGGCGCAGCTGGTCAACATCATCGCGCCGATCCGCACCACGCCCGGCGGCGCGGCCTGGCGGCAGACCATCTTCCACCCGTTCGCCCACACCGCGCGGCTGGCCCGCGGCACCGTGCTGCGGGCCGCGGTCCGGTCACCGGCCATGACCACCGGCCGCTACGGCGAGGTGCCGGCGGTGGACGCCGTCGCCACCCTCGACGAGCCGAGCGGCCGGCTCGTCGTCTTCGCCGTCAACCGCTCCACCGAGGCGGTCCGGCTGGACCTCGACCTGCGGGCCTTCCCGGGGCTGCGGGCGGGGCAGCGGATCAGCCTCGCCGCGGACGACCCGTCGATCGGCAACACCGCCGCTGCGCCTGATCGGGTCCGTCCCCGTACCGAAGAAATGCCCGCCCTCGACGGCGGCCGCGCCGCCGTCGTTCTTCCCCCTGTCTCCTGGCACGCCCTGAGCTTCACCCCCGAGGAGAAACCGTGAAACCACATCTCACCCGCCGCGGCCTGCTCGGGCTCGGCGTCGGCGCCGGTGGCGCCGTCCTGCTCGGCGCCTGCGGTGACGACGGGCCCAACCCCGTCGTCGGCGGCGGCGGCGAGAACGCCCAGCCCGCGGCCACCAACTACACCGGCCCGAACGTCGCGCTGACCTTCTGGAACGGCTTCACCGGCGGCGACGGGCCGGTGATGAAGTCCCTGGTGGACAAGTTCAACACCGCGAACCCGAACATCAAGGTCACGATGAACGTGTACGAGTGGGCCGACTACTACCAGAAGGTCCCCGCCGCCGTGTCCACCGGCAACGGCCCGGACCTCGGCATCATGCACGTCGACCAGGTGGCCACCAACGCCGCCCGCGGCGTGGTCCTGCCGCTGGACGACCTGGCCAAGTCGCTGCAGCTCACCGAGAGCGACTTCTCCCCGCCGGTGTGGCAGGCCGGGGTCTACAACGGCAAGCGGTACTCGATCCCGCTGGACGTGCACCCGCTGGGCATGTTCTACAACAAGAAGGTGCTGCAGGCGGCCGGGCTCGACCCGGAGAAGCCGCCGGCCACCAAGGACGAGTACCTGACCGCCCTGGACAAGCTGAAGGCCAAGGGCGTCCAGGGCCACTGGGCGACGCCGTTCCCGTTCACCGGCACGCTCCAGTTCGAGGCGCTGACCTGGCAATTCGGGGGTCAGCTGTTCGACGACAAGGCCACCAAGCCGCTGTTCGCCGAGCAGCCCGGCGTGCAGGCGCTGACCTTCCTCACCGACATGGTCAAGAACGGCTACAGCCCGAAGAACGTGGCCCAGGACGCCGACCTGATCGCCCTGCAGAACGGCAAGAACGCGTTCAACTGGAACGGCATCTGGACCATCAACACCCTGCGCGCGGTCAAGGGGATGGAGTGGGGCGTCACCGCCCTGCCGACGATCGGCACCCAGCCCGCCGCCTGGGCCGGCTCGCACCAGTTCGTGCAGTTCAAGCAGCGCACCCAGGACGCCAACAAGCTGCAGGCCGGCAAGGTGTTCATCAACTTCATCAGCCAGCAGTCGCTGGAATGGGCCAAGGGCGGGCAGGTGCCGGCCCGCAAGGAGATCCGCGACAGCCCGGCGTTCGCCGCGCTCAAGGAGCAGGCGGCGATCGGCACGCAGATCGACAACCTGCACTTCCCGCCCTCGGTGCCGGGCATCCCGGATGCGCTGGCCACCGTGGACACCGCGGTCAACGAGGCCATCCTGCTGCGCAAGGAGCCGGGCAAGGCCCTGGCCGACGCGGCGGCCAAGGCCGGCCAGATCCTCGAGCAGAACCGCAAGAAGTACGGCGGCTGACCACCATGGTCGACGTGCTGGAGACAGCCGCCACCTCGACCTCGGCGCCCGCGACCCGGGCGCCGAGGCGGGGGGCGGGCCTGACCCCCTACCTCTTCCTGCTGCCGTACGTGGTGCTGTTCGTGACCTTCACCCTCGTGCCCGCGGGCTACGGGTTGTGGATCAGCCTGCACGACTGGGACTACCTGCTGGCCGGCAAGCCGTTCGTGGGCCTGGACAACTACCAGGCCCTGTTCGACAGCGCGTCGCCGGTCTTCGACTTCTTCTGGCAGAGCATGCAGGCCACCGCGATCTTCACGGTGTTCAGCGTGCCGCTGCTGGTCACCGTCCCGCTGGCCATCGCGCTGCTGCTGAACCGCTCGTTCAAGGGCCGCACGTTCTTCCGCGCGGTCTACTTCGCGCCGTACGTGCTGGGCGTGGCGGTCATCGGCGTGCTGTGGCGCTTCCTGCTGGACCCCAACCTGGGCGCGGTCAACGCGCTGCTCGGCGCGGTCGGGCTGCCGGACGACACCGCCTGGACCACCGGGCTGCCCTGGGCGTGGATCTCGCTGGTCGGCGTCACGGTCTGGTGGACGCTGGGTTTCAACGCGGTCATCTACCTCGCCGGGCTACAGGACATCCCGCGTGAGCTGTACGACGCGGCCAAGGTGGACGGCGCCGGCCGGTGGGCCGAGTTCCGCAGCGTGACCCTGCCCGGGCTGCGGCCGGTGCTGCTGTTCATCGTGATCAACACGATCCTGGCCTCCAGCAACATGTTCGGCCAGGCGTACCTGATCACCCAGGGCGCGCCGGGCGTGGAGACCCGCACGGCGATCATGTACATCGCCGAGGAGGGCCTGCGCAGCTACCGGATGGGCAGCGCGGCCGCGATGAGCTACCTGCTGACCCTGGCCCTGCTGCTGGTCAGCATGATCACTTTCCGCCTGTTCCGGACGAAGGACTGACGTCATGGGCCGCATGCGCGGTGTCGCCTGGTATTCCCTGCTCGGGCTGCTCAGCCTGGTCTTCATCGCCCCGGTGGTGTGGATGCTCACCACCAGCTTCAAGAGCGCGGACGAGGCGACCCGGGTGCCGCCGACGATCCTGCCCGAGAACCCGACCACCGGCGCGTACGACACGTTGTTCACCGGCGACTCGCAGACGCCGGTGCTGCGCTGGTTCCTCAACAGCCTGATCGCCGCGAGCGGGCAGGCGCTGCTGGTGCTCGTCGTCGCCTCGATGGCCGCCTACGCGCTGGCCCGGATGGAGTTCCGCGGCAAGCGGATCGTCTTCGCGCTGATCATCGCGACGCTGTTCGTGCCGATCTTCACGCTGATCATCCCCAACTTCCTCATCATCGACCGGCTGGGCTGGCTGGACAGCCTCATGGCGCTGATCGTGCCCGGCGCGGCCAGCGCCTTCGGGGTGTTCTTCCTGCGGCAGTTCTTCCTGGGCCTGCCCCGGGAGCTGGAGGAGGCGGCGCTGCTGGAGGGGGCCAACTCGTGGCAGATCTTCACCAAGGTGATCCTGCCGCTGTCCAAGCCGGCCCTGGCCACGCTCGCGGTGATCAGCTTCCTGACCAACTGGAACGACTTCATCTGGCCGGTCTACACGCTGTTCAGCCCGCAGAACTTCACGCTGCCGCCGGGGCTGGGCACGCTGCAGGGCGCCTACAACATCAACTATCCCGTGATCATGGCCGGCGCGGCGCTGGCCAGCATCCCGGCGCTGATCCTGTTCATGGTCAGCCAGCGCTACATCATCGAGGGTGTCTCCCGGTCCGGCCTGAAGGGCTGATCTCATGCGACGGTGCACGGCCGCGCTCGCCGCGGCGCTACTCCTGCTCACCCCCGGCGCGGCGCAGGCCGCGCCGCAGCGACAGACCTACACCAACCCCGTCTCGGCGTCCTTCGCGGACACCTTCGCCGACCCGATGGTCGTGCGCGGCGACGACGGCTTCTGGTACGCGTACGGCACCACCGACCCGCTGCGCGAGGGCGAGAAGGTGGCGCACCTGATCCCGACGGCCCGTTCGAGCGACCTGGTCTCGTGGACCTACGTGGGCGACGCGTTCGCCGCCGGTCAGCGCCCCGCGTTCGCCGCGGACAACGCCGCCTACTGGGCTCCCGACGTGCGGCGCATGGGCGACAAGTGGGTCATGTACGTGACCGTCACCGAGACCCGGGACGGCCCGGGCCGGTCGGCGATCGGGGCGGCCACCGCGCCGAGCCCGGCCGGGCCGTGGACGTTCGCCGACGAGCCGGTGGTCGCGCCCCGGCCCAGCGGCGACGGCGGCTGGCTGTGGACCTTCGACCCGGCCCAGCTCACCACCCCCGACGGCACCCGCTACCTGTACTACGGCAGCTACTTCGGCGGCATCTGGGTCAGCGAGCTGTCCCCGGACGGCCTGCACGTCACGGGGGCCGCGACCCGGGTGGCGATCGACAACAAGTTCGAGGGCGCGTACGTCGTCCGGCGCGACGGCTGGTACTACCTGTTCGCCTCGTCGGCCAACTGCTGCGCGGGCCCGACCACCGGCTACTCGGTGTCGGTGGGACGCTCGCGGGACCCGCGCGGGCCGTTCACCGACCGCGACGGCCTGCGGCTGGACGTCTCCCGCGCCGGCGGCACCCCGGTCGTCGCGCCCAACGGCAACAAGTGGGTCGGCACCGGCCACAACGGCCTGGTCACCGACCTGGCCGGGCAGGACTGGCTCGCGTACCACGCGATCGACCGGGCCGACCCGTACCTGGACGAGCCGTTCGGGATCAACGAGCGGCCGATGCTGCTGGACCGCCTGGACTGGATCGGCGGCTGGCCGACCGTGCGGGCCGGCGCCTGGGCGTCGTCGCGGCCGGTGGCGGCGCCGGTGACCCGTACTCCCCTGCAGGACACCTTCGAGACCCTGTCGCAGTGGCGGGTGGCCGACGGGCACTGGACCGTCGCCGACGGCCGGCTGCGCGGCCACGGCACGCTGCTGGCCCGCTCGCCGCAGCGAGCGGACCTGCGCGCGGAGGTCGATCTCCGCGGCCCGGCCGGCCTGAGGATCGGCGCCACGACGGTACGGGTCTCGCCGGGCGCCCTGCTCGTCGGCTCGCACCGGGTCGCGCTGCCGGCCGGGTTCGATGCCGCGGCCTGGCACCACCTGACCGTGGACGTGCGCGACGGCCGGCTCACCGCCACGCTGGACGACACGGTTTCCGGAGCCACCCGGGTGCCCCGCGGCGCGCACGTCGTCGGTCTCACCGCATCGGCGGCGGCCGAGCTGGACAACGTCAGCGTGGGCCCGCTGGCCGAACCGGTCCGCCGGGCGGCCGCCGTGCCCGAGCCCGGCCGGGTGCTGGCCGCGTACTCCGACGAGTTCACCGGCTCGGCGCTGGACCCGGCCTGGACCTTCGTGCGGCCCGATCCCGCGGCGACCGTGAGCGGCGGCGCGTTGCGGTGGCCGGTGCAGAACGCCGACCTGACCGGGGCGTCCAACAACGCGGGCGTGCTGCTGCGCGACGCGCCGGACGGCCGCTGGATCGCCGAGACGAAGCTGACGCTGGCCCTGGGCGAGGACTCGGTGCGCAACTACCAGCAGGCCGGGCTCATCGCGTACGCCGGGGACGACGAGTTCGCGCGGCTGTCCGCCGTGGCCATCTGGAACACCCGCCAGGTCGAGTTCGGCCACGAGATCCCGTACGCCGGCGCCACCTCGTACGGCGGCACCATCGTGGGCGCCCCCGGCCTGACCACCACCTGGCTGCGGCTGGCGCACCGGGTCGACGAGGTCAACGGCGAGCACGAGTACCGGGCCGGGATCAGCCGCGACGGCCGGACCTGGACCTGGGGCGGGGTGTGGACGCTGCCCGCGGACTCGCACCCGCGGATCGGGTTGATCGCCCACGGCGGCGCCGAGCCGGCCGTCACCGCGGCCTTCGACTACCTGCGGTTCCGCCGGTGGTGAGACGCCTGATCAGCATCCTGTCCATCGGAATGCTCGCCGCCGGATGCGGCGGCGGCAGCACCAAGGAGCCGGCCGTGGCCCAGAGCACCTTCACCAACCCGGTGTACCGGGAGAACTTCCCCGACCCCGGGGTCATCCTCGACAACGGCACCTGGTTCGCCTACGGCACCAACAACACCAGCCAGAACGTGCCGGTGCTGACCTCGACCGACCTGGTCGCCTGGACCCCGGCCGGGGACGCGCTGCCCGAGGTGGGCAAGTGGGCCGAGCGGGGCAACACCTGGGCGCCGGAGGTCGTCGCCGCCGACGGGGGCTACCTGCTCTACTACACGGCCCGGTCGACGGCGGCGAACCTGCAGTGCGTCGGCGTCGCCCGCGCCGAGTCACCGCAGGGGCCGTTCGTGGACGGCGCGGCTCAGCCGCTGATCTGCCAGGCCGACCAGGGCGGTTCGATCGACGCCAGCCCGTACGTCGACGAGGACGGCACGCTCTGGCTGCACTGGAAGAACGACGGCAACCACATCGGCGAGCCGACCCACCTCTACGGCAGCCGGCTGAGCAGGGACGGCCTGTCGCTGGAGGGTGAGCCGAAGCGGCTGCTGACCAACGACGCGGCCTGGGAGGACCACGTCATCGAGGCGCCGCAACTGGTCCGTCACGACGGGAAGCTCTACCTGTTCTACTCGGCCAACGCGTTCGACCGGGACGTCTACGCCGTGGGCTACGCCGAGTGCGACGGGCCGCTCGGGCCGTGCCGCAAGGCCGCCGAGAACCCGATCCTGCGCTCGACGCCGGCGGCCGCCGGACCGGGGCACAGCTTCCTGGTCACGACGCCGGCTGGAGAGACGTGGCTGCTCTACCACGCGTGGCCGCCGGACGCGGTGGGCAGCGTCGCGCCGGGCCGGCAGTTGTGGCTGGACCGGGTCGACTGGGTGGACGGGCGGCCGGTGGTCCGGGGCCCGAACGCCGAGCCGCAGCCCGTGCCGCGCTGACCCCGGGCGGGCCGCACCGGGCCGGCCGGCCGTGATGACGCCGGTCAGCCCGGTTCGGCCGGTCAGCTGGGCCGGCCGATCGGCCCGGCCAGCCGATCGGCTCGGCCCGGCCGGTTCGGCCGGTCAGCGGTCGGAGTCGTCGCCCTGGGTCGCCCGGTCGAGGCCGTCGGAGATCGCCCCGGTGAGGTCGTCGGACGGCACGGCGATGCGCTCGGCGTCGACGTCGTCGGCGGACTCCCGGTGCCGCTCGGGCTGGGGCGCGGTGGCGCCGCCGGCGAAGCCGAACTCGTTCGGCTCGTTGGTCTCGGATTCCACAGTCATGACCGGATCCATACCCGCTGCCGGACCGCTGACACTCCCGGCGCGTCAGGCCAGCCGGGCCGCTCCCGGGCCGGGCACGGCCGACCACGCCGTAGGGGCGGTGTAGCCGTGCTCGGCGTACGCCCGCTCCACCGCCGCCGTGGTCTCGTCGGCGCGGTCCGCGTCGATCAGGGCCAGCACGCACCCGCCGAAGCCGCCACCGGTCATCCGGGCCCCGTACGCGCCCGCCGCCAGCGCCGCCTCGACCGCGACATCCACCTGGCCGACCGTGATCTCGAAGTCGTCGCGCATCGAGGCGTGCGACGCCGTCATCAGCGGGCCGATCTGCCGGATCCGGCCGGCGCGCAGCAGCTCCACCGTGTCGAGCACCCGCTGGTTCTCGGTGACGATGTGCTGCACCCGGCGGCGCATCACCTCGTCGTCGAGCCGGGCCAGCGCCGCCTCCAGCCCGGCCGGCGTGACGTCGCGCAGGGCCGGCACGCCCAGGATGCGGGCCGCCTCCTCGCACGCCTTGCGGCGGGCGCCGTACTCGCCGTCGACGTGCTGGTGCGGCGCGTTGCTGTTGACGATGAGGATGGCCAGGCCGGCGGCGGCCAGGTCGAACGGGATCTGCTCGACCTGCAACGAGCGGCAGTCCAGGAACAGGGCCCGTCCTTCGGTGCAGCGGATCGAGGCGGACTGGTCCATGATCCCGGTCGGCGCGCCCACGTAGACGTTCTCGGCCCGCTGGGCCAGCGCGGGCCGGTCGGCCACCGGCAGGTCGAGCCCGCCCAGCTCGACCAGCGCGGTCAGCGCGGCCGACTCCAGCGCGGCCGAGGACGAGACCCCGGCGCCCACGGGCACGTCGGAGGCGAAGGCGATCCGGGCCGGTGGCACCTCGAAGCCGGCCTCCCGCAGCGCCCACACGACGCCGGCGACGTAGCCCGCCCAGCCCTCGACCCCGCCGGGCTCGGTGTCGGTGAAGGTGACGGCGCCCTCGGCGAAGGTCGAACAGACCGTCCAGCCCGGGCCGTCGGCCGGGGCGGCCGCCGCCACCACGTGCTGCGGCAGCGCGAAGGGCAGCACGAAGCCGTCGTTGTAGTCGGTGTGCTCGCCGATCAGGTTCACCCGGCCGGGCGCCGCCCACAGTCCCTCGGGTTCGGTGCCGTAGGCGTCCCGGAACGCCCCGGCGGCGGAGGTGGCAACAGTCATGTCCATGATCAGATCACGCGACGTGGCTGCGGTAGAACGCCCAGGCGTCGCCGATCATGTCGGCCAGCGTGTTCTTCTCGGGCACCCAGCCGAGCTCGTCGCGGGCCCGCTGCGACGAGGCGACCAGCGTGGCCGGGTCGCCGTCGCGGCGCGGCGCGACCTCGACGGGCAGCTCGGCCCCGGTGACCTCGCGGGCCGCCTC
This sequence comes from Actinoplanes nipponensis, assembly GCF_016862275.1. Taxonomy (GTDB): domain Bacteria; phylum Actinomycetota; class Actinomycetes; order Mycobacteriales; family Micromonosporaceae; genus Actinoplanes; species Actinoplanes nipponensis. The sequence goes on along the minus strand of NZ_BOMQ01000045.1, from coordinate 88,614 downwards.
GGCGACCTGCCGGTTGGAGAAGCCGTTGCCGTTGCCCAGGTTGTAGATCTTGTGCTCGCCGGGGGTGGCCGCCTCGAGCGCGAGCAGGTGGGCGCGGGCCAGATCCTGCACGTGGATGTAGTCGCGCACGCAGGTGCCGTCGACGGTGGGGTAGTCGTCGCCGAACAGCTGGAGCTTCTCCCGCCGGCCCGCGGCGACCTGCAGCGCGATCGGGATCAGGTGGGTCTCCGGGTCGTGCCGCTCGCCGATGGCGGTGCCGTCCGGGCGGATGAGCGCCCCGGCCACGTTGAAGTACCGCAGCGAGACCGCGGCCAGCCGGTGCGCGAAGGTCTCGGAGGTGAGCGCGTAGTCGAAGGCCAGCTTGGTGGCGCCGTAGGTGTTCGTCGGGGCCTTGACCGCCGTCTCGGTGATCGGCAGCTCGGTGGGGTTGCCGTAGACCGCGGCGGTGGAGGAGAACACCAGGCGCGGCACCCCGGCGGCCCGGACGGCCTCGAGCAGGGCCAGCGAGCGCACGAGGTTGTGATCCCAGTACAGCTCCGGCTTGCTCATCGACTCGCCGGCGGCGATCAGGCCGGCGAAGTGCACCACCGCGTCGAAGCCGGCGCCGGGGGTCAGCACGCTGCCGGCCTCGGCGATGTCGGCCTGCACGAAGGTGGCGTCGCCGGCGACCGCTTCCCGGAAGCCGGTGCTGAGGTTGTCCAGGATGGTGACCTCGTGTCCGGCGTCGAGCAGCAGCCGGCTGGTGACGCTGCCGATGTAGCCGGCCCCTCCCGTGACGAGCAGTTTCACGTCGTGACCTTTCGTAGCGGATGCTGGACGTGGGCACGCGGTGGCCCGACCGATTTCCCTTCGAGCCTTCCACCAAGAACGCTCATAAGTCAACACGATCAAACATCAGACTATCCGACGCCGGGCGTTTGACGGAAAGCCCGCCGAAGCTGACACAATGGCGCTCATGTCCGACGCCGACCACCGTCCCCGGGTGCTCTCCGGCATCCAGCCGACCGCCGACTCCTTCCACCTCGGCAACTACCTCGGCGCGGTCCGCAACTGGGTGGCCATGCAGGAGACCGCCGACGCCTTCTACTGCGTCGTGGACCTGCACGCCATCACCATGGGGCACGACCCGGTGGCCCTGCGCAACCGCACCCGCCTGTCGGTCGCGCAGCTGCTCGCCCTGGGCCTGGACCCGGAGCGCTGCACCCTCTTCGTGCAGTCGCACGTGCCCGAGCACGCCCAGCTGGCCTGGGTGCTGAGCTGCATCACCGGCTTCGGCGAGGCCGGCCGGATGGTGCAGTTCAAGGACAAGTCGGCCAAGCAGGGCTCGGACACCACCAGCGTGGGCCTGTTCACCTACCCGATCCTGCAGGCCGCCGACATCCTGCTCTACCAGGCCGACGCCGTGCCGGTGGGCGAGGACCAGCGCCAGCACCTCGAGCTCACCCGCGACCTGGCCCAGCGGTTCAACACCCGCTTCGGCAAGACGTTCACCGTGCCGTCGGCGTACATCGTGCGGGACACGGCGAAGATCACCGACCTGCAGGACCCGACCGCGAAGATGAGCAAGTCAGCGTCCTCGCCGAACGGCATCCTGGAGCTGCTCGAGGAGCCCGCGCGGTCGGCCAAGAAGATCAAGTCCGCGGTCACCGACACCGGCCGGGAGATCCTCTACGACGAGGAGAACAAGCCCGGCATCAGCAACCTGCTGACCATGTACGCGGCGCTGACCCAGCGGACCATAGACGAACTGCTCGAGGAGTACGACGGCCGCGGCTACGGCGACCTCAAGAAGGACCTCGCCGAGGCGTTCGTGGAGTTCGTCAAGCCGGTGCAGGAGCGCACCCGCGCCTACCTCGAGGACCCGGGACACCTGGACAAGATCCTCGCGGTCGGCGCCGACAAGGCCCGGGCCGTCTCCACGGTCACGCTGGCCAACGCGTACCAGCACCTGGGGTTCCTCACCCCGGCGCGCGAGGTCTGACCCGCGTGGCCGAGGGCACGACGCGCATCGGCGTCGCGATCGACATCCCCGAGCCGTGGGGCTCGGCCCTGACCCGGCGCCGGGACGCGGCGGGCGACCCGCAGGCGGCGTACACCCCGGCGCACGTCACCCTGCTCGGGCCCACCGAGATCCGCACCGAGTCGCTGCCGGAGGTCGAGAAGCACCTCGAGGCGGTGGCCTCGGGGCAGCAGCCGTTCACCATCCACCTGCGCGGCACCGGCACGTTCCGGCCGGTCACCGAGGTCGTGTTCGTGACCCTCGCGGTCGGGATCAGCGAGTGCGAGCTGCTGGCCGCCGCGATCACCGCCTCCGAGGCGATCAACCGGGACACCCGGTTCCCGTACCACCCGCACGTCACGGTCGCCCAGGACGTGCCGAGCGACGCCCTGGACGCGGTCTTCGAGGACCTGGCCGGCTTCTCGGCGCGCTTCCCGGTCAGCGGGTTCACCCTCTTCTCGCACGGTGGCGAGGGCCCCTGGCAGCGCCGGCGCGACTATCCGCTCGGCGGCCTGCGTTAACCCGTCCGGCCCGGCGGAAAGCCCGCCCGGGCCTGCGGCGACAGACCCGGCGCCAGTGGGTACGGTCGGCCACGTGAACGCCATCGACCGGGCGTACGCGGCGGCCGAGTCGCGGGTCATGGCTCTGCGCCACCGCTGGAGGTACTTCGACCACCTGTGCCGCGCGTTGCTCCGCTACGAGGAGGTCCTGGGCGGCCGGCTCGCGGCGGCGATCGCCTACTACGGGTTCTTCGCGGTCTTCGCCCTGGCGCTGATCGGCTACTCGATCTTCGGCTTCCTGATCAAGTCCAACAAGCCGCTGTTCCGGGTCGTCCAGGAGTTCCTCGCGCAGAACCTGCCGTTCCTGGACGTGCAGGCGATCCTGGACAGCGGCAAGACCGTCGGCATCGTGGGCATCGTCGGCCTGATCTTCACCGGCATCGGCTGGGTCGAGGCGATCCGCTCCTCGCAGCGGCTGATCTGGCGGCTCAACGAGCAGCCCGGCTACATCGGCGTGCGCCAGGCGGTCGATCTGCTGGTGATGATCGGCATCCTGCTGCTGCTGGCCGTCTCGGTGTTCGCCGTCTACGGGCTGGAGTCGCTGCTGGAGTGGCTGGCCGACGGTCACGTGTCGTTCCTGCGCTCGGCGGTCAGCCTGATCCTCACCGTGGGCATCAACATGCTGCTGGCCGCGGCCCTGCTGGCCGCGGTGCCGCGACTGCGGATGACCGCGCGCCGGATGGCCCCGCCGGTGCTGCAGGTCGGCATCGGCATCACCCTGCTGAACACGGTCGGCCGGTCGTTCGTCGGCCTGGTCGAGCGCAACCCGGCGTACGGGCTGGTCGCCAGCGCCGTCGGCGTGCTGGTCTACCTCTACGTCTTCAACCAGCTGCTGCTGTTCGGCGCGGCCTGGGCGGCCACCAGCCCGCACGGTCGCGTGGTGGACCTGTCGGCTGACGATAAAACTGCCCCGGTGGGGCAAAATACCTGGATTCGGCACGACTGCCCGCGATGATGGGCCCGTGGGCACCCTCGTGACGCTGCACCTGCCGCCTGACTCGCCGGTGGCGAACCTGCCGTGGATCATCACCATCGGCGCGCTGGACGACGAAGAGGAATGGGAGCCGCTGGTCTGCGGGCCGTACGAGCGGCCGCACGCGCTGGCGCTGGCCCAGGCCGTGGTGGCCGACGAGGACCTGATGGCGGTGGTCGAGCCGCTGCTCCCGCTGGCCGACGCCGCGGCCATCCGCGACGAGATCGAGCTGGCCCGCTCCGGTCAGGAGCTGGACACCACCGCGACCGACCTGGACGGCGGGGAGGGACCGCTGCGCACCACGCCGGGCCGGCCGCCGTCGGAGGACGAGGTCCGCGCCGGCTTCGCCCGCATCGCCGCGAAGCTCACCTCCGGCGGCTGACCGTTCGGCCCGGGCATACTCGGGGCGTGGTGCTCTCGCGACGGTGGTCGGCGTTCCTGGTCCTGGTCGGTGTCTGGACGTGGCTCATCTGGCCCCGGTTCGCCCTGGCCATCTGGAAGGACGACCGCTCGTTCGCCGGCGGCGGCCCGACGTCGTTCCTCTGGGTGCACGCCCTGTTGATCGGCGCGTCGCTGGTGATCGGCACGGCGGTCGGCGTGCTGGGCGTACGGGCCTGGCGCGCGGCCGCCCCGGCGCCCCGGCGCGCCGAAGAAAACGCGGCCGCGGGTCCCCTGCGGCCGAAAGATTAACGGCGGGTTACTCCGGTAACCGGGCATTTCCCGCCTCAGCCTCGCTAAAGCGGCGTTCAGGCGGCCGCGCGGTCGCGCCCAGGTAACGGTGCGCCAACAGTCCGGCCCGATCTCCTGACGCCGCCGTGGCCTGCGGCTACGCTCCCGACCTGAGACGCACCGCGAGGTGTCGGTGCGCTGTGGAAGGAGGGCGTCTTGCGCCCAGTACGTGGGAAGCGAATCGTTGCGATTCTCGCGGCGGGTGGGCTCTCGCTCGCCGCCGCTGCCTGTGGCGACGCCCCGGATGAGACCCCGAGCGGCGGCGCGAGCAGCGCCGCGGCGGCATATAAGGCGTGCATGGTCACCGACACCGGTGGCATCGACGACCGGTCGTTCAACGCCTCGGCGTGGGCGGGCATGCAGGCCGCCAAGGAGGCGCAGAGCAACGTCGACCCGAAGTACGTCGCGTCGACGGCCGAGGCCGACTACGAGCCCAACCTGCGGCAGTTCGTCTCGCAGAAGTGCAACTTCATCCTCTCGGTCGGCGGCCTGATGGGCGGCGCCACCGAGAAGGTGGCCAAGGAGAACACGACCCAGCAGTTCGGCATCGTGGACAGCAGCATCGCGGGAGCGACCAACGTCTTCCCGATGCAGTTCGCCACCGAGCAGGCGGCCTTCCTGGCCGGCTACCTGGCCGCGGGCTACTCCAAGACCGGCAAGGTGGCCACCTACGGCGGCCTGAAGATCCCGCCGGTGACCGTCTTCATGGACGGCTTCGCCGACGGCGTGGCGTACTACAACAAGCAGAAGAGCAAGAACGTCCAGGTCCTGGGCTGGGACAAGGCGAAGCAGAACGGCACCTTCGCCGAGAACTTCGGTGACCAGAACAAGGGCAAGACCATCACCAACTCGCAGGTCTCCCAGGGCGCCGACGTCATCATGCCGGTGGCCGGCGGCACGGGCCTGGGCACCGCGGACGTCGCCAAGGCGTCCGGCGGCAAGGTGTCGGTCATCTGGGTCGACCAGGACGGCTGCAAGAGCGCCGAGCAGTACTGCGACGTCTTCCTGACCACGGTGGTCAAGAACATCACCGACGCGGTCGAGACGGCGGTCGCCGACGGCGCGGCCGGCAAGCCCCTCGCGGCGACCCCGGGCTACCTGGGCACGCTCGAGAACAACGGCGTCTCCATCGCGCCGTACAACCAGTTCGACAGCAAGGTCGACGCCGGCCTCAAGGCCGAGGTCGAGAAGCTGAAGGCGGACATCATCGCGGGTACGGTCAAGGTCGAGTCGGCCAACGCCCCCAAGTAGTCCGCGGGCAGCACGTCAACCGGCCGCCGCGCGGCCACGGGTACACCCTGTGGCCTGCGCGGCGGCTCTGCTCGGGCTGCTAACGTCCCTCCGTTGATCACCAGCCCCTCGTCTGCAGGAGATTCCGCTGAGACTCGAACTGCGCGGCATCACCAAGCGCTTCGGCGACCTGGTGGCCAACGACCACATCGACCTGACCGTCGAACCGGGTGAGGTGCACGCCCTGCTCGGTGAGAACGGCGCGGGCAAGTCCACCCTCATGAACCAGCTCTACGGGCTGCTCCAGCCCGACGAGGGCGAGGTGCTCGTCGACGGCGTGGCGCGGACCTTCCGCAGCCCCCGCGACGCCATCGCGGCCGGCATCGGCATGGTGCACCAGCACTTCATGCTGGTCCCGGTCTTCACGGTGGCCGAGAACATCGCCCTGGGCGCGGAGAAGGCCCGCGCCGGCTTCCTGGACCGGCGCCGGGCCCGGCGCGAGGTGCTGGAGGTCTCCGAGCGCTACGGCCTGCCGGTCGACCCCGACGCCCTGGTGGAGAACCTGCCGGTCGGCGCCCAGCAGCGGGTCGAGATCGTCAAGGCCCTGACCCGCGACGTCGACCTGCTCATCCTCGACGAGCCGACCGCGGTGCTCACCCCGCAGGAGACCGGCGAGCTGCTCGAGGTCATGCGCGGGCTCGCCGCCGCCGGCAAGTCCATCGTCTTCATCACCCACAAGCTCAAAGAGGTCAAGGAGATCGCCGACCGGATCACCGTGATCCGCCGCGGGCGCACCGTCAGCTCCGTCCCGCCGGAGACGCCCGAGGAGGAGCTGGCCTCGCTGATGGTCGGGCGCGCGGTCAACCTCGAGATCACCAAGGCGCCGGCCGAGCCGGGCCGAGAGGTCCTCAAGATCTCCGGCCTGATCGTCGACGACGACCGCGGCGTGCGCGCGGTGGACGGCGTCGACCTGGTCGTCCGGGCCGGTGAGGTGCTCGGTGTCGCGGGCGTGCAGGGCAACGGCCAGACCGAGCTGGTGGAGGCCGTGATGGGCCTGCGCGAGCCGCGGGCCGGCACGATCCAGGTCGACAACGAGGACCTGATCGGCATGACCACCAAGCACATCCTGCGCTCCGGGGTCGGCTACGTGCCCGAGGACCGCAGCCACGACGGGGTGGTCAAGGAGTTCACCGTCGCCGAGAACCTGGTGCTCGACCAGTACGACCGGGCCCCGTACGGCAACGCGTGGCGGCTCAACCCGGCGGCGGTGGCCACGGCGGCGCGCGAGCGGGTGGAGCAGTTCGACATCCGTACCTCCTCGCCGGACGCCACGGTCAGCACGCTCTCCGGCGGCAACCAGCAGAAGGTCGTGGTGGCCCGGGAGCTGTCCCGGCCGCTGCGGCTGTTCATCGCCGCGCAGCCGACCCGCGGCGTGGACGTCGGCTCGATCGAGTTCATCCACGGCCGGATCGTGCGCGAGCGCGACGTGGGCACCGCGGTGCTGGTCGTCTCCAGCGAGCTGGACGAGGTGGCGGGGCTGGCCGACCGGATCGCCGTCATGTATCGCGGGCGGATCCTGGCGATCGTCTCGCCGGACACCCCGCGCGAGGAGATCGGCCTGCTGATGGCCGGCATCACGGAGCCCACGGCCGCGCCGGCGACGCCGGCCGACGGCGGGGATCCGGCGAGCGAGGGACCGGCGGGCGACGACGCGGACGACGACGTGGACGGCCACGGGGTCGCGGAGAAGGGGATCAAGTGACCACCGACGAACCGGCCGGCACACCGCGCGAGCCGGCCGACGAGCCGGCCGCGGAACCGGCCGCCGCCATCTCCCTGCAGGACAAGCCGGCCGCGCCGACGGCCGGGGAGAAGCCCGACAACGGCGACTCCTTCATGAGCGTCTTCCTGCGCAACCTGTGGTCGGCCAACACGGTCACGGTGACGGTGCTCTCCGTCCTGCTGGCCATGGTCATCGGCGCGATCCTGATCATCGTGTCCGACCCGGCGGTGCTGGACACCTTCTCGTACCTCACGGCCCGCCCGGGCGACGCGCTGAACGCCAGCTGGACCGTGGTCAGCAACGCGTACGCCGACCTGTTCAAGGGCGCCATCATCGATCCGGCCGCCGTCACCGCCTGGGCCAACGGCACCGGCACCTGGCGCCAGGTGGTCTTCCCGATCTCCGAGACGCTGACGTACGCGGCCCCGCTGGTCTTCACCGGTCTCTCGGTGGCGCTGGCCTTCCGCGGCGGCCTGTTCAACATCGGCGGCCAGGGCCAGGCGGTGGTCGGCACGATCTGCGCCGCGCTGGCCGGCTTCCTGCTGCCGCTGCCCCCGGTGATCCACCTGATCGCCGCGCTCGCCGCCGGCCTGCTCGGCGGCGCGCTGTGGGGCTTCGTGCCGGGCATCCTCAAGGCCCGCACCGGCGCCCACGAGGTCATCGTCACGATCATGCTCAACTACACGGCCAACCTGTTCCTGAGCTGGCTGATCCTGCAGAAGGGCATCCAGCAGAGCGGGCGCAGCGACGCGATCAGCGAGCCGGTCGACTCCTCGGCGCAGCTGCCGGCCGTCGGCGGCGAGGTCCGGGTCAACCTGGGCATCGTGCTCGCCGTGCTGGTCACCGCCGCGGTCGCCTGGCTGCTCAACCGGTCGGCGTTCGGCTTCGAGCTGCGCGCCGTCGGGGCCAACCCGCCCGCCGCCCGCACCGCCGGGATCAGCGTGGCCCGCACGTACACCCTGCTCATGGTCACCGCCGGTGGCCTCGCCGGGCTCGGCGGCGCCACCCAGGTGCTGGGCACCGCGCACGCCCTGACCACCCAGGTGGCCGGCAACATCGGCTTCGACGGCCTGCTCGTCGCCCTGCTCGGCCGCAACCGGCCGTGGGGCACGCTGGCCGCCGCGATCCTGTTCGGCGCGCTGCGCGCCGGCGGCAACCGGATGCAGTCGTTCTCGAGCATCTCCCTGGAGCTGGTGACCGTGCTCCAGGCCCTGATCGTCATCTTCATCGCCGCGCCGGCCCTGGTGAAGGCGATCTTCCACCTGCGAGCCGCCCGCTCGGCGCGGCTCGGCGCATCGATGGCGAAGGGCTGGTGACCCCGATGTCGACGACTGAGCAGTCCGAAAGCCAGCCGAGCCCGACGACGGCGACGGCGGCGAACCCGACACCGACCACGGCCCCGGCCCGGTTCTGGGACCGGCAGCGCCGGCTCGGGGTCGGCGTGGTCCTGATCGGCCTGATCGCGACCGTGGTCTTCGGGCCGCTCGCGCCCTCGAAGACCGCGCGGTTCACCCTCAGCGAGGACGCCGCGGGGGCGGCGCTGTCCATCAACGGCCAGCTCGGCACGATCCTGTTCGGGCTGGTGGCCGTGGTCGCCGGCGGGGTGCTGCTGGCCGGGCTGGCCCGCCGCTTCCAGACCACCGTGCTGAGCCTGGGCATCCTCGGCTTCGTCCTGTCGTTCCTGTGCTGGCAGGTGGCGGGCAAGTTCCTGCCGCTGGTCGACACGGCGAGCGGCACGCTGCAGCTCGCCGTACCGCTGGTGCTCGGCGCCCTGGCCGGCGTGCTCGGCGAACGCTCCGGCGTGGTCAACGTGGCCATCGAGGGGCAGTTCCTGATGGGCGCGTTCGGCGCGGCGCTGGTCGGCACCATGGCCACCAGCGTCTGGCTGGGGCTGTTCAGCGCGGCGATCGGCGGCGTGCTGATCGCGGCGATCCTGGCCGTGCTGGCGATCCGCTACCTGGTCGACCAGGTGGTGGTCGGCATCGTGCTCAACCTGCTCGCGCTGGGCATGACCGGCTTCCTCTACGAGCGCCTGATGCAGACCGACGCGCAGTCGTACAACCAGCCGCCGCGGATGCCCGAGTGGCGCATCCCCGGGCTGGCCGACATCCCGGTCGTCGGCCCGGTGCTGTTCGACACCAACCTGCTGGTCTGGCTGGCCCTCATCCTGGTGTTCGTGATCCACTTCGCGCTCACCCGGACCCGCTGGGGCCTGCGGACCCGCGCGGTCGGCGAGCACCCCACGGCGGCGGACACGGTCGGCATCCGGGTACGCGGCCTGCGCTACCTCAACGTGCTGCTGGGCGGCGTGATCGCGGGCGCCGGCGGCGCGTACTTCACGCTGGTGGCCACGGGCAGCTTCAACAAGAACATGACCGCGGGCGCCGGCTTCATCGCGCTGGCGGCGCTGATCTTCGGGCGCTGGACGCCGTTCGGGGCGCTCGGGGCGGCGCTGTTCTTCGGCTTCGCGCAGAAGCTGGCCACGTACCTGAGCGTGGCGGGCAGCTCGGTGCCGAGTCAGTTCCTGAACATGCTGCCGTACCTGGCGACGATCATCGCGGTCGCCGGCCTGGTCGGCCGGGTGCGGGCGCCGGCCGCCGACGGGCAGCCCTACATCAAGAGCTGACCGGCCGTTCAGGGGAGCCGCGACCGGCCGGAACGGCGGTGGGGCAGAATCGGCGGCATGGAGATCGACTGGGCCTCGCTGCGGGCCGCCGCCATCGAGGCCATGCGCCGGGCCTACGCCCCCTACTCCGACTTCCCGGTCGGCGTGGCCGGCCTGGTCGACGACGGCCGGGTCGTGGTGGGCTGCAACGTGGAGAACGCCTCGTACGGTGTGGGCCTGTGCGCCGAGTGCGGCCTGGTCAGCTCGCTGCACGCCACCGGCGGGGGCCGGCTGGTGGCGGTCTCGTGCGTCGACGCCAACGGCCTGCCGTTGATGCCGTGCGGGCGCTGTCGCCAGCTGCTCTACGAGCACGGCGGCGCGGAGTGCCTGGTCGAGGCGCTGCCCCGGCCGCTGCGGATGGCCGAGCTGCTCCCGAACGCGTTCGGGCCCGACGACATCGAGAAGGTCACCGGCCCGTCCGCGGTGCCGGCGGTGCCCGCCCAGCTCGCCAAGTGGCGCGGGCGCGGAACCGTCTTCGTGCACCCGGACCTGTCCGGCGGCGAGCAGGTCTGGACCGGCTACTGGGAGCGGTCGGCCGGCAGCCCGGGCGAGGCCGAGGCGGAGAAGGGCGTCCTCGAGGAGGGCCCCAACTTCCCGACTGCCGCGGCCGCGGTGACCTGGGGGCTCACCCGGACGCCCCGGGTCGTGGTCGTCGACGCCGAGGGCGGTCTGTCCTGGGCCGGCGAGGGAGAACCGCCGGAAGGCATCGGCACCAAGTGGGCACAGGCATGACCGATTGCACCGAACTGCACCGGGCGGGCGTCGCGGACGGCCGTGCCGGTGAGGGCCATGAGGGCATGCCGAAGAAGGCACACGCATGACCGATTGCACCGAACTGCACCGGGCGGGCGTCGCGGACGGCCGTGCCGGTGAGGGCCATGAGGGCATGCCGAGAGGGGCACAGCATGAGTGAGTTCGCGGCTGTCGACGTGATCCGGACCAAGCGCGACGGCGGGGTGCTCTCCGACGCGGCGATCGACTGGGTGGTGGACGCGTACACCCGGGGCGCCGTCGCCGACGAGCAGATGTCCGCGCTGGCCATGGCCATCCTGCTGCGCGGGATGACGCCCGCCGAGATCGCCCGGTGGACCGCGGCGATGATCGCCAGCGGCGAGCGCCTGGACCTGTCGGCCGTCACCCGGCCGACCGTGGACAAGCACTCCACCGGCGGCGTCGGCGACAAGATCACGTTGCCGCTCACCCCGCTGGTGGCCGCCTGCGGCGCCGCCGTGCCGCAGCTCTCCGGGCGCGGCTTGGGGCACACCGGCGGCACCCTCGACAAGCTGGAGTCGATTCCCGGCTGGCGGGCCGCGCTGAGCAACGACGAGTTCGTCCGCCAGCTGCGCGACGTCGGCGCGGTCATCTGCGCGGCCGGCGACCAGCTCGCCCCGGCCGACCGCAAGCTGTACGCCCTGCGCGACGTCACCGGCACTGTCGAGGCCATCCCGCTGATCGCCAGCTCGATCATGAGCAAGAAGATCGCCGAGGGCACCGGGGCGCTGGTGCTGGACGTCAAGGTCGGCACCGGCGCGTTCATGAAGGACGCCGACATGGCCCGCGAGCTGGCCCGGACCATGGTCGAGCTGGGCACCGCGCACGGCGTCCGGACGGTCGCCCTGCTCACCGACATGAACACCCCGCTGGGCCTCGCGGTCGGCAACGCCATCGAGGTGCAGGAGTCGCTGGACGTGCTGGCCGGCGGCGGCCCCGCCGACGTGGTCGAGCTGACGCTGGCCCTGGCCCGGGAGATGCTCGCCGCGGCCGGACTCGACACCGACCCGGCGCAGGTGCTCGCGTCCGGCGCGGCGATGGACTCCTGGAAGGCGATGATCCGCGCCCAGGGCGGCGACCCCGACGCCCCGCTGCCCACCGCCCGGGAGACCGAGGTGCTGCGTGCGACCGCCGACGGCGTGGTGGCCGGCATCGACGCCATGGACGTGGGCCTGGCGGCCTGGCGGCTGGGCGCGGGCCGGGCCCGCAAGGAGGACCCGGTCAGCTTCGGCGCCGGGGTGCTGCTCAAGGTGCGGCCGGGCGACACCGTCCGGGCCGGCGACGTGCTGCTCGAGCTGCGGACCGACGAGGCCGCGCGGATCCCGGCGGCGCTGGCGACCGCCGGCGGCGCTGTACGGATCGCGCCGGACGCGCCCACCGCCGCGCCGCTGCTGATCGACCGCATAGCCTGATTCCTCATGAAGGCCGCCCCCGACCCCCGAGCGGTGCGCGACGCCAGCCTGGACGAGCTCGAACGGCTCGGCCTGCCGCTGCCGCCGCCCGCGTTCCCGCTGGTCTGGGAGCCGGGTGACGGTGTCGAGCTGCGCGCGACGGCGGAGATCGAGGCCCGGGCGGCGGTGCTGCACGTGGTCGTGGCCTGCTGCTTCGGCATGCCCACCGAGACGGCGATGAGCTGGCTGCTCAGCTCGCACCTGGTGGATTTCGTCACACCGCCGGAGTGGCAGTTCGTGGCCGGCGGCAAGGGTGACCACCGCTCCTTCGTGCTGCACCACGACGCGGTGTTCGCGCTGGCCTGGCTGCTCGGGCTGAGCCGGCACCTGGACCCGACGGAGCCCCCCGAGGACCGGATGATGCAGCAGATGCCGGACCTGCCGGGCGGCGAGCTGTTCGACCGGTGGCGGTCGCGGTCGCTGGTCGCCCCGCGCGACCCGGTCGAGGCGGCCGTGCTGCTGGACCTCTACTACTGCCTGGACTGGGCCTTCCAGGAGGCCGAGCGGAGCGGGGCGCCGGCGCCGGGCCAGATGGACAGCAACGCCATCGGGCAGCGCCGGTGGGCGCTGGAGTGGGCGGTGGTCTTCACCGGGCCGTACCACGAGGAGCCGCCGGAGTGGGAAGAGGTCGATCTCTCGGTCTGACGGCCTCTCGGTCTGACGGCTACGCCGGGCGGTAGACCGTCAGGTCGATCGCGGCGGTCGCGGTGATGTCGGCGGCCCGGAGCCGGTCCGGCGCGACGTGGCGGGCGCTCGGCGTCATGCCGATCAGCGTGCGCGCCGCCGCCGCCGTCAGGTGCAGGGTGCGGCGGTGGGTGGTGGTCCCGTCGGCCCGCCACTGATCGCCCAGCGTGTCGGCCACCCGGCCGGCCTTGGCCGGGTCGACGCGCAGCAGGCCGTGGGTCCGCACGAGCTCCTTCAGATGGTCCGGGGCCGGGGTGACCACCAGGAGCACCCCGTCGGGGCGCAGGATGCGGTGGAACTCCGGGCCGTTGCGGGGGGCGAAGACGTTCAGCAGTACGGCGACCGAGGCGTCGGCCAGGGGCAGGGGGCGCCACAGGTCGGCCAGGGCCGCGCCGGCCCGGGGGTGGCAGCGGGCGGCGCGGCGCAGGGCCGGCTTCGACACGTCGATGCCCAGGCCGGGGGCGGCCGGGCGGGCGTCCAGGACGCGCGCCAGGTAGCTGCCGGTGCCCGTGCCGGCGTCGAGGACCAGGCCGTCGTCCGGCCGTACCGTTTCGGCCAGCGCCGCCGCGATGAAGTCGTAGTGGCCTTCCGCCAGGAAGGCCGCCCGATCGGCGATCATCTCGGCCGAGTCGCCGGGATGGGGCGACCGGCCCGCCGACAGGTTGACGTAGCCCTGCCGCGCGATGTCGAAACTGTGCCCCTGCCGGCAGCGGAGTGCCTGCTCGCCGCCCCGGTCCAGCCCCTGGCCGCACACCGGGCACCGCAGGTACGGCAATGCTCCGTCGATCATCCGCTGCTTCCCTCTAGCATCTGTTGATGGTCGCCATCACCCACGCCGACATCGTCAACGCCCCGAAGGCCCTGCTGCACGACCACCTCGACGGTGGGTTGCGGCCCGCCACGATCGTGGAGCTCGCCGCCGCGATCGGGCACGAGTTGCCCGAGACCGACCCGGCCCGGCTGGGCGACTGGTTCGTCGCCGCGGCCGACTCCGGTTCGCTGGAACGCTACCTGGAGACGTTCGCGCACACCGTCGCGGTGATGCAGACCGAGGAGGGGCTGCACCGGGTCGCCCGGGAGTGCGCGCTGGACCTGGCCGCCGACGGTGTCGTCTACGCCGAGGTCCGGTACGCCCCCGAGCAGCACCTGGAGCGCGGCCTCAGCCTGGACGCGGTGGTGGACGCGGTGCACGCCGGGTTCCGCGACGGCTGCGCCGAGGCCGCCGCGCAGGGCCACCGGATCCGGATCGGCACGCTGCTGACCGCGATGCGCCACGCCGCCCGCTCGCAGGAGATCGCCGAGCTGGCGGTCCGCTACCGGGACCTCGGGGTGGTCGGCTTCGACATCGCCGGCGCCGAGGCGGGCTTCCCGCCCACCCGGCACCTGGACGCCTTCGAGTACCTGCAGCGGGAGAACTTCCACTTCACCATCCACGCCGGCGAGGCCTTCGGGCTGCCGTCGATCTGGCAGGCCATCCAGTGGTGCGGGGCCGACCGGCTGGGACACGGCGTGCGGATCGTCGACGACATCACCGGCGACAAGCTGGGCCGGCTCGCGTCGTACGTACGGGACAAGCGGATCCCGCTGGAGCTGTGCCCGTCGTCGAACGTGCAGACCGGGGCGGCGCCCTCGATCGCCGAGCACCCCATCGGGCTGCTGCACGATCTGCGCTTCCGGGTCACGGTCAACACCGACAACCGGCTCATGAGCGGCACGTCGATGTCGCGCGAGATGGAGCTGCTGGTGGGCGCGTTCGGCTGGGGCTGGAGTGAGCTGCAGTGGCTGACGATCAACGCGATGAAGTCGGCGTTCATCCCGTACGACGAGCGGCTGGCCGTCATCACCGACGTCATCAAGCCGGCCTATGCCAAGTTGTTGACCTAAAGTCTGTTTTGATTGGTCATTGGCGACACGTCCGTACTTTCGTCTCCCGAAACTGGCGATTCGGTCAGCCGCCTCATCCTTTCGGACAGTTTGCTGTCTCAAACACTGCACAATCCGGCATCTTGCCTTGCCGTCCCGTGCCGTGCGAGCAATCGTCTGTGCTGCCGCGATCGAGCTGGATCGGGTGCGATCGGCGCGTACGGGGACCCCGTGGCGCCGGTCGAGGCGAGTGACTTTAAGAGAAGCCCCCTTATACGAGCAGTGATGACCAGCCGGCGATGTCCAACTCTTCGGACGCAACATCGCATCACACAATCGGTCCGGGTCAGGCTGCTCTTTCTCTTTGACACTCGTCGTGATGGAATCTCGGGGGCCCGACCCGGTGAGTCGGCCGTGTGCGGTGCCCGGTGATCCGATGGCCGGGTCCGAATCAGGAGGACGGTGACGTGAGCAAGCGCCCCAAGACGGCGAACGCTGTCATGTCGCGTCTCCGCCGGCCGGCCGGCCGGCTGCGGGATCTGCCGATCTGGTCGAAGCTCGGGCTCATCATGCTCGTGCCCACCCTGGCGACCGTCGTCGTCGGCACCAGCGGCCTGATCGACCACATCAACGAGGCCAGTGACGCCGAGCGCGCCCGCACCCTGTCGGTGCTGTCGCAGGCCGCTGGTGGTCTTGTCGATCACCTGCAGAACGAACGTGCCTACGGCGTGATGATCGCGACAACCAAGGACAAGACCGCCGACCGTGCCGCCGCGGACCTCGCCTACAAGCGTGAGCACCCGAAGGTGGACGCGGCGAAGCTGCCCTACTCGCAGCAGAAGGCGGCGCTCGACGAGGTGCCCGACCAGGTCAACACCCTGCTGCTGCGCCTGGACCGCAACCTGCTGGAGCTGCCCGCGCTGCGCAGCCTCACCGCGAACGCCAAGATCCAGCCGGAGGAGATCGAGGACAAGTACGGGGAACTGATCTCCGACCTCCTCAACGTTCGTGACGCCTCGGCCCAGCTGTCCCAGGACACCACGCTGAGTAACCGACTGCGCGTCGTCGCCACCGTGGCCCGGGCCAAGGAGAACATCGCGCAGCAGCGCGCCGTCGGCCACGAGATCCTCGGCCGGGGTGACTTCATCCCCAGCCTGCGGCGCAAGTTCCTGTTCACCGACGTCGGCTACGCCAACGCCGAGATCTCCTTCAAGCAGGTCGCCACCCCCGAGGACGCGGCGCTCTACGCCCGGGTCGTCAACGGCCCGGCCAAGCGCAACGCCACCAACCTCACGGTTCCGCTGCAGGCGCTGGGCGGCAACAACACCCGGTCCATCCCGTTCAACCGCGATCAGTGGGAAACGGCGATGGTCGGCTACAACGACCTGTTCCGCAGCGTGGAGAACAGGCTCGACAAGCAGATCGTGGAACAGGCCACCGAGATCCGCGACGACGTGCAGACCCGGGTCTTCGTCGAGACCAGCATCCTGCTCGGCCTGCTCCTGCTGGCCATCGTCTTCGCCTGGCTGGTCGCCCGCTCCATGGCCCGCTCGCTGCGGGAGCTGCGCCAGGGCGCGCTCAACGTGGCCCAGTTCGGCCTGCCCCAGGCGGTCGAGCGGCTGCGTGACCCGGCGCTGACCGGCTCGCTGACCCCGGCGCAGGTCGCCGACCAGGTCGCCGAGCCGCTGCCGGTGCGCAGCCGGGACGAGTTCGGGCAGGTGACCGAGGCGTTCAACGCGGTCCACCTCGAGGCGGTCCGCACCGCCGCCGAGCAGGCCGCCCTGCGGGCCTCCGTCTCGACGATGTTCGTCAACCTGGCCCGCCGCTCGCAGATCCTGGTCGACCGGCTGATCGGCCACCTCGACCGCCTCGAGCGTGGCGAGGAGGACCCGGACCGCCTGGCCGAGCTGTTCCAGCTCGACCACCTGGCCACCCGGATGCGCCGCAACGACGAGAACCTCCTGGTCCTCGCCGGCGCCGACTCCACCCGCGTGCAGCGCGAGCCGGCCGCCCTGATCGACGTGCTCCGGGCCGCCCAGTCCGAGGTCGAGCACTACACGCGCATCGAGTTCGGCATGATCGACCGGGACATCGAGGTGTCCGCGCACGCGGTCAACGACATGGTCCACCTGGTCGCCGAGCTCTTCGACAACGCGACCGCGTTCTCCCCGCCGAACTCCCACGTCGTGGTCGAGGCCCGGCGCCTCGGCGACGGCGCGGTGCTCTCGGTCGAGGACCGCGGCATCGGCATCAGCCGCGAGCAGCTGCGCGACCTCAACGAGCGGCTGGCCAGCCCGCCGATGGTGGACGTGGCCGTCTCCCGGATGATGGGCCTGGTCGTGGTCGCCCGCCTGGCCAACCGGCACGGCGTCAAGGTCGAGCTGCGCCCCGCCGACACCGAGCGCGGCACGGTCGCCGACGTCGGCCTGCCGGCCAGCGTGATGGTCTCCGCCTCGGCGGCGGCCCGGCTCCAGCCCGGCGCCAACCCGTACGACATGCCCCCGCGCCAGGCACAGGCGCTCACCGAGCCGCCGCTGGCCCTCGAGAGCGGCAACAGTGGCCGCGGTGGCTACCCCACCGGCCGCCCGTTCGACCCGAACCCGCCGATGCCCTCCGGTGGCATGCTCGGCGCGGGCGGCAACGGCGGCGGCAACCGGTCGGTGCCGGCCTGGTCCGACCTGACCGGCGCCCCGTCGAACGGCTTCGAGCCCGCCGGCAACGGCTTCGGCGGCCCGAGCAACGGCTTCGGTGGCCCGAGCAACGGTTTCGGCGGCGCCAACGGCTACAGCAACGGCTCGGCCGGGGCCAACGGCTTCCACGGCCCGCGCAGCAACGAGCCGATCCCGCCGCTGCCCCAGTCGCCCGCCGGCCCGCAGGGCTTCAGCGGTCCCGACGGGCTGCCGCAGCGCCGCAACGGCGAGACGTACAAGCCCGAGGACACCGGTCCGTACGGCCACACCATCCCGCGTCAGCTCCCGGCCAACCCGGATTCGCAGAACCGTGGCCCGTTCGTGCCGCCGGTCTCCGCGCCGCCGGTGCCGCCGGTCTCGGCGCCGCCGGTTCCGTCCGCCCCGCCGTACGGCGGCCGGCCGGTCTCCGCGCCGCCCGTGTCCGGCCCGCCCACCTCGGCCCCGCCGTACCAGGGTCACCAGCAGCCCGGACAGAACCGGCCCAGCTCGGCGCCCCCCGCGCCGCAGTCGGCCGCCTCGGCCCCGCCCGCGTGGCCGCCGGTTGCCGCGGACCGCGAGTCCGGCAGCAGCGCCCCGCACGTCCCGGAGAGCCTCGCGGCCGCCCTCGACATGACGGCGGAGCTGCCCCGGTACCGCTCCGACCGCGGCGCCGCGGGCTCCCAGCCCCAGGTGGCCCGCCCGACGAACCCGCAGAACGCGACGCCGCAGTCCGAGGCGGAGCGGTCGGCCGCGGCCGCCGCGGCCGCCCACGAGGCAGCGACCGCGCAGGCGGCCGCCGCTCAGGCGACCGCCGCCGCGCAGATCGCCGCGGCGCAGGCCGCCGCCCGTCAGCGCGCGGCCGGTGACTCGCCGGCCCAGTTCGCCGACGAGACGATGGAGCTGCCGATCTTCCGCGAGCTCGAGTCGGCCTGGTTCACCACGGCCCGGCCCAGCGAGCCCGCGAAGCCGGCACCTGCAGCCGCGCCGGCGCCGTCCCGCGACGACAGCGCCGACTCGGTGGTCAGCACCCAGCGCTTCTCCACCGGGGAACCGGCACGTTCGGTGGGGGTGCCCCAGCAGGCCTCCGTGGAGTCCCGCAACAGTGACCGCGAACCGGCTCCGGTCGGTGCGGTCGCGGCCAACGGCAACAGCTCGCTGAACGGCACTGTCTCGAACCCGTGGCAGACTGCCGCGGACGACGGCTGGCAGGCGGCCCGCAAGGCGGCCGAAATGCCCGTCGACACCACGACGACGGCCGGTCTGCCGCGCCGAACGCCGATGGCCCAGCTCGTCCCGGGCGGCGTCGACCGGGCCGAGACCTCCGTCCAACGCCGCACACCCGAGGCGGTACGCGGGCTGCTGTCCGCTTACCATCGCGGGGTGCAGCGGGGTCGCACGAAGGAAAATTCGACCAACCCGGAGGAGACTCCGGGAGGGCAGCAGTCCTCGCAGGCTGGCAAGGAGCATGAGGCATGACAAGTACGCAGGATCTGGGTTGGCTGCTCGCCAACTTCGCCGACCGCGTTCCCGGAGTGGCGCACGCGATCGCGGTTTCCGCCGACGGTCTGCTTCTCGCGGCCTCCAGGGACCTTCCGCGTGACCGCGCCGACCAGCTGGCGGCCATCGCCTCCGGCCTGGTCAGCCTCACTCAGGGCGCCGCCAGGTGCTTCGAGGGTGGTGCGGTGCTCCAGACGGTCGTCGAGATGGACAACGGGTTCCTCTTCCTGATGTCGATCTCCGACGGTTCGTCGTTCGCCGTGCTCGCAGCCCGCAGCTGCGACGTGGGTCAGGTGGGCTACGAGATGGCGCTCCTGGTCGACCGGGTCGGCGAGGCGCTCACGCCCGCGCCGCGGTCCGCGGCCGGAGTTCTCGGCTGAACGGATGGTTCGCCGGCTCCGTCCGGCATCTGTCCAAATGCGTGACGACAAGAGACACTTCTATGGGCCAAGGGATGGGGTGAGCGGTGACGATGCCCGAACGCGATGAGCCGACCGGAGCACTGGTCAGACCGTACGCCGTGACCCGTGGCCGAACCCGGCCGAAGCTGGAAATCGCGCTGGAAGCGCTCGTCGAGACAACCGTGCGTGGCCGTTCCACCGGAGCGGGCAGGGGCGGGAGCGAACACCAGTACATCGCGGCGATGTGCGACGGCGGCAGAGTGCAGTCGCTGGCCGAGATCGCCGCACGCATGCAACTGCCGCTCGGGGTGGCTCGAGTGATCGTCGCGGACATGGCCACCGATGGCCTGGTCGCGGTGTACGAGCCGACATCGCTTGATGATGAGTCCGATGCGGTGGGTACGGAACTGCTGGAAAGGGTGCTGAGTGGACTTCGCAGGCTCTGACATGTCGCGCCGGCCGGCCGCCGGGCGTGTGACATCGGCGAAGATTGTCATCGCCGGTGGTTTCGGCGTCGGTAAAACGACGCTGGTGGGGTCGGTCTCTGAGATCACCCCGCTGACCACTGAGGCGATCATGACCTCCGCCGGTGTGGGTGTCGACGACAACCGGCAGGTGCCGGGTAAGACGACCACCACGGTGGCAATGGACTTCGGCCGGATCAGCATCGACCGCGATCTGATCCTGTACCTGTTCGGCACGCCTGGCCAGACGCGGTTCTGGTTCATGTGGGACGAGCTGGTGCGCGGTGCCATCGGTGCGGTCGTCATGGTGGACACGCGTCGGCTCGCCGACTGCTTCGCCGCCATCGACTTCTTCGAGCACCGCAGGCTGCCGTACCTGGTCGCCATAAACTGCTTCGACGGTATGCAGTACCACAACGCCCAGGACGTTCGCGACGCGCTCGCGATCTCCAGCGACGTGCCCGTGGTGAGCTGCGACGCCCGCAACCGCGAGTCGACGAAGAACGTACTCATCTCGCTGGTCGAGTACGTGCTGACGATGCGTCGCTCGCGCGCGGTAGCGCCCGCCTGACAGGCTGCTGAAAGTCCCGCTCTGGTCGCCAGAGCGGGACTTTTGCGTGTTCATTTCGGTCTGCTCCACTGCATCGATCATGCTGGGGAAGCGCGCACGGTCGGGGTTCAGCGGGCCGCTCGGCGATGGCCGGCGGCGAGGACGGCGAGCCAGAGCCAGCCGACGGATACGCACAGTCGCTGCCACAGCCCCGCGGCGGAGGTCCACGGGTGGACGCCGGCGAAGCCCATCGTCGCGAAAGCGAACAGCACGGCGAAGGCCAACCCGCTCAGCGCCGAATACAGGGCGAACCGATTCGATCGGCGGCGCATGGAGGCGACGGCCGCGGTCAGCATGGCGAGGGTCAGTGCGGCGAAGCCGGGCAGGGAAAAGGCCAGATCGTGCAGCTGGCCGTGCCAGGTGACCGGACTGGCCGCCGTCGGATAGCCGCCCACGGGGTCGGTGACGAAGAGTCCCGCGCCGATCAGCCCCACACCCCACCCGGCCACCAGCAGCGGCACGGCCAGCGCGCCCGGGCCGGTGCGCATGGTGCGGCGCAAACCGATCGAGAACAGCACCACCAGGAGTCCGCAGACGCCGAAGTTCGCGATCTGTTCCCAGCCGTGCGGGCCCAGGGCGAGAGAGCTGACCGGGTGGCGCAGCTGGGAGTAACCGTTGCCGCGGGCGGCGCCTTCCGTCAGGTAGGCCGCGGTGAAGAGAGGGCCGGCGAGGAGGCCGGCGACCAGCAGCCGGCTCGGGCGGGGCGGTGGCCGCTCAGGGGTGGCGGCGGCGATGACTGTCAAGGTGGCCATGTTGTCAACCGTAGTTGACAGGCGGATCGTACGTCAACCTTGGTTGACAGATTGGGGCAGTGGGGCGTTGGAGGGGGCGCCGGGCCGGTGGCCGTCGCGGGACCCGGATCGCCGGTCGGGAAAGGGACCATCCGGGAGTCTGCGGTCCGCGGTCCCCGGGACCGCCCGGCCGGACCGGGTCTGTGCTCGCATTCGGATCTGGACCGCGTAGCCGTCCTGCTGGCACCGTTGAGCGCCCTGAGAGGGTCGCTGGGCTCGTCGCGGCCGTTGACGGTGTAGCGGGTTGTGGGTAGCGGCTCCTGGTCGACAGCGGCTCGATGCGGTGGCGGAGTCGGCGCGATCGGGGCGAACGGCGTGGCGGACTGCGCATTGTCGGCCGCCGAGGCCGGGCACCGGTGCCGCTCGCTGCCGGCCGGCGGCGACCTGCACGACACCGACGCGGACCGCTGCTGACCGCGCTGCTGACCGCGCCGTGGCCGCGCTGGTGAAGGCCGGTGATCTGGCCGGGGCCGCCGGGCTGGTTGACGGATTGCCGGGCCGGATGGCCGATGTGATCGTCGGTGCCGGAGGGCCGCGCTGTGGCCGCGCTGGTGAGGGCCGGCGATCTGGCCGGGCTGCCGGGCTGCCGATCTGGCCGGGTTGCCGGGCTGGTCGACGGATCGCGGGCCGGAGGGGCCGCGCCGTGGCCGCTGCTGAAGCCCGGCGATCTGGCCGGGATCGCCGGGCTGGTTGACGGATTGCCGGGCCGATGGCCGATGTGATCGTCGGTGCCGGAGGGCCGCGCTGGTGAGGGCCGAGGATCTGCCCGAGATCGCCGGCCTGGTCGACCGGATCGCGGGCCGGAAGGCCGATGCGATCGTGGCCGCCGGAGGGCCGCGCCGGTGACGGCCGATGATCTGGCCGGGGCCGCCGGGGCCGCCGGGGCCGCCGGGGCCGCCGGGGCCGCCGGGGCTGGTCGGCGGATTGCGGACCGGAAGGCCGCTGTGATCGTCGCCGCCGGAGGGACGATGGGATGGCTAGTGGCGGAGGGCCGACTCCGTTTACGTCAGCCCCCGGGGCCGACCCCGTTTGCGGCGCCGCAGGATCGATGCTGTTGGCAGGCGCCGGCGGACCAGCATCCCCGGTGCGGTCCCCCAAAAGGCGAACGGCCACGTCCACGGGTGGGAACGTGGCCGTTTCCTGCCTGTGCCGTCAGCTGCTCCGGTAGCCAGCGTTCCGGTAGTCCTCCTGCTGCCCCCCGCCGTCGCGGCTGAAGTCCCAGCCGCCCGCCGCCTCCCGGCCCGGGCGTCCGCCGATCGCATAGCCGCCGATCTCCTGCCCGCGGCGCCACCCGCGGAAGTAGCCCGTGGTGTGGGCCGCGATGCTCGCCGCGTCGCGGACGATGCGCAGCGGGCGTTCTTCGCGCAGCGGTGAGCCGGGCACCAGGTTGGCCTGGGGCACGCGCTTGGGCAGGCCGGCCGAGGTTTCCGCGGCCACCGACGGGGTCGCTGCCTTCTCGGCCGCGCGCCAGCCGGTGTCGGACGGGTTCGTCCAGTCCAGGTTCGTCGAGGCTTCCTCGTCGTGGCCCGTGAACCACGCCGACCGGGCCGCCGCGAAGATCAGCAGGTCGCCGTCGCCCTCGGCCGGGACCGGGGGCGTTGTGCTGCGGTCCAGGGCGGTCAGCGTCGTGCGGCGGGCCGACGCCCGGCCGTTACGGCCGCCGCGGTCGTCGACCAGGCGCAGCGGTGGGGGCTCGGTGATCGCCGTCACGTCGGCCGGGGTGTTGGTCAGGCCGTTGAGCACCGACTCGACCAGGCGCAGCGACGGCGGCTCCTGCGGCATGTCCTGCCACGGCGGGCGGACCCGGCCGTCCGCCGGCGGGCTGCTCACCGCGGCCGGCGGGGGCGTGGCCGCATTGTCGTCGCCGTTGTTCATCAGCGGCCAGTTGGCGCGGGAGCCCGGTTCCGGGGTCTCCTGCGTCGAGCGCTGGGCCGGCATCGGCAGCGAGTAGTCGGTCGCGCCGTTCGCGGCCGCCGGCTGCCCGTTGCGGGTGTTGGCCCGGGGCGGGATCACCGTGCGCTGGCGTTCGGCGCGGGCGTTGCTCATCGCCGCGTTCGTCAGGGTCGGGCGGAACGGCTGGCCGCTGTCGGCCGGCGGCACCGACGACGGGCGCGAGCCCGGCACGATCGGCGTCATGCCCGGCGGGGGCGGCGGCACCGACACCGGCCGGCTGGCCGGGCCCGGGTTCGGGGTGCGGCTGGGCAGGCCCGACGCGGCGGCCGGGGCGACCGGCGGCGGCGTGACCGGGCGGGGCGCCAGCGGCGGCGGCATGACCGGCTCGGGGGCGACCGGCGGGCTGGTCATCGGGCGCGGCATCGCGGGGGCGTGGCTCGCCGCGGCCGGCTCCGGGCGGTTGCGGCGGCCCAGGCGGGTGCCGGTGTCCGAGGGACGCAGCCGGGTGCCGGTGTCGGCGGGACGGGGCAGCCGGGTGCCGGTGTCGGCGGGACGGGGCAGCCGGGTGCCGGTGTCCACCGGGCGGGGCATCCGGGTGCCGGTGTCCGCGGAGCGCTGGGTCGCGGCGGCCGGCTCGGCGGCGCGCCGGGAACCCGCCTGGCGGCGGCCGGGGCTGCTGCTCAGCGACTGCGGGCTGACCCGGGCGACCAGGGTGCCGACCATGGCCTCACAGGCGGCGTCGCAGGACCGGACCGCGCCGATCGCGTGCCGCACGGTGTCGGCGGCCGCCGAGGACAGCGACTTGTTGATGCCGCCGCGGCGGGGGGACTCGCTGATCGCCACGACGAGCGCGGTGACGGCGGCGACGATCTGGTCGTCGGTGCCGGCGCCGGCGCGGGACAGCTCGGCCGCCACGTCCTCGGCGATCTGCTCGCTGTCGTTGCCGCGGCCGGTGAGGCGGCCGGGCTCCGGCAGCGCGTCCAGCACGGCCAGGGCCAGCGGGTGAGCCGGGTCCGGGTACGCCCGCAGGGCAGCCGGATAAAGCTCGCGCAGCACCTCACGCAGCGACGTCGCCGCAGCGTGCCGGCCGTTGAGCATCGCCACGTGGGCCGCCAGCACCGGCTTGTAGCTGACCAGCTCACGGGGCGCCGGGATGGTGACGGCGGTGAGTGCGCCGGCCTGCAGCGCGCGGGCCAGGCCCACCGCGCGACGGGCCGCCGGCGGGGCGGACATCTCGTCGGGGGACTCGTCGTCGGCGAACCGCTCGGCGAAGTCGTCGGCGGAGTCGTCGTCGGCCACGGCGAGGGGACGACCGGCCGCGGTCAGCAGCGACGTGACCATGTGGTCGTCGCTGTCGGCGGCTACCGCGGCGTCCGCGAAGCCGCTCGTCCGTTCCACGAGCAGCGTTCCGAGCTGGGCATAGCCCCCCGGGTCGTCGCTGATCTCGTGGACACCGAGCAGCCTTCCCGCGTCGTCCACCACGGCGATGGTCAGTTGCGAGCCGGCCGAGGCCGTCCGCACCGTCTCATCAGCCGACGCCAGACCGCAGTACACGCGCACAAGCGCCACGGCGTCGTCCTCCTCCCCGGGAGTGCTGTTCTCGGCCAAGGACTGATGGTCCCTGTTGAGGGGTCAGTCGCGCCAGTCCACAGCGGCAGAGATCTTGCCGATAATCGAGCGCCAACCCAGACTCGCCTGTTGCGCCCCGATTTTACGCAGCTTGCGCCGTCCGAAGAAACCGCCCATTCCGCCACTCTCGGCCGCCCGGAGAGACTCGTCCAGGTCGTCGAGCGGTGATCCCGGCGCCAGGGCCAGGATCACGGGCTTGAGGCGCAGGGCGTGGCCCAGGTCTCTGGCCACCTCGCCGGCGGCGATGAGCAGCGGCAGATCCCACGTGTCGTGACCACCGCGGAGGTTCTCCACCACGAGATCGAGTTCGTAGCGGTCGTCCGGCGCGGGGTCGATGTCGGTCGACTGTACCCGCTCCGCCACGGTCGGCCACGTGTCGAGCTGGGCCAGGTCGTGCGGGGCACCCGATCGAATGAAGGAGACCAGCGACTCGGGGGTCTTGAACGCGAGCAGCCGGCCCTTGTGGCTCAGGAAGACAGGGACCTCCTCGTCCTCCTCCTCCGGCTCCTCGGCCTCCTCCGGCTCGTCGGCGAAGTCGGCCGCGTCGGGCTCGGCCACGACCTCGCCGTCCTCGGTGGTGACGGTGCCGTCGGACTTGCGCTCGGACTTCGTACCCGTGTCGCCCTCGGCGACCAGCGCCGCGAACTCGTCGTCGACGATGACCTCTTCCTCCTCGGCCGCGCGGGCCGCGGCCGCACGCTCCCGGGCGTCGAAGGGGTCGTCCTCGTCGGTCTGGGTCTCGGTCGGCGTCAGCTCGGAGGCGAGCCGGTACGCCCGCAGCGTCAACGCCACGCCACCCGGCATGGCGATCTCGACGGGCGAGATGCGGACCTCGTCCCACAGCTCACGGCCGGAGAGCCCGTCCGTGACGACGGCCTTCTCCTCCTTGACCGTCGAGCCCTCTTCGGGCGACTGGCTGGTCACGGTGACCTCCGGGTTGATTCTGGCGAGCTGTTCGGACGGGGTGAGTCTGGGCACACACCTTAGTGTGCGCTCCTGACGGGAGGCCGACCGAGGTCAGAAACCCTTGGGATGCCAGACGGTCTTGGTCTCCAGCAGCGCGGTCATCGGGCCCAGTCCCGGGTCGGCGGTGAAGTCGGGCGTGTCGGCCGGGGGCCGGACCACCCGCTTGAGGCTGCCGGCCGCCGCCCGTTCGAGCTCGGTCGCCAGGTCCTGGTCGGCCAGGCCGGTCAGGTCGAGCGCGTTGACGTCGTCGTGCGAGGCCAGCCAGGGCGCGGTCTCGGCGGCGTGACCGGTGAGAATGTTCACCACCCCGCCCGGCACGTCGGAGGTGGCCAGCACCTCGGCCAGCGTGACCGCGACCTGCGGCGCCGCGGCCAGCACCACCACGGTGTTGCCGGTGACGATGGCCGGCGCGATGACGCTGACCAGCCCGAGGAACGAGTCGGGGGCGACCACGCCGACCACGCCCGTGGGCTCGGGCGCCGAGATGTTGAAGAACGGGCCGGCCACCGGGTTGGCGCCGCCGTGCACCTGGGCGATCTTGTCCGACCAGCCCGCGTACCAGACCCAGCGGTCCACGGCCGCGTCCAGCTCGGCGGCCGGCACCCCGAGCGCGATGAACTCGGCCCGCCGGGCCTCGACCATCTCGGCGATCCGGTAGAGCACCTGGCCGCGGTTGTAGGCGGTGGCGCCGGCCCATTTCGGCTGCGCCTTGCGGGCGGCCACGACGGCGTCGCGGGCGTCCTTGCGGGAGGCGAGAGCCACGTTGTCGCCGTCCACGAGATAGGTCCGTCCTGATTCGCTGCGGGGGAAGGCCCCGCCGATGTAGAGCTTGTAGGTCTTCCGCACGGCGAGCCGGCCACCCCGGGCGGCGGCCTTGGCGGGGGACAGGGACTCAGGCAAGGTACGCCTCCAGGCCGTGCCGGCCGCCCTCGCGGCCGTAACCGGACTCCTTGTAGCCGCCGAACGGCGACGTCGGGTCGAACTTGTTGAACGTGTTGGCCCAGACCACCCCGGCGCGCAGCTTGTCCGCCACGGCCAGGATCAGTGAGCCCTTCTCGCTCCAGATGCCGGCCGACAGGCCGTACGGCGTGTTGTTGGCCTTCTCGATCGCCTCGTCCGGGGTGCGGAAGGTCAGCACCGACAGCACCGGCCCGAAGATCTCCTCGCGGGCGATCCGGTGGGCCTGGGTGACGCCGGTGAAGATGGTCGGCGCGAACCAGTAGCCCTGCGCGGGCAGCTCGCACGGCGGCGACCAGCGTTCCGCGCCCTCCGCCGCGCCGACGTCGGACAGCTCGCGGATCCGGGCCAGCTGCGCGGCCGAGTTGATGGCGCCGACGTCGGTGTTCTTGTCCAGCGGGTCGCCGACCCGCAGCGTGGCCATCCGGCGCTTGAGGGCGGTGAGCACCTCGTCGTACGCCGATTCCTGGACCAGCAGCCGGGAGCCGGCGCAGCAGACGTGCCCCTGGTTGAAGAAGATGCCGTTGACGATGCCCTCGACCGCCTGGTCGATGGGCGCGTCGTCGAAGACGATGTTCGCCGCCTTGCCGCCCAGCTCCAGGGTGAGCCGCTTGCGGGTGCCGGCCACGGACCGGGCGATCTGCCGGCCCACCTCGGTCGAGCCGGTGAAGGCGACCTTGTCGACGCCGGCGTGCTCGACCAGCGCCCGGCCGGTCTCGCCGGCCCCGGTGACGATGTTCACGACGCCCGGCGGCAGGTCGGCCTGGCGGCAGATGTCGGCGAAGAACAACGCGGACAGCGGCGTGGTCTCGGCCGGCTTGAGCACCACCGTGTTGCCCGCGGCCAGGGCGGGCGCGATCTTCCAGGCCAGCATCAGCAGCGGGAAGTTCCACGGGATCACCTGGGCGGCCACGCCCAGCGCCCGCGGCCGCGGGCCGAAGCCGGCGTACTCGAGCTTGTCGGCCCAGCCGGCGTAGTAGAAGAAGTGCGCGGCGGCCAGCGGCACGTCGACGTCGCGGGACTCCTTGATCGGCTTGCCGTTGTCCAGCGACTCCAGCACGGCGAGCTCGCGGGCCCGCTCCTGGATGATCCGGGCGATCCGGAACAGGTATTTGGCGCGCTCGGCGCCGGGCAGCGCCGACCACGGACCGAAGGCCCGCCGGGCCGCGGCGACGGCGCGGTCGACGTCCTCGGCGCCGGCCTCGGCGATCTCGGCGAGCACCTCCTCCGAGGCCGGGTTGACGGTCTTGAAGACCCCGCCGGAGGCGGCGGCGGGGACGAACTCGCCGTCGATGAACAGGCCGTAGGACGGCGCGATGTCGACGACCGAGCGGGACTCGGGCGCGGGGGCGTACTCGAACAAGGACATGCCTCAGTCCAGGGTGAAGTAGTCGGGGCCGGCGTAGTGGCCGGTCGTGAGCTTGGTCCGCTGCATCAGCAGGTCGTTGAGCAGCGAGGAGGCGCCGAAGCGGAACCAGTCCGGGTCGAGCCAGTCCTCGCCCACCGTCTCGTTGATCAGCACCAGGTACTTGATGGCGTCCTTGGTGGTGCGGATGCCGCCGGCGGGCTTGACGCCGACCTGGCGCCCGGTCTGCGCCCGGAAGTCCCGGACCGCCTCCAGCATCACCAGCGTCACCGGCAGCGTGGCGGCGACGGGCACCTTGCCGGTGGAGGTCTTGATGAAGTCGGCGCCGGCCAGCATCGCCAGCCAGGAGGCCCGCCGCACGTTGTCGTACGTGCCCAGCTCGCCGGTCTCCAGGATCACCTTGAGGTGGGCGGACCCGCAGGCCTGCTTGACCGCGACGATCTCGTCGTACACGAAGTCGTAGCGCCCGGACAGGAACGCGCCCCGGCTGATCACCATGTCGATCTCGTCGGCGCCGGCGGCGACGGCGTCGCGGGTGTCGGCCAGCTTGACCTCCAGCGGGGCCTGGCCGGACGGGAAGGCCGTGGCCACGCTGGCCAGGTGGACGCCGGAGCCGGCCAGCGCCTCGGCCGCGACCGGGACCATCGCCGGGTAGACGCAGATGGCCGCCACGTGCGGGCAGGTCGGGTCGGCGGGGTCGGGGCGCACGCCCTTGGCCGACAGCGCCCGGACCTTGCCGGGGGTGTCCGCGCCCTCCAGCGTGGTCAGGTCGACCATCCGGATGGCCAGGTCGATCGCCGCCGCCTTGGCGGTCGTCTTCACCGACCGGGTGCCGAGGGCCGCCGCCCGGGCCTCGACGCCGACCTTGTCCACGCCCGGCAGTCCGTGCAGGAAAGACCGGAGGTTGAAGGCGGAACCGGACACGCCGGACAGCCTGGACGTCACTGTCGCAGTCATGAGACCGATTCTACGCAGCCCGCCGACAGTTGATCTTGGATAACCCCGGTAGGTTGATCGGCGTGGACGTACTCGTCGTTGATCACCCGCTGGCCCAGACCCGCCTCACCGTCATGCGCGACGCGCAGAGCGACTCCGGGGTCTTCCGCGCCGCTCTGCACGAACTCACCACCATGGTCGTGTACGAGGCCGCGCGCACCTTCGCCGTCGAGCAGTTCCCGGTCAGCACCCCGGTGGCGCCGACCCAGGGCACCCGGCTGGCCAACCCGCCGCTGATCGTGCCGGTGCTGCGGGCCGGCCTGGGCATGGCGGACGCCGCCCTGGCCCTGCTGCCCGAGTCGTCGATGGGCTTCGTCGGGCTGGCCCGCGACGAGGCCACCTACGAGCCGCGCGCCTACATGGAGTCGCTGCCCGGTGACCTCTCCGGCCTGCCGGTGCTGGTCCTCGACCCGATGCTGGCCACCGGCGGCTCGCTGGTGCACTGCTGCCAGCTGCTGGTCGACCGCGGCTGCACCGACGTGATCGTGTGCTGCGTGCTGGCCGCGCCCGAGGGCATCGAGCGGCTGCGCGGCTCGGGCCTGCCGCTGCGCCTGGTCACCGCCTCGATCGACGAGGGCCTCAACGAGAAGATGTACATCGTCCCGGGCCTCGGCGACGCCGGTGACCGGCAGTTCGGCGGGATGCCGCGGTTCTGAGGGTGTGAAATCCTGGTGAACACCGCCGACCGCGGGGCGTGGCGAGCGAATCACAGTCCGGCGCGGGCGGCGGCGAATTCACCGTCGATTCGCCGAAACGGGTCACGCAAAGTGACAAAGGCCGGGCCCATCTGATAGCCCTGGGGCACGTCGGAGGTGGTTGCGGCCGATGCGTACGGTAGGCGATCTCACGTCTCGGTAAGGTACTGTTCCGGCCGCCAAGCGCCGTGCCGGTGCCGTCGAGCCACGTCACAGCTCACTCCCGGCGTTGCATCAGCCACGTGTACACAGGAGGACCGCCCATGTCTGGGCTGCAGGACGCCATTCCGCCCGCCCGTCCGGTCATCGGTGAGGCCGAGATCGAGGCCGCCGTTCGTGTCCTGCGCAGCGGCATGGTCGTGCAGGGCCCCGAGGTCGCCGCGTTCGAGGCCGAGTTCGGCGAGATCGTCGGCGGCCGGCACTGCGTGGCCGTCAACTCCGGCACGTCGGCGCTGCAGCTCTCGCTGATGGCGCTCGGCTTCGGCCCGGGTGACGAGATCATCGTCCCGTCGTTCTCGTTCGCCGCCAGCGCGAACGCCGTGCGCCTGGTCGGCGCCACCCCGGTGTTCGCCGACATCGAGGCCGGCAGCTTCTGCCTGGACCCCGACGCGGTCGCCGCGGCGATCACGCCCCGCACCGTCGCGATCATGCCGGTCCACCTGTACGGGCACCCGGCCGCGATGGACCGGATCATGCAGATCGCCGGGCAGCACAGCCTGGCCGTGGTCGAGGACGCCGCCCAGGCCCACGCCGCCGCGCTGAACGGCACGCCGGTGGGCAGCTTCGGCGCGGCCGGCTGCTTCAGCTTCTACCCGACCAAGAACATGCACTCGCTCGAGGGCGGCATGATCAGCACCGGCGACGCCGGGCTGGCCCGCACCCTGCGCCTGCTGCGCAACCAGGGCATGGAGGCGCGCTACCAGAACGAGATCGTCGGCGCCAACATGCGGATGACCGACGTCGCCGCCGCCATCGGCCGCGTCCAGCTCGGTCAGCTCGAGGGCTGGACGGAGCAGCGCCGCGCCAACGCCGCGTACTTCGACGCCAACCTGACCGGCGTGGTCGTGCCCCCGGTGTCCGAGGGCGCCCGGCACGTCTACCACCAGTACACGATCCGGGTCCAGGGTGACCGGGACGCGTTCCAGGCCGGGCTCAAGGAGCTGGGCATCGGCAACGCCGTCTACTACCCGACGCCGATCCACGAGCTGCGCCCGTACCTGAACGAGGACGGCCAGGTGGGCGACTGGAAGCTGCCGGAGACCGACCGCGCGGCCCGCGAGGTCGTGTCGCTGCCGGTGTTCCCGAGCCTGACCCAGGAGCAGCTCGAGCGCATCGTGGAGAGCGTGAACACCGTGGCGGCGCGGGCATGAGCGCGCCGACCGGACTCCGCGCCGGCCTGATCGGCCTGGGCGCGATGGGACGCAACCACGCGCGGGTGCTCAACTTGCTGGACGGCGTGCAGCTGGTCGGCGTGCTCGACCCGGCGCCGGGTGCGGTCGCGCCGCACGGCGTGCCCGTCGTGGCCGACCTCGAGCAGCTGCTCGCGCTCCAGCTCGACTACGCGGTCATCGCCTGCCCGACCGCCCTGCACGAGGAGATCGGCCTGCGGCTGGCCGAGGCCGGCGTGCACGCGCTGATCGAGAAGCCGCTGGCCCCGTCCGTCGAGGCGGCCGGCAAGCTGGTCGCGGCGTTCGAGAGCCGCGGCCTGGTCGGCGCGGTGGGTCACATCGAGCGGTACAACCCGTCCCTGCAGAGCCTGCGGGCCCGGCTCGAGGCCGGCGAGCTGGGTGACATCTACCAGATCGTCACCCGGCGGCAGGGCCCGTTCCCGGGCCGGATCGCCGACGTCGGCGTGGTGATGGACCTGGCCACGCACGACATCGACCTGACCGCGTGGGTGACCGGCCACGAATACCTGGACGTCTCCGCCCGCACCGTGTCGCGCAGCGGCCGCCCGCACGAGGACATGGTATCCGCCGTGGCCTCGCTCGGCGACGGCCTGATGGCCAACCACCTGGTGAACTGGCTCAGCCCGTTCAAGGAGCGGTCCACGGTCATCACCGGCGCCAAGGGCAGCTTCGTGGCCGACACCCTCACCGCCGACCTCACCTTCTACGCCAACGGCGCGGTCGACACCGAGTGGGAGGCGCTGCGGGCGTTCCGCGGTGTGGCCGAGGGCGACATGGTCCGGTACGCGATCCCGAAGCGCGAGCCGCTGCTCGTCGAGCACGAGCGGTTCCGGGACGCCGTCGAGGGCAAGGACAGCGACATCGTCACGTTGCGGCAGGGCATGCGCACGGTCGAGGTCGCGGAGGCCGTGCTCCGGTCGGCCACCAGCGGCGCGACGGTCGTGATCCCCCCGAAGCGCGCGTGATGTCCGGCCCCGTCGCCGTCGTCACGCCGTGGTATCCCAGCACGCAGTTGCCCTTCCGCGGCGCGTTCGTCCAGGCCATGACCGAGGCGACCGCACCGGGCACGGAGTCGTTCACGGTGTACCACTGCGACAGCTGGGTGGCCCGGCTCTCGCCCGAGCAGGACGCCCGGATCGCTGAGGCGTTCCGGGCGCTCATGCCGTCGGCGACCGCGCCCAGCCGTACGGTCGGCGGGGCCGATCTCGTCACGGTGCCGGTGCCCATGCCCCGGGCGCTGCCGTTCGCCGAGCAGGCCCGGCGGGCCGCCGAGTCGCTGAAGGTCGCGCTCGGCGGGCAACCCATCGCCGCCGACGTCGTCCACGCCCACGTCGGTCTGCTCGGCGGTCTGCCGGCGCTGCGCAACATGCGGCCCGGCAGCCGGCTGTTCGTCACCGAGCACGCCACGTTCCTGGACAGGATGCTCGCCGAGCCGGACGGTCACGCCGGCTACGCCGAGGTGCTGGGCGCCTGCGAGGCGTTCTTCGTGGTCGGCGACGAGCTGCGCGAGCAGCTCGCGACGGCCTTCCCCGAGCACGCGGGCAAGCTGCGGCCGATCGCCAACCCGATCGACTTCGCGACCCCGCGCGCCGAGCCGGTGAAGTCGCTGCACCGCTGGCTGTTCGTCGGCGGGCTCATCGAGCGCAAGGGGGTCAGCTGGCTGCTCGAGGCCTTCGCGGTCTGCCGCCGGCAGGAACCCGACCTGACCCTCACCCTGGTGGGCGAGGGGGAGCTGCGCGGCCGGCTGGGCGAGCGGGCCGCGGAGCTGGGTGTCGCCGACGCGGTGACCTTCGCCGGCGCGCTGTCGCCGGTGGAGGCCCTGGCCCTGATGCGGGAGCACGACGTGCTGGTGCACCCGAGCCGGTACGAGACCTTCGGGGTCGTGGTGATCGAGGCGGCCGCCGCCGGCATGCCGGTGATCGTCACCCGGTGCGGTGGCCCGGAGCAGACGCTCGCGGGCATCGAGACCGACGCCGGGCAGCTGATCGCGATCGAGGACGACAGCGCGGCCATCGTGGCCGGTTACGAGCAGCTGCGTGACCGTTTCCCGGGCGGCATGGACCTGGAGCGGGCCCGCCGCACGCTGGCGGACCGGTACGGCTACCAGGCCGTGGCCCACCAGCACCACGACGCCTGGTTCTCCCCGCAGTCCCGGCCCTGAGCCGGAACCAACGACAGCATCATGGAGCATCATGCGAGTTCTTTTCCTGGCCCTGGGTGCTAACCGGCGGCTGGCCGTGACCGAGGAGACCCGGACGCTGGTGCAGGCCGGTGAGCGCCCCGTCGTGCTGGTCGACCGGGCGGAGTCCTGGGCCGGCGACGAGTTCGCCGCCGGGGTGGAGCTGGTCGAGCTGGCCGGGCTGGGCCGGGACCACTGGCCGCTGACCGCCGAGCGGCTGGTGTTGCACCGGGCGCCGAAGGCCCTGCTGCGCCGGGCTGGGGGTCGCCGCGGCAAGCGGCTGGTGTCGGCGTACGACCGGCGCATCGGCCGCCCGCTGCACAAGCGGGTGTTCCTGCCCCTGTACGGTCGGTTGTGGCGCGACGCCGCCGACCGTCCACTGGCTGAGTTCAACCGCCGGTGGGGACGGTTCGACACGCTCGTGGTGACGGATCCGCAGTCGTTCCCGGCGGCGCAGCGCCTCGCCGCGGCCGGCCGCCACCGCCCGCGGATCGCGTTCCGTATCGACCAGGTGACCAGCTCCGGGCGGCAAGGGGAAATTGTGGACCATGAGGACAAGGCATGACCGCTAGCGAACGGCGTCCTCGCCTGCTCTATCTCGCCTTCTACTTCCCCCCGTCGCGGGCCAGCGGCGTCTACCGGGCCCGCGCGACGGCGAACCACTTCGCCGCGGCCGGCTGGGACGTCACGGTCTTCGCCGCGCCGCTGGGGTTCCTGTACGACGTGATCGGCTCCACGGACGAGAAGCTGCTCGACACCGTCGACCCGCGGATCACCGTCGAACGCCCCGAGCTCGACACCTTCCGGTGGGAGCACGAGCTGCAGAACATGAGCTGGTTCCGCGGCACGCTGCCCACCGTGTCCAAGAAGTTCTTCGACTGGCGCGAGGCCAGGCAGTTCCCCGAGCAGTACGTCTCCTGGGCCCGTTCGTCGGTCGCCAAGGCGCTGAAGCTGCACCGGCGGGAGAAGTTCGACGCGGTGCTGGCCACCGGCAACCCGTTCTCCGCCTTCGCCGCCGGCTGGGCGATCGGCAAGCTGGCCAAGATCCCGTACGTGATCGACTACCGCGACTCGTGGACCCTCGACCTGTTCAAGGACGAGCCCGCGTACCCGCCGAAGCATCCGACGTGGAAGTGGGAGCGCCGGGTCATCGGCAAGTCGGCCGCGACGGTGTTCGTGAACAACGCGCTGCGCGACTGGCACGCCGACCGGTACCCGAAGGCGGCCGACCGGATGATGGTCGTGCCGAACGGCTGGGACCCGGACCTGCTCGAGCTGCCCCCGGCCGAGCCGGCCGAGCCGGCGACCACGCCGCAGCGCCCGCTCAAGTTCGGCTACCTCGGCACGGTCACCACCCACCAGCCGGTGGAGGAGATGGCGGAGGCCTTCCGGATCGCCCGGGCGCACCCGGACCTGGCCGGCGCCGAGCTCAACCTCTTCGGCCACCTCGGCTTCTTCAAGCACAGCCACGCCAGCTTCCTGCCCCGGCTGGGTCTCGACGCCGCCGGTCAGGTGGATCCGGCCACGGATGCCGGGCTGCGGCTGCGCGGGCCGGTGTCCAAGACCGAGGTGTCGTCGGTCTACGCCGACAGCGACGTGCTGGTGTTCCTGGCCGCCGGCGGCCGCTACGTCACCTCCGGCAAGATCTTCGAGTACATGGCCACCGGCCGGCCGATCGTCTCGGTGCACGCGCCGGACATCGCCGCCCGCGAGGTCCTCGAGGGCTACCCGCTGTGGTTCCACGCCGACAGCCTCGACCCCGAGAAGCTGGCGCAGTCCTTCGTCGAGGCCGGGCAGGCGGCCCGCGAGGCCGGCCCGGAGGTCCGCGCGGCCGCCCGCCGGCACGCCGACACCTTCAAGCGGGACACCCTGCTGGCCCCGCTGGAGGCCCGGATGCGCACCCTGGTCCGCCCGTCGACCGTTCAGGAGGTGTCGTCGTGAGCACGCCAGCCGGCCCGGTGACGAAGCCGCGCGTCGTCGTCATCGCCCTGAGCTACAAGCTCACCACCCGGGTGAAGTCCTATGTGCAGGATCTCGTGGACGCCGGCGTGGACGTCGACCTGCTCGTCGCGGAGAGCAGCAGCACGCAGGACGCCGATCTCGATCCGCAGGTGCGCGTGCACCGGGTGCTCGACGTCGAGGCGTCCGACATCACGATCCGGCGGATCGAGCGGGGCCTGCTGTTCACCCTGCCCGCCAAGGCGTTCGGCAAGGCCCGCTCGCTGACCGTGGGCCGCCCGGCGCTCAAGAAGGTGGACGCGGGCCTGGCGCTGACCCGGCGGGCCCAGTCCAAGGTGTCCAAGGGCATCCACAAGAAGATGTTCTGGCCGACGTTCCGGGTGATGCGCCCGCTGATCCTGTCGCGCCGGGGCCAGGGTCCCGCCGTGGACCTGGACCTGGCCCACGCGGACCGGATCGTGGCCGCCGACCAGCCGGCCGTGCCGCTGGCCTGGCGGCTGTCGCGGCGTTACCCGGGGGTCCGCACGACGACGGCCCTGGACCGCAAGCCGTACGTCGGCGACAAGTAGCAGCAGCCCTGGCGGGCCCCCGGGTGGGGCCCGTCAGCGGGCGGCGAAGCGTTCGGCCAGCACCTCGACGACCCGCTTGGCCGCGGCGCCGTCGCCGTACGGGGTGCCCCGCTCGGCCTGCGGGGCGGGGCGGGTGGCCAGCGCGGTCCAGCCGTCGCCGAGCTCGGCCGGGTCCGTCACGAGGTGGTTCCAGCCGTCCTCGAGCGTCTCCACCCATTCGGTCTCGGTGCGCAGCGTCGTGCACGGACGACCCAGCAGGTAGGCCTCCTTCTGCAGGCCGCCCGAGTCGGTGACCACGCCGGCGGAGCCGAGCACGCCGGCGACCATCGAGGCGTACGGCAGCGGCGTGCCCACGTGCACGGCGCCCTGCTGCAGCTTCAGCCCCTGGGCCTCGGCCCGGGCCACGAGCCGCGGGTGGGCCAGCAGCGCCACCGGCACGGGCAGCTCGGCGAGCGCGCCGAGCAGCTGGGCCAGCCGCTTCGGGTCGTCGGTGTTCTCGGCCCGGTGCAGCGTGGCCAGCAGGTACGGCTGCTCCGGGTCGATGCCGTCGGGCAGCGCCGGGGCGGGGTGCCGCCCGGCCAGGACGTCGTCGCGGACCCGCAGGCACACGTCGACCATCACGTCGCCGACCAGCTCGGCCCGGTCGCCCAGGCCCTCGGCCCGCAGGTGGCGCACGGCCTCCTCGGTGGGCGCCAGCAGCAGGTCGGCCGCGTGGTCGGTGAGCACCCGGTTGTGCTCCTCGGGCATCCGGCGGTTGAACGAGCGCAGGCCGGCTTCCAGGTGCGCGACCGGGATGTGCATCTTGACCGCGGCCACGGCCCCGGCCAGCGTCGAGTTGGTGTCGCCGTACACCAGGACCCAGTCCGGCTTCTCCAGCTCCAGCACCGGGTCCATCGCGCTGAGCACGGCGCCGGTCTGCACGCCGTGGCTGCCGGAGCCGACGCCGAGGTGCACGTCGGGGTCCGGGATGCCCAGGCCGGTGAAGAACACGTCCGAGAGGTTGACGTCGTAGTGCTGTCCGGTGTGGACGATGACGTGCTCGTGGTCCGTGCCGGCGAAGGCCTGCGCGATGGGCGCCAGCTTCACCAGCTGCGGCCGGGCGCCGACAATGCTCAAAACCTTCATCGCAGTCTTCTCCGTGTGGTCAGGAACCGGCTGGGTCGAGTTCGACGGCCACCATACAGGGGTGTACGGCTTCAGGATTGCGGACCGGGACGCTCGCCCGGGGTTCCCCGCTTGCGCCAGATGCGGACCAGACCCACCGGGACGCTGACGATGCCCCGGGTGGGCCGGCGGGCGCCCTGCACGACCGTGTTGCCGATCCGGAAGGTGGTGGAGGCGCGCAGGTCGGCGAGGTCGTTGCGGGCCCGCGCGAGCCGGCTCTCGGCCTTGGCGATCGTGGCGTCGCGGGCGGCGATCTCCTTCTCCAGCGCGCGGATGCGCTCGTCCTGCTCCTTGATCCGGTCGCCCGCCGCGGCCAGGTTGCGGCGCAGGGGGCGGCTGAGCAGGTCGCCGAACACGTACTCGCCGGTGAGCCGGAGCAGGGCGCGCAGGTCGGGCGCCTCCCCGGCCAGGTCCAGCGGGGCGTCCGACAGGTGGGTGCGCAGCGGGGCGAGCCGGTCGACCCGGGCGGCCAGGACCGCGCAGTGCGCGCCGTGCCGGGAGACCTTGTCCAGCGGGACGACCTGGAGCACCTGGAGGCCGGCGGTGACCAGCTCGTCGAGCAGCCGGTGGTACGGCAGCTCGGGCACCGGCCAGCCGAGCAGCAGCAGGGCCCGCCCACCCACGGGCAGCTCGCGCAGGGCCGGCGCGACGGTCTCGGCGTCGATGTGGGCCTCGGGCTTGGGGCCCAGGAAGGCGACCACCACGGTGCCGGCGTCCATCTTCTCGCCGTCCGGGACGTACGCCCGGTAGGCCGACGCCGCCGGGGCCCGCAGCAGCTCGCGGAGCGCGTCGCCGCTCTGGCTGACCTCCACGACGCTCTGCGCGTCGCCGACGAGGGGGAGGAGTTCGTGAATGAGCATGTCGCCGCCGTTCTCAGCCGATGCGGGTGAAGGTGTAGAGCCCGATGGGGCTGCGCCGGAAGCGGTACGGCTCCCAGCCGTCGAAACGCATACCGCAGGCGTCCAGCAGCGGCAGGTACCGGTCGCGGCCCCGGACCACCTGGTAGTTGCCGTAGACGTGGTCGCCGTCCTCGCCCCAGTCGCCGACGATCAGCTTGCCGCCGAGCCGGACCAGCGAGGCCAGGTTACGCGTCGAGCGTTCCCACTCCGCGTCGTCCAGGATGTGGAAGAGCACGTCGACGGTGAACACGACGTCGTACAGCCAGGGCGTCCGCCAGCCGGAGAGGGTGGTCCGGTGGTAGCGCGGGCCGCCGCCGAGCTCGCGGCAGTGCGCGATGGCCGCCTCGCTGCCGTCGATGCCGTCGACCTGGTGGCCGAACTTGGCCAGCTCCCGGCTGAAGTAGCCCTTGCCGCAGCCGGCGTCCAGCAGGTAGAGCGGCGCGACCGGGTTGTTCTGCAGCCCGACGCGGTCCATCAGCATGGTGAGTCGCCGCAGGTAGAACATATAGTTGGTCGCCTCGTCGAACGAGATGTCGCCGCCCGACCGCAGATCGGTCTCCTGCTGATGACGCTCGTTCCAGTACTTCGAGGCTTCCGCGTCGGTGAGAAGCGTCATGACATGATCCACCTTCGCAGCGGGAGCAGGTGACGCGAACCTGCGCAGAGTAGTACCTCGGTGCGCGCTGTGGTCATCAACTTCACAGAAAAGGAACGGGATGTCGCGCCGGAAACTCGTCTATCTCGCCCTCGGCAGCCGGCGGATCAACGCAGCGCTACGACTGACCGTTCAGGCGGCACGGGACGGCGCCGACGTGACGCTCGTGGTGCTCGACCGGCCGGCCTGGTCCGAGGTCGAGGCGCCGCCCGGCGTGCTGCTGCGCCGGCTCCGCGACGAGCGGGCGGTGCGGCAGTTCCTGGCCGGCGGCGCGTTGCCGCCCGGCGCCGCGCTCGTGGCCGGGGACGCGCCCGCGCTGGTGCCGGCGTGGGCGGTGGCCCGGCGGCGGCCGGACGTCAGCGTCGCCACCGAGCCCGGCGCCACGCCGGCCCGCAGCCCCCGGCAGGCCGATCTCGCCGTGGTGACCCCCTGGTACCCCGGCCCGAACGACGACTTCGCGGGCGCGTTCGTGCAGACCACCACGGACGCGGTCCGTTCCGGCTTCGACACCGTCGTCACGGTGCACAGCGAGGGCTGGTTCTATCCCCGCGCGGAGGCGTCACCGGACGCCGTGGACACGGTCGCGGACCGGCTGGCCGCCCGCGCCGCGATGCGGGTCGTCACGGACACCCCGCAGGGCGAGCTGTGCCGGGTGGCGGTGCCCAGCCTCACGGCCGGCGGCTACCCGCAGTGGATCGACGCCCACGTGCACGCCGTCCGGGCGGCGCTGCCCACCGGCCGGATCGAGGCGCCGGTGGTGCACGCGCACACCGGTCTGTACGGCGGCGCCGTGGCCGCCGCGCTGGCCCACCCGCAGGCGCGCGTCGTGGTCACCGAGCACGCCACCTTCCTGGCCCGGGTGCTCGGCCAGGCCGGCGTGCGGCGCCGGTACGCCGCCATGCTGGACCGGGCCGACGTGGTGCTCTGCGTCGGCGGTGGCCTGCGCGACTACCTGCGGTCGGAGTTCCCGCGGCACGCGGACAAGGTCCAGCTGGTGCCGAACCCGATCGACTTCGACGGCTTCACGGTCCGCGCGGCGCCCGTGACGGAGCTGGACCGGTGGCTCTACGTCGGCCGGCTGATCGAGCACAAGGGCGTCCGGGTGCTGCTGGAGGCGTTCGCGGTGGCCGCCGCCGAGCGGACGGCCCGGACGCTGACCCTGGTGGGCTCGGGGCCGCTGGCCGACGAGCTGGCGCGCCG
Source organism: Actinoplanes nipponensis (assembly GCF_016862275.1). Lineage (GTDB taxonomy): Bacteria > Actinomycetota > Actinomycetes > Mycobacteriales > Micromonosporaceae > Actinoplanes > Actinoplanes nipponensis. Next base: position 48,938 of record NZ_BOMQ01000045.1, on the reverse strand, counting down.
GGCCGCCGAGCTGGGGCTGGCCGACCGCGTCCGGGTGCTGCCGCCGGTGCCGCCGGACCGGGTGGCCGCGCTCATGCACGCCCACGACCTGCTGGTGCATCTCAGCGCCAAGGAGACGTTCGGCATGACCGTGGTGGAGGCGGTCGGCGCCGGGCTGCCGGTGCTGGTGGCCCGCAGCGACGGCCCGCGCGAGACCATGGCCGGCCTGGACGGCGTGGCCGGCCGGCTGATCGACGTGGACTGCACGCCGGAACAGGTGGCCGAGGCGTTCCGGGCCCTGGCCGCGGAGCTGCCCCGGCTCGACCTGGCCGCCGCGCGGGACGTGCTGCGCGCGCGGTACGGCAAGGACGCCGTGGCCGCCGAACTGCGGCGGTGGTACGGCGAGCCGATCGACCGTACGGGCGCGGCGGCCGCCGGGCCGGCGGACCCGCCCGGCGCTGATCGGATCGTCGTGGTCGTCACCGACGACGCGGCCGCGGCCCGGGTCGGTCCCGGCCTCGCCCGGGCGGTGGCCGGCGGCGCCCGGGTGGACGTGCTGACGACGGTGGACGGCATCGGCGCCGAGCCGGGTGTCACCGTGCACCGGCTACGGGCCGGCGCCGGCCTGGAACGCCTCCGGCAGGCCGAGGACGTGGTGCTCAGCCGGGTGCCGGGCCGGGTCGTCGACGGCCTGCTGCGGGCCGCCCGCCGCCGGCCCGGGCCGGGCCTGGAGGTGCTGCTGCGGCGGGCCCGCAGGCTGCATCGGCGCGGGGCGCGCAAGGCGGAGGCGGTGCTCACCGGTCCGGGATGGACCCGGCGGCGCGCCGACGCGCTCTGGTCCGAGGTGCGGGGCACGGTGCTGCCCGGCCTCGACCTGGCCCGGACCCGCTGCGTGGTGGCCGCCGGTCCGGCCGCCCGTGAGCTGGCCGCCCGGCTCGTCGCGGGTCACTCCGGCGTGGTCGTCATGGCGTCGCTCGATCAGGTGTCCGGCAACGGCGCGGGGCCGCAGAAGTAACCGGTCGGCATAATGCAGGAAACGCCTCCTTAGCGGCGACGTTCCAGCGGTACGGGCGAGCGGGGGTGTCATAGACTCCCGTCGTCTTTCAGACTTGAGGTGCCGGGGAGGCGCGTAGTGGGTGGGCCCGACGTCAGCGTTGTGGTGGCCGTGTACAACACGATGCCGTACCTGACGGAGTGCCTGCGCTCGCTCGTCGACCAGAGCATCGGGGTGGACCGGCTGGAGATCATCGCGGTCGACGACGGCTCCACCGACGGCAGCGGCGCCGAGCTGGACCGCTGGGCGGCCCGGCACCCGGGCACGTTCAAGGTGCTGCACCAGGAGAATTCCGGCGGCCCGGCGGGCCCCAGCAACCGGGCCCTGGAGCTGGCCACCGGCCGGTACGTCTTCTTCGTCGGCGCCGACGACTACCTCGGCGCCGAGGCGCTGCAACGGCTGGTCGCCGCGGCCGACGACCTGGACGCCGACATCGTGCTGGGCCGGCTGGTCGGCGCGGGCGGCCGGGTGGTCAGCCAGGCCGTGTTCGCGCCGGGCAACCGCGACGACATCACGCTGACCAACTCCGCGCTGCCCTGGGCGCTGTCGAACACCAAGCTGTTCCGCCGCTCGCTGCTGGAGGAGCACCACATCCGGTATCCGGAGGAGCTGCGGTCGGGCAGTGACCAGCCGTTCACCATCCGCGCGGTGATGGTGGCCCGGCGGATCGCGGTCCGGGCGGACTACGAGTACTACTACGCCGTGCGCCGGACGGACTCCAGCAACATCACGTACCGCACCTCGCTGTCCGGCTTCGTGCAGGACGCGGCGCTGATCATGGACACCGTCGCGGACGTCATCACCGACCCGCAGGCGCGCGACGCGGTGCTGCGCCGGCACTTCACCTGGGAGCTGGGCAAGCTGCTCGGCAAGCGCTTCCTCGAGGCCGACCACGAGGAACAGCTGCGGGTGACCGAGGGGGTCCGCAAGCTCGCCGACACCTATCTGAGCGAGGAGATCCGGGCCGCCCTGGACGTGCGGCACCGGATCCCGCTCAGCATCGCCCAGTACGGCACCGTGCCCGACCTGCTGGCGGTCGCGAAGCACTACGCCGAGCACGGGCTGACCCCGGTGGTGGCCGAGGACGACCGGTACTACCTGAACTTCCCCGGCTTCCGGGACCCGGCCCGCGGCTTCCCCGACGAGTGGTTCGACGCCACCTCGCACGTGCGGCAGCTGGTCCACCAGACCGGGCCGGCCAGCGTGCGCTGGGGGCGTACCCCGGACGGCCGGCGCGCCCTGCTGGTCGGCTGGCACACCTCGCTGCCCAACCTGCACCGCGGCGACGAGCCGGCGCCGCAGGTGTCGGCGGGCGACTGCCCGGCCGCGCTCACCGAGTCGGCCAACGACACCGACGGCGGCACCCGGGTGCTGGGCTACCTGGCGGTCGACGATCTCGTGGCCGGTCAGCGCAAGCCGCGCCAGCGCCGGCGGGTCCGGTTCACCTGGAGCACCCGCGGCGAGTCGCACAGTCTTCCGGTGACCGCCTTCGACCTCTCGTCGGCAGCGCGTATCCTCCATCGGCGTGGCCTTCGTTTCCACCTCGTGGGTGCTGAGCTCGACGAGAACGCCAGGTTGCACGTCGTGAGCACCATCGTCACCCCCCGCCGGATCGCCGGCCGTCTCGCGCGCCGGCTTCGCCCCAAGCGCTGACCCGCGCCAAGGAGGATGTACCCCAGCATGAAGATCTGTGTCGTCGCCCTGGGCAAGATCGGGCTGCCGCTCGCCGTCCAGTTCGCGTCCAAGGGGCACACCGTGATCGGTGCGGACGTCTCCGAGCCGACGGTGCGCACCGTCAACGACGGCCTGGTGCCCTTCCCGGGCGAGGCCGACCTCGACGTCAAGCTCAAGCAGGCGGTCAACGCCGGCCTGCTGACCGCCACCACCGACACCGCCGCCGCGGTCGCCGAGGCGGAAGCCGTCGTCGTGGTGGTGCCGCTGTTCGTCGACGCCGAGGGCGTCCCCGACTTCGGCTGGATGGAGTCGGCCACCCGCGACATCGCCCGCGGCCTGCGGCCGGGCACCCTGGTCAGCTACGAGACCACGCTGCCGGTCGGCACCACCCGCACCCGCTGGGCGCCGCTGCTGGAGGAGGGCTCCGGCCTGGTCGCCGGGCGCGACTTCCACCTGGTCTTCAGCCCCGAGCGGGTGCTCACCGGCCGGGTCTTCGCCGACCTGCGCAAGTACCCCAAGCTGGTCGGCGGCGTCGACGCCGCGTCGGCCCAGCGGGGCGTCGAGTTCTACGAGGCCGTGCTCGACTTCGACGACCGCCCCGACCTGAGCCGCCCGAACGGCGTCTGGGACCTGGGCTCGGCCGAGGCCGCCGAGCTGGCCAAGCTGGCCGAGACCACCTACCGGGACGTCAACATCGGGCTGGCCAACCAGTTCGCCCGGTACGCCGACACCATCGACGTCGACGTCAACCTGGTCATCGACGCCTGCAACACCCAGCCGTACAGCCACATCCACCGGCCGGGCATCGCCGTCGGCGGGCACTGCATCCCGGTCTACCCGCGGCTGTACCTGTGGAACGACCCGTCGGCGACGGTGGTCCGCTCGGCCCGCGAGGCCAACGCGGCGATGCCGGCGTACGCGGTGGACCTGCTCGCCGCCGCGGTCGGCGACCTGACCGGGGTGGGCGTGCTGGTGCTCGGCGCCGCCTACCGGGGCGGGGTCAAGGAGACGGCGTTCTCCGGCGTCTTCCCGGCCGTGGAGGAGCTGCGCCGCCGGGGCGCCAAGCCGTACGTGTCCGACCCGATGTACTCCGCGGCCGAGCTGACCGCCCTGGGCCTGCCGCCGTGGAACGGCGAGGAGCTGGGCGCGGCGGTCGTGCAGGCCGACCACGCCGAGTACCGCAGCCTGACCGCCGCGGACCTGCCCGGCGTCACGGTGCTGGTCGACGGTCGCCGCACCACCGACCCGGAGCGCCTGGCGGGGATCCGCCGGATCGTCATCGGCGGCTGACGCCGGTCCCGGGGCGGCCACGGCCGCCCCGGGGACCGGTCAGGGGCGCTCGGCCTCGCGGCTGACGATCTCGCCGCTCTCGTCCACCCAGCCCCGCGGCCGGGCCGGGTTGCCGGCCACCAGCTGGTACGGCGGCACGTCCTTGGTGACGACCGAGCCGGCCGCGATCATCGCGTACTCGCCGACCTCGATGCCGCAGATCAGCGTCGCGTTGGCGCCGATCGAGGCGCCGCGCCGGACCAGCGTCGGGGTGATCTTCCAGTCCGGGTTCTGGGCCCGCGGGCGCAGGTCGTTGGTGAAGACCGCGCACGGCCCGACGAACACCTCGTCCTCGATCGTCACGCCCTGGTAGACCGAGACGTTGTTCTGGATCTTGACGCGGCTGCCCACCACGGCGTTCGCGTCCAGGTAGACGTTGCGCCCGATCACGCAGTCGTCGCCGACCACGGCGGACGAGCGGACGTGCGCGAGGTGCCAGACCTTCGTCCCGGCACCGAGCGTGGCGCCCTCCTCCACGTCCGCGGAGGGATGGACGAACGGCGGCCGGCTGCTGTCATTGTCGGTGTGTTCCATCGCTGCATTGTGGGCCCTGACCGGCCCGCGGCCGACACGGGGGAAACAATTCCGGCACGTCAGCGGTGCTAACCTGGGCGTTTTCCCGCCGAGAGCTCGCAGGACGGCCCGCGCCCCGCCATGACCATGACCATGACCATGATCAGCGTCGTCGTCCCCGCGTGGGGCGTCCAGGGATATCTCGCCGAGGCACTGGAATCGGTGCTCGACCAGCAGACGGTGGACGCCGAGGTGATCGGCGTCGACGACGCCTCCCCGGACCACGGTGGCGAGGTGCTCGACGAGCGGGCCGCGCGCGACCACCGGCTGACCGTGGTGCACCTCACGGCCAACGGCGGTCCCGGCCCGGCCCGCAACGCCGGACTCGACCGGGCCTCCGGCGAGTACGTCTGGTTCGTCGACGGCGACGACCGGATCGTGCCCGGCGCGCTCGCCGCGATCGAGGCGCGACTGCGCGAGGAGAAGCCCGACGTGCTCGTGGTCGGCGCCGCCCGCGAGCGCTGGGACCGGTCCGTGTCCGGCTGGCGTACGCCGCGGTCGGTGGCCACCGGCGCCGAGGCGCTGACCCGGGAGGCGCCCCCGCTGGGCACGCTGGTCGTGCGCCGCCAGTTCCTCACCGGGGCGGGCATCCGCTTCCGGCCCGGCTGGTACGAGGACGTCGCCTTCGGGTACGCGGTGCTGGCCGAGGCCGCCTCCGTGGCCACGTTCGAGCCGGCCTGCTACCTCCGCCGCCTCGACCGCGACCGCTCGATCCGGACCACCCGGTCACCCCGGCACGCCGAGGCGGTCGCCCAGTACGACGACGCGCTGAGCCGGCCCGTGGTGACCGCCGCCCCGCCCGCGCTGCGCCGCCGGGCGCTGGACCGGGCGGTCGCCGAGCTGCTGACGATCCTGCAGGACGACGCCCGGATGCCCCGCGACGCCCGCCGGGAGATGTTCGCCGCGGTGTCCGGCCTGGCGCGCCGGCACGCCCCCGGCGAGCGCCCGCCTGGCCCCCTCGCCGCCGGCTCGTTCGCCGCCTTCCGGGTGAGGCGCGGCGCCGGAAACCTGGTGCGGGCGGTCCGCGACGCGCCCCGGGCCGCCCGGGCCCGCCTGCGCAAGCCCGCCCTGCGCTGGTACTACAGGTGGCAGCTGCGCCGCCCGATCGACGAGAGCCTGGCCGTCTACGCCGCGTACTGGTACCGCGGCTACGCCTGCAACCCGGCGGCCATCTACGAGAAGGCCCGGGAGCTGGCCCCCGGCATCCGTGGGGTCTGGGTGGTCAAGCGGGGCCACCGGCCGCTGCCCGGGGGCGTCGAGCACGTCGTCTCCGGCAGCCGGGCGTACTACCGCACCATCGCCCGCGCCAAGTATCTGATCAACAACGCCACCTTCCCGCCGGAGGTGGTCAAGCGGCCGGGCGCGGTCCACGTGCAGACCCACCACGGCACCCCGCTCAAGACCATGGGCCTGGACCAGCCGAAGTTCCCGGCGTCCACGGTCGGCTTCGACGCCGGGCGGATGCGCCGCAACATCGCCAAGTGGGACTTCAGCATCACCGCCAACCGGCACACCACGCTGCTCTGGGACAGGCAGTTCCCGATCCGCGGCGAGACGCTGGAGACCGGCTATCCGCGCAACGACCGGCTCGCCGTGGCGACCGCCGCGGACGTCGCGGCGGCCCGCGCCGAGCTGGGCCTGGCGCCGGGCGAGCGGGTGGTGCTCTACGCCCCGACCCACCGCGAGTGGCACGCGGCCTTCACCCCCGTGCTCGACGTGGACGCGCTGGCCGAGGCGCTCGGCCCGGACACCCGGGTGCTGCTGCGCGGCCACTACTTCTACGGCCTGGCCGGCTTCCCGCCCCGGCACCCCCGGGTCACCGACGTGTCCGCGTTCCCCACCGTGGAGACGCTCTACCTGGCGGCCGACGTCCTGATCACCGACTTCTCCTCGGTGATGTTCGACTACGCGGTGCTGGACCGGCCGCTGGTCATCTTCGCGCCGGACTGGGAGATCTACCGGGCCGTCCGCGGCGTCACCTTCGACCTGGCCACCGAGCATCCCGGCACGTTCGCCCGGACGGTCGAGGAGCTGGTCGCCGCGTTCCGCACCGGCCAGGTGGACGGCGCCGAGGCCGCCGCGGCCCGCGCCCGGTTCCGCGAGCGCTTCTGCGCCCTGGAGGACGGCCGGGCCGCCGAACGGGTGGTCCGGCGGGTGTTCGCCGATGTCTGAGCTGGTGCCGGGGCTGGTCAGCGTCGTCGTGCCGATCTACAACGTGGCGCCCTTCCTGCGCGACTGCCTGGACTCGCTGCGCGCCCAGACGTACCGCGACCTGCAGGTGCTGATGGTCGATGACGGCAGCACCGACGGCGGCGCGGACATCGCCGCGGAGTACGCCGCCGCCGACCCGCGCTTCACGCTCGTCCGGCAGGCCAACGCCGGGCTCAGCGCCGCCCGCAACGTGGCCGTGCCGCTGGCCACGGGGGAGTACCTCGCCTTCGTGGACAGCGACGACGTGCTGGCCGCGCACGCGTACGAGCTGCTGGTGCAGGCCCTCGCGGGTGGCGCGGACTTCGCCAGCGGCGGGGTACGGCGGTACTCCTCGCGCGGCACGTACCGGGGTGCGCCGCACAACAAGGCGATCGTGACCACTGACCTGGACACCCACGTGTCCCGCCGCCCCGAGCTGCTGCGCGACCGCACCATCTGGAACAAGCTGTACCGCCGCGACTTCTACGACGCGCACCGGTTCTCGTTCCCGGTCGGCCGGCTCTTCGAGGACGTGCCGGTCACCGTGCCGGCGCACGCCCTCGCCCGCAGCGTCGCGGTCGTCAAGGAGCCGATCTACTTCTGGCGGGTCCGCGAGGGCGCGGTCCGCTCGATCACCCAGTCGACGCACGATCTGCGCAACCTCGTCGACCGGTTCTTCTCGGTCGACCTCACCCGCCGGCTGCTGCGCGAGGCCGGCCGGGACGACCTGCTGCGGGAGTACGAGGAACAGGCGATCTGGGACAAGCTCAGCACGTACCTGAAGTTCCTGCCGGCGGCCTCGCCGGAGTTCCGCCGCACCTTCCAGGAGCTGGCCACCGGCTATCTGGCCGGGCTCGACCCGGGCGCCGTCGACCGCCAGCCCGCCCCGGTCCGCCGGCACTGGCAACTGGTCCGCGACGGCCGCATGGACGATCTGGTCGAGTTCATCGACCGGGGCTTCCGCCGGCCGAAGGCGCCGCCGCGGCCGAGGCTGGAGTCCGCCGTCCGCACCCTCGCCTGGCACGGTGACCGGCTGGAGCTCACCGGCCACGCGTACGTGCCCGGCGGCGTCCCGCGCCGGTTCGGCTCGCTGCGGCTGCTCTGGCTGTCCAGCGAGGGCGGCCGGCGCCGGATCCCGCTGCGGGCGCGGGCCCACCGCGATCCCGGAGCCACCCCGGCCGAGCAGGCGGCGGGTTTCGCCGTGTCGGTGAATCCGGCGGCGCTGCGCAACGGCAAGGTCTGGCGCAGCGGGAACTGGACGGTCGCGGTCGCCGCCGCCCGTGGCATCACCGTGCGCCGGGCCGCGCTGCGGGTGCCCGACGACTGGACCGGTCCGCTGCCCCGCCGCCGGGTGGACGCCGGTGTCTGGGTCGCGCCGATCGTCACCAAGGGCCGGCTGCGGCTGCGGGTCAGCAAGTCGGACGGCTGGCTGACCGCCGGCCACCGCGACGGCGACGACCTGGTGCTCGTGGGCCGGCTGCGCCGGCGGCCGAAGGGGCCGGTACGGGTCGAGCTGAGCCGGGCGCGCGGCCTGGTCTCCCACCGGGCACCCGCCGAGGTCACCGCGGTCCCGGACGGCTTCGCCTTCACCGCCCGCCTCCCGTTGGCCGGCGTGGCGCTCGACGTCACCGACGACAACCACGCGACCGGCCTGTACGCCCAGCACTTCCGGGTCGACATCGTGGTCCGGGACAGGGCGGTCCAGCTCGTCGCCGACGACGGGTACGAGCCGCTGCGCACCGCGTACGGCACCGACGAGGTCTTCATCGCCGTCTCCGAGGCCGGACACGTGTCGGTGGCCACCCGGCCGCGCGGCCCGGTGGTGACCTCCGCGGTGTGGCGCCGGGACGGCGCCCTGGTGCTCGGCGGCGACGGACCCGACGTCGAGGGGGAACTGCTGCTGCGGCTGCGCGGCCGGCGCAAGGACATCGGCCTGCCGCTGCGGGTCACCGGGGGCCGCTGGGAGGTGGTCGTCGACCCGTCCGCCGGGCCCGGCCTCGCGGGACCGTTGCCGCTGGTGGCGGGCACCTGGGACCTGACGTTCCGGTCGGCCGGGAGGCGGCGCCCGACGACCGTGGCGCTCGGCTTCGCCGGCGCCGTCACGGCCGGCCTGCCCAGCTGGGGTACGGCCGCCGACGGGGTGCGCAGCGTGCTGCGGGCGGCCGGCAGCGACCGGACCGTGCTGGTCGTCGAGGCGCCCGCGCCGGAGCCGGCCGGGCCCGGCCCGCACGCCGAGCGGACCGCCCTGGACGACGCGGTGCTCTTCGACGCCGCGCCGGGCCGCCGGTTCGCCGATGATCCCGCCGCGCTGCTGGCCGAGCTGAGCGGCCGGCCGGACGCCCCGCCGGCGCGCTGGACGACCGAGCGGGGCCGGACCGTGCCTCCCGGCGCCGAGCCGGTCACCTACGGCACCGAGGCCTGGTCCGCGGCGCTGGCCACCAGCCGCTGGATCGTGACCAACGACGACCTGCCGCGCTGGTTCCGGCCGCGCGCCGGTCAGGTCGTGCTCCGGCTCGCCGGCGGCTGGCCGGTCGCCCGGTTCGGCGCGACGGCCGTCGCCCACCCGCTCGGCCAGGACCTGATCGACCGGCTCGACGCCGACGCGGCGCGCTGGACCGCGCTGGCCTCACCCGGCGCCTCGGCCACCCCGGTGCTGCGCCGCGAGCTGCGCTTCGACGGCCCGGTGCTGGAGTACGGGCGCCCGGCCAACGACCTGCTGACCACGCTGGACGCCGAGACCGCCCGGGCCGGGGTGTGCCGGCTCCTGGGCCTGCCCGCCGCCACCCGCCTGGTCCTGTACGCGCCCACCCGCCGCCCGATGGATCTGCGCAAGCGCGGCTGGAGCGACCCCGGCAAGCTGCTAGACCTGCCGGCCGTCGCCGCCGCCCTGCCGCCCGGCCACGTGCTGCTCGTACGCCGCCACCCGGCCCTGGACGACGACGTGCTGAGCCTGGCGCCGGCCGTCCGGGACGTCTCGGACCATCCCCGGGTGGCCGAACTGCTGCTCGCGGCCGACGGGCTGATCACCGACTATTCGGCGCTGCTGGCCGACTTCGCGGTCACCGGCCGGCCGGCCCTGCTCTACGTGCCGGACCTGGCGGAGTTCGAGGCGTCGCCGGGTCTGAACGTCGACCTCGCCGCGGCCGCCCCGGGTCCGCTGCTGCGGACCTCCGCGGAGGTGGCCGCGGCGGTGCGGGATCTCGGCGCGGCGACCGCCGGCTGGGCGCCGGCCGCTGAGGCGTTCGCGCGTGACCATGCGACGGCGGGCGGGGGCCGGGCGGCCGCGCGCCTGGTCGACTGGCTGCTCGTCGCCGGCGAAAGGGGGAGTGGCGGTGGAGGCGGCGTGACTGAGGCCACTATCGTTTTGCCATGACCTCCATCGCGCTCGCTGAGGAACTCCTCCTCCTCGCGTACGACGACCAGACCGGCAAGGCGACCGGTTCCCGCATCGGGCTCGACCTCGGCATGTCCGCGGCCGTGCTGGTGGATCTCGCGTTGGCCGGCCGCATCGCCTACGTGAACGGGAACCTCGTCGTCAACGACCCGACGCCGATCGGCGACCCGATCGCGGACCTGGTGCTCGCCAAGGCCGCCGCGGACGAGCCGCACACCCCGGCCCAGTGGGTCCAGCGGCTGCGCCACAACCTGCGCAACCGGGTCCTGCAGGACCTGATCGAGCGGGGCGTGGTCCGCGACGTGGACGAGACCCAGATGGGCCACATCCACGTGCACCGCTATCCGACCGCGGACCCCGCGTACGAGGCGGAGATCCGCAAGCGGCTGGCCGAGGCCCTGATCACCGACGCGCCGCCCGACGAGCGGACCGCGGCGCTGGCCACGCTGCTCGTGGCCACCCGGATGGAGCCCGCGCTGCGGCTGCCGCCGGAGGAGGCCGCCCGGGCCCACGAGCGGCTGGAGCAGATCGCCAGCGGCGCCGGCTTCTCCGGCACCATGAACCTGGAGGACTCGATCGTGCGCCCCAGCGTCGCCCTGGTGGTGGCCACGCTGAGCCGCGCGATCTCCGCGGCGCTGGGCACCCCCAAGGTCTGACGGCGGGTCCGGGGCCGCCCGCGGCCCCGGACTCCCCGGTCGGTCAGCCCACGCCGAGGGCGGCGGAGATCTCCGGGCGCAGCCCGCTCTCCATCGCCGCCACGGCCCGGGCGCGGGCGGCGGCCAGGTCACCGCCGGTCACCGGCTCGACAACCTCCAGGTACGCCTTGAGCTTGGGCTCGGTGCCGGAGGGCCGGATGACCACCCGGGCCCGCGCCGTCCGCAGCGTCAGCACGTCGGCGTCCGGCAGCCGGTCCTCGACCTCGGTGACCGGGTCGCCGAGCAGGCTCTTGGGCGGGTCCTGCCGGATCCGGGCCATCGTGGCGGTGATCCGGCCGAGGTCCTCGACCCGCAGCGACACCTGCCCGGTGCGGTGCACGCCGAACTCCGCGTCCAGCTCGTCGAGGCGGTCCGCCAGGGAACGCCCCTCGGCCTTGAGGGTGGCGGCCAGGTCGGCCACGGTCACCGCGGCGGTGATGCCGTCCTTGTCCCGGACCAGCTCCGGCGCCACGCAGTAGCCCAGCGCCTCCTCGTAGCCGTACGCGAGGCCCTCAGCGCCCCGCACGATCCACTTGAAGCCAGTCAGCGTCTCCGCGTACGGCACGCCGCGCGCCGCGCACAGCGCCCGCAGCAGCGTGGACGAGACGATCGTGGTGGCGTACGTGCCGGCCACGCCCCGCCGGATCAGGTGGTCGGCGAGCAGGACGCCCAGCTCGTCCCCGCTCAGCGGCCGCCAGCGGCCCGGCTCCGCGCCCGGGATCGCGATCGCGCACCGGTCGGCGTCGGGGTCGTTGGCGATGGCCAGGTCGGCGTCGGTGCGGGCGGCCAGGGCGAGCAGCAGGTCCATCGCGCCCGGTTCCTCCGGGTTGGGGAACGCGACCGTCGGGAAGTCCGGGTCGGGCTCGGCCTGCTCGGCGACCACGGCGGGCGCCGCGAAACCGGCCGCGGTGAACGTCGCGGCCAGCACCTGGCCGCCGACGCCGTGCAGCGGCGTGTACGCCACCGTCAGCTCGCGGGAGCCGGCGGGGACGACGGCGGCGGCGCTGTCCACGTACCCCTGGACGATCGTCTGGTCGAGGAGCGTGCCGGGCTCGCCCAGCGGGACCTCGGCGGCGGCGCCGGCCGCCCGGATCGCGGCTTCGATGCCCGCGTCGGCGGGCGGCACGATCTGCGCCCCCGCGCCGGCCGGACCGCCGAGCCGGGCGCCCAGGTAGACCTTGTAGCCGTTGTCCTGGGGCGGGTTGTGGCTGGCGGTGACCATGACCCCGGCCACGGCGTCCAGCCGCCGCACGGCGTACGCCAGCACGGGCGTCGGCAGGGGACCGGGCAGCAGCAGCGCCTCGCGCCCGGCCGCCGTGGCCACGCGCGCCGTCTGCTCGGCGAAGTCCCGGGAACCGTAGCGGGCGTCGTACCCGATGACCAGCGGTCCCGGCTCGCCCTGCGCGCCCAGCCACCCGATCAGGCCCGCCGCGGCGCGGGTGACCACCGCGAGGTTCATCCCGTTCGGCCCGGCCCGCAGCCGGCCCCGCAGGCCGGCCGTCCCGAAGGTCAGCGGCCCGGCGAACCGGTCGGCGAGCTCGGCGGCGCTGTCCGGGAGCCGCGCGAGCAGGTCCCGGATCTCGTCACGCGCGCCGGGGTCGGGATCGTCGGCCAGCCAGGTCTCGGCCAGCCTGCGGAGATCGTCAGTTGCCATGCTCAGTGGATAGCACGGCCGGGCCGGTCAGCTCGACTTGAGGGTGAAGGTCTTCGCCATCTCGTCGAAGTACTGCTTGCTCTCGGCGAACTTCGCCTCGGTGGTGGTGAGGTAGAAGGAGTACATCTTGCCCTCGGTGGTGGTCTGCCGCCAGATCCCGTGCCGCATGGTGTCGCCCTCGCCGCAGGTGTACTCGAACTGGGCGGCGGGCAGCCCGGAGATCTCCACGTCGGTCGTGCCGAGGTGGTTGAACGGCTTCGGGCAGGCCTTGGACTTCTTCAGGGTGCCGGGCGCGGTGGTCTCGGCGAACTTGCGGGGCGGGATCGACCCCTTCTCGACCAGCACCCGGACCTTGGTCGACTTGTCCTCGGGGTTGACGTAGTCGACCCAGTTGCCGGTGGCCGCGCGTTCCCATGTCTTCGGCACCTTGACCGTGACGGCCTTGTCGCCCCGGTAGTCCTGGGTCGCGAACGAGGCCGGCACCACCTGGTCGCCGGCGGAGGGCTGGTCGGGCGGCGCGGCCGGGTCGTCGCCGCCGGTCAGCGAGAAGACCAGGACCAGGGCCACGAGCAGGGCGACGGCCCCGCCCCCGGCGGCGAGCTGGGTGTTGCGCGGCCAGCCCTTGACCGTGGTGACCGCCTTGTCGGCGGTGTCGCGGACGGTGGCGACAGTCTTGTCGATCATCGCGCGGCGCTTCGCCGCCGGGCTGGTCACGACCGTGCCGGGCAGGGGGTCACGGGCCGCGCGGGCGCCGTCCCACTGCCGGCGCGGCGGCAGCACGCTGGTCTCGTCGCTCTCCGCGCCGCCGGCCGGCGGGATGACGCTGGTCCGGTCGTTGCTCATCGCCGGCGGGGGCGGGTACGCCCCGGTCGGGGCGCTCGCTGCCTGGGCCTCGGCGGCGCGCCGGCGGCCACCGCCGCTGCCCTGCTTGAGCTTGGCCAGGCGCCCGGTCAGCGACTCGCCGGGGGCGAGCATGGCCCGGCCGCCGATCTGGCCGGACGGCTTCGGGCCGGCCGGCGGGATCGGCTGGGTCTCGGCCGCGGGCGGGCGCTGCGACGGGACCACCGAGTAGGGGTCCGTCATCATGTGCGGCGGGGCCTTGCTGGCCAGCGGGCCGGCCAGCTGCTGGCGCAGCATCGTCCGGGCGGTCTGCACGTCGAACCGGCGGGCCGGGTCCTTCTCCAGCAGCCCCATCAGCACGGGCGTGAGCGAGCCCGCGCGTACGGCCGGGGTCGGCGGGTCCTCGACGACGGCGTGCATCGTCTCGATCGGGTCGCCCTTGTCGAACGGCGGGCGGCCCTCGATCGCGGTGTAGAGCGTGACGCCCAGGGAGAAGAGGTCGCTGGGCGGGCCGAAGTCGCTGCCCATGGCCCGCTCGGGGGAGATGAAGTGCGGCGAGCCGAGCACCATGCCGGGCGTGGTGAGCTGGACGTCGGTGGGCATCCGGGCGACGCCGAAGTCGGTGAGCACGCAGCGGCCGTCGGTGCAGATCAGCACGTTGGCCGGCTTGACGTCGCGGTGCAGCACGCCGTGCGCGTGGGCCACCTCGAGCGCGCCGAGCAGGGCGATGCCGATCTTGGCGACCACCCGCGGGTTGACCGGGCCGTCCTCGATCACCATGTCCGCGAGGCTGCGCGCCTCCAGCAGCTCCATGACGATCCACGGCCGGCCGTTCTCGTGCACGACGTCGTAGACCTGCACGACCGCCGGGTGCTGCAGGGCCGCCGCGGCACGGGCCTCGCGCATGGTGCGCTCGTACATCGAGTCGCGGTCGCTGGGGGCCAGGCCGGGCGGGAGGATGACCTCCTTGATCGCCACGTCACGGCGCAGCAGCGTGTCCGCCGCGCGCCAGACCGTGCCCATGCCACCGTGCCCGACCGCGGCACGCAGGGTGTACCGCCCGCCGATGAGCGTGCCCGGGGCTGCGCGTCCGCTGGTCGGAGCAGAGTTGCCACCGCTCCAGGTCGGAATCTGAGTCACGTGAGATGCCACCGAAGGGGGTGTAGGGGGCTGTCGGCCAACTCCGCTATCTTGCCGGTTCCCACCCCTTTTCGGAAAGTCGCTGGAAGGGTGTTCTGTGGAACTCGACCCTCGGTAGCCACGTTGTCGCGTAGGGTGGAACTTTTCGGACGCTGAGTGCAAAATCCCTCACTCGCGCGCGCTTAACGCTGCTTTAGGATCAGGCCTTGTGAACGCAGAATCCGGGTTCGAGATCAAACCGGTGTACGACAGCGGCGACGTGGCGCCGGACCTCGACGAGAAGCTCGGCGCGCCCGGTGCCTACCCGTACACCCGGGGCGTCTACCCGACGATGTACACCCAGCGCCCGTGGACCATGCGCCAGTACGCCGGCTTCGGCACCGCGACCGAGTCCAACGCCCGCTACCACCAGCTGCTGGCGGCCGGCACGATGGGCCTGTCCGTCGCGTTCGACCTGCCCACCCAGATGGGCTACGACTCCGACGACCCGATCGCGCACGGCGAGGTCGGCAAGGTCGGCGTGGCCATCGACTCGATCGACGACATGCGGCAGCTGTTCGCCGGCATCCCGCTCGACAAGGTCTCCACGTCGATGACGATCAACGCGCCCGGCTCGCTGCTGCTGCTGCTCTACCAACTGGTGGCCGAGGAGCAGGGCGTGCCCGGCACGGCGCTGACCGGCACGATCCAGAACGACATCCTCAAGGAGTACATCGCCCGGGGGACGTACATCTTCCCGCCCAAGCCTTCGCTGCGGCTGGTCGCAGACACGTTCGCCTACTGCCGCGCCGAGATCCCGAAGTGGAACACCATCTCCATCTCCGGCTACCACATGGCCGAGGCGGGCGCGACGCCCGCCCAGGAGATCGCGTTCACCCTGGCCAACGGCATCGAGTACGTGCGCGCGGCGATCGCCGCCGGGCTGGCCGTCGACGACTTCGCACCCCGGCTGTCGTTCTTCTTCGTCGCCCGCACCACGCTGCTGGAGGAGATCGCCAAGTTCCGCGCCGCCCGGCGGATGTGGGCCCGGATCATGCGCGAGGAGTTCGGCGCGAAGAACCCGAAGTCGCTGATGCTGCGCTTCCACACCCAGACCGCCGGCGTCCAGCTCACCGCCCAGCAGCCCGAGGTCAACCTGGTCCGGGTGGCCATCCAGGCGCTCGGCGCGGTGGCCGGCGGCACCCAGTCGCTGCACACCAACGCGTACGACGAGGCCATCGCGCTGCCCACCCAGAAGTCGGCCCGGCTCGCCCTGCGCACCCAGCAGGTGCTGGCCTACGAGAGCGGGCTGGTGGACACCGTCGACCCGTTCGCCGGCTCGTACGTCATCGAGGCCATGACCGACGAGGTGGAGGCGGCGGCGACCGCGCTGATCGAGCGCGTGTTCAGCTTCGGGTCCTCGGTGGAGGCCATCGAGCAGGGCTTCCAGAAGCAGGAGATCGAGTCGTCGGCGTACCGGATCTCGCAGCAGATCGACAGCGGCGAGCGGGTCGTCGTCGGCGTCAACCGCTTCGCCGCCGACGAGGAGGAGAAGTACGTGCCGCTGCGCGTCGACCCGGCGATCGAGGCCGACCAGGCCGCCCGCCTGGCGAAACTGCGCGCCGAGCGGGACTCCGCCGCGGTCGAGGCGGCGCTGAGCGACCTGCGGAAGGCGGCCGAGGGCACCGAGAACGTGCTGCCGCCGATGCGCGAGGCCTTGCGGCTGCGTGCCACCGTGGGGGAGGTCTGCACCACCCTGCGCGGGGTATGGGGGATCTACCACCCCGTGGAACACTTTTAACGGCGTCACCTCCGGTAATTGTCACCCGTTGTAGGTGGTGGCGCCCGCACAGCGCTCTTTATCAGGGCATGGGTAACACAGCGCAAGCCGATCAATACCGGAATGACGTTGCACAGCGTCACCTGAACGGGTCTAAGCTTTCGCGCGTTGCGGAAATCGATTCACATGACGAGAGCGATAGAGAATCCGACGTGACGAGTGCATTGACCGTGCCCGACAGCTCACCGCAGGCCCCCTTCCCGGGGCCGCCGCCCGGCGCCGACCCGCTGCCCGGCCAGCTCGACCGCTGGCTCGCGGCCCGGGGCGCCGAACTGGTGGCCATCCGCCGGCACATCCACGCGCACCCCGAGCCGTCGTACGCGGAGTTCGAAACCGCTGCCCTCGTCGCGCGCGAGCTCGCCGTGGCCGGCCTCACCCCGCACCTGCTGCCCAAGGGCAACGGTCTGATCTGCGACATCGGCGAGGGCGACCGGGTGATCGCCTTCCGGGCCGACCTGGACGCCCTGCCGCTGCAGGACACCAAGGACGTGCCGTACCGCTCGACGGTCGACAAGGTGGCCCACGCCTGCGGCCACGACGTGCACACCACCGTCCTGCTCGGCCTGGGTCTGGCCCTGGCCCAGCTCAACGAGCAGGGTGAACTGCCCGGCCGGGTCCGGCTGATCTTCCAGCCGGCGGAGGAGTACGTGCCCTCCGGCGCCCCCGAGGTGATCGCCTCCGGCGCCCTCAAGGACGTCGTGGCGATCTTCGCGCTGCACTGCTACCCGCAGCTGCCGGCCGGCCTGGTCGGCGTCCGCTCGGGCCCGTTCACGGCCGCGGCCGACACCATCGAGGTACGCCTGTCCGGCCCCGGCGGCCACACCGCCCGGCCGCACCTGACCGCCGACCTGGTGCACGCGCTGGGCCGCGTCATCGTCGACGTGCCCGCCCTGCTGGACCGGCGCGTCGACCCGCGCGCGGGCGTCTCCATGGTCTGGGGGGCGGTGAACGCCGGACAGGCGTTCAACGCGATCCCCAGCGAGGGACAGGTGCTCGGCACGGTGCGCATCCTCAACCGCGAAGCCTGGCGCGAGGCCCCCGAGCTGATCACCAAGCTGATCCGCGACGTGGTCGCGCCCACGGGCGCCGAGGTCGAGGTCAAATACAACCGCGGCGTGCCGCCGGTGATCAACGACCGGATGGCCTCCGCGGTGATCGCGGGCGCGGCCGGCGCCGCGCTGGGCGCGGACCGGGTGGTCGAGGCCGAGATCAGCATGGGCGGCGAGGACTTCGCCTTCTACCTGGACGACGTCCCGGGAGCGATGATCCGGCTCGGCACGGGGACGCCCGGGTCGGAGGTCAAGTACGACCTGCACACCTCGAACTTCGACGTCGACGAGAAGTGCATCGGGTACGGGGTGCGGGTGATGGTGCACACGGCGCTGGCGGCGCTTTCTACGGGAGCTTTCTGAGTCGCGCCTGACCGTCTTTGCCTGCTTCGGGCTTGATCCCTGCGTGGGGTGTCCCCCAGACCCTGTGGCGGTTCGGCTGGCGGGCGGGCGTGCGCAGCTTCGCGTCCTGTCGGGTAGCCGTGCGCAGCGTTCCGCCTTGGCTGGCCGCTGCGCCCAGCCTTCCGCCTTGGCTGGCCGCCGCGCCAGCCTCCTGTCCTCCCTGCCGTGCCCTGGCTGAGACTCCCCGTCGTTGCTCGTGGGGCGCCCCGCTGTGCCCTTCCTTCCTTAGATCTTGAAGCACCAGGCCCTTGGAATCCGCCGGTGCTCACCAAGATCGGTCGAGAGCGGTCGTGGTGGCGGCGGCAGTCCGATCAGTCGTTGTCGGGGGGCCACGCTCCGCGCCCTTCTCTCGTTGGATCTTGATGCGCCGGACTCGTGACAATGCGCCCGTGCTCACCAAGATCCGGCCGGAGGTGGTCGGGTCGGGTGGTGGTGGCCGCGGTGGCGGCGGTGGCGGCGGTGGTGGCGGTGGTGGCGGTGGTGGCCGTGATGGCCGTGGTGGCGGCGGTGGCGGCGGTGGCCGTGGTGGCGGTGGTGGCGGTGGTGGCGGCGGTGGCCGTGGTGGCGGCGGTGGCAGCGGTGGCCGTGGTGGCCGCGTGGCCGTGGTGGTGGGGTGGTGGTGTTCGTGGGGTGGTGGCGGGGCGGGCCGATCGGTGGCTACTCGGCGGCGCGCCGCGCCCGCGCGCCCTTCTTTCCCTGGATCTTGATGCGCCGGTCTTCTCCGGGATCTTGATGCGCCGGACTCGTGGAAATTCGCCCTTGCTCACCAAGATCCGGCCCGGGGGCCGGGTGGTGGGATGGTGCTGGTGGGGTGGTCGTGCCGGGGCGTGGCGGGCCGATCGGTAGTTGCTCGGCGGGGCGCCGCGCTCCACGCCTTTCTTTTCCTGGATCTTGATGCGCCAGACTCATGGAATTCGCCTGCGCTCACCAAGATCCGCCCGGGGATGGTCGGGTCGGGTGGCGGTCGAGGTGGTCGGGGTGGTCGGGGTGGTGGTGTTCGTGCGGGGTGGCGGCCGGGCCGGTCCGATCGATGGTTGCTCGGCAGGGCGCCGCGCTCCACGCCCCTCTCTCCCTGGATCTTGATGCGCCGAACTCGCCGGTGCTCACCAAGATCCAGTCGAGGTAGTCGGGTGGTACAGCCGGCCGTCCCGTGCGGTGGTTGTGCCGGGACAGTCGGTGGTTGCGCGGGGCGGTCTGTGGCTGCCTGGGTGGTTACGACGTGACCAGTCCCGAGGAGTGATTGCGCGACGGATCGTGTGGCAACTGGGGTCGCGCGCGCTGCCGGATGGCTACCCGGCGGCCGGGCAGGAGCGCGGCCGCCGGGTTCTCTCGCGGGCGGCGGATGGCTGAGCGTGCCGCGGCCAGCACCGTCAGAGTCCGCGCCACCCCATCCCGCCTCATTCCCCCTGCGTCAACTGCCGACCGCCCCCAACCCACTGTCGACGCAGGGGGGGGCGGCCGATCCCCGGCCGCCCCGTGCGTGATTCGACCGTTCAGTCCTCAGGCTCAGCGCTCTTGGTTTCGGCTGGTGTCGGCCCGGCCGTCGGAGCCTGTGCCTGCTGCGGATGCCCCGGATAGGCCGCAGCCGGGTGCGCCGGGTTCCCCATCGGACCCCCGGGCTGCCCGACCATCGCGTAGACCGGGCGGCGGGGCCGGTACCGGCGGTACAGCCAGATGATCGCCCACAGCGGCAGGCCCAGCGCGATCAGCCAGGGCAGCAGCCAGCCCAGCACCGTCAGCAGGATCGCCAGCGAGGCCAGCAGGCCCTTCCACCCGTTCTCCAGACCGGCCAGGAAGCCGGGCGGCCCGTCGTCGCGTGCGGTGGCCGCGGCTTCCGGGTCGAGCAGGATCACCGTGATCGTCGACAGTGCGGTCAGGTCGGCCAGCCGGCGCTTCTTCGCCTGCAGGGACGCCAGGTCCGCCTCGCGGGTGGCCACCTCGCGTTCCAGCATCACCAGGTCGTTCAGGGACTTGGCCTGCGCGAGCAGTTTGCGGCCGCTGTCCACCCGGGCCTGTTGGGTGGCGATGCGGGCGTCCAGGTCGATGGTCTGCTCGGTGACGTCCTCGGTGTTGATGCCGCGCTGCTCCTCGGTGCCCAGCCCGGCGAGCTGGTCCACCACGGGATTGAACTTGGCGGCCGGGACGCGCAGTTCGAGGGTGGCGTCCTGGGAGCCGGAGCCGCTGTTGCGCTTGTCGCCGCCGACGAAGCCGCCCGCCGCGGTGGCGATGCCGGCGGCCCGGGCGGCCGCGATGTTCACGTCGTCGACCCGGACGGTGATCGCGCCCGTGTAGATGATCGAGCGCTGGTCGACGCGCAGGTCCGGAGCCTCGGCCGCGCGGTTCTGGCCACCCTCGGCGGCCTGCTGGTTCTCCTTGGCGGGCGGCTCGGCCGGGGCCGCGGCCCCGAAGTCGGGGGCGCTGCCCGACGATGATGCCGTGTCGTCCGCGCCGTCCGCTCCGCAACCGGCGAGGGCCAGTGTCACGGCCAGTCCGGTGGCGGCGAGCGCCGCGGTGATCCTTCGTCGAGCACGCATGGATACTCCGTTCCCCGTTGAGGTGTGCCCCCTGGGACGTGCGGCGCGCGGGAGCAGGTTCCGGCAGACTGCGGGATGAGCGGTCACGATTCGGCAGCGGAGGAGTCCCGTGCGCGTCACGAAGTACACGCATTCCTGTCTACGCATCGAGGGCGGCGGCGCTGTGCTGGTCGTCGACCCGGGCGCGTTCAGCGAGCGATCGGCCCTCACCGGGGCCGACGCCGTGCTGATCACCCACGAGCACTTCGACCATCTCGACGTCGGTGGGCTGGCCGACGCCCTGGGCCGGCAGCCGGGGCTGCGCGTGTACGCCCACCCGGAGGTGCTGCCGAAGCTGACCGCCTTCGCCGACGTGGTCACCGCGGTGGAGGCCGGCGCCGAGTTCACCGCGGCCGGCTTCACGGTGCGGGCGTACGGCGGGCAGCACGCCGTCATCCACCCGGAGATCCCGCGGATCGCGAACCTCGGCTACCTGATCGCCGGCGACACCGGCACGGTTTACACGCCGGGCGACTCGTTCACGGTGCCCGGCGAACCCGTCGACACGCTGTTCGTGCCGCTCAACGCGCCGTGGCTCAAGCTCAGCGAGGCCATCGACTTCGTCCGCGCGGTCCAGCCGGAGCGGGCGTTCGCGCTGCACGACTTCCTGCTCACCGAGACCGGCGCGCAGGTCTCCGACGGCCACCTCGAGCGCCTGGGCGGCACCCGGTACGCCCGCGTCGCGCCGGGCACGACGCTGGACTGACGTGCCGGCCAGCACCGAGGACCTGATCCGGGCGCTCTACGAGGCGCCGCCGGAGGGCTTCGTCGCGGGCCGGGCCGCCGCGGTCGCCGAGGCGAAGCGGGCCGGGGACCAGGAGACCGCCCGGCGGCTGGCCGCGCTGCGCAAGCCGACCGTGGCGGCCTGGCTGGTCAACCTGCTCGCGCTGCGCCGCCCGGAGCTGATCGACGAGCTGGTGGAGCTCTCCACCGCGCTGCGCTCGGCCCAGCGCGGCCTGCAGGGCGACCAGCTGCGGGAGCTGTCCAGCCAGCGCCGGCAGGTGGTGTCCGCGTTGGTCCACGCGGCGCAGCAGCTGGCCGTGGAGGACGATCCCGGGCTGCGGACGGTGAAACTGCCGATGGCCGAGGTCGAGGCGACGCTCACCGCTGCCCTGGCCGAGCCGGACATCGCCGAGCAGGTGCGCAGCGGGCGGCTGGTGAAGGCGGCTACCTACGCCGGGTTCGGCGAGGTGCCCCGGCCACGGTTGCGCCTGGTCACGGCCGGTGAGCCGGACGAGGAGGAGGATGAGGCCGGCGGCGAGGCGGAGGAGATGCCGCCGAATCCGTTCGCCGTGGCGGCGCGGCCCTCGGCGCTGGAGGACCGCAAGCGCCGCGCGGCGGAAAAGGCCCGGCAGGAACGCGCGGAGCGCCGCCGCGAGCTCAAGCGCCGGCTGACCACCGCGCGGGCGGCGGAGGCGAAGACCCGGACCCGGCTGGAACGGGCCGAGGCGGCCGAACACGAGGCGGCGGGCGCGGTCGACGAGATCGAGGAGCAGCTGGCCGAGCTGGAACGCCGGCGGATCGTCGCGCAGGCCGAGGTGTCCCGCCGCAAGCTGGCCCGGCGGGCGGCGGAGCGCGACGCCTCGGCTGCCCGGCGTGAGGTCGGCGACGTCGATGCGGCCCTGGAGGACCTCGACGCCGATGAACCGGATAAGTAGCCCATTTTCTTGAACCGGTCAGGGAGAGCACAATCGGGCACGTGACCCCCGAACAGGCAGCCGCCAACGCCAAGCCGGGACTCGCCAACCTCGTCGGGGCGTTCGCCGAGTCCCCGCAGACGCTGCGCCGCGCGCGGCTGATGGGTTTGTCGGGGTGGGCGTACCACGTGTCGGCCCGGGCCGGCGCGCTCGGTGACGTGCGCCCGGAGACGGTCGCCGCGGCGATCGGCTTCATCGCCCCGGAGGCGGTGACCGACGGGTGGGAGGCAGCCGCCAAGACCACCCCGCCGGTGGAGGTGGCCACCTGGCACCTGCACGAGCTGTGCCGGTGGGGCGTGACCGAGCTCGGCGGCTTCCCCCGGCTCGCCCGGCTGCTGGAGCTCTCCAAGCGGGTGGTGTCGGGCGTGGACGCCGCCGGGCTGCCGTTGTTCGCGGCGTGGCGGGCGATGCCGGCGCCGGACGCGTCGGCGGGCGCGCAGGCGGCGGTGATGCTGCACCTGCTGCACGAGCACCGGCTGGGCGTGCACGTGGTGGCGGTCCGGGCCAGTGGGCTCACCCCGTTGCAGGCGATCATCGCCGGGCCGGACGGCGAGACGGACGCGGTGGCGTTCGGCTGGCAGCCGCCGTACCCGGCGCCGGGGCCGATCGTGCGGCGTCTCATGTGGGCCGAGTCGGCGGCGGACTCGCTCGCCGGGCAGGCGTACGCGCAGCTGGACCGGGCCGAGCGGATCGAACTGGTGGGGTTGCTGGAGTCGCTGTCGCACCGTCTGGCCCGGTAAAGCCGTGGCCCGGCCGCCCGGGCCTGTGCTCAGATGCTCACGTGACGCGACTGCCCGAGGGCTGGGGTACCCGCCGGCCCACGCTGGACGACGTGCCCGAGCTGCTGCGGCTGGTGCACGCGAGTGACATCGCGGCGCTGGGCGCGCCGGACTTCACCACCGAGGAGGTACGCGAGGCGCTGACCTCGCCGCACACCGATCCGGTCCGGGACTGCTGGGTGGCCCTGGACGGCGACGGCGCGATCGTCGGGTGGGCGTACCCGCGCAACGCCTCGGGCGGCGACCGCGATTTCGCCGAGGTGTACGTGTGGCCGGAGCGCGGGGAGCCCGCCCTGCGCCCGCTGCTCGCGCTGCTGCTGGGCCGGATCACCGAGCGGGGCCGGGAGTTCGGCCACGACCCGTACACGGTGCGGGCGGGCGCGGTGCCCACCGAGCGCGCGTGGATCGCCGCGCTCACCGGGGCCGGTTTCACCTTCCTGAAGCAGCACGCCCGGATGACCATGGCGCTGGACGGCCCGGTGACGGCGCCGGCGCCGCCGCCGGGCGTCACCGTCCGGCCGGTACGCCACGACGACGAGGCGGAGCTGCGCCGGTTCCACGCCACCATCGCCGAGGCGTTCCGCGACAGCGACCATCCGGCCACGGACTACGAGACCTGGCGGGAGCGGGTCCGCGGCGAGTCGAGCATCGCCTGGGACGAGTGGTTCGTCGGCGCGGTCGACGGCGAGTGGGCCGGGGTGCTGCAGTCGTCCGACACCAGCGCCGAGGACAACGGCGGGTGGGTGCGGGCGCTGGCGGTGCTCCGGCCGTACCGCCGCCGGGGTGTGGGTGCGGCCCTGCTGCACCGGGCGTTCGCGGCCTATGCGGCCAAGGGCCGGACCACGGCCGGCCTGGGGGTCGACCTGGCCAATCCGACGCAGGCCGCGCGGCTCTACCGCGCGGTCGGGATGCGGCCGCTCTACGAGGCGAACGTCTACCAGCGGACGGTCTAGAGCTCGGGCGAGGACGTCCGGGTGGGGCGCCGGCGCAGCTCGGCCACGTAGTCGTCCGGCGCGCCGGCCTTCTCGGCCGCGTTGGCGATCTCGGACAGGTACCAGGCCGTCGGCATGCCGCCCTCGTAGCCGTCGAAGACGTAGACCCAGGCGCTGATGTCGCCCTCGAGCGTGGAGACACGCACGGTGAGCTTCTGGTACGCGCCCGCGGTGACCCCCTCGACCTCGTCGAGCTGGGCGGCGTCCCACGGGTGCACGTCGTAGAGCGAGACGAAGACCCGGTCGCCGGGGGATTCCACGATCGTGGTGACCGCGCCCTCCCAGCCCATGTCGCCCTCGCCGGCGAAGGTGAGGCGCCAGCCTTCCACCCACCCGACGCCGATCATCGGCGAGTGCGGGCAGTAGGCCCGCATCCGGGCTGGATCGAGGTTGGAACCGTACGCGGCGTAGTGACCCACGGCGATGACGATAGCCCGGACGGCCGGTGGTGGAGAATATGAGGTGTGCGTGTCGGCACATCTGCGGCACGAAAGGGACAAAAGATGGCAATGGAGGTCGGAGTATCGTGAGCCGGATCGTGATCATCGGCGGTGGGCCGGGCGGGTACGAGGCGGCGCTGGTCGCCGCACAACTCGACGCGGACGTCACCCTCGTCGAGGCCGACGGGGCCGGCGGCGCGTGCGTGCTCTCCGACTGCGTCCCGTCGAAGACCTTCATCGCCAGCTCGGAGGTGGTGACCGGGTACCGGCACAACGAGCGGTTCGGCATCCGCTCGGCCGGTCTCGAGGGCGTGACGATCGACGCCAAGGCGGTCAACGACCGGGTGAAGCGGCTCGCGCTGGCCCAGTCCGGCGACATCCAGGCCAAGCTGATCAAGGCCGGCGTGGACGTGGTCACCGGCCGGGCCCGCCTCGGCGAGGACACGCTCGGTCACACCCACCAGGTCCTGATCGCTCCGGCCGGCGGCCAGGAGTACGCGGTGGACGCCGCGACCGTGCTCATCGCCACCGGTGCGACCCCGCGGGTGCTGCGCACGGCGGTGCCGGACGGGGTGCGCATCCTCGACTGGCGGCAGGTGTACGACCTCGACGAGTTGCCCACCCACCTGGTGGTGATCGGCTCGGGTGTCACCGGCGCCGAGTTCGCCAGCGCCTACCTGGCCATGGGCGTGCGGGTCACGCTCGTCTCCAGCCGCGAGCGGGTGATGCCGCACGAGGACGCCGACGCCGCCATGGCCATCGAGCGGGTGTTCCGCGAGCGCGGCATGACCATCCTCAACCAGTCCCGCGCCGACTCGGTGGTCAACACCGCCGACGGCGTGCTGGTCACGCTCTCGGACGGCCGTACGGTGGAGGGCTCCCACGCCCTGATGGCCGTCGGCGCCGTGCCCAACACCGCCGAGCTGGGCCTGCGCGAGTACGGCGTGGACGTGGCCGACGGCGGCTACGTGACCGTCGACCGGGTGTCGCGCACCAACGTCCCCGGGATCTACGCCGCCGGCGACTGCACCGGCGTGCTGCCGCTGGCCAGCGTCGCCGCCATGCAGGGCCGCATCGCGGTCTGGCACGCCATGGGCGAGGCCGTCGCGCCGCTGCGCCTGCGGACGGTCTCGGCCAACGTCTTCACCGACCCGGAGCTGGCCACGGTCGGCGTCTCGCAGAACGACGTGGACGCCGGCAAGGTGCCCGCCCGTCAGGTCATGCTGCCGCTGACCGGCAACGCCCGGGCCAAGATGGCCGGCCTCAAGGACGGCTTCGTGAAGCTCTTCTGCCGCCCGGCCACCGGCCAGATCGTCGGCGGGGTGGTGGTGGCGCCCAAGGCCAGCGAGCTGATCCTGCCGATCACGATGGCGATCGAGAACAACCTGACGGTCGACCAGCTCGCCCACACGATCACGATCTACCCGTCGCTGTCCGGCTCGATCGCCGAGGCGGCCCGGCAGCTGATGCTGCACGAGCTTCAGTAGGCGGGCCCGGGGAGCTCCCGATCATCCCGTGGTGTTCCCGGCCGCCGCGAGCCGCGGCCGGGACGCCGTCGGCGGCCCGTGGTCAGGCCGGCGGGCCGGAGCGCCGCAGCGCCGGACGCTGATCGGTCTGCGGCTCGTCGCGCGGCTCCGGTTCCTCGGCGTCGTCGGTGTCGTCGCCGTCGTCGGCGTCCTTGCGGCCGCCGAACAGCGCCAGGATCCAGCCCGCGGTGCCGAAGATGACCGCGGCGCAGGCGGCGATCGCGAACAGTCGCCAGGCCGACTGCGTGATCGCCGTGCCGCCGACGTGGCCGACCAGGCCGCCGTACGTGGCCCAGCCCAGCGCCGCGGCGCCGTCGTAGATCACGAAGAGCTTGATCGGATAGCCGCTGCGGCCGGCGTGGTAGCCCGCCGCCATCCGGCCGCCCGGGACGAACCGGCAGAGCAGCAGCACCAGCGGGCCGGGCTTGCGCAGTCCCCGGGTGAAACGCTCGGCGGCGCGCCGGGTCTTGGACTCCGGCTTGTCCCCGTGGTCGTTCTTGGGCGCGAAGCGCTGCCGCAGGGCGCTCAGGCGCCCGCTGAGCCAGTGGCCGCCGACGTTGCCGGCGGTGCGGCCCAGCACGAACGCGATGGAGTCGCCGGTGAACATGCCCAGCGCGCCGACCGCGATGACCGCCGGCAGGCTCAGGTTGCCGTACACGGTGAGCGCGCCCGAGGTGATCATGATGGCCTGGATCGGCACGACCGGCACCATCGCATCGACGGTGAGGAATCCGAAAAGCGCAAGGTACGCCCATGCCGGTGTTGCCATCATGGTCAACAAATCCGTCATCGGTCGGCCACCTCGCGGCTCCAGGGCACACGGCATTGTCCGTGGGCGCCCCTGAGAATGAGCTGAGTACAGGATGCGCCCAGATCAGGCCCGGCTAAGGGTGATGCCCGACACGGTACGGGCTCGACGTCCTCGCCGTGGCCCCGACGCGAGGCATTTCTGCCAATCTCTGGCGATGTGGCCGCGGATCGGCGCTTCTGGTACGGCCCGCACACGCGTAGCCTTGGGTCAGCCCCGATACGCCGGGTCCCCCGTTCTCGGTGTCTCGGGCGAGCGGCGCCGGCCCGGCTTCACCCCGGGCCGCCGCGCCAGGGCCGTCGGTAGGTCCCGTACCGGCGGCCCACCTCACTGTTACCCACGCGCAACGAGCCGCCCGTAGGGTCGGGCCATGGCGGATCTTTTCGAGGAGTACCGCCTCGGCCCCGGCTGGGACGAGATGTTCGGCGAGCTCGGCATGCCTCGCGAGACCTACGAGGCGCTGCACGCCACGCTGCAGCCGCTGTCGAGCGCCGAGCTGGGCGTTCGGGCCGAGGTGCTGGCCCGGGCCTTCCTGGACCAGGGCATCACGTTCGCGCTCAAGGGCGTCGAGCGGCCCTTCCCCCTCGACATCGTCCCGCGGATCATCGCCGCCGCCGAGTGGCGCTCGGTCGAGCTGGGCGTCGCGCAGCGGATCCGCGCGCTGGAGGCGTTCCTGGCCGACGTGTACGGCCCCGGCCAGGTGCTGGCCGACGGCGTGGTGCCGCGGCGGATCATCGCCACCAGCGCCCACTTCCTGCGCGCCGCGGCCGGCATCAACCCGCCCAACGGCGTCCGCATCCACGTCGCCGGGGTCGACCTGATCCGCGACGAGCAGGGCACCTTCCGGGTGCTGGAGGACAACGTCCGGATCCCGTCCGGGGTCAGCTACGTCATGGAGAACCGCCGGGCCATGGCCCAGGTGCTGCCCGAGGTCTTCGCGGCCAGCCGGATCCTGCCGGTGGAGTCGTACCCGGGCATGCTGCTGCGGGCGCTGCGCGCGGCCGCCCCGGTCGGCGTGGCCGAGCCGACCGTCGTGGTGCTCAGCCCGGGCGTCTACAACTCCGCGTACTTCGAGCACGCGCTGATCGCCCGCGAGATGGGCGTGGAGCTGGTCGAGGGCCGCGACCTGGTCTGCGTCGGCAACGACGTGGCGATGCGCACGACCGCCGGGGAGCAGCGCGTCGACGTCATCTACCGGCGGATCGACGACGACTTCCTGGATCCGGTGCACTTCCGGGCCGACTCGGTGATCGGCGTGGCCGGGCTGGTCAACGCGGCCCGGGCCGGGCGGGTCACCATCGCCAACGCGGTCGGCAACGGCGTCGCCGACGACAAGCTGCTCTACACGTACGTGCCGGACCTGATCCGGTACTACCTGAACGAGGAGCCGCTGCTGCCCAATGTGGACACGTACCGGCTGGACGAGCCCGGGGTGCTGGCCGAGGTGCTGCCGCGCCTGGGCGAGCTGGTCCTCAAGCCGGTCGACGGGGCCGGCGGCGCCGGCATCGTCATCGGCTCGCAGGCCACCGCGGCGGAGCTGGCCGCGGTCCGGGAGAAGATCGTCGCCGACCCGCGCGGCTGGATCGCCCAGCGCGAGGTGAAGCTGTCGATGGTGCCCACGCTCATCGGCAACCGGCTGCGCGGCCGGCACGTCGACCTGCGGCCGTTCGCCGTCAACGACGGCGAGAAGATCTGGGTGCTGCCCGGCGGCCTCACCCGGGTCGCGCTGCCCGAGGGCGCGCTGGTCGTGAACTCCAGCCAGGGCGGCGGCTCCAAGGACACCTGGGTGCTCGCCGATGCCGACGACACGTCGCCGTTCGAGGTGCCGCACCTGGCGGCCGACCCGGCGCCGCTGCCGTCGGCGTCCAGCCCGGAGCCGGGACCGGGCGCCGGCGCCGCGGACGCCCAGCAGCAGCAACAACAGCAGCAACAGCAGGGAGGACCGCGATGCTGAGCCGGATCGCCGAGTCGCTCTACTGGATCGGCCGCTACGTCGAACGCGCCGAGGACACCGCCCGCATCCTCGACGTGCACCTGCAGCGCATCCTGGCCGACCCGTGGACCAACGAGGACCAGGCGTGCCGGTCGCTGCTCGCGGTGATGGGCCTGCCGATGACCGACGAGCCGTTCACCGCGGCCCGGGTGATCGGCCTGCTCGGGCTGGACGAG
Organism: Actinoplanes nipponensis; assembly: GCF_016862275.1. Lineage (GTDB taxonomy): Bacteria > Actinomycetota > Actinomycetes > Mycobacteriales > Micromonosporaceae > Actinoplanes > Actinoplanes nipponensis. Next base: position 20,162 of record NZ_BOMQ01000045.1, on the reverse strand, counting down.
CGCAGCCCCAGCTCGGTCGTCGGCGCGCTGGCCGCAGCCCGGGAGAACGCCCGCGGCGCCCGCGAGACCGTCTCCTCGGAGATGTGGGAATGTCTCAACTCGACCTGGCACGGCCTGCCGAACGCGCGCCGCCGGGTCGAGCAGCAGGGCGTGCACTCGTTCTTCCGGTGGGTGCGGGAGCGGTGCGCGGTGATGGCCGGGCTGACCGACGCCACCATGAGCCGGGACGAGGGCTGGCTGTTCCTGGTGCTGGGCCGCAGCGTGGAACGGGTGGACATGACCGCGCGGCTGCTGCGCACGCACGAGCGGGCCGGCGGGAGCATTCCTTCGTGGCTGACGCTGCTGCGGTCCAGCGGGGCGTGGGAGACGTTTCTGCGGACGTACCGGGGCTCCCTGGACGACCGCCACGCGGCCGAGTTCCTGCTGCTCGACCGGCTCTTCCCGCGCTCGGTCTTCGCCGCGCTGTCCACCGCCGAGGGCTGCCTGACCGACCTGGAGCCCGACCCGGGCCGGGCCGGGGTGGCCACGGACGCGCAGCGGATCGTCGGCCGGGCCCGCACCAACCTGGAGTTCCGCGGCGCCGACGAGCTGATCGACGGCCTGGGGCCGGTGCTGGCCGGCCTGGAGAAGACCTGCTCGCAGGTGAACGAGGCGGTCTCGCGGCGCTACTTCCGCCAGACGACGGCGGTCCACTGGGTGCGGGGAGCGGTGGTCGCGTGAGCATTTCGGCGGTGGACAGCTGGCGACTCAAGATCCAGCATCGCAGCGGGTTCGACTACGCCGGGCCGGTGTCGTCGTCGTACAACGAGGCCCGGATGTGGCCGCGCAACGAGACCCACCAGGCCGTGCTGGAGGCCCGGGTGGAGGTGTGGCCGCCGGCGCGCACGTACCGCTACGAGGACTACTGGGGCACGGTGGTCACGGCGTTCGACGTGCACGCCAGACACGAGGCGCTGACGGTGACGGCGACGTCCACGGTGGAGACCCTGCCGCCGGGCGACCTGATCGAGCCGGGCGAGGGCGCCGGCTGGGACGAGCTGGCGGTGCACGTCGACCGCTGGTACGAGCTGCTGCTGGGCACCAAGCGGACGCGGCTGAACGAGGAACTGACCGGCATCGCGGCCGACATCAGCGGCGCCCACGCGACGCCGCACGCCGCGGCGCTGGCCGTCTGCGAGTTCGTCCGGGGCGAGGTGGCCTATCAGGCCGGGGCCACCGGCGTGCAGAGCGACGCGCTGCACGCCTGGGCCCAGCGCAAGGGTGTCTGCCAGGACATCAGCCATCTGACCGTGGGGCTGCTGCGGGAGATGGGCTTGCCGGCCCGGTACGTCTCCGGCTACCTGCACCCGAAGCCGTCGGCGGCGATCGGGGACAGCGTGGTCGGGCAGAGCCACGCCTGGGTCGAATGGTGGGTGGGCCGGTGGACGGCCTTCGACCCGACCAACGGCGTACCGGTCGGGGAGCGGCACGTCGTGGTCGGGCGGGGCCGGGAGTACGGCGATGTGCCGCCGCTCAAGGGCGTGTACGCCGGCCCGGCCAGCACGGGCCAGGCCGTCGAGGTGACGATCACCCGGCTCCGCTGAACGCCACCGTCAGGGCCGCCGCCACGAAGACGACCTGCAGGGCGGTGCGCAGCGGGAGCGGGGTGGCGGGCTTGCCGCCCAGGTCGACGTGGTGGCGGGCGGCGTACACGTTGGCCGGGAACATGGCCAGCATGAGCAGCGCGAGGCAGCCCGCCGCGAGCCGGTAGGTCGGGGGCAGCAGCAGCCCGGCCGCGCCGGCCAGCTCCAGCCCGCCGGTGAGTGTGACCAGCAGCTCCGGCCGGGGCAGGCGCGGCGGGACCATGGCGACCAGGTCCGCCCGGCGGCCGAGGCCGAAGTGGGCCAGGCCGGTCAGCAGGAACATCAGCGCGAGCCCGACGCGCAACGCGGGCAACCAACCGTCGAGCGCGTCGACCCCGAGCAGGCCGAGCAGCCGGGCCAGGACGGTGCCGGCCAGGAGAGTGACCAGGGGTGCCATCTCGTGTCCTCCAAACTTGTCACTGACAAGATTCCCCGACCGGGTCCATCTTGTCAATGGCAAGTTATGCTGACGGCATGAGCTACCACCACGGGGACCTGCGACGCGCCCTGCTGGCGGCCGCCGCCGAGGCGATCGCCGAGGACGGCCCGGCCGCGCTGAGCCTGCGCGACCTGGCCCGCCGGGCCGGGGTCTCGCACGCCGCGCCGGCCCACCACTTCGGCGACAAGAAAGGGCTGCTCACGGCCCTGGCGGCGGAGGGCTTCGAGGAGCTGGCGGCGGCCTTGCGGCAGGCCTGGGCGAGCACCGGCAGCTTCCTGGAACTCGGCGTCGCCTACGTCCGGTTCGCGACGACGCGCCGGGCGCACTTCGAGGTGATGTGGCGCCCGGACCTCTATCACGCGGACGACCCGGCGCTCGTGGCCGCGCGGGAACGGTCGGGGGAGGCGCTCTACTCAGGAGTCGCGGACCTGCCGGACGGCGGGGCGGGCGGGGGGCGGGGGCAGGTGCGGGAGACGGGGCTGGCGGCGTGGTCGCTGGCGCACGGGTTCGCGACGTTGTGGCTGAGTGGTTCGCTGCCGGACATGCCGGAGCTGCCGGATGAGGTGGCCCGGGCGGTCCTCCGGCACCTCACCCACGACGTCTGACGTCAGCCGATCTCGCAGATCGTGGTGCCGGCGGTCACGGTGGCGCCCACCTCGACGGCAAGCCCCGACACCGTGCCCGAGCGGTGCGCCTGCAGCGGCTGTTCCATCTTCATCGCCTCGACGACCACGATCACGTCGCCCTCGGAGACCGTGTCACCGTCCTGGGCGGCGACCTTGACGATGGTGCCCTGCATGGGGGCGGTCAGCGCGGCCGCGCCGCCCGTTCCGGCGGCCTGGGCTCCGGACCCCGAGCGGCGAGCGCGGGGGCGGGCCGGGCCGGCTGTGCGCGTACCGGAGAGGTTGGCCGGCAGGCGCACCTCCAGGCGCTTGCCGCCGACCTCGACCACGACGGTTTCCCGCTCCTGCTCGTCGGTGGCCGGGGCGGCCGCGGCCGCGAAGGCCGGCACGCCGCCCTGCCACTCGGTCTCGATCCAGTTGGTGTGCACGGTGAAGTCCACGAACGCCTGGTCGCGCACCACCATGCGGTGGAACGGCAGGACGGTGGCCATGCCCTCGATGACCGTCTCGTCGAGCACGCGCCGGGCCCGCTGCAGCGCCTCCGTGCGGTCGGCGCCGGTCACGATGATCTTCGCGAGCAGGGAGTCGAAGTTGCCGCCGATCACGCTGCCGGCCTCGACCCCCGCGTCCACCCGTACGCCGGGGCCGGAGGGCCAGGTGAGGGCGGTGACCCGGCCCGGGGCGGGCAGGAAGTTGCGGCCGGCGTCCTCGCCGTTGATCCGGAACTCGATCGAGTGCCCGCGCGGGGCCGGGTCCTCGATGTACGGCAGGCGCTCGCCGTCGGCGATGCGGAACTGCTCGCGCACCAGGTCGAGGCCGGTGGTCTCCTCGCTGACCGGGTGCTCGACCTGGAGCCGGGTGTTGACCTCGAGGAAGGAGATGGTGCCGTCCTGGCCGACCAGGTATTCGACCGTGCCGGCGCCGTGGTAGCCGGCCTCGCGGCAGATCGCCTTGGCGCTGGTGTGGATGCGTGCGCGCTGCTCGTCGCTGAGGAAGGGGGCCGGCGCCTCCTCGACGAGCTTCTGGTGGCGGCGCTGCAGGGAGCAGTCGCGGGTGCCGACCACGATCACGGTGCCGTGCGTGTCCGCCAGGACCTGCGCCTCGACGTGGCGGGGGCGGTCCAGGTAGCGCTCGACGAAGCACTCGCCGCGGCCGAACGCGGCCACCGCCTCGCGGGTCGCCGACTCGAACAGGCCCGGGATCTCCTCGAAGGTGCGGGCCACCTTGAGACCGCGGCCGCCGCCGCCGAACGCCGCCTTGATGGCGACCGGCAGGCCGTGCTCGCGGGCGAACGCGATGATCTCGTCGGCGCCCTGGACCGGCTCGGGCGTGCCCGGCACCAGCGGGGCGCCCGCGCGCTGCGCGATGTGCCGCGCGGTGACCTTGTCGCCGAGGTCGCGGATCGCCTGCGGCGTCGGGCCGATCCAGGTCAGGCCGGCATCCTGGACGGCCTGGGCGAAGTCGGCGTTCTCCGACAGGAAGCCGTAGCCGGGGTGGATCGCGTCGGCGCCGCTGCGGGCGGCGATGTCGAGCAGCTTGTCGATGCGCAGATACGTCTCCGTGGCCGTCTCGCCCTCCAGCGCCCACGCCTCGTCGGCGAGCCGCGCGGGCAGCCCGTCGCGATCGGCGTCGGCGTAGACGGCGACGCTGGTCAGGCCCGCGTCCTGGCAGGCCCGGATGACTCGGACGGCGATCTCGCCGCGATTGGCGATCAATACCTTGCGCACCGGGTGAGCCTATCGTCCGGCACCGGCAAGTTTCTCAGTCAAGTTTGGCTATTAACCTGTGAGATATGTCGGCGACCCGCATGATGATCCTCGGCCTGGTCCAGTGGATGCAGCCGGTGCACGGTTACGACGTGCGCCGCGAGCTGCTGAGCTGGAGCGCCGACAAGTGGGCGAACGTCCAGCCCGGCTCGATCTACCACGCCCTGCGCAAGCTCACCGAGGAGCAGCTGCTGCGCGAGGTGGCGACCGAGCAGGTGGGCGCGCGGCCGGCGCGGACCACGTACGAGATCACCGAGAAGGGCGCCGCCGAGTTCCAGTCGCTGCTGCGCGTGAACTGGTGGTCGGTCGCCACGCCGCCGGACCCGTTCATGGCCGCGTTCGCGTTCCTGCCGGCGCTGCCCCGGGCCGAGACGGCCGCGGCCCTGCGTAACCGCGCGGTCCAGCTCGGCGCCGGCATCCAGCAGTTGCAGGCGCTCATCGGCGCCGACTGGGCGGATCACAAGCCGGTCTACGTGCGCTGGATGTGGGAGTTGTCGATCGAGCGGGCCGAGGCGGAGATCCGCTGGTGTGAGCGCATCGCGGCGCGCATCGAGAAGGACGAGCCGTACTTCCCCACCCCGACCGGGCAGCCCGCCGGCTGGGTTGATCACTGATTAATCAAGTTTGACTAGCCGCAGACGCGGTTCTACGCTGCCTTTCGACCGGTGGCGGGCATCCGTCCGCCCACGACTGGGGGTCACCATGATCGAAACACGGGGGCTACGAAAGTCCTTCATGTCCCGTCAGGGCCGCGAGAAGAAGACCGTCGACGCCGTCCGCGGGGTGGACCTGACCGTGGACGAGGGCGAGATCTTCGGCTTCCTCGGCCCGAACGGCGCCGGCAAGACCACCACGCTGCGCATGCTGGCCACGCTCATCGAGCCGGACGGCGGCGAGGCCACCATCGCCGGGGCCGACCTGCGCAAGGACCCGGGCGAGGTCCGGCGCCGGATCGGGTACGTGGCCCAGGGCGGCAGCACCTGGGACGACTCCACCGCCCGCGAGGAACTCGTGCTCCAGGCCCGCCTCTACGGTATCTCGAAGTCGGTGGCCACCGAGCGTGCCGCCCGCGTGCTGGAGGGCTTCCAGCTCAGCGAGTACGCCGACCGCAAGTGCAAGACGTACTCCGGGGGCCAGCGCCGCCGGGTCGACATCGCCCTGGGCATCATCCACGAGCCCAAGGTGGTCTTCCTGGACGAGCCGACCACCGGGCTGGACCCGCAGAGCCGGGCCCACATGTGGGACGAGGTGCGCCGGCTGCGCGCCGACGGCATGACCGTCTTCATCACCACGCACTACCTGGACGAGGCGGACGCGCTCTGCGACCGCATCTCGATCATGGACAACGGGGAGATCGTCGCGTCCGGCACGCCGGCCGAGCTCAAGCGCGAGATCTCCGGCGACGTGGTACGCGTCGGCGTGTCGTCACCGGCCCGCGCGGCGGAGGCGCTGGGCTCGGCCGACTTCATCAACAAGCTGGAGACGCACGAGGACAGCGTGCGGCTCTACGTGGACGAGGGCGGCACCGCGATCCCGCTGATCCTGCGCGCGCTGGACAACGCCTCGGTGCCGCTGGGCTCGATCGAGCTGCACCGGCCCAGCCTCGACGACGTGTTCCTGACCAAGACCGGCCGATCGTTGCGGGAGAGCTGAGCCGTGAAACTGGTACGCGACACCTCACTGATCTTCCAGCGCCAGATGCAGCTGCTGCTGCGCAACCCGGTCTGGATCCTCGTCGGCGTCTTCCAGCCGGTGATGTACCTGCTGCTGTTCGCCCCGCTGCTCAAGCCGGCCCTGGGGGTGCGGACCAACGCCGAGGCGTACGAGATCTTCGTGCCCGGCCTGCTCGTGCTGCTGGCCATCTTCGGCGGCCTGTTCCAGGGCTTCGGCCTGATCGCCGAGCTGCGCGCCGGGGTGATCGAGCGCTCCCGGGTCACCCCGGTCAGCCGGTTCGCGCTGCTGCTGGGACGGTCCCTGCGCGACACCGTGTCCCTGCTCGCCCAAGCGGTGATCATCACGCTGCTGGCGCTCGTGTTCGACCTGCGGGTGTTCATCGGCAACCTGCTGCTGGCGTACCTGATGCTGGCCCTGATCTCGCTGATGACCTCGGCGGTGTCCTACGGGGTGGCGCTGGCGGTCAAGAGCGAGGACGCGCTGGCGCCGCTGATGAACACGGTGGCCCAGCCCGTACTGCTGCTCTCCGGGATCCTGTTGCCGTTGACCTTCGCCCCGGGCTGGTTGCAGGCGGTCGCCGACTGGAACCCGTTCTCCTGGGCGGTGAACGGGGTACGGGCGCTGTTCCTGGGCGACCTGGGCGCCCCGGAGGTCTGGCAGGGCCTGCTGATCATGGCTGTGCTGGCGGCGCTGGCGCTGACCTGGGCGGCCCGGCTGTTCGCCCGCAGCGTGCGCTGAGCCCCGCGCTGGTCCGCCGCGCTACTCCTCGGTGCGGCGGGCCATCGTCAGCCCGTCCGCGATGGGCAGGATGACCAGCTCGACCCGCGGATCGTCGCGGGCCAGGTCGTTGAACGCGGTGATGGCCCGGTCCGACTCGCCGCGCGGGTCGACGACCCGGCCGGACCACAGGACGTTGTCGACCAGCAGGACGCCCCCGGGCCGCACCCGCGGCACCAGCTCCTGCCAGTAGACCGGATAGCCGGCCTTGTCGGCATCGATGAAAGCCAGATCGAGGTACGGTTCGGACGGCAGCTCGCGCAGACCCTCGGCGGCCGGCCCGATCCGCAGCTCGATCCGCTCGGCGACGCCGGCCCGCTGCCAGTAGCGGCGGGCCACCGCGGTGAACTCCGGCGAGATGTCGAAGCAGGTCAACTGCCCGCCCGCGGCGAGACCGCGGGCGATGGAAAGCGACGACAGGCCGGTGAAGGTGCCGACCTCGACCGCCTGCCGTACGCCCATGAGCGAAGTCAGCAACCGCAGGAAGGCGGCCTGCTCGGGCGCCACCTGCATGCCCGCGTCGTCCGGAAGCGACGCTCGCGTCTCCGCGATGAGCTCGGCCGTGACCTCGTCCGGCGGAGTGCTGTGGCTGAGCAGGTACTCGTGCAGCTCAGGGGTGAGCGGAAGCGGCTTGAAAGTCATGCGTCCTCGTTCCTCCACAATTGCGGCACGGTGACCCCGAACGTCATGAGCAGCCGCCGCAGCAGCGGCAACGACAACCCGACGACATTCCCGGCGTCCCCCTCGATCCGCTCCACAAACGCCCCGCCCAGCCCGTCGATGGTGAAAGCCCCGGCGACGTGCAACGGCTCCCCGGAACCGACATAGGCGGCGATCTCCTCATCGGTGAGATCGGCGAAATGCACGACGGTCGCGCCGACCTCCTCGGCCTGCTTGCCGCTGACCAGGTCGGTGAGATGGTGCCCGGTGTACAGGACGCCGGACCGGCCCCGCATGGCATGCCAGCGTTTGACGGCCTCGGCCGGCGTGTGCGGCTTGCCCAGGACCTGCCCGCCGAAGAAAAGCACGGAATCACAGCCGAGCACCAGAACGCCGGGATCCGCGGGCAGCGTGGCGGCGACGGCGCGAGCCTTCATCCGCGCGAGGGCCAGGCAGAGACCGGCGGCGTCCTCGACCTCCACGGCTGATTCATCTACGCCGCTGACGTGAACGTCGACGTCGATGCCGGCGGCGGCGAGAAGGGCGCGGCGGGCCGGGCTGGCCGAGGCGAGGACGAGACGTGGGGGGTTGTCGGTCTGCACGGGGATCAACGCTACAAGTCCGTCGGGGGTGGGGGAGGGAGCGGCTCGGGGGGTCAGGGGGTTTTCCGGCGGCGGGTGAGGAGGAAGGCGGCCAGCCCACCCAGAAGAACAAGGACTGCGACACCGCTGGCGATCAGCGGTGTGTTGCTGCCGGCGGGCTTGGCGTCCGCTTGGGGCGCAGGGGCCGGAGCTGTTGCGCCGGTAGTCATCGTTGGGGCCGGTGCAGCGGCAGACGCCGACGGGACGGCACCGGGATCACGCAGGGCAGCGACGATGTCAATAACGCCATGTCCGTAGTCCGGGTCGACGCCCGGTACACCCTTGTCGATCGCTGTGGACTCCAGCCGCTCGACAACCTCAGTGGCGCTCATGTTCGGGTACTTGCTCCGCAGAAGGGCGGCCGCCCCGGAAACGATGGCTGCAGCGTCCGAGGTGCCATTCTCGCCGACGTTGTAACCGCCTTGGCGATTGGTGCTCGTGATGTCATCCCCCGGCGCGGCGATATCGAGAGCTTCTCCTGAGACGGACACCTTGGCCTGCTTGCCGTTGCGATCTACAGCGCCGACAGCGACCACGCTCTCGAGAACGGCTGGCGCTGTGACGTTGACGTCGTCCGGCTTGTTGCCGGCTGATGCGATCAGTACCACGTCGGCTTCCGTGGCTTCCTTGATGCCGGCGAAGTCGTCCGGGGCGAATCCGCCACCGATGGACATGTTGATGACTTTGGCGCCGTGGGAAATCGCATACCGGATCCCTGGGCCGATGCTGACCACGTTCTTGCCTTTGCCGAGCACCCTGATCGGCAAGATCTTGGCATCGGGGGCAATGCCCAGGGCACGGTTACGGCTGTTGCCATGAGCGGCAATGAGGCCGGCCATGCTGGTGCCGTGTCCGGTCTGATCGTTCCGTCCGTCGCCCCCGGGTTGAATCAGGTCGATACCGCTCACGACGCCGGGTAGGTCGGGATGCTTCGCGACGCCGGAGTCGAGTACGGCGACGGTGACGCCCTTTCCGGTGCTGATGCGGTGCGCCTCATCGATGTTCAAATAGCTGAGGTGCCACTGGTCGTCCCGAAGGTCCGCGAGGGCAGGGGTCCCATAAGCGGCGACACCGGCGCCAGCCAGCGTTGCCGCGAACAAAGCGATTAGTCGCCGTCTCATCTCTGATAACCGATAGCGGGGCCAGGATCGATGGGGCCGAAGTCCTCCGGTGGTCGGACCACTGGATCGACGCCTTCGTCGACCGACCATGGGTTGTCCGGGTCCCAGCGGTCCTGCTCGCCCTCCTGACGGCGACCATGTGCACGTCCGGGGCCGTTCGCCATGGGGCTGTTCTGCGCGGGGAAACCGTGAGTCGATGCTCTACCTCGGCCCGATGGTGCACCACCACCCTGCTGACCGATGACACCGCCAACAGGATTCACTCGACCGGCGCTAGGAGCTCGCCCGCCCGGAACTCCGCCCGGAATTCCGCTCGGCATCTGTCCGATCATTCCGCTGCCCGGACGAGCGCCGATGACGCCTCCCGATGGCATTGTCGTGCGGCCTCCAGCAGGGGGCACGCCGGGTTTTACGAGGCCAGATTGTGGAGTCCGCAAGCCGCCCGGCGGCAGCCCTCCGGGCGGCAGGAGCCCGTTAGCGCCCGGGGTTCCGATGAGTCCAGGCACCGGACCCAGCCCTGACGGCGGGGGAGCGGGCGTCGGGCTGGGCGACGGTAGACCGGGAGCAGGTGGATTGATGACAGGCGAGTTGCCGATTCCGCCGAGGATCGGCCCTGTCCCACTGCCGATGCCACCCCCACCGGTGGTGGGTACGTTGCCGGCAGGGGTGTGGGTCACTGGCGTAACCGGGGTGACGTGCGAGGAACCGGAGCTCACTGATCCTCCGGAAAACCCGCCGCCGCCTCCACCGGGGGGCGGAATGATCGGCGGAGTGGCGAAGCCACCGGCACCACCGTCAGTCCGCTGGTGACCGTCACCTTCGACTCTCCCCTCTCGGGAAGGGTCATAGGGCTGCGGTTTCTTGAGGGCAGCCTGCCCACTCAACACCGTATTGCTCAGGTCGTACATGATGACCCGAGCCTGACGATTCAACTCCTCCTGCTGCGCCGCCGATACCGGCGGGACATTGCGTGCCCCCGACGGCGAAGGCGACGGTGTAGGCGTAGGTGACGTCGCCGCTGCCTGCTGCTTCTGCTCCCAGGCGAAGTTCTGTTTCGCGTTGCTCTCGTACTTGTTGTAGAGCTCCTGCAGTTTCTGCCGGGCGAGGCTGAGCGTCAGCGTCACCGTCGAGAACGCCGTGTAGTTCGCGGACGCGGCGTCGTGGGTCGCCTGGAGATCGGCCATCAGCTTGTCCAGGCGGGCGATGTACGCCGCCGCGGCCGGGCTCTTCGCGGGCGGCCACACGCTGGCCAGGTTGTCGCGGTACACCTGCACCTGGGCGAGGTGGGCGAGGGTCAGGTCGGCCGTCTTGCGCCAGCCGGCGACCACTTCGAAGTGGGCTTCGGTGTCCTGGTTGGCGATGGCGGCCCACATGGCCGGCACTTCTTTCGACGTCCAGTGGGTGCCGCCGTAGCCGCCGCCTCCGTCAGCGATCAGCATCAGCTGTTCTCCCCTGCTGCGGTCTCGCTCCGGAGCGGGTCGCTGGCCGCTTCGAAGCCGTCGGTGACGTCGCGGACCTTGGCCTGGGCGAAGGCGTCGCTGGAGGCGTACTCCTCGCTGATCGACTTCGCGACCACGGCGAAGTGGTGGGTGCCGTCGCGGAAGTTGAACGTGTTGCAGAAGGTCTGCTGCTGGGCGTCGTGGTGCAGCTGCAGGAAGCTTTGCAACTCGGGGAAGTCGGAGTTGGCGGCCGGCAGCTCGGTCATCATGGCCGGGATGACCTGCTGCAGGTGCGGGTCGTATCCCTTCTGGACCTCGTTCGCGAGCGTCGCGGCGAACTCTTCCATCGCCTTGATGTCTGTTTCGATCGAGCTGGCGCTGTCGATCAAAGGCGGTGGACCGTTGTCTACCGGCATCGTTGAGCCCTCCCCCGAGAGTGCGAATTCCTCCGCGAGAGTAGTCTGTCACCTCTTGTTGCTGCAGCCCCTACCCAGGGCAATGGACAGTCGCAATCCTACTGAGACCCGTCGATGTCTAGCGGGGTTGTCCCGAGGATCGCCAGGACGGCCGGACCGCGGCCGGGCGGGCACTTCTCGTCCAGGGCGTGGGGGTCGGCTTGCGGGAAGGTGAATCCTCGCTCGCGGACCGGCCGGCCAGGGCGCACACCAGCGCCGCCAGCTCTTCCGGGGTCGGTGTGCCGCGCACGACGCTGACCAGCGGTTCCTCATCCATTGATCAAGCTTAAGGCCTTGCGGGAGGTTCTCGGTGACACGCGTCCCACACTCGGCTGATCGATTCGCTGCGGCTCGACATGACCGGGTATTTTCTGCGTGATGTCTACTTCCCCTCCGCTTATTGTCGCTGACCGTTACCGGCTCATTGCGCCGCTCGGTCAGGGCGGGATGGGTCGTGTCTGGCGGGCGACCGACGTCGTCCTGCACCGCGAGGTCGCCATCAAGGAGCTCGTGCCGCCGCCGGGGCTCACCCCCGACGAGCGGCGGGAGATGCGCGAGCGCTCGCTGCGGGAGGCGCGGGCCATCGCCCGGCTCAACAACATCAACGTGGTCCGCGTCTTCGACGTGCTGCGTACCGATGCCGATCCGTGGATCGTCATGGAGTACGTCCCCTCGCGGTCCCTGCAGGACATTCTCGCCGCGGACGGGCCCTTCGCCCCGGTCCGCGCCGCCGAGATCGGGCTCGGGGTGCTCAACGCCCTGCGGGCCGCGCACCGGGCCGGGGTCGTGCACCGTGACGTCAAGCCGGGCAACGTGCTGATCGGCGAGGACGGCCGGGTCGTCCTGACCGACTTCGGCCTCGCGACCGTGCCCGGCGACCCCAACGTGACCCGCACCGGCCTGGTGCTGGGCTCCCCGGCGTACATCGCGCCCGAGCGGGCCCGGGACGGCACCGCCGGGCCCGGCGCCGACCTCTGGTCGCTGGGCGCGACCCTCTATGCCGCCGTCGAGGGCGCCTCGCCGTTCGCGCGGCCGTCCGCGATCGCCACGCTGGCCGCCCTGGCCACCGAGAACCCGCCGCCGGCCCGCAACGCCGGCCCGCTCAAGCCGGTGCTCAACGGCCTGCTGCGCAAGGACCCCGCGCACCGCATCAACGCCGAGGAAGCGGAGCGGTTGCTGCTGCGGGCGACGGGCCGCCGGTCCAAGCTCAGCTTCCCGATGAGCCCGACGATGCGCCGGCCCGGCGCGGGCCGCGAACGCGGATCGTCCAGCCTGCCGCCGGTCGTGCCCGGCGTGTCGGCCTCCGCGCCGGTCGTCCCGGGCCCGCGCCCGCCGGTCACCCCGGCACGCCCGCAGGGCACCCCCATCACACCGGCGCGTCCGCAAGGCACTCCGATCACTCCGGCGCGTCCGCAGGGCACGCCGATCGTTCCCTCGCGCTCCCAGGGCACCCCGCCGGGGCCCCCGGTCAATCCCGGGCAGTCGCCGGCCGGTCCGCCCGCGGGCGGCCGCGCGCCGATCTTCGTGCCCGGCAAGGCGTCGGTCGGCCGCCCACCGGCGGAAACCCCGACGCGGGTCGATGCGCCGAAGCCGCCCGAGCTGGATGCCACCAAGATCGAAAACCGATTCGGTACGGGCACACCATCGTCACCGCCCCCAGGGGTGGACACCCCGGCTGCGCGCCGTCCCGCCCTGGACGCGACGATGCGCGGGTCGGGCTCCGCTTTCGGCTCGATCACGGCCGACGAGGTGGCCGCCCACCGCAAGCGCCCCGGGGCCCAGCCGGCTCCCGGGAGCACCCCGCCCGCTCCGGCGCCGGAGTCCCGCCAGCCGACCGCCCAGCCCTCGAAGTCACCCCCGGCAGCGCCCCGCGCGTCAGCCGCCGGCGCAGCCGTCGCCGAACCCCTCGCCCCGCCCCCGGCGACCACCCCGCGCACACCGGTCAGCGGCCGAGTCATCGCCACGGCGCCCACCACCCCCCGGCGTCCCGACGCGACTCCGGCGGCGGGCGCAGCCGCTGCATCGCCCCCCACCGAACGCTTCGACGCCGCCACGCCCGAGGACACCGACACGCCGGAGAGCGCGAGCCGCGAGAGTGGCCGATCGGCGCACGACGAGGCCGCAACCTCCACCGGCAGAGCAGGCCGCACCCGCCTGCCGTTCGGTCCCCGCCCGCCGAAGACCGGCACGGCCGAACCCAAGCCGGAACCGACCGGCGCGGAAGCTGAGCAGAAGTCCACAGACGCAACACCGGCTGACGCCGAGAAGCCGGCCACGCCCCAGCCGACCGCCGCGACCGCGGTCACCCAGTCGCGTGGCTCCGAGACGCTGGAAGCCGCGCCCGTCGACAAGTCGGCAGCTGACGCCGGCAACGCGACCGCATCCGCCTCGCCTCCAGCCAGCGCGTCGGGCTCCGAGACGGAGAAGGCTGCCCCGGCGAAGGCCGCGGTGGAAGCTGCGGACCGCAAGACCGACACGCCAGAGGCGGCACCACAAGCGGCCGAAACGGGCGCTGACGCGGCACAGGCCGATGGGGTCGAGGCCGACGTGGCCCAGGCTGGCGTGGCTCAGGGCGACGCCGCAGAGGTCGGCGGGCTCAAGGCTGAGGTGGCGCAGGCCGACGCGGCGCAGGTCGGCGGGGCCAAGGGCGACGAGACCCAGACCGGCTTGGCTCAGGGCGACGCGGCGCAGGCCGAAGGGGTCAAGGGCGACCTGGCCGAGGTCAACGCGGCGAAGGCCGACGGGGTCGAGCCTGACGCGGCCCGGGCCGAGGGCGTCAAGGCAGACACGGCCCCGGCCAAGTCGGTCAAGGCCGACGAGGTGAAGGCCGACGAGGTGAAGGCCGACGAGGTCGAGGCCGACACGGCGCCACCCGCCGGCGTCGCTCCCGAGGGGGCGGCCGCAGAGACTGAAGCGCCCGGCCCGGCAGCAGGCACGTCGCCCGGCGCGGTCGGCACCGCTGGTCCCGCGGAGACGAAAGCCGGCGACACGAAGCCGCCCGCAGCAGAGGCCGGGGCCGAGGAGTCGGCACCCACCCCGGACTCCGCCGCCAAGCCCGTGGCAGCCACGCGTTCTTCGACCAAGGCCTCTCGCAAGAAGGGGCGAGCCCGCACGGCAGCGGCCGCCGCAGCATCAGCCGCCAAGCCGGCCGCCGCGGCAGCCGCCAAGCCGGCCGCCGCCACCCCTTCGAGCGCCACACCGACCGTCGCCGCGAGCCCGGCCACCGAGGCGGACAAACCCCCCGCCGACGACAAGCCCGCTGACAGCGCCCCGGCCAAGCGTGACCAGCCGGCCGCCGAGGGAAAGACCACCACGGCCGAAGCGAACAAAAGCGACGGAGCTGTCGAAGGGGACAAGGCACCCCGGGCCGCCACCACGGCCGACCCGGCCCCGGCCACGGAAGGCCCCAAGGCGCCGGGTGATGACCAGCCCGGCAAGAGTGACGCGCTGACCGCGTCCCCCGCTGTCGCCCAGACCCGGATCATCAAGCAGCCCGGCACCCGAAAGCGCCCGACAGCCCCGGCCCCGACAGCCCCGGCCCTGACAGCTGCGGCGCCGGCCACGGCCACGACCCCGGCAGCCGCCGTCGACGCGACCCGGCTCGACGTCGCCCCGGGCAAGCCCGCGCCGGTCCCCGGCGTGCCGGCGTTCAGTCAGCCCTCCCGCCCCGCCTGGCAACCGATGACGGTCCGCGCCCCCTCCGCCGGCGGCCGTGGCATCACCGTCTTCGGCACCACGCTCACCCGCCGGCAGACCGTGGTCGCCATCGGCGTGCTGGTCGCCGTACTGCTGGCTCTGGTTCTTCTCGTGCCCCGGGCCTTCGGGGGTGAGTCGGACGACCAGGCCGGGGACGACGGCCGCAAGGCCGGGGTCGCGCCCGCCGCCAGCACCGGTGGCAAGCCCTCCGCCGCGCCCAGCTCAACGGCTGCCGCCGCGCCCGCGCCGACGACGGCCAAGCCGTCCGCGCCGCCTTCGTCGGCTGCGGCGAGCAAGCCGGCGACCACCGGCAAGGTTCCGGCCGGCTGGCGGCTGTATCAGGGTGACGGCTACTCGGTGCCGATTCCCGAGGGCGCCGAGGTCCGGCCGGACGGGACCGAGGTGTACTTCACCAAGAACAACCGGCTGCTGATCATCGATCACTCCGAGCAGCCCAAGCCCGACCCGGTGGCCGACTGGAAGGACCAGGAGGCCGACCGGAAGGGCTCCAAGTACAAGGACTACCAGCGGATCCGGCTCGAGGGGCTCACCTACCTCGGCAAGGCAGCGGACTGGGAGTTCACCTACACCACGGTGAGCGGCAACCCGCAGCACGCGGTGAAGCGGGGCTTCATCACCACGCCGGGCAAGCAGGCGTACAGCATCTCCTGGTACACCTCGCCGGGGGACTGGGCGGCCAGCCAGAAGGACCTTCAGGTCATCTACCAGGGGTTCAAGGCGAGTCGGTAGGCCTCCAGGTGTGATCGACAGGTGAATGGGTACTCATCGGTCACCACGGATGGAGGTGCAAGATGATTCGTCGACACGGCAGTAGACCCACGATCGCGTTGTGGATGCTCGTCGCGCTCGCCGACGTCGCGCTTGTCGTGGCGGCCGCCGGTGCCCTTGCGGTGCTGCTGGTAGTTGCCGGTGCGATGGTCCTCGCCGGCGCCGCTGCGGGGTACCTCCTGCTGCAGCGTCGGGCCGTCCCCCAGCGGGAGTCCGTGCTGCGCCGCCGCGCCTAGCCCGGCGCTGATCGACTACGCTCGCGGGCTGTGTCGATCGACTCCGTAAGTGACCTCTGGGACACCCTGCTCGGTGCCCAGCCGGACCCGCCCGGCCTGCTCGTCCTGGTGACGGCGGTGATCGCGCTGGTCGTGGTCGCCTTCCGGCCGCTGTGGCGGGTCGCCCGCAACGCCGTGACCATCGCCCACGAGGGTGGGCACGCGCTGGTCGCGTTGCTCACGGGCCGCAAACTGCGCGGCATCCGGTTGGAGTTCGACACGTCCGGGCTCACGCTCTCGGCCGGTCGCCCGACCGGGCCGGGCATGATGTTCACCCTGCTCGCCGGCTACATCGCCCCGTCGCTGGTCGGCCTGGCCGGCGCCTGGCTGCTGGGCGGCAACCGGATCACGCTGCTGCTCTGGGTGGCCGTGCTCCTGCTGCTGCTCATGCTGATCAACATCCGGAACGTGTTCGGCGCGGTCTCCGTGCTGGTCACCGGGGCGATCGTCTTCGCGGTTTCCTGGTACGCCGAACCGCAGGTCCAGGCTGCCTTCGCGTACGTGAGCGTGTGGTTCCTGCTGATCGGTGGCGTGCGCCCGGTGTTCGAACTGCAGAAGCTGCGCAGCCGGGGCCGGATGCCCGAGTCGGACGCGGACCAGCTGGCGGGGGTCACCCACGTTCCCGCGCTCTTCTGGGTCGGCGTCTTCCTCGCGGTGGACGTCGCCGCCCTGGTGATCGGCGGGTTCATGCTGGCCGGACAGTGGCTGCCGGCGGTCAGCACCGCACCCTGACTTCGAGTAGCTGAACGGTGACGTTTTGAGTATCGGATGGTGATGCGCGCCGCTCCCGGGGGTCGCTAGCGTCCCCCCATGGACCGGTCACTCGGCCTGGCCTGGAGCACGGCCCTCGTCGGCTTCGTGGCCGCCGTGCCGCTCTGGAAGTTCACCAAGTGGACGATCACCACGGCCCACGAGGGATTCCACGCGGCCGCGGCCGTGGTCTTCCAGCAGAAGGTGGAGGGCATCACCTTCGAGCCCGGCAAGGGCGGCCTCACCGGGCTGCCGAAGAAGATGCCCTGGTTCGCCGACCTGGTGATCACGTTCGTGGGCTACCTCGGCCCGTCGGCGGTCGGGCTCGGCGGGGTGTGGCTGCTGCGGCACGGCCGCCCCGAGGCGCTGCTGTGGATCAGCGTCGGGTTGCTGGCGGTGATCCTGCTGAAGATGCGCAACCTGCTGTCCGTCACGGTGGCGGTCGGCACGGGCTTCGTCCTGTACTGGGTGGCGCGCCACTGGCCGGACCCCGCCCAGCTGGCCTTCGCCTACAGCTGGGTGTGGTTCCTGCTGATGGGCGGCACCCGCAAGATGACCGACCTGTTCTGGGTCACGCACGGGGGCAGCACCTCGTCGGACGCGGCGGTGCTGCAGCGGCTCACCCTGCTGCCGGACGTGCTGTGGCTGGGCGTCTTCTGGCTCGCCACCATGTCCGCGCTCGTCTACGGCGGCGTGACCCTGCTGCACCTGCAGCGGTGATCAGAGCGGGATGTTGCCGTGCTTCTTCGGCGGCAGGGTCTCGCGCTTGGTCCGCAGGGTACGCAGCGCCATCGTCACCTGGGCCCGGGTGGCCGACGGCGCGATGACGGCGTCCACGTAACCGCGTTCCGCCGCGATGTACGGGTTCGCCAGCGTGTCCTCGTACTCGTTGATCAGCTCGGTGCGCAGGGCCGCCGGGTCCTCGGCCGCGGCCAGCTCGCCGCGGTAGAGGATGTTGACCGCGCCCTGGGCGCCCATCACCGCGATCTGCGCCGTCGGCCAGGCGAAGTTGAGGTCCGCGCCGAGGTGCTTCGAGCCCATCACGTCGTACGCGCCGCCGTACGCCTTGCGGGTGATCACCGTGACCTTGGGGACGGTCGCCTCGGCGTACGCGTAGATCAGCTTGGCCCCGCGCCGGATGATGCCGTCCCACTCCTGGCCGGTGCCCGGCAGGAAGCCGGGCACGTCCACGAACGTGACCACCGGGATGTTGAAGGCGTCACAGGTGCGCACGAAGCGCGCCGCCTTCTCGGACGCCGCGATGTCCAGCGTGCCGGCGAAGTGCATCGGCTGGTTGGCCACGACGCCCACCGGCCGTCCCTCGACGCGGCCGAAACCGACCACGATGTTCTGCGCGTACAGCGACTGGACCTCGAGGAAGTCGTCGACGACGGCCTCCACCACGCGCTTGATGTCGTAGGGCTGGTTGGCCGAGTCCGGGATCAGCGTGTTCAGGGCGAGATCGGCCTCGTTCGGCGCGAGCCCGGCGGGCTCGTCGAAGGCGGCCGGCTCGTCCAGGTTGTTGCTGGGCAGGTACGACAGCAGCGCCCGCACGTAGTCGATCGCGTCGTCCTCGTCGCTGGCCAGGTAGTGCGCGTTGCCGCTGCGCGTGTTGTGCGTGCGGGCGCCGCCCAGCTCCTCCATGCCGACGTCCTCGCCGGTCACCGTGCGGATGACGTCCGGGCCGGTGATGAACATGTGCGAGGTCTGGTCGACCATGACCGTGAAGTCGGTGATCGCGGGGGAGTAGACCGCGCCGCCCGCGCACGGGCCCATGATCAGGGAGATCTGCGGGATGACGCCGCTGGCCCGCACGTTGCGGAAGAAGATGTCGGCGTACAGGCCGAGCGCGACGACGCCCTCCTGGATGCGGGCGCCGCCGGAGTCGTTGATGCCGATGATCGGGCAGCCGATCTTCATGGCCAGGTCCAGCACCTTGACGATCTTGGAGCCGAACACCTCGCCCAGCGAGCCGCCGAACACGGTGAAGTCCTGGGAGAACACGCACACCTGGCGGCCGTCGACGGTGCCGTAGCCGGTGACCACGCCGTCGCCGTACGGGCGGCTCTTCTCCAGGCCGAAGGCGGTCGAGCGGTGCCGGGCCAGCTCGTCGAGCTCCACGAAGGAACCCTCGTCGAGCAGCAGCGCGATCCGCTCGCGGGCGGTCTTCTTGCCGCGGGCGTGCTGCTTCTCCACCGCGCGGGCGGAGCCGGCGTGCACGGCCTCGTCGGTGCGCCGCGCCAGGTCGGCGAGTTTGCCGGCCGTGGTGTGGATGTCGTCCCGCTGCGTCACGTCGTCCTGCTGCGCCGTCACGATGCCCCGTCCTCCGCTCGCCCACGCATGCCCGCCCGCCAGGCGGCATTCACGCCGGAGAGATCGTATCCAGGGTCGGGCGCGGACTTCCCGGTGCCCGTACGCAGGGGGCGGCAGAAAGGACGTTTCGCACTCAATGCCCCATTCGTTACAACCCCCGTGACGACATGGATGACCCCCGTCGGCGTGGCGTTGATCGTCGGTGGCATCACCACGCTCATCGTCCTCCGCGCCGCCCTCTTCCGCAGTGCCCGCGCTCAGCAGCGCCCCGCCGAGCACGGCGAGGCGCGCCGCCGGACCGGCAAGGACGCGACGGGCGCGGCCGGGCGGCGGTCGAACGCCGACGGCGCTGCGCCCGCCGACCGATCCGGCGGGGGACGGCCGCGCCCGGCCCAGGAGACCCGGCGGGCTCCCGCGCCGGAGGCCCGCCGGCCGCGCTCGGTGCCGCAGGCCCGGCCGGGGTCGGCGTCCGAGGTTCGCGGGCCGGGCTCAGCGCCCGGGGCCCGGTCGGGGCCGGCGGCTGAGGTGCGCGGCCACGGCTCGGGACCGGCGGTCCGGCCGGGAGCGGCGTCCGAGGTTCGTGGGCCCGGCTCGGCGCCGAGAGTTCGACGGGGTGCGCCGCCGGAGGACTGGCGAGGCGAGGACGGCGGGGTGCCGGAGTCCCGGGGCGGCCGGCGTGGGCGCCGCGCGGCGGCCCGCGCGGCCGGTGCCGGTGCGGGCGACCCGGCCGGAACGGTGGCGGCGGATGGCCCGGTGGGCTTTCCCCCGGCCGGCGATGACAGCGCGGGATCGTTCGGGCCCGACGGCGATGCCGCGGGCTTCCCGGGCTTGGATGCTGGTCCGGCGGTCTCCGACGTCAATTACGCCCGTGCCGCCCCGACGGGTTTCCCCGGCGCCGTGGCACCGGCCGGTGCCATCCCCACGGAGGCCCGGCGGCGGTCCCCGGCCCGGCCGGAGCACACCGGCGGGGCCGAGCCCGGTGAGCCGGCGGACCAGATCGGCGACCCCGAGCTCGACATCGACCAGGACCTGGACCGGGCCGCCGACCTGGCCGGCCACGCGGACGAGCCGATCCACCCGCTCGACCTCGCCGGCCTGGACCTGTCCAGCCCGGACCGCCCC
>NZ_BOMQ01000044.1 GCF_016862275.1 Actinoplanes nipponensis | reverse complement strand
ACACGGGCCGGGAATCGGCCGGCTTCGAGATCGCGGGCCGGGAGGCGGCCGACTTCGAGATCGCCGGCGGGGAGGCGGCCGGCTTCGAGGTTGCGGGCGGGGACGCGGCCGGCTTCGACCTCTCCGGCCGGGAGATGGCCGAACTCGACTGGCCCGGTCCGGGAACCGTCGGATCGGACCCGGACGGCCTGCACCCGGCCGCGCACTACGACGACGAGCCCGCCGGTCGTGAAGCCGATTGGGAAGCCGACCGGGAAGCCGACCTGTCCGGGCCCTTCGACGCGGTAGCCGGGCCGGACGGCACCGGCGCGTTCCCCGGTTTCGCCGACGCCGCGCTGGAAGACATGGACGAGACCGGCTACGTCCTCGGGGCCGAGGAGGTCGTCGGCACCGACTGGGCGGAGCGCGGCGGCCTGCGCCACGGGGACAGGGTCGAGGGCTGGGTGCGGCCGCAGTACCGGGACGAGAGCCGGGCCGTCTCCGGCGAGTACTGGACCCCGGTGCCGGCGAGTTCCTACGACACCGAGTACGGCTGGCCGACCCCGGTGGAGCGGCTCCCCGAGATCCCGCCCTACCCGCCGTCCTCCGGCTTCGACGTCCCGGCGGCGGTCGACGCGGAACCGACGCGTCCCGTCCTGCAGTGGCCGCCGGCGCGTCCGGACGACCGGGTGGGTTCGCCGCGGTCGTGGTCCGGCCACCGCCCGACCGGTCCGGCCTTCCGCACCGCCGTGGAACGCGACGAGCCGGCCCGCCCGGGCGCGCCGGGTCCCGTCCCCGCCGCCGGGACCGGACGCTTCGGTGGGGACACCGGTCCGGCCGAGCCGAGCGGGGCCGGCCGTCGGCGCTTCGACGCGCCGGCGCCCGGCGACGACCGGGTGTTCCTCGGTGCCGACGGCCTCGACCTGGCCGCCGCCCCCCTCGCTCCGCCGGAGAAGGCCGCGCCGCCGGCCGACGACAGCGGGCCCCCGGCCGAGCTTCCGCAGCGCACCCGCAGCCGGGCCGCCCTTCCCGGCATCCGGCCCGCCGGCCCGCCCGGTGCGAGCCGGGTGCCCGTCCGGCGCGGCTCGAACAACCGCCCGGCCGGCCCCTACGCCGCCCGGGAGGAGAGCCTGGAGGGCCCGGTCTGGAGCGTCCCGGACCTGCCCGAGGCGGCCATGCCGGACCTCACGTGGTCGCCGCCGGGTTCCGCCGAGGACGGCGCCGCCCGCACGGCCCGCCGGCCGGCCGTCATGACGCGCCGCCGCCGTGGCTCGTCCGGTGGCTACGGCGGTGACGACGCCACCCAGGCGCTGCCGCCGATGGATCCCCATCCGGAGCAGCCCCGGTCGCGCCCCCGGCCGCGCCCGCGTCCCGGCAGCGGTCAGCCCGAGCCGCGCAGCACCGTCTACGTGAGCCGGCACGCGGCCGAGCCGAGCTGATCACGCCCCGTCTAGGCTGGGCGGATGGCTTCCTCGCCCTACACGGACCTGGACCGGCCGCCGCTGGGTGAGCGGGCCCTGCAGCGGGCGCTCATCGTGCCCGGCGGCTTCTGGCGGCGTCTCGAGATCCGTGGCGAGACCGGGTCGACCAACGCCGACGCCGCGGCCGCCGGCCTGGCCGGCGCCGCCGAAGGGCTGGTCGTCGTGGCCGAGCGCCAGGTCGCCGGCCGGGGGCGGCGGGACCGGCAGTGGGTGTCGCCGGCGCGGGCCGGGCTGACGCTGAGCTTCCTGCTGCGGCCGGGTACGGCCGACGCCGAGCGGGGCTGGGCGCCGGCGCCGCAGCGCAGCTGGGGCTGGCTGCCGCTGCTCGCCGGGGTGGCGTTGCGGGAGGCGGTGCAGCGCCTGGCCGAGGTCGACGCCGCGCTGAAGTGGCCGAACGACCTGCTGCTGGGCGCCGGGCCGGCGGAGGCCAAGGCGGCCGGCATCCTGGCCGAGGTCAGCGGGGACGCGGTGGTGGTCGGCATCGGCCTGAACGTCACCACCCGCGCCGACGAGCTGCCCGAGACCACCGGGCTGCCGGCCACCTCGTTGCGGCTCGCCGGGGCGGAGGCCACCGATCGGGACCCGCTGCTGCGGGCGCTGCTGCGCGGCGTCGCCCGGTGGTACGCCGGCTGGCGCGAGGCCGGCGGCGACGCGGAGATGTGCGGGCTGCTGGCGGCGTACCAGCGGGACTGCGCGACGATCGGGCGGGACGTGCGGGTGCTACTGCCCAACCGCGAGGAGTTCACCGGTACGGCGACCACGGTGGACGGTGACGGCCAGCTCGTGGTCCGTACGGCTGACGGCGAGCGGCGCGTCTCGGCGGGGGACGTCCTGCACGTACGCTGAGCGCGTGGCTTTCCCGGACGAGGTCCTGACCGACGAGGAGGAGCTCGTCCTCCACCTGCACCCGCACGCGCGGGCGGCCGTACGCCCGATCCTGGTCCTGCTGGCCGCCCTGGCCGCCGTGCTCCTGGTCTGGATCATGTTGCCGCCGACCACCGGCGGCCTGATCGGGGTCTCGGTGGTCGGCGCCGTGGCGCTGTTCCTGGCGCTGACCCGCGGGGTGTGGCCGTTGCTGGTCTGGCGCAGCACCCACTACGTGTTCACCGACGAGCGGATCCTGCTGCAGGACGGGGTGATCGCCCGCGAGCGCCGGGACCTGCCGCTGAACCGGGTGAACGACCACGCGATGAGCCAGTCGCTGCTGGACCGGCTGCTCGGCTGCGGCACGCTGCGGATCGACTCGATCGGGGACCGCGGCGCGGTGCTCGCCGCGGTGCCCGGGGTGCAGCACGTGCAGACGCTGCTCTACCAGCTCATCGAGACCGACCGCGAGTTGCGCGGCGACGGCGAGGACGAGGACGACGAGCCGGCGCCGGTGCGCGACCGGCGGCGGTGAGCGTCAGACGGCGCGCCGCTGCGCCTCGATCTCGTGGGCCAGCTCCTCGTCCAGGCTGCCGTCGGCCTCGGCGCTGAGCTCGGCCAGCCCGGCCACCGCGTCCAGGTCGACGACCGCGGCCTCGTGGTGGTCGACGGGGGGCTTGAGGAAGACGAACGTGCGGTACGCCCAGAAGCGGAAGACCGTCGCGACCGCGATGCCGAGCAGGGTGACCCCCATGAACAGCATCTCGTCGTGTTCCTCGGTGAGGCCGAAGCCGTACTTGCCGATGGTGACCGCGCCGGACTGGATGATCATGCCGACCAGGTTGAAGCCGAAGAACAGCGTGTACTCGCGGCGCAGCGCGCTGCGCGTGTGCTTGCGGTAGGTCCAGTACCGGTTCGCCAGGTATGCCAGGGTCGTGGTGACGACGGTGGCCACGACGCTCGCCTTGACCGCACCGATGGGCAGCAGGGCCCAGGTGATGGCCATGTAGAGCAGCGTGTTGGCGGCGCCGATCGCGCCGAAGGCGAGGGCCTCGGGCGCGAGGTGGCGCAGGCGTTCGGCCAGCGGGAGAGCTGAAGGCATTCGGCAACCTTACGGGGCGGAAGGGCAGGGACGGCGGCGCGCGCGGTGCGGGTGACGGCGACGTCACATGCGCGGGACGGCGCGCGGGGCGGTCGGCGGCGCGGACTGCGGCGCGGTGCCGGGCGCCACGACCGGCGCCGTCACCGGCGGCGCGGGCGGCGCCGGCTCCGGGACCACGGCGCCGCCGAACACGAACCGGCGGTACGACCAGAAGCGGAACAACGTGCCCACGGCGGTGCCGATGAACTGGCCGGAGATGTTGTCCGCCAGCGGCGTCTGGAACTCGGGCCAGATGGTGCCCAGCCCGTAGTGGCTGATCGCCAGGCAGGTCAGCCCGATGCCCAGGCCCACCGCGTTGAGCAGGAAGAACAGGGTGTACTGCCGGGCCATGTGGGTGTGTTCGCGGTGCCGCCAGGTCCAGAACCGGTTGCCGGCGAACGCCACCGTGGTGGCCAGCACGGTCGAGCAGGTCTTGGCGAGCAGCGACTCCATGCCCAGCTGCAGCAGCACGTTGAAGATGGCGAGATCGATCGCGAAGGCGATGCCGCCGACCGTGCCGAACTTGCTCAGTTCGCGCACGAGTGCCCCGAAGCGTGCCCGCAGCGCGGGCAGGAATGCGGCAGGCACGATCCGAGAGTACCGGCGGCGGTCACTGACCGCCGTTTTCGTGAGCGACTCTTAACCCGTCCACCGCCGCGCGCTCCCGCTGCTTGTACGGTCGGTGACCACGCTGATTGATCTCGGTGATCTCGGCGTACCGGCCCCGGCAGCCGGCGCAGTAGGCCAGGTGGGCCTCCACCCGCACGGCGACCCGCGGGGTCACCCGGCCCCGGACGTGCCCGCCGAGCCGGTCGCCGGTCCACCGGCACTCGGGCGGGTCGGCGTCGGCCACGTGCTGTTGCAGGTACAGCCGCCGCAGCCCCTCGCGGGCCCGGTGGGCCAGCACCGCGACGGCGTTGGGGGTGAGGCCGAGGTGGGGCGCCACCTCGGCGGGGCTGGCCCCCTCGACCTCCGTGCGCCACAGTACGTCGCGCCAGCGGTCCGGCAGGGCCCGGAAGGCCCGGGCCGCGTAGGTGCGTTCCAGCCGCTCGAGGGCCGGGTCCAGGAACGGCTCGCCCTCGTCGTAGCGGGTCAGGTCGTCGGTGAACTCCAGCCGGCGGTCCCGGCGGGCCCGGTGGTAGCAGACGTGCCGGAGGGTCGTGAGCAGGTAGGCCCGGAACGCCACCAGCGGTCCCCGGCCGGCCCGCAGGCTGGCGAACACCTTGGCGAACGTCTCGGCGACCAGGTCGTCGGCGTCGGCCGGATCGTGCACGAGGCCGTACGCCAGGGTCCGGGCGGCGGACCGGTGGCGCTGGTACAGGACGCCGTACGCCGCGGTGTCGCCCGCGCGGACGGCGGCCAGCAGGTCCGAGTCGGCTTCGTCGTCGCCGTCGCCGGCCGGGATCGTCATTCCTGCCTCCTGTAGCCGGGAGTGGGAGGAAAGCCCGAGTAGCGGCAAGCTTAGGCCGTTTAGTCCGTTTTGTGAAAGCGGGCGCATGCGGGGCGGACGATGCATTGGCGCGGTGAGGTTGCGCACTTGTGCGCCAAGTGGCGAAGGATCAATCGTTATCGCGCACCGTCGCCGAAGTTTGTGCGGTTGTCCACAGGATTCGCCGATGAACTGAACGTTCCCTCGGCCTACGCTGATGTGACTCCCGTGACATGGGCCGGCCTTCCCGGCCGGATTTGTCACAGGTCAGTGCCGACCGAAGGGAATCACATGTCAGTGCCCCCCACTGCCCACACCAAGCTCGCCACCTGGGTGGCCGACGTCGCCGCCCTGACCACGCCGGACCGCGTCGTCTGGTGCGACGGCTCGGACGAGGAATGGAACCGGCTCACCGACGAGCTCGTCGAGGCCGGCTCGCTGGTCCGCCTCGACGCCGGGAAGCGGCCCAACTCCTTCTGGGCGCGTACCGATCCCGGGGACGTCGCCCGGGTCGAGGAGCGCACCTTCATCTGCTCGGTGGATCCCGCCGACGCCGGTCCGACCAACAACTGGACCGCGCCCGCCGAGATGAAGGCGACGATGACGGAGCTCTACCGCGGCTGCATGCGCGGTCGCACCATGTACGTCGTCCCGTTCAGCATGGGCCCGATCGACGCGGCCCACCCGATGTTCGGCGTCGAGATCACCGACAGCGCGTACGTGGTGGCCTCGATGAAGATCATGACCCGGATGGGCTCCGCCGTGCTGGCCGCGATGGGTGACGACGCCGACTTCGTGCCGGCCCTGCACTCGGTCGGCAAGCCGCTGGCCGACGGCGAGGCCGACGTGCCGTGGCCCTGCAACGAGACCAAGTACATCTCGCACTTCCCGGAGACCCGCGAGATCTGGTCGTTCGGCTCCGGCTACGGCGGCAACTCGCTGCTCGGCAAGAAGTGCTTCGCGCTGCGGATCGCCAGCGTCGCCGCCCGCGACGAGGGCTGGCTGGCCGAGCACATGCTGATCATGAAGCTGACCTCGCCCGCCGGGCAGGTCCGCTACATCGCCGGCGCGTTCCCGTCGGCGTGCGGCAAGACCAACCTGGCCATGCTCGAGCCGACGCTGCCCGGCTGGAAGGTCGAGACCGTCGGCGACGACATCGCCTGGATGCGGTTCGGCGAGGACGGCCGGCTCTGGGCCACCAACCCCGAGTACGGCCTGTTCGGCGTCGCGCCCGGCACCGACGAGCACACCAACCCCAACGCGATGCGCACCCTGGCCCGGGGCAACTCGATCTTCACCAACGTGGCCCGCACCGACGACGGCGACATCTGGTGGGAGGGCATGGGCGAGCCGCCCGCGCACCTCATCGACTGGAAGGGCAACGACTGGACGCCGGAGTCCACCGAGCCGTCCAGCCACCCGAACAGCCGGTTCTGCACGCCCATCAGCCAGTGCCCGATCCTCGCGCCGGAATACGACGACCCGCGGGGCGTACCGATCGACGCGATCCTCTTCGGCGGCCGGCGCAAGACCACCGTCCCGCTGGTCACCGAGGCCCGCGACTGGGTGCACGGCGTGTACTTCGGCGCGACACTGTCCTCGGAGACCACCGCGGCCGCGGTGGGCCAGGTCGGCGTGGTGCGCCGCGACCCGATGGCGATGCTGCCGTTCATCGGCTACCACGCCGGTGACTACTTCAACCACTGGATCGAGATGGGCAAGGCCGCGTCCGGCGACGCCGCGAAGCTGCCGAAGGTCTTCTACGTGAACTGGTTCCGCCGGGACGCCGACGGCGGCTTCCTGTGGCCCGGCTTCGGGGAGAATTCCCGGGTGCTCAAGTGGATCGTCGAGCGGCTGGACGGCACCGCCGCCGCGGTCGAGACGCCGATCGGTCACGTGCCCACCCCGGACGCCCTGGACGTCAGCGGCCTGGACCTCAGCCGCGAGCAGCTCGAGGCCGTGCTGCGCGTCGACGTCGACGAGTGGCGGGCCGAGATCCCGCAGGTCGAGGAGTGGTTCGCCAAGTTCGGCGACAAGCTGCCGGCCGTGCTCTGGTCCGAACTCGACGCGCTGAAGTCCCGCCTCAACGCCGAGCCGGACCGCGGCGGAGAACCCACGCAAATTCGCACGTGATTCCCCGCGCCCGCCTCCGGGAGTGAGGCGGGCGCGGCCTGGGTACCTTCGGCCCGTGAGCTCCCTCGACATCCGCCCGCCCGCGGTCCGCGTGCTGACCTGGCTGCTGGTCGCCACGGCGGCGGCCACGGCGGGGGTCGAGCTGCTCAATTTCTGGTACGCGCCGGAGCACGGTTTCGGGCTCGGCGTCCGCACCTTCTGGGCGTTGCTGCGTACCGTCGGCTGGCTGGTCCTGGTCTGGCACGTGCGGCGCAGCCGCGCGGTGTCCCGCCCGCTGGGCCTGATCCTGGCCGTCACCACCGTCTTCGCCGTCGGCCGCCTGATCGTGCCGCGCGACGGCGTGCCGCCGCTGCCCGGCGTGGTGGGCTTCGGCGTGCTGACCGTGCTGTGCCTGACCGTGGTGGTGCTGCTCTACCGCCATCCCACCGTGCGCGGGCACCTGGTCCGCTATCCGGTCAAGCTGGTCGCGACCCGCCAAGGGCTGGAGTGGCGCGAGTCGGCGCCGCGGCGCCCCCCGGTGGCCGCGTGGGTCATCACCGCCCGGGTCGCCGCCTTCACCTACAGCCCGCTCATCCTGGTGCCCGCCGTGATCGCGGTCGGCGAGCTGGGCCGCCGGCCGGAGTACATCCTGGCCGTGGTGTTCTGGATCTTCGTCGGCATCGGGGCCAGCTACGCGGTGCTGCTCACCACGTTCTTCCTGCAACGGGGCAAGGCCTGGGCCCGGCGGCTGATGGTCTGGGTCAGCCTGGGCGTGCTCGTGATCGACCTGCCGCTGTGCTACCTGCTGCTCGGCACGGACGGGCTGATCCGTGACGGCGCCCCGCTGGTGGCCGCGGCGGTGCTGGCCTGCTACGCGGTCTGGCGCGCGGGCCGCGTGGCCGCCCCGGAGCCCGCCGCCACCGCCGCGCCGGCATGAGGGCCGAGCTGGTCGACGTCGCGGTGGTCGGGGCCGGGCCGGCCGGGGCGGCCGCCGCGCTGGCCGCCCGCCGGGCCGGCGCGTCGGTGCTGCTGCTGGACAAGGCGGATTTCCCCCGCGACAAACCGTGCGGCGACGGCATCGCCGCCGACGCCGTGGACGTGCTCGCCGAACTGGGCGCCACCGGCGTGACCGACGGCTATCCGGCGGTGACCCGGCTGCGGCTGGTCGCGCCCGGTGGCGACGAGGTGGCCCGGCCCCTGCCCCGGCCAGCCCACACCGTGCCGCGCCGGGTGTTCGACGAGCGGCTGGTGCGCTCGGCCGTCGCGCGCGGCGCCGAGCTGCGCCGGCACGTCGTGCGTCAGGTCGAGATCCGGCGCGACGGCGTCACCCTCGACGGGCGGATCCGGGCCGCGGTGGTGATCGGGGCCGACGGGGCCGGGTCGGTGGTGCGGCGCGCGCTGGGCCACCCGGTCAACCCGGGTGGCCACCTGGCCATCGCGATCCGCGGGTACGCCCCGGCGGTCGGCGCCGAGCAGCTCATCCGCACCACGAGCGCCCGCTGGCCGGCGTACGCGTGGTCGTTCCCGATCGGCGACGGCAGCGCCAACGTCGGCTACGGCGAGACCCTGCGGGGGACGCCGCTGACGAAGGCGTACCTGCTGGACCGGCTGGCCGAGCTGCTGCCCGGCGGCCCGCCGGCCGGCCTGCGCGCGCACCACCTGCCGTTGTCCACCCACCGGCCGCCGCCGGCCCGCGGCCCGGTGCTGCTGGCCGGCGACGCGTTATCGCTGATCAACCCGTTCACCGGCGAGGGCATCTTCTACGCCGTGCTGTCCGGGGCGCTGGCCGGCGCGGCCGCGGCGGCGGGGCCGGAACGGGCCGCCGCGCGCTACACCGCGGCCTTCCGCGACCGGCTCGGCCGCCACCTGCGTCACTCGGGTCTCGCCGCGTTGCTGACCCGGCGGCCCTCGGTCGTCGACGCCGCGGTGCGGGCCGCCCGCCGGGACGGCGCGGTCTTCCACCGGATGGTGGATCTGGGCCTGGGTGACGGGGTCTTCGACCTTCGCACGATCGGGCGCATCGGGGTCGCGATGCTGCGCCGGTGAGAGTCGATAGGCTTGCCGGGATGAGTCTGCGGTCGCTGGTCTATTCACTGTACGAACGACGGCTCGCCGGCAAGCTCGCCGGCAAGCCGGTGCCGCAGCATGTCGGGGTCATGTGCGACGGCAACCGTCGCTGGGCCCGCGAGATGGGCTACGTCGACCCCAACGACGGCCACCGGGTCGGCGCGGTGCGGATCAAGGAGCTGCTCGGCTGGTGCGACCAGGCCGGCATCAAGCACGTCACGCTGTACCTTTTGGCCACCGACAACCTGCAGCGGCCCGCCGCCGAGCTGGACCCCCTGGTCAAGATCATCGAGGATCTGGCGACCGAGCTGGCCGAGGACGGCAACCCGTGGCGGCTGCGCATCGTCGGCGCGCTCGACGTGCTGCCCGCCCCGACGGCCACCGTGCTGAAGGCGGCGCAGGAGCGCACGGCGACCCGCACCGAGGGCGTGGAGGTCAACCTGGCGGTCGGCTACGGCGGCCGGCGGGAGATCACCGACGCGGTCCGCTCGCTGCTCTACGAGCACTCCGCGGCCGGGCGCACGCTGGAGGAGCTGGCCGAGATGCTCGACGTCGAGCACATCGCCGAGCACCTCTACACCAAGGGCCAGCCCGATCCCGACCTGGTCATCCGCACGAGCGGGGAGCAGCGGCTGTCGGGCTTCCTGCTGTGGCAGTCGGCGCACTCGGAGTTCTACTTCCACGACGCCAACTGGCCGGACTTCCGCCGGACCGACTTCCTCCGGGCGCTGCGCTCGTACGCGGGACGGCAGCGCCGCTACGGCGCCTGAGAGCGGGCCGGGCTCAGCGCTTGAACGCGGACAGGGCGTCGGCCAGGAAGCCGGCTACCGCCTCGGGTGACTCCAGGGTCAGGTCGGCGGCGCTGGAGACCTCCGCGCCGGTCTCCGGGTTGGCCACCGCCACGCACATGCCGAAGAAGCCCGGGTCGACCGCCTCGCGGGCGCGCAGCGCGTCGAACGCCTTGATGTCGGACATGTCGTCGCCGAAATACCAGGCGCAGCGGGCGTTCAGCACACCTTCGCCGATCACCATGCCCTTGTCCTGGTCGACCGGCGGCTTGAGCTCGACCACCATCCGGCCACCCTGGATCCGCAGGCCCACCCGCTCGGCCTGCTCGTGGCCCCAGCGTTCGACGGTCCGGGCGAGCTGCGGGGCGGTGCGGTAGTGGAGGGCCACGGAGAGGCGCTTGTATTCCACCAGGATCTGCCCGGGCAGCTCGGCCCTGGCCCGCTCGGCCAGCTCCGCCATCGCGGGGACCCAGGGCAGCGCGGCCGGCTCGGTGACCACCTCGCCGTCGTGCCACACCTCCAGGCCGTACAGGCCGTAGAGGTCGACGTGGGCCAGCGACTCGAAGCGGGAGCGCAGGAAGCTCACCGGACGCGCCGAGACGATGGCGACCCGGCCGACCGCGCCGGCCAGCTCCTCGAGCACGCCCAGCACGGACGGCACGGGCTGGGAGGCGTCGGGATCGTCCGTGACGGGGGACAGCACACCGTCGAAGTCGAAGAAGAGCGTGGTGTCCGCGGCCCGCGAGGCAGTGAACTGCCAGGCCTCGGCCGCGCTCAACGGGTGAGAGGGGCGCGCGTGGTGCGGCTCGAACTCGGGCACGGGTACCAGCCTACCTGCCCGTGGACGGGCCGCACGTCGCCGTGACGGCCCGGAATTGGCGGATCACGCGGGTACTACCGCCGGTGGCTCTTGACCGCTAGCGTTCTAGTCATGGCACGGGGTCATCCCGGGCCAACCGGTCGGCCCGGACCTGCGACAAGAGCGCCACGGGGCCCCGCATCCCGGCTCCGTGCCAGGCACGGGCGCCGGACGTGGCGGACCGCGGGCGGACCGGGTTGCACGCCCGCTGGAGCAGGCCTGTGACATCTCGCCGTACTGACGCCGGGGCTTCGCACGACCCGGCCGCCACCGTCTCCAGCAGCCGCGCCGGCACGGGACGCAGGTCGTCCCGCGACCGGCACGCCGACGCGGAGCCCGCCCCAGCCGGCCGGGTCTTCGTCCTGGACACCTCGGTCCTGCTGTCCGACCCGGCGGCGTTCCGCCGGTTCACCGACCATGAGGTGATCATTCCCCTCGTGGTCATCTCCGAGCTGGAGGGCAAGCGCCACCATCCCGAGCTCGGCTGGTTCGCCCGGCAGTCGCTGCGCATGCTCGACGAGCTGCGCATCAAGTTCGGCCGGCTGGACCAGCCCGTGCTCTGCAACGACGAGGGCGGCACGCTGCGGGTGGAGCTCAACCACGCCGACCAGAGCGTGCTGCCGCACGGCTTCCGCAACGACGCGAACGACACCCGGATCCTGTCGGTGGCGCTCGGGCTGGCCGCCGAGGGCCGCGACGTCACGCTGGTCAGCAAGGACATGCCGCTGCGGGTCAAGGCCGCGTCGGTCGGCCTGACGGCCGACGAGTACCGGCACGGCCAGGCGAGCGACCCGACCTGGGTGGGCATGGCCGATCTCGAGCTCTCCGAGGACGAGGTGGGCCGGCTGTACGCGGGTGACGAGCTGGAGCTGGACGACGCCGGCGCCTTGCCCTGCCACACCGGACTGGTGATCCACTCGACCCGCGGCTCGGCGCTGGCCCGGGTCAACCCGGACAAGACGGTACGGCTGGTCCGCGGCGACCGGGAGGCCTTCGGGCTGCGGGGCCGCTCGGCGGAGCAGCGGATCGCCCTGGACCTGCTGCTGGACGAGTCGATCGGGATCGTCTCGCTGGGCGGCCGGGCCGGCACCGGCAAGTCGGCGCTGGCGCTGTGCGCGGGCCTCGAGGCGACCATGGAGCGCAACCGCCACAAGAAGGTGGTCGTCTTCCGCCCGCTGTACGCCGTCGGCGGCCAGGAGCTGGGCTACCTGCCCGGCAGCGAGTCGGAGAAGATGTCGCCCTGGGCGCAGGCCGTCTTCGACACCCTGGGCGCGGTGGTGCACGCGAACGTGATGGAGGAGGTGCTGGCCCGGGGTCTGCTGGAGGTGCTGCCGCTGACCCACATCCGGGGCCGCAGCCTGCACGACTCCTTCGTGATCGTGGACGAGGCGCAGTCGCTGGAGCGCAACGTGCTGCTCACGGTCCTGTCCCGGATCGGGCAGGGCTCCCGGGTGGTGCTGACCCACGACGTCGCCCAGCGCGACAACCTGCGGGTGGGCCGGCACGACGGCGTCACCGCCGTGATCGAGGCGCTGAAGGGTCATCCCATCTTCGCCCACGTCACTCTGACGAGGTCCGAGCGCTCGCCCATCGCAGAGGTCGTCACCGATCTGCTGGAGGACATTCCGCAGTAACGCTCCGCTGTCGGCCGAGGCGGGGATCCGGTGGATCCCCGCCTCACGCTATGAAGAAGGTCAACTACATAAAGTGACGGAATGGCTACCTCGAAAGTGCGCGAAATGGCGGCCGTTTGCCCGGAATAGTGCCTAAACGCCCTGTGATTCATTTCACAGGTGGGCGTCGTCATTTCACATCCCCTTCACGGTGCGCCATGGTGGCTGGCGAGCATCATTCGCGTGGCCCGCCCGGTCGGAGATCGACTGACGGGCCACGATGGCGAGC
Organism: Actinoplanes nipponensis; assembly: GCF_016862275.1. Classification (GTDB taxonomy): domain Bacteria; phylum Actinomycetota; class Actinomycetes; order Mycobacteriales; family Micromonosporaceae; genus Actinoplanes; species Actinoplanes nipponensis. The sequence goes on along the minus strand of NZ_BOMQ01000044.1, from coordinate 84,130 downwards.
GCAAGCCGATTCGTCATGCGGCCCGAGGGGCCGACGATGCTCGCGGCGGGAACCGTCGCCGGGATTCGTCCCGGTGAATGCCTGCCGCGTCATTGCCCCCAACGAAGGGACACTTCGTGAATCGGCTCTGGAGCCGGGTCGGAATCCGTGTGGCCTCGGTGGGCCTGCTCGTCGCAGGCGTGATCGGCGGGGTCTACCTCGGCAAGGACCAGGAAGTCCAGGCGCGAAGCGCCCAGGCCAGTGTCGTCGTCCAGGCGGACGCGGCCGAGATGCAGCTCCTCAAGGAGCGGCACGGCCGGCATGCGGCAGCTCGTGCGTATCAGCGGCAGGCCGAGGGCGAGGCGGCCACCAAGGCCGCCGCCGAGGCCAAGGTCGCCGCCGGCAAGGCCCGCACCGTCGAGAAGAAGCTGATCGAGAAGAAGGCCGCCGAGAAGAAGGCGGCCGAGGCCAAGAAGAAGGCCGAATCCTCCTCCGGCTCCGGCGGCACGGTGCCCTACACCGGCGACATCCCGTCCTCCTGCGACGAGTACAGCGGCAACCGGGCCACCGGCTGCGCCATCATGCTCAGCGAGGGCTTCAAGATCGACCAGTTCCCGTGCCTGGACAAGCTGTGGAAGAAGGAGAGCGGCTGGAACCACCGCGCCTCCAACGCCAGCTCCGGCGCGTACGGCATCCCGCAGGCCCTGCCGGGCAGCAAGATGGCGTCCGAGGGGGGCGACTGGAAGACCAACCCGGCCACCCAGATCAAGTGGGGCCTCGGCTACATCAAGGGCCGCTACAACACCCCGTGCAACGCGTGGTCGCACTCGCAGAACACGGGCTGGTACTGATCCCGGCGTGACAAAAGCGGGGGTACGCGCTTCGGCGCGTACCCCCGCTGGCGTCGGGTGCCGTGGTCAAATGTCTGGATGGTCCGGAAAGTCGCGTCGCTGGTCGTGGTCGGGGTTCTCGCCGGTTTGCTCTCCGGCCAGACCGCGGCCCGGGCCTCTGACCTCGGCGAACCCGTCCGCGAAGTCGTCGGCGGCACCCTGGCGCCACCCGGACTGTTCCCGTGGATGGTGCGCCTGTCCATGGGGTGCGGCGGCGTGCTGACCGCGCCCCGCGTCGTGCTCACCGCTGGTCACTGCGTGACCGGCTCCGGCAAGGACACCACCATCGGCGTCATCGCCGGCACCACCGACCTCAAGTCCGACGCCGCCGTCACCGCGCGCTCGGTCGCGGTCGTGCGGGCGCGCGGCTTCCGCGACGAGACCCGCGGCGACGACTGGGCCCTGGTCCGACTCGACCGCCCGCTCGACCTGCCGGTGCTGGAGCTCAGCCGCGGCGGCGCCGACGAGACCGGGCCTATGACCATCCTCGGCTGGGGTCAGACCAGCGAGAAGTCCGTACGCCAGCAGCACAGACTGCGCTACGGCACGGTCGGCGTCGTCGGCGACAAGCAGTGCGCGAAGGCGTACCGCAAGGTCGGTGTGGACCTCGTCCTGGACGAGGCGATCTGTGCCGGCGGGCGGGGCGTCGACACCTGCCAGGGCGACTCCGGCGGCCCGATGGTGCACCGGACGGCCGACCGCCGCTGGGTGCAGGTCGGCATCGTCAGCTTCGGCCTCGGCTGCGCCCGTCGCGCGTACCCCGGGGTCTACACGCAGGTGTCCCGGTTCCAGGCCGACATCCGGGCGGCCGTGCGGAAACTGAGCTGAACGCGTCCGATCCGCCACACCTGGTTGGCGTCACTGGCGCCGATCGGCAACCATCGGGGGATGAGCTATCCCGGAGAGCGCGAGGACCAGGCCGCGAGATTCGGCACGGAGGCCTTCTTCGCGTCCATCGGCCGCGCCTTCGTGGCCATGTGCGCGGTCATCCCGGTGCTCTTCCTGATCGAGGCCATCGACGTCGGCCTCGGGGCCGGCCGCCTCGACGTGGCGGGCGGCATCATCCCGCACCGCATCGACGGGCTCGACGGGATCATCTTCAGCCCGTTCCTGCACGCCGGCTGGGACCACCTCTACGGCAACAGCATCCCGCTGATCCTGGTCGGCACGTTCGCCCTGGCCGGCGGCACCCGCCGCTTCCTCTGGTCGACGCTGGTGATCGTGCTGGTCAGCGGCTTCGGCGTGTGGATCATCGGGGATCCCAGCAGCGTCGTGGTCGGGGCCAGCGGGGTGGTCTTCGGCTACCTCGGCCTGCTGTTCGCCCGCGGCTTCGTGGAGCGCAGCTGGTGGAACCTGGGCGTGGCGGCGTTCATCGGCCTGCTGTACTGGTACCAGCTCTACAACGTGCTCCCGACCGACCAGCCCATCTCCTGGCAGGGGCACCTGCTGGGCCTGCTCGGCGGCGTGGTGTCGGCGATCCTCTTCCGCCGGCGCCGGCCACGCCCGACCCCGGCGCTCTACGGCCCGGGCAGCACCCTCACCGACCTCTGAGCCGGCCGGGGTCCCCGCCGGCCCGGCCCGACCGCGACGGCCACCGCGACCAGCGTCAGGGCCGCGCCGAGCACCGTGTTCCAGCCCGGGCGGCCCGCGTCGCCGGGCACGATCACGTCCAGCAGCAGCGCGCCGGTGACCTGCCCGGAGATCATTCCCAGCCCGAGCAGCAGCACCCCCGTCCAGCGGACCACGACGGCGCCCACCGCGATGAAGACGATGCCCAGGGTGCCGCCGACGTACAGCCACCACGGGCCGGGCGGCAGGTGGTCCGGCCGGCCGCGCACGGCCACCGACACCGCGAACGCGACCAGCAGCACCGCCGTGCCCGCGGCGAAGTTGACCAGGCCGGCGACCATCGCGCTGCCGGAGACCACCCGGACGTGGCCGTTCACGGCCTGCTGCCAGGCGATGCCGATGCCCGCCACCAGCGGCAGCACGGCCAGCACCAGGGCGCCCGGATGCCCGATCCGGTCGCCGACAGCCAACAGCACGGCGCAGACCGTCAGGACCGCGCCGGCCAGCCGCGGCGTGGTCACCGGCTGCGCGCCGCCCGGCCCGGCGCCGGCCCGGTCCACCAGCAGGCTGCTCGACGACTGGCCGGCGACCAGGGCGACGATGAACACCGCCACGCCGAGCGTGGGCACGGTCAGGCCCTGGGTGGCGACCAGGAAACCGCCGCACATGCCGCCGACGCACTGCCGGCCCCGGATCCGTCCCTCGCGCAGGGCGGTGCGCAGGTGGCCCAGCCCGGCCCGGCCGGCCGGCAGCAGCGGCACGAGCACCGCCAGCACCAGCAGACCGGAGCCGAACGAGAAGGTGGCGGCGCCGATCGGGTCGTTCAGGCGTACGGCGAGCTCGCCGTTGATCCTCGACTGCACGGCGAGCGCAACCCCCGCGACCACCGCGAGACCCACCCCGGCGGCCTTGCGCCCCGTGGAGACGGTGAGCCGCTCAGTCGAGGTCTGGGTCACTCACGCACCGTCGGCAGGTGCCCGTCGAAGTCGACCGCCGAGTACAGCGCGAGCTTCTCCAGCCGGTGGTACGAGTCGATGACCCGGATCGTGCCGCTCTTGCTCCGCATCACGATGGACTGGGTGTGCGCCCCGCCGGCCCGGTACCGCACGCCCTTGAGCAGGTCGCCCGAGGTCACGCCGGTGGCCACGAAGAAGCAGTTGTCCCCGGTGACCAGGTCGTCGGTGGTCAGCACCCGGTCCAGGTCGTGCCCGCCGGCGCGGGCCTTCTCGCGTTCGGAGTCGTCCAGCGGCCAGAGCTTGGCCTGGATCTCCCCGCCGAGGCACTTCAGCGCGCACGCCGCGGTGATGCCCTCGGGCGTGCCGCCGATGCCCATCAGCACGTCGACGTCCGACTCGGTGCGGGCCGCCGAGATGGCGCCGGCGATGTCGCCGTCGGAGATGAACTTGATGTTCGCGCCGGCCGCGCGTACCTCCTCGACCAGCTTCTGGTGCCGGGGCCGGTCCAGGATGCACACGGTCACGTCGGAGACGCTGGAGCGCTTGGCCTTGGCGATGCGGCGCAGGTTCTCGGTCGCGCCCGCGTTGATGTCGATGACGTCGGCGCAGTCCGGCCCGACGGCGATCTTCTCCATGTAGAAGACGGCGCTCGGATCGAACATCGCGCCGCGCTCGGCGACGGCCAGCACGGCGACCGCGCCCGGCATCCCCTTGCTCATCAGCGTCGTGCCGTCGACCGGGTCGACGGCCACGTCCACCTCCGGCCCGGTGCCGTCACCGACCTCCTCGCCGTTGTACAGCATCGGGGCGTTGTCCTTCTCGCCCTCGCCGATCACGACGACGCCGCGCATCTGGATCGAGTTGATGAGCTTGCGCATGGCGTCGACGGCGGCGCCGTCGCCGCCCTCCTTGTCGCCCCGGCCGACCCAGCGGCCGGCGGCCATGGCGGCGGCCTCGGTGACACGGACCAGGTCGAGGGCGATGTTGCGGTCGAGATCCTGCGGGTTCTGCGCTACGGGCATGGGGGCCTCCTCGCGACGGTGCGGGTGTGGTGCACCGATCCTCACACGCGGCTGTGCGCGAAGTCCCGCGTCCGCGACATGGTTAACAATGGAGAGGTGACCACCCCCGAAGCAGCACCGGCGCCCGAGGCGGCCGCCGAGCCCGTCACCACCGGCAAGCGCGGCGGCCGTTCCCCGCGCGACATGGCGTTGTCGCTCGGCATCCTGCTGGTGCCGATCGCGCTGCTGCTGATCTTCTACCGGGTCGTGCTGAACGGCGACAAGCCGATCGGCATCGACCCGGCCGCCACGATCCAGCAGGCGCGCAGCGCGGCCGTCTTCCCGGTGGTGGTGCCGCAGGGGCTGGGCGACGACTGGCACGCGGTGAGCGCCACCTTCAAGCGCGACACCGGCGGGGCCACGCTGCGGCTCGGCTGGGTCGACCCGGACAACGACCCCGTCCAGCTGGTCGAGAGCAGCGTCCCCACGGCCGAGCTGCTCCCGGTGGAGCTGGGCGACGACCCCAAGGCGGTCAGCACCTTCAGCGACGGCGCCCGCACCTGGCAGCGCTACGACGCCCGGGACGGCGAGAACGCCCTCATCCTGCTGGAGAAGGGGCGCACCATCATCGTGGTCGGCCTGGAAGGGTCCGAGAACCTGGAGACCTTCGCCGCGTCGCTGCGGTGAGCCTCAGCCGTCGGTACGGGCGGCGCGGGCCGCCTCGATGCGTTCCCGGGCGCCGTCGAGCCAGCGCTGGCAGACGTCCGCCAGCTTCTCGCCGCGTTCCCACAGGGCCAGCGACTCCTCCAGCGAGCTGCCGCCCTGCTCCAGCCGTTCCACCACCGAGGCCAGCTCGGTACGGGCCTGCTCATAACTGAGTTTCTCGTCCGTCATTCCCGCACTTCCGCTCGGAGCTCGCCGTCGGCCAGCCGTACCCGGAGAACGTCGCCCGTCCCCACCTCGCCGGCGGCCCGGACCACGTGGCCGTCGGCTCGTTGCACGATCGCGTACCCGCGTTCCAGCGTGGCCCGCGGCGACAGCGCCCGCAGCCGGGCCAGGGTGTGCCGCAGCTCGTCGTCGGCGCGGCGCAGCCGCTGGTCGAGGCTGCGCGTGGCGCGGTCCCGCAGCGCGGTCACCTCGCCGGCGCGCTGGTCCACCAGGACCTCCGGGCGGGCCAGCACCGGCCGCGAGCGCCAGGCCTCCAGCCGGTGGGTCTCCCGGTCGAGCAGGGCGCCGACCGCCCGGTCCAGCCGGCGGCGGGCCTGCTGGATCAGGGCCGTCTCCTCGCCCAGGTCGGGCACGATCCGCTTGGCCGCGTCGGTCGGGGTGGACGCCCGCGCGTCGGCCACGTAGTCGACCAGCGGCGCGTCCGTCTCGTGGCCGATCGCGCTGACCACCGGGGTGCGACAGCCGAACACCGCCCGGCACAGCGCCTCGTCCGAGAACGGCAGCAGGTCCTCGACGCTGCCACCGCCGCGGGCCAGCACGATCACGTCCACCGTGTCGTCGTTGTCGAGCACCTTGAGCGCGTCGATGATCTGGGGCACCGCCGTGGGCCCCTGCACGGGCACGTTGATCACCCGGAAGTCGACCGACGGCCAGCGCCGGCGGGTGTTCATCAGCACGTCGCGCTCGGCCGCCGAGGCCCGGCCGGTGATCAGGCCCACCCGCTGCGGCAGGAACGGCAGCCGGCGCTTGCGCTCGCGGGCGAACAGGCCCTCGGCGCCGAGCAGCTTCTTCAGCCGTTCCAGCCGGGCCAGCAGCTCGCCCAGGCCGACCTGGCGGATCTCGTCGGCGCGCAGGCTGAGCGAGCCGCGGGCCGGATAGAACTCGGGCTTGGCGTGCAGCGTGACCCGGGCGCCCTCGGCCAGCTCCGGCGCACCGGCGTCGAGCACGTCGCGGTGCGCCGTGACGGTGAGGCTGAGGTCGGCCGACGGGTCGCGCAGGGTCAGGAACACCACGCTGGCGCCCGGCCGGCGGCTGATCTGCGCGACCTGGCCGTCCACCCACACCCAGCCCAGCTTCGCGATCCAGGCGCCGACCTTCTGGCTGACGACGCGGACCGGCCAGGGCTCGTCGGCGCTCGACTTCGCCGCCGCACTCGGCTGCTCGGGCTGGCTCACCCGGCCAGCCTACGGGCGGGTCACCCCCGGGCCGCGCCGTGGTGCCGCACCGCCCGGCGCGCCGCCGCCGCCAGCACCAGCACGATCAGGCCGGCGTACCCCCAGAACAGCAGATCGGCCAGCAGGTGCTGGCTGTCGACGTGCCAGCCGCCGCCGTCGTGGCGGGCCAGGAACGTGAACGGGTAGCCGTGGCGTACCGCGTACGTGGTCATGCAGCACACCGCGCCGGACAGCGGCAGCGCGCCGGCGATCATCCCGCCGGCCAGCACCGCCCCGCCGGCCGACCAGCCGGCCGGCCCGGCGCCGGCGGCGAACGGGCCCAGCGAGACCAGCAGCGCCCCGCCGGCCAGGAGCACGGCGTGGAACAGCAGGTACGCCCGGTCGGGCACCCGGTCCAGCTCGACCAGGAGGTTGAGCAGCGCGATGGCCACGCTGAACCAGCCGACCAGCAGCCGCAGCCCGGCGCCGAACGAGCGCCACAGCCCGGGCTCCTCGTCGCTGCCCGCCGCCGCCCGGCCGGTGGCCGGTCCCAGGTCGCCCACGGCGCTCATCGCCCGAGTATCCCGCCCGGCGCCCTCGCTACGTGCGGAAACGCCCCTTGTCGATCATGGCTGGAGGGTGGCCTGCGGGATCCGGGCGGCCCGCCGGGCCACCCCGGCCGCCGCGACCACCAGCAGGCCGGCGACCGCCCAGAAGTACAGGTCGGCGGCGAGGTTGACCACGTCGACCTGCCAGCCCGACTGCTCGGCGACCTGCCGCGCGGTCGCCGGATCGCCGCCGAGCCCGGCCCGGGACAGCCAGGCCGACGGCCAGCCCCGGGTCACCAGGTACACCCACATCCCCCCGAGCTGGGCGCCCTGCGCGACGAGGCCGGCGAGGGTGCCGCCCACCCCGGCCACGAGCGTCGCCGCCGCGGTGGCCCGCCCCGGCAGCGGCACCCGGTGCGGCATGAGCAGCACCAGGCCGCCCGCGGTCAGCACCAGGCCGACGATCATGTCGGTCACCGGCCGGGGCGCCGCCAGGTTGAGCAGGATCCAGGTCAGGCCGCCGACCAGGCTCACCGCGCCGAGCACACCCCGTACGGCGGCGCCGGCCCGGCCCCGCATCGTGCGTGTTGTCGCATCCACCGCCCGAGTATGCCGGGCCGGAGGATCATGACGGCCCGGCGGCGATCCCGGCGGCCCGCTGTGGCGCCCGTCGCAGCTCTGCTGACCGCCGCCGCGGGCACGTACCATGGCCGGGTGACTGCCGACCAGACCAGCCCAGTTCGCAAGCGTGTGCTCCTCGCCAAGCCGCGGGGCTACTGCGCCGGTGTCGACCGCGCCGTGCAGACGGTCGAGGAGGCGCTCAAGCTCTACGGCGCCCCGGTCTACGTGCGCAAGCAGATCGTGCACAACAAGCACGTGGTCACCACGCTGGAGAGCCGCGGCGCGATCTTCGTGGAGGAGAACGAGGAGGTCCCCGAGGGGTCGACCGTCGTGTTCTCCGCCCACGGCGTCGCGCCCGAGGTGCACGAGCAGGCCCGCGAGCGCAACCTCAAGGCCATCGACGCCACCTGCCCGCTGGTCACCAAGGTGCACCACGAGGCCAAGCGGTTCGCCGCCGACGACTACGACATCCTGCTGATCGGCCACGAGGGCCACGAGGAGGTCATCGGCACCGCGGGCGAGGCCCCGGCGCACATCCAGCTCGTCGACGGCCCCGACGACGTGGACAACGTCGTGATCCGGGACCCGGCCAAGGTGGTCTGGCTGTCGCAGACCACGCTGTCGGTGGACGAGACGATGGAGACCGTGGCCCGGCTCAAGACCCGGCTCCCGCTGCTGCAGTCGCCGCCCAGCGACGACATCTGCTACGCGACGTCCAACCGCCAGCACGTGATCAAGGAGATCGCCCCGGAGTGCGACGTGGTGATCGTGGTCGGCTCGACCAACTCGTCGAACTCGGTGCGTCTGGTCGAGGTGGCGCTCGGCGCCGGCGCGCGGGCGGGCCACCTGGTCGACTACGCCAGCGAGATCCGGGACGAGTGGCTCGACGGCGCGACCACCGTGGGCGTCAGCTCCGGCGCGAGCGTGCCCGAGGACCTGGTCATGGAGGTGCTCGCGCACCTGGCCGAGCGCGGCTTCGGCGAGGTGACCGAATACACCACCGCCGAGGAGCGGCTGACCTTCTCGCTGCCGCAGGAGCTGCGGCGCGACATGAAGGCCGCCGCCGCTTCGCGGGGCTAACTCCGCTGCGTGGGGCGCGGTTCGAGGCTCTCGTGGAGCAGCTCCGGCGCCTGCGGCTGGCGCGGGGTCAGCTCCACCTGAGCGGGAACAGTCAGCTCGTCGTCGGAGACCCCCATCTCGGCCAGCTTGCGGGCGCTCACCAGCACCCGGGACTCCAGCGAGCCGACCGCCTTGTTGTACGCCGTCACCGCCCCGCCCAGTGAGCTGCCCAACTTGCCGACGTGCTCACCCAGCGTCGCCAGCCGGCCGTACAGCTCGCGGGCCAGGCTGTGCACTGCCAGGGCGTTGCGGGCCAGCGCCTCCTGCCGCCACGAATAGGCCACCGTGCGCAGCAGCGCGACCAGCGTGGCCGGGGTCGCCAGCACCACGTTGCGGCTGAACGCGTGCTCCATCAGCGTGGCGTCGCGCTGCAGGGCCGCGTCCAGGAACGGGTCGGCCGGCACGAACAGCACCACGAAATCCGGGGTCTGGTCGAAGGCCGTCCAGTACGCCTTGGCCGACAGCGCGTCCACGTGCCCGCGCAGCACTCTGGCGTGCTGGTCCAGGTGCGAGTCGCGGGTGCGCTCGTCGCGGGCCTCCATGGCCGACAGGTACGAGTCGAAGGGCGCCTTGGCGTCGACCACCACCGACCGCCCGCCGTGCAGCCGCACCAGCATGTCGGGGCGTACGCCCTGGTGGTCGGTGCTGCCGGTGACCTGCTCGGCGAAGTCGCAGTGCTCCAGCAGCCCGGCCGCCTCGACGATGCGGCGCAGCTGGTGCTCACCCCAGCGGCCCCGCACCTGGGGCGCCCGCAGCGCGGCCACCAGCTGTTTCGTCTCCGTGCGGAGCTCGCCGGAGACCGCGCCCATCGAGCGCACCTGCTCGCGCAGCTCGGCGTAGGCGTCCACCCTGTCCCGTTCCAGCTCGGTCACCCGCTGCTCGTAGCGGCGCAGGGTCTCGTGCAGCGGCGCGACAGCGCGGGCCACCGCCTCCTGCGACTGGGCGGTCGCCTCGTAGGACAGTGACCGCAGCGACTGCTCCAGCCGGGCCTCGCCGTCGCGGCCGGCCTGCAGGGTGGCCTCGAGCCGGGCGATGTCGGTGGCGGCGCGCAGCCGCGCGGCCAGCCAGCCCAGCGCGGCACCGACCCCCAGACAGAGCAGCACCACGGCGAGCGTCGAGAAGGTCACCCTGGGAGCTTGCCAGAGGGGTACGACGAGATCGGCGCGGGTACCGTCGATGACATGAAGGTGTTTCTGCTGCTCTTCCTGATCATCGTCGCCGTCGTCGTGATCGTGGCATTGACCCGGCGCAGCGGAGCCGCCCGCGAGCAGACCCGGCTGGAGGACGCCCGCGCCGAGGCCCAGCGCTGGTACGAGCGGCTCGGCGGCCAGGTGATGAACCTGCACGGCGACGACCCGGCCGCCCGGCAGGCGCTGGCCGACGCCAGCGAGCGGTACAACGCGGCCGGCGGGCAGTTGCAGCAGGCGCGCACGGTGCGGCAGTTCGAGCTGGCCCGCGAGTCCGCCCTGGAGGGGCTGGCGTACGTGCGGGCGGCCCGGACGGCGATGGGCATCGACCCGGGCCCGGAGCTGCCCCCGCTGACCAGCGCGCAGGGCGCCGGGCAGCTCACCCGCGAGCGTGAGGTCAACGTGCAGGGCCACCAGTACAAGGCGGGCCCGCAGCCCGGCCCGGAAACCCCGTACTACTACCCGGGCGGCCGGGTGCAGGGCCGGCCGGTGCCGGCGGGCTGGTATTCGACGCCGGTGTGGAAGACGGCGCTGGGCGCGGGGGTGGGCGTGCTCGGCGGCATGCTGATCTTCGACGCGCTGCTCTCGCCGGGCTTCGGCGACATGGGCTACGGCGACGGCTACCAGGACGGCTTCCAGGACGCGGCGGGCGGCGACTTCGGCGGCGACGGTCCGGGCGACACCAGCCAGGCCGGCGACTTCGGCGGCGGCGGCGACTGGGGTGGCGGCGACTTCGGGGGCGGGGACTTCGGCGGCGGGGACATCTGAGGAAGCCGGTTCAGCGCATCCGGCGGGCCAGCTCCCGGCGCAGCGCCCGCGGGCCCGGCCAGACCTGCGTCAGGTCGGCGGTGAAGGCGGGCCGGCCCTGCGGATCCGTCTCGTCGTCCCGGATCGCCGGCCAGCCCTCGTCCTCCTCCGACACCGGGTGCACCCGGTCCAGGTCGACCGGGGTCACGTCGAGCACCGTGCGCAGGCCGTCCCGGCGTACCACCACGTGGTCGATGTCCGGCCAGGCCAGCAGCACCGGGTCGCTGCCCTGGGCGGCCAGCTCCAGCCCGCCCGAGGACGCCCGCACCCAGGTGCTCAGGGCGGCCCGGGAGGACACGGCGTACGCCCCGGCCACCACGACGGCGACCACCGCGCCCTGGGCGAGGGTGGACCACCAGGGGTCGTCCGGGGCGCCCAGGACGAGCGCGACCAGCGGGGACACGATCGCATAGGCGGCCAGCAGGGCGCCGGCGAGCAGGGCGAACGTCCGCCACGGGGACGACCGGAAGAGCACCGCGTCGTCGGCCGGGGCCTCGACCTCGTCGGGCGGGATCGACATGTCCTCCATGGTGCCGTCCGGGAGTCGTTCCCGGGCTGCCTTGCCGAATCAGCTCGGCCCGGCTCGGGGACCGGTGCGTCCCCTCGCTCCGATCCGGGCCGGGGGCCGGCCGGTCCCCGGCCTCACCCGGCGATGTCGATCCGGCGCCATTCGGCCTGCTTCCGGAAGGCCAGCGCGGACACGAGATAGCTGCGTTCCCCGAGGTCCCACCGCCATGGCGGCGCCATGCCGATCCGGTCGAGCGGCAGCTCCGGATCGGCCCGGAGCCGCCGTTCGATGGCGAACGGGTTGGCCCCGGTGAAGAAGTTCCCGGCGTTGACGCACTCGGCGAGCAGCGGTCCGAGACCGTCGATGCCGGTGCCGCGCAACGGTGGGCAGGTGTCGGAGGACACCACGTCGGTGACGAGCACACCGGTGCCGCGCGGCATCACCAGGTCGCTGATGAGCCGCAGGTGGCGGTCGCGTACGGCCAGCAGCTCTGGGCCGGTGGCGCCGTCTGCGGCGGCGAAGTCGATCAGCTGCGTGAGCAGGGTCGTGGAGACGACGACGTCGGCCTGCGACAGCCGTCGGAGCTGCTCCGGCGTGGCTTCGGTGAGGTCGACGCCACCGTGCAGCCTGAGCCGGGCGCCGGGCGTGATCCGCTGCCGGGCCACGGCGCCGGCCAGGGCGTCCGCGTCGATGTCGACCAGATCGACCGCGGCGAAGGCGGTCAGCAGCCGCCCGAGCTCGAGATCGTTGCCGTTGCCGGCGCCCAGCACGACCAGCCGGCTGGCCGGCCGCCCGGTGCGGTGCGCGAGGATCAGCCCGGTGACCCGGCGCCGATGTTCGGCGAAGCCGTCCCACAGCCCGGCCGATCCGAGGTTGAGCTCACGCTGTCGGCGCAGAACCGCACCGGTCATCCCTCACGCTCCAGCCCAGGTGTCCGGCGGAGAAGCGGGCCGGGACCATCGGTCCCGGCCGCTCCCGCCGGCCGCTGCTCAGAATTTGCGGATCTGATCCGCCAGGTCGCTGAGCTTGGTCTGCTTTTCCCCCTCGGCCTGCAGACCCGGCATCGCCCGGCCGTCCGGGGCGCGCTCGGCGATCGCGTTGATCACGCCCTTCGGCCCCTGCGCGAAGACCGCGTGCCGGTGGACCACCGCGTACAGGCTGGGGTCGGCGGGGTCCTCGGCGGGATTCGCCCCCGGCTTGGTGATCGCGGCCTTGTCGCCCTGCCACCGCAGGAACCAGATGCTGTACCCCTCCGGCAGCGCCGACTGGAACGCCTTGATCTGGCTGTCGACGTTCACCGGCTCGCCCAGGAACAGTTCCACCGGCACCTTGTCGCCCAGGCTGGGCTCGAGCTTGCCGTGCAGCACGTCGATGTCGGTCAGGACGACCCGCATCGTCTGGACGTCCCCGATGACCCGCTGCGCGGCGACCTCGCCGATCTTGGCGGACACCACGACGGTGGCCTTGTCGGCGGCCGCCTTGACGGTCGCCGGTGGCGGGGCGAGCAGGGCGCCCGCGGTCTTCCCCCGCATCGAGTCGTAGAACTTCGCGTCCCGCGCGTGGTACGTGTTCAGCTCGGCCGCCGGCGTCCCCGAACGGACCGCCGCCGCGGCATCGGGCGCGACCGGATCGGGTGCCTGCGAGCAGCCGGAGACGAGCAGGACGCCGGCTGCCAGCCCGACGAATCCCAGCTGGGCTCTTCTCATGATGGTGTCCCCCATGTCTGTGCGCTCAGTATCGGGAGTTGACGTGGCCACGGTCGTGCGCGTCGTACCGGCTCGCCCCGCCGTCGCCGGCGTAGGTCCACATGCAACTGGCCCGGGTGTCGGTGCGGTGCTGCAGGCCGACCGTGTGGCCGAGCTCGTGGCAGGCGATGTTCTGCCGCTGCGCGGCGGTGTCGTAGAAGCCGTTGTCGCTGACCCAGTAGTAGACGTTGAAGTTCAGGTCCTGCCCGCGGCACCAGCGGTTCGGGTTCGAGCCGCCCTCGCCGGTGTTGTCCGACGGGCACACGACCCAGGCGGTGATGCCGTCGAGCGCGCCGTAGTTGTAGTCGTGCACCCAGACATCGGGCAGCGAGTCGTTCTCGTCGCGGTAGGCGTGCAGGTCCGTGCCGTTCAGGTCGGAGATCGCAGCTGTCATCGCAGCGCCCATCCCGGGAATCGCCTGGGTGGTCTGGTCGAGGTTCACGTAGTTCATCGCGTGATCGTTGTTGTTCGCGAGGTTCACGCAGTTCAGCGGCACGGCGCCGGCCGGGTCGACGCAAGCGGTCGAGCCGAACGGGTTCGCCCCGGCCGGCTGACCGCCGACACCGGTGACGACCGCTGCCACGCTGAGAACGGTGAGCACCCGGACTGTTCCCTGCTTCGATCGATCGGGACTGGGAATGATCTTGGACATCAAGCACCCCGTAGTTCGTCGGTTCAGACGTGGTCGGAGAGCGAAGGGTTCCCCTCCGCCGAAACGCGTCGACGCCGGCCCTCTGCGGTCGTCACGGGGCTGGCCCGGCACCCGTGTGCGAAATCCCGACTCGCATTGACCTGAACGCTAGACGCTCCCGACCGTCCACAGTGTCCTGCCCGACAAATCGGACGAACGGGTCTAGACCCTTCGCCGGCCCAGTGCTCGGCCACGGCTTCTGCATCGGGCTGCCGCAGGGGATCGGGTGGACCGCGACGGGGTGACGCGGGAGTCGGGGCGATGGTCCAGCGCTCGCTGTCCGCTCGGCCCTATGCCGGTCGTCGCCGAGGCGGACACGGTGGGACGAGAGGACGGGGAGGGGTGAGCCGTCATGGCGTCGTTGCTGAATCACGCCGGGCGTGAACGAGCCGGTCAGATTCGGCCGTCCCCCGATGTTCCGGAGCCCTCGTGGCGGTCTCTGCTGCTGGCCACGGCGGCTGTGGTGGCGGTGGCCGCGGCTCTCAACGTCAGCTTCCGCGCCGGCCGAGGGTTCTACACCACTGTCTCGTCCGACACCGGACACCTGGTCAGGCCGGCTTTGATCGGCGGGCTCGCCCTGCTGGCGGTGGCCTTCGTCGCCGCCCGGTACGCGGGACTCAGGCCACGCGATCTGGGCTGGCAGCGATCCAGGGTGGGTCGTGGTTTGGCGGCCACGGCCGCGATCTTCGTGGCCATGCAGGTCATTCAGATCGTGGTGACCGTCGCCCACGGCGACCAGCCGCAGCTCGCCACAGCCTGGACCGGTGCCGGCTGGGCAACGGCGGTGGGTGTCCTGGCCGGTTATGCGCTGGGCATCGCTCCGGCGGAGGAGACCTTCTTCCGGGGGTTGCTGTTGCCCCAACTGGCGCTCAAGTTCTCTCGGATGGCCCCGGCGGTGGCGGTGGGCGCAGCGCTCGTTGTCTCCCAGTCGATGTTCGCGCTCTATCACCTTCCCGGTGACGTGCTCGGCGGCTCGTCCGGGGCCGGCATGGCCTGGCCGGACATCGTCCTCGACCTCGGTCGCCTCTTCGCCATCGGGATGGTGTTCGCGGCGCTCTACCTGCGCACCGGGAACTTGTTCCTGGTCATCGGCATCCACGCGCTGCAAGACGCCGGAACCACGATCGTGGCGGCGCCGGTGGACCCGGGGCTGGTGGTGTTGAGCCTCGCGATTCTGGCTCTCCTCGCCACGTTCATTCCCACGGTTGCCTCTCGGTTGCACGGCATCAGCGCAGCCGGGCGAGATCGACCGTAGTCGCTGACGACCCCGAGCAGGCGTTCAGGTCCACCCGCCCGCTCAGAAGGCGCTGGCGATGACCAGCTCGGTCGTCCGGTCCGGCAGCATGTCCAGCTTGGCGATCCGGCCCGCCGCCCTGAGGTCGTCCTCCACCAGGGCCAGCCGGTCCAGCACCGCCGCCGGCCCGAGCGCCTCGGCCAGCGGCACGTCGGCCTTCATCGACAGCTTGCGGTCCGACTTGGCCCGGCGGACCTGGCGCAGGGCCTCCCCGGCCAGGTCGAGCAGGGTGGCGTCGCCGTCCGGGGCGACCCGGGTCAGCTCGTACGTCGTCGGCCACGTCGCGGCGTGGACCGAGCCGTAGCGCCACCACGACCAGATCTCCTCCGTCGCGTACGGCAGGAACGGCGCGAACAACCGCAGCAGCACGGACAGCCCGGCTGCGAGCGCCGCCCGGGCCGAGTCGCCGCCCGGCCCCTCGGCGTACGCCCGCTCCTTGACCAGCTCGATGTAGTCGTCGCAGAACGTCCAGAAGTACGCCTCGCACACCTGGAGCGCGGTGGTGTGGTCGTACGCGTCGAACGCCGCCGTGGCCGCCTGCACCACCTCGGCCAGCCGGGTGAGCGCCGCCCGGTCCAGCGCCGCCGTCACCGGTCGCCGCAGCGCGTCGGCGGCGCCCAGCCCGAGGGCGAACTTCGAGGCGTTGAGCAGTTTGGTGGCGAGCCGCCGGCCGACCTTGATCTGTGCCGGGTCGAAGGCCAGGTCGGCGCCCGGGCGGCCGTTGGCGGCCCAGTACCGCACCGCGTCCGCGCCGTGCTGCACCAGCAGGTCCATCGGCGTGACCACGTTGCCCTTGGACTTGGACATCTTCTTGCGGTCCGGGTCGAGGATCCAGCCGGACAGCACGGCCGTGCGCCACGGCAGCGTGCCGTGCGCGAAGTGGGACCGGACGATCGAGTAGAACAGCCAGGTCCGGATGATCTCCTGGCCCTGCGGCCGCAGATCCATCGGGAACACCTTGCCGAACAGGTCGTCGCTGCCCCAGCCGCCGACGATCTGCGGCGTCAGCGACGACGTGGCCCAGGTGTCCATGACGTCCGGGTCGGCGGTGAAGCCGCCCGGGACGTCCCGCCGGGTCTCGTCGAAGCCGGGCGGACACTCCGAGGAGGGGTCGACCGGCAGCGCCGAAACGTCCGGTATGAGAAGCTGACCGTAGTCCGGCTCGCCAGCGTCGTCGAGCCGGTACCAGACCGGGACGGGCACGCCGAAGAACCGCTGCCGGCTGATCAGCCAGTCCCCGGTCAGGCCGTCGACCCAGTGCTCGTAGCGGTGCCGCATGTGCGTCGGGATCCAGGTCAGCTCGTTCCCGCGGCCCTGCAGCTCGGCGCGCAGGCCGGCGTCGCGCCCGCCGTTGCGGATGAACCACTGCCGGCTGGTGACGATCTCCAGCGGCGAGTCGCCGCGCTCGTAGAACTTGACCGGGTGGGTGATCGGCCGCGGCTCGCCCAGCAGGTCCCCGGTCTCGGTGAGCAGCCGGACGATCTCCCGCCGGGCGGCGTTGACGGTCAGCCCGGCGAACTGCGCGTACGCCGCGGCCGGGACACCCGCCGGGCGGTCGGCCAGGAAGCGCCCGTCGCGGCCGAGGACCACCCGCGTCTCCAGCCGCAGGTCCCGCCACCAGATGACGTCGGTCAGGTCGCCGAAGGTGCAGACCATCGCGATGCCGGTGCCCTTGTCGGCCTCGGCCAGCGGGTGCGCGTGCACCGGCACCTCGACGTCGAACAACGGCGTACGCACGGTGGCGCCGGCCAGCGGGTGCTCCGGCGGGCACACCAGCGCGACGCAGGCGGGCAGCAGCTCGGGCCGGGTCGTGTCGACCTCGACCGGCCCGTCCGGGCCGTGGAAACGCAACCGGTGGTACGCCCCGGGCCGCTCCCGGTCCTCGATCTCGGCCTGCGCGACGGCGGTACGGAACCCGACGTCCCACAGCGTCGGCGCCTCCGACGTGTACGCCTCCCCGCGCGCCAGGTTGTCCAGGAACGCCCGCTGCGACACGGCCTGCGCCCGCGCCCCGATGGTCGTGTACGTCAGCGACCAGTCGACCGACAGCCCGAGCCGCCGCCACAGCGCCTCGAACACCTTCTCGTCCTCGACGGTCAGCCGGCCGCACAGCTCGACGAAGTTGCGCCGGGACACCGGCAGCGGCTGCTTGGGCGGCTGGGCGGGCGGCTGCCACTGCGGGTCGTACGGCAGCGACGGGTCGCAGTAGACGCCGTACACGTTCTGCACGCGCCGCTCGGTCGGCAGCCCGTTGTCGTCCCACCCCATCGGGTAGAAGACGGCCTTGCCCCGCATCCGCTGGAACCGCGCGACGGTGTCGGTGTGCGTGTAGGAGAAGACGTGCCCCATGTGCAGCTCGCCGGACACGGTCGGCGGCGGGGTGTCGATCGAGTACACGGCGGCCCGCTCGGTTACCGACCGGTCGAACCGGTAGGTCCCCTCCGCCTCCCAGCGGGAGGCCCACTTGTCTTCCAGTCCGTCCAGGGTCGGGCGGTCGGGCATCCGGCCGCTTGCAGGCTCCGTCATGCGGCCAGCGTAGGGGCGCGGCGGGCCGGGGACGAGCGGTATAGCCGGGTGGATCAGAACAGCGGCGAGCGTCCCCCGTAGCCGGTCGCCAGCCGCACCCCCGGCCGCAGCCCGCTGCCGGTCCCGCGATAGAGCATCAGGCTCCCCGGCGTCTTGAGCACCGCGGCCAGGTCCACGTACCCGTCCCGGTCGAAGTCGCCGACCCCGATCAGGTCCCGCTTGTTATTCCACCCCGTCCCGATCACCTTGCGGGCCCCCAGGGCGCCCTTGCGTCCCGGGTACAGGAACAGCTGGCCCGCCGTGCCCTGCCGGACGAGCAGGTCGGGGTAGCCGTCGCGGGTGAGGTCGCCGACGCCGGCCAGTTCGTTGCGCTGGTCCCAGCCGCCCTTGGCGATCAGCCGGCGGGCGCCCAGCTTGGCGCCTTTCGCGCCCGGGTAGAGGTACAGGTTGTGGTTGCTGGTCTGGGCCGCGACCAGGTCCGGGTAGCCGTCCCGGGTGAGGTCGCCGATCGCGGTGATCTCGCGCATCGCCTTGAAGCTCTTCGACAGCAGCGTGCGCGAACCCAGCGTGCCGTTGCTGCGGCCGGGGTAGAAGTACAGGTAGCCGGTCGAGCGCACGCGGGCGACCACGTCGGGGTAGCCGTCGCGGTTGAGGTCGCCGATCCGTTCGATCGCGTTCATCCCGCCCCAGCCGCTGCCGATCTTCTTGCGGGTCTTCTCGTCCGGGTACGCGCCGTTGCCCGGGTAGAGGAACAGGTTGCCGGTGCTGGAGGTGCGCGCCAGCACGTCGGACCAGCCGTTGCGGTTGTAGTCGGCGAGCTTCGCGGCCGGCAGCGGGGCGAAGTCGACCAGGTTGCTGTCGATGGTGATGGTGACGCCGCCCCAGGTCTCCTGGTGGTCGCCCTGGTACTGCTTCATCCGGCGGTGCGGCGCCCAGTGCCCGGCCGGGAGGCCGGTGTCGTTGAGCGTGGCGACCTTGTCCCAGCGGGCGAAGTCGACGTAGTCGGGGCGGACGTAGCCGGCGGTGGCGTAGTGGGCGACCTGGTCGGCCACGCCGGAACCCATGCTGCTGTAGAAGCCGGACAGGTAGCCGAGGTCGTGCAGCTTCGCCGTCCAGGCGCCCATGAACGCCAGGACGCCCTGGCGGCAGGCGGCGTCGTCGGTCCGGTACGCCTCCATGTCGTAGACGAGCACGCTCTGCGCGGCCAGGCCGAGCGCCCGGGCCTGGCCGGCGGCGTCCTGCGCGGCGGCGGCGCCCTGCGCGGCCGCTTGGGCGTTGCTGATCAGGTTCTTCTTCTTGGTGGCGATGGTGCACGACGCCTGCGGGCCGACGTAGAGCGGGATCAGGTGCCAGCCCGCGGCGACCTGGGTGTGCACCCAGCCGGCGGTGAGCTCCTTCTGCGTGCAGCCCCGGTTGTTGCCGCCGATGTAGATGCCGATGCCCCGGTACGGCGACGCCTTGCGCCACGCGGCCATGCTCGCGTTCGACGGGGCCGTGCAGGCGTCGAACGCCTGGCCCGCGAAGGTGCCCGGCTGCACGGTCGGCGCGGCGCTCGCGGTCATCGTCGCGTCCGCCTGGGCCAGCGTCAGCGTCGAGAGCAGGAGGACCGTGACAGCGAAGACCGCACGGACGACTCGCTTGCGCATGTGCACCTTTTCGGGGCCGGACGACAGAGGACGTCCGACCCAACCAAAGGGATCATCGCGACCGGTACGGCCGAACAGCCAGTTCCGCGCCTACACCCGGTTGCTTTCGTGGGCCAGCAGCCACGTCTTCACGTCCAGCCCCCAGCGGTAGCCGCGCAGGCTCCCGTCGGTGCCGATGACCCGGTGGCACGGCACGAACAGCGCGACCGCGTTGCGTGCGCAGGCCGTCGCGGCGGCGCGGATCGCGGCCGGCCGCCCGGCCAGCTCGGCGTACCCGGCGTAGGTCAGCGGCGCGCCGGGCTTGATCTCCCGCAGCACCTGCCAGGCGTGGGTCATGAACGGCCCGCCGGTGCGCTGCTCGACCGGCACGGCGTCGAGCGCGCCGAGGTCACCGTCCAGATAGGAGCTGACGACTGTCCCGATCCCGCCCGGGTCGGCGGCGGGCCGCACGTCCTCCCGCAACGCCGGGTGGACGAGGGCGAGCAGGGCCGCCACGTCGGTGGTGAACCCGCTGGCCCGTACCGCGCCGGCCGGGCCGACGACGTAGGTGAACGGTCCGGCGGGGGTGTCGAGGGTCGCGTAGCGCATCATGCTGATCTCCAGAGTCTCATCAGGGCGTACGAGCGCCAGGGCCGCCAGCGGTCGGCGTGCGCAGCCAGCGCCCGGGGGGAGTCGGGCAGGCCGAGCGCTCGCGCGCCGCGCCGGACCGCCACGTCGGTGGGCAGCAGGACGTCGGGGTCGCCGATGGCCCGCATGGCCACGTAGCCGGCGGTCCAGGCGCCGACGCCGGGCAGTTCGAGCAGCCGGGCGACGGACTCCTCCCGGTCGGCGCCGGGCTCGAGGTCGAGTTTGCCGTCGGCGACGGCCTCGGCGAGCGCCCGGATGGTCTGCCGGCGCGCGGCCGGCATCCGGAACGCGGTGTCGGGCAGCGCGGCCACGGTCTCCGCCGCCGGGAAGCCGTGCAGCTCGCCGGGGGCGGCCGGGGTCAGCATCCGGCTCAGCGTCCGGCGCGCCCCGGCGACGGAGACCTGCTGGCCGACGACGGCGCGGACCGCCAGCTCGAAGCCGTCGACCGCGCGCGGGACCCGTACCCCCGGCTCGGCGCGGACCGCCGCGGTCAGCGCCGGATCGGCGCCCAGCGTGCCGTCCACCGCGACCGGATCGGCGTCCAGGTCGCACAGCCGGCGGCAGCGGGCGACCGCCGGCGCGAGGTCGCGGACGTCCGCGAGCCGCAGCGTCGCGGAGACCCACCGGTCGGCCGGCGTGAGCGCGACGGTCGCGCTCCCGTGCGGCAGCCGCAACCCCCTCCGGTACGTCGTGACGTCGCACTCCTCGATGCCCGGCAGGGCCCGGGCGGCCAGGAACCCGAGCAGGGCCCCGGTGTGCAGGGGCGCCCGGAACGCGAGCCGCAGCGTGATGGTGCCCGCCTCCGGCTGCGGGGCGGTGCGGCGTTCCCGCAGCGCGCTCGGCGACCGCGCGTACACCTCGAGGATGGTGTCGTTGAACTGGCGCACGCTGCCGAAGCCGGCCGCGAACGCGATCTCGGCCAGGCCCAGATCGGTGGTCTCGATCAGGATCCGGGCGGTCTGCGCCCGCTGGGCCCGGGCCAGGGCCAGCGGCCCGGCGCCCAGCTCGGCGTTGAGCAGCCGGTTGAGGTGCCGCTCGGTGTAGCCCAGCCGGCTCGCCAGGCCGGGCACGCCGTCGCGGTCGACGACGCCGTCGGCGATCAGCCGCATGGCCCGGCCGACCAGGTCGGCCCGCAGGTCCCACTCGGGGGAACCGGGCGCCGCGTCCGGCCGGCACCGGCGGCAGGCCCGGAAGCCGCCGCGCTGCGCGGCGGCGGCGCTGGGATAGAAGGTGACGTTCTCCCGCTTCGGCGTGACGGCCGGGCAGGACGGCCGGCAGTAGATGCCGGTGGTACGGACAGCGGTGTAGAACCAGCCGTCGAACCGTTGGTCACGGCTGTCGACGGCCCGGTAGCACCGCTCGAAGTCCAACTCCATGCGACCGAGTCTGCCCCTCGCGGGGCCGGGTCGGCTGGCGGGATTCGGACATGAGGGTGCGCGCCGTATGCTTCCGGCCGTGATCAGTGAGAGGCAGCAGCTGTCGATCGGCGCCCCGCCGGCGCAGAAGGCGCTCGGCGCGGTGTTCGGTGTTCTCTTCGCAGCCGCCGGCGCGGCGTTCACCCTGTTGCCGTTCGTGGTGGACGGCTGGCTCCAGCACGCGTTCGGCGCGGACGAGTCCTGTCCCACCTCGGCGGAGGTCTCGGGCATCCCGCCCGAGCTGCTGCCCCCGTCGGTCCGCGAGTGCATCGCCGACGGCAGCTGGTTCGCCGGCGCCGACGGGTTCGGCCCGTGGCGCCTGATCGGCCTGCTCGGCATCCCGTTCATGCTGGTCGGGCTGTACCTGGCGGCCGGCGCGCTGCGCACGGCGGCCTGGCTGGAGGGCAGCCGGGCCACGGTCCGCACGGCGCTGCGCACCCGTACGGTGGATCTGGCGACCGCGACGGTGACGCCCGGCGCGACGACCTACCGCCGCAACCGGGGCACCGCCGGCGAGACGACGGTGCAGGCGCCGGCGCTGATCGCCGCGGACGCCACCGGGACCCGCATCACGATCCCGCTGCACGCGATGGGCCTGGCCCAGCTCCCCGGCCCGCAGCTGCGGGCGCTCGCGGAGGCGCTCGGCGGCAACCCGGACCAGGACGCCCGCAGCATGGCGGTGCAGCTGCGCACGATGGCCGACCACCCGCTGGGACTCACCAACCGCTGAACTTCAGCGGGGCATGGACGCGGTTCTCGTGGGTATTGCCGGGCCGTTCACCGCATAACTGAAGTGTGCTGAAGGGCCGGCGATGATGGACGGCGGTAAGCGGCAGCTCGGCGACCGCCTGCGGGCCCTCCGCGAGGTGGGCCTCGGCGGCCGGCCCGTCACCCAGGGAGTCGTCGCCCAGGCCTTCTCCCGGAGCGTCCCGCTGATCTCCGCGTGGGAGAAGGGCAAGGCGGTCCCGTCCGAGCAGTGGCTGCACGCGTACGCCAGGCTGTTCGCGAGCCCCGGCCCGGCCGCCGGCGGGCATCCGCGGCTGCCGCCCCTGGAGGACCTCCACGGCGCCGAGCGGGACCGCTTCGAGCAGCTCTTCCGCGAGCTGTGCCAGCTCCGCGCGGCCGCCACCACGGCCGCGTCACCCGCCGAGCCCCGCGGCGCCGCGGAGCCGGCCGGCCGGGCCCCGTGGGAGGGTCCGTGGCACTTCGCGGACCGGGCGCCGGTCACGCTGGTCTGCGCGCGCCTGCCCCCGCGGCTGCGGGCCCCCGGTGTCTCCCCGTCACCCGAGAGCCCCGATTACGTCGAGCTCTCGGCCTACCGCGACCTCGACGCGCTGCTGGAGCTCTACGGTCACGTCTACGCAGCCAACCCCGGCGTGCCGGTGCACCACAAGCTCGCCGACGAGCTGAGCCGCAGCGACCTCACCGGCCATCTCGTCCTGCTCGGCGGCGTCGACGGCACCCCGCTGACCCGCCGCGTCACGCAGGCGCTGAACCTGCCGTTGCTCCAGGACCCGGCGGCCGGCGCCTTCCGGGTGGCCGCGGGGAGCGGCCGTCCGGCGGAATTCCGGTCGACGCTGGAGGGCGCGGCGCCGGATCAGCGGCTCCTGGAGGACGTCGCGCACTTCTGCCGGGCGCCGAACCCGTTCAACCGCACGCGGTCGGTCACCATCTGCAACGGCAACCACGGCCGCGGCACGTACGCCGCCGTCCGCACGCTGACCGATCCGCTCTTCGCGGACCGCAACCGGGCCTACCTGCAACAGCGGTACGGCCCCGGCGACACGTACAGCATCCTGGCCCGGGCCGTCCTGGTCGCCGGCGAGGTCATCACGCCCGACTGGACGCGGGACGGCACCGTGCTGCACGAATGGTCGAAGGCCACGTGACCGCGTACGGGCCCCCGGCCGCCCCGTAGACTGGCCTGTCGTGAGCCTTACCATCGGGATCGTCGGCCTGCCCAACGTCGGCAAGAGCACCCTCTTCAACGCCCTGACCAAGAACGACGTGCTCGCCGCGAACTACCCGTTCGCGACGATCGAGCCCAACGTCGGGGTGGTCGGGCTGCCCGACGAGCGCCTGGGCAAGCTGGCCGGGATCTTCGGCTCGGAGAAGATCCTGCCCGCGCCGGTCTCGTTCGTCGACATCGCCGGGCTGGTCCGGGGCGCCTCCAAGGGGCAGGGCCGGGGCAACGCCTTCCTGGCCAACATCCGCGACGCCTCGGCGATCTGCCAGGTGGTCCGCGCGTTCTCCGACCCCAACGTGCTGCACGTCGACGGCAAGGTCGCGCCGGCCGACGACATCGAGACGATCAACACCGAGCTGATCCTGGCCGACCTGCAGACGGTCGAGAAGGCGCTGCCGCGCCTGCAGAAGGAAGCCAAGCTCAAGAAGGACCGGCTGCCGACGGTCGCCGCCGCCGAGGCCGCGTTCAAGCTGCTCGACGAGGGCACGACCCTCTACACCGGCGCCAAGGCCGCGGGCATCGAGCTGGAGCTGCTGTCCGAGCTGCACCTGCTGACCACCAAGCCCTTCCTGTACGTCTTCAACGTCGACGAGGCCGAGCTGGGCAACGCGACGTTCCTCGACGAGATGCGCGCCCTGGTGGCCCCGGCCGAGGCGGTGTTCATGGACGCGAAGATCGAGTCCGAGCTCATCGACCTGCCCGAGGACGAGGCGATGGAGCTGCTGGAGTCGACCGGGCAGACCGAGCCCGGCCTCAACCAGCTCATCCGGGTCGGCTTCGACACCCTCGGCCTGCAGACGTACCTGACCGCCGGGCCGAAGGAGGCCCGCGCCTGGGTGATCCCGGTCGGCGCCACCGCGCCCGAGGCGGCGGGCGTGATCCACTCGGACTTCCAGCGCGGCTTCATCAAGGCCGAGATCGTCAGCTACGACGACCTGATGGCGGCCGGCTCGATGGCGGCGGCGAAGGCGGCCGGCAAGGTGCGCATGGAGGGCAAGGACTACGTCATGAAGGACGGCGACGTCGTCGAGTTCCGCTTCAACGTGTAGTGGCGTTCCGGTTCGCCATCTGGCGGGGGTGGCGCCGGGCTCAGCTCTGGCGGCCCGGCACCAGCCCGTCCAGGTCGAGCGTGATCGTGAACGGCGTTGTGGTGCGCAGCTCGTGGCGATGAATCGCGGTAATTGGCGATGCCGGCTTCCGCGTACTTTCGCAGCTTGACCGTGCGGTCGCGGTGGGCTGACTCCGGCGACACCACCTCGACGAACAGGAGAGTCTCCTCCGGCGTGTAGAAGGTCCGGGACGGATCGTAGGGTGCCGCGGCGGCCACGAGGTCGGGCTCCGGACGATTCCATCTGTCGAGCCGGATCGTGATCTCCCGGTTCGGCGTACCACCCCTCGGGGCGAGGCGGCCGCATCCACTTGGGCACCGCAGTCACGCCGTCACCGTAACATTCTGTAGTCCCGCGTCCGCCGATCGCTAAATGGCTTGCGGCGGGGTGGCGTCGTCGTCAGCCTGATCGGCGATGACAGACGCGGCGCACCTCCTCAAGCTCTACGACGAACAACTGCGGGTCGAGACGGCGAGCGCTGCCTCGGTCGCCCGGCTCGGTCCGCTGCGGCTGGCCACCTACAGCGGCGGGCGGGGTTTCATCACCTATCCCCGGCTCGGCGACGCCGACGCGGGGGCGGTCGACCGGCTGGTTCCGGAGGCCCTGGAGCATTACCGCGCCGACCCGGCGATCGTGCGGGTGGAATGGAAGACGCGCGGCCACGATCACGCCCCCGGTCTGCACGAGGCGCTGATCGACAACGGGTTCGTACCGGACGAACCGGAATCGATCATGGTGGGGGAGGCCGCCGCCCTGGTCGCGGACATGCCGCTGCCGGCCGACGTCACGCTGCGCCGGGTGACCAGCGAGCCCGACGTCCGGGCGATGAGCGCGATGGCCGACGAGGCGTTCGGTGAACCGGAGTCGCGGGAGATGGCCGATGCCCTGCTGCGCCGGCTCGGGCTCGGCACGGGGATGGAACTGTGGGTGGCCGAGGCCGCCGGCCGGATGGTCGGGGCGGGCCGGCTGGAACCGGTGGCCGACAGCGACTTCGCCGGCCTCTGGGGCGGCGCCGTGCTCCGGCAGTGGCGGCAGCGCGGGATCTACCGCGCCCTCACGGCGGCCCGGGCCCGGTCGGCCCTGGCCGGCGGGAAGACACTGATCCACAGCGACTCGACGGAGTACTCCCGGCCGATCCTCGAGCGGTCCGGCCTGATCAAGGTGTCGACCACGACGCCGTACCTCTGGCGGCGCTGAGGACGGGCTTCGCGGCATGTTACGCTCGGCCGTCCTGATGACGCACGGTGACGATATTCTCTGAGGTGGGCGCTTCCATGGCCGGTGCGGTCACCTACCTGATCATCGACGGCGAGAACATCGACTCGACGCTCGGGCAGCAGATCCTGGAGCGCCGGCCCAACTCCGAGGAGCGGCCGCGCTGGGAACGCCTGCGGCAGTTCGCGGAGGACCAGTGGGGCCAGCCGGTCACGGCCCTCTTCTTCCTCAACGCGTCGTCCGGGGCGCTGCCGACCCCGTTCATCCGCGCGTTGCAGTCCATGGGGTACCGGCCCGTGCCGCTGTCCGGCGGCCCCGGCCAGAAGGTCGTGGACATCGGCATCCAGCGCACGCTCGACGCCATCGGCCGGCGCCGCGGCGACGTGCTGCTGGCCAGCCACGACGGTGACTTCCTGCCGCACATCGGCCGGCTGCTCACCGGCGACGACCGGCGGGTGGGCGTGGTCGGCTTCCCGGAGTTCTTCAACGCCGGCTTCGCCGGCCTGGTCGACAGCGGGCTGACCCTCTTCGATCTGGAGCTGGACGCCGGCTGCTTCACCAGCGTCCTGCCCCGGGTGCGGATCATCCCGGTCGACACGTTCGACCCGGAGCCCTTCCTGTAGTACGGGCACGGGCCGTTAGGGGGACCCCCGGCGCCGTCCGCTGGCTCTACTGTGGCCGGATGGTGAGAATCTTGCGCACCGCGGCGGCCGCGGTGGTGGTCGTCCTGGCCCTCGTGCTCGCGCCGGCGCCCGCCCGGGCCGCGGCGACGTACCAGGTGAAGTTCGCGATCACCGCGAGCACCGCCGTCTCCGGCCGGTTCATGTACGTCTGGGACCGCAGCACCTGGCAGTACCACGTCGTCCAGGGTGACCGCGACAGCCCGAACGGCACCGCCCAGCTCCCGCCGGGCGACTACGTGGCCGTCGCCCGGTACGGATACTTCCGCCAGCGCAACTATCTGCTCGTACGGACCTTCACGGTCACCAGCGCCGCGGTCTCGGTCACCTTCGCCGAGTCCGGCGCCCGGGAGACCGCCTTCGCCACCGACGACGCCACCGCCGTGCGGGCCACGTCGGCGTACTGGCTGGAGCTGGGTGGTGGCGACAAGGTCGGCTTCACCAGCGGCGGCCCGGCCAAGACGTACGTGACACCGTTCGCCGTCGCCGGGGTGACCCTGCGCCTGCACGAGTTGCTCACCAAGGCCGGCTCGTCCGCGGCCGTGCCCAGCCCGTACCGCTACGACCTCCAGCGTTCCTGGTCCACTGTGCCCGCGTCCCCGATCGCGAAGGTGACCACCGCGCAGCTCGCCAAGACCGTCACCACCCTGCGCGCCCAGGGCGTCACCACGAACGCGGCGCTGGGTTCGTCGCTCAAGGACAGGTGGAGCGGCTCCTACCTGGAGTCGCCGGTGCGGCTGCCCGGCACGGTCACCGAGTACGTCACGCCCGGGCCGACGGTGCACCGCAAGCTGACCCTCGGCGCGGGGGACAGCTCCGTGGTGCTGCCCGACCGGGCGCTGCCGGCCGGCGAGTCCCCCGGCACGACCGTCGGCGCGGGGCCGTTCCTGCCGCGGGCGGCTGGTTCCTCGGTCCGCGACGGCGACGAGCTGCGGATGAGCGAGCCCGCCGCGTACGCCGACGCGGACGGCAATGCCGGCTCCGACGCGCGCGCCTCGGTCACCGCCAAGCTGACCACCGAGGGCGACGTCCACCACTACGACCAGACGTTCACCCGGCGGGTCGCGTGGTCCCAGCTGTCCACCCGGATCCGCAGCGAGTGGGATTTCCGGGCGCCCGATCAGGGTCCGCTGCCGCTGATCGACCTGGGCGTCGGCGTGACCGGGCTGGACGCCCGCAACCGCGCCGGCGCCGCCGCCGTCGGGATCACCGCGTCGGCGTCGGCCCGCGGTGGCGGCACGGCCGAGGTCGGCAAGGTGGAGTATTCGACCGACGACGGTGCGGAGTGGACCGAGCTCGACGGCGACACGCTGACCGTGCCGGCCACGGCCGCCTTCGTGTCGCTGCGGGTGACCGCCACCGACGACCGGGACGGCCGGCTGCGGCGTACGGTGATCCGCGCCTTCGCCGGGCCCGCCACCGCGCCCGACGAGACCTCGGGCGCCACCAGGATCTCCAACGTCGTGGTCAACGGCGGCGCCGACCTGACGTTCGGCGTGTCGGGCAGCCGGGTGTTCACCGCCACCTTCACCGCGTCGGATCCGGCCGGCATCGCCGGCGGCGACGCCTACCTCTACCACGGCGCGTATGCCACGCCGGACGGCGTCATCCTCGCCACCGGGCCGGCCGACTGCGAGAAGACCAGCAACACCGCCGCCGTCTGCACGGCCCGCTTCGCCATGGACGTCAAGGTGGATGCGGCGCGCAACGCGCTGGCCGGCGCCTGGACCGTCGCCGCGTGGTCGCACGCGGCGGACGGTACGAGTTTCGCCGACCGGCACGCCGCCGGCGCCTTCTCGATGAAGCGGGTCAGCAAGCTGACCGTCGACGCGTCCCCGGAGCCGGTCACCAAGGGCAAGACCATCACCGTGACCGGCACGCTGACCCGCGCCGGCTGGGAGAGCTGGACCTACCAGGGGTACGGCTCGCGCACCGTCACCCTCCAGTACTCGAAGAAGGGCACGACCGCCTGGAAGACCGTCAAGTCCGTCAAGACCGACTCCGCCGGCAAGCTCAAGACGACCGTGAAGGCCTCGGCGGACGGCTCGTTCCGCTGGACCTACGCGGGCGACGCGGCCTCCACCGCCACCACCGGTCCGACGGACTACGTCGACGTGCGGTAGCCGCCCGCGCGCGAGACTTTGACCTCAACCCCGGGTGAGGTTCTAGGTTCTGGCGGTGAGCGTGGAGAGCGAGATCCGGCCGGCCGGCATCCTGGCCCGGCCGTACGCCCTGACCACCGTCGGCGCGTGGAGCCTGGTCTTCCTGGCCGCCTTCGAGTCGCTGGCGGTGACGACGATCATGCCGGTCGTCACCAGCGACCTGAACGGCCGCGGCCTGTACGCGCTCGCGTTCTCCTCGACGCTGGCCGCCGGCGTCGTCGGCATGGTCGCGATCGGCTCGTGGGCCGACCGGCGCGGGCCGGCCGTGCCGCTGTTCGCCGCGATAGCCGTGTTCGCCACGGGGCTCGCGGTCGCGGGCACGGCGGTGTCGATGCCGGTCTTCGTGGCGGCCCGGTTCCTCCAGGGCCTCGGCGCGGGCGGGATCACCGTCGCGCTGTACGTGCTGGTCGCGCTGGTCTATCCGGCCGCCCTGCACATCCGGATCTTCGGCGCGTTCGCGTCCGCCTGGGTGCTGCCGTCGATGATCGGCCCGTTCGTCGCCGGTTACGTCGCCGAGGCGTTGAGCTGGCACTGGGTGTTCCTCGGGGTGGTCGCGCTGGTCGCCGTGGCGGGCGGGCTGATGCTGCCGGCCGTACGCGGTCGTGACCGGGCCCGCGCCGACCGGGTGCCGGCGTCGGCCGCCGACGCGCGCCGCGTCGTCGAGGCGGCGGTCGTCGCGGGCAGCGTGGTCGCGCTCAGCTCGCTGGGCGGGCTGGACCGGGCGGTGGCCTGGCTGCTGGCGCCGCCGGCGGTCGTGGTGATCGGCATCGCGCTGCGACACCTGGTGCCGCCGGGCACGTACCGGATCCGGGCCGGTCTGCCGGCGGCGGTCGTGCTCTGCGGCGCGGCCGGCGGGGTCTTCTTCGGCACGGAGGTCTACCTGCCGTTGCTGCTGCACGACCGTTACGGCCTGCCCACCTGGCTCTCGGGGGTGACGCTGACCGCCGGCGCGGTCGCGTGGGCGTTGGCCTCGGCGGTGCAGGGCCGGCTGAGCGACAGGCTCGATCCGGGTACGGCGCTGCGCGCGGGCGCCGTGCTGCTGGCCGGCGGCGCGGCCCTGGAGCTGGCCACGGTGGTGCTGCACCTGCACCCGGCCGTGGCGGCGGCCGGCTGGTTCCTGGCGGGCGCGGGCATGGGCACGCTCTACCCGCGGATCAGCACGCTGGTGCTGGCCCTGTCGGCGCCGGGCGAGGAGGGCTTCAACACGGCGGCGAAGAGCATCACGGACGCGGTGGGCGGCAGCGCCTCGCTCGCGGTCGCCGGCCTGCTCTTCGCGCTCGCCCCGTTCACGGGGCCGTTCGTCTTCACCACGCTGCTCGGCGTGGTGACCGTCCTCATTGCCGTGCGGGTGGCGGTGACCGCCCGCTGAGCGGTCAGCGCAGCGCGGGGAAGACCGTGCCGGCGATCACCGCGCCGACCAGGGCCCCGGCGATCACCTGGGCCGTCGTGTGCGCGGACAGCCGGACCCGGGCCCAGCCGGCGAGCAGCACCAGCGGCACGCCGATCAGTGCGAGCGGGCCGTAGACGACGGTCAGCGTCATCGCGGTGCCCGCCGCCACGCCCGCGTGGATGGACATCTTCCACCAGTGCGTCACCACCGTGAACACGACCAGGCCGACGCCGCCGGCGGCCAGCAGGGCCAGCACCTCGCGCGGGGCGCCGAGCAGCACCAGCACGACCAGGCCGGCGGCCACCGAGGCGATGCCGAACAGCAGCGGGACCCGGCGGTGCTCGCGCTCGGGGATGTGGTGGCTGCTCAGCCGGCCCTGCCGCACGCCGCGTAGCACGTAGGCCAGGGGGATGCCGGCGGCGAACACCGCGCCCGGCAGCCCCCACCAGCGGGAGACCCCGGGCTGGTCACCGGCGTGCCAGCCGACCACCAGCAGCAGGCCCGCGACCAGGACGGCGGGGGCGAAGACCTCGGAGGCGATCCGGGCGGTCCGGTCGGCGGCGGCAGCGGGCACATCCCATGATCGCAGCCGGCCCGGCCGGTCAGGCGGCCGGTGCCAGCTCGTCCGGCGCGAAGTCGTAGCGGCTGAGCCAGTCGTGGATGGGCTTGAGGGGCTCGGGGCTCAGCCGGTAGAGCCGGTGCCGGCCGACCTCGCGGACGTGCACCAGGCCGACCACGCGCAGCACCCGCAGGTGTTTGGAGATCTGCGGCTGGGCCACGCCGAGCAGCGCGGCGAGGTCGTTGACCGGGAGCTCACCGGCGGCCAGCAGGTCGAGGATCTGCCGCCGCCGGGGTTCGGCCACCGCGTTGAACGCGTCCGCCGTCGTCGCCGCTCGTGCCATCGGCCCATCGTATACCCATAACGGAATACGTCACGGGGCGTCCCACCAGGGCGGCAGGGTGGCAGGGGTCCAGTCCGGGGGCGGCCGGAAGTCGAGCCAGGTCTCGTCGAACGGGAACGTCGCGGTCTCGGCCAGCTTGCCCAGCCGTTCCCCCTCGGCGTGGACGGTCGCCGCCTGCGCCGGGTCCAGCGCCGCGAGGTCGTCGGCGTCCTTGAGGTGCCAGGAGCGGTCGGCGTCGACGAGCACGTCCAGCGTCTGGTCGTGCGAGTCGACGCCCCCGGCCCAGCGGCGGGCCGGGGTCTCGAGGTTGGCGTACCAGCCCGCGAAGGTGCCGTCGGCCAGCCAGCTCCAGGAGACCGCGTGCGGCGCGCCGGGCGGGAGCAGCAGCAGGGAGCGGAACTTCTCGCGGCGTACCGGGGACAGCATCGTCGGCATGGCCAGCTCGGCGGCGACGGAAAGGTGCCGGGTGGGCGTGCCGGCCAGGTCCGTACGCCGCATCGACTCGGCGCCGATGTCGACCCAGAGCAGCAGCCCGCGGTCGTCGTCGGACACCACCCGGGCGGCCTGGACCGCGGCGAGGCGCCGGTCGGGGTGCCGGAAGCGCCGGACGACGAGCTCGCCGGGGTGGAACGTCATGCGGCCGGACCGGAATCAGTCGTCATGCCGGGAACTCTGGCACGGCGCCCCGCCACCGCCCGCCATCGCCTCGAGTGCCTGCGCGAGCCGGCCCAGATCCAAGCCTTCCAGGTGACCCACGACGTGCCGGCGCACGCTGGCCAGGTGGGTCGGCCACGCCTCGCGCAGCCGGTCCAGGCCGCGCTCGGTCAGCACGGCGTTGAGTCCGCGCGCGTCCCGCTCGCAGCGGATCCGCCGGAGGTGGCCCTGTGCTTCCAGCTTGGCGGCCAGCCGGGTCATGCCGCTCATCGACATGTCGCACGCGGCGGCGAGCTCATTCATCCGCATCCGCCCGTGCTCGGACTCCGAGAGGTGCCGCAGCACCGAATACTCGCTCAGCGACATGCGCTGCTCGTGCTGGAGGTCGGCGTCGAGGACGCGGGGCATGACCAGCAGCAGCCGGCCCAGGGCCCGCATCACGGCCTCTTCCTCGGGGCTCAGGGGCGGCACCGCGGGCGACCCGGCCGGAGGTGTGGCGGACATGACAAAGATCGTACGGCCTTGACACCACGGCGTGGCGACCTATTTGCTTGACGAAGCAAAGAAGTGCCATCGAGCAACGGAGTCCTGGTCATGACCAAGATCGGCATCATTCTCGGCAGCACCCGCCCGGGCCGTAACGGCGAGGCCGTGGCCAAGTGGGTCCTGGAGCTGGCGTCGCAGCGCACCGACGCGGAGTTCGAGCTGGTCGACCTGCTCGACTACAAGCTGCCGCACCTCGACGAGCCGGTCCCGCCGTCGCTGGCGCAGTACAGCCAGGCCCACACCCTCGAATGGGCTGCCAAGATCGCGTCGTTCGACGGCTTCGTGATGGTCACCCCGGAGTACAACCACGCCACCTCCGGCGTGCTCAAGAACGCCATCGACTTCCTCTTCGCCGAGTGGAACAACAAGGCCGTCGGCTTCGTCGGCTACGGCTCGGTCGGCGGGGCCCGCGCGGTGGAGTCGCTGCGCCTCATCGCCGGCGAGCTGATGATGGCGGACGTCCGGGCGGCGGTCACCCTGTCGCTGGCCACCGACTTCGTCAACTACAGCCAGTTCACCCCGGGCGCCCACCAGGCCGGCGCGCTGACCACCGTGCTGGACCAGGTCGTGGCCTGGAGCACCGCCCTCGCCCCGCTGCGGGCGGCCGCCGTCACCGTCTGACGCCGGGCCGGCAGACGACGGGCCGCCGGGGTGAGCAGAGCACCCCGGCGGCCCGTTCCCGTCGCTGGTGCCGGTCAGCAGGCCACCCAGGTGCGGTTCGCCTTGTACTTCCAGGAGCAGGTGTCGAGCGTCTTGCCCGAGGCGTTGCGCAGCGTCGCGGTGTCGCCGGTGTTGTTCCAGATGTAGTTGCCGCTGCCCCAGTAGACGTTGCGGCCCGACTTGGCCGCCTTGCCGGTGTGCAGCCAGATCCGGCCGCCGTTGGCCGCGATCGAGACGCTGCCGAACGTGTAGACGTGGCGGGACGCGTCGCGGATCGTGTAGCCCTTCAGGTTGACGGCCTTGCCGCCGCTGTTGACGAGCGAGATCCACTCGGCGTTGAGGCTGGCGTTGCTGCGGGTGTCCTTGCCCGGCGAGTCGTACTGGGCGCCGTGGAAGCGCAGGCTGGGCGTGGCTGCCGACGCGGGGGCGCCGACCGCGAGGGTGCCGGCGAGGGCCATCGCCGCCGCGGCGAGGATGCTGACCGTTCTGCGCACCGTACCTCCAGTTTTCTGGGTGAGTCCGAGCATTGTCGGCCGGTTCCGCGGCGGGGCCGAGCACACCCGGTGCGGCGTGGCGGTCCGAAACCGATCACCTGTCGGAGGTGTCGGACAACCGACGGGCAAAACCGCGTCATCCTTTCGGGTGCGGCTCTGATGGTGCTTCGGGAGCGTCGGGGCAGCACAATGTTTTAGTGCTAAACCAGACATCTAGTGATTCCTGGCAGCATCTCCTCGAAATGCCGCATAAGTCGCCGTGGGCGCGGCTGCCGTTCGGGGTACGGATGGCCACTGCCGGGCTCGGGGTGCTCGCCCTCGTGGCCGGCACCGCAGCCGGGATCGCCGCCCTGACCAGTGAGGACACTCGTGTCGTCACGACCGCGGGGCAGGGTGCGCCGGTCGCCGGCCGGCCCGCCGCGGAGGTGCCCCCGTCGTTGCCGGCCGGCGCCACCGGGCTGGGCAACGGGGCCGTCGCCCCCGACCACGGCGCGCCCGGTCACACGCAGGCCGAGCGGGAGGCCGACGAGACACGCTCGGCGCCCGGCCAGGCCGACCGGACGGCCACCCGTTCGCCGCGCCGCCCGACTGCTCCCGGCCCGGTGGCGGGCGGCCCGACTGCTCCCGGCCCGGTGGCGGGCGGCCCGGTCAAGGCCGGCCCGGTCAAGGGCGGTGCCGTCGTGCCCGTGCCCGGCGCCGCCGCCGTGGCTGTTCCGCCCGCCGCCGGTGCCCCCGCCGCGCCGCAGGTACGCACGGAGCAGGTCTCCGAGACCGAGGCCATCCCGTTCGGCACCAAGCTGGTCCCGGACCCGTCGCTGCCACCGGGCGCCCGGGAGATCGAGACCCCCGGCGTGCCCGGCGAGCGGCTGCTGCGCTACGAGGTGACCTACACCGGGAACCGGGAGACGAGCCGGCGGCTGCTGGACTCGAAGGTCACCCGCGAGCCGCAGGACCGGATCGTGGCCTTCGGCGACCGGCAACGCGGCGACCGGCCCGGCGGGGGCAAGCACCAGGGCGGCCGGGGCCATCGGGAGTGCCGGCCGCTCAAGTCGTGCGTCTGGCTGGGCCGCGACCGGGATTGCCCGGACGACGGGACCGGCGCGCCGGGGGAGGGCGTCATCGACGGCGATCTGAGCCTGCTCGACCCGTCGGACATCGACGAGCTGGACCTCGTCCTGCCCTGCGAGGGCGACCCGGACGACCAGCCCGACCCGGACGACCAGCTGGACCCGGACGACCCGGACGACTGGCCGGCCGGGGAGTAAACCGCTGGCCGCGCCCCGCCGGACGGGCGGACACTGCCCCGATGGGCGCGTCGTTCGAGGAGTTGATCGCCGAGGCGGTGGCCGTGCCGGTGACGGGCTGGGACTTCTCCTGGTTCGCCGGGCGGGCCACCGAGCAGCGGCCGTCCTGGGGGTACGCCCGGCTGGTGGCCGACCGGATGGCCGGGGCGACCGCGGCGCTGGACGTGCAGACCGGGGGCGGGGAGGTGCTCGCCACGGTCCCGGATCCGCCCGCCCTGCTGGTGGCCACCGACTCGTGGCGGCCGAACCTGCCGGTGGCCGCGCGGCACCTGCGGCCGCTGGGCGCGTCGGTCGTCGAGGCCGCCGACGCGCCGACGCTGCCGTTCCGCGACGGTGTGTTCGACCTCGTGGTGAGCCGGCACCCGGTCCGTACGCTGTGGCCCGAGATCGCCCGGGTGCTCGCGCCCGGCGGGGTCTTTCTGTCCCAGCAGATCGGCGCCGGCACCAACCGCGAGCTCTCCGAGGCCATGCTGGGCCCGCTGCCGCCGCCGGACCCGCGGCACCCGCAGCGGCTCGCGGCCGCCGCCCGGGACGCCGGCCTGACCGTGCTGGACCTGCGTGCGGAGACGCTGCGGGCCGAGTTCTTCGACGTCGCCGCGGTCGCCCACTTCCTGCGCAAGGTCGTGTGGACGGTGCCCGGCTTCACCGTGGAGAAGTACCTGCCGCAGTTGCGGGCCGTGCACGACCGGATCGAGGCCGAGGGCCCGTTCGTGTCGTACGCCCGGCGGGTGCTGATCGAGGCCCGCAAACCCGGCGACATGCGCGAGGATGGTCGGCGTGGCGTTGAGTGACGAGCGGCTGGCGGAGCTGGCCGCCCTGCTGGTCGAGGTGCCGGGAGTGACGGCCGTGCTGCTGGGCGGCAGCCGGGCCCGCGGCACGCACACCCCGGACTCCGACACCGACCTGGGCGTGTACTACCACCGCCCGCTCGACGTGGCGGCCCTCGGCGAGCTGGCCCGGCTGGTCGGCGGCCCGGCCGCGCGGGTCACCGCGGTCGGCGAGTGGGGACCGTGGGTGGACGGCGGCGGGTGGCTGACCGTGGACGGCGCGGCCGTCGACTGGATCTACCGGGACCTCGACCGGGTCGGCCGGGCCTGGACCGACGCCGAGCAGGGCCGGTACGCGTTCCACGCGCAGACCGGCCACCCGCTGGGCGTGCCCGACTTCGCGTACGCGGGCGAGGTCGCGCTCGGCGTGGTCCTGGCCGATCCGGCCGGTGAGCTGGCGGCCCTGCGCGACCGGATGGGCGCCTATCCGCCCGCGCTGGCCGAGGCGCTCGTGGCCGGGCTGTGGGAGGCGGACTTCCTGGTCGGCCTGGCCCGCAAGGCGGTCACGCGCGGCGACGCCGCCTATGTCGCCGGTTGCCTGTTCCGCCTGGTCGGGGTGTGTGTGCACGCGCTGCACGGCGCCGCCGGCCGGTGGCTGGTCAACGAGAAGGGCGCGGTGGCCGCGGCCGCCGCCCTGCCCGGCGCGCCGCCCCGGTTCCGCGAGCAGGTCGAGGCCGTCTTCACCGCGGTCGACGGCGATCCGGTGCACCTGACCGCGGTGCTGGACGCGGCGGCCGACCTCGTTCTGGAGACGGCCGACGCGTGCGCCATGATGACGCGATGACCGCTGATCAGCCCACCATCCTCGCCACGAGCGCCGGATTCGCCCGCGGCCGGCACGGCCTGTTCGACATGCGGCCCGGGCCCGTGCACCGCTTCGCCGCCGAGCTGGCCAACGCCGGTGACACCGCGAAGTTCTGCTTCCTGCACCAGGCCGTCGGTGATCCCGAGAACTGGATCGGCGCGACCTACGCGGCCTTCGCCCGGACCGGCTACCGCGCGTCCCACCTCCAGCTCTTCCCGATGCCCAACCACGAGGACATCCGCGCGCACCTGCTCGCGC
Organism: Actinoplanes nipponensis; assembly: GCF_016862275.1. Classification (GTDB taxonomy): domain Bacteria; phylum Actinomycetota; class Actinomycetes; order Mycobacteriales; family Micromonosporaceae; genus Actinoplanes; species Actinoplanes nipponensis. The sequence goes on along the minus strand of NZ_BOMQ01000044.1, from coordinate 47,927 downwards.
AGGACGTGATCTGGGTCAACGGCGGCAGCGTGGCCAACCTGGTCGCGGTGTGGCGGGTGCACGGCCTGGCCGAGATCCTGCACGAGGCCTGGCAGTCCGGGGTGGTGCTCGGCGGCGTCTCGGCCGGCTCGATCTGCTGGCACCAGGGCGGCAGCACCGACAGTTTCGGGCTCGAGCTGCGCGCGTTCACCGGCGGGCTGGGTTGGCTGCCGTACAGCAACGGGGTGCACTACGACGCCGAGGAGCAGCGCCGGCCGCTCATGCACAAGCTCATCGCCGACGGCACCCTCGGCGACGGCTACGCGACCGACGACGGGGCCGGTCTGCTCTACCGCGGCACCCGGCTGGCCGAGGTCGTGGCCGACAAGGAGGGCCCCCGGGGGTACGAGCTCAAGCGGGCAGCGGACGGCTCGGTGACCGAGACGCCGCTGCCCACCCGGGTGCTGAGCTACTAGGGCAGCGTCCACTTCTGGTTGGCCGCGCCCAGGCAGTCCCAGATGTGGATCTGCTGGCCGTCGGCCGAGCTGTTCTGGCTCACGTCCAGGCAGCGGCCCGACTGCGGGTTGCGCAGGGTGTTGTCGGGCTGGGCCGACCAGACCTGCGCGCCCGTGCCGTTGCAGGTCCAGAGCTGGGCCTTGGTGCCGTTGGCGGTGCCGCCGCCGGCCACGTCGAGGCACTTGCCGAGCGCCTTGACCGGGCCGTTGGCGGTCACCGTCCACTTCTGGGCGTTGGTGCCGTTGCAGGTGTAGAGCTGGATCTTCGTGCCGTCGGCGGTGCCGGCGCCGGCCACGTCCAGGCACTTGCCGGCCAGCCCGACGATCGGGCCGGTGCCGACGGCCGGCGGCGGGGTGCCGCCGAGCTCCTTGATCCGCACGTTGCGGAACGAGGCGTCGTCGCCGTCGCCGTGGTTCTGCAGTCCGATGTGGCCGGCCAGGGAGCGGGCCGGGTCGGTGTTGGTGAAATCGTTGATCCGGGTGCCGTTGAGGAAGACCTGCAGCCGCTCACCCTCGACGAGCAGCTCGTAGGTGTTCCACTCGCCCGGCGGGTTGAGCGCGGCGTCGCGGGCCGCGAGGTCGGCCGACTTGAACGTGTAGACCGCGCCGGTGGTGCGGTCCGCCGCGTCCGTCGCGTCGATCTGCACCTCGTAGCCGTTGTTCACCGCCGACCACGGGTCGCTCGACGGCGGGAAGCCGATGAAGACGCCGGTGTTGTCGTCGCCGGCCAGCTTCCAGTCCAGCTTCAGCGAGTAGTTGGTGAACTGCTTCTGGCTGTACCAGAACAGGCCCATCCCGCCGGTCGAGGTCAGCGTCGCGTCGGTGTTGGTGAACGAGCCCGGCCCGGCCTGCGACCAGCCGGTGGTGGAGCCGTTGTAGAGGGCGGTGTAACCGGTCTCCGGGCGGCAGTCGGCGTTGGCCGCCTTCGCCGCGTACCGGATGCCGCCGAGCAGGTGGGCCCGGAAGGCCGGGTCCGCGTACGACTCGATGGTGTGGCCGCCGCCGGTGTAGAAGGACCGGCCGCCCTCGTAGGTCTTGCACCAGACGTGCGGATGGTCGGCGCCCATCGCGCCACCGGAGTACGAGCCCTCGTCCAGGCTGGCCAGCACGTGGGCACTGGACCGGGGGTTGGTGCGGTAGTTGTACCACTCGTCGGTGCGGTTCCAGCGCTGCGGCAGGTGCGCCGTCGCGGCGTGGGCGCGGTCCTCGGTCACCACGGTGGCCGGCTGGATCGCCGGGTGCGACGCGAAGTACGCGCCGACCAGCTGCCCGTAGAACGGCCAGTCGTACTCGGTGTCGGCGGCGGCGTGCACACCGACGTATCCGCCGCCGGCGCGGATGTAGCCCTCGAAGGCGGTCTGCTGGGTGGCGTTCAGCACGTCGCCGGTGGTGTTGAGGAAGACCACGGCCTCGTAGCCGGACAACCCGGCCGTGGTGAACGCCGCCGGGTCCTCGGTTGCGGTGACCGAGAATCCGTTGGCCGCGCCCAGGTCCCGGATGGCCTGGATGCCGGCCGGGATGGCGTCGTGGCGGAAGCCGGCCGTGCGGGAGAAGACCAGCACGTCGTACGGGTCGTCGGCGGCGAGGGCGGGGGAGGCGACGGCGACCGAGGCCGGGATCATCAGCAGCGCGGTCAGCAACTTGCCGATCATGGCAGCACCCACTTCTGGTTGGCGGCGCCCAGGCAGTCCCAGATGTGGATCTGCTGGCCGTCGGCCGAGCTGTTCTGGCTGACGTCGAGGCATCGGCCCGACTGGGGATTGCGCAGGCTGCCGTCGGCGTTCGCGGCCCAGTTCTGCGCCGCGGTGTCGTTGCACGTCCAGAGCTGCGCCTTGGTGCCGTTGGCGGTGGCGCCGCCGGCCACGTCGAGGCACTTGCCGAGCGCCTTCACCGTGCTGTTCGCGGTGACGGTCCAGGTCTGCGCGGCGGTGCCGTTGCAGGTGTAGAGCTGGATCTTCGTGCCGTCGGCGGTGGCGGCCCCGGCCACGTCCAGGCACTTGCCGGCCAGCCCGACGATCGGGCCGACCCGGGCGCCGGCGCCGTTCAGCGTGAACGCGTCCACATCGAACAGTGCGCCCGCGCCACCGGAGAACGTCAGGTACAGCGGGCCGGTGGTGGCCGGCGCGCCGGTGACCGTACCGGTGACGTCCGTGAAGGTCTCCCAGCCGCCGGTGACCGGCACCGTGGCCGAGCCGACCACCGTGCCGGTCGCCGAGCCGGTCCGCAGCTGGAGCGTGCCGCCCACGCCGCCGGAGGAGACCCGGGCGGTGAAGGAGGTGACCCCGCTGAGCCGGTACGGCTCGAACGCGACCCAGTCCCCGTTGTTGATGTTGCCGACGGTCTGGCCGCCCTCGGCCGCGGTCTTGGTGATCCGGTCCACCCCGGACGAGGTCTTGAAGTGCTCGGCCTGCCGGCGCCGCGGCTGCAGGGTGTGCTGGGTGTGCGTGGTCAGGCCGCCGGCGTCGGTGTACTCGGCGTCGAAGACCGCGAAGATGTTCGCCGCGGAGTCGTGCTCACCGTCGGCCGGGATGGTGATCGCGCCGGTGCAGCCGTTCTGCGAGGTGATCTGGTGGCCGTGGCTGTCGTGCCCGAGCACGTAGGTCATCTTCACCGCGGCGCAGTTGATCGAGCTGTCCTCGGGGTCGGTGACCGTGATGGAGAACGGGACGGTGTCGCCGTAGGAGAACAGCGAGCCGTTGGCCGGGCTGTTGATCGTCACCGTCGGGGCGGTGTTGCCGACCGTGATGGTCACGTTGGCCGTGCCGGTCAGCCCTTCGGGGTCCTTCGCGGTCAGCGTCACCTGGTACGTCCCGTTGGCCGTGTACGTCTTGGTGGGGTTGGCCGCGGTCGAGGTGGTGCCGTCGCCGAAGTTCCACGAGTAGGTGAGCGCGCCGCCCTCCGGATCGGACGAGCCCGCCGAGGAGAACGTCACGGCCAGCGGGGCCTGCCCGGAGGTCTTGTTCGCGCCGGCCACCGCGGTCGGCGCCCGGTTGGAGCCGGCCAGGTAGTCGAAGCGGTACAGCGCCGAGTTGGCGTCGCCGTTGAAGTAGCCGGTGCCGTAGTCCAGCACGTACAGCGAGCCCTCCGGCCCGAAGGCCATGTCCATCACCTGCTTGCCGGCCCACGGGAAGTTCGAGATGGTGCCGACCGAGCCGTCCATGCCGACGTGGATCGGCTTGATCCAGCCGCGGCCCAGCTCGCCGGCGAAGAAGTGGCCGTCGAGGGCGGCGGGGAACTTGGTGGGGGAGTTCAGGCCCGCGTTGTAGCGGTAGACCGGGCCGCCCATCGGGGACTCCGAGCCGCTGCCGAACTCGGGCGGGCTGCCGGCGTCGCCCGCGTACCGGATCCAGGCCGGCCGGGCCGGCGGCAGCTTGGTCTGGCCGGTGTTGCGGAACGAGTTGTTGGTGGGTCCGCCGGCGCAGTCGTACTTGGCGCCGGTGGTGCCGGTGGCGAAGTTCCACTCGTTGTAGGTCTCGGTGCTGGTGTTGGCGCCCGTGCAGTACGGCCAGCCGTAGTTGCCCGCGCTGGTGATCCGGTTGAACTCGACCTGGCCGCTGGGCCCGCGGTTGGGGTCGGTGGAGCCGGCGTCGGGGCCGTAGTCGCCGAGGTAGACCACGCCGGTGGCCTTGTCCACGCTCATCCGGAACGGGTTGCGGAAGCCCATGGCGTAGATCTCGGGGCGGGTGTTCGCGGTGCCGGGGGCGAACAGGTTGCCCGCCGGCACGCTGTACGTGCCGTTCGCGTTGACCTTGATCCGCAGCACCTTGCCGCGCAGGTCGTTGGTGTTGCCGGCGGTGCGCTGGGCGTCGTAGCCGGGGTTGCGGTCGGTGCGCTCGTCCAGCGGCGAGTATCCGGCCGAGTCGAACGGGTTGCTGTCGTCCCCTGTGGACAGGTAGAGGTTGCCCGCCGCGTCGAAGTCGATGTCGCCGCCGACGTGGCAGCACAGGCCGCGGGTGGCCGGCACGTCGAGGACGTCGACCTTGCTGGCGGTGTTGAGGGTGAAGTCGGCGTTGAGCGTGTAGCGGGACAGCCGGTTGACGCCGGTCCAGGCGGAGAAGTCGGAACCGGTGGTGGGGGCGTCGCCGGCCGGGGTGCTCAGCGGCGGGGCGTAGTAGAGGTAGATCTGCCGGTTGGTGGCGAAGCCGGGGTCCACGCCGACGCCCTGCAGCCCCTCCTCGTCGTGGCTGTAGACGGCGAGGGTGCCGACGACGGTGGTGGCGCCGTCCTTGTCGGTGCGCCGCAGGGTGCCGTTGCGGGCGGTGTGCAGCACCGACGAGTCGGGCAGCACGGCGATGGCCATCGGCTCACCCACCTCGGCGACCCCCTTGGCCAGGGTGACCTGCTGGAAGTCGGCCGGGTTGATGTCGTGGGCCGAGGCGGGGGCGGGGGTGGCGACCAGCAGAGCGGCGACGAGCAGCGCCGCGCCCGAGCCGTATCGAAGTCTTGCCATGTGTCGATGTCTTGCGGCCATGGGTGAGTGGTCCCTTTCCTGACGTAGGGGAGTTGCCAGGTTGGGCTACCTTGCGCCGATACGCCGAGCCCTGGCCAGCGCCGAGGCCCCGGGACGACCGCGCCGCGTGTTACCAACGTGTAACAGTGAGCAAACGTTAGTAACTTCTCGCGCAGGTGTCCATACTTTTCACGGTCCAGCATGGACTTTTGACTGTGCCAAAAAAAGAGGCGCCGTCCCCGGGTGGGGACGGCGCCGGCGACCGGCCGGTCAGGACGCGTAGTGCAGGATCACGTTGTGCACGTGCTGGGTCTTCTCCGAGCCGCGGAACTCGACCTCGTAGGTGTGCGTGCCGACGCTGATCGCGATCGTGCCGGTGGAGAAGAACTGCCCGGCCCAGCTCTTGTTGCTGACCACGCTCACGCTGCTCACCTTGGCGTACGGGATGCTGGTGATGGCCACGCGCTTCCCGACGAAGGACTTGTCCTGGATGATCACCCGGCGGGTGGTGAGCCCGATGAAGCCGGTGCCGGCGCCGACCGCGTCGTACACCGCGATGATCTGTTCGCCCTCGAGCAGGCCGCTCTGGATCTGCTGGAGCTGGCCCTTGCTGTCGTAAATCGGCGCCGTCATGATGCCGAGGCTACTGAGGGCCCACCACTGTGCGGTACGCGTCCTCGATCCGGGCCGCGAGGGTGACCTCACCGTCGGTGATGGTCTGGCCGTCGGACGCGCCGAGCAGGATCTGCGTGTGACCGTCCATGCGCCGGATGCTGGGCCGCAGGCGCAACGTGTCGGCGGCGACCTTGATCCGCTCGGTGAGCGCGGCATGCTGGCTGTCGTCGCACGCGAGCACGCGTTTGAGCTGCACGCCGTCCTGGGTCCACCCGCCCAGCACCGCCAGCGCGTCACTCAAGTAGTCGGAGCGGGTACCCCGTAGTTTCCTGCCCCGCATGGCCGCACCTCCCTGGCGTCGTTGCCGGCTTGTGGCCAAACTGTCGCCGTGTCGTCATGGTCGGTGCCCACAGTCTTGTCTTCCCCGTCAACTATGTCCACGCCCACATATCCGTGTTTGCGTGACGATCGGGACGCCTCGGGCAACCTGATCGGTCAAGTTTTGTGGCACGCTCTTGGCTCATGTCCCATGAACACCACGTCAGCGGCCGCCCGTCACCCAGGGTGATTGTGGCGGCAGTGATCGTGACGGCGGGCCGGGTGCTCGCCTGCGAGCGCTCCGCGCCGCCCGAGGTCGCCGGGCGCTGGGAGTTCCCGGGCGGCAAGGTGGAGCCGGGGGAGACCGACGCTCAGGCGCTGGCCCGCGAGTGCGCGGAGGAGCTGGGCGTACGGGTGAGGGTCGGGGCCCGGATCGGCCCGGACGTGCCGCTGGCCCACGGCCGCGCCGTCCTGCGCGTCTTCACGGTGACGCTGCTGAACGGCGACGAGCCGCGGGCCCTGGAACACGCGGCGATGCGCTGGCTGGCCGCCGACGAGCTGGACAGCGTGCCCTGGCTGCCGGCGGACCAGCCGATCGTCGCGGAGCTGCCGGTGCTACTGGCCGAAGGTGCGGCGTAGCTCCCGCTTGAGGACCTTGAAGCTGGGGCCCATCGGCAGCGCCTCGACGAAGCGGATCTGCCGCGGGTACTTGTGCTTGCCGAGCTTCTCCCGGGACCAGTCGATGAGCTCCTGCTCGGTGAGGCCGCCCGGGTCGGGCACCACCACGGCGCAGATCTCCTCGCCGAGCACGGGATCGGGCACGCCGATCACCGCGACCTGCACCACGGACGGGTGCCGGGCCAGGGCCTCCTCGACCTCGCGCGGGTAGACGTTGAAGCCGCCCCGGATCACCAGGTCCTTCTTGCGGTCGACGATCGTGATGAAGCCGTCGGCGTCCTTGGTGCCCAGGTCGCCGCTGCGGAACCAGCCGTCGACCATCGCCTCGGCGGTCGCCTCGGGCCGGTTCAGGTAGCCCGCGAAGACGTTGTGCCCGCGGATCACGATCTCCCCGAGCTCGCCGGTCGGCAGCAGCTCGATGCGCTCGTCGACCTCCGCCCGGGCGATCTCCACCTCGACGCCCCAGATCGGGTGTCCGATCGTGCCGGCGCGGGTGCCGAAGGCGGGCTGGTTGGTGGTCGCCGTGGGTGAGGTCTCGGAGAGCCCGTACCCCTCGAACACGGTCGAGCCGAACACCGCGCTGAAGCGCTCCAGCACCGCGACCGGCAGCGACGCCCCGCCCGACACGCAGATCCGCAGCTCGGGCAGCTTGTCGGCCTTCGCCGCCGCCTCCAGCAGGCCGATGTACATCGTCGGCACGCCGTGGAAGACGGTCACGTGCTCGCGGACCATCAGGTCGATCGCCGCCTCGCCGGTGAAGCGGGCGAGCAGCACCAGCGTCCCGCCCAGCCGGAAGGTGCCGTTCATGCCGACGGTCTGGCCGAACGTGTGGAACAGCGGCAGGCAGCCCATGACCACGTCGTCGGCGCGCACCTCGTTGGCGTCGAAGACGTTCACGGTCGCGTTCATGACCAGGTTGAGGTGGGTGAGCAGGGCGCCCTTGGGCTCCCCGGTGGTGCCGCTGGTGTAGAAGATCACCGCGACGTCCTCGGCCTCCCGGCTCACGTACGTCGGCAGCGGCGCCACCGAGGCCGCGACCTCCTCCAGCCGGGGCGGGGCGTCGGGGATCCCGGGCGGCATCGGCCCGACGCTGGCCACCCTGGTGCCGGCGATGCGGGCCGCGGCCAGCGCGTTCTCCAGCTGGCTGGAGTGGGCCACAAGCAGGTCGGTGCCGCTGTCGCGCAGCACGTACGCCATCTCCTGCGGGGTGAGCAGCAGGTGGACCGGCACGATCCGGGCGCCCACCGCGAGCGCGCCGTAGTAGGCCCGGGGGAAGTCGGCCACGTTGGGCACCAGCACGGCGACCGTGTCGCCGGCCCCGACACCCAGCTCCCGCAGCCCGGCGGCGTACGCGCGGGACTGCGCCCAGAGATCGCGGTAGCTGATCCGCTCCGCGTGGTCGACGATCGCGACTCTCTCCGGATACCGCCGGGCGGCCTCGGCCAGCACGGCCGCCAGCGACAACATCGTCATGAGAGGTGCCCCCCGATCTTGGTGTAGCCGCGCAGCAGGTCGCGGGAGATGATCAGGCGCTGCATCTCGTCGGTGCCCTCGTAGATGCGCATCAGCCGGACCTGGCGGTACCAGCGCTCGATGGGCAGCTCGCGGGTGTAGCCCATGCCGCCGTGGATCTGCATGACCCGGTCGACCACATTGTTGACCATGGTGGCGCCGTACAGCTTGGCCATCGAGGACGCGTGCCGCGGGTCCCAGCCCTGGTCCACCGTCCAGGCGGCCTTGAGGATGAGCCAGCGGGCCGCCTCCAGCTCGACCTCGGAGTCGGCGATCATCCACTGGATGGCCTGGTTGGTGCCGATGGTGGCGCCGAAGGTCTCGCGGGTGTTGGCGTAGTCGACGGCCATGCCCAGGGCGCGCTCGGCGATGCCGAGGGCGTTCGACGGGATCAGGTAGCGGCCCTTGCCGATCCACTTCATGCCCAGCTCGAAGCCCTGGCCGATCTCGCCCAGGATGTTGCGCGAGGGCACCCGCACGTTGTCGAAGACCAGCGCGGCCGGGCCGCCTTCGCCCATGGTCTGGATGAACTCCGAGCGCCAGCCCATCTCCCGGTCGACCAGGAAGGCGGTCGTGCCGCCGCCGCGCACGCCCTTCTCCTTGTCGGTGACCGCCACGACGATGACGAAGTCCGCGTCGTTGCCGTTGGTGATGAACGTCTTCTCGCCGTTGAGGACCCAGTCGTCGCCGTCCCGGCGGGCGCTGAGCTTGATGTTGGCCGCGTCCGAGCCGGCGCCCGGCTCGGTGATCGCGAAGCAGGAGATCCGGTCGCCCTCGATGGTCGGCACCAGGTACTCGGCCTTTTGCGCGTCGTTGGCGTAATACAGGATGTTGTCGGCCTCGCCGCCGAACTTGAACTGCACGAACGTGCGGCCGACCTCGGTCCAGATCAGCGACTGCAGGACCGCGGGGAGGTCCATGCCGCCGTACTCCTCCGGGGTCGACAGGCCCCAGAAGCCGAACTTCTTCGCCTTGAGCTGGAGCTCGCGCAGCTCGCTGCGCTCCAGCCCGGGTTGGTGGTTGCGCTCGCGCCGCAGAGCTTCCTGCTCCAGCGGCATGACCTCGCGGGTGATGAATTGGCGGGCGGTGTCGCGAACGGCCCGCTCCTCGTCGCTGAGTTGAAAGTCCACGTGATAAAACTAGCGGTGTAAGTTTTGTGCCGTCCAGAGTTTCAGGAGCGTTAAATGGCCCGGCCCCGGCACACCCTGCTCAGCCGGGAACGGATCGTCGAGGTGGCCGGCGCCCTGGTCGACGCCGAGGGGCTGGAGGCGGTCTCGGTGCGCCGGCTCGCCACCGAGCTGGGGGTCGCGGGGCCCTCCCTGTACAACCACTTCCCGACCAAGGCCGAGATCCTGGACGCGGTCGCCGACGCGGTGGTGGCCCGGGTCGACGCGTCGTTCTTCGGCACGCACGACTGGCGGGAGGCGCTGCGGCTCTGGGCGTACTCGTACCACGCGGAGCTGGCCGCCCACCCGAACATCGTGCCCGTCCTGGCCCACGGCCCCGGCCGGCGGCCCGCCGCGCTGGCCATGGCCGACGCCGTCTACGGCGGCCTCATCGCCGCCGGCTGGCCGCCGGCCCGGGCCACCCACATCGGCGCGGTGATGCGTTATCTGGTCACCGGTGCGGCGCTCGGCTCGTTCGCCCTAGGCTTCGACGAGGACCCCGAGCTGTACGCCGAGCAGTACCCGCACCTGCGCGACGCCCACCTGCTCGCCGAGCACCGGCGCAGCGTCGACGAGGGCGCGTTCGCCCTCGGCCTGGAAACCGTCCTCACCGGCCTGGAGGCGCTCAAAGCGCGCCTGGACCCGCTGAAAGGGAGCCGCACATGACCCTCTCCCGCGACAAGATCTACCTCGACGGGGCCTGGGTGGCGCCGTCGTCCGGCGCGACGATCCCGGTCGAGAACCCGGCGACCGAGGAGATCCTCGGCCACGTGCCCGCGGGCACGGCCGCCGACGTGGACCGGGCGGTGGCCGCGGCCCGGGCGGCCTTCCCGGGCTGGGCGGACACGCCGATGGCCGAACGGGGGGCCGCGCTGGGCAAGCTGCACGAGGCGCTCGCGGCCCGCGCCGGCGACATCGCCCGCACCGTCGGGCTCGAGCTGGGCACGCCGCTCAAGGTGGCCAAGGCCGTCCAGGCCGGGCTGCCGCTGGCGGTGCTGCGGGGGTACGCCGACCTGGCCGGCCGGCCGGCGCCGGAGGAGACCATCGGCAACTCGCTGGTGGTGCACGAGCCGGTGGGCGTGGTCGGCGCGATCACCCCGTGGAACTACCCGCTGCACCAGGTCGTCGCCAAGGTGGCCGCCGCGCTGGCCGCCGGGTGCACCGTGGTGCTCAAGCCCAGCGAGCTGACGCCGCTGGTGGCGTACCTGCTGCTCGACGCGGCCGACGAGGCCGGGCTGCCGCCGGGCGTGCTCAACCTGGTGCCCGGCACCGGACCGGTGGTGGGCGCGGCGATCGCCGGCCACCCGGACGTGGACATGGTCTCGTTCACCGGCTCGACGGCGACCGGGCGGGCGGTCTCGCACGCCGCCGCCGACCGGATCGCCCGGGTGGCGCTCGAGCTGGGCGGCAAGTCCGCCAACGTGATCCTGGCGGACGCCGACCTGACCAAGGCGGTCAAGGTGGGCGTGGGCAACGCCTTCCTCAACTCCGGCCAGACCTGTACGGCGTGGACCCGGATGCTGGTGCACCGCAGCCACTACGACACCGCGGTGGAACTGGCCGCGGCCGCCGCCGCGGCGTACACCACCGGCGACCCGTTCGACGAGGGCACCCGGCTCGGGCCGCTGGTGTCCGCGGCCCAGCGCGACCGGGTGCGTGGCTTCATCGAGCGCGCGGACGCCCGGCGGGTGGCCGGCGACGCGGCGGTGCCGGACAAGGGCTACTTCGTCGCCCCGACCGTCTTCGCGGACGTCGACCCGGACAGCGAGCTCGCCCAGGAGGAGATCTTCGGCCCGGTGCTGTCGATCATCCCGTTCACCGACGACGACCACGCGGTCGAGATCGCCAACAACTCCCGGTACGGCCTGGCCGGCGGCGTCTGGGGCACACCGGAGCGGGCGCTGGCCGTGGCCCGGCGGCTGCGTACGGGCGCGGTCGACGTGAACGGCGGCGCCTTCAACCCGGTGGCCCCGTTCGGCGGCTACAAGCAGTCCGGCATCGGCCGGGAGCTCGGCCCGTACGGCCTGGCGGAATTCCAGCAGACGAAGGCGATTCAGCGGTGAGCGCTTACATCAAGGGCCTGGTCGTCCGGGCGGCCGGCACGGCCCCGGCGGTCGAGGAGCTGCGGCTGCCCGAGGTCGGTCCCGGTCAGGTCCGGGTCGGCATCCGGGCGGCCGGCGTGTGCCACTCGGACCTGTCGATGGTCAACGGCACCCTCAGCCCGCCGCACCCCCTGGTGCTCGGCCACGAGGCGGCCGGCGAGGTGCTGGAGGCGGGCGCGGGCGTGACCCGGGTCCGCCCCGGCACGCACGTGGCGCTGAACTGGTCGCCGGCCTGCCGCGAGTGCTGGTTCTGCACCCACGGCGAGCCGTGGCTGTGCGCCGCGGCGAACGTGGCGGCGCTGGAGAACGGCAGCACGCTGGACGGCGCGCCGGTGCACGTGACGCTGGGGCTGGGCGCCTTCGCCGAGCAGGTCGTGGTGCCGGAGAAGGCCGTCATCGCCGTACCGGACGAGCTGTCCTGGGAGAACGCGGCCCTGCTGGGCTGCGCGGTGCTGACCGGCACCGGGGCCGTGCGCAACACCGCCCGGGTCGCGGCGGGCGACACGGTCGTGGTGATCGGCCTGGGCGGCGTGGGCCTGTCCGTGGTTGCGGCGGCCCGGGCCGCCGGCGCCGCCGCGGTCATCGCGGTGGACCTGACCGAGGCGAAGAAGGCGCTGGCCGAGGCGGCCGGCGCGACCGACTTCGTGGTCTCCTCGGACAACCTGTCCAAGGACATCCGGTCCCGCACCCAGCGCCTCGGCGCGGACCACGCCTTCGAGTGCGTGGGCCGGGCGTCGACCATCCGGGCGGCGTGGCGGGCCACCCGCCGCGGCGGCCAGGTGACCGTGGTCGGCATGGGCCGCTCGGACGACATGGTGGAACTCAGCGCGCTGGACATCTTCTCCAGCGCCCGTACGCTGCGGGCCTCGGTCTACGGCTCGGCCGATCCGGACGTGGAGGTGCCGGCCCTGGCCCAGGACGTGCTGTCCGGCGCGCTGCGGCTGGACCACCTGATCACCGACCGGATCACGCTGGCCGAGGTGCCGGCGGCCTTCGACCGGATGGCCCGCGGCGAGGGGGCCCGCTCGGTGGTGGTCTTCCCCGGCGGCGCGCCTCAGCCGAGCTCGTAGGTGTCGCGGTAGTTCACCGTGCAGACGACGGCTTCCCGCTGCGCCTTCGCGCCGGCAGCGCGGCCCGGGGTGGCTCGGCGGGCCCGGCCCGGCGCCGGGCCGGAAATGACGAACGGCCCCGGCCCGGATCAGGGGCGGGACCGCGTGCCGGGGGCGAGTGGTCAGTCTGCGGTGCTGTTCTCGTTGCGTCGGAGGGTCTCGTTCACCCGCAGGGCCTCGTCGAGCTGGTCCTGCAGGATGATGATCCGGCACGCCGCCTCCAGGGCGGTGCCCTCGTCCACCATCTCCTTGGCCCGGGCCGCGAGTCGCAGCTGGTAGCGGGAGTAGCGCCGGTGTCCGCCGGGGGAGCGGAACGGGTCGATCAGTTTCGCGTCGCCGAGCCGCCGCAGGAAGTCCTGCGAGACTCCGACGATCTCCGCGGCGCGGCCCATCGTGTAGGCCGGATAGTCCTCGTCACCGAACATGTCGTCGGGTTGGGCCATGTCACCTCCGTGTCGAGGGCCCCGGCGCAGATCGCGCCGGGGCCCAGGGTTATCGGGTTTTAGAACACCATTTGCCGACAGTCGCGTCGGTTTGAGTCATCCGCACCAGCCGTGTGTAACGGTTTCGGGTGCAGGGATCGCGTAAGCGTGACCGGAGACCACCTCTCGTTCGATGGAAACTGCGGTGTCCGCTCTGACCCGGTACAGCGGTCCAAGCGGGCGATCCAACGGTGCGTGAACCCTCCCTTTCCTCTGTCTTCCACTTGCTCTGACGACGTGCGTACTTCCCCGCCGGTGGTAGAGCCCCACGCCAACTTCTCGGCCCTGCCACGTGCGGCGGATCCACAACACCCCGCCGCTTAGGCGTGGGTGCCGCTGTCTTGCTCATGCCCGTCGTGACCTCACGGCCGGGCGGTACGTCCGCGTCTTTTTGTTCCTTGTTCGACCAGAGAAACGTTAGCCGACTCCCCGAAGAAAATCTAGTCCTCCACGGATAGATTTTCTGGCGTGTCGCCCGGGACCCCGGTCAGCGGCCGGTCAGCAGGGCCGTGACGGCGCGGGTCAGCACCAGCCGGGCGGCGTCCGGGTCGAGTTCCAGGGCGTCGCGCATCGTGCCCCAGGTCGGCCACATGCTGGTCGCGGTCAGGGCGGCCAGCAGGGTCTCGTCGCCGTTGATCTCCCGGCCGAACAGGACCCTGAGCTCGCTCCGGACCCGGTCGGTGTGGCTGCGACGGTAGCTCTGCAACGCGGGGGAGAACGGCTCCTTCAGGGCCGACGCCTTGGCCGCCGGCGCGATGTGCTCCAGCAGCCGGGCCCGCTGGTGGCAGTACGCGTCGATGCGCGCCGCCAGCGGCAGGTCCGGCGGGATCGCCTCGTGGGCCTGGTCGCGCTGTTCCAGGATCCGCTCGCCGCTGGCCGCGAAGAGCGCCTCCATGTCGGCGAAGTGGCTCCACAGGGCGCGCAGGGACACCCCGGCCTGCTTGGCGATGCGGTCCGCCGTCGGGCGCAGGTCGCCGCCCAGGATCAGCGCCACGTGGGCGTCGACGATGGCGTTGCGGGTGCGTTCCGAGCGGGCCGTGCGGCCGTCGATGCGTTGGGGTGGACGGGGTGAGGCGGCCGGCATCAGGCGCCCCGGTAGCGGTTGAGCTCGCGGCGGGCCAGCGAGCGCTTGTGCACCTCGTCCGGGCCGTCCGCCAGGCGCAGCGTGCGGGCCTGCGACCAGAGCCGGGCCAGCGGGGTGTCCTGGCCGACACCGGCGGCGCCGTGGGCCTGGATGGCCTTGTCGACGATCCACTCGGTGGTCCGCGGCACGATGATCTTGATGGCCTGGATCTCGGTGTGCGCGCCCTTGTTGCCGACCGTGTCCATCAGCCAGGCCGCCTTGAGGACCAGCAGCCGGGCCTGCTCGATGCGGACCCGCGACTCGGCGATCCAGTCCTGCACCACGCCCTGCTCGGCCAGCGTCTTGCCGAACGCGGTGCGGTCCAGCGCCCGCCGGCACATCAGCTCCAGGGCCCGCTCGGCCATCCCGATCAGCCGCATGCAGTGGTGGATCCGGCCCGGGCCCAGCCGGGCCTGCGAGATGGCGAAGCCCGAGCCCTCCTCGCCGATCAGGTTCTCCGCCGGCACCCGGACGTCGTCGAAGATCATCTCGGCGTGGCCGCCGTGGTCGCCGTCGTCGTAGCCGAACACGGTCATGCCGCGCCGCACGGTCAGGCCGGGCGTGTCCCGGGGCACCAGGATCATGCTCTGCTGCACGTGCCGGGCGGCCTCCGGATCGGTCTTGCCCATCACGATGAAGATCCGGCAGTTCGGGTTCATCGCGCCGGAGATGTAGAACTTGCGACCGTTGATCACGTAGTCGTCGCCGTCGCGGGTGATCCGGGTGCCGATGTTGGTGGCGTCCGAGGAGGCCACCTGCGGCTCGGTCATGGCGAAGGCGGACCGGATCGAGCCGTCCAGCAGCGGCCGCAGCCAGCGCTCCCGCTGGGCCGGGCTGCCGAACTGGGCCAGCACCTCCATGTTGCCGGTGTCCGGCGCGGCGCAGTTGAGGGCGGGCGGGGCGATCGCCGGGCTGCGGCCGGTCAGCTCGGCCAGCGGGGCGTACTGCAGGTTGCTCAGGCCGGCGCCGTGCTCGCCGGGCAGGAAGAGGTTCCACAGGCCGGCGGCGCGGGCCTCGGCCTGCAACCGCGCGATGACCGGCGGCGGGGACCAGTCGCCGGCGTAGTCCTCGTCGAAGGTCGCCTCGGCGGGGTAGACGTGCTCGTCGAGGAAGGCGAGCAGCCGCTTGCGGTAGTCCTCGGTGTGCGCGTCGAACGCGAAGTCCATCAGTTCCCTTCCAGCGTGCCGTCGAGCGACTCGTGTCCCTGAGCCACCAGCGGCGCGACGAGCGCGCCAACGGTGTCGAACCCCGCACCGACGGTCTGACCCTGAACGTAGCGGTAGTGCACGCCCTCCAGGATCACCGCCAGCTTGAACGCGGCGAAGCCCACGTACCAGTGCAGGTCGGATACGTCCCGGCCGGAGCGCTTGGCGTAGTGGTCGGCCATCTCGGACAGGCTCGGATGCCCCGGTACGGAGATCGACGAGCGGCCCTCGAGGAGCAACGGCCGGCCCGCGTACACCAGCATCAGGGCCACGTCGCTGAGCGGGTCGCCCAGCGTCGACATCTCCCAGTCCAGCACCGCGCTGATCTCCAGCCGCGGCCCGATCAGCACGTTGTCCAGCCGGTAGTCGCCGTGCACCACCGCGCCGGCGCCGTCCGGGATGTCCGCGGCCAGCCGGGCGTGCAGCTCCTCGATGCCCGGCACCTCGCGGCTGCGGGACGCGTCGAGCTGCTTCTTCCAGCGGCGCACCTGGCGCTCGTTGAAGCCTTCCGGCCGGCCGAAGTCGGCCAGGCCGATCGCGGCCGGGTCCAGCGCGTGCAGGTCGGCCAGCGTGTCCACCAGCGCCAGCACGAGGGAATGCATCGCGGCCGGGCCGAGGGCGTCCAGGTCGGCGACGTCCCGGTAGATCGTGCCGTCGACGTGCTCCATCAGGTAGAACGGCGCGCCGATCACGTCCACGTCGGTGCAGAGCAGCACCGGCTGCGGCGCCGGGAAGCCGGCCGTCGAGAGCGCGGTGAGCACCTTGTGCTCGCGGACCATGTCGTGCGCGGTCGGCAGCACGTGGCCGAGCGGCGGGCGGCGCAGCACCCAGCGCTGGGTGCCGTCGGTGACCGCGTACGTGAGGTTGGACCGGCCGCCGGCGAACATGGTGGCCGTCAGCGGGCCGGAGCCCAGGTGGGCCCGGAGCCGCTCCAGGTCGAGTCCCCGCGGCCCGGTCATGCCGGGGCCGCCGCGTCGAAGCCGCGCTGGATCTTGTTCATCCCGGCCAGCCAGCGGTCGGGGTCGGTGGCCCGGCGCTGGTAGTACTCGGCGACCTCGGGGTGCGGCAGGATGAGGAAGTTGTCGCCCTTGAGGGCCTCGGCCACCACGCCCGCCACGTCGGCGGGCTCCATCGCGGTGGCGGCGAGCTGGGCCTTGCTGGCGCTGTCCGAGCCGCTGCCGAGCAGCATGTCGGTACGCACGCCCTGCGGGCAGAGCGCCTGGACGGTGATGCCGCGGTGGGCGTACGTGGCCCGCAGCCACTCCGCGAAGCCCAGCGCCGCGTGCTTGGTGACCGAGTACGGCGCGCTGCCCAGCAGCGTCAGCAGCCCGGCCGCCGAGACGGTGAACAGCAGTCGCCCGCCGCCCCCGGCCAGCCAGCGGGGCAGCACCGCGCGGGCCACGTACACGTGGGACATGACGTTGACCTGCCAGGCCCGCTCCCACGCGGCGTCGGTCGCGTCGGCCGACCCGGCGGTGAGGACGCCCGCGTTGGCGCAGAACAGGTCGACGCCGCCGAACTCGGCCCAGGCCGTGTCGACGAGCCGGCGCGTGTCCGCCTCGTTCGCGGCGTCGCCCGGCACGGCCAGGCCGCCGATCTCCGCGGCCACGGCCTCGGCGGCGGCCGGGTCCCGGTCGTTGACGACCACCCGGGCGCCGTCGGCCGCGAACCGGCGGGCCAGGGCCGCGCCGATGCCGCCGCCGGCGCCGGTGACGACCACCCGGGCCGGGCCGCTCACTGGGCCCCGCCGGTCAGGGTGACGCCGCCGTCGATGACCACGGTCTGGCCGGTGATCCAGGCGGCGTCGGCCGAGCACAGGAACGCGACCGTGCCGGCCACGTCCTCGGGCACGCCGAGCCGGCCCAGCGGGTACGTCGCCGCGACCTGCTCCTCGCGCCCCTCGTAGAGCGCGGTGGCGAAGCGGGTCTTGACCACGGCCGGGGCGACCGCGTTGACCCGGATCCGCGGGGCCAGCTCCACGGCCAGCTCCTCGGTGAGGTGGATCAGCGCGGCCTTGGTGGTGCCGTAGAACGCGATGCCGGGGGCGGGCCGGATGCCGGAGATGGAGGAGATGGTGACGATCGAGCCGCCCTGCTCGGCCAGGCCGCCGCGCAGCGCCTCCTGCACCCAGCCCAGCGTGCCCAGCACGTTGACGTCGATCATCTTGCGGGCGGCGCCGAGGTCCAGGGTGCTCAGCGGCCCGTACGCCGGGTTGATGCCGATGTTGTTGACCAGCACGGTGACCGGCCCGAAGGCGCCGAGCACGGTGTCGACGACGGCGGCGCGGTGGTCCGGGTCGTCGCCCTTGCCGGCGACGCCGATCGCCACCTCGGGGCCGCCCAGGTCCTTGGCCGCCGTCTCCAGCGCGCCGGCGTCCCGTCCGGTGATGCAGACCCGGGCGCCCTCGGCGACGAAGCGCTGGGCGATGGCGAATCCGATCCCCCGGCTGGCCCCGGTCACGATGGCCACGGCACCGCTGAGCTTCGTCATCCGGTCAGAACCTCCTACTAGTGAGTAACCCTCTCGCCGCCAACCCTGCATCGGTTGGCGGCGAGTCGCAACCGTTTCGCCGGCGTGGCCCGTGTGCTATGAGGCGGCCGGGATGCCGTTGGCCGGCGGGGCCGCCGGTGGGGTGCTGTACGGCGCCACCGGGCCGTCGGCGTCGTCGGTCTCGAACGTCTCGCCGAAATAGGTCTGCTTGCCCCCGGCGACCTTGGAGAGCCGCATGCCGCCGTACCCGGCATGGTTGTCGGCCGAGTAGCGCAGCGGCGCGAGGCCCGGTCCCTGGAAGCCGCCCTTCTCGATCGCCGCGATCAGGCCCTCCCGGGTCAGATCCTTGCCCGCCGCCTGCAGGCTCTGCACGAAGAGGTAGCCCACGGACATGCCGTAGACGATGTTGTTGTCGAACTCGGCGTTGCCGTTGTGCGCCGCGTTGACCTTCTTGTAGAGCTGGATCCAGGGGTTGGCCTCGTCGTTGCTCAGCGGCAGGTAGTTGTCCGAGATCAGGCCCTCGGTCAGCGGGGCGGCGGCGCCCAGCTGCTTGCTCAGCGTGCCCAGGTCGGCGCCGACCTGCGAGACCACGAACTGCGGCTTGAAGGCGATCTTGGCCGCGGTGCCCAGGCTCAGCGCGGTGAAGCCGGGCACGGTGGCCAGCATGACGACCTGGCAGCCGGCCTGCTTGAGCGCGCCCATCTGCGGGCCGACGTTCGGGTTGCTGGTCACGTACGACTGCTTCGCCGCGACCGGGCCGAGCACCTTCTCGATGCCGGCCAGCGCGTCCCGCCCGAAGTCGTCGTCCTGGCCCAGGAAGCAGACCTTCTTGCCGGCCTGGGTCTGCTTGACGTGGGTGGCCAGGATCTTGCCCTCGACGGTGTAGTCCACGTTGAAGCCGAAGGTGCCCGGGTACTTGTCCGGCTGGTTCCAGCTGCGGCTGCCGGACGCCACGAACAGGTCGGGGACGCGGTTGGTCTTGAGGAAGTCCAGCACGCCGGTGTGGGTCGGGGTGCCCAGGCCGTTCAGGATCGCGAAGACCTTGTCCTGCAGCACCAGCTCGCGGACCACCTGCTGGGTGGTCGCCGGGTTGTAGGTGTCGTCCATGATCTTGTAGCTGATCTTCCGGCCGTGCACGCCGCCGTTGGCGTTGACGTAGTCGAAGTAGGCCTTGGTGGCCGGGGCGATCTTCGAGTAGCCGGCGGCGGCCGGGCCGGTCAGCGGCATGTGCGTGCCGACCAGGATCTCGGTGTCGGTCACACCGGGCACGTTGCCGCCCCCGCTGCCGCCTCCGCCGTCGTCACCGCTGCAACCGGCGGCGGCGGCGACCAGGGCGACCGCGGCGAGCGCGGACCATATGCGTCTCATGCCTTTCTCCTTCTGGGTCGTAGTGAGGCGATACCGCCGGGCGCGGCGAGCATGACGATGATCAGAGTGATGCCGAACAGGGCCAGCGGCAGATTGCCCTCCAGGCGCTGGGCGACCGCGGGCGAGACGTCGATCGAGTCGGTGACCGAGTGGGTCAGGGCCGGCAGGGCCACCAGCAGCACCGCGCCCCAGACCGCGCCGGCCAGCCGGCCCAGCCCGCCGATCACGATCGCCATCACCAGGAACAGCGACAGCGACAGCGGGAACGCGCCGGGGGAGACGCTCTGGGCCAGCACGGCGAACAGCCCGCCGCCGAGCCCGGCGCAGGCCGCGCTGACCACGAAGGCCAGGACCTGGGTACGGGCCACGTTCACCCCCGCGATGCGGGCGGCGGCCTCGTCGTCGCGTACGGCCCGCAGCGACCGGCCGAACCGGCCGCTGACCAGCGTCGCCAGGCCGAACACGGTGATCAGCGCGCCCGCCCAGGCCAGCCACGCCTGCCAGCGCTCGTACGGGAAGGTCGCGCCCAGCGCCAGCGGCGGCGGATCGACGTACACCGACAGGCCCTGGTCGCTGTTGAAGGTCTTGTCGAAGGTGCTGGCCACGGCCGGCACCACCACCGCCACCGCCAGCGTGAGCCCGGCCAGGTACGGCCCGCGCAGCCGGGCCGCCGCCAGCCCGACGATCCCGCCGGCGAGCGTCGCCACGGCGATCCCGGCCAGCACCGCGACCAGCAGCGTCCACTGACCCCGGCCGGACAGCTTCTCCTGCACCATCGCCACCGTGTAGGCCCCGGTGGCCATCAGCGCGCCGTGCCCGAGCGAGAGCTGCCCGTTGAGTCCGGTGAGGACGGTCAGCCCCGCGGTGACGCACAGGTAGGCCCCGACGGTCGCGAGCTGGTAGTTGCGGAACGGCGGCAGGACATAGGTCAGCGCGAGGATGAGCACGGCGGCGGCCACCGTCCACAACAGGTGACGGTGTTTGCGCGCCTGCCTGGTGAGCCGGGGGGCGGCGGAGACCTTCGGAGCCAGCGTCACGCTCATACGGCCCTCGCCGCCGATCGGGAGAACAGCCCGCCGGGCCGGCCCAGCAGCACCACGACCAGCAGGATCAGGACGGCGATGGGGGCCACGGTGGCGCCCAGGTAACCGCTGACGTAGGAGAGCAGCAGCCCCACGATCAGCCCGCCGGCGACCGCCCCGATCGTGCTGTCCAGCCCGCCCACCACGGCCGCGGTGAACGACGACACGAAGACGATGTCCATCGCGTTGGGGTGCAGGCCCAGCTCGGTCGGCAGCACCAGCATGCCGGCCAGCGAGCCGACCCCCGCGGCCAGCGCCCAGCCCAGCGTCAGCATCCCGCCGACGTTGACCCCGAGCAGGCGCGACACGTCGGGCGCGAACGCCGAGGCGCGCATCCGCAGGCCCACGGACGTCCGGGTGAACAGCGCGGCGAGCAGCGCCACCACGACGAAGACGGCGCCGAAGACGAACAGGTCGAAGCGGGACAGCAGCGCGATCCCGCCCACGGTGAAGGCGTCCCGGCTGAACGGCGCCTCGGCCGGGCGGAACTCGTTGCCGTAGATCATGCCGAGCACACCCTGGATGACCAGCACCAGGCCGAGCGCCACGACCACCCCGTTGAGGTGCGACGAGTGGTCGACGAAGCGCATCACCACCCGCTCGGTCACCGCGCCCAGGGCCAGCCCGCCGAGCACCGCGACGACGAAGCCGAGCCAGTACGAGCCGGTCGCGGCGGACACCGAATAGCCCACGTACGCCGTGGCGACCGCCATCGCGCCCTGGGCGAAGTTGACGATCCGGGTGGCTCGCCAGATGAGGACCAGGGCCAGGGCGAACGCGGCGTACACCGCACCCCGGCTCAGGCCGTCGAACGTGAGGAACACGAACCGGTCCATCGCCCTCCTTCCGCTAGAAACCGAGGTATGCGTGCCGCATGTCTTCGTCGTCGCGCAGGGTGGCGGCGTCCGCGTTGGCGACGACCCGGCCCAGCGACATGACGATCCCGGTGTCGGCCACCGAGAGGGCGCTGCGCACGTTCTGCTCCACGAGCAGGACGGTCAGCCCGGTCCGGTCCCGCAGGGTGCGCAGCAGGCCCATGATCTGGGCGGTCACCCGGGGCGCCAGGCCCAGCGACGGCTCGTCCAGCAGCAGCAGCCGCGGCCGGCCGACCAGGGCCCGGCCGAGCGCGAGCATCTGCCGCTCACCCCCGGAGAGCTGGTGGCCGGGGAAGCGCCGGCGCCGGGCGAGCGGTTCGAAGAGCTCGTACACCTCGTCCAGGGCGCGCTTGGCGTCCGCGCGGTCGTGGCGCCACAGGCCGCCCAGCCGCAGGTTCTCGTCCACGGTCAGCTCGGTGACGACGCCGCGGCCCTCGGGCACGTGCGCCACGCCGCGACGCACCATCTGCTCGACCTTGACCCCGCGCAGGTCCTGCCCGTCGAGCACGACCCGGCCGGCGGTCGGCCGGAGCAGGCCCGAGAGGGTACGCAGCAGCGTCGTCTTGCCGGCCCCGTTGGCGCCCAGGACCGCCGTGATCGACCCCTGGGCCACGGTCAGGCCGACGTCCCGCAGCACCGGCGCGGCTCCGTACCCGACGGTGAGCTGCTCGGCCTCCAGCAGCGACCCCGACCGGGCCGCGGTTCGGTCGCTCATGCTGGGCCTGCCTGGGCATGCGCTCCTGGCCCTTGCTTCGCTGCGGTGCAGTCGCTCATGCCGCAGCACCGAGGTAGGCGTCGACCACTGCCTCGTCGGTGCGGATCTGGGCCGGCGTGCCGTGCGCGACGGGCTTGCCGAAGTCCAGCACCAGGATCTCGTCGCAGACCGCCATGACCAGGTCCATGTGGTGCTCCACCAGCAGCACCGCGCAGGACAGACCGGTGATCAGCTCGCCCAGCTCCCCGATCTCGTCGGCGCCGAGGCCGCCGGCCGGCTCGTCCAGCAGCAGCAGGCGCGGTTGGGCGACGAGGGCGCGGGCCAGCGCGACCCGCTTGCGGACCGCGTACGGCAGCCCGCCGGGATGGGCGTGCGCGTGCGGGGCGACCCCGCAGCGCTCGAGCGCCTCCCACGCGCTCTCCGGTCGGTGGCCCGCGTGCTCGGCGCCGACCATGACGTTCTCCAGGACCGTCAGGCCGGCGAAGAGGCCGACGCCCTGCAGCGTGCGGGCGATGCCCAGGCGGGCCAGCCGGTGCGGGCGGGGGCGCAGCGGGCGCCCGTCGAGCGTGATGCGGCCGGAGGTCGGCGTGACGAAGCCGCACACCACGTTGAACAGGGTGGTCTTGCCGGCGCCGTTGGGCCCGATGACCCCGACCGTGCGGCCGGGCGGCACCCGCAGCGAGACGTCGTCGAGGGCGACGAGCCCGCCGAACCGGACGCCGATCCGGTGCAGGGAAAGGCCTTCGTCGGGGGCGGGGTCGGTGGCGGGCGCGGGTCGGGTCATCGTCACCTCGGCACTGAGGGGCGCCGCACCGTCCGGGATGGAGGATGAGTCGGCGGCAGTTATTACACTTGGAGTGTAGATTCTTGAGACGCCTTGTCAATGCCCCCGAAACATTACCGAAGGTCGATCATTTGGCAACGGTCCGTGCTCTTGATCGTTTGGGATCCGGCCGGCGTGGGCCCGGTCAGGCGACGTTGACCGGGCGGAACTGCACGCTGACCCGCGGCCCGACCGGCCGGGCCGTCTTCGGGATCGCGTGCTCCCACGTGCGCTGGCAGGAGCCGCCCATCACGATCAGATCGCCGTGGCCCAGCGGGAAGCGCAGCGTCTCGGCGCCGCCCGCGCGGGGGCGCAGCAGCAGGTTGCGCGGCGAGCCGAACGACACGATCGCCACCATCGTGTCCTCGCGGGACGAGCGGCCCAGCGTGTCGCCGTGCCAGGCGACGCTGTCGCGGCCGTCGCGGTAGAGGCACATGCCCGCGGTCACGAAACCCTCGCCCAGCTCCGGCTCGTAGTGCGCGGAGAGCTGGTCGCGGGCCCGCGTCAGCAGCGGGTGCGGGAGGGTCTCGCTGCCGGCGTACCAGCGCAGCAGGCGGGGGACGTCGACCACGCCGTCGTACATCGGGCGGCGTTCGGCGCGCCAGTCGACCTCGCTCAGCAGCGTCTCGAAGACCGCGTCGGAGCCCTGCACCCAGCCCGGGAAGACGTCGACCCAGGCGCCCGCGGTCAGCCGGTGCCGGACCAGGCGGCCGGGCAGCGGCGTCAGGGCGGCGGACGGGCCGGCCATGAGGTCGAGCATCGACGGCTGATAGGCGGTCACGCCGCCACTCTACCGCCCCTTCGTACGTGCGTGCTAAATGACTGCCGGGTGGTGCGCCGGGCTGTCAGGCTGCCCGCCATGCCCATCTTCTCCGCGCCGGACGGCACCAGGCTCGCGTACCGCTCGCTCGGGGAGGGTGACCCGGTGATCTGCGTGCCGGGCGGCCCGATGCGGGATGCCGCCTACCTCGGCGACCTGGGCGGCTTGTCGGCCCGGCGCCGCCTGATCCGGCTCGACCTGCGCGGCACCGGGCGCTCCGCCCGGCCGGCGGACCCCACCTCGTACCGGTGCGACCGCCTGGTCGAGGACCTCGACGCGCTGCGGGCGCACCTGGGCCTGCGCCGGATCGACCTGCTCGGCCACTCCGCCGGCACCAACCTCGTGGCCCAGTACGCCGCCCGGCACCCGGACGCCGTGGCCCGGCTCCTGCTGATCACGCCGAGCGTCGCCGGCGTCGGCGTGCCGGTCACCGCGGCCGATCGGCGGGCGGTCGCCGACCTGCGGCGGGACGAGCCCTGGTATCCGGCCGCGTCCGCCGCGCTGACCAGGATCGCCGAGGGCCGGGCCGGGGCGGCCGACTGGGACGCGATCGCGCCGTTGCGGCACGGGCGGTGGGACGACGCCGCGCGGCAGCTGGACGCCGAGCACGAGGCCCAGGTCAACGCCGAGGCCGCCGACCGGTACGTCGAGGGCTTCACGCCGGATGCGACGCGGGCGGCGCTGGCCTCCTTCCCGACGCCGGTGCTGCTGCTCGCCGGCGAGTACGACTTGAACAGCCCGCCCGCCGCCGTGGCCGGTATCGCCGCGCTGTTCGGGGACGCGACCCTGGTCGTCCAGCCGCGGGCCGGTCACCAGCCGTGGCTCGACGACCCGGACCGGTTCGTGACCACGGTGGCGGGCTTCCTGCGGACGGCCTGAAGCGGTGCTCAGGCGGGGCTGGGCCCGAGGGGCTGCTCGCCGTCCGCCGCCGCGGTCGGCGCCGGCTCCTTGAGCTCGATGAACAGGCTCCGGCACTCGGTGTCGCCGATGTTCTCCCCGGAGTGCTCCTGCGCGGCCAGCCAGCGCACCTCGCCGGCGGCCAGCTCGACCTCCGTCTCCCGGCCGCCGGAGGACAGCTTCCGCCGGAAGCCGCTCATCGTCACCATCACGCTGTCGGGGTGCCGGTGCGGGGTGGTGCGGTCGCCGGGCTTGTCGGCGTACGCAAGGACGCGCACGCGGTCGTTCTCCATCACCACGCGGTAGAGGTCCGGGTTGCTGACGGCTGGGTCATCGCTCATGGCACACCTCGACGGGTTCGGCGGGCTTCGTGGGACCACAGTACCATTACGGTATGCCAGTACCATATGAGTCGACGGGACGAGCCCGGCAGAAGCTCCGGACCCGCGAGGCGCTGCTGCTGGCCGCGCGTGAGCTGCTGCGCGGAGGGGGCCCGGAACCGACCGTGGAGGAGGTCGCGCAGGCCGCCGGCATCTCCCGCACGACGGCGTACCGCTACTTCCCGAACCAGCGGTCCCTCGTGCTGGCGGCCCATCCCGAGACCCGGCAGCGCTCGCTGCTGCCCGCCGGCGCCCCCGCGGACCCGTTCGCCCGCCTCGACCTGACCATGGCCGAGTTCGCCCGCATCATCCTCGAATGGGAGCCCCAGCTCCGGGCCGCGCTGCGGCTGTCGCTGACCCCCGGGCCCGACAGCGACGGGCCCGCGCTGCGGCAGGGCCGGGCCATCGGCTGGATCGAGGACGCGCTCGACCCGCTGCGCGCCACCCACCCCGGCCTCGACGTGCCCCGGCTGGCCGGCACCATCAGGGCCGCCACCGGCATCGAGGCGCTGGTCTGGCTCACCGACGTGGCCGGGGTGCCGCGGTCCGAGATCCCCGAGCGGATGCGCTGGACGGCCCGGGCGCTGCTCGCCGCCGCGCTCGCCGACGCCGCCGGCTCCGCGACCCCGGGCGGACAAGCAGAACGGCCCGCCGAGGCGGGCCGTTCGTGATGCTGCTCAGTCCTTGTCCGGCGCCGGATGCCGGTACGTGATCCCGTCGCGGAGCGGGAACTCCTGGTCGTCGCCGAACGGTGACGGCCCGCCCGCCTGATGCGACAGCAACTCGGCCACGTCCAGCCGGCCGTCGGCGTTCACCGCCGGGGCCTCCGGCGGCCGGGTGCCCGCGCCGCCCAGGCCGGCCGCGACGCCGGTGACGCCCTCGGAGCTGCTGGGCGCCATGTTCTCGCCGCCGGAGCCGTTGCCCGAGCCGTTGCCGTTCAGCTGGTCCCGCCGGAAGATCTTGCGGCCGAGCCAGACCAGCGGGTCGTAGCGGTTGTCGACCACGCGCTCCTTCATCGGGATGATCGCGTTGTCAGTGATCTTGATGTGCTCGGGGCAGACCTCGGTGCAGCACTTGGTGATGTTGCAGTAGCCCAGGCCCTGGTGCTGCTGGGAGTAGTCCTTGCGGTCCGTCCGGTCGTCGAGCGGGTGCATGTCCAGCTCGGCGGCGCGGATGAAGTACCGCGGCCCGGAGAACGCCGGCTTGTTCTCCTCGTGGTCGCGGACCACGTGGCAGGTGTTCTGGCACAGGAAGCACTCGATGCACTTGCGGAACTCCTGCGAGCGCTCCACGTCGACCTGCTGCATCCGGTAGTCGCCCGGCTTGACCCCCGGCGGCGGCGCGAACGCCGGCGTCTCCCGGGCCTTCTCGTAGTTGAACGAGACGTCGGTGACCAGGTCCCGGATGATCGGGAACGTGCGCAGCGGCGTGATCGTGACCGTCTCGTCCTCTTCGAAGGTCGACATCCGCGTCATGCAGCCCAGCCGCGGCTTGCCGTTGATCTCCATCGAGCAGGAGCCGCACTTGCCCGCCTTGCAGTTCCACCGGCAGGCCAGGTCCGGCGTCTCGGTCGCCTGGAGCCGGTGGATGATGTCGAGGACGACCTCGCCCTCGTTCACCTCGACGTCGAAGTCCTGGATCTCGCCGCCCGACGCGTCGCCCCGCCACACCCGAAAGTGACGCTTCATCACTTCACCTCCGTGAGCTCTTCGTCGGTCATGTACTTGCTCAGCTCGGTCCGCTCGAACAGGCCCAGCAGCTCGGGGCGCATCGTCGGCACCGGCTTGCGTTCCAGCAGCACGTCGCCGGCCTCGTCCAGCGAGCAGACCAGGTTGATCAGCCGCCACTGCGGGCTCATCTTCGGGAAGTCCTCCCGGGTGTGCCCGCCGCGCGACTCCTCGCGCTCCAGCGCCGCCTTCGCGGTGCACTCCGAGACGATCAGCATGTTGCGCAGGTCCAGCGCCAGGTGCCAGCCCGGGTTGTACCGGCGCCCGCCGGCCGCGCCGACGTTCGCCACCCGCAGCTTGAGCTCCTGCAGCCGCTTGAGCGCGTCGGTCAGCTCGCCCTCGCGGCGGATGATGCCGACCAGGTCGCCCATGACCGCCTGCAGGTCCTGCTGCAGCGTGTACGGGTTCTCGCCGCCCTCGCGGCTCAGCGGGGCCAGCGCGGCGTCCACGGCCGACTCCACGTCGCCGGTGGTCACCTTGGGCCGCTTGCCGACGGCGTCGACGTAGGCCGCCGCGTGCTCGCCCGCCCGCTTGCCGAACACCAGCAGGTCGGACAGCGAGTTGCCGCCGAGCCGGTTGGAGCCGTGCATGCCGCCGGACACCTCGCCGGCCGCGAACAGGCCCTCGACGTGGCCGAAGGCCGCCGCCGTGTCCGGGTCGACCTCGACGCCGCCCATCACGTAGTGACAGGTGGGACCGACCTCCATCGGCTCCTTGGTGATGTCGACGTCCGCCAGCTCCTTGAACTGGTGGTACATCGAGGGCAGCCGGCGCTGGACCTCCTCGGCGGGCAGCCGGCTGGCGATGTCGAGCAGGACGCCGCCGGCCTTCGTACCCCGGCCGGCCTTGACCTCGCTGTTGATCGCCCGGGCGACCTCGTCGCGGGGCAGCAGCTCGGGCGGGCGCCGGTTGTTGTCCGGGTCCTTGTACCAGCGGTCCGCCTCCTCCTCGGTCTCCGCGTACTGCTTGCGGAAGACGTCGGGGACGTAGTTGAACATGAACCGCTTGCCGTCGGTGTTCTTCAGGACGCCGCCGTCGCCCCGCACCGACTCGGTGACCAGGATGCCCTTGACGCTGGGCGGCCAGACCATGCCGGTCGGGTGGAACTGGAGGAACTCCATGTTGATCAGCGTGGCGCCGGCCCGCAGGGCGAGCGCGTGGCCGTCGCCGGTGTACTCCCACGAGTTCGAGGTGACCTTGTAGGAGCGGCCGACGCCGCCGGTGGCCAGCACGACCGCGGGCGCCTCGAGCAGGATGAACTCGCCGGACTCGCGGTAGTAGCCGAACGCCCCGGCGACCTTGTCCCCGTCGAGCAGCAGCTCGGTGATCGTGGTCTCGGAGAACACCCGGATCTTGGCGTCGTAGCTGCCGGTCTCCGCGAAGTCCTCCTGCTGCAGCGAGACGATCTTCTGCTGCAGGGTGCGGATCAGCTCCAGGCCGGTCCGGTCGCCGACGTGCGCCAGCCGCGGGTACTCGTGGCCGCCGAAGTTGCGCTGGGAGATCTTGCCGTCCTTGGTGCGGTCGAACAGCGCGCCGTAGGTCTCCAGCTCCCAGATGCGCTCCGGCGCCTCCTTGGCGTGCAGCTCGGCCATCCGGAAGTTGTTGAGGAACTTCCCGCCGCGCATGGTGTCGCGGAAGTGCACCATCCAGTTGTCGCGGCTGTTCACGTTGCCCATGGCGGCGGCCGCGCCGCCCTCGGCCATGACCGTGTGGGCCTTGCCGAACAGCGACTTGCTGATGATCGCGGTGCGCTTGCCCGCGAGCCGGGCCTCGATGGCCGCCCGCAGCCCGGCGCCGCCGGCGCCGATCACGACCACGTCGTAGTGGTGTCGTTCGATTCGAGTCGTCATTGGGGGCCCTCTAGTTGATGAATCGCAGGTCGGGCCACCAGTCCGCCGCGACCGCCATGATGTAGAAGTCGGTCAGGGCGAGGGTGCCGAGCGTGATCCACGCGAGCTGCATGTGCCGGGCGTTGAGCTTCGACACGAAGAGCCAGAAGCGGTACCGCACCGGGTGCTTGGAGAAGTGCTTCAACCGCCCGGCGACGATGTGCCGGCAGGAGTGACAGGACAACGTGTACGCCCACAGCATGATCACGTTGATCAGCAGGATCACGTTGCCCAGCCCGAAGCCGAACTCGTCACCGGAGCGGAACGCGATGATGGCGTCGTACGTGTTGATCACCGAGATGATGGCCGCGGCGTAGAACGCGTACCGGTGCAGGTTCTGGAAGATCAGCGGGAACCGCGTCTCACCCGTGTACTTCTCGTGCGCGTCGGGCACGGCACAGGCCGGCGGCGACAGCCAGAAGGCGCGGTAGTACGCCTTGCGGTAGTAGTAACAGGTGAGGCGGAAGAGCAACAGGAACGGCAGCGTGAGGGCCGCTTCCGGAATCAACCAGAACTTGGGTAGCGGGGTGCCGAACAGGTCGGACCCCTCGACGCACCGGTCGGTCAGACACGGTGAGTAGAACGGGGTCAGATAGTGGTGCTCCTCGACGAAATACCACTTGTGCATGAACACGCGGACGGTCGCGTAGATGACCCACGCGGACAACCCCACGAAGGTGATCAGTGGTGGAAACCACCACCGGTCCGTGCGCAACGTCCTGGCCGCGATCGAGGCGCGTGAGCGCCCCGGATCCGGCTTCGTTGCCGTCGTCGTCATTGACGTCTCCCTGACGGTGACCTGCATCTGCCGGCGGGCGCGCCTGCTGGGGGTGTGCGTCCGCAATGTGTGGCACACGTTACAACGAAGGTCAGCTTCGCGCCGTGTAAGGGAAGGCTTACCGCGCTACAGGTCCGGGGCGGCCAGCCGGCGGATCGGACCGGCGCAGGTCGCGGGGGACCAACGGGCCAGCTGATCGGCGAGAGAGACCCCGTCGCGGGGCGCGGGAGCGACATAAAACGCGGGGGTACGGGACTTCGCCTGAACGTCGAGCGCCTCGGCGAACGCGGTACGCGCGTCCAGCAGCTCCCGCCACCCGTCGGACACCCGCCGGTTCTCCAGCCGGCCGACGTAGACCCGGGTGGCGGCGTTCTCGTCCCGCACCGCGGTGGCCCGGGCCTGCGGGGTGGCGGTGGCGCCGGGCGGCACGAGCTTGTTGAGCCGGCCTTCGAGCTCCAGGCACGCGCCGTCCCGGAGCTGCCTGCTGTCCCGGGCGTCGGAGGCGTCGTCCCGGAAGCCGGAGACGGCGCGCAGGACGGCCAGCCCGCCGGCGCAGAGGGCGATGACGACGAGCGCGGCGGCCACGGAGATGCCGGCTACCAGGAGGCGGCGCTTGCGGCGCTTACGGGCTTCCGGATCCGGCCGGGCGGGTTCGGCGTCGCGGCGGCCCGGGACGCCGGCGGTCTTGGTGCCGGCTGCGGAGGTGGCGCCTTCGGTGGGACGGGAGTCCCTGGCGCGGCCGGAGCGGGCCGGCGAACCGAGCCGGGCCGTTGGGCCGGAGCCGGTCGTGGACCCGGAGCGGGCCGTCGGGCCGGAGCCTGTGGTGAAGCTTGAGCCGGTTGGGAGGCTTGAGCCGGTCGCGGAGCCGGAGCCGGAGCCGGTTGTGAGGCTTGAGCCGGTCGCGGAGCCGGAGCCGGTCGCGGAGCCGGGGTCGGTCGTGAGGCTCGGGTCGGTCGTGGAGCCGGAGCCGGAGCTGAAGCCGGCGCCGGCGCCGGTGTCCGGGCGGGAGGGCGTGGTGCGGCCGAGGTCGGCTGTGGTGCCGGGATCGGCCCCGGTGCCGTAGCTGCCCGCGGAGACAGCGCCGGCCGGCGGGCCGGTGGTCGGCTCGTCCGCCGCCGAGTAGTCGTCGGGTGCGTGGTCACGCGGTCCGTCACTCATCGATCCAGCGCTCACCGGCCCAGTGAAACACGCCGGTCAATGCCGCGCCCGCCGGGAAGGGCTCAAGGTCGCGGCAGGAGAGGCTCCAGGCCCTCGGCGGCGCGGGAGGGGGCGAACTCGGTCACGGCGTACTCGGCGATGCCCCGCTGGTGGAAGGGGTCCGCGGCGAGGCGGCGGTCCAGGTCCTCGCGGGTGAGGTCACGGGCCAGGATCACGCCGCCGACCCGGGGGATCCGGGGGCCGGAGGCGGCGAAGACGCCGTCGGCGTACTGGCGGTCCAGCCAGGCGATGTGGTCGGGAAGGGCGTCGTCGACCTGGGCCAGGTCGGCGACGTAGGTCAGGGTCACCACGAACATTCCAAGATCATATCGAGGATTCCGGGCCGCTCCCTGGGCCGGCGCGTGCGGCCGGCGTCACGCCTCGGCGTCCACTGGCTCGTAGCCGAAGTCCGAAGTCCCCGCCAGGGCGACGAGCCGGTCAAGGACCGGCTCCGTGTTGGTGCCCCACATCTTGGAGACCACCCAGGTGCGTCCCTGGTCGTGCAGGGGTGAGTCGAGAAACCAGCGACCGAGGCGTTTTGTCGATCCGGGGTATCTCGCCAGGAAGGCCGCGGCCAGTTCCTCGCCCGTCAACGTGCCCTCGACCGGGAGGAACCGCGAGCGCGGCAAGGCCGTGGTGAGCTGGTGCGCGGTGATACCAGCCCGGTGCAGGGCGGTTGCCATGGTGAGCACCGCCCACCGCTTGCGCAGCGGACCGCTGCGGCCTTCGGGGGTGACCACCTCGTACTGGGTCCAGTCGCGGCCGTCCGCGCCGACGGTCCGCGCCTGGGTCTGCTTGCGGCGGATCTGCACGGTGAGCTCGCTGGCCTCGGGCAGCGGGATGATCTGCTGGACGTCCAGGAGCAGGCGCTCGCCAATCTTGTAGGGAGTGAGCTTGACGCACCGGATGTCCACTCCGTACACATCGGTGAGCCATAGCACCGTGGTGGTGATTTCGCGGTCGAAGCCGGCGGCT
Source organism: Actinoplanes nipponensis (assembly GCF_016862275.1). Classification (GTDB taxonomy): domain Bacteria; phylum Actinomycetota; class Actinomycetes; order Mycobacteriales; family Micromonosporaceae; genus Actinoplanes; species Actinoplanes nipponensis. The sequence continues at coordinate 16,657 of NZ_BOMQ01000044.1, read as the reverse complement.
ACGAGGACCAAGCGAACCTCCCGGCTCAGTACCGCGTCCTCCCCACCGACGTCCTCCAGGAAGTCCGCCAGGCGGCTGCGCGCCTCGTCGATCGCCTCCGGCTCGACCTGGGCCAGGTAGTGCTCGTGATGCTCGACGAGGTCGTCGAAGGTAATGACGGACACCATTGCGGCGTACCGCAGCGCCTGCAGCTCCAGGTGCCCGCCGTCTGTGGTGCGCTTGAGCTCGATGACCACCAGCCGGCCGTCGCGGTCGACACCGAGCAGGTCGATTCGCCGGCGTGCATCGGTGAAGGCGCCGAACTCCTCGGCGACGACCATCACGCCGTCGACGATCATGTCGATTCGCGAGCGCAGCAGCCGTTGTAAGTCGGCCCGCTCCAACACCTGCTCCGCCGCGAACGTGGTCGACGGCACGGGCTCCAGCACATCGGAGGTCATCTCGAACAGCGGCATCGCGCCATCATGGCAGCAGCGTCGAGGCCATTGTCGTCCGCGCACGTCGGTGGCGCGCCGAAGGCGACCGGCAGCTCCGTAGGGTTGGTGCGCCACGACTCGCAGGGGCCAGGTAGCCGGCGCCTTCAGCGGGTTCGTTCCCCTCACGAGCGATCTTGATGCTGAACCAGCGGTTGAGGCCCGGAGAGAAGATCGGCTGGTCCTGCACCGGGGCGACGCGCCCAGCCTGACTCCGCCATGAGTTCGGGCTGGGGCCGCCACCGAGCGATGGTGGCGGCCCACCTAAGCCGGGCTGCTCGGTGCTCGTTGCCGGCCGGTCAGCCCGAGGCGTTGCCGGTCAGGTTCCAGGACTTCAGGTGCAGGGCCGGCGCCGTGTAGCGGACCCCGGACCAGCGGTCGGGCAGGGCGATCGCCTCGGCTCCCACGCCCAGCACCGCGCCCGGGCCTAGGGCCTGCGGGTAGGACTGGGTGAAGCGCATGTTGCCCACCGCCGCCGTCACCTCGCCGTCCTCGACCAGCCAGACGCCGTTGCGGGTCAGGCCGGTGATGACCAGGCTCTTCTGGTCGAGCACCCGGGTGTACCAGAAGTCCGTGATCAGCAGGCCCCGGCGCACACCGCCGACCAGGGTGCGGGCCGACGCTGCCGTTGGGCCCTCGCCGGTCTCCGGGGCGGCGTGCCCGCCGGGCTCGGGCGCCAGACCCAGGTTGGAGGCAATCGGGCCCCAGGAGCGGGAGGCCGCGCCGGCGTGGCCGGTGGACGCCGCGCCCGCCTCGGCCGCCGAGGTGCGGTCGTGGCTGACTGCCGTCGTCGTGCCGCGGTCGACCAGGACCAGGGTGTCGCGGGGGGTGCCCTCCTGGTCGAACGGCAGGGTCGCGCCCAGCGGCTCGTCGCGGATGGTCACCGCCGGGTCGAACTGCGGGACGCCCAGCTCCGCGAACGACTGGTGCTGGGCGTACGCCTTGCCGTTGAAGCCGAAGGTCGCCAGGTTGTCGAGGATGTCGGCGACCGCGGTGGGCTCCAGCACCACCTCGTAGCGGCCCGGCGGGAGCTCGACCGGCCGGCCGCCCGCCCGCGCCTTGGCGGCCGCCCGGGTGCCCAGGGCCGCGCCGTCCAGCTCGGACAGCCGGCTGCCGGCGCGGCGGGCGACGCCGTCCGCGCCGTCGAGACGGGCGATGCCGTCCATCGCGGCGTCGGCCGACCGGCCCTCGACGGCCTGGCCGGCGGTGTTGGCGAAGCCGGCGGAGTGATACGAGGTGCGGCAGAAGCCGGCGGTCTCCAGCCCGTCGGCCGCCCGGACGAAGTCACGGACGCGGTCGGCGCGCTCGTGGGGGCCCGCGGCGGCGGTGGCCTCGTCGAAGGCCGGCGCGGCGCGCAGCGCGGTGGGCGGGGTGAGGCCGGGCCACGCCTGGTCGGGCGGGGAGAGGCGGGAGGCGGCGATCGTGCGTTCCACCAGCGCCTGCAGGCCGGCCGGGCCGGTCACGGTGGTGGAGCCGCCGGCCGTACGCCCGTCGAGGTGCAGCCGCAGCCGGACGGTCGTGGTGGCGTCGGCGACGTTCTGGTGGATCGCCGAGTTCGCGAAGCGGGTCAGCGCCTCGGCGGAATGGGCGGCGACGACCTCGGCCTGCGCCCCCGCGCCGGCCAGTCGCCGGATCAGCTCGATGACCCGGGCCGCAAGGTCGAGCTCGGCGCTCATCGGGATCCTCCGCATCGCTGGTCGGGCAGTTGCTCGTGCCGGCTCATCCCCGCACCCCCACGCGGACCCCGGTGAACCGGGCCGGCGCGGCCGGGTGCCCGGTGTGCCCGATCTGGCCGGGCTGGCCCTTGCCGCAGTTCGGCGTGCCCCAGGCGACCGACTCCGAGGACAGCATGTCCATCGACTGCCAGAACTTCGGGCCGATCCCGGTGTACGTGGGGTTGCGCAGCATCCGTCCGCGCCGGCCGTTCTTGACCTCCCAGCCGATCTCGCAGCCGAACTGGAAGTTGAGCCGGCGGTCGTCGATCGACCAGGAGCGGTTGATGTCCATCATGACGCCGTCGTCGGTCGCCGCGATGATCTCCTCCAGGGTGTGCGGGCCCGGCTCCAGGCCCACGTTGGTCATCCGGACCATCGGCAGCCGCGCCCAGCCGTCGGCGCGCACGCTGCCGGCGTAGTCGAGCCCGGCCATCGCGGCGGAGTCCCGGCCGGCCAGCACGCCCACCCAGCGGCCGTTGCGGACGGCGTCACGCTTGACCGCGGGCGAGCCCTCGTCGTCGTAGCCGAAGCTGCCCAGCGCGCCCGGGATCGTCGGGTCGATGGTGATGTTCATCAGGTCGGAGCCGTACCGCAGGGTGCCGAGCTGGTCCAGGTCGAGCCAGGAGGTGCCGGCGAACGCGGCCTCCCAGCCGAGGATGCGGTCGAGCTCGATGGCGTGCCCGACCGACTCGTGGATCTGCAGGGCGAGCTGCTCGCCGCCGAGGATCAGCGTGGTCTCGCCGGACGGGCAGAGCGGGGCGGTCAGCAGCGCCCGCGCCTCGTCGGCCATCCGGGCGGCGTTGTCGGTCAGGGCCAGCTCGTCGACCAGCTCCCAGCCGCGGGTGCCGTACTGGCCGCGGTGCGAGGGCCAGGAGCGGCGCTGGATCTCGCCGTCGCCGTACGCGCTCGCGGTGATGCCCGCGCCGCACTCGCGGATGTGCTGGTCGATGCGGTGACCGTCGCTGGAGGCGAACCACTTGCGGGTGTCCCAGATCTGGTAGATGCCCTCGGCCAGGTCGGCGCCCGCGTCGCGGGCCGCCGCGGTGGCGGCGACCAGCAGGTCGCCCTTGACCGACAGCGGCACCGAGAGCGGGTCGATCTCGCACCGGCTGGCCCAGCTGGCCGTGCCGGCGCCGGCCGGGACCAGATCGATCGCCGGGCCGGGGACGCGGGCGCTGGCGGCGGCGATCTCGGCGGCCCGGCGGCCGGCGGCGCGGGCGGCGGCGCCGGACAGGTCGGGCACGGCGTAGAAGCCCCAGCTGGAGCCGACCAGGGCCCGCACCCCGATGCCGGCGCTCTCGTCGGAGCTGAGGTCCTCGACCTCGCCGTCGCGGGCGCTCATGGTCTCGGTGCGCCGCAGCATCACCCGGGCGTCCGCATAACGGGCGCCGGCGTCCAGGGCGGCCTGGACCGCCGTGCCGGCCTCGTCGAAGTGATCCACGCTCATGCCCGAGACCCTAGGCGACCCCACCGACATTCTCTGCCCGTGCGCCGGGCAACGCCTCACATCGGGGACGCCGCCGCCGACCATAGGGCCATGGGACACCGACGATGCCGATGAACCGCCTGCCGGTGCTGGTGTCGCCGTACGGCGCCTTCGCGAACCTGGCCCTGCACGTGCACGACCTGACCATCCGGGGCCACCACACCGAGACCCTGCTCGCCGCCGACGAGGCGGAGGCGATCACGCTGGTGCTCGGCGACCGCCGGACCCACCGGGTCAGCCGGCTGGGCCGGATGTACGCGCTCAGCGCCCTGGGCCGGCTGGACGAGGCCCTGGTGATCGCCGAGGAGCTGACCGGCGAACGGACCGCAGTGCGTGGTCCCCGGGCCACCGACGCGAAGATCCTGGCCGACACCGCCGAGGTGCTGATCAACCTGGGCCGCATCGACGACGGGCTGCACTACGTCGCCCGGGCGATGGCCCTGCTCGACGTGGCGCCGCGCAAGGGCCTGCGGTACTTCTCGGCCATGTCGTCGCTGGGCGAGGCCGCCCGGGGCGCGGAGCTGTTCGAGCTCGCCGACGACGCCATGCGCCGCGGTCTGGAGTCGTTCGAGTCCCCGGACGACCTGTACCGGTCCGCTGCCGAGCTGACCCAGGCGGAGCTGTGGGTGGAGTGGGCGCTGCGGCTGGCCCAGGTGGGTCGCGGCGAGGAGGCGGCGGCGCTGATCGACAAGAGCGTCGCGGTGCTCGAGTTCTGGATCGACCAGGGCATCGACTCCCCGGTCGGGGTGGCGGTGCTGGCGGTCTGTCACGCCCGGACCGGCCGGCTCGCGGAGGCTCTCGGGCTCGTCGCGGAGCTGCTGCCCAGGATGCGCGACGCCGGCCAGCAGCACGAGGCCCGCCTGCTGCATCTCGCGCACGGCATGGCCCTGCGGGCCACCGGCGAGTGGCGGGCGGCCCGCCGGGAGTTCCGGGCCGGACTCGAACTCGCGGTCCTGCGGTCCCAGCGGCTGCTGTTCCAGTACGAGCTGGCGATGACCGCCGTCCTGGAATTCCCCGGCGACGCGACGCAGGCGGTGCTCGAGTCGCTGCGCAGCCACGTCGAGGCGCTCTGGCAGCTGCGCCTGGACCGGCGCACGATGCTGCGGCAGGCGTACCGGCGGGTGGAGCTGGAGGCGGCGCGGACCACGGCGGACCTCGCGGCCACCTCGGACGCGCTCACCGGGCTCGGCAACCGCCGGATGTTCGACCGCCGGATCGACACGGTGGCCGACGGCGGCTGCCTGCTGCTGATCGACGTGGACCGCTTCAAGGACATCAACGACCACTTCTCGCACGGCGTGGGCGACCGGGTGCTGGGCGAGATCGCGGCGGTGCTGCGCGCGCACTGCCGGCACGACAAGGTGGCGATCCGCTTCGGCGGCGACGAGTTCGCGCTGTTCCTGACCACCGGCGAGGACCAGGCCCGGCAGATCGCCGAGCGCATCCGGCGGGTGATCTCGGCCCGGGACTGGAGCACGGTCGCGCCGGGGCTGACGGTGACGCTGAGCATGGGCCTGGCGGCGTGCCGGAGCGGGGAGCCGGGGCGTGATCTCTACGACCGGGCGGACGCCCGCCTCTACACGGCGAAACGAGCCGGCCGCAACCAGCTGGCCGCTGCCTAGTCCGGCGGCAGCAATTCGTCGGGGACGAGGTCGGCAGTCAGAGGGGCGGCCAGATGCAGCACCTCGCCGGGCCTGGTGACGGAACGCTCGACGTAGTGGTTACCGGCCAGCTGATAGAGGTGCAGGGTGGCGCTGTCCTGCTCCACCAGCAGATACCACGGAATGCCGGCAGCGGCGTAGTAATGCATCTTGAGAACCTTGTCGGCGGAGGCGTTCGACGGCGAGACGATCTCGCAGATCAACACCACGGCCTCCGCGTCGATGACCAACTCCTTGAAGTTGATCTTCCTGGTGATCACCAGATCCGGGATCGGGATCCGTCCGGGCTGCAGCCGAACGTTGACTGCCTCATGGATGTGGAGGCCGGCATCGCGGGCCGCGTTCCGGAGCGCGAACTTGATCTCGCTGGCGATGTGCTGGTGCTGGGGTGTGGGGGCGGGGGTCACGTACAGGCTCCCGTCGAAAAGTTCGATGCGCTTGGATGTCTCGCCGAGCGCGAAGAACTCCTCCTCTGTCACCGGTGTTCCCCGGTCCAGGATGGCGGGCATCATGGTGCGAGTTTCCCACATCAATTCATGATCAGGCTAGTCACAGGTCAAGGCCCGTGACCCGGACGAGCTGCATCACCGACTGCTCCACGTACCCCTGGGCCGACAGCATGTTGCTGTGCAGCAGCCCCCGCTCCGGCTCCGCCACCAGGTAGCACGGAATCCGCGCCTGGGCGTACGCGTGCATCTTCAGCGTCCAGTCCACCGTCGCGCTCGCCGCGGAGGTGATCTCGCAGACCAGCCGGACCGACTGGGCCTCGACCAGCGGCTGGTCCAGGTCGATGGTGCCCGCGATGATCAGGTCCGGGACCGCGATCCGGCCCGGGCCCAGCCGCACCGGCACCCCGGAGATCACGTTCAGGTCCGTGCGGTTGGCCCGCAGCGCGTTGGCCAGCGCGTTCAGGATCAGCTGGTGCCGTGGGGTGTCCCGGGGGCAGGTCAGGACCCCGCCGTCCCACAGTTCCGTGCGCGCCGAGGTCTCGCCCAGCTGGAGGTAGTCGGACTCGGTCGTCGCCAGGGCTTCCATGGGCAGGCTGCGGCCGATCAGGGCTGACGTCATGCACACTCCCGGGTCACGAATGCGAGTTCTGCGGACAGGTCCCCGTGGGGGGAGATCAGCAGCGTCGCCGGCGGCGTGACGCTGTGGTGGTCGTACACGTCGGAGTTGTCGGCGCGGGTGCCCAGGTAGCGCTCGGCGTACGCGGGCGGCAGCGCGGTCCAGTCGGTGACCGGGTCGCGGGCCACGCCGCAGCGGAACAGGTCGGGGCGGCGGGTCAGGGCCAGCGCCGCCAGCCAGCCGCCGAGCCCGCGGCCGCGTACGGCGACCCGGCTCAGGTCCAGGTCGGGGTGCTTGCCGGTGAGGGCGTGCAGCGCGTCGATCTGGTCGGTCAGGGCCACGTCGGCCAGCCGGCGGTAGACCACCTTCTCGAAGCTGGGCGCGACTCCGGGCGTACCCCGGGTGTCGACGCTGACCACGGCGAAGCCGGCGTCGGCCCACCATTGCCGGTCCTGCCACGCCGCCGGGTCGGTGACCACCTGCTGGTGGCCCGGTCCCGGGCCGAGCTCCAGCAGGACCGGCAGCCGCGTGCCGGTGACGTGGCCGCTCGGATGGAGCACCGCCGAGGGCAGCCGGCGGTCGGTGACCCGGGCCAGCACCGGCCGGGGCTCGTAGGGCAGCGGCGCGGCCAGCGACGGCAGGGTCAGCACTTCGGCCGCGCCGCGGATGACCGTCAGGTCGAGGACCAGCACGTCGCCGCCGACGGCCGCGGTGTGCCGGCCCGGCGCCGTGGTCAGCCGGCGGGCGCTCGCGCCGCCTCCGGCCAGCGCCGTGCGGACGGCGAAGACGTGCTGCTCGGACGGTTCGCCGTCGGTGCCCTCGACGATCAGCTCGGGGCCGCCGGACGGGCGGGGCAGCACCCCGACGACCCGGCGGACGTACAGGCCCGGCGGGGTGATCAGGCTGCCGTCGGCGAACAGGCAGCGGGCGTCGAAGCCGTCGTGGGCCAGCTCGCCGCCGACCAGGACGCGGCCGTCGGGCAGCTGCCGGGGCGTGCCGGGCACGGGCTCCACCCACCGCGCGTCGGCCAGCTCGGCGTGCACCTGGGTCTCGCCGGTACGCGGGTCGACGGAGAGCACCAGGCCGTGCTGCTGGGTCCGGCGCAGCACGGTGATCAGGGCGTTGCCCGGGCCGCGCCAGTGCACGTCGACCAGGTACGGGTACGTCTCGCGGTCCCAGTGCACGTCGACCCAGCCGCCGTACAGGTCGAGCAGGTGCAGGCTCGACGACCGGCCGGCGCCGCGTACGGCCAGGATCCGGCTCCCGTCCGGGGCCCACCACCAGCCGCGATCGCGGCCGAACTCGGCGGCCACCGGCCCCGCCACGCCCCAGGACACGCCGCTGCCCGGCTCCCCGGCCAGCAGCTGATCGTCACCGTCGGTGACCACTCGCAGGCAGCCGTCGGCGGTGACGTAGCCGATGTGCCGCCCGGCCGGGTCGGGGCGCGGGTCCCGCACCGGCTCCGCGGTGGCGATCCGGCCGGCGGTGGAGGAGTGCAGCTGTCCCTCGTACGCCCAGGCCAGCACGTCGAGCGTGGCCGACCCGGCGTACGAGTCGACCGGCCCCGGCGCGATCTCGGTGAGGGCGCCGGTGGCCACGTTGAGCACCCACAACGCCGCCGCGGGGTCGTACGGGCCGGCGGAGCGCAGGAAGGCCACCCGCGCGCCGTCGTCACCGACCGTCAGGGCGTGCGGGGCGCCGAAGCGGAACCGGCCGGTGCGGTCGGAGAGTTCGGGATACTCCACGCTGACCAGCATCGCTGATCGACGGCCCCTCGCGCCCGGCAAACCGCACACGCGGAGCCGCGGAGCGCTCCCGCGTAGAGTTGCGCGCGTGACGAACGCCCTGCCCGCACGCCGCCTCATGCTCGTGCACGCCCATCCCGACGACGAGGTGACCGGCACCGGCGCCACGATGGCCCGGTACGCCGCCGAGGGCGCCGGGGTGACCCTGGTGACCTGCACGCTCGGTGAGGAGGGCGAGATCCACGTGCCCGAGCTCGCGCAGCTGGAGGCGCGCCAGGCCGACCAGCTCGGCGGCTGGCGGATCGCCGAGCTGCGGCGGGCGTGCGCCGCGCTCGGCGTCACCGATCACCGCTTCCTCGGCGGCGCGGGCCGCTATCGCGACTCCGGGATGATGGGGCTGGAGACCAACAACCACCCCCGGGCCTTCTGGCGGGCGAACCTCGACGAGGCGGCCGGGCACTGCCTGGAGATCATGCGGGAGGTACGCCCGCAGGTGCTGATCACGTACGACGAGAACGGCTTCTACGGCCACCCGGACCACATCCAGGCGCACCGGGTGGCGATGCGCGCGGCGGAGCTGGCCGAGGCCGAGGGGTTCGGGCCGGAGAAGATCTACTGGACCGCCATGCCGCTGAGCGTGCTGGAGGGCGGGATGGAGGCCTTCCAGGGCATGGACGACAACCCGTTCGCCGACGTGCAGAACGTCGAGGACCTGCCGTTCGGGCACCCGGACGACGAGATCGCCGCCCGTATCGACGGCACGGACTTCCACGAGCGCAAGGTGGCCGCGATGCGCGCGCACGCCACCCAGATCCCGGACAACTCCTGGCTGTACGGCATCGCCGGCGACTTCGGCGGCGAGTTCATGGGCGTGGAGTACTTCACCCTGGTCAAGGGCGAGCGCGGCGAGGTGAGCGGCCCCCACAAGTGGGAGGACGACCTGTTCAGCAACGTGGTGGGACGATGACGACCGAGGCGCCCGCGGTGTCCGCGCCCGCCGACGAGCTGCCGCCCGCGCCGCCGAGCCGGGCGCTGGAGGTCGTGGTCCGCGCGGCCGGCCTGGCCCTCGCCGTGCTGGCGACGGTGCTCACCGCGGCCCTGGAGATCTTCCTGTCCCCGCTGCGGCTGGGCGGGGTGCCGGTCGGTGCGGCCATCCTGCTGGCCGCGGTGGCCAACGTGGCGATCTCCTGGTTCGCCGTGACCACGGTGGGCCGGCGCTGGGCGCTGGCGCCGCCGTGGACGGTCTGGACCCTGATCATGTTCTTCGCCGCCGGGACGCGGACCACCGAGGGCGACTATCTGATCAGCGGCGAGGACTGGGTGGCGCTGGTGATGATCCTGGTCGGGAGCCTGACCTTCGCCGCGTACACCTACAAGTTGATATTGCGGCGCCCGCCTGTCACAAAGCAGTGACGGCCGCTCGTGTCGATTGTCGGTGTCCGGCCGTGGCCTGCACACTTGCGCCGTGTTCGCCTCTGAGACCCCGACCGGCCAGCCCCCCACGACGGTGATTCCGCCGGCCGGGCCGGCCGCGGAGAGCCCGGTCAGCCGCAAGCGGATCGTCGCGGTGGGCGCGGCGGCCGCCGTCCTGCTGGCCGGCGCCGGCGCGGCCGCGTGGGCCTACGCCGGCGACGTCCCCCGCGGCACCCGCATCCTCGGCGTCGACCTGGGCGGCAAGTCCCGCAGCGAGGCCGAACGGGCACTGACCGAGGCGATCGGCCCGCGCACCGGCGACCCGGTGGCCGTCGACCTGGACGGGGAGAAGTTCTCGATCGAGGCCGCCGACCTGGCGCTGCGGCTCGACGTCGACCTCAGCGTCGGCCGGGCGATCAAGGGCCGTCCACGGCTGACCGGCGAGCGCACGGTGCCGCCGGTGATCGAGCTGGACGAGGCGAGGCTCGAGGAGGCGCTGCGCGCGCGGCTCGACCCGGCCCGGATCACGCTGAAGAAGCCGGGCATCGTCTTCGCCGGGCTGACGCCGAAGCCCACGTACCCGGCGACCGGGCGGAACCTGGACGTGGCGGCCGCCGCGACCGCGGTCCGGCGGGCCTGGCTCGCCGGCGGCACCGCCACCGTCACCCTGGTGTCCCGGCCGCCCGCCACCAGCCGGGAGCAGGTCGACGCCCTGGTCGCCGACCTGGCCACCCCGGCCGTCGCGGCCCCGGTCACCGTGACGGTGGGGGACAAGTCGCTGACGCTGAGCCCGCGGGCCATCGCCCGGGGCCTGGTCTTCCGGGCCGACGACAACGGCCTGCTCACCCCGGCCATCGACGGCGGGAAACTGCACGCCGCGGCGGCCCGGGAGTTCGCGGCGGTGGAGCGGGAACCGGAGCAGGCGACGATCACGGTGGCCGGCGGCCGGCCGAAGATCCTGGCCGGCACCCCCGGCGACATGGTCGACCTGGCCCGGCTGGGGCCGGCCCTGCTCGCCGTGCTGCCCGACCCGGCGCCCCGCACGGTCGCGGCGGTGCTCTCCCGGCAGGAGGGCGCGACCACCGAGGACGACCTGGCCGAGCTGGGCGTCAAGGAGAAGGTGTCGACCTTCACCACCTACTTCACCGGCGGCAGCCGGTCGCCGCGGAGCCAGAACATCATGACCGTGGCCCGGGCGGTGGACGGCGCCGTGGTGCGGCCCGGCGCGACGTTCTCGCTCAACGGGCACACCGGCGAGCGGAACTACGCGGCCGGCTACCGGGACGCGCCGGTCATCGTGGGCGGCCGGCTGGAGCCCGGCGTCGGCGGCGGGGCCTCGCAGTTCACCACCACGCTGTTCAACGCCGCCTACTACGCGGGCCTGGAGGACGTCGAGCACAAGCCGCACTCGTTCTACTTCTCCCGCTATCCGGCGGTCATCGAGTCGACGATCTTCTACCCGACCCTCGATCTCAAGTTCCGGAACACCACGCCGTACGGGATCCTGATCGACACGTCGTACACCAGCAGGTCGGTGACCGTGTCGATGTGGAGCACCAAGGTCTACGACAGCGTCAGGACCGTCCGCAGCCCGCGCCGCACCATCACCTCGCCGCCGACCGTCTACCGCGAGCCCGGCCCGAAGTGCATCACCAGCAGCGGACTTCCCGGTTTCACCCAGGACGCGTGGCGCGTCATCCGCAAGGACGGCAAGGAGGTGGCGCGCGAGAAGTTCACCTGGCGCTACGATCCCGAGCCTAGATTCATCTGCGGCGCGAAGCCGTAGCAGTCCGGGCACGTCCGGGGAGGACGCATGAGGCAGCGTTGGGTGCGGATCGCTCTGTTGGCCGCGGCTCTGTTCGCGATCAACGTGATCGCGCGGGTGGTGAGCCGCATCTGGTTCAACGACGACGACACGGCCCAGAACAGGGTCTCGCTCGTCATGTTCGCGGTGATCGGCATCGTGCTGGCGGTGGTCACCTTCGTCCGCGCCCAGCGGGTCCCGCCCAGCAGCTGGCTGCCCGACCTGGCCGCCGCGGCGATCGGCGGCATGCTGCTGACCATCCTGGTCGGGCCGTTCGTCAGCGGTGACAGCCCGTTCGCGGCCGGCGCCGGCAACTTCTTCTCGCAGGTGTGGCTCTACGGCGGCTTCGCCATCGTGGGCACGCTGCTCGGCTACTGGATCGCCACGATGCTCGGCCGGGACTACCGCTCCAAGTCGCTGGCCGCCTTCGCCAAGGCCAAGCTGACCAAGCCGCGCCGGGTCGTCCGCCGCTAGACCGGCGCCTCGCGGGTCAGGTAGGTGTGGTGGGTGGCGAAGCCGAGCCCCTGGTAGAGCGCGACGGCGGCGGTGTTGCGCTCCTCCACCTGCAGGTAGGCCCGCACGCCGCCGCGCTGGACGGCCCACTGCGCCACCGCGCGCATCAGGTGCCGGCCCAGGCCGCGCCGGCGGGCCGCCGGCGCGGTCTGCACCAGCGAGACGCCGAGCCAGCGCCCGGGGGCGGGGCCGGTCACCGCGCCGCGGGCGACGGCGAGCAGGTCGCCGTGCTCGTCCTGGACGGAGGCGAAGACCACGTCCGGTACGGCGGTGAGAACGTGCCGGGCCGCGGCGGGCAGCTGACCCTTGTGCGCCGAGACCATCGCCAGCCAGGCGTCCGTGGGGGAGTCGGCGAGCTCCACCGGGGGCAGGTCGCGGCGGGCGCCGACGTCGGTGATCAGCGACTGCACGGCGCCGGTCTGCACCAGCACCAGGGGGCGCGCGGTCCAGCCGCGGGCGTCGAGGGCGGCGTTGACCGGGGCGGCCAGCGGCATCGGCGTGTTGATCATGGGCTGCTGGCCCTTGGTCGCGTACCACTGCTCGACGGCGTCGATGGCGGCCTCGAGCGTGCGGTCCGGGTCGCCGACCGCGAGGGCGGCGTTGGCCCGGCCGGTCCAGTTCTCCGCCGCGCGCAGGATCCAACCGCCCAGGCGGGCCTGCGTGGGGGCCGGCCAGGCGTCGTTCGCGGCCAGCTCGAGGGCGATCACGTCGGCGGCGGGCGGGCGGCGGGCGGGCGGCACCCGCTTGGCCCGGTGCACCTCCCGCAGCGGTACGCGCAGAGTGCCCTGGGCGGTGGCGAGAGTGAGTTCCGTCTCGGTCAACTCGACGAGCTCGCCGAGCGCGTCCGTGAAAAGTGGGCGATCCTGGGAAACGCCTACAATTCGGCGGACCACCACCCGGTGTCCCACATCCTGCCGTCGGAGCACGTGCCACCTCCTCCCGGCGAGATACTAGGCTCTGCCCGTAACGCCGCGGTGTCCCGCGGCGTGGCTCTGGAAGGGAAAGACCGTGACCTACATCATCGCTGAGCCCTGCGTCGATGTGCTCGACAAGGCATGCATCGAAGAGTGCCCGGTCGACTGCATCTACGAGGGCAACCGGATGCTCTACATCCACCCCGATGAGTGTGTCGACTGCGGAGCCTGTGAGCCGGTCTGCCCGGTGGAGGCCATCTTCTACGAGGATGACGTCCCGGAGCAGTGGAAGGAGTACACCAACGCGAACTACGAGTTCTTCGAGGATCTCGGTTCGCCCGGTGGCGCCTCCAAGGTCGGCAAGATCGACAAGGACACCCCGTTCGTGACGGCGCAGCCGCCGCGCGGGGACGCGCACTGACCGTGCTGTCGGCCTCGCTGCCCGACTTCCCGTGGGATCTGCTGCAGCCCGCCAAGCAGGTTGCGGCGGCGCACCCGGACGGCATCGTGGACCTGTCGATCGGCACCCCGGTCGACCCGGTCCCGCCGGTCATCCAGGCAGCGCTGGCCGGCGCGGCCGACGCGCCCGGCTATCCGCTCACCGCCGGCACGCCGGCGCTGCGCGCGGCGATCGCCGGCTGGCTGGCCCGCACCTGCGGCGCCACCGGCCGGCCCGGCGTGCTGCCCACGATCGGGTCCAAGGAGCTGGTCGCCTGGCTGCCGACGCTGCTCGGGGTCGGCCGCGGTGACGTCGTGGTCATCCCGGCCGTCTGCTACCCCACGTACGAGGTCGGGGTGCGGCTGGCCGGCGCCGAGGTGGTCCGCTCGGACTCGCTGGTCGCCCTCGGGCCCGACCCCCGGGTGAAGCTCGTCTGGATCAACTCGCCGTCCAACCCGACCGGCCGCGTGCTGCCGGTCGACCACCTTCGCAAGGTGGTCGACTGGGCCCGCGAGCGCGGCGCGGTCGTGGTCAGCGACGAGTGCTACCTGACGCTGGGCTGGGACGAGACGCCGGTGTCGGTGCTCTCCGACGAGGTCTGCGGCGGCGACTACACGGGCATCGTCTCCGTGCACTCGCTCTCCAAGCGCTCCAACCTGGCCGGCTACCGGGCCGGCTTCGTCGGCGGCGACCCGGCCCTGGTCGGCGAGCTGCTGGCGGTCCGCAAGCACGCCGGCATGATCGTGCCCGCTCCCGTGCAGGCGGCGATGGTGGCCGCCCTGGGCGACGAGTCGCACGTGACGGCCCAGCGGGCGCTCTACGCGGCCCGCCGGGAGTCGCTGCGGGAGGCCCTGCTCAAGGCCGGTTTCGAGATCGAGCACTCGGCGGCCGGGCTCTACCTCTGGGCGACCCGCGGCGAGGAGTGCTGGACGACCGTGGACTGGCTGGCCCAGCGCGGCATCCTGGCGGCGCCGGGCGCCTTCTACGGCCCGGCCGCGGCCCGGCACGTACGGGTCGCGCTGACCGCCACCGACGAGCGCGTCGCGGCGGCGGTCGCCCGCCTCACCGCCTGACCGTCGCCGGTCGCTCGGCCCCCCACGTATCGCTCGTGGTCGCTACGCTCGTGGCGTTGTGACGGCGCGGCTACGGGGAGGTTTGTCGTGGGCGAACCAGGCATCAATGTGGAGACCGGCGGGCTGACGAAGTTCGCCGCCGACGTCCGCGCGGACGTCGACTTCATCACCGGGCCGGCCGTGGGTCGGGCCACGATGCCGCTCGACAGCGTGCCGTTCGGCGCGCGGAACGCCGGCGGCGGCGTGCACGCCGCCAAGCAGCGGTACGCCCGCAGCCTGAGCGCGTCGACCGAGAACCTCGGCAACTTCCTGGCCGCCGCCCGGTTGCTCGCCGCCGCCGCGGCGAAGGTGGCCGCCGAACTCGACGCCAGCGACGCCCGCTCGGCCGCGGGCACCAAGCGGGTCGAGCAGGCCATGTTCGCGGCGGCCGAGGAGGCGCGGCTGGCCCGGCTCGCCGCCGAGCAGGCGGCCCACCCGAGCCACCCGGGCGGCCGGGCGGTGGCGCTGTGAGTGAGCCGGTGCCGACCAGCAGCTGGTGCACGGCCTGGGGGTCGTACAACACGCCCCGGCTGTGGGCGATGGTCAAGGACGAGGACGATCCGGAGGCCTGGCGCCAGGTCGCGGCCTGGGGCGCCATCTCGGGCGCGATGAAGGACCAGCGGGCCCTGCTGCTCAAGGCCCGCGACGACCTGGCGGCCGCGTGGCCGCCGGAGCAGAACGAGTCGGCGGCCGCCTTCGTCGGCGAGGTCGACAAGCTGATCGCCCGGATGGACGCGGCCCGCACCGAGGCCGACGACACGGCGACCGGCCTGGCCAACATCCTGGAGGCGCTGCGCCAGGCGAAGCAGCACATCGAGCCGCTCTGGCAGCAGTACCGGCAGAAGAGCGACGACCTGGTCCCGGCGTGGTGGGACAACGCCGAGGACGAGCTGGACGAGCAGGCCCGCGCGCACATGATCACGGCCGAGCAGATCGTGCAGGACAACGTGGCCCGGCTGCGGGTCCCGGACCCGTACGCCCTCGAGCCGACGGACCCGCGCTACCAGCCGGTCCCGTTCTCCGACGACGACGGCCGGGGCGGCGCGCCGGCGGGAGCCGTGGGCGCGGGCGCGGCGGCCGGCGCCCGGGCGGGCGGCGGGGTGACCGTGCCCGTGCCGCACGATCCGGTGCCGCCGCTGCCCGGCCATGAGCCAACCGTCCCGGAGGGTCCGGCGGGCGCCGGCATCGTCGGCGGCGGTCCGGGCCTGGCCGGGGTCATCAATCCGCCGGTGGCCGGCCCGCCGCCGGTCGCCGCACCGCCCGGGGGTGGCGTGCTTCCGCCCGGAGGCGGGGGCGGGCCAGGGTTGGTGCCGCCTGTTCCGCCGATCGTCGGCCCCGGGGCCGGTGGCGCCGGGCCGGGCGGGCCGCGCGGCCGGGTTCCGGGGGTACGGGGGCCCGGCGTGGGCGGTGAGCCGGGGCTGGGCGTCGGCGGTGGTGGCGGGACAGCCGGCGCCGGCGCGGGCGGTTCGGGTGCTGGTGGGCTGGGCGCGGGAGGCCTCGGCGGGGTCGGCCGGGGTGCGCGACCCGGTGCGCGTCCCGGTGCTGCCGGCCGTCAGGCGCTGCCGTCCGGCGCGGTCATCGGGGAGTCGGTGGCCGGTGGGGGCCGGGGCGGGCCCGGTGGTCCGGGGCGTGGCAGTGCCGGCGTGGGCGGGCCCGGCGTGGGCGGTCCGGGTGGTGTCGCGGGGCGTGGCGGCGCGGCCGCCGGGCGTGGCGGGGCCGGTCCGGGTGGTCCGGGTGGTGTCGCCGGTCGTGGCGGTGCGGGCCGGGGCGGCGCAGGCGCCGATCGTGGGGGCGTGGGCCGGGGTGGCGGCGCAGGTTTTGATCATGGTGCTGCGGGTCGGGGCGGCGGCGCAGGCGGCGGCCGCGGTGGCGCGGGCCGGGGCGGCGGTCCGGGCGGCTTCGAAGGGCGCGGCATGATCGGCCGGACGGCTGGTCAGGGGCGGGGGAACGAGCCGGTCCGGCCGCCTCGGCCGTCCTGGCTGCCGGACGAGCCGGTCGGGGCGGGCCGCGCGGCGGGCAACCCCGGCCTGCCCGGCCTGGCCGGCGGCGCGCGTGGCGATCGCCGTGCGCGCGACGGTGAGCAGACCTATGACCCGGACAACCCGTGGCAGGTCGCGGAGGGGGTCGACCCGGTGATCGCACCCGGGGCGGACACCGCCGGACACGACCCGGGCCCCAACGTCATCGGGTGGCGCGGGTGACGCCGACCCGGCAGCGGGCCGGCCGCGATCGGCGAGCACGGTGAGCCGGAACGGGAAGGCCGCCCGCGCGCTCCGGTCGGCGGGCCGGGTTGGGCGGCCGGCCGAGGCCGTCCGGT
>NZ_BOMQ01000043.1 GCF_016862275.1 Actinoplanes nipponensis | reverse complement strand
CGCCGGGCCCGGTGAGCCGGGCCGGGAAGGCCGCCCGCCTCGGCCGGTCCGCCCGCGGTCTCCCGGCCGCTCTGGCGGCGCTCGCCGTAGTGCTCGGTTCCGCCGTCCCGGCGCAGGCCGACCGGGCCCGGGACAAGCAGTGGTTCTGGAAGCCGCTCGGGGTCGAGCAGGCGCAGCGGATCAGTCAGGGCGCCGGGGTCGTCGTCGCCGTGCTCGACAGCGGCGTCGACGCCCGCCACCAGGATCTGCGCGGCGCCGTCGGGGCCGGTCGGCAGGTGGTGCAGAACAAGCCGGCCGGCAACCTCGACACCGTCGGGCACGGCACCGGGATGGCCGGCATCATCGCGGGGCGGGGGCACGGCGACGGCGCGGGCGTGCTGGGCATCGCGCCGCGGGCCGAGATCATGCCGATCACCCCGGCCAACGACGCGTACTTCGTCGGCCAGGGGATCCGCTGGGCGGCCGGGCACGGCGCCAAGGTGATCGTGCTGGCGTTCGCGATCGACGACGGCGAGAACCTGCGGGCGGCGGTGAGCGAGGCCGCCGCCGCGGACGTGGTGCTGGTGGGCACCTCGGGCAACAGCGGTGACAAGGGCAACGAGCCGGAGTATCCGGGCGCCTACCCGCAGGTGCTCACGGTCGGCGCGGTGGACCGCCGAAACAAGGTCGCCGCCTTCTCCACCCACGGGCCGCAGGTCGATCTGGTCGCGCCGGGCGTCGACATCCCCGCGCCCGCGCCGGGGAACGAGTACGTCACCGGCACCGGGACCAGCGCCGCCGCCGCGATCGTGGCCGGCGCGGCGGCGCTGATCCGTGCGCGGCACCCCGAGCTGCGGGCCGCCGACGTGGTTCAGCGGCTCACCGGCACCGCGATCGACCGCGGCGACCGGGGCCGCGACGACTACTACGGCTTCGGGCAGCTGGACCTGCTGGCCGCGCTGAACGACCGGACGACGGTCCAGCCGTCCACACCGCAGGTCACCGCGCCCGCGCCGGCGCCCGTGGCCGTGCCGGCCGATGACGACGGTGGCGGGGTCCCGCCCCTGGTCTTCGTGGCGGCGGGGGTGGTGCTGCTGCTCGGCGCCGCCGTCGGCGCCGTCCTGGTCGCCCGGTCACGCCGGGGCGCCCGCTGAGGCGATCCGTGCGGCGGGCCGGCGTACCCGATAGCGTCGGGGCATGGCCGAGCAACCGATGATCGTCGTCCGCGGCGAAGCGACCCGCGAGGTCCCGCCCGAGCTGGCGGTCTTCGCGGTGACTGTGTCCGCCCGCGACAAGGACCGGCAGACCGCGCTGACCCGGCTGACCGAGCGGGCCGCCGAGCTGCGCACCCACCTCGACGACTTTCCCGAGGCCATCGAGCGGCGGGAGACCAGCGGCGTGCAGGTGCACCCGGAGCTGAAGCGGGGTGGCGAGCGGATCTCGGCGTACACCGGCAGCGTCACCACCACCGTGACGGTCACCGACTTCTCGGTGCTCGGCGAGCTGCTGCTGCGCCTGGCCGACCGGGAGCAGACGTCGCTCTCCGGGCCGTGGTGGCAGCTGCGGCCGGGCAGCCGGGCGGGCGCGGACGTGCGGCGGGCGGCGATCGCCGACGCGCTGGGCCGGGCCCGGGAGTACGCCGACGCCGTCGGCGCGCAGGTGGACCGGCTGGTCGAGATCGCCGATGAGAACGCCGGCGGCGGCGGTCAGCCGATGATGCGGATGGCCGCGTTCGGTGGCGCGCCGGAGGCCGACCTGGATCTCGAGATCGACCCCCAGCAGCAGACCGTGAGCGCCTCGGTGCTGGTCCGGGTGACCATCACCGAGCCGACGGCGCTCAAGTAGGCCGGCCGGTCAGTTCTCCGGCACCCAGTTCATCGTGTCCGGGTTGGCGCCGGTGCGGCCCCGCTCCCCGCGGTTCAGCGCCGTGATGGTGCCCATCGCGCCGCCGTCGAGCGCGAAGTCGAAGATCTCGAAGTTCTCCCGCACCCGCTCGGCGGTGCTGGACTTCGGGAAGACGATGTCCCCGCGCTGGATGTGCCAGCGCAGCACCACCTGGGCCGGGGTCTTGCCGGCCTGCCGGGCGATTTCCACGATCGCCGGGTCGTCGAGCACCGCGCCCTGAGCGATCGGCGAGTACGCCTCGTTGGCGATCTGGTGCTCGCCGTTGTAGGCGCGCAACTCGTCGTTGGTCAGGTACGGGTGGATCTCGATCTGGTTCACCGCCGGCCGCACCGTGCTCTCGGCGAACAGCCGGCCCAGGTGGTGCTGGGTGAAGTTGGAGACGCCGATGGAGCGGGCCCGCCCGTCGCGGTAGAACTCCTCCAGCGTGCGCCAGGTCTGCACGAAGTCGCCGTCGTAGCGGCCCGGCAGCGGCCAGTGGATCAGGAACAGGTCGACGTAGTCGCTGCCCAGGGCCTTGAGCGTGGCGTCGAACTCGCGCCGCGCGTCGTCCGGCCGGTGCGCGCCGTTGTTGAGCTTGCTGGTCACGAAGAACTCGTCTCGGCTGCGCCCGGACGCGGCCAGGGCGGCGCCGACGCCGTGCTCGTTGCCGTACATCTGTGCGGTGTCGATGTGCCGGTAGCCGATCTCGATGGCGGTCTCGACCGCCGCCTGGGTCTCGGCCGGCGGCACCTGGAAGACGCCGAAGCCGAGCTGGGGGATGGTACGGCCGTCGTTCAGGCTGATGTCGGGCACTGCGGAAGCCATGGTGCTCCTCGTGATCGTCCGGGATGCGTACCGGTGGCTGTACCCGGGGCCCGGCGCGATCCACCCGTTTCGCCGCGCGCGCCGCTGTGATGGGCGAGACTCGGCTGCATGCGTCGTCGCGTGCTGCTCCGGATCGCCAACGTGAACCCGGACAGCGTGACGACCCACTCCGACCGGGTGCTCTACAGCGCGATCGGCGTCTTCATCGTGCTGTATTTCGCGTACGCGACGGTGGGCGGGGCGGCGTTCGTCGACGCCAGCGCCAACTACACCCATCCCTGGTGGCAGTGGCTGGTGGGGCCGCTGGTGGCGACCGGGGTGGTGGCGTACGACCGGGCGGTGGTGGGCCGGGTGGCGATCAATTACGAGCGCCTGGACTCGCCCGACCCGAAGGACCTGCTGCGCCGCCCCACGTTCAGCCTGTACGCGGGCCGGATCGGGCTGGCGCTGCTGTTCGCCGTGATCATCACCGAGCCGCTGATGCTGGCCCGGTACCAGGGCGAGATCGACAACCGGCTCAACGACGTGCACAACCAGCAGATCAGCGAGGTCGAGGTCAGCGGGGCGATCGCCGCGTACGACGCCCGGCTGGCGGTGCTGAAGAAGCAGACCGCAGCCGAGGACCGGGCGGTGCAGGCGCTCAACACCCGGGCCGCCGAGAAGCGCCGCGACGCCCGGGAGCTCTACCGGCAGGCGATCGCCGACTCCGAAGGCGACGGCGTGACCCGCCGGGCCGGCTGCCCGTCCGGCGGCTACTGCGACACGCTGGTCAAGCGGTCACGGGGGCTGGACGACCAGGCCGCCCGGCTGGACGCCCAGGCCGCGCGGTTGCAGGACACCCAGAAGGCGGCCCGGACGGCCCGCGCGGCCGAGGAGGCGGCGCTCACGGCGAAGATCGCCGAGCAGCGTACGGTAAACGCCGCGGCGATCCGGGCGGACGCGGGTTTCGGCGCCCGCACCAAGGCGATGTGGCACCTGGTGACCAGCGACTTCTGGGGCATCGGCGTCTTCTACCTGGGCATCGCCCTGCTGCTGGTGGCGCTGGACTGCGCGGCGGTGGGACTGAAGTTCGTCTCGCACGGCAACGCGTACGAGCGCGAGGAGGCCCGCCAGGCCCGCGGCCACGAGCACGAGGCGGCGATCGGTTACGAGCAGGGCCTCAAGGACATCCGCCGGTACGCGGAGGCGACGTCCCGGGTGATGGCCGAGGGCATCGGCAAGGCGTCGCGGGACGAGCAGCTCAACGACGTGGCGATCGAACGCGCGCGGGCGCACCTCTTCGAGACGGTGACGGGAAGCCCGCTGCCGCCGCTGCCCCCGGTTCCGTTGATCGAGCGCCACCCGGCCGCCCCACGGACGCAGCCCTACCGGGACCGGCTCCGGACGTAGTGCGCCGGGCCCATCGGCGCTACTATTTCACCCGGCGTACCGCCTGCCCACGCTCTGTTATCGGCGGCGCGCCGAGGTGCGGTGGAGGCGGCGATGACTCGCCGCCGCCGCCGTGACACCGTGGCGGTATGCACACGGTCGAGCTCACGGTGGATCCGGCCCTCGACGGGCTCGTGCGCTCGGTCTGGCAGCGGCTGCACGCGGCGGGTCTGCCCAGCCTGGCCACCCACCAGCACCCCACCAACCGGCCGCATCTCACCCTGGCGGCGGCGGAGCGGCTGACGCCCGAAATCACCACGGCGCTCGCCGGACTGCCGGTCGAGGCCGAGCTGGACGGGCTGATCTTCTTCGAGCGCGCGGTCGCCTGGCGGGTGGTGCCCACGGACGCGCTGCGTGACCTGCACGCCCGGGTGTGGCACGCGCTGCCGGACGGTGACCGCAACCCGCAGCACGCGCCGGGCAGCTGGGTGCCGCACGTCAGCCTGGCCCTGCGGACCCGCGATCAGTCCCGCTACGCCGGCGTGCTGCGGGATCTGCCGGTGGCCCGGGGCAGCTTCGCGCAGGCCCGGACCTACGACAGCGGGACCCGCGTGGTGACCGCGCTCAGCTGCTCCCCGCCGTACCGCTGACCAGCACCGGAACGGTGAAGGCGGCGCCGGCGCAGGCCGGCTGGGCGGCTGCGGCCATGGTCAGCCCGTCCGGCACGGTGAAGGCCGCGACGTTGTTGCGCGCCACGTCCCACCGCACCTGGAACGCCGGCCGCGCGACCGTGACCCCGCCGTCCAGGCAGCCGTTCTCCCGGTGCTCGTCGTCGGCCACGACGGTGCCCGGGGCGGCCCGGACCGCGGTGATCCGGATCGGGAAGTCGTGGTCGTTGGTGACCGTCACCGTCAGGTTGCCGCGGCGGCCCGGGGTCAGCGGCCGGTCGAGATCCGACCGGCCGAGCAGGTGGAGCTCGACGTAGGCGTCGGCGCCGGCCGGGGCGATCTCCGACCCGGCGATGTGCCAGTAGGCCCAGACCGCGGCGGCGTTGACCAGCGCGGCGGCGATGGCGGCGGCGGCCAGGATCGTCCTGGTCCGCCCGTCGAGCCGGCTCAGCCGGCCGCGCCGCCGCGGGTCGCGGACCTCGTCGTCCGGGTGCTCGTCGTCGAGGCCGGGTTCGTCGCGGTCGGCCCACGGCTCGGCCGCGAGGCTCTCGGGCGGCAGCGGGCGCACCACCGGCGCGGGGGGCTCCGCCCGGGTCGCGTCGTCCGGGTGTTCTCCGGCGTCACCCCGGCTGAGCTCGGCGCGCCTGGTCAGCCCGTTGCGGATCACGGCGTCACCCCGGCAGCGCGCGACCCGCGGACAGCGGCTGTCGAAGCGGCGGCGAACCGTCTGCTGAGCTGGCGCATACGGAGCATCCTCCTGCGGTGGTGCGAGGGCCGACATCACGTGTTCGTGCAGGTACCACGCTTCCGGAAAAGCGGGTCCGCCGTGATCGGTGATCCGTCCGCCGTTCCCGGCGCATAAATCGCTCATGAGCGGCTGTCCGGCTTAACCCGCACGGAGGAGGCCGGAACGCGAAAGGATGACGGCGCCGCGCTCCGGGCGGAGACGGCGCCCGCGCCGCTGGAGCAACAACGGGCCGCTAGCACCGTGGGGCCGGGACATCAAACCGGCGGTCGTCACTGTTCCCGGTCGGCGGCCCACAGTCGAGCGGTTCTCAGGTCCGCGGCTTGCGCGGGACGGACGACCGGCCAGCGTCGCCCGGGAGGCGTGGGCGGGGGAGCGCCCGGAGAAGAATCGACAAGAGGTCTTCTCCGTCCGGGCTCGGCACGCCGGCGCGCCCGGGTCGCCGTGATCGCGCTGCCGGCGCAGTCGGGCGAGGCGAGCGAACGCTTGGGCGTCCTGCGCATGGGTGTTCCTCCTGGAGCGGCTTCCGGGGATGCGGCCGGGGCCGGTACGACGGCCCGGCGCTGGGACAAAGATGACGGAGCCGCCGCGGCGAGGGCGATAGGGCTTCCGTTCGTCGTATCCGGGACGGCGATACCGCCCGGCGCCGCCGTCCGTACTAATCCCGATGGCTGACGGCAGCCCGTCCGCCAGCGGCCCCGATCTCGGCCCAGGCCGGCGACGACGTCTTTCACCTGGGCATCGGCCGGGTTAGCAGGGCCGGGCGGGCAGTTCAAGTCGGCCGCCGCCGCCCGGGCCCCGGAACGGCCCCGGGCGGTAGTTTTCCGGCGTCTACTCAGGCCCGTTCCCCGGGTTTTTCCGCGGTCCGGCCGGCGGTATCGGCGGCGATATCACCTGAAAGAGGCTTACGTTGGACGCTTCTGTCGGCGGGAGCGGCTCGGCGGCGCGCCCGCGGACGATGGGCCGCCGCGGCGCCGCCCGGCGGCCGTCACGCGGTGTCGTCACGCGCGAGATTGTGTCCGCCGGCGATATCGCCGGGGCGGTCCGGGACCCGTCCAAACGAACTTTATCGGCGGCCAAGGCCAGCTCAGCGCCGGTTTACGGCGTTGCGTCGGCCATGTTACGCGCCGAAACACTCATTGCGCTCTGGTAAAACTCTGTCGTCGGCATTGACCACTGTGGCGCCACCCCTCAATCCTATGGCGGCGGTTCGGCGGCTGTGCCGCCGGCAAGCCGTCGATACCCGTGGATTGATGATCCACTGTGAGTGAGCGGCAGGAGCAGGGCCCTGGAAACCTCGGCAACACAGCACTTCGACGTGGTCGTTGTCGGCGGCGGTACGGCCGGCGCGGTCGTGGCGTCGCGGTTGTCGGCCGACCCGGGGCTACGGGTGTGCCTGGTCGAGGGTGGCCCGTCGGACGTCGGCGACGACCGGGTCCTGCGCCTCCGGAACTGGCTGAGCCTGCTCGAGACCGAGTACGACTACGACTACCCGACCGTGCCGCAGCCGCGCGGCAACTCGTACATCCGGCACTCCCGGGCCAAGGTGCTCGGCGGCTGCTCCTCGCACAACACGATGATCAGTTTTCTGCCGCCGCCGGAGGACTTCGGTGACTGGGTCGCCGCCGGCGCCGAGGGCTGGTCGTACGAGGAGATGCTGCCGTTGTGGCGGCGGCTGGCCGTGCAGATCCAGCCGGTGGCGGCGCAGCACCGCAACGCGCTCACCGAAGCCTTCGTCGCCTCCTGCCACACCGCGCTCGGGGTGCCGGTGGTCGACGACTTCAACGCCGCGCCGTTCGCGGACGGCACCGGTTTCTTCCCGGTGGCCTACTACCCGGAGACGGGCATCCGCTCCTCGTCGTCGGTGGCCTACCTGCACCCCCATCTCGACCGGCCCAACCTCACGATCCTGACGCGGACGTGGGCGTACCACCTCGACACCGCGGGCGGCCGGGTCACCGGGGTGCGGGTCCGCGACGCCGACGGCGCCGAGAGCATCCTCACGGCGGGCCACGAATACGTGCTGTCCGCCGGCGCCATCGACACGCCCCGGCTGCTGCTGCTCTCCGGCATCGGCCCGGCCGAGCAGCTGCGCGGGCTCGGCATCGACGTCGCCCTGGATCTGCCCGGGGTGGGCGAGCACCTGCTGGACCATCCCGAGTCGCTCATCCTCTGGGAGGCGGCGCGGCCGGTGCCGCCCGAGACCGCGATGGACTCCGACGCCGGCCTGTTCGTCCGCCGCGACGCCGGCGACCCACGGCCCGACCTGATGTTCCACCTCTACCAGATCCCGTTCACCGTCAACACCGAACGGCTCGGCTACGACGTGCCCGCCCACGGGTTCGGGATGACGCCCAACATCCCCCGCCCGCGCAGCTCCGGCCGGATGTGGCTGACCAGCGCCGATCCGGCGGTCAAGCCGGCCCTGGACTTCGGCTACTTCACCGACCCGGACGGCTACGACGAGCGGACCGTCGTCGACGGGCTGCGCCTGGCCCGCCGGGTCGCCGCGACCGAGCCGTTCAAGTCGTGGATCGCCCGGGAGATCGCGCCCGGCCCCGAGCTGACCACCGACGAGGAGCTGTCGGCGTACGGGCGGGCCGCCCACCACACCGTCTACCACCCCGCCGGCACGTGCCGGATGGGCGCGGCGGACGACCCGGGCGCCGTGGTCGATCCGCGGCTGCGGCTGCGGGGGCTGGCGAACGTACGGATCGCCGACGCGTCCGTCTTCCCCACCATGACGTCGGTCAACCCGGTCGTCGCCGTGCTGATGATCGGCGAACGCGCCGCCGACCTCATCGCCGAATCCTCTAGCTGAGCGAGGCCCGCCATGCCGCCCACCATCGCTGTCGACCGGCTCTGGAAAGTCTTCGGCCCCAAGGCCGGCAAGGTCGTCGGCACGCCGCTGGCCGACCTGTCGCGCGCGGAGCTGCGCGCCCGGACGGGCTGCCTGGCCGCGGTGCGGGACGTGAGCTTCCAGGTCGAGCCGGGCGAGGTCTTCGTGGTGATGGGCCTGTCCGGCAGCGGCAAGTCGACGCTGGTGCGCTGCCTGACCCGGCTGATCGAGCCGACGTCGGGCGAGGTGCACATCGACGGCGAGCCGGTCCGCGCGATGAGCCCGAAACGGCTGCGCGAGCTGCGCCGGCACGGGGTGGCGATGGTGTTCCAGCACTTCGGGCTGCTGCCGCACCGGCAGGTGGTCGACAACATCGCGTACGGCCTGGAGATCCAGGGTGTCGGCAAGGCCGAGCGGCACCGGCGCGCCGCCGAGGTGTTGTCGCTGGTCGGCCTGGACGGTCACGAACACCAGTACCCGGATCAGCTGTCCGGCGGCATGCAGCAGCGGGTCGGCCTGGCCCGGGCGCTGGCCACCGACCCGGCGGTGCTGCTGTTCGACGAGCCGTTCAGCGCGCTCGACCCGCTGATCCGCCGGGACATGCAGGCCGAGGTGCGCCGGCTGCACGCCGAGGTCGGCAAGACCCTGGTCTTCATCACCCACGACCTGGCCGAGGCGCTCACCCTGGGCGATCGCATCGCGGTCATGCGCGACGGCCGGCTGGTCCAGGTGGGCACGCCGGAGGAGCTGGTCGGCGCCCCGGCCGACGACTACGTGGCCGACTTCGTCCGCGAGGTGCCGCGGGCCGACGTGCTGACCCTGCGCTGGATCACCCGGCCGGCCCGGCCGGACGAGGTCCTGGCCGACCAGCCGCTGCCGGCCGGCACGGTCATCCGGGACACCATCGAGCGGGTGCTGCGCGCGCCGCACCCGATCCCGGTGGTCGACGGCGACGAGCGGCTCGGGGTCGTCGACCGGGAGCAGTTGCTGCCGGCGCTGATCGGGCACCGGCCCCCGGTGCCGGCATGAGCGCCACCGTCACGGACGCCCGCGTCCCGGTGGCCGCGCCGGGCGAGGACGCGCCCGCGCCCGGCCCGCGCCGGCCGCTGCCCGGCCGGCGCCTGCTGGTCCCGCTGCTGCTGCTGGTCACGGCCGGGGTCTACCTGGCCGTACGCACCAGCGCCCCGGCGGACGGCGACGGGGCCGCGGCCCGGTTCTTCGGGGAGCTGCGGGACTGGGTCGACGCCAACCGCGACACCAGCCCGCTGTTCCTGTACGGCTTCAACTACCTGCGCCTGGGCGTGTCCCTGCTGGTCGACGCGATCCACGGCGCGCTGTACGGGCTGGGCTGGGCCGGCCTGGTGACCGCGGCGGGAGCCCTGGCCGCCGTGGTGGCCGGCTGGCGTACGGCGCTGCTGGCGGTGGCCGGATTCCTCAGCTTCGGCGTGCTGGGTCTGTGGGAGGAGAGCGTCGACACCCTGGTGCTGACGCTGTCCGCCGTGCTGCTGGCCGTGCTGATCGGCGTGCCGCTGGGTGTGCTGGCGGCCCGGGTGCCGGCGGTCGGCGCGGCGCTGCGCCCGGTGCTCGACGTCATGCAGATCATGCCGACCTTCGCGTACCTGGCCCCGATGACGCTGCTGTTCCTGATCGGCTCGCCGGCGGCGACCATCGCCACGCTGATCTACGCCATCCCGCCGGCCATCCGGATCACCGCGCTGGGCATCGGCGAGGTGCCGGCGGCCACGGTGGAGGCGGCCACCGCGCTCGGCTCGACCCGCTGGCAGCTGCTGGGCAAGGTCCGGCTGCCGCTGGCCCGCCCGACGATCGTCCTGGCCGTCAACCAGGCGATCATGATGGCGTTGTCGATGGTGGTGGTCACCGCGCTGATCGACGCGCCGGGGCTGGGCCAGACCATCGTGCAGGCGCTGGAGCGGGTCAACGTGGGCGCGGCCTTCGACGCCGGGCTGGCGATCGTCGTCATGGCGGTGGTGCTCGACCGGATCACCACCCGGGCGGCGCACCGGGCCGCGCCGACCGTCCACCGGTCCGTGCGGGTGCGGGCCGTCGGTCCGCTCGTGGCGCTCGCCGTGGTGGTGGCGGTGACCGTGCTGGGCCGGATGTCGTCGTGGGGCGCGGAGTTCCCGGCCGCCTGGCGCGCGTCGTTCGCCGTGCCGGTCAACGAGGCCACCCGGTGGGTCGAGTTCCACTGGTACGACGCCACCGAGGCGCTGAAGAACGCCGTCAGCGCCGTGCTGCTCGACCCCATCGAGACCGTGCTCACCACGACCCCGTGGTGGCTGTTCCTGGTGGCCGTCCTGATCTTCGGCGCGCTGGCCAGCGGTCCCCGGGCCGCCGTGGTGGCCGGGTTGGCCGTGGCCGGGGTGCAGGCCCTGGGCCTGTGGCAGCACGCGATGCAGACGCTGGCCACCGTCCTGGTCGCCACCGTCGCCACGATGGTGTTCGGTGTCCTGTTCGGGGTGCTGGGCGCGCGGCACGACCGCTTCGCGCGGGTGCTGCGCCCGGTGCTGGACGCGGCGCAGACCATGCCGTCGTTCGTCTACCTGCTGCCGGCCGTGGCGCTGTTCGGCGCCAGCCGGTTCACCGCGATCGTGGCGGCCGTGATCTATGCGGTGCCGCCGGTGGTGCGCCTGGTCGAGCGGGGGGTGCGCGACGTGCCGGCCACGGTGGTGGAGGCCGCGGTGTCGGCCGGCTCGACGCCGCGGCAGCTGCTGTGGAAGGTGCAGCTGCCGATGGCGCGGCGGGGCCTGCTGCTGGCGGCGAACCAGGGCATCGTGATGGTCCTCGCCATGGTGGTCGTCGGTGGCCTGGTCGGCGCCGGCGCGCTGGGCTACGACGTGGTCGCCGGGTTCGCCCAGCGCGAGGACTTCGGCCGGGGCCTGGCCGCGGGCTTCGCGATCGTGCTGCTCGGCGTGCTGCTCGACCGGCTGACCCAGGGCGCGGGCCGGCGCGCCGACCACGACCGCCTGCGACAGCCGGCGACCTGAGTTCTGTTCTCCCCTCTGCCGTCGTCCGGCGGCAAGCACCATCCGGAAGGAAACCCTGATGAGACAAGTGAAGGTTCGGCTCACCGCGGTCGCCGCGGCGCTGACGATGACGGTGGCGGTGGCGGGCTGTGGTGGCGCCAAGTCCGACGCCGGTTCCAGCGACGCGCCGGCCGCCGGCTCCAAGGGCACGGTGAAGCTGGCGATCAACCCGTGGGTCGGCTACGAGGCCAACGCCGCGGTGCTCGGTCACCTGCTGGAGAAGAAGCTCGGCTACAAGGTGGACAAGAAGAACCTCAAGGAGGAGATCTCCTGGCAGGGCTTCGAGACCGGCGAGGTCGACGCGATCGTGGAGAACTGGGGCCACGACGACCTGAAGAAGACCTACATCACCGACAAGAAGGTAGCGGTCGACCTCGGCCCGACCGGCAACAAAGGCGTGATCGGCTGGTACGTGCCGCAGTGGATGGCCGACCAGTACCCCGACATCACCGACGGCAAGAATCTCAACAAGTACGCCGATCTGTTCAAGACCTCCGAGTCCGGCGGTAAAGGCCAGCTGCTCGACGGCGACCCGTCGTTCGTCACCAACGACGCCGCCCTGGTGACGAATCTGAAACTTAACTACAAGGTCGTCTACTCCGGCAGCGAGGCCGCTCTGATCAAGGCGGCGCAGCAGGCGACGGCGCAGAAGAAGCCGCTGCTGTTCTACTTCTACGAGCCGCAGTGGCTGTTCGCCAAGGAGAAGTACGCCCGGGTGAAGCTGCCGGCGTACACCGCGGGGTGCGACGCCGACCCGAAGAAGGTCGCCTGCGACTACCCGGACTACGTGCTGGACAAGATCGTGAGCAAGAAGTTCGCCGACACCAACAGCCCGGCGTTCCAGCTCATCAAGAACTTCCAGTGGACCAATGACGACCAGAACCTGGTCTCGGACTACATCACCAACCAGGGGATGACCGCCGAGGCCGCGGGCGAGAAATGGGTCAACGAGCACGAGGCCACCTGGAAGCCCTGGATTCCGGCGACCAGCTGACAGACGCAATGTCCGACGGGCGTCGCGAGTGCCGTGCTGTGCTCACTCGCGACCCCGAAGGGCCCCGCCGGACCGACGATTCCGCTTCGCTTCGTGATCGAAATCTGATTGCAACGTTCCGGCAGGACGCTGATGCCCTTCATTGATGATCGGATCTAGCCACCGCATCCGCCGATCCGATCTTGCGGAACCGGGCGCCGAGCGTTTAGTTTCGCATTCCTCAGCCGTACATAGTGGATCACTCAGCCGGGCTCATCGCCTCGTTCCCATCCGACCGACAGGTCACCGCCCCAGACGAAGGAGAGATCGCGTGTCCGCACGGAGTCGTCCCGGGGCGGTTCGCCGATGAGAATTCCCCGCCCCCGCCAGGCCGACCACGACGCCGGCCCCACGCCCGCGGCCGCGGCCCGGGCCCCGCTGGCGCCGGCCTCCGGTTCCGGCGGCACGATCCGTCGCCGCGTCGTCCGCACCCTGACGCTGCCCGTCGTCGCCGTCCTCGTGCTGCTGGGCGTCATCACCGTCACCGAGGTCGACAACTACCGCACGGCCGCCGCCTCGGCCCGCGCCGTCACCCTGGTCCTCGCGGTCCAGGACCTCGTGCAGGAGCTGCAGACCGAGCGTGGCCTCACCGCCGGTCTGCTCGGCGGCAACGTCGGCTTCCGCGCCGAGCTGGCGCCGGCCCGCAAGCGCGTCGACGACCAGCGGGCCAAGGTGGAGGACCTGGTCTCCTCGGGCGGCGTCGCCCAGGAACGGGTGGCCACGGCCGTCCGGGAGCTGGACGGCCTGGCCGGCGTCCGCGCGGGTACGGACGCCAAAGCCGCCGACCGCGCGCCCACGTTCGCCTTCTACACCGACCGCATCTCCCAGCTGAGCAATGTCGACTACGGCCTGGACAGCTCGGCCGACCCGGCCCTGCGGCGCGGCGTCTCCGCGCTGGAGGCCCTCGGCGACGCCAAGGAGAGCACCGCGCAGGAGCGGGCCTTCCTCAACGGCGTCTTCTCGGCGAGCGGCTTCAACCGCGGCGAGTTCCTGCAGTTCGTGACGATGCGCTCGGCCAAGGACGCGGCGCTGGCCGCGTTCACCCGCTACGCCGACGACACCCAGCGCAAGGCCAAGGACTACGTGCTGGGCACCGGCGCCGCGCAGACCGCCGCCTACTTCGAGCAGGTCGCGCTCAACGCCGGCGACGGCCGCAACCTGCAGGTCAACCCGCAGTCCTGGTGGTCCTCGCAGACCACGGTGCTGGACGACATGGTGCAACTGCAGCAGCACGTCGGCTCGGTCATCCGGGCCCGCGCCGCCACCCTGCAGGATGAGGCCACCCGGCGGATGGGCCTGCTGGTCGGCGCCGTGCTCATCTGCTTCGCCGGCTCGGTCTACCTGGCCACCGTGGCGTCCCGCTCGATCGCCGCGCCGCTGGCCACGCTGGCCGACGAGGCCAACCGGCTGGCCGGCGAGCGGCTGCCCGAGGCCGTCCGCAAGGCGACCGCCGGTGACGGCGACGCCCCGCCGTTGACCGTCGCCGTGCCCGCGGGGGCCAGCGACGAGGTCCGGCTCGTCGCCGACGCGCTGGACCGGGTCCAGGCCACCGCGTACGCGCTGGCCACCGAGCAGGCGATGTTGCGGCGCAGCACCACCGAGTCGCTGGCCAACCTCGGCCGCCGCAACCAGAACCTGCTGCGCCGGCAGCTCGGCTTCATCACCAGCCTGGAACGCGAGGAGTCCGACCCCACCGGGCTGGCCAACCTCTTCGAGCTGGACCACCTGGCCACCCGCATGCGCCGCAACGCCGAGAGCCTGCTGGTCCTCGTCGGCGCGGCCAGCCCGCGCCAGTGGTCCGAGCCGCTGCCCATCGCCGACGTCATCCGTGCCGCCGTCTCCGAGGTGGAGGAATACCGCCGCGTCGCGCTGCGCCGGGTGGACGACGCGCTGGTGGCCGGGGCCGTGGTCAGCGGTGTCGCGCACATGCTGGCCGAGCTGGTGGAGAACGGCCTGGCCTTCTCGCCGCCCGACGCCGACGTGGAGATCCAGGGCCGCCGGATCGGCGACAGCTACCTGATCGCCATCACCGACCAGGGCATCGGCATGAGCCGGGCCGACCTCGAGCTGGCCAACCAGCGGCTGCGCGGCGAGGGCGACTTCATCACCGCGCCGACCCGCTTCCTGGGCCACTACGTGGTCGGCCGGCTGGCCACCGACATGGACATCGACGTGCAGCTCGCGCCGTCGCCGGTGACCGGGGTGACCGCCCGGATCGTGCTGCCGCCGTCCATCGTGGTCGGTCTCCAGTCGGTGACCGCGCCGCCGCCGCAGCCGCGGGTGGCCGCCGAGGAACGCCGGCCGCTGGAGGCGCCGCGGGCGCTGGAGGCGTCCGACGCGGCGGTGACCCAGGTGCTCACCCTGCCGCCCGCCGCGCCGCCGGCCGCGCCGCCGCCGGCCTCGGACGGCCGCATCCGGCCCAGCAAGATCGAGTACGTGACCGTGCCCGGCAGCCCGGCCGTCCGGCGCCACCCGTCCCCGGAGCAGCCGGCCGCCGCGGGCTCGCCGACCGCCCGGTACGAGGAGGCGATGACCGCCTCGACGCTGGGGATGGACATGTACTCCTTCGCGCCTCAGCCGGACGACGCCGACCGCACCCCCAACGGCCTCAAGAAGCGGGCGCCGCGGGCCCGCAAGACGGCCACCTCCGGCACCCCGCAACCCGCCGCGGCGCCCACCCGGACAGCCGAGCGCCCGGCGCCCGTCGGCGACTCGCCGGACGAGGTCCGCGCCCGGCTGACCGCGTTCCGCAGCGGCGTGCAGCGCGGCAGCACCGACCCCACCGGCCGGCCATGACCCGCACCCCTCCCCACCCCCGCGACGAGGCCGAAAGAAGTTCCCATGAGCGTTGACACCTCTGCCGACCGGCACCAGTTCAACTGGCTGCTGGGCAACTTCGTCCACCAGACCGACGGGGTCCGCGACGCGGTCGCGGTGTCGTCCGACGGGCTGCTGATCGCCAGCTCCGACGGCCTGAGCCGGGCCGAGGCCGACCATCTGGCGGCCATCGTGTCCAGCCTGGCCAGCGTCGCCCGCAGCGCCTCCCGCCGGTACGACTTCGACGGCCTGAAGCTCATCATGATCGAGATGCGGCGGGGCTTCCTGCTGGTGTCGGTCATCGCCGGCGGGAGCTGCCTGGGTGTGGTCGCGGGGGGCGACAGCGACGTGGGCCTGGTCGGCTACGAGATATCCCTGCTGGCCGAGCGGTTCGGCGCCCTGCTCACCCCGGCGCTGATCTCCGAGTCCCGGCAATACCTGCCGCGATGAGCCACCGGGGGGAGTGGGGCCCGGACCCTCGCATGATTCCGTACGCGGAGCCGGCCGCGCCGTCCTGGGCGCAGCCGCCGCCCGGGCCGGCCCATGCCGCTCCTGAGCCGGGCGACGACCTGGTCGTACGGCCGTTCATGCTGACCGGTGGCCGGACCCGCCCGCTGCACGACGGGCTGCGGATCGAGACGCTGCTGCATGCCGCCCCGGCCGCGCTGTCCGCCCCGCTGCGTTTCGAGTCGCGGCGCATCGTCGAGCTGTGCCAGGCGCCGATGTCCATCGCGGACCTGTCGGTGGCCCTGCGGGTGCCGCTCGGCGTGGTCCGGGTCATCGTCGCCGACCTGGTGACGGACGGCTACCTGCGGATCGAGGAGCAGCTCGGCGAGCTCCCCATCGCATTGATCGAGAGGATCAGGGATCGTGTTCGGGCGCTCTAGTGAGCCGGCGCCACTGCCGCCGGTGGCTGTCAAGATCGTCATCAGCGGCGGGTTCGGCGTCGGCAAGACCACCTTCGTCGGCGCCATCTCCGAGATCGAGCCGCTGGTCACCGAGGCCGAGATGACCGAGCGGTCGATCGGCATCGACGACACCTCCGCGGTGTCGGGCAAGACCACCACCACCGTGGCGCTCGACTTCGGCCGCATCACCCTCGACGACGCCCTGCTGCTCTACCTGTTCGGCACGCCCGGGCAGGACCGGTTCGCCTTCCTCTGGGACGACCTGGTCGACGGCGCGCTGGGCGCGATCGTGCTGCTGGACACCCGGCGCATCGAGGACTGCTTCCCGGCGATCGACTACTTCGAGGAGCACGAGATCCCGTTCCTCATCGGGGTCAACGCCTTCGACCAGGCCCAGCGCTTCGACCTCGAGGAGGTCCGCGACGCGCTGGGCATCGGCCCGGACGTGCCGGTGCTGGAGTGCGACGCGCGGCACCGCGAGTCGGTGAAGCAGACCCTGGTCGCGCTCACCGAGGAGGTCCTGGCCAAGCGGCTGAGCCGGGAACGGCCGGTGCCGACGTGGTGAGCCCGCTGACGACGACCCTGAAACGGAGCACGATGCGCGTACGTACCGCGGTCGCCCTGCTGAGCGTGGTGGCGCTGGCCGCCTGCGGCGACTCGTCCCAGGCGATCACCGCGCCGCCCGGGGTGGAGCGGACGCCGTGCGGCACCGTCACGATCGCGGTCAACCCCTGGGTGGGGTACGCCGCCAACGTCGCGGTGGTCAGCTACCTGCTCAAGCAGGAGCTGGGCTGCACGGTGGTGGAGAAGGACCTCACCGAGGACGAGTCCTGGGCCGGCCTGGCCAGCGGCGAGGTGGACACCATCCTGGAGAACTGGGGTCACGACGACCTCAAGAAGACCTACATCGACGACAAGAAGGTCGCCGTCGAGCAGGGCCTGACCGGCAACAAGGGCATCATCGGCTGGTACGTGCCGCCGTGGCTGGCCAAGGAACACCCGGACATCACGAAGTGGCAGAACCTCAACAAGTACGCCGACCTGTTCAAGACGAAGAAGTCGAAGGGCCGGGGCCAGCTGCTCGGCGGCGACCCGTCGTTCGTGACCAACGACGCCGCGCTGATCAAGAACCTGAAGCTGGACTTCACGGTGGTGTACGCGGGCAGCGAGGACGCGCTCATCGCCGAGTTCCAGCGGGCCGAGACCGAGCGGAAGCCGTTGATCGGCTACTTCTACGCCCCGCAGTGGCTGCTCTCCGAGATCGACCTGGTGCACATCCCGCTGCCGCTGTACAAGCCGGGCTGTGACGCCGACCCGAAGACGGTGGCCTGCGACTACCAGCCGTACGACCTCGACAAGATCGCGCGGAAGGCGTTCGTCGACTCGGGCAGCCCGGCGGCCGACCTGATCAAGAACTTCCGCTGGACCAACGACGACCAGAACGAGGTCGCCCGGGACATCACCGTCAAGAAGCTGTCCCGCGACGACGCCGCCAAGCGCTGGCTGGACGCGAACCGCGCGACCTGGCAGGAGTGGCTGCCGGAGCGTTAACCGGCGACGGCGCGGCCCAGCACCAGGATCGTGTGGATGTCCATCCGCAGGGCGCCGCCCCAGCCGTCGATCGCCGCGCGCAGGTCGGCCAGGGTGCGGCGCTGCTCGGCGGGCGTGTGCCGCCGGTACGTGGAGAACGTCCGCACCAGCCCCAGATACTGCTCGGTGCTGAACACCGGGTGCCGGTGCCACTCGTGCACCGCGGTGTCGGCGAACAGGCCGCTCTGGTCCAGCTCGGTCCGGGCCCAGTCGACGGGGCGGTCGTCCACGTTCCGGGCCGGGTCGATCGCCTGCATGATGGCGTCGACGGCGGCCTGCTGGGCCGGTTCGGCGTACCCGTGACGGTTGTGGAGGATCGCCAGCGTGCCGCGCGGCCGCAGCGCCGCGTGCACGCGCCGGTCGCGGGTCGCCGGGTCCAACCAGTGCCAGGCCGTCGCGCAGGCGACCAGGCCGACGCCGCCGGGCGGGGGCGTCCACTGCTCGAAGGCCGCGGTGACGACCTCGGCGGCGGGGAACTTGCGCGCGAGGACCCCGGCCATCCGCGGGTCGGGTTCCACCGCGGTGACCGGCGCCCCCAGGGTGAGCAGCAACTCCGTGGCCTTGCCGGTGCCCGCGCCGAGGTCGGCGACCGATTCCGGGATGCCGCCGTGGTACGCCGTGAGCGTCTCCAGCAGCTCCGGGGGATAGCCGGGCCGGACATCGTCGTACAGGGCGGCGACCTCGCCGAAGACTCGCGACATCGGGCCACCCTAGCTACGCTGCGCCGCATGCGGCACGTCATGAACCCGGCCGGGCTACCGCCGACCAACGGCTACAGCCACGCCGTCACCTTCACCGGCACCCTGGTCGCGGTCTCCGGCCAGGTGCCGCTCGACGCCGAGGGCCGGGTGGTCGGCGCCGACGACCCGCGGGCGCAGACCCGGCAGGTCTTCCACAATCTGCGGGTCGCGCTCGCCGCCGCCGGCTCCGACCTGGCGCACGTGGTGAAGCTGACCGTCTTCCTCACCAACATGGGCGACCTGGCCGACTTCCGGTCGGTCCGCGACGAGTTCCTCGACCCGCGCCGGCCCCCAGCCAGCTCCCTGGTCCAGGTCAGCGGCCTGGTCCATCCCGCGTTCCGGATCGAGATCGAGGCGCTGGCCACGGTCGGGACCGAGCCGGGCGGGGACGCCCCGGCTTCCGGTTCCGCCGGCCGGTAGGGCCCTGGCCGGACCGGCGCCGCGCCTCAGGGGGACGGGCTGGCGGCGGGACGCGGCGGGTCGGTTCGGTCGCAGGCGCCCAGCAGGAGCAGGCCGGTCAGGCCGAGGAGCAGCAGCACGGCGATCGCGAACTCCACCAGGTCGCGCCGCCGCACGTGGTGTCGCGACCGGCCGGGCGGGGGTTCGTACCACGAGGATTCCGACACCCGTCCAGTCTGGTCGCGGCGCCCGTCCCACCGCGATCGGCGAAATACCCCAAAACTTCTAGCTTCTTTCCGGCACCACTCGGGTGGCCGGTCGCTCGTTGAATTCTGCTTCCATGGTCGGATGGATGAGACAGCCCTGCTCGCGGCGGCCCGTGCGGGGGACGCCGACGCGTTCGGACGGCTGGTCGGCGGGCATCGCGCCGAGCTGCTCGCGCACTGCTACCGGATGCTCGGCTCCCGGCACGACGCCGAGGACGCGCTCCAGGAGTCCCTCGTCCGGGCGTGGCGAGCCCTGCCCGCGTTCCGTGCCGGCGCCCTGCGGCCCTGGCTCTACCGGATTGCCACCAACCG
Organism: Actinoplanes nipponensis; assembly: GCF_016862275.1. GTDB lineage: Bacteria > Actinomycetota > Actinomycetes > Mycobacteriales > Micromonosporaceae > Actinoplanes > Actinoplanes nipponensis. The sequence continues at coordinate 129,886 of NZ_BOMQ01000043.1, read as the reverse complement.
CTGCCTCACCCTGATCGAGCAACGGGCCCGGCGCGCGCTGCCCGCCGATCTCGGCCCCGGCGCGCCGCTGACCGAGGTGGCCTGGCTGGAGCCGTACCCGGACCGGCGGCTCGGCCCGGAGGCGACCGCCGAGCAGCGCGAGAGCATCGGGCTGGCGTTCGTCGCCGCGCTGCAACACCTGACCGGGCCGCAGCGGGCCGTGCTGCTGTTGCGCGAGGTGCTCGGGTTCTCCGCCGCCGAGGTGGCCGCGCAGCTCGGCACGACCGTGGCGGCGGTCAACAGCGGCCTGCAACGCGCCCGCGCCACCCTGGCCGGGCGGCGGGCCGCACCCGGCGGCCCGCCACCGCCGGCCGACGCCACGATCAAGGAGCTGGCCGGGCGGTACGCGGCCGCGTGGGAGGCCGCCGACGTGGACGCGATCGTGGCGCTGCTGACCGAGGACGCCACGTACTCGATGCCGCCGCTGCCCGAGTGGTACCGCGGGCGAGCCGCCGTCCGGGAGTTCCTGCTCGCCGGGCCGCTGCGGCACCGCTGGCGGTTCGCGCCCGCGCACGCCAACGGCCAGCTCGCCTTCGGCACCTACCTGTGGGACGACGACCGGGCCGCGTACGCGTGGGCCGGCCTGGACGTGTTGCGCCTCGACGGGCCGCGAGTGGCCGAAGTGGTCTCGTTCCTGACCGACGGCCTGTACCGCGACTTCGGCCTGCCCGATGAGTTTCCGGCCCGGCCGGGGTTGTGAGGGCATGTTGCTCAGTGGAAAGAACGCGATCATCTACGGCGCCGGCTCGATCGGCGGTGCGATCGCCCGGGCGTACGCGGCCGAGGGCGCCCGGGTCTTCCTGGCCGGCCGGACCCGCGCCACCCTGGCCGCGGTGGCCGGCCCGATCGGCGCGGAGATCGCCGAGGTCGACGCCCTGGACGAGCGGGCGGTCGACGAGCACGCCGACGCGGTGGCCGCCACCGCGGGCGGCATCGACATCTCGGTCAACGTGATCGCCGACCACGACGTGCAGGGCACACCGATGACGGACATGGCGCCGGACGACTACCTGAGCCCGGTGGTCACCAACGTCCGGTCGAAATTCCTGACCGCCCGCGCCGCCGCCCGGCACATGAAGCCGCGGGGCTCCGGGGTGATCCTCACCTTCGGCGGTTCGGGCGACCGCACCGCGAGCGGCCGGTTCCGTCTCGGTGGCCTGCAGACCGCCTTCGAGGCCGTCGAGGCGATGCGCCGGCAGCTCGCCACCGAGCTGGGCCCGTACGGGATCCGGGTGATCACGTTGCGGACCGGCGGCATCCCGGAGGCCGTCCCGGCCCGGTACAAGGGCCGGGCCGAGATCGCGGCCCGGCTGGCCGCGGACACCGCGCTGGGCCGCGCCGCGACCCTGGCGGACGTCGGCCGGGTGGCGGTCTTCGCCGCCTCCGACCACGCCCGCTCGATCACCGGCGCGGCCCTCAACATGACCTGCGGCGCGGTGCTCGACTAGGAGCCCACCGCCTGCACCATGGACACCGCGAACAGGCCCGCCGGGTCGGTCCAGAAGTGCCGCAGCTCGAAGCCGGCCGCAGCCAGCTCGGCGCTCAGCCCGTCCCGGCGGAACTTGGCCGAGATCTCGGTGCGCAGCTCCTCCCCGGCGGCGAAGTCCACGGTCAGGCCGAGGTCGCGGATGTGCACGCGCTGCGCCGACGTGGCCCGGAGGCGCATCTCGATCCACTCCCGCTCGGCGTTCCAGAGCGCCACGTGGTCGAAGGCGGCCACGTCGAAGTCGGCCCCCAGCCGGTGGTTGACCACCCGCAGCACGTTGCGGTTGAACTCGGCGGTGACCCCGGCCGCGTCGTCGTACGCCGGCACCACCACCGCCGGGTCCTTGACCAGGTCGGTGCCGAGCAGCAGCCACTCGCCGGGCTGGAGCACCGCCCGCAGCCGGGACAGGAACTCGGCACGCTCGGCCGGGACCAGGTTGCCGATGGTGCCGCCGAGGAACGCGACCATCCGGTTGTCGCCGTCCGGCAGGTACGCCAGGTGCCGGGTCAGGTCGCCGACGACGCCCCGGACGGCCAGCCCGGGATAGCGCCCGGCGAGCCGGTCCACGGCCTCGCCCAGCGCGGAGGCCGACACGTCCAGCGGCACGAAGGCGCCCAGCGTGCCGTGCGCGAGCAGCGCGTCGAGCAGCAGCACGGTCTTCTCCGACGACCCGGAGCCGAGCTCGACCAGCGTCTTGGCCTCGCTGATGCGGGCGATCGCGCCGGCCCGCGCGGTGAGGATCGCGCGCTCGGTACGGGTCGGGTAGTACTCCGGCAGCCGGGTGATGTCCTCGAACAGCTCGCTGCCCCGGGCGTCGTAGAACCACTTCGGCGGCAGCCACTTCGGGGCCGCGGTGAGCCCGGTGGCCACGTCGGTGCGCAGCGTACGGTCGAGGTCCTGATCGTCGAGATGGATCTCCAGCGCGCTCATGATCTCCCTAAGACGGTGATGTCCAGATCGGACGGGGTGGCGACGAGCAGACGGCCGTCCGGCACGGCTCGCCAGGCCGGGCCGGGATCGAGGGGTTCGGAGCTGACCAGCACGGACGTGGTGTCCGCGCGGACGGACAAGGCGTGTCCGGCGGTGCTGGCCACGACCTGCCGCCCGTCGGTGAGCAGCAGGTTGAGCCGGGAGCCGGGCGCGGCCGCCGCGACCTCGGTGACCGTCTCGGCCACCGCCTTCGCGGCCGGCACCCCGGCCCGCAGCCGGTCACGGACCAGCGCCCAGAGCAGTGCCGAGTCGGTCGGTGCGTCGAGGGTCAGCAGGTCACGCACCGGCAACCGGGCGGCGATCCCGGCCACCGCGTCGGGCCAGCCCCGGACGACGCCGTTGTGACTGAACAGCCACGGCCCCTCGGCGAACGGGGCCGCGGCCGTCTCCACCACCGGCATGCCGGTCGTGGCCGAGCGGACCGCGGCGAGCACGCCGCCCGCCCGGGTGTGCGCGGCCAGCGCCGGCAGCGCGGCGTCCGACCACATCGGAGTTGCGCGGCGGTACCGCACCGGGTCGGCGCCGTCGCCGGGATACCAGGCCACGCCGAAGCCGTCGGCGTTGATCGTGCCCCCGCCGCGCATGTCGAGCGGCGCCCACGCCTGCCGGGCGAGGGCGTGCGGCGCGTCGAAGAGCAACCGCGCCAGCTGTACGGGGGCGCCGAGATAAGCCAGGTGGCGGCACATCAGTCGGCGTCACGGGCGCAGCGGAAGCCGCTGAAGATCTGCCGCCGGACGGGGTGGTCCCAGTTGCGGAACGTGCCCCGGCAGGCGGCCCGGTCGGTGCCGAACGAGCCGCCCCGCAGCACCTTGTAGTCGCCGCCGAAGAACACCTGGGAGTACTCCTCGTACGGGAACACGGCGAAACCCGGGTACGGGTGGAAGCCGGAGCTGGTCCACTCCCACACGTCGCCGATGAGCTGGTGCACGCCCAGCGGCGAGGCGCCGTCCGGGTAGGCGCCGACCGGGGCGGGGGACAGGTGGCGCTGGCCCAGGTTGGCGTGCCGGGGCTCCGGGGTCTCGTCGCCCCACGGGAAGCGCCGGGAGCGGCCGGTCGCCGGGTCGAACCGGGCCGCCTTCTCCCATTCCGCCTCGGTCGGCAGCCGGCGTCCGGCCCAGGCCGCGTACGCCTCCGCCTCGAAGTAGCAGACGTGCACGACGGGCTCGTCCGGCCCGACCGGCCCGGTACGCCCGAACGTCGTGGCCGCCCAGCCGTCCCCGTCCCGCTGCCAGTGCAGGGGCGCGGTCAGCTGCGCCTGCTGCCGGTGCGCCCAGCCCCGCTCGCTCCACCAGCGCGGGTCCCGGTACCCGCCGGCGGCGATGAACTCCGCGTACCGGCCGTTGGTCACCGGGGCGGCGTCGATGAAGAAGGCCGGCACGTCCACCGGATGCGCCGGCCGTTCGTTGTCCAGCGCCCACGGCTCGGTGTCGGTGCCCATGGCGAACGGTCCGCCGGGGATCAGCACCTCGCCGGCCACCGGCACCCGGGCCGGCGGCGGCGGGTCCGCCGTCAGCACGGGCGCGCCCGCGCGCAGCTGGTGGGTGGCCAGCATGGTCTCGTCGTGCTGCTGCTCGTGCTGGACGATCATGCCGAAGGCGTAGCCGTCGGCCAGCAGCGGCCGGTCCGGGTCCAGCGGGACCCGGTCCAGCACGTCGAGGGCCTTGTCGCGGACCTGCCCGACGTAGGCGCGGGCCTCCGCCGGGCCGAGCAGCGGCAGCGCCGGCCGGTCGCGCCGCGGGTGCTTGAACGCGTCGTAGAGCTCGTCGATGTCGCGGCGCACCGGCTCGCGGCCGCCGACGTCGCGGACCAGCCAGAGCTCCTCCTGGTTGCCGACGTGGGCCAGGTCCCAGACCAGCGGCGACATGATCGGTGAGTGCTGCCGGACGAGATCGGCGTCGTCCACGGCGTCGGTCAGCCCGGCCGTCCGGGCCCGGGCCCGCTCCAGCTCGGCGGCGACGGTGAGGCGCAGGTCCTGGGTCATCGGTGCGCGTCCTTCCGGAGGCCGGCGCGGTGGAGGCGCCGGTCGACGATGTCGGTGACCACGTCCCGCACGGCGGGCGGCAGGCCGGTGTGGTCGAGGTTGCGGCAGGCCAGATCCAGCAGGCCGGTGGCGGTACGCCGGATCGCCGGGTCGGCCAGCCCGGCGCGGGCGGCGATCAGCCACTGCCCGGCCGTGGCGGCGGCCACCCCGCGGGCGGCGTCGGTGGTCGGGTCGTCGGCCAGCAGCGCCGCCACGACCGCCACCGGCGCGATCCATTCCGTTCCGGGCTGGGCGTCGAGGTAGCGGACCTCGAGGTAGCCGCGCGGCCGGACCGGCGGGAACAGCGTGCTCAGGTGGTAGTCCAGGTCGTCGCGGCGGGGTGGTTCGCCGAGCGCCCCGCCGATCCAGTCGGCGAAGGTGACCTCCGCCGGCACGTCCCACGCCCGGTCGCCGCGGCGCACGCACAGCAGCGGCGCGGCGAGGGCGTACTCGGCCCAGCCGGCGGCCGGGTCGCCGGGCGTGCGGACCGGGGCGGTGCGGCGGGGGTCGATGCCGTACCAGGTGGCCATCCGGGCCGAGGCCCACCCGGTGTCGCGGCCGGCGTGCCGGCCGGAGGTGGCGAACGCGGCGAGCAGCGGCGGCCCCATCTCGTGCAGGGCGGCCCAGCGCCGCGGCAGCTGTTGCTCGGTGCCGGCGTCGAGGCAGACCTGCAGGCCGGCGGTGCTGCACATCATGGTCCGGCCGTGCCGGCCGGCGGCGTCGAAGCTGCGCTGCATGGCGGCGTACCGCGGGGTGTGCAGCATCCGGCGGGGCGACCGGTACGGGTCGAGGCCGGAGTCGCCCAGGACCAGGCCCGAGCGGGCCAGTAGGGCGGACAGGTGCGCGTGATCGGCGCTGAGGGATGCGTGCAACTCGGTGAGGGAGCCGGCCGGCGCCGAGGAGATCTCGAGCTGGCCGCCGGGCTCGACGGTCACCGCGCCACCGCCGGGTAACGGTTCGCCGGGGTGGGGATTGCCGAGTGCGGGTGGTGCGTGGGTGCCCAGTGCTGTGCGGAGGTGCGCGGCTCGCAGGTAGGCCGCCGGGGCGTCCGAGCGGTGGACGGTCCATTCCAGTTCTACCCCGATGCGCCGGGGCGGTCCGGTCTTGAAGCAGATGCCGGAGATGTGCTCGGCGGCCTGGGCGAGATGCCGCAGAACGCCGTCCGACATGGGGTTGTCGCGACTGAAGGTAGCCATGCCCCTCCCCCGAGTAGTCAGTCCGCGTCGGACCTTACCGACAAAGAACCGTCTCCGCCATCTATGGCCGGGAGGCCCGCACGAGGAACCGGTGGGCGGTGGCCGTGTACTGGCCGTGGGTGCGGATCATCGCGTCGATCCGGCGCAGCGCCCGCTCGTACCGCTGCGGGGTGAAGTCCCGGATCTGCCAGGGCACCGCGCGCAGCTGGTAGACCAGTGCCCCGATGTCGTGGAAGGTCAGCGGCGGCCGCTCCTCCCGCACGTCGGTCACGGTCAGCCCCGCGGCCTCCAGCGCGGCCACCGCCTCGGTCGCCGTCCAGTTCGCCGCGTACGGCGGCGGCGCGCCCAGCTCGGCGTTGAGGTCCCGGAGGTCGTCGCTGCCGACCTGCTGGCTCAGCAGGGTGCCGCCCGGCTTGAGCAGGCGCGCGATGTCCGCGGCGGGCAACCGGCCGTGCCGGCTCAGCACCACGTCGAACTCGTTCTCCCCGCCCGGCAGCTCGGTGACCACCGACACCCCGAACGGCGTCAGCCGGTCCCGCGCGACCGGCACGTTCGGCGCCCAGCCCTCCACCGCCACGGTGTGCGCGGGCAGTGGCGCCAGCTCCACGAGCAGCTCACCGCCGCCGGTGTCGAGATCGAGCAGGCTCTCCGCGGCCCGCAGCAGCGGCCGGGCCAGCGCCGGGTACGACCAGGACGGGTCCGAGCCGACCGCGCGGCCGTCGAGCCAGGCGAACTCCCACCCGGTGATCGGCACGCCCGAGGCCTCGCCGACGAGCTGGTCGTACTCCGGTGCAGAGCGCATGCCCGACGGTAACCGGGCGGCTCCGCCCGGCGCGAGCGGGTTCCTCCCGGCCTACGATCCGGACATGATGCCGGACTGGCTCGGCTCGCGCGGCCTGCTCCGCGCCGGCCCCACCGCCGGACGGCCCTCAGGCCGCGACGGCTTCGATCCGGCCCAGCAGGCTCGGCCAGCCGCCCCCCATGCCCTTCAGGGCGGGGCTGTCCGGCGCGAAGCCGGCGTGCCGGAGGAACAATCGGGTCCCCGCGCCCTCCGGCTCGAGCCGCCAGGTGATGGTGGTGTCGAGGGAACCCTCGGCGAACGTGTAGCTCAGCAGGCGCCCGGGGTCGACCTCGAGCACCTCGCACGGCTGCCGCCCCCAGCTGCCCATGTCGAGGGTGAAGCGGTGGCCCACGATCGGCTTGATGTCGCCCGCGGCCCACCAGCGGGCGAGCAGCTCCGGCTCGGTCAGGGCGCGCCAGACGGCGGCGGGCGCCCGGGCGATGAACTGCTCCAGCTCGATGTCCTTGGTGTCGCTCATCGGTCGTCTTCCTCCTCGACAAGGTCCCGCAGCGCGGCCAGGCGGTCCCGCCAGTAGCGCTCGAACGGGTGCAGCCATTCCTGCACGCCGGCCAGCGGCTCGGCGGCCAGGTGGTAGTAGCGGTGCCGGCCGCGCGGCTCCTCGCGGACCAGCCCGGCGTGGCGCAGGACGGCCAGATGTTCGGAAACGGCGGGCCGGCTGAGCGCGAAGTGCCCGGCGAGCTCGCCGGCGGCCCGGGGGCCGTCGCGCAGGGCAACCAGCAGTCCGCGCCGGACCGGGTTGGCCAGCGCCGCGAAGACGTCACCGTCGGGCATGCCGCCATAATGCGTCGGAGATCCCCGACATGTCAACAATCTCCGACAGGTTGCGGCCGGTCACTCGCCGATCGAGTCGAGGATCTTGCGGGCGTCGTCGTCCAGGCGGACCCGGCGCGTCGTCACGTTGTCGATCAGGTGGCCCAGCGACGACGTGCCCGGGATGAGCAGCACGTGCGGGCCCAGCTCGAGCAGCCAGGCGAGCGCCACCTGGGACGGCTGGGCCTCCAGCCGCTCCGCGACGGCGATCAGGTCGGGGTGGGTGAGCAGCCGGTTGACCCCGCCGAAGGCCGAGCCCAGCGGGAAGAACGGGACGAAGGCGATGCCCAGCTCCTGGCACTCCCGCAGCAGCGGCAGCGACTCGCGGGCCAGCAGGTTCAGCGCGTTCTGCACGCACACGATCTCGGTGCGCTGCACCGCGTGCACGAGCTGCTCGCGCGAGACGTTGCTGAGCCCGATGCCGGCGATCAGGCCCTCGTCGCGCAGGGCGATCATCGCGTCGAGCTGCTCGTCGAAGGCCTGGCCACCGTCCATCAGCCGCAGGTTGACCGCGTCGAGCCGGTCCACCCCGAGCGAACGCAGGTTGGCCTGCACGCCGGCGCGCAACTGCTCGGGCTCCAGCGCGGGCAGCCAGCGCCCGGTGCCGTCCCGGGCCGCACCGACCTTGCTGACCAGGACGAGATCCTCCGGGTACGGCGCCAGCGCCGCCCGGATCAGCTCGTTGACCACGTCCGGCCCGTAGTACTGGGCGGTGTCGATGTGGTTGACGCCCAGCTCGACCGCCTTGCGCAGGACGTCGGCGGCGGCGTCGCGGTCGCGCGGCGGCCCGAAGGCGCCGGGCCCGGCGAGCTGCATGGCGCCGAAGCCGATCCGTCGCACCGAACGGTCACCGAGCGGAAAGGTGTCATCAGTCACGACCCTCACTCTACGATTTCCACCCGGTTCCGCCAGGGGACGCCGAAATGCCCGGCCGGCCCGCTCAGGCGCAGAGGCCGGCCAGGATCTCCCGGACCGTCTCCGGCGCCTGCCGCAGGGTCGCCCGGCCGACCGACAGCTCGCACCGCACCACCTCCGGGTCCCCGGTGGCGAAGGCGTACGGCCATACCCACAGCCCGGTCTCCTCGGAGATCCGCTTCGCGTTGGCCCGGAAGCGCTCCGCCGTCGTGGCGAACAGCAGATGCATCATCGGCGTCTGCGGCGGATCGGGCACCACCCGTACCTCCGGCACCCCGGCCAGCGCCGCGGCGATCGCCCGGGCGTGCGCCAGCCGGGCCGGCATCTCGGCCAGCGCAGGGCCGAGCAGCGCCAGCGCGGACGCCGCGCCCGGCCACAGCGCGAACAACGTCCCGCCCAGCCGCCCCCGCCACTCGCGGAGCTGGGCGACCTCCGCGGCCGGCCCGGCCACGCAGCACCCCGGCAGCGCCCCGACGCCCTTGTAGAAGGAGACGTACACGGTGTCGAAGAGCGCGGCGACCTCGGCGGGGGACCGCTCGTAACCGGCGGCGGCCTCCCACAGCCGGGCCCCGTCGAGGTGCACGGCCGCGCCGCGGTCCCGGGCCCACCCGGTCTGCGCGACCAGGTCGTCCCACGGCGGCAGCGCCCCGCCGAGGTCGCGCTGCGGCAGCTCCAGCAGCAGCGCCGCCACCGGCTCGGCCACTCCGGCCAGGTCGTCGAGGCCGAGCAGCCGTTCCAGCTCGCCGACCGGGCGCCCGACGAGCTGGTGCAGCCGGGCGTAGCCCTGCCCCTCGTGCCGGTCGAGGTGCGAGTACGGGTGCCACACGATCGTGCGGCCGGTGCGCTGATCGGCGTGCACGCGCAGCGTCGCGGCCTGCGCCATCGTGCCGCTGGGCAGGAACACGGCGGCCGGCTTGCCGAGGAGGGCGGCGACGTGCTCCTCCAGCTCCGCGACCACGCCGCCCTCGCCGTACAGGTCGGGGAGCACGTCGGGATCGATCGAGGCGAGCAGCTCCGCCGGCCGGACCAGGCCGTTGCCGAGCAGGGAGTCGGTGCACGCGGCCCGCCGGGCGCTGATGTCGTCATCCACCGCGTCAGTGTGTCGTGTTCCCGCCCGCGGCGTCAGGCGGTCAGCGGCGTACCGGCATGAGGACGGAGTAGGAGCCGGCGCCGTGGACCGCCAGGGGTTTGATCGGGCCGTCCAGCTCGAGCACGAGCTGGCCCGCGCCGCCCGCGTCCAGCGCCTCGAGCAGGAACTCGCGGTTGACCGCGACGTGCGCCTGCTCGTCGGCCGCCCAGTCGGCCTCGGCGGCCACCCGCAGCGCGCCGGCCCGGTCCAGCGCCAGCAGCGTCAGGTCGAAGGGCCGCCCGTTGTGCTCGCGGGAGACGGCGGGCGCCGCGTCGACCGCCGACCGCAGCGCCGCCACGTCGACCGTCACCCGGCGGGAGCCGGTCGCGCCCAGGTCGATCAGCCGGCGGTGGTCAGGGAAGTCGACCGGGAGCGGCGCGGCCTCGATGCGCCGGCCGCCGGCCTCGGCGGCCAGCGTCCCGGGGGCCAGGGTGAGCACCGCCGGGCCGTCCCCGTCGAGCAGCGTGCGCAGCTCGTCGACGAAGGGCAGCGGAACGACGAGCCGGGCCGGCGGTCCGGAGACGGCGGCGGCGGCCTCGGCGACGGCCAGCCGGTAGCGGTCCGTCGCCACCACGGTCAGCCCGGCCGCCTCGGTCTCGAACAGGACGCCACCGAGCATCGGCAACTCCGGGTCGGCGCAGGCGGCGAAGCGGACCGCGGCGAGCGCGGCGGCCAGGGCGGCGGCGGACAGGGTGACACTGGTCATGACGGTCTCCTCCAGGTCGAGCAGGGCGTGGACGCGGGAGAGCTCACGACGGGCGTCGGCCAGCCCGTCCTCCAGCCGGCGGAGGTGCTCGTCGAGCAGCCGGCGTACCGCCGGGGGGTCGGCCAGCTCGGCGACCGCCCGGGTGATCCCGGCGACCGGCATGCCGACCCGGCGCAGGCCCGCGACCAGGCGGGCCGCCCGGAGCTGGTCGTCGCTGTAGCGGCGGTAGCCGGTCGCGGCGTCGACCTCGGCCGGGACCAGCACGCCGGCCCCGTCGTAGAACCGCAGCGCGCTGACGCTCAGGCCGCTGGCCCGGGCGATCTCCCCGATGCTGTGCCGTCCCGGGCCGGCCATGTCGTCGCTCTCCACCTCCGGAACCCTGCCGCCTCGACCTGCTCGAGGGTCAAGCGCCTGTGCGATCGTGCTGGCATGGCGCGTGACGTGGTGATGGTGAACGGTCTGCCGGGATCGGGCAAGAGCAGCCTGGCGCCCCGGCTCGCCGCCGCGCTCGGCGCGGCCTGCCTCGGCCCGGACCGGATCAGGGAGGCGCTGGCCGACGCCGTGGTGACCGAGGTGCCGCGGCTCGGCGCGGTGGCGAGGGAGACCATGTGGGCCCTGGCCGCCGAGGTGAGCGGCATGGTGGTGGTGGACGCGTGGTGGTTCCGGCCCCGCGACCTGGAGGCGGCCCGCGCCGGCGTGGCCCGGTCCGGGGCCGGCGCGACGGCCGAGGTCTGGTGCGACGTGCCCGCGGAACTGGCCCGGAGCCGCTACCTCGCACGCAAGCGGCACTCGGTGCACGCCGACGCCGAGAAGCTGGCCGCGCAGTGGGGCAGCTGGGCCGACGCCGCCGAACCGCTCGCGCTCGGCCCGGTGATCCGGGTCGACACCAGCCGCACGGTCGACATCCGTGCCCTCGGCGACGAGGTGCGAGCCGCCCTCTGGACGAGCTGACGGAGTGCCGGCGGCGCCTTCCGCCACCCCCGGGTCACCGGGAGGCGGCGGAAGGCGTCCGTCCCGGTCAGTCGGTGACGGTTCCGGTCACCGGGCCCAGCTCGGGCGGGTCCTCGTCGCCCCAGCCGGCCACCGCCAGCTCGAGGCGCACCAGTTCGTCCGGCTCGTCCACCGAGTCCACCACCGTCGGGATGGTCAGCTCCCCGGTCACGTCCCCGGGCTGCACCCCGGTCCAGGGCGCCAGGGCGGTCTCCGACAGCGGCCGCGACGGCAGCGGCTCCTCGCCGGTCTGCTCGGTGAACCAGACCGGGTCGACGTCCGTGCTGGACAGCTCGGCCCCGCCGGCCGGCGGCCGTACGCCGCCCTCCACCCAGATCCAGGTCTCCGCGGGCGCGGACAGCCGGATCCGCCAGGACAGCGTGCCGCCCTCGGCCACGCGGTCCCGGACCGGCTCGACCGTGATCGTCGGCGCCGGATCGTCGTCGGTCACCAGCACCCCGCCCTGGTAGTCGCCGATCACCGTGCCGCGGACGGACTTCGCGGCGAGCACGGTCTGCTCGCCGGCGCCGTAGAGCTTGTCTCCGGTCACCTCGACCGGCACCCGGATGGTCCGGGCGCCCGGGCGGATCGTGGCCAGCCAGGACCGGGTCTCGACGGAGTCCTCGCCGGTGAGGAACAGGCGGACCTGCCCCGCGCCCCGCCCGGTCACCTTGACCGGCACCTGGTACGTGCGGCTGCCCGAGTCACCCTCGACGACCTTCAGCTCGCCGATGTCGACCCGGGGCAGCGAGACGGGCCGCACCGCCGGGGAGCCCGGCCGCCACCCCCACGCGTCGATCAGCCAGGCCTCGCCGCCGGCGCTGCGCGGCGTCAACTGCAGCGTCGCCACCGGGCCGCGGAGCCGCTTGAGCGGCACCCGGACCTCCTGGCCCCAGTGCGCCGTGGTGTTCGCCGTGCCGGGCAGGCCGTTCAGGCTGACCTCACCCAGCTCGGTACGGTGGCCGGCCGGGTCGGTGACGGCGACGCCGAACCGGTTGCCGGTCGTGTTGGGCGGCACCACCAGCCGCAGGGCCAGCTCCCGGGCGCCGGCGAGGCTGACGGGCCGCCCCGGGCGCAGGGTGACCGGCTTGCCGGGGCCGGACCAGACCATGTCGACGGCGTAGCGGCCGGGCTCGCGCGGGAAGCCGAACGGCACGAAGTGCGGCGACGGGCTGAACCAGCTGTCGGAGGTCAGGCACGCCCGGGCCGCATCGTCGGTGACCTGCTCGCACAGGCGCCCGCCGGTGACCTTGACGGACCGGTCGGGCAGCACGGCCGGGGTCCGCCCGGCGCCGATGGCGTGGCTGAGCACCCGGACCGGGTCGGCGGACCGGGCCCGTACGCCGGTGCCGTCGAGCAGCGGCCGGACCCGGTCGTCGCCGCCGGCGAAGAGCCGCGCGGCCGCCGCGATGTACGTCGCACCCACCGCCTGCTCCTGGCGGGCCGTGAGCCGGGTCGCCGTGCCCGGCGAGCACACCGGGTCGGCCTGTTCGCTGGAGAAGTCGTCGAAGGACGGCGCGGCCGACTGGCCCGGCGTCCACTCGGTGTTGAAGAAGTTGTGGTTCGCGCCGATGACGTACAGCGCGCTGTGCAGCGCCCGGCCCCGGCTGACCCCGCGGGTGCCGTCCACGAAGATCTGGCCCTGCAGGTCGGCGACGTCGCCGTCGCAGCCGGGCAGGATCGTCGCCGACGGGACGTCCGGCACGGGGTTCTGGCCGAAGATGGTCGGCCCGATCAGCAGCAGGCCGCGGATGGTCCAGCGCACCTTGCCGTGGTAGCCGTCCTGGGCGGCGGGCGGCGGGGTGAGGCTGTCCATGGCGGCGCGGCTGACGCCCTCGCCGCCGCGGGAGTGTCCCATGAGGAGCACCCGGGACAGGTCGGCGCGGGGCGCGGACCGGACGATGGCCGGGGCGCCCGCACGTCCCGCTCCGGCCCAGTCGGCCCAGCGCGCGAGGTGCAGCCGGACCAGGGAGGAGCGGGCCTGGGCGCCGCCGTCGTCGGCGTTGCGGTCCTGTCCGTTCACGCCGTTGGCCGAGATCGAGACGGTGATGTAGCCCTGCGAGGCCAGCAGCTGCTGGGCCTGCAGGTAGCCGCGGTGGCTGGGTACCGGCACGGTGCCCTTCCGGCACGGCCAGTCACCGGTGACCGCGTCCTCGTCGGCGCCGTTGAAGCAGGTGTAGTGCCGCCCGTGCAGGAACAGGGCGATCGGGCGCTTGCCGGGCGCGCCCCGGGGGGCGACCACGACCCCTCGCATCTCGACGGGTTGGGGGAAGTCGGGCAGCTTCACCCCGGCCAGCGCGTACTCGCCGCTGACCGTGCGGTACGGCCCCTTGACGCCGGGGTCCACTTTGTTCGGCGGAAGCGGCTGGGGCTGCGGCGCCGGTGCCGTAGCCGCCCGCCGGCGAGCCGACGGCGGGGGTGTGGCGTCCAGGCGCCGCCCGCCCGCACGGACCTGGAGGTCCCGCAGGCCGTCGGCGTGCTCCAGCGGGAGCCGGAACGTCCGGTCGTCCGGCGCCGCCTGCGGCCGGCCGAGCCGGCGGTCGCCGGCGTAGAACTCGACCGCGGCATCACCTATCGGGATGCGCCGGTCGGACCGCCAGGTCAGGTGGCCGTCCGCGACGGACCAGCCGTCGCCGGGCACCGGATCGGGCGGCGCGGCCCACGCCTGTCCCGCCCCCGTCACGAGTAGAGCCGCGGCCAGCGCCGCCGATACGAGAAGTTTCCGCATACGTCCGTGTCTATCGAATAGCCGCAAATAGTTCGATTAACGGCTAACCAAGCAGCGTGACGGCCACTGCGGTCATGACCACCGCGATCACGCCGTCCAGCACCCGCCAGGCAGCAGGCCGCGAGAGCACGGGTGCCAGCCGGTGGGCGCCCAGGCCCAGTGCAGAGAACCACACCGCGCTGGCCGATGCGGCTCCGATCCCGAACAACCACCGGTGCGGGTGCTGCTGCGCCACCGAGCCGAGCAGCAACACGGTGTCGAGGTAGACGTGCGGGTTCAGGTAGGTCAGCGCGAGGCAGGTGAGCAGCGTCGCGCGCAGCGTGGCCGGGGCCTGCCCGGCCGCTCGCAGCGCGCTGGGCCGCCACGCCCGCTTAGCGGCCAGCGCCGCGTAGGTCAGCAGGAAGGCGGCCCCGGCCCAGCGGATCACGGTCACCGCCGCGGGGCGCGCGGTCACCACCGCGCCGAGCCCGGCGATCCCGGCGGCGATCAGCACCAGGTCGGAGACGGCACAGGTCAGGACGACCGGCAGGACGTGCTCCCGGCGCAGGCCCTGGCGCAGGACGAACGCGTTCTGCGCGCCGATGGCGACGATGAGCACGACGGAGGCCGCGAAGCCGGCGAGGGCGGAGGTGAGCACGTGGTCGACGCTAGGCGGCCGGCGTGATGTACTCCAGCTAAAGATTCTTCACGATGATAAGGAATTCTGTCCGTGGACGCGGTGCAGCTCGCGACGTTCCAGGCGGTGATCGAGGCGGGCAGCTTCGAGGCGGCGGCCCGGGCGCTGCACGTCACCCCGTCCGCGGTCAGCCAGCGGATCAAGGCGCTCGAGCAGGCCGTCGGGCAGGTGCTGGTCCGGCGGGCCAAGCCCTGCGAAGCCACCGAGGCGGGCCAGGCCCTGGTCCGGCTGGCCGGCCAGGTCGCCCTGCTGGAACGCGAAGCGCTGGCGGCGGCCCGCGGCGTGCCGGGCGGCGGCGGGCGTACCCGGATGTCGGTCGTGGTGAACGCCGACTCGCTGCACACCTGGTTCCTGCCCGCGCTGGCCGCGCTGCCGGCGGAGCCGGCGCTGAGCTTCGAACTGCACCAGGACGACCAGGACCACACCGCGGAACTGCTGCGCGCCGGTACGGCGATGGCGGCGGTGACCGCGCAGCACGGGGCGGTGCAGGGCTGCCGCGTGGAGAACCTGGGCGCGATGCGCTACCTGGCGGTGGCCGCCCCCGGGCACTTCACCGGTTTCGCCACCACGCCGATGCTCGTCTTCAACCGCAAGGACCGCCTCCAGCACCGGTTCCTGGAGGCGCTCGGCCGGCCCGGCCTGGACCCGCCGATCACCTACGTCCCGGCGGCGCACGCCTACGTCGAGGCGATCCGCCTGGGCCTGGGCTGGGGCATGATGCCCGAACAGACCGCCCGCGAGGACATCGCGGCCGGCCGCGGCGTGGACCTGGCCCCGGGCCGGCACCTGGACGTCCCGCTCTACTGGCAGTACTGGCGGATGGAGTCGGCGGCGCTGACGGCCCTGACCGCCGCGGTCAAGGCCGTCGCCGCCGAGGCGCTGCGTTAGTCGTTGGCGTGCAGGGCGGCGTTGAGCTCGATGCCCGTGCCCTTGCGCGGCCGGGCCTCCAGGGCGCCGGTCACCGAGTTGCGCCAGAACAGCAGGCCGTTCACGCCCGACAGCTCCCGGGCCTTGACGACCCGGCCGTCCGGCAGCGTCAGCTTCGACCCGGCGGTGATGTAGCACCCGGCCTCGACCACGCAGTCGTCACCGAGCGAGATGCCGATGCCGGCGTTGGCCCCGAGCAGGCTGCGCTCGCCGATCGACACCTTGTCCTTGCCGCCGCCGGAGAGCGTCCCCATGATCGACGAGCCGGCGCCGACGTCGGAGCTGTCGCCCACGACCACACCCTGCACGATGCGGCCCTCGACCATCGAGGTGCCCAGCGTGCCGGCGTTGAAGTTGCAGAAACCCTCGTGCATGACGGTGGTGCCGGCGGCCAGGTGGGCGCCGAGCCGCACCCGGTCGGCGTCGGCGATGCGGACACCGGAAGGCGTGACGTAGTCGGTCATCCGGGGGAACTTGTCGACCCCGTAGACGGCCAGGTGCCGGCCGGCGGCGCGCTCGATGAAACGCAGCTCGTCCACCCGGTCCGGCGGGCACGGCCCGGCCGAGGTCCAGGCGACGTTGGCCAACATGCCGAAGATGCCGTCGAGGTTCTGCTCGTTCGGTCGCACCAGCCGGTGCGACAACAGGTGCAACCGCAGGTACGCGTCCGAGGCGTCCTTGATCGGGTCGGCGAGCGAACCCACCTCCACCCGCACCTCGACCGTGCTGAGGCCGGCGAGCGCCTTCGGGCCGGTGAGCCCGGCGGGCAACGTGGGCGCCTCGGCCGGGACGGCGCCGAGGCCGAGGAAGCCGGCCGGATACCAGGTGTCGAGCACCTGGCCCTCGGCGGTGACGGTGGCGAGGCCGATGCCCCAGGCGGGCGAGGTCGAGATCGCGGTACTCACGCAGCGAACCCTACTAGGACGGGACAGCGCCGGTGGCGCCGGTTCAGTAGGGTCCGGCCGGTGAGAAGGGTGTTCGTGTGGTCGCTCGCCGTGGTGATCATCGTGGTCGCCGGCGGCTGGGGCGTGCTGACGCTCCGGGCGCACGCCATCTTCGGCACCAAGATCACCGAGGGCGAGCCGGCCGTGCGGGTCGGGCCGGGCGACCGCTTCTCGCTGGCGGTGCCGGACCGCGGTGCGTCCGTCGGCGACTCGTGGTCGGCCACCGTCACGCCGGCAGGGGTGCTCGCCGCCGAGGGCAACCGCAAGGTCATGAGCAACTTCTGGGATCGCGTCCTCGGTCCAGAAGCGGGCGGCGGCGGCGGAACCCGGTACTTCACCTACACCGCCGAGGCCCGGGGCACGGCGCGAGTGACCTTGGCGAACTGCTTCCAGGGCTGCCGTGACGACTATTCCCGGGGCATCTCCCGCAGCGTCACCTGGACGGTCACGGTCGGCTGAGCCGGGCGTCGATGATCGCGGCGACGGCGTCGAGCCAGTCGGCGAACACCCGGTCGTCGCCATGCGCCACGACCAGCCACGGGCGGACCACCTCGGTCTGCTCCGGGGCCGGCATCGGCTCGGCCAGCCGGGCCGCGACCTCGATGCCACCCCGGCGGACGATCTCGGCCAGGAAGCGCACGGACCTCGGCCGCACCCCGGCCCCGGCGGCCTGGAGCGCCGCCGGAGCCGCGGCGCCGAGCAGCAGCTGCCGGGCCGGTTCGGTGGTGCGCAGGGCGGCGGCGATCGCCTCGGGGACGTCGACGGAGAGCAGCTCCGCGTCGCTGCTCAGGCCCGCGGGGCTCATCAGCGGGCCGCCGCGGGCAGGCGCACAGCGGTCGGCTCCCGTGGGACGTCCGGGTCGATGCCGTCAAGGCGGCCGTCGGTGAAGTCCCGTTCGGTGACCCAGTAGGTGTACCCCCACGGGTTGTAGATCTGGAGCTGGTGGCCCGAGTGCCCGATGACCATCAGCTGGTGGCCCTCCCGCCCCTCGTCGACGGAGAGCGGAACCGGCCGGCCCTCGTCGACCGCGCTCTCGATCCGGGGCAGCACGCTCGCCCGGGACTCCGCGCTCCGCGTCTCGACATCCTCGTAGCGCACGCCGAGGCTTGGGGCGATCTCTTCGTTGGCGATCGCCTCGGACTGCTCGTCGGTCATGCCGTCGCGGTGCAATGTCTTCTGGCCCCAGCTCCGGCCGTCGTCGTAGACCCTGACCTGCTCGTCGCGCAGCCGGTCGGCGAACGCGCCGGGATTGTCGAACTGCGGGTCCCCCGGGTGACCACCGGTGGTGAGCTGCAGGGCGTAGAGCGGGTCGAGCTGAGCCCGGGCCGTCACCGTCGAGGAGGCCACACAGGTCGGCAGTTGACCCTGCTGCCATTCCGCGCCACCGAACTCGTTCGGCTGCACCCCCGGGGTCGGGTTCTCCACGTCCGGGGACAGGGGGCTCAGGTGCTGCCGCAGCCATTCCGGATCGTCACCGTGACCCGCGATCAGCTGGTCGAACCCCGCCACCCCGGCCACCGGATACCCCGCCGCCAGCACCTTCAGCAGATAGGCCCGGTGCTCCGGGGACAACGCCGCCGCCAGCAGCCCGGTAATCCGTTCCCGGTCCTCGTCGCTCATCGCCGCCAGCGCCTCGGCCGCCCGCCGGTCCATCGCCGGGGTCAGCACCGGCGTCTTCGGGACCATGGTCCGGGTCCAGCCGGCCCCCGCGATCACCACCTCGTCCACCGCGGACAGCGGCGAGTCGCTCAGCCGCCCGGTACGGGCCTGTGTCTCGATCTCGTGCAGCGCCGTCGCGAAGTCCTCCGCCGCGTTGCGCATGGCGACGTGCCGGTCGACCCGGCTGTCGATCCGCGCGATGGCCGCCGCGTGCTGGCCGCGCATGACCTCGCCCTCGTACGCCAGGTTGGGCACCTCGCCCCAGCTCATCGCCCCGACCGTGGCGGCGATCTGCGCCAGCTGGGCGGCGTCCGCCCGGTCGTCGGGCTCGGTCTGCACCTGTTCGGCGTGCTGCCGTACCTGGGCGCCGACGGCCCGGAACGCCGTCAGGGCCCGGAACATGTCGTCGGCGACCGCCGTCAACGCCTCGTTCGCGCTCACGTGGGTGTCGCCGGCCCAGACCTCGCTGATGCCGGCCCGGCGCAGCGGCTCGACCGCGTCCAGGGCCTGCTCGACCGACTGGGCGACGGCGTCGCAGTAGTCCGCGATCATGCCCAGTTCGCCGGCGTCGCCGCCGAACGTCGGCACGGCCGCGGCGGCGGCGCAGGCCTCCGCGAGCTCGTTCGCGCCCCACACGCCGTGGGCGTCGTGGATGTCGTCCTGCAGATCCTCCAGCCGCTCCAGCTCGTCGCTCATCGGCTGCCGGCCAGCCGTCCGGCGCCGCGCGCGTCGGCGGCGTCGTAGTCGTCGGCGGCCGCGTCGAGGGAGTCGGCCAGTTGCCGGGCCGCCTCGGCCATGACCTCGGTTTCCTTCTCCCAGGCGGCGATCGCCGCGCGGTACGGCCCCGGGGTGGTGTAGGTGTCGAAGGCCCCGCTGACCCGGAAGTCGCGTTCGGGCCCGCCGGCCTGGATCCCGGCCCGGCGGAGGTGCTCGGCGACCTCGCCGCGCAGCTTCGCCGCCGCCGCCCGCAGTTGCGCTGTGTCGACCTGCATCGCCCTCGCGCCTCCCCACGCTCCGGACCCGGAATCCTAGTGGGAGAACACCGCCCGTGTCCGTCCCGTCTCGCTGCGCACATCGGCCGGCGGCCTCAGCCGCGGGCGGTAATGTGCCGCCCATGGCGAACCCGCTGACCCCTGACGTGCTCGTCGATCCTGTCGTGCTCACCCGCACCCTGGTCGACATCGAGTCCGTCTCCCGCGGCGAGAAGGACATCGCCGACTGCGTCGAGGATGTCCTGCGGCAGGCGCCGCATCTGCGCACCGAGCGGTACGGCAACACGGTCATGGCCCGCACCGAGCTGGGCCGGGCGCAGCGCGTCGTGCTGGCCGGCCACCTCGACACGGTCCCGATCAACGACAACTTCCCGTCGACCGTGGTCGACGACCTGATCTACGGCTGCGGCGCCTCGGACATGAAGTCGGGCGTGGCCCTGGCCCTGCATCTCGCGGCGACGCTGCCCGCGCCGGGCTACGACGTGACCTATCTGTTCTACGAGGCCGAGGAGATCGAGTCGGAGTTCAACGGCCTGCGCCTGGTCTCGCAGGCGCACCCGGAGTGGCTGCGGGCCGACTTCGCCCTGCTCCTGGAGCCCACGTACGGCGTGGTCGAGGCCGGGTGTCAGGGCACGCTCAGCGCCCGGATCCACCTGCGGGGCCGGCGGGCGCACGTGGCGCGGGCCTGGCGCGGCGTCAATGCGATCCACGCGGCCGGTGAGGTGCTGCACCGGCTGGCCGACTACCGTCCGCGCACGGTGACCATCGACGGGTGTACGTACCGTGAAGGGTTGAACGCCGTGCGGATCGCCGGCGGGGTGGCCGGGAACGTGGTTCCCGACGAGTGCGCGGTGGACGTCAATCTGCGCTTCGCGCCGGACCGTTCCGAGGGGCAGGCGCTCGATCATCTGCGGGAGGTCTTCGCGGGCTTCGACGTGGCGGTGACCGATTCGGCGCCCGGGGCGCTGCCGGGGCTGGACGCCGCGCCGGCGCGGGAGTTCCTCGCCGCGGTCGGTGCGGAGCCGGCCGCGAAACTGGGTTGGACCGATGTGGCGCGGTTCGCCGCGCTGGGCATTCCGGCGCTGAACTACGGGCCGGGCGATCCGGCGCTGGCCCACGCCCCGGACGAGCACGTGGAGATCGGCCGGATCCGGGACGGCGCGGCCACGCTGCACCGTTGGCTGGCCACGTACGAGTAGAAGTCAGGCCGGGTCGGCCGCGGGCCGGGGTATCTCCACCGTGGTCTCGGGGTCGAAGGACGCCTCCGCGCCGGGTGGGGGCAGGGCGAGGGCCATCCGGCGCTCCTCGACCACCAGGCGGATGCGCCGCTGCATGCGGCGCTGCATCTTCATGCGCTCGTAACGGGTCATCACGGTGGCTCCTCTGCCCAGATGCCCGGCGGCAAGCCGGGCGCCGTGCCTGCGCCGTGCGGGATTCGGTAACTGTACAGACGCTCCAGAGCTACCGTCCGTCGCTTCAATCTGGCAAAAAGGCCGCGGTGTCGCAATCCTCTTGCCGAAACCCAGCCGGTTATTCACCGGTTACGGACCGTCCGCACTACGGTTGTTGCCATGACGGACAGCACCAACGGCCGCAGGCGGGTACCCCCGGAGCGTCATCGCGGCGCCGTCACGCTGCGGCGTGAATCGATGCCGCTCAGCACGGCGGACGAGAAACTGCTGGATTCCCACCATCGCGGGGAGTGGAAGACCAAGGACGCCTGGCGGGCGCTGCGCATCCTGTCGGAGTTCGTCGAGGGCTTCGACACCCTGGCCGACCTGCCGCCCGCGGTCAGCGTCTTCGGCTCCGCCCGCAGCTCCCCGGACAGCCCCGAGTGCGAGCTGGCCGCCGACCTCGGCGCCGCACTGGCCGAGGCCGGCTACGCGGTGATCACCGGCGGCGGGCCGGGCGTGATGGAGGCGGCCAACCGCGGCGCCACCGAGGCCGGCGGCATGTCCGTGGGGCTGGGCATCGAGCTGCCGTTCGAGCAGGGGCTGAACGACTGGGTCGACATCGGCATCGACTTCCGCTACTTCTTCGTCCGCAAGACCATGTTCGTCAAGTACGCGCAGGCGTTCGTCGTGCTTCCCGGCGGCTTCGGCACGCTCGACGAGCTCTTCGAGGCGATCACGCTGGTGCAGACCAGGAAGGTGACCCGGTTCCCGGTGATCCTGATCGGCACGGAGTACTGGGGTGGCCTGCTGGACTGGATCAAGGGCCGGCTGCTGGTCGACGGCAAGGTCGGCGAGGCGGACATGGACCTGATCATGTTGACCGACGACGTCGAGGAGGCGGTGCGGATGATCGTGGACGCCGATGCCGCGCTCGCCGAGAACGGGACCAGGTGACGTGGCGGCGATCTGCGTCTTCTGCGCCTCCTCCAGCACCCTCGACCAGCAGTGGCTCGACCTGGCCAACCAGCTCGGCAAGGCGCTCGGCCCGCGCGGGCACACGCTGGTGTCCGGCGGCGGCTGCGTCGGCATGATGGGCGCCCTCGCCGACGGGGCCCGGGCGAGCGGCGCGCACACGCTGGGCGTGATCCCGCAGTCGCTGGTCGACCTGGAGGTCGCGGACACCCGGGCCGACGAGCTGATCGTGACCACGGACATGGGTGCCCGCAAGAACATCATGATCGAACGGTCGGACGCGTTCATCACGCTGCCCGGCGGCCTCGGCACGCTCGACGAGCTGTTCGAGGTCTGGACCACGGCGACGCTGGAGCTGCACCACAAGCCGATCATCCTGCTCGACCCGGCGGGCTTCTACGACGGCCTGTGGAGCTGGCTCTCCGGGCTGGCCGAGACGGCGTTCGTGCGGCATGCCGCGCTGGCCCAGGTCACCGTGGTCAGCTCGATCGAGGCGGCGCTGGACACCATCGAGGCGGCCGGCGGGCCCTGACCGCCGCTCCGGGCGGCCGGTACGAGTCGGGCGAGACGTCACGCCGGGGCAGGGGATCCCGCCCCGGCGTGACCAGGGGCCTCGGCAGCCCGCCGGGCGACACGGGGGCGCGCCGAGGCACGCTCCCACCGGCCGCGCTCGCCCCGGGCTTCGCGCGACGACTTCGATGCTGCCGAGGCAGGCCCGTTGCTCTCGGCCCTGCCGGACCGGTGCGACTCCGGCTGCCGGTCCGGCAGGGGGCTCATTGAGTATCGGTATCGACGTACCGGTATCGACGTTGGTAGCTCTGCTAGATGGGTTTAGCCAACGTTGCTCCGGTCGCCTGAGAACGTCAAGAGGTCAACGGGCAGTTACCCTTCTGAGACGTTTTTCTCCCGGAGGCCCATCGGCGATCGTCTGTCGGCACGCGCGTGGAAGACTTCGGTTCATGCCCCCGCAACGGGCGACCCTGCTCCAGGTCGCGCAACGGGCCGGTGTGTCCCGCAGCACGGCGTCCTTCGTCCTGGCCGGACGCCACGTGGACATGCGCATCTCCGAAGACGCCCGGCAACGGGTGCTCCGGGCGGCCCAGGAGCTGGACTACCGGCCGAACCTCATGGCCCGGAGCCTGCGCACCAAGGTCACCAGGACCATCGCGCTGGTCTCCGACACGCTCGCGTCCGACCCGTACGCCGGCCGCGCGATCCACGGCGCCCTGGCCGCGGCCGTCGCCCACGGCCACCTGCTGTTCATCGGCGAGACCGAGGGCGACTCGGTCGTCGAGGAGAAGCTGATCTCCGACTTCCTGGACCGGCAGGTCGACGCCTTCGTGTACGCGAGCATGTTCACCCGCTACGTGCGCGTGCCCAAGCTGCTCCAGGGCCGGCCGGTGGTGCTGCTCAACTGCCTGACCCGGGCCGCCCGGCCGACCTGCCACTCGATCATCCCGGACGAGGTCGCCGCCGGCTGGAGCGCCGCCAAGGTGGTCGCCGAGGCCGGCCACCGCGAGGGCATCCACCTGGTCGGCAACCCGGCCCACCACGTCTTCGCCGGCCGCGAGCGCCTGGCCGGCATCCGCGAGGGCTTCGGCGCGGCGGGCATCAAGCTGGCCGGGACGATCGCCTGCGAGTGGTGGCCCGACTCGGCGTACGAGGCGGTCAGCGCCGCGCTGGCCGCCGGACCGCCGCCCAAGGTGCTGATCTGCCTCAACGACCGGGTGGCGCTGGGGGCGTACCAGGCCCTGCGCGAGGCCGGGCTGACCATCCCCGACGACGTCTCGGTGCTGTCCTTCGACGACTCCGACCTGGCGGCCTGGCTGCGGCCGCAACTGACCAGCATCTCGCTGCCGCACTACCAGCTCGGCTGGCAGGCGGTGGAGACGCTGCTCGACCCGGCCGGCCGCGATCGGCCCGCAGTGCGCCGGGTGTCGATGCCGGTCCGGTACCGCGCCTCGATAGGCAAGCCCTGAGCGGATTCCGTCGTACCCGCGTGGTCTCATTGGTGCCGTGACCTCGACCCCCGCGGTGGTGCGCCGGCCGGCGTACCGGCTCGTCCGCCGCGCCGCCGCCCCGGCGGACGCGCTGCGCGACGACCCGCTGCAGCGGTACGTGGCCGGCCACACCGACGGCCCGCTGCTGGTGGTCGGCGGCCCGGGGACGGGCAAGACGACCGTGCTGGTCGAGGCGGTCGCGGCCCGCATCGCCGAGGGCGTCGACCCGGAACGCATCCTGGTGCTGACCTTCGGCCGCCGCGGCGCGAGCGCGCTGCGGGACCGGATCGAGGCCCGCATCGCGGGCCCGACCTTCCACGAGCCCCTGGTACGCACGTTCCACGCGTACGCCTTCGGGCTGCTCCGCCGGGCGGCCGCCGAGCGCGGCGAGCCGTCCCCCCGGCTGCTCACCGGCCCCGAGCAGGACCTCGTCATCCGCGAGCTGCTGGCGGTGGTCGGCGAGGCGGAGGGTGCGGACGCGGTCCACTGGCCCGAGGCGCTGCGCCCGGCGCTGCCCACCCGCGCCTTCGCCCAGCAGCTGCGCGACCTGATGCAGCGCGCCGCCGAACGTGGCGTGGGCCCGGTCGACCTGGCCCGCCTGGGCGAGCGGCTGGGCCGCGACGACTGGCCGGCGGCGGCCCGCTTCATCCGGGAGTACGTCGCGGTGCTGGCGCTGCGCGACGCGACCACCCGCGGCTCGACGGCGTACGACCCGGCCGAGCTGGTCCGGGCGGCCTCCGGGATGCTCGCCGACGACCCGGAGCTGCTGGCCGCGGAGCGCCGCCGGCTGGCCTACGTGTACGTCGACGAGCTGGCCGAGACCGACCCGGCGCAGATCGAGCTGCTGCACCTGGTCGCGGGCGGCGGCACCCCGCTGGTGGCGTTCGGCGACCCCGACTCGTCCGTGTACGGCTTCCGCGGCGCCGACCCGCAGGCGGTGACCGCCTTCCCGCAGCGCTTCCGCACGGCCTCGGGGGCGCTGGCGGAGGTCGTCACGCTGCACACGAATTACCGGGCCGATCCGGAGATGCTGTCCGCGACGGCTCGCGTGTCCCGGCGCATGCGGGGGGCGCAACGGCATCGCTTCCTGCACCCGCCGCCTGCGATTCCTGTTCAGGGGGTGCGGGAGGCCGGTGCGGGCCCGGAGACCGGCTCGCCCCCGGAGGGCGATCCTCACCGCGCGGATGAGTCGCCCCTCGAGGGTGGTCCCCATCGGGAGAGCGATCCGCGCCCGGGGGATGACGCTCGCGCTGAGGGCGACCCGCTTCCGGCGGGAGGATCCGAGCCGGCGGCCGTCGGTGACGCGGCCGATGACGCCGGGCGAACCGCCGGCGACTCCGCCGGGGCGGAGCGGGTCGTCCCGGGCGCCATCGTGCGAACGTTCCGGTCCCCGACCAGCGAGACCGCCTACATCGCCCACGCCCTGCGCGAGGCCCATCTGCTGCACGGCGTGCCGTGGTCCCGAATGGCCGTGGTGCTGCGGTCGACCATCCTCCAGCTGCCCCCGATCCAGCGGGCCCTCTCCGCCTCCGGCGTTCCGACGGTCACCCACTCGGAGGATCTGCCCCTGCACCTGCAACCCGCTGTGGCGCCGTTCCTGCTGCTCCTGCGGTGCGCACTCGAGCCGGACGTCCTCGACGAGGAAGCGGCCGTGGCCCTGCTGCACTCGTCCCTGGGCGGCGCCGACCCCCTGGCCGAGCGCCGGTTGCGGCAGGGCCTGCGCGCGCTGGCCCTGGCCGCGGGCGACCGCAGGCCCTCGGGCGAGCTGCTCGTCGACGCGCTGCGGGACCCGGCCGGCCTGGACGTCGTGGAACGCCGCTGGGCGGTGCCGGCGCAGACCGTGGCCCGGCTCATCGCCGTCGCCCGCTCCGCGGCGGCCACCCCCGGCGCCACTGCCGAGCAGGTCCTGTGGGAGGTCTGGCGGGCCAGCGGCCTGGCCGAGCGCTGGTACGCCCTGAGCACCCGCGGCGCCCCGGTGGAGCCCGCCGGCGAGGGCGGGCGCGCCCGGCAGTGGCGGGCCGAGGCGGCCGACCGTGACCTGGACGCGATCGTGGTGCTCTTCGACGCGGCGGCCCGGTTCGTGGACCGGCTGCCCGGCGCCCGTACCGAAGTCTTCCTGGACCACGTCCTCGGCCAGGACCTGCCCGCCGACTCGATCGCCCCGAGCGCCGACCGTGGCGAGGCGGTCCGGCTGCTCACCGCGCACGCGGCCAAGGGCCTGGAGTGGGACGTGGTCGTGCTGGCCGGCGTCCAGGAGGGGATCTGGCCCGACCTGCGGCTGCGCGGCAGCCTGCTGGGCTCGGAACGCCTGGTCGACTACCTGGCCGGCCGGGCCGCCGCGGGAGCCGCCGCGGTCGTCGGCCAGACGTCGGCGCTGCTGGACGAGGAGCGACGGCTGTTCTACGTGGCCGCCACCCGCGCGCGGCAGCAACTCATCGTGACGGCGGTGGCCTCGGCCAGCGTGGGCGGATCCGACGGCGAGGAGCAGCCGAGCCGGTTCCTGGCCGAGCTGGCCCTGCCGGACCGGCGCGGCGGCCCCGACCCCGAGCAGCCGCCGGATCCCGGCCCGACCGATCCGGGCCCGGCCGACCCCGACGACCCGGGCCCCACCGAACCCGACCCCGACCCCTGGGACCCGATCCCCGCCGCCGGCCCGGCCCCGTCCAGCGCGGGCTCGGCTGACCCTGCCCCGGCCGGCGCGGGCTCGGCTGACCCGGCCCGGTCCGGCGCGGGCTCGGCTGACCCGGCCCGGTCCGGCGCGGGCGTGGCTGACCCGGCCGGCGCGAGCCCGGCCGACCTGCCCCCAGCCGTCCCGGACCCGGCACGCGTGCCGCCGGCCGGCCCGCACCCCCCGATGGAGGACCGGGACCAGCCCCCAGACGGGGACGAACCCCCGGACGCCCCGGACCCCGTCGCCGACGAAGCCGACTTCCAGCTCCCGCTGGGCCGCCCACCCCGGGCCCTCACCCTGTCCGCGCTCGTCGCTGAGCTGCGTACCGCCGTCGTCGCCCCCGACGCCTCCCCGGCCCGGCGCCATGCCGCCGCGGCCGAGCTGGCCCGTCTCGCCGCCGCCGGTGTGCCCGGGGCCCATCCCGACGAGTGGTGGGGTCTGCGGTCGCTCTCCGACGACCGCCCGCTGGTCGAGGAGGGCGAGCCCGTCAAGGTGACCCCGTCGGCGATGGAGAGCGCGCTGCGCTGCAGCCTGCGCTGGCTGCTCGAACGGCACGGCGGCGCCGCCCCGGCCGGGCCCGCGCAGGGTGTCGGCAACCTGGTGCACGCCGCCGCGATGCTCGCCGAGGACGCCAATGCGGACCGGGAGCGGCTGGTCGAGTACGTCTCGGCGCGTTTCGACGCGATCGAGCTGGCCGCCCGCTGGCTCGCCGGACCCGAGCACGAGCGCGCCCAGGGCATGGTCGACAAGTTGCTGCGCTGGCTGGCCAGGAACCCGCGCCGGCTGCTGGCCATCGAGCACGAGTTCACCGTGCGGCTCGACGACCCGAACCGGCCGATCCAGCTCACCGGGCGGGTCGACCGGCTGGAGGTCGACGAGCAGGGCCGGCTGGTGGTCATCGACCTCAAGACCGGCAAGAGCACCGCGGTGTCGGCCGGCGACGTCGACGAGCACGCGCAGCTGGCCGGCTACCAGGCCGCGGTGGACGCCGGCGCGTTCGAGGAGTTCGGCGGCGAGAGCGGCGGCGCCGCGCTGGTGCAGCTGGGCCCGACCAAGGAGGCCCGCGAGCAGATGCAGCTCCCGCTGGCCGAGGCGACCGACCCGAACTGGGCGTACGCGATGGTCCGGCGCACCGCCGACACCATGGCCGCGGCCACCTTCTCGGCCGTGGCCAACAACAAGTGCCGGGTCTGCCCGGTCCGCACCAGTTGCCCCATCTCCGGCCAGGGCCGGCAGGTCGTCGAGCCGTGACCCAGCCCAGCCTGTTCGCCGACACCCCCGCCCGGCCGCGCCGCCGGGCCGACTCGGGGCCCCGCTACACCCCGATCGAGCTGGCCCGGCTCCTGCGGCTGCACGCGCCCACCCCGGAACAGGCCGCGATCATCGCGGCGCCGGTCGAACCGGTCCTGGTGGTCGCCGGCGCCGGCTCCGGCAAGACCGAGACGATGGCCTCGCGGGTGGTCTGGCTGGTCGCCAACGGGTACGCCCACCCGGATGAGATCCTCGGCCTCACCTTCACCCGCAAGGCCGCGGGCGAGCTGGCCCACCGGGTACGCACCCGGCTCGGCCAGCTGATCCGGCGGCTCGGCCAGCAGGACGCCCTGGCCGGCGAGCCGACGATCTCCACGTACCACTCGTACGCGGCCCGGGTGGTCACCGAGCACGGCCTGCGCGCCGGGTACGAGCCGTCCGCCCGGCTGCTCACCGAGGCGGCCCGCTGGCAGATCGTCGACTCGCTGGTGCGCTCGTACACCGGGGAGATGACCGGGGTGAACCGCGCGCCCGGCACGGTCACCGACGACGTGCTGGCGCTCTCCGGCGAGCTGGCCGAGCACCTGGTTACCCCGGACGAGCTGGCCGCGTGGACCGGCCGGTTCTTCGCCGACGTGCAGTCGCGGCCGGGCCGGGTCTACAAGGACGTCAGCGACATGCTGCAGCGCCAGCAGCACCGGCTCACCCTGCTGCCCCTGGTCCGCCTCTACGACCAGCGCAAACTCGACATCGAGGCGATGGACTTCGGCGACCAGATGGCCCGCGCCGCCCGGGTCGCCCGGGACCATCCGGAGGTCGGCGCCATCGAGCGCGGCCGGTTCAAGATCGTGCTGCTGGACGAGTACCAGGACACCAGCCACGCCCAGGTGGTGCTGCTGAACGCGCTGTTCGGCGGCGGCCACCCGGTCACCGCGGTCGGCGACCCGTGCCAGTCGATCTACGGCTGGCGGGGCGCCTCGGCGGGCACCCTCGACCGGTTCCCCGCCGAGTTCACCGGCCCCGGCGGCCGCGAGGCGTGGGTGCTCAACCTGACCCGGAGCTGGCGCAACCGTCCCGAGATCCTGCGGGTGGCGAACGCGTTGTCGCGCCCGCTGCGGGCCGCCGGCGCCCGGGTCGCCGAGCTGATCCCGGCCCAGCGGGTGGCCGAGCGGGTCGGTGGGCGCACGGTCGCGTGCGCGCTGCTGCCCACGTACGCGGACGAGGCCGCCTGGATCGCCGACTCCATGCTGGCCGCCTGGCGGGCCGCGGCCCGGCTGCCGGACGCCCTGCCCGGCGACATCCCGCTGGAGAAGCGGCCCACCAGCGCGGTGCTGGTGCGGGTGCGCAGCCAGATCGCGGCGATCGAGGAGGCGCTGCGCGCCCGGGGCCTGCCGGTCGAGGTGGTCGGCCTGGGCGGCCTGCTGGACACCCCGGAGGTACGCGACATCGTCTGCACGCTGCGGGTGCTCGCCGACCCGACGGACGGCGCCGCCCTGCTCCGCCTGCTGACCGGGGCCCGTTGGCGGATCGGACCGCGGGACCTGGTCGCGTTGCACCGCCGGGCCCGGGCGATCGCCGCGGCCCGGGTGTCCGGGACGACCGGCGACGAGCCCGAGGACGTGGTCGCGGACCGCTTGGACGACGCGACCCTGGTCGAGGCGATGGCCGACCTGGGCGCGCCGCAGCAGTACTCGCAGGAGGGGTACGCGCGGCTGCGGGCGTACAGCCGGGAGCTGGCCGAGCTGCGGCACCGCCTGGACCAGCCGCTGCCGGACCTGGTGGCCGACATCGAACGAACCATCGGCCTCGACGTGGAGGTGGCCGTCCGCGGCTGGGGCGCGGGCGACGCGGGCCTGGCGCGCGGCCACCTCGACGCCCTGGGTGACGTCGCGGCCCGGTACGCGGGCGACACGGACGGCGGCACGCTGGCGGGCTTCCTGGCCTTCCTGGCCGCGGCCGAGGAGGAGGAACGCGGCCTCACCCCGGGCCAGGTCGACGTGGTCGAGGGCGCGGTGCAGATCCTCACCGCGCACGCCGCGAAGGGCCTGGAGTGGGACGTGGTGTCGGTGGCCGGCCTGACCAGGGGCGTGTGGCCCGGCATGACCCGGGGCTCGGACCACTACCTGATGGGTATCGGGGTGCTGCCGTTCCCGCTGCGCGGTGACGCCGACGGGCTGCCGGAGCTGGACCTGGCCGAGGCGCACGACCAGAAGGACGTGGCCGGGGCGGTGACGGCGTTCGGCCGGGCCTGGCGGGAGCACGACGAGCGCGAGGAGCGCCGGCTGGCGTACGTGGCGGTGACCCGGCCGCGCCGGCTGCTGCTGTGCTCGGGCTACTGGTGGGGCGACGGCGTGAAGAAGCCGCGCGGCCCGTCGGTGTTCCTGACCGAGATCCGCGCGACCTGCCTCGACGGGGCGGGCGTGGTGGAGGAGTGGACGCCGGAGCCCGCGGGCGACGCCACCAACCCGAGCGCCGAGCTGGTGGCGACGGCGGAGTGGCCGTCGGACCCGCTGGGCGCGCGCCGGCCGGCGATGGCGGCTGCGGCCGACCTGATCCGGCGGATGATGGTGAGCCCGGACCCGGCGGCGGCCAAGGCGTTCGTGGAGCTGGCCGCCGCGGATCCCGAGGTGGCGTCCCGGGCCGGCGAGGCCGCGGGCCTGATCGGCCGGCTGCCGGCGGAGGGCGACCCGTTGGCCGTCCCGCACCGGCCCGGCCCATCGGCGCCCGGCGGCGAGGCGGTGGCCGGTGGCGAGGCGGTTGGTGGCGGCGGGAGGGTTGTTGGCGGGGAGGCCACGCCCGGCGGTGGGGCTCCCTCCGGTGGCGAAGTGGCGGCCAGCGGCGGGGCAGCGGCCGGTGGCGAGGCGGTGGCCGGGGGCGAGCCGGTGTCCGGTGGCCGGGAGGCGGCCGGTGGCCGGGAGGCGGCCGGTCGAGAGGCGGCTACCGCCATCGGGGCCGCGGCGGAGGGTGCCGGGGTGACCGGTGCCGGGGGACCCGCAGCGGCGGCCGAGGGCTCCGGCGCCAGCGCCCACGCGGACGATCCGGACATCGCGCGGTGGCGGCGGGAGGCCAGGATCCTGCTGGCCGAGCGCGACGAGCGGGCCCGCCACGACGGTCCGCTCGAGGTCGCCCTGCCGCCGCACATCTCCGTCTCGCAGCTCGTCGTGCTGCGCCGTGATCCGCAGGCCCTGGCCCGGTCCCTGCGGCGGCCGCTGCCGCACCGGCCCGCGCCCCACGCCCGGCGGGGCACGGCCTTCCACGCGTGGCTGGAGCAGCGCTACGGCTCGGTGCGGCTGCTCGACGTGGACGAGCTGCCCGGCGCCGCGGACGACGACGCGGCCGCCGACGAGGAACTCCTCGCGCTGCAGGAGGCATTCCTGGCCGGGGAGTGGGCCGACCGGACCCCGATCGAGGTGGAGGTGCCGTTCGCCACCACGGTCGCCGGGGTCGTGCTGCGCGGGCGGATGGACGCCGTCTTCGCCGAGCCGGGCGGCCGGTTCGACGTGATCGACTGGAAGACCGGCCGCCGGCCCGCGGCCGCCGATGCCGCTGCCGCGACGGTGCAGCTCGCGGCGTACCGGATCGCCTGGGCGGCCCTGGCCGGCGTGCCGGTGTCGCGGGTCCGGGCCGGCTTCCACTACGTCCGCGACGGGGTGACGGTCCGCCCGGCGGACCTGCTGGACGCCGAAGGGCTGGCGGCGCTGATCGAGGAGGTTCCCGAGGCCGGCCGCTGAGCGCCCGACCGGCGCGCCGCAGTTCGACCGGCCGGTCTGGCCTTCCCGGGCACCCGGAAACGTTGTCAGGTGGTGGCGGCCGCGAGCAGGTGGAGCAGGGCGGCGGCGTAGGCCTCCTCCGGCGTGAGCGCGGTGAACGTGCTGTCCTCACCCAGCAGGGTGATGTCCACGTCCCAGCCCCGGTCCGTACGGCGCAGGGCCCGCAGCGTGCCGCCCAGCAGCTCCCGCAGCTGGTCCTCGCGGGGCAGCCACAGCGCCTCGTCCAGCTCGACGTCGTCCAGCGCCCACTCGGTGGTGCCGTTGAAGCCGATCACCCGGCCCTCGGGCAGCGAGTACACCTCGATGGTCATGTTGCTCAGCACGAACACGTCCTCGTCGAGGTCGCGGTCGGGAATCGCAAAACGGTCACCGGGGCCCGGCTTCCAGACCAGGCCCGCGTCCCTGAGCTCCTGTGCCACTTGCACGCCGATCATCGGTACGCCCTTCCCGTCGTGCTAGGCTTCATCGCGTTGTCAGTTTGGTTCCCAAGTACCTAGGAGCGCCTGTGGGGATTCTGCCCCAGGCGCTCTTTGTCGTAACCCGGGTTTCTCCGGTACGGGCGATCAGTACGGCGACACGAGTCCCGCGAAGTGCGGGTCTTACTACCTCGTTCCTGGCCATAATGGACGGGAACGATCGACCGTCGAGGAGACGAGCATGGTTACCGGCGTAGTGAAGTGGTTTAACGCGGACAAGGGCTTCGGGTTCATCACCCCGGACGACGGCGGTGCCGACGTCTTCGCCCACTTCTCCGCCATCCAGACTTCCGGCTACCGCAGCCTGGACGAGAACCAGCGGGTTGAGTTCGAGGTGACCCAGGGCCAGAAGGGCCCGCAGGCCGCGAACATCCGCCCGCTCTGATCTCAGCCTCGCGCTGACCATCGGCGCCGGTCCCCTCGGGGACCGGCGCCGATGACGTTTTCGGCCCGCCTGTCCGGATCCGGCTGCGGAAGAGCCCCCCAGCCCGCGAAGGCGAGCCGGGCCGGCTCGCCGCAGGCAGAGCCGGCCCGCCCGGTGAGACTCTCAGAGTCCCGTGGCCGCGGCGTCGCCGATCTCTTCGGGCCGCGGCGCCGTGCCCCCCAGGTGGGCCGGCAACCACCAGCGCTCTTCCGGCCCGGACGGCTGCTCCGGATACTCCCGCTGCGCCGCGTCCAGCAGCGCGCTCAGCCGCTGCCGCAGCAGCACCGTCGTCGCCTCGGCGGTGGCGTCCGCCGCCGCCGGGATCGGTTCGCCGATCTTGATGATGACCGGCACGTGCCGCTTGGTCAGGTCCTTCTTGTGGCCCTTGGTCCAGAGCCGGTGTGGCCCCCAGACCGCCATCGGGATCAGCGGCACCCCGGCCGCCTGGGCCAGCCGGGCCGCACCCGACTTCAGCGACTTGACCGTGAACGACTCGCTGATCGTCGCCTCGGGGAAGACGCCGACCACCTCGCCGTCCTTCAGCGCCCGCTCCGCCTCGTTGAAGGCCGCGGTGCCCGCCTTGCGGTCCACCGGGATGTGGTGCATGCCGCGCATGAGCGGCCCACTGACCTTGTGGGTGAAGACCGACTTCTTGGCCATGAACCGCACCAGCCGCTTGGCGGGCTGGGCGCCGAGGCCGCAGAAGATGAAATCGAGGTAACTGACGTGGTTGCTGGCCAGCACCGCCCCGCCCCGGGCGGGGATGTGCTCCGCGCCCTCGATCTGAATCCGCAGGTCGAGAACCCGGAACATCGTCTTGGCGGCGCCGATGACGGGGGGATACACGATTTCCATTCGATTACGGTACCGGGGCCGGATGAAGGTCACCTGGCAGGAATGCAACCGATCGGGCCGCAGCGGCGTCTTAGAGATGACTGTGCCGGATCCCGGGAGGGGTCCGGCTTCGCTGGGGAGGCATTCGCATGCAGACCGTGTCCGCCCGCCGGGAGCTGGGCATCGTGCTCGCACTGGCCGTCTTCGGGCTCGCTCTGGTGCTCGTGGTCGCGTTCGCCCCGTGGTATGCCCCGATCGATGCGGGCAACGCCGGCGCCTCGGTCGTCCAGACCTTCCCGCCGGAGGCCGGGACCGCGCTCGGCCGGTGACCCATGACGCGCCCGGGTGGTGTTCACTGGGATGATGTCCGAGAGCACGCAGACCCCCACCGCCTGGTCGCGGCCGGGTGGCGCGTGGGCCTCGGGCACCGTGACCTCGCCGGGCGTACCCCCGCTGGTGCCGCCGCCCCCCGCCCCGCCGGAGCCACCCGGCGCTGACGGGCCGGGTCGTCGCCGGCGGCAGATGATGATCTTCGGTGGCATCGCCGGCGCGATCCTCGCGGTCGGCCTGGTGGTGATCCTCATCGTCGCACTGAGCTCGGAGGGCAACCCGTTCGGCGGCAAGGCCGCCGCCCCGGCCGACCTGCGGCCGCCGCTGGCGCAGATGTGCCCGGCGCCGACCGTGGCGCCCAGCGCCGAGCCGACCGGCCGGCCCAGCGCCCCGGTGCCGGCCGTCCCGGGCGAGCGGACCACCGACCCCGAGGCCGGCATCTCCTACAAGAAGTACGGCGCGCCGTGGGTCCCGTGGGACACCACGTGGCGGGCCGGCACGCTCGAGGTGCCCTACCGGGTCGGCCAGCACTTCGTGACGGAGCAGTACAGCGGCGGCTCCTACCACGCCTCGATCCTGTCAGCGGCGGTCCCGGCGGCCGACAACGACGCGGTGACGGTGGATCTCAAGTGCGTGGGCCGGCAGGTCGCCGCCGACGTGCGCGCGGAGTACTACCCCCAGCCGAACACGGTGGAGCCGCTGCGGGACGAGATGACCACGCTGGGCGGGCGCCCGGCCTGGGTCAGCGAGTTCCGGCTGCACTTCACGGCCGCCGGCCTGACCGCCACCGACGAGCTCTCGGCGGTGGCGGTCATCGACGTGGGCAAGCCGACCGCCGCGGTGCTGTACGTGTCGATCCCCGGCACGCACAAGCAGTTCGACCCGGTGATCGACGACGTGCTGCAGTCGGTGCGGCCGCTTTGAGCTACGTTTCAGCCCGGGTTTCCCGCTGCGGGTGAACTCAGCTCCCGGTCAGGCCCCAGCGCTTGCGCAGCGCGTTGTCGGCCGCGTTGAAGAGCATGTCGATCAGGATGCCGATCACCAGCACCACGATGATGAACGAGATGACCAGGCTGGACTCGCTGAGGTCGCGGGCCTGCTGCATGCGTACGCCGATGCTGAGCGCGCCCGGCACGATGACCAGCAGCTCACCGGCCATCAGGCTGCGCCAGGAGAACGCCCAGCCCTGCTTGAGCCCGGAGATGAACGAGGGCAGCGACGCCGGCAGGATCAGGTGGCGGTACTTGGCGAAGCCGGTCATGCCGAGCACCTGGCCGACCCGCAGCCAGGTCCGCGGCACGTAGTCGATGCCGCTGATCAGGCCGTTGGCCACCGACGGGGCGGCGCCGATGACGACCACGAACATGATGGCGCTCTCGCTGATCTGGAACAGCAGGATGGCCAGCGGGAACCACATGATCGACGGCATCGTCTGCAGGCCGGTGATGAGCGAGCCGATGGCCGCCCGCAGCGGCGCGAAGCGGGAGACCGCGGCGCCGACGATCGTGCCGATGAGCACGGCCAGCGCGAAGCCGGTGACCGCCCGGAGCATGGTCAGCCGGACGCCGTCCCAGAAGTCGCCGGTGGTGATCAGTGTGCCCAGGTCGCCGAAGACGGTGGCCGGGCCGGGCAGCACGTACTCGGGCTTCCACTGGGCCCAGACGACGATCTGCCAGCCCAGCACGACGATCACGACGGCCAGCAGCTTGGGCCAGGCGCTGCGCCAGACCCGGCCGCCGAGCGCCGCCTTGCTGCGCTTCGGGCCGAGTTCGAGCGCGTCGAGGCCGGTGATCCGGTCCGCCGCGGCGATGTCGGACGCCGTGCGGTTGTCGGTGGCGGTGGGAACCTCAGTTGGCATGGCGGGCGACCTCCGCGCGGAGCCGGTCGGTGATCTCGGCGGCCTGGCCGGAGACCTCGGGGGAGTCGATGCGGCGGGGACGGGCGTGCCCGATCGGGAAGTCCTCGATGACCCGGCCCGGCCGGCTGCTGAGCAGCACCACCCGGTCGCCGAGGCGGACGGCCTCGCGCACGTTGTGCGTCACGAAGAGCACGGTCAGGTCCTGCTCGCGCCAGATCCGTTCGAGCTCGTCGTGCAGGATGTCGCGGGTCATCGCGTCCAGGGCGCCGAACGGCTCGTCCATGAGCAGGACGTCGGCGTCCTGGGCCAGGGACCGGGCCAGGGCGACCCGCTGGCGCATGCCGCCGGAGAGCTCGTGCGGCCGCTTGTGGCCGAAGCCGCTGAGCCGCACGGTTTCGAGCAGCTCCTCGGCGCGCCGGCGGCGCTCGGCGCGGGCGACGCCGCGCAGGCGCATGGGCAGCTCGACGTTGCCGGCCACGGACAGCCACGGGTAGAGCGCCGCCTCCTGGAACATCAGGGAGACGTGCCGTCCGCCGATGTCGAGGGTGCCGCCGCTGATCTGGTCCAGGCCGGCGACCAGCGAGAGCAGGGTGCTCTTGCCGCAGCCGGAGGCGCCCAGCAGACAGACGAATTCGCCCTTGGCCACGGTCAGGGAGACCCGGTCGAGGGCGAGCAGGGCGTTGCCGCCGGAGCCGTACTGTTTGGAGACGCTGTCCAGGCGGACCACCGCGTCCCGGTCCGTCCGCAGGTCCGTGGCTTCCAGAATGCTCATGGGAACTCCCAGGTCGGGCCGGCCGGGCCCGCGTCGGCGGGCCCGGCCGGAGGCGGGTCAGGAGGCTGCGGCGTCACTGACCGCGGGCTGCCCGTCGGCCTTGAGCAGCTCGTTGAGCGGGCCGAGGTCGTAGATGCCCTTGAGGTCGACCGGCTTGAGCAGGCCGACGTCCTGGGCGTGCTGCGCGCTGGTGAACAGCGACGAGGCGATCGGGTCGTTGGTGAACGTCAGGTTCTTGAACGCCGAGGCCAGGATGTCGTCCTTGAGCGGCTTGCCGGACAGGGCGGCGAGCTGCTCGTTGGCCGCCTTCTGGGCGCCCGGGCCGTCGGTGGTGATCTGCTTGACCGCGGCCAGGTGACCCTGGAGCAGCTTCTTCACCGTCTTCGGGTACTTCTTGAGGAACTCCTGCTTGACGATCAGGTGGGTGGTCACGAACTGGCCGCCGGGCCACAGGTCCTTCTCGTTGACCAGCAGCTTGCCCTTGGACTCGAGGATCAGCCGGCTCAGGTTGGGCTCGGGCACCCAGGCGCCGTCGATCGCGCCCTGGGCGAACGCCTGCAGGGCCGTCGCGTTGTCCTGCGGCAGCACGGAGACGTCGCCGCCGCCCTGCTGGTCGGCGTTGAGGCCGTTCGACTTCAGCCAGGCGCGCAGCGCGACGTCCTGGGTGTTGCCGAGCTGCGGGGTGGCGATCTTCTTGCCCTTGAGGTCGGCCGGGGCGTTGATGCCCTCCTTGACGACCAGGCCGGCGCCGCCGGAGGTGCTGCCCGCGATGATCTTGATCGCGGTGCCCTTGGAGGTGGCCCAGGCGTTGATCGCCGGGTTCGGGCCGATGTACGTGGCGTCGATCGCGCCGGAGAACAGCGCCTCGACCGCGGCCGGGCCGGCGTTGAAGGTCTTCGGTTCGAGCTTCGTGCTGCCCAGCGCCTGCTGGAACAGGCCGTCCTTCACCCCGATCAGGGCGGGCGCGTGGGTGATGTTCGGGAAGTAGCCGAGCCGCAGCGCCGGGGCCTCGCCCGACGCGGAGGCGGCGTCGTCGCTCTTGCCGCAGGCGGCGAGGGCGGTGGCGGACAGCAGGGCGGTCGCGGCGAGGGCAAGCGCACGGACTGTGCGGGAGCTCATGCTCACTCCTAGTTCGTTCTCAAGGTGGTGGGAATCGCGGAAACGGCGAGTTCGGCGAGCGTGCGGTGGTCGACGACGCCCTCGATGGCCTCTTCCACCGCGAGCCAGACGTCCCTGAGCCCGGTGGCGACACCGTGGTACGTCATGGTCGTGGTGGGCAGGCCGCGGACCGTGGTCAGGGCGCCGCCGGCGGCGCGCACCACGTCCCCGACGGTGATCTCGCCGGCCGGGCGGGCCAGGGAGTATCCGCCCTCGACGCCGCGGTGGCTGTGCAGCAGGCCGGCGCGGCGCAGGTCGAGCAGTATGCCCTGGAGAAAGCTGAGCGGGATGTCCTGCGCCGCGGCGAGGGCGGCCGCCTTGACCAGGTGGGGATGGTCGGCGGCGATCGTGAGCATGGCCCGGACGGCGTAGTCGGTGCGTGCCGAGACGTACACGGGGATGTCCTCTCGGTCCGGCGGAGCCCAAACTCTGCTTTCTCTATCTGATGGATGGGAATACTGGACGAGATAGGAGAACGGCGTCAAGTCCCGACCGGATGATGAGAAGCCGGCGGGCGGATGTCGTCACCGGCCGGGGGACGACGGGACGACCCGTTCGTGGCCGCTCACCGACAGCGGAGCGGCGAAACACGAACGACTACGGAGTGTGGCAATATCGCCCCGTGTTCGCCGTGTCCGAGCGCCGCCGCACGTCCACCACCGTCCGCCTGGCGCCCGGCGTACGCGTGCGGGACTCCATCGCGTACGTGCCCCGGCGTGACCACTTCTTCGCGCTCGACCCGGCCCATCTGCACACCCTGCGTCGCGTGCTGGCCGGCAAGGCCGGCGGCGCGGCCGAGACCCGGCTGCTGGCCGAGCTGGGCATCTGCGAGACCGACCCGGACACCCCGCGCCGGGCGTTCTTCGGCCGGTCCGTCGTGGGCCGCCTCGACGCGCTGCCCGCGGTGACCGAGCCGCTGGTGGTGAACTGCTTCGCCACCGCCTACTGCCCGCTGCGCTGCCTCTACTGCCACGCCGACGACCTCATGGCCGGCTACCGTGAGCAGGAGAGCGAGGCCTGGTTCGGCCGGGTGCTGCGGGCCGCCGCGGCCACCCCGGCGATGGTCGGCGTGGTCACCGGCGGGGAGCCGCTGGCCCGCGTCGAGCGGTCCGAACGCCTCATCGCCCGGCTGGCCGGGACCGGCAAGGCGGTGGTGCTGGACACCTCCGGCGTCGGCGACTTCAGCCGGCTGGTGCCGACCCTGCGGCGCTACCGGGTGCACGTCCGGATCTCCCTGGACAGCGCCGACCCGGCCGGCAACGACGCGCTGCGCCCGGCCAACCGCCGGCACCTGCCGCCGGGCACCAGCTCGGCGGTGTACGCCCAGGACGCGATCCGGCGCGCGGTGCGCGCGGACGTGCCGTGCAGTGTGCAGACGGTGGTCACGGCGCGCAACGGCGACCTCGGCACCCTGCTCGCGCTACGTGATCGACTCGTCGGCCTCGGCGTCACGACGTGGGTGCTGCACGTCGTGGTGCCGGTCGGCAAGGCGGCCCGGCCCGGCAGCGCCGGACTGCTCGCGCCGGCGCACGTTCAGCAGGTGCTCGACGAGCTGGTCCGGCGGACCGCCGCCGAGGGCGTGGCGATCGACATCCGGCTGACCGGCACCCACCGGGCGCCCAACTCCACCCTGCTGATCAGCGCCAAGGGCGAGCTCGCGGTGGAGAACGTGACCGACGGGGGCAAGCGGCTCTTCACGCTGCCCCGGATCGGGGTCCGCGGGGCCGTGCTGCGGCACTTCCGCGCGCACGTGGACCTGGCCGGGCACGCCGGCCGCTACCTCAACGAGTCGCAGCCGCCCTGGGCCGGGGCGACCGGCGCTACCCTGCCGCGGGCGTGAGCGCCCAGCTCGTCGCGGTCTCGAGCAGCGCCTTCACGCTGGCCTCGTCGCCGTCGGACAGGCGCAGCACGCGGGCCGGCACGTAGCCGGCCGGGTCCAGCTCGCGCAACCAGGCCGCGGTCAGCGCGCTCTGGTTGGCGTTCTCGAAGACGGTGACCAGCTCGGCGGCGGCGGCCAGCCGCCGGCGGACCTGCCACGGCGGTCCCTGCGGGGCTGCCATCCAGGACTTGAGCTCCGCCACGGACGCGGCCCCGGCCACGTACGCCGTCAGCTCCGGCCCCAGTGCGGTGACGCACAGCTCCGCGTCGTCGTCGACGGAGGTGTGCCCGACTCGCTCCACAACCGTGGCAGTCATACCAACGACGCTAACGCGGCGGCGCCAAGAGCGCGACCTCCGAACGGCCGAGCCGGGCTCTCACGGCCGCAGGAACACCTCGGTGACCCGGGCGGCCAGCAGGTCCAGCACCGGCCGGCCGTCCTCGATCGCCGCGACGAACGCCGCCCACGAGTCCAGCGGGAAGTCCTCCGTCTCCGGCACCGGCTCCTGGTTGAGATAGCCGGGCAGCAGCAGCGCGTTTTGGAACAGCCAGGGCACGTAGCTGCCCTCGACGTCCCAGCCCGGCAGCTCCCGGGTGCGGTGCAGGTGCCGGCGCAGCTCGTCCTCCGACGACCACCTCAGCATGTGCGCGTCGTGCTTTAGACTCTTGATGTACGGGTTGTAGAGGTGCCCCGGCCCGAAGCCGAACGTCTGCCGCCACTGCGCCCACAGGATCGCCTCGTCCCGCCCGCCCAGGGTGAGCACGTCGTTGGTCGCGCTCTCCAGCAGCATGCTGTTCAGGTACGGCCACAGCGTCAGCGGCGTCAGCAGCCGGTTGGCGTCCGTGCGCAGCACCGATTGCACGATCGGCCAGGCGTTCTTCTCCAGCTCGTCCCAGGAGGTCAGGTTGGGCACGGCCTTGACCGCCGCCAGCAGGCTGTACAGCGACGGGTTGTGCTCGCCGTAGAAGGCGCGGGCCACCGACCAGGGGTCCGTGGGGCGCAGCAGGGACTCCGGCGAGGTGTCCGCGGGCTGGCGCTGCACCCGCTCCAGGAACTCCGACAGGCTGACGAACTCGCGGACCGCGCCGTGCCCGGTGTGATCGATCCAGCGGTCCAGGTCGGCCCGGAACGCCTCGGCGGCGTCGATGTCGCGCGAGCCCACGTCGTCGATGCAGACCCGCACCTCGACGCCGAGCCGGGCCAGCGCGCCGGCCACGAACGCCTGGACCATGTGGATCACCGAGGCGCGCGGGCGCAGCCGGACCGGCCAGAGCAGCCGGATCGGGGCGGCGGTGGCGCGCTGCTGGTTGATCCAGCCGAACCGGCGTTCCAGCTGGAGCAGCAGGCCGGGCACGTCGCGCGGCGGCTGGGTGCCGGGCTGGGAGACCAGCTGGCGCTCCCAGCTGTGGTGCCGCACCCGGTGCCGCAGGCCGGTGGCCCGCGGCGGCACCGGGACCTGGGCCCGGTCGGCCAGCGCCGGGAAGAGCCGCTCGGAGTCGACGCCGGGGAAGCACTCGACCGGCAGGCCGATCACCTCGCGCAGGCGCTCGGCGGTGCTCAGCGCCGCGGCCGCGTTCGGGTCGTGCAGGGCCCAGAGCACGCGTACGGGACGGGTGCGGGCGGCCGCGGCGATGGCGGCGGTCATGGTGCCGGCCCAGTCGCTGGTGCCGATCACGCAGACGGTGTCGCCGCGGATCAGGTCGGCGGTGGCGGCGATCAGCGGCTTGTTGTCGGGGATCCGGGCCGGGTCGTGCAGCAGCTGCGGGCCGCGTACGTGCAGCGTGGGGCGCCAGAAGCCGTGCAGGTGGAAGACCCGGACGGCGCCGTCCGCGCCGCCGGCGGCGCCGTACCCGCCGCGCTGGTCCATCGGCAGGCTCACCGCCCGGCCCCGCGCCGACCGGATCGCGATCTCCAGCAGCGGGTCGAAGTTCGTGGTCAGCACCCGGTGGTCGAACGCCTCCGGCACCTGGGCGAGCAGGTGGCCGAGCGCCTCCACGCCCCGCGGCAGCTGCCAGGAGAAGCGGTCGTTCTCCACGCCCTCGCCGACGCCGCGTTCCACCCGCTGGCCCAGCCCGTGGGTGGCCAGCGGGGACTCCATCGGGTCGGGCGCCGCGTACGCCTTCAGCACGGCCTGCTGCGCGATCACGTCGAACGCCCCGGCGGACACCCAGTCGGTGAAGACCCGCCGGTAGGCGCGGTACACGTCGATCGCGCCGGCCCCGACCAGCTCCGCGCGGGCCTGCTCCAGCGCCCGCTCCAGGGCGCCGTCGTCGTTGCGCCCGGCCGCGAAGCTGTCGGCGATCTCCAGCACCCCCTGCGCCCGCGGGATGACGCCCGCCGTCAGGCCCGAGCCGAGCATCAGGGTGATCTGGTCGACGTCGCGCAGCCCCGCGGTGAGCCGGTCCAGCAGCAGCGCCTCGCCCGCGCTGAGCCCCTCCTCCGGGTCGCTCATCGGGCCGCCTGCAGCGACTGCCACAGCTCGCCGGGCCGTTCGGTGAAGACCTGCCGGGCGGTGTGCCGGCTGGCCACGAGCGCGCCCCGGTCGAGGAACTCCTCCAGCTCGCCGGCGCGCCAGCCCAGGTAGCCGACGAAGACGCGCATCGTGTCGACCGTGTCGGCGACGTCCTCGGGCACCGCCGACAGCGCGAGGGTGCCGAGCCGGTCGCGTACCGGGGTGAACCGCAGCGGCTTGGCCGCGCCGGACCGCAGCAGCGTCACCACGATGTAGCCGTCGCGGGCCACCGGGCCGCCGTCGAAGAGCAGCGCCGGATTGCGCAGCAGGCGCCGCCAGGCCTCCGGGAACTCCGGCGGGATGTCGCCGTCCGGCCGGGTGATGCACACGCCTAGCGCGCCGGTCTGGTTGTGCCGCAGCACCAGGATCACCCGCTGGCCGAGGTCCTCGTCGACGAACCAGGGCGCCGCGTAGAGCACGCTGCCGGCCAGGTTGTGCCGGGGCGCGGCCGGGTTGTGGACCAGGGCGATCTCGGCGCCGGAGTCGCGGGCGCGCAGCTCGGGCCGCTCGAAACCGCGGCGCAGCATGGCCCGCCGCGCCGTACGCCAGATGCTGTGGACGGTGAGCGTGGCCGGCACCGCCTCCGGGGGCGGCGGGCGCAGCCCGTCGCGCAGCAGCCGGATCAGCTCGCCGGTGAACGCGGTGTGCACCTCGCCCCGGGGCGCCATCGCCGGCCGGTTGGCGGGGGCGGACACCAGCAGGCAGGTGCCCTCGGTCTCGGCCTTGTCGGCGACCGCGTCGGTGCCGCTGCCGTCGCCGCCGAGCTCCGACCCGGCCCGGCCCGAGTAGCAGCAGTCGAGGATGACCACCCGGCGGCGGGCCCGGGTGTCGGCGACGGCCCGGCGGATCCAGTCGTACGGCACCCCGCGCTCGTACGGCACCTCCGGGTCGCAGCCGGGCAGGCCCAGGATCAGGTTGTCGTCGTCCGCGTCGACCAGCCCGTGCCCGGCGAAGTAGACCAGCAGCAACCCGTCCCGGCCGGCCGCCGCCGCGGCCCGCCGGATCGCCCGGCTCACCTCGGCCGGCGACTCCGGGTCGAGCAGCACATGGCAGTTCTCCGCCGGCACACCCCACAGGTCCTCGTCCCGAAACAGGTCCAGCAGATCCGTCACGTTGCGCCGGGCGGCGGGCAGCTCGGCGAGATGCCGGTACGCGGACACCCCGATGAGGACGACCTGGGCCGCGGCCGGCTCGGTGACCTCACTCATCGGACCGGTTCTGCTCGCGCCGCTCGAGCTCGGTGAGCGCGGCCGTCAGGCTCGCGTGGTCGGCGACCTCGATCCGGGTGACCGCGCCGTCCGGGGCGGTGTGGGTGACCGTCACCCGGGGCGCCGGCCGGCGCGCGTCCCGCCAGCCGGCCACGGCCAGGGCGAGCTGGCCGGCGGACAGCCCGCTGCCGATGACCAGGGTCAGCACGTCGAGCAGGGTGCCCATCCGCTCCGGGTCGTCCGTACCGCCCCGCGCCAGCTCGCCGTCCACGCGGACCGCCTGTTCGCGGCGCAACCAGCGGTGCAGCGACTCGGCGTCGGCGGTCGAGTCGCATTCCAGGCGCAGCCGGACCGGCACAGGCTCTTCTCCCCGTCGTGTGATGGATCGGACGCGACAGGATATCGAAGCATGTACCTCGCGTCACGGACCCACTACGCGAAAGCTAGCACCGCCGATCGAGGCCGCCGACCACGGAAGAGGGCGTGCACCGCTCCGGGGGGTTAGATTCTCTGATGTGGCGCGCAAAATGAAGATTCCCGCGACGAAGTATCCGGTGGAACGCTTCACCCTCGACAACGGTCTGCGGGTGGTCCTCACACCCGACCGCAGCGCCCCCGTGGTCGGTGTGGCGGTCGTCTACGACGTCGGCATCCGCTCCGAACCGGAGGGACGCACGGGCTTCGCCCATCTCTTCGAGCACCTGATGTTCCAGGGCTCGGAGAACCTGGAGAAGCTCGCGCACTTCCGGCACGTGCAGGGGGCCGGCGGCAGCTTCAACGGTTCGACCCATCTCGACTACACCGACTACTTCGAGGTGCTGCCCTCCGGCGCGCTCGAACGGGCGCTGTTCCTGGAGGCCGACCGCATGCGCGGCCCCCGCCTGACCGAGGAGAACCTGCGCAACCAGGTCGACGTGGTCAAGGAGGAGATCCGGGTCAACGTCCTCAACCGCCCGTACGGTGGCTTCCCCTGGCTGCGGCTGCCGCCGGTGATGTTCCAGACCTTCGCCAACGCGCACGACGGGTACGGCTCGTTCGGCGACCTGGACCACGCGACCGTGGCCGACGCCGAGGAGTTCTTCGACAAGTACTACGCCAGCGGCAACGCGGTGCTCTCGGTCGCCGGCGACTTCGACGTGGCCCACGCGACCGCCCTGATCGAGCGCCACTT
This sequence comes from Actinoplanes nipponensis, assembly GCF_016862275.1. GTDB lineage: Bacteria > Actinomycetota > Actinomycetes > Mycobacteriales > Micromonosporaceae > Actinoplanes > Actinoplanes nipponensis. The sequence continues at coordinate 86,137 of NZ_BOMQ01000043.1, read as the reverse complement.
CGGCGACGTGCCGGCCCGGGGCAAGCCCGCGCTGCCGGACTTCGCCGAGCCCGACATCGACGGGGAGCGGCGGGAGACGTACACCGACCGGCTCGCCCCGCTGCCCGCGGTGGCCAGCGGGTGGCGGCTGCCGGACCCGATCGCCGAGTTCGACGCCTACCTGCCGTACGTGGTGCTGGCCGAGGTGCTGACCGACGGCGACGCGTCCCGGCTGGTGGAGCGGCTGGTGCAGCGCGACCGTACGGTCACCAGCGTCGGCGGCTACATCGGCTTCATGGGCGACGAGTACCAGGTCCGCAACCCCACCGCGATGCTGCTCCAGGCCCACATGCCCCCGGGCGGCGACGCGGACAAGGTGCTGCGGACCATCGACGAGGAGCTCGACCGGCTCGCCACCGGCGGCATGGCGCCCGGCGAGCTGGCCCGCACCCAGGCCCGGATGGCGACGCACCTGTTGCGCGACACCGACGCCGTGCTCGGCCGGGCGCTGCCGATGGCCGTGCTGGAGACCCAGCGCGGCCGCCCGGAGCTGCTGAACGAGCTGCCCCGGCTGGTCGGCGAGGTCACCGAGGCACAGATCGTCGCGGCCGCGGCCACCCTGCGGCCGGAGCGCCGCTCCACCATCGAGGTCATCCCGGGAGCCAACCAGTGAGCGTGCGTCAACTACCCGAGCTGATTCCGGACTCCAAGCTCAAGCTGCCCAGGCAGGCCGAGCGCAAGCTCAGCAGCGGCCTGACCGTCATCGCGATCCGGCGCCCGGCGGTGCCGCTGATCGAGATGCGGCTGCGGGTGCCGTTCGGCCGGGCGCCGCTGGCCCGCGCCACCCTGCTCTCCCAGGCGTTGTTCACCGGCACCGCGACCATGTCCAGCATCGAGATCGCCGCCGAGCTGCAGGCGGTCGGCGGCGGGCTCTCGGCCGGGCTGGACCCGGACCGGCTGCTGGTCACCGGCAACTCGCTGGCCGGCGGGCTCGACCGGATGCTGGAGATCCTCGCCGGGGTGCTGACCGACGCGACGTACCCGGCCGAGGAGGTGGCCACCGAGCGGGACCGCCTGGTCGATCACATCCAGGTGGCGCAGAGCCAGCCGGCCCACCTGGCCCGGACCGCGCTGCTGCACCGGATGTACGGCCGGCACCCGTACGCGGTGCAGACGCCGGAGCCGGAGCAGGTCAAGGGCGTGCGCCCGGCCCAGCTGCGGGCGCTGCACGCCGACCGGGTCCGCCCGGACGGCGCGGTGCTGGTGCTGGTCGGCGACCTGAGCCCGGAGAAGGCGATCGACGCGGCCGAGAAGGCGCTTGGCGGCTGGATCGGCCAGAGCCGGGACGGCAACGTGCCGCCCACCCCCGAGCTGGAGCCCGGACCGCTGTTGCTGGTCGACCGCCCGGGCGCGGTGCAGTCGTCGCTGCGGATGGCGCTGCCCGCGGTGTCCCGCACGGACCCCGACTACGCGGCGCTGCAACTGGCCAACATGGTCTTCGGCGGCTACTTCTCCTCGCGCTGGGTGGAGAACATCCGCGAGGACAAGGGCTACACGTACGGCCCGCACAGCTCGATCGAGCACTTCGTCGCCGGCTCCGCGCTGGTGGTGGCGGCCGAGGTGGCCACCGAGGTGACCGGTCCGGCGATGCTGGAGACCCTGTACGAGCTGGGCCGTGTCGCCAGCCTGCCGCCCGGCGAGGAGGAGCTGGAGCAGGCCCGCCGGTACGCCCTGGGCACCCTGCGCCTGGGTATGTCCACCCAGGCCGGGCTGGCCGGGCTGGCCAGCATCTACGCCAGCTTCGGCCTGCGCCTGGACTACCTGAGCGAGCACTCGGCGGCGCTGGCGGCGGCCACCCGCGAGCAGGTGACCGAGGCGGCGGCCAGGTATCTCGCGCCGTCGCGGGCCGTCGCGGTGCTGCTCGGCGACGCCGACAAGGTCGAGGCCCCGCTGGCGGCGCTGACCGCCGTGGAACGCGGGGCCGCGTGAGCGAGCCCGTGGGACCGGCCGGCACCGGCGAGCAACCCGATGTGGGGGAGCAGCCGGGGCCGGCCGTTCCGCCGCTGGCCCGGACCAGCCTGGACCGGGCGGCGCACCGCCGCACCGACGCGGACTGGCTGGCCCAGGCCTGGAAGTCCGGCCTGGTGCTGCTCATCGACATCGACAAGGGCGGCCGGGCGCTGATCGCCGAGCGACCGGACGGCACGCCGACGCTGGTGCTCGTCGGCGCCGACGCGGCGCCCGAGGGCGAGCGCCTCTTCCTCGGGGTCGACCCGGCCGGGGTGCCGATCTTCGCGATCGACGCCCCGCTGCCGGTGGCCGGCGACGCCGAGGCCCGGACGCTGCGCGACATCGGCGACCGGCTCGACGCGCGGGACGCCGGTATCTTCACCACCGCCGCGGCCCTGGGCAACTGGCACGCCAGCCACCGCTTCTCGCCGCGCAACGGCCAGCCCACCACGGTCATCGAGGCGGGCTGGTCGCGGGTGGACGCCGACGGGCGGGCCATGTGGCCGCGTACCGACCCGGCGATGATCGTGCTGGTCCACGACGGGGTGCCGGGGCCGCAGGGGCGCTGCCTGCTCGGCCACAACGCCGCCTGGCCCGAGGTGGGCGGCGTCCGCCGGTTCTCCTGCCTGGCCGGGTACGTCGAGCCGGGCGAGTCCGCGGAGGCCGCCGTCGTGCGCGAGGTGCAGGAGGAGGTCGGCGTCCGGCTGCGGTCCTGGCAGTACGAGGGCAGCCAGTCCTGGCCGTACCCGGGCTCGCTGATGCTCGGCTACACCGCCGTCGCGGATGCCGGCCAGCCGATCTCGGTGGATCCGGAGGAGATCGACGAGGCGCGGTGGTTCACCCGCGACGACATCGCCCGGATGATCGCCGGCGATTATGTCGAGCCGGAGAGCGGGGTTCGGATGAACCTTCCGATGCGGTCATCGATCGCTTTTTATCTCGTTGAGCGGTGGTTGGGCGATTTTCCCCGATAAGGGATTCACGTTTCTCTAATCAAAGGAATTTTCACACCGACTTAGCAACCATGGGTGGACACTCCAGCGTCTGGATGGCAGACACGGAGAAGAGGTAGCTAGATGTCCCTGCTTGCGCAGCAGACCTGGACCCCGATGACGGCCGAGGAGCGCGCGCGGTTCGATCGCGACGGTTTCCTGGTCGTCCCGGGTGTGCTGACCGAGGACGAGGTGGCGATCGCGCGCACCGCGATCCTGCGGTCCAAGGAGAAGGCGTCCCGGGAGGGTGGCCTGGGCGCGAACGGCGCGCTGCACCAGCTGTCCGCGGTCACCAACAACCCGGAGCTGGCGTTCCTGCTGGACCACCCCAAGGCCTTCAAGTACATCTGGTCGATGCTCGGCTGGAACGTGCACGTCTACCACTCCCATGTGGACGTGCACCCGCAGATCCACGAGCAGCAGAAGGACTGGTGGCACTGGCACCAGGACGGCGGCCGGCAGAACCGTGAGCTGGAGACCGACCCGCGTTCGCGGATGTCGGTGAAGCTGGCCTACTGGCTGTCCGACGTGAGCGAGACCGGCCGGGGCAACTTCACCGTCCTGCCGGGCAGCCACCTGACCAACTGGCTGCCGGGCCCGCCGTCGCGGGGCGTCCCGTGGCCGCAGCCCGAGGGCGCGCTGCAGATCACCGCGAACCCGGGCGACCTCGTCGTCTTCGACCGGCGGCTGTGGCACGCGCGCTCGGACAACTACTCGCCGATCACGCGCGTGGGTGCCTTCTTCGGCTACACGTACCGCTGGGTGGCCGGCCGCGACGAGGTGGCCGACCTGCCGAACACACCCGAATGGGCGACGTTCTCGCCCGTGCAGCAGCAGCTGCTCGGCGGCGCCGGCGACGGCAGCGGCGACCACGCCTGGGGCCACTACCCCGAGACCACCCCGCTGTACGGCGAACTCAAGCGTCAGGGCCTGCTCGACTCGAGCATTCCCGCGCTCATCCCATGACGCGGACGGGGCCGGCCGACGAGCGACCGGCCCCCGTCACGACCGCGGCCCGCGTCAGGCGGAGATCGCGGCCAGGTGCTCCTTGACCTGCACGATGGACGGGTTCGTCAGCGCGGACCCGTCCTCGAAGCGCAGGGTCGGCACCGTCTGGTTGCCGCCGTTGACACCCATCACGAACTCGGCCGAGGCCGGGTCCTGCTCGATGTCGATGACGTCGTACTGGATGCCCTCCCGGTCGAGCTGCGACTTGAGCCGGTGACAGTAGCCACACCAGGACGTCGAGTACATGGTCAACATCGGTCGGGATCCCTTCGCAGACATCACATGGCGGTACGCCTTCCCTTCAAACGTCGGACCGGGGTGCCATGATTCCCGGTTGTGACAGCCGAACGTGTTCTCGCCGGGCTCGATCCCGACCAGCGCCGGGCGGTGACCGCCCCCGCCGGGCCGGTCTGCATCCTCGCCGGGGCCGGCACGGGCAAGACACGAGCCATCACCCACCGGATCGCGTACCGCACGCTCAAGGGTGAGATCAGCCCCCGGCACATCCTCGCGGTCACCTTCACCGCCCGGGCCGCCGCCGAGATGCGCGCCCGGCTCACCGCGCTGGGCGCCGGCCGGGTGCAGGCCCGCACGTTCCACGCCGCGGCATTGCGCCAGGTCCGCTATTTCGCGCCGCGGCTGCTGGAGGGCCGGGCGATGCCCGAGCTGGTCGAGAGCAAAGGACGGCTCGTCGCCCTCGCCGCCGCCCACCACGGGTTGCGCGTCGACCGGACGGGGGCGCGGGACCTGGCGGCCGAGCTCGAATGGGCCAAGTCCTCGCTGGTCGAGCCGGGGGAGTACGTCGTCGCCGCGGCCAAGGCGCTGCGCGAGCCGCCGTACGAGGCCGCCAAGGTCGCCGAGGTCTTCGCGGCGTACGAGGCGCTCAAGCGGCGTCAGGGCGTCATCGACTTCGAGGACATGCTGCGCGCCGCGGTGTGGGGCATCGAGGAGCACCCCGACGTCGCCGAGCAGGTCCGCTCGCAGTACCGGCACTTCGTCGTGGACGAGTACCAGGACGTCAACCCGCTCCAGCAGCGGCTGCTCGACACCTGGCTGGGCGGCCGCGACGACATCACCGTGGTCGGCGACGCCAGCCAGACCATCTACTCGTTCACCGGCGCCACCTCGGCGTACCTGGTCGACTTCCCCCGGCAGCGCCGCGACGCCGTGGTGGTCCGCCTGGTCCGCGACTACCGCTCCACCCCGCAGGTGGTCGGCCTGGCCAACGCGGTCATCAAGCAGGCCCGCGGGGCCGAGGCCAAGCTGCGGCTGGAGCTGATCGGCCAGCGCGCCCCCGGCGCCGAACCCGATCTCAAGATCTTCCCGGACGAGCCGGCCGAGGCCGTCGCGGTGGCCCGCCGCTGCCGCGAGCTCATCGCCGCCGGCACCCCGGCCAGCGAGATCGCGGTGCTGTTCCGCACCAACGCGCAGTCGGAGGCTTACGAGAAGGCGCTCGCCGAGCTGGAGGTGCCCTACGTCGTGCGCGGCGCCGAGCGCTTCTTCGAACGCACCGAGGTGCGCCAGGCGATGATCGCGCTGCGGTCCGCGGTGCGCTCCACGCCGGGGGAGACCCCGCTGGTCCAGGCCGTCGTGGAGGCGCTCTCGGCGACCGGCTGGGTGCGCGACAAGCCCCCGCCGGGCGGGGCGCAGCGCGAGCAGTGGGAGGCGCTGGCCGCCCTGGTCGCCCTGGCCGAGGACTACGCCCGCAGCCCCGACCTGCTGCCGCTGGGCCAGGCCGGGGCGATCCAGCACGACCTGTCGCTGTCGGCGTTCTGCGAGGAGCTGGCCCGCCGCGCCGAGCAGCAGCACGCCCCCACGGTCGAGGGCGTGACGCTGGCCTCCCTGCACTCCGCCAAGGGCCTGGAGTGGGACGCCGTGTTCCTGGTCGGGCTGGCCGAGGGCACGCTGCCGACGACGTACGCGAAAACCCCCGAGCAGCTCGAGGAGGAGCGCCGCCTGCTCTATGTCGGCGTGACCCGGGCCCGGCAGTGGCTCTGGCTGTCGTACGGGCAGAGCCGTTCGCCGGGCGGCCGCGCCCGGCGGCCGTGCCGGTTCCTGCCGCAGTTGGGGCCGACCCGCACGGGTCTGGAAAAGGCGAGTGTCGCGGGCGGCAGTCGGAAACCCGTCAATCGGCGCAGCACCGTGGTCTCCTGCCGGATCTGCGGGGCGACGCTGATGGCCGGCGCCGACCGCAAGCTGGGCCGCTGCCCGACCTGCCCGTCGGACCTCGACGAGGAGCTCTACCAGCGGCTGCTGGAATGGCGGGCGGCCACCGCGGCCGAGCAGAAAGTTCCTGCGTACGTGGTGTTCACCGATGCCACGATCGTGGCCATCGCCGAGCGCCGGCCCACCACCGCGCCGGAGCTGCTGGCCATCGCCGGAATCGGCCCCCGCAAGCTCGGCCAGTACGGCGCCGCGGTGTTCGCTCTGGTGGGTGGCGCGAGCCTCGCGGAGCCGGCTTCGGAAAACTTTGAAAACTAGTCCGTTAATTCGTTTGCCCTCCCCCCGCGGGCGGGCTTAGCCTCAGTGCACACCTTGACGAGCGCGGTTTAAAACCATGCTCACCAGGGACTGACAAGTACGACTCGAGCGCAAGGCGATGGAGGAGGTGGCACCGGTGAAGCTCAACTACACGATCGAGCGACCGTCGACGCTGCTTGCTGCTGTCTGCGCTCCGTCCGCTTCGTGGCTGCCGGAATCCGCCCCCGTGGCGCTCCTGGTTGCCGAGCGGGCTCCCGTTTCGCAGGCGCACCAGGTCCAGATCCAGGCCGAGCTGGTCCGGACCCTGGCGGGCGTCGATGGAAGCAACGGGACCACTGGGTTCGTGGGCAGCAACGGCATCTCCAAGCGCATGACGGATGGTGCCAGCGGTGTCCCGCCTCGAGGAAGGCCGGTCTAACAGACCAACCGGCTCACCTCGAGGCCGCGGAACCCGTAACCGGGATCCGCGGCCTACTTTTTTGCCGGCTCACCGGCCGGTGCACGACCTGTATCGCGATCCAGAAGATCGAGAAGAAGAGAGAGGTGACCGGGCTTTATGAGTCTGGCGCTGGCCCCACTCGACGTGAGCGTCGAGCTCGAGGCAAACCTGCCCTGTCGGAAGTTCGACCCGGACCTGTGGTTCTCGGACTCCCCGGCCCAGCTGGAACTGGCCAAGTCGCTCTGCGGGGACTGCCCGCTGCGCGTCGAGTGCCTCGCCGGCGCGGTCGAGCGGAACGAGCCCTGGGGTGTCTGGGGCGGCGAGATCTTTGAGCGTGGCGCCGTCGTGCCGCGCAAGCGGCCCCGTGGCCGTCCCCGCAAGGTCGACGTCGCTCGCGACGCCGAGCTCCAGGTCGAGGTCGAGGAGCGGCTCGCCGCGAACGGCCTCGAGTCCCGCAACTCGGTCCGCCTCGCGGCCTGAGCAACCGTAAGTCCGACGACCTTCTACCAGAGACGGAACCGACTGCTGTGAACACGAACGGAACCACCAAGGTGAAACTCATCCAAGAAGCGCTCTCGCGAGCACGAATGCGTCGGCCTCAGGCCGACCACCACCCTGAGGCACACCGAGGAGCTCGTCAGATCGCGATGGAGGCCCGCCACCGGGCCGCACGTGAACTCGGCGGACGCCTCTGACCAACGAGCGCATTCGACGGGCCCGTCCGCATTCCTGCGGGCGGGCCCTTTCCCTGCCCGGCTACCGCGGCATCCGGCGGGCCCGAAGGCCGCGTACCGCGCCCACCAGGCAGGACAAGCTGCCCAGTCCGAGCAGTTGGCCGCCGAATTCCGCCGCGTAGCCGAGCGCGCTGTGCCGGCCGACGGTCAGATCGGCCGCCGTTTCCACGGTGACCGCGGCGACGAACGTGAGCACGGCGCCGGCCGCCAGGGCGCCGACGCGCCGGCGTGTGGGCGGGGGCTCGGCCGGAACGGCCGGCCCGTCCAGCAGCGCGAGGAGCCGCCGGTGTCCGGCCTCGGTGCCGATCGTGGCCCGCTCGGCCGGGTGGTCGGCGTAGTGGCGGACCGCCGCCGCCACGAAGGCCGGCGGGGTCACCTCGAAGGCGATCCGGTCCGGTCGCCGGACCAGTCCGCGGCGGGTGACCCGGCCGGGATCGGCGAGCACCAGGTCGAGGCGGTACTCCGCCGGCGCCGGGCGGGGCTGGTCCGCCGGGACCGGCGGATCCCCGGCGGGGGCGAGGGCGCTCCAGGGGATGAACACCCGGCCGGTCTCGCGATCGGCGCGAACACCCTCGGGCGTGAGGGCGATGCCGAGGCCGCGGGTGACCAGCGTCGCGAAGAGGAGAACGGGAACGCCGATCACGGCCATGACCACGACCCAGCCGCCGTCGCGGTCGCCGTGCGCCCACGACCAGCCGCCGACCTCGGCGAAGAAGGCCAGCGCGGCGAGCAGGAAGATCACCAGGAAGACGCCCGCCGCGGCGCGGGCCGTACGGAAGGCGCCGCCGGCGGAGTCGATCTCGAACCGGACGGGGGCCCGCCACCGCTCGACGGCCCCGACGACCGCGCCGGCCACCAGGGCGAGCGCGGCCACTGCGCCGAGGGCGGCCAGGCTCTCGACCGGCTCGTTCGGCCGACGGACCGCGTCGGTGACGGCGAGCGCGCTGATCACGAGCGCCGCGATCAGGATGCGGCGCCGGTACCGCGCCACCGCTGCGGCGAAACTCCAGATCACCGCAAAAGGGTAGGTCAGGGGCGGACCGGCGGGCCTGGGCCGATCGGTTGGCAACCCGGGCCGGACGACTCGCTCCCGGCGATCTCCGGGGCGAGAAGCCGGCCGAGGGCGGCGGCCACCGGGACGGGCGTCACGCGACCGGGGCGAAGCCGGGCAGCCATTTCTGCAGGATCGACCGGTACGGCGCCTGCGCCTCGAGCTGGCACAGCACCCCGATCGAGCCCAGCGTCACCCGGTGGATCAGCAGGTACGACGGCGGCAGGTTGAGCTTGCGGCTGAGCTGGAAGGCCGGCGACCGGGGGCTGGACAGCCGGGTGGCCTCGCCACGGATCCAGGCCCGGGTGAAGCGGAACTCGTCCACCGCCACCGGCTCGATCATCGGCCGCAGGAAGGCCAGCACCGCCTCGGCGTCCAGCTCGTCGTCCGGCTTGATGAAGCCCTCGTCGCGCAGCCCCTCAGCCACCGCGTCGGCGTCGCCGTCCAGGGCCAGCCGGACCAGCCGGCCGATCGGCTCCGGGTGGCCGCCGGGCAGCCGGGCCACCGCGCCGAAGTCGATCACGCCGAGCCGGCCGTCGGGCAGGATCCGGAAGTTGCCGGGGTGCGGGTCGGCGTGCAGCAGGCCGGTACGGGCGGGCGCCGAGAAGTTCAGCGTCGCCATCAGCCGGCCCGCCTCGTCGCGTTCCGCCTCGGTGCCCTCGGTGATCACCCGGGACAGCGGGGTGCCGTCGATCCACTCGGTGACCAGCACCCGGGGCGCGGAGGCGACCACCCGGGGCACGTAGATGTCCTCGTCGCCGGCGTACCCGGCGGCGAACGCCTTCTGGGCCTCCGCCTCCATGGCGTAGTCGAGCTCCTCGGTGATCCGCTCGCGCAGCTCGGTGAGCAGCGGCTTCATGTCCATGCCGGGCTGAATGATCTTGAACATGCCGGCCAGCCGGCTGAGCTGCTTGAGATCGGCCAGCAGCGCGTCGCCGGCGCCCGGATACTGCACCTTCACCGCGACGTCGAGGGTCTTGGGCTTCGCGCCCTTGCGGGTGGGCGGGAGCTTCCACACCGCCCGGTGCACCTGCCCGATGCTGGCCGCGGCGGCCGGGCTGTCGTCGAACTCGGCGAACATGTCCCGCCAGTTCTCGCCGAGCTGCTCGGCGAGCGCCTTGTGCACGCTGGCCACCGGCATCGGCGGCGCGGCCTCCTGCAGCTTGGTCAGCGCCTGCCGGTACGGCCCGGCCATCTCCTCGGGCATGGCGGCCTCGAAGACCGACAGCGCCTGCCCGAACTTCATCGCGCCGCCCTTGAGCTGGCCGAGCACGCTGAAGAGCTGTTCCGCGGTGCGCTGCTGGATGTCGGCGGCGATGACATCCGTCGCGATGCCCGTCACCCGCTTGCCCAGACCCAGCACGGTGCGCCCGGCGAAGCCGAGAGGCAGTGCGGCGAGCTTGGCTGTCCGGGAGGCTGCACGACGCGGGATGTCGGTCACCAGATCATTGTTACCGACGCGGAGCCGATCAACCGCTCCCGTGGCGGCAGATGGGGCGCGGACGTGCCAAATAGCCTGATTGCCGGCCGTCGATCGCGGTTCCTTCCGCCTGAGTGTGACCCATGCCGCTTTTTCGGGGACCCGCCTCGCCGGCGGCGTCCGGCCGGTGGCGGCGGGCGCAGGGGCACGAGGGGTGGGGTGGCCACGTGCGGCGGCGGCTGCGGCCGGGTGCGCTGATCGCCATCTCCGCGCCCAGGGTTTCCGGGATGCCGCCGTCGAGGTGGATCAGGGCCTCGGCGGCGATGGCGGCGGTGGCCGCGAGCAGGGTGGTCACCGCGCACGGCTCCAGGGCGGCGGGCCCCGGGTCCCAGGCCGTCTGCGGCCAGGTGGCGTCGCGGTCGGCGTGGTGCAGGGTGATGCAGTTGGGGCACGGGGCGGCGCCCGGCAGGACCAGGGGGCCGACGATCACCCGGCCCTCGCGGACCGTGGCGGTCAGGTGGGGGCGGTTGCGGTGGACGCCGGCGCCGGACGGCCGGGTGGGCGACGGGCCGGGGCCCAGCTGGACCACCAGGGACGCGGCTCCGCGCCGTACCGGACGGGTCTCGGTGCCGGGCGCCGCCCGCTGGATGGCCGATGCCACGGCCTCGGCCCGCGGCCGGCCGATGTCGGCCTCGGACAGCGGGCCGCCCGGCAGTTCGTGGCGGGTCACGGCGCCGGTCAGGTCGGCTTGGACGTGGCCGGTCCCGGCCTCGGCCAGCGCGACCGCGACCCCGGCGGCCAGCCGGCCGGAGCCGGTGACCACGATCCGGGCCGAGGCCCGCCGGCGCAGGGTGCGGGCCGGGGAGGTGGCCGGGCCGGCGAAGGCGAGGGCGGCCGCCTCGGTGGTCAGGCGGGCCGGCATGGCCGGCGGGAACAGGCTCTGGGCGGGCACCACCAGACCGGCTGCGTGCAGGGTGTCGAGCAGGGTCACGGCTTCGTCGCTCCGCAGGCCGAGCGGGCCGGCCCGGGCGAGGGCGTGGCGCTCCGAATGGGCCCCGTCGAGCAGGTCGAGCAGGCGGGCCGCTCCGGGCTCGGGCAGGTCGAGCAGGACGGCGCGGGCCGGGTCGAGGCCCAGTTGCAGCGTGTGCGGGGTGCGCCAGATGCGGGGGAGGCCCGGCAGCAGGGTGGGCCGGGGCAGCGGCGTACGGCTCATGACATGACACGGTGTCACGATTCCGGCGCGCAGCGGATTGGTTGTCCACAGGGCCGCCCCGCCTGCGCGCAGGGTTATCCACAGGATTATGCGAGTTATCCACAGGAGGGTGGCGAGGGTGGCAAATTACTCAACGTGGTGGGACGGTAACTGGTTACGGACTCGATCGGGTGATCCGGGCCGGAAAGCCGACGGGGGCGACCGGAATGGTCGCCCCCGTCGTGCTTGGTCCGGCGTGCTCAGGCCTTCGCCTTGCCCAGGATCCGGTTGACCGTCGTGCCGCAGACCGGGCACTTGCCCTTGGCCATGTTCATGCCGGTCTTCGAGACTTCGACGGTGCCCTGGAAGTCGCGCTTCTCCTTGCACTTCACGCAGTAGCCGTTGTACGTGTTGTCGGCCACGATTCCTCCTCGTCATGTTGTCAGCCGGGTCGGCCCCGTGCCTGGCTCGCGGCGTCAGGCCGCGATCTGTGTTCGGCGCTGGACCGCTCCGCGACCACGTGAATGTGGCCACCCGCTCGGGGCGGTTCTACCCAGGTCGGGCCGTTTCCATGTCAGCGCGGCGCCGGCGGTGTCGTCGACGGCCTGAGTGTGCCCGGCGAGATGATCCTTTCCGGGTACATACCGGTAGACACGCCGACGAAATACTCTAGAACCCCTGAAATCAGACATTAGGCACGGGCGGGCGTGCGCGTCGATCCTGGGCTAGCGTGGGGTTCGAGCGGCCACCGGCCCGTTGCCGAAAATATTTTCGGAATTACTGGGGCGTAGGTCACATTTTGGGTGCGTGTCGTTTGTCGTACCCTTGCGGCCACCTGGCCCTGACAGATTAACGTCGCAATGTGAACCCGAGTGTGGGCCGCGCGAGCCGGTAATGGCCAGGACGCGCAAGCCTGTCGTCGAAGTGCGGCGCAGCCAGCGTCGGCGTCGCACGGTGTCCGCGTATCGCGAGGGCGAGCGGGTCGTCGTCCTGATTCCCGATCGGTTCTCCCGGGCTGAGGAGACCGAGTGGGTGGCCCGGATGCTCGAGCGGCTGGCCGCCCGCGAGGAGCGCATCCGGCGTACGGACAGCGAGCTGCTGGGCCGCGCCCGTCGCCTGATCTCCCGTTACCTGCCCGACTACGCCGAGTACATCGTGCCGGCCAGCGTCCGCTGGGTGACCAACCAGAACGGCCGGTGGGGATCGTGCACCCCGGACGACGCGACGATCCGGATCTCGCACCGGATCCAGGAGATGCCGGACTGGGTGATCGACTACGTGCTGCTGCACGAGCTGACGCACCTGGTCGTGCCCAGCCACAACGCGGAGTTCTGGGAACTGGTCAACCGCTTCCCGCGGGCGGAACGGGCCCGCGGTTACCTCGAGGGCATCTCGGCGGCCACCGGCCTGGTCCTCGCCGACGATTGAGCCGACCGGCCGGCCGCCACCGGGCCGCCCCGCGTGGATAGCCTTTCCGCGTGACCAGACGTGTGGTGGTGGCGCTGCTCACCGCGGTGACCTGGAGTCCGCCCGGCGCCGAGCTGACCGCCTGGCGGGCCGCCCTGGCCGAGGACGTCGTCGACCTGCTGGCCCGCCTGGCCCAGGCCGAGCCGGCCATCGCCGCCACCGCGGCCGACCTGCCCCTGGCCCGCGAGATCGCCTGGCCGGGCATGCCCATCTACGAGGTGCGCACCGCCACCGTGCGGCCCGTGCTGGAGGCCGCGGAACGAGAGGGCTTCGACCAGGCGGCCGTGCTGGCAGCCGACGCCGCCGACGTGCCGGGCATGATCCTCGGCAAGCTGCTGCGCCCACTGAGCAGCAAACCCGTGGCGGTGGCGCCCACCGGCCAGCCGACCGGGCTGCTGGCCCTCGCGGCCACCCTGCCCGCGCCGGAATGGCTGGCCGACGTCGACCTCGACACCGCCACCCCCATGACGGTCCGCCGCACCGCGCCCCAGCCCAGCCTGGTGGAGTCGACCGCGGACTGGCGCCGCCTGCGCGGGCCCCACGACCTGGCGACCCTGGACCCGGCCCTCGAGGGCTGGGAGAACACCAGGGCGATGCTCGGCGGCTGAGCGAGGGACACCTCGGCCCCCCGCCCGGCGTCGACTCCTCAGTCGTTCTTCTCGCCCTCGGTCCCGCCGAGGTTGTCCAGCTCGGAGATGTCCCAGTCGAGCTGGGCCCGGGCGAACTTCTGCGGGTCGGCGAAGTCCTCGTCGGTCGGCAGCAGATCCGGGTGGTCCCACAGGGCGTCTCGCCCGGCCACCCCCCGGTGCTCGGTGACCGCCGTCCACAGCGCTCCGGCCTCCCGCAGCCGGCGCGGCCGCAGCTCCAGGCCGACCAGCGCCGCGAACGTCTGCTCCGCCGGTCCGCCCGCCGCGCGCCGGCGCCGGAACGCCTCGCCCAGCGCCGCCACCGACGGCAGCCGGTCGCCCGCCGCGCTGTCCACGACGTGGCCCACCCAGCCCTCGATCAGCGCGAGCGCCGTCTCCAGCCGGGCCAGGGACGCCTTCTGCTGCGGGGTGTCCTCGGGGGTGAAGATGCCTTCGAGCGCCATCTGCTGCATGGACTCCGGGTCGGACGGGTCGACGCGGCTCATCGCCTCCTCGATCGCCTCCCGGTTGACCGTGATGCCGTTCGCGTACGTCTCCACGGCGCTCAGCACGTGCGCGCGCAGCCACGGGACGTGCTGGAACAGCCGCTGGTGGGCCGCCTCGCGCAGCGCCACGTACAGGCGTACCTGGTCCTCCGGGATCTCCAGGCCGTCGCCGTACGCCTTGATGTTGGCCGGGACCAGGGCCGCCGTGCCCGCCGGGCCGAGCGGCAGGCCGATGTCGCCGGCCGAGAGCACCTCAGCCGCGAGCTGGCCGAGCGCCTGGCCGAGCTGGCCGCCGAACAGCGCGCCGCCGAGCGTCGCCACCATCGACTGCATCGGGCCCAGCTGGGCCCGCGCCTCCTCCGGCACCAGGTCGCCCATGGCGCCCACCATGCGGCCCGCGATCGGGTCGCACAGCTTCTTCCACACGTCGAGAGTGTTGTAGACCCACTCGTTCCTGTTCCACGCTGTCGCGTCGCGGATGCCGGACGGCAGCGCGGACGCCGGGTCGAGCCACAGGTCGGCGAGGCGCAGGGCCTCGGCGACGGCGTTGTGCTCGTACATGTTGACCGCGGGGTCGCCGGTCGCGCTCAGCTGGCTGGCCGCCACCTGGCGGGCCAGATCCCAGTTGACCGGGCCGCTCCCGGGCGCGGCGAACATCTGCTGCAGCTGATTCATGAACTGCTGCATCTGCTGCGGGTCGGAGGGGTCGGGCGGCTGGGCGCCCGGCAGGCTGAAGCCGAACGGGATATCAGGCACACCCCAACCGTACGCGCGTCAGACGCCTTCGTGACCAATGCCGGTGTCAGCTCAGAGAGAACTCAGGGTCGGTTGGTACGGTCACGCGCATGAGACGTCGCGGTGTCACGGTCATCCTCGGCGCCCTGATCACCGCGCTGCTGGCAGTTGGTGTCATGGCCTTCCCCCTGCCCTACGTCGTGTTGAAGCCGGGGCCGACCGTCAACACGCTCGGATCGGACAACGGCAAAGAGGTGATCCAGGTGACGAAGGCGGACACCTCGACCTCTCAGGGTCAGCTCCGGCTGACCACCGTAGGGGTCCAGCCGAGCGTCGAGCTGGTCTGGGCGATCCGCGGCTGGTTCAGCGACGAGCAGGCCGTCGTGCCGCGCGACCTGATCTACCCGCCCGACCAGAGCGAGCAGCAGGTCGAGGAGCAGAACGCCGAGGAGTTCAAGTCGTCGCAGTACAGCGCCGTGACCGTGGCGCTGCGCGAGCTCGGCTACCCGGTGCAGACCTTCGTCACCGAGGTGAGCAAGGACGGCCCGTCGGCCGGCGTGCTGGCCAAGGACGACGTCATCACCACCGTCGACGGCGCCGCGGTGACCAGCCCCGACAAGCTCACCCAGCTGGTGCAGGCCAAGCCGGCCGGCACCACGCTGACCGTCGGCTACACCCGGGCCGGCCGGGCCGGCTCGGCCAGCATCAAGACCCGGGCCGCCGAGGGCAGCAACACCCCGCGGATCGGCGTGGGCATCGACAAGCGGCAGCCGCACCCGTTCACCGTCGAGATCGACCTGGACGAGATCGGCGGGCCCAGCGCCGGCCTGATGTTCACCCTGGGCATCATCGACAAGCTGCGGCCGGCCGACCTGACCGGTGGCAAGATCATCGCGGGTACGGGCACCATCGACGACGAGGGCAACGTGGGCCCGATCGGCGGCATCCCGCAGAAGCTGGTCGGCGCCCAGGACGCGGGGGCCAAGCTCTTCCTGGTGCCCGCCGACAACTGTGCCGAGGCGCTGCGCAACGCCGTGCCCGGCCTCACCATGGCCGAGGTGGCCACCGTGGACGACGCCCTGACCGCGCTGCAGACCTTCGGCAGCGGCGGCACCCCGAAACCCTGCCCCGTGAAGTAACAATCGGCGCAGGTGCCCCAGACGGAACAGCGCGACACCGTAATGTGAAATACCGATCTGATTTTGTGGGGTTCACGTTGGTCATGCGTAACAGTCCTCTGCCGAGGATGAGCCGGCGCGGTCGCGTGACCGTCGGCGTCCTCGTCGGGGTCTTCCTTCTCTTCACGCTGCTCGGCTGGGGCATCGACGCGTACACCGACTACCTGTGGTTCGACGAGGTCGACTTCACGGGTGTGTTCACCGGCGTACTGGTGACCCGGCTGCTGCTCTTCCTCGCCGTCGGGCTCGCGATGGCGCTGGTGATCGCAGCCAACCTCTATCTGGCCTACCGGCTGCGGCCGCTGCTGCGGCCGCACTCCGCCGAACAGGCCACGCTCGAGCGCTACCGGATGATCATCCAGCCGCGCCTCGGCACCTGGATCACGATCATCGCGGTCGTCATCGGCTTCTTCGCCGGGCTCTCCGCGCAGAGCCGCTGGAAGGACTGGATGCTGTTCCAGAACTCCCAGCCCTTCGGCGTCAAGGACCCGCAGTTCAACGTGGACGTCGGCTTCTACGTCTTCGACTACCCGCTCTGGCGCTACCTGCTGGGCGTCGGCTTCACCACGATCGTGCTGTCGGTGCTGGGCGCGCTGGCCGTGCACTACATCTTCGGCGGCGTGCGCCTGCAGGGCGTCGGCGACCGGATGACCTCGGCCGCCCGGGCCCACCTGACCACCCTGGTGGCGTTCTTCGTGCTGCTCAAGGCGGTCGCCTACATCCTGGACCGGCGGGCGCTGCTGCTCGAGCAGCACGTCTCCCCGGGCCTCTACGGCGCCGGCTACACCGACGTCAACGCGCTGCTGCCGGCCAAGGAGATCCTCGCCTACATCTCCATCGTCGTGGCGATCGCGATCATCGTGTTCTCCAACGCGGTGATGCGGAACCTCGTCTGGCCCGGCGTCTCGCTGGCCCTGCTGGCCATCTCCGCGGTCGCGATCGGCGGCATCTACCCGCTCGCGGTGCAGAACTTCCAGGTCCAGCCGAGCCTGGCCGACAAGGAGGCGCCGTACATCGCCCGGTCGATCGAGGCCACCAGGGCGGCGTTCGGGCTCTCCGGCACGGAGATCCGGCCGTACGCGGCCAGCACCACGGTGCCGCCCGGGACGCTGGCGTCCGACACCAGCGCGCAGAACGTGCGGTTGATAGACCCGCAGCTGGTCTCCGAGGCGTACACCCAGCAGCAGCAGGTCCGCGGCTTCTACGACTTCGGCCCCAAGCTCGACGTGGACCGCTACACGCTGGCCAACGACAAGCCGCAGGACTACGTGGTCGGCGTCCGCGAGATCAACGACAACGCGCTGACCACCCAGCAGCAGAACTGGCTGAACCGGCACACGGTCTTCACCCACGGGTACGGCATGGTGGCGGCGCCGGCCAACCAGGTCGTCTGCGGCGGCCTGCCGTACTTCGTCTCCGGCTTCCTCGGCGACGACCAGCAGCCCGGCTGCGCCTCCGACAAGGAGGAGATCAAGGTCGACCAGCCCCGGGTGTACTTCGGCGAGCAGTCCACCGAGTACGCCATCGTCGGGCAGGTCGACGCGAACAAGAAGACCGAGTTCGACCGCCCGCAGCCCAACGACAACAACGCCGAGGAGCGCTACACCTACGAGGGCACCGGCGGCGTGCCGATCGGCTCGTTCATGCGCCGGCTGGTCTTCGCGATCAAGAACACCGAGAGCAACTTCCTGCTCTCCGACGCGGTCAACAACAAGTCCCGGCTGATGTACGTGCGGGACCCGCGCTCGCGGGTGGAGAAGGTCGCGCCGTTCCTCACCATCGACGGCGACCCGTACCCGGCCGTGGTCGACGGGCGGATCAAGTGGATCCTCGACGGGTACACGACCGCGGCGACGTACCCGTACGCGCAGCGGATCAACCTGCAGGAGGAGACGACCGACGAGCTCACCAACCGGGGCACGGTCGCGCTCGCCCGGGACAACATCAACTACATGCGCAACTCGGTCAAGGCGACCGTCGACGCGTACGACGGCACGGTCACCCTGTACGAGTTCGACGACCAGGACCCGGTCCTCAAGGCCTGGAACCAGGCGTTCGGCGGCAAGCTGATCACGCCCAAGGCGCAGACCCCGGCGTCGCTGGCCGCGCACTTCCGCTACCCGGCGGACATGTTCAAGGTGCAGCGCAACCTGCTGGCCCGGTTCCACGTCACGCAGCCCGGCGAGTACTTCAGCGGCCAGGACTTCTGGCAGGTGCCGAACGTGCCCGACGACCCGGACAGCGGCGTCAAGCAGCCGCCGTTCTACCTGAACGTGCAGCTGCCGGGCCAGGACAGCACCCGCTTCCAGCTCACTTCGGCGGTGACCCCGAACAACCGCGACAACCTGGCCGCCCTGATCTCCGGGTCGTACGTCGACAACAAGCCCCAACTGGAGATCCTGGAACTGCCGGACCAGACCGCGATCCAGGGCCCAGTGCAGGTGCACCAGCGGATGACCAACAACGCAACGGTACGGTCGGAGCTGACCCTGCTGTCCAACAGCAACCAGTCCCAGGTGCTGTTCGGCAACCTGATCTCGCTACCGGTCGGCGACGGCATGCTGTACGTGGAGCCCGTCTACGTCAAGAGCGGCCAGCAGAACGCCGTACCGCTGTTGCAGAAGGTCCTGATGTCCTACGGCGACGGCGGCACGTACGTGGTGCTGGCCAACAACCTCAAGGACGGCCTGGACAAGCTGGTCGCCCAGGGCAAGAGCAACCAGCCGACGACCAGCCCGCCGATCACCCCCGGCACCCAGCCGCCCACCCCCGGGCAGCAGCCGGCGCTGACCGGCCAGCTCGCCCAGGCGGCGGCGGCCCTGGACAAGGCCATCGCCGACGTCAAGACGGCCCAGGCCTCCGGCGACTTCGTCCGGTACGGCCAGGCCCTGCAGGCGCTGGACACGGCGATGACCAACTTCCAGAACGCGCAGAAGGCGGCCGGCGCGCCGACAACGGGCCCCTCCGTCCCGTCGTCGACGGCACCGTCCGGGGCGCCATCGGCCCCGGCGCCGACCCCGAGCGGCTGACCAGCTCAGGAGATGCGCGGCCCGCCGGGTTACCGGCGGGCCGCGCGCACGTGTGGGGCAGGTTACGGGGGGCCGTTTTGCATGCCGGGGCGGCGGCAGGCTAGGGTTGAGCTACCGACGCGGGGTGGAGCAGCTCGGTAGCTCGCTGGGCTCATAACCCAGAGGTCGCAGGTTCAAATCCTGTCCCCGCTACGAGTCTGGGAGTCCCCTATCCGCGGAGTGCGCGGATGGGGGACTCTTTCGCATTTCTGCCTGGGGGCCGAGCCCCCAGACCCCCACGGTGCGGTTGGTGCTCTCTTTGGTGGGTGGTTGCGGTTTTTGGGGCTTTGCCCCTTGCCCCCTTGGTCTGGTTCGTCTTCTGGTTTGTTTTCCGGACTCGGCTCGGTTTCTGGTCGGGCCCGCCCGGCTCGACTCTTTGGCCTGGGCTGGCCTGTCCCGCCCGGCTCGACTCGTTGGCCTGGCCTGGCCTGGCTCGGCTCGCCCGGCTAAGCAGCCTGGCCTGACCTGATCCGCCCGTTCGGCTCCGTGGTCTGAGGCGGCCTGTCTGGCTCGGCGGCCTGGCCTGGCCCAGCTCGGGCCGGCTTGGCTTATGGGCCGGCTCGGTTCGGCTTGCTGGCGCACCGGGGCTTCGTGGGCTGGGCGCATTTCTGGCCCGGGCTTTCGATCTTGTCCTGGGATGGATGCTCGATCTTGGCCGGGAGCGGGCTTCCGCCCTGGCCTTCCTGGTTCGTCGGGCCGGCCGGACGAGGTCGGCGTTGGCCTCCCGGCGTGTATCTGCCCGATCCAGGCCCGGGCCCGGGCCCGGGCTGCCGGGTTGCCGGGCTGCTGGGCCGCCGGGCTGCCGGGCCGCCGGGTCGCCGGGCCCCAAGAGTTGGGCAGAGGCCCGGAGAGGTGGGCAGAGGCCCGGCGGGCCTCGGCCGGACCGCCTGGGTTGGTGGGACTGGGGGTCGAGCCCGGCCCGGTCACTGGACAGGGCCGGGAATCCGGGTTGTGGCCGCGGCGGCCGGCCTTGGTTGTCGGGGTGGGTCAGGCCAGGGTTTTGCGGATGTGGTCCACGATTGCTGCGCGGCCGGCCTTCGCCTCCGGGACCGGCAGCAGCGGGTACACGTGGATCGCTCCCGGCTCCTCGTGGTAGGTGAGGGGGGTGCCTGCGGGTACCCGGTCCCTCAGGGCCCGGCAGTCGGGCAGGGTGATGTCTCTGGTGCCCACGAGTAGCTGGAGCGGCGGCAGGTCGTCCAGGGGGCCGTACAGGGGGCTCAGGCGGGGGTCCGTGAGGGGCACCTCGCCCGCCCAGGCGGCGGCGATCGGGTGCAGGCCCGCGCGGGTCAGCCACGGGTCCACCCGTTCCACCGCCGGGATGGCGGGGTTGGACATCGTCAGGTCCAGCCAGGGCGCGATCGCCGTCAGGCCGGCCACCGGGCGGTTCGGGTCGCCGGCGAAGGCCTGGGCGGTCAGCAGGGCCAGGCCGCCGCCCGCCGAGTCGCCGGCCAGGTAGCTGCGGCGGCCCTCCGCGGCCAGGTCGGCGATCACCTTCCGGGTCAGGTCCAGCGCCGCCAGGGCCTGGTGCTGCGGGGCCAGGCCGTAGATCGGGACGTGGACGTCGTACCCGGTCTGCTCGGCCAGGTGGGCGATCAGCGCCCAGTGTTCCTTGACGATCTCGCTGGTGTACGCCCCGCCGTGCAGGTAGACGACCGCGTGCTCGGACGGGCCGGTGGCCCGCCGGGAGCGCAGGATGTACACGTCGCGGCCGTTCACCTGGCGGTGGGCCACCGCGCAACGCTTGCGGATGCCCGGCGGCGGGGCCGAGCGGCCCTTGGCCTTGGCCAGCAGCCTGTGGCCGGCCGCCGCGGTGGCGAACCTGCGCTTGTAGGCCACGCGCACGAACGCCGCCACACCTGTCATCTGCCAACTGGACATGCCGACTCCCCGGATCACGCGGACGGGCTCATGCGAAACGGCCCGCCAGATGATCTCTGACGGGCCGTTCGGCTTCGTAGCGGGGACAGGATTTGAACCTGCGACCTCTGGGTTATGAGCCCAGCGAGCTACCGAGCTGCTCCACCCCGCGTCGGCTGTGTAACGCTAGCACGGCCCCGGCCTCAGCCTCGCTCCGGGCGTACCGAGTGCCACACGTGCTGGGCCCAGCCGAGGTCCGCCGGGTCGTCGAAGACACAGGTCAGGTGGAGCACGCTGCCCGGCACCGCGACGAAGCCGTGCAGGTTGTGCACGATGCGGCCGTCGCCCAGCGCCGGGCGCCAGAAGGCGTACCGGTAGGCCTCCCCGGTCGTCTCGGTGAGCTCGCCGTCGCGGTCGCGGGGCGCGTCCGCGGTCAGCTCGCGGACCATGTCGGCGGGCGCGGACTCCGGGGGCGTGCCAAGCGGGTCCAGGTGCACGGTGCGGGCCGGGCCGCTGAAGTACACCCGGTCCTGGTGCCGGAGCAGGGCCAGGCCGGCCGAGCGTTCCAGCGACCAGCGCTGGGTGATGCGCTGCCGGACCGGGGTCGGCAGGGCGTACGTGAGGCGGCTCAGCACGTCGTCGCGGTCCCACTCGTCGTGCAGGATCCGGTGCATCAGGGTGCCCTCGGCGGCCGTCAGGTACGGGATCGCCTCGGGGTCGCGGACCTCGGCCCCGGCCGGCGCGCCCAGCATGTCCGGCCAGGGCTGGACGGCGTTCGCCACGGTGCCGTCGAGGCGCAGGCCGGCGTACTCCGGCGTCTCCCAGATCTCGCTCGCGTGGCGCAGCTCCGCCGCCGGCACCCGCAGCCACACCGAGTACTCCAGGGTGCTGCCGCCGGTCAGGCGGACCGGCATCAGGCAGCGCACGAACGCGCCGACGCCCTCGGCCGCCTTCAGGTGCTCGTTGCCCCAGGCGGCCTCGCGGTCCTCGGCGGAGAGCGCCAGCATCGGGTCCGGCCAGGTCGAGCGGACCGCGAAGTCGACCGGGGACAGGGCGCCGCCGCAGCACGGGCAGTCGGGCAGATGATCGGGCACTCGCGCACCCTACCCAGCACGACGGCCCCCCGGGCAGGGTGCCGGAGGGCCGTCGCGGATGCCGGGTTCAGCAGTAGGTCTGGTTCTTGTTGCTGGTCCACCGGCAGGAGTCGATGGACTTGCCGGCCGGGCTGCGCAGGTACGCGGTGTCGCCGGAGTTGTTCCAGACGTAGCCGGTCCGGTTCCAGTAGCGGTGGCCGCTGTCGGGCCGGCCGTTGGTGCCCTTGCCGGTGTGCAGGTAGACGGTCTTCCCGGCGCCGAGCCGGTGATCGGTCGAGACGGTGTAGACGTGCCCGGCGGCGTCGCGGATCGTCCAGCCGCGCAGGTTGATCGTCTTGCCGGTCCGGTTGGTCAGGCGCGCGTACTCGGCGTTGAGGCTGGTGTTGCTGCCGGTGTCGGCGCCCGGCGAGTTGTAGACGATCTTGGTGAACTGCACGTCGCCGGCCTTCGGCGCGGGCGTCGCCGGGGTGCTCGGCGTGCTGGGCGTGCTCGGAGTGGTGGGCGTGCCCGGGGTGGTGGGCGTGGCGCCGCCACCGGTGCCGCTGCCGCTGCCGCTGCCGACGTCGATCGACACCGTCTCGGTGTGCCCGGCCAGCAGGTTGTTGTCCGGCTCGGCGTCGATCACCGCGCGGTACGACTTCGTCCCGGTGCCCTGGCCGGTCAGCGTGGTCGTGAAGACCGAGCCGTCGCCGACGGTCTGGCCGCCCGCCAGGTCCGTCCAGCTGCCGCCGGAGCTGCGCTGGACGTGCGCCATCAGGCCGGGCTGCGTCGGGTTGGCGGTGACCGTGACGTTCACGGTGCCGTTCGAGGCGGTCATCGTCAGCGTCGGCACGATGCCCATCGCCACCGAGATGCGGCTGGACGCGACGCCGTTGGCCACCACGTAGAAGCGGAAGCCGGAGTCCAGGTCGCGGCTCAGGGAGTAGGTGCCCGAGGCCGAGGCGGTCGTCGACACGAAGCCGCCGTTGGTGTAGTTCGGCGCCTTGTAGAAGTCGTTGAAGACGTACGCCGACTCGTAGAGCTCCACCGTCGCGCCCGCGGGGGCCGTACCGGTGATCGTGATCGGGCCGAAGCCGTTGCGGCTGGCCGGGGCCGAGATCGTCGGCGCCGCGTCGGCGGCGGCCGCGGGGGCGGCCAGGCCGAGGGCGGCGGCGCAGCCGAACGCGGCCAGGACCGCCGTCTTCCGTGCACGCATCAGCAAGTTCTCCTCATGACTGTAATGATCCACGGAGCGTAGTCACCATGACGATGCGTAGTCACCCGTACGGACGGGCGCGGTTATCACCTGGACGGATGAGCGCTGCGGCAACTCAGGTTTACTTTCAGTCAGGTGGCATGGTGACGACAGGTAACCGCCATGTCGGACTCGGCACCCGAAAGGGGCCGCGGTATACCGTCGGTGCCGTGCTATCCACCGAGCAGCTGCGCGCGGACTGCGGCCGGTGCGCCGGGCTCTGCTGCGTCGCCCCCGCCTTCGCCCGGTCGTCCGACTTCGCCATCGACAAGCCCGCGGGCCGGCCGTGCCCCAACCTGGCCGAGGACTTCCGCTGCGGCATCCAC
Organism: Actinoplanes nipponensis; assembly: GCF_016862275.1. Classification (GTDB taxonomy): domain Bacteria; phylum Actinomycetota; class Actinomycetes; order Mycobacteriales; family Micromonosporaceae; genus Actinoplanes; species Actinoplanes nipponensis. The sequence goes on along the minus strand of NZ_BOMQ01000043.1, from coordinate 62,740 downwards.
GACCGGCTCCCCGAGCGGGGCTTCCCGGGCTGCGTCGTGTTCGACTGCTTCGGCGCCGGCCAGCAGGTCACCCAGGTGACCTTCGGCGGCCGCGACTGGCGCGGCACGCCCGGCATCGCCGGGCCGATGTTCGCGGTGCTGCCGGTCATGCGCCAGCTGCACGAGCTGCTCTGGTACGTCACCGAGGCGCTCGAGCTGCCGGCGGCCCGGCGCCTGCACCCCAAGCTGCGCGCCGCGCTCGCCGAGACCACCGCCCTGACCGCCGGCACGCCGGAGGAGCTGCTGGCGCTGGACGTCGACGCGCACCGCCGGCGGGTCAACCCGCTGTTGCAGAAGGCCAGCGAGCTGGCCCGCGCCGGCGCGGGTGGGTGCGGGCCCGACCACCGCGGCGCCCAGCTCATCGGGCGCCGGCTCCGGGGCGCCGACCTACGCGGCGCGAACCTGCGCGGCGCGCTGCTGATCGGGGCGGACCTGCGCGGCGCCGACCTGCGCTCGGCCGACGTCACCGGGGCCGACCTGCGCGGGGCCGATCTCCGCGGCGCCGACCTGACCGGCGTGCTCTTCCTGACGATCACGCAACTCCGGGCCGCCGTGACGGACGCCACGACGAAGGGCCGGCCGGCCGTTCCGTCCCCCTAGGATGATGATCGCCGGCCGTCGACCGAGACATCGTGGAGCGTGTGGTCATGCAGGTGTCCGGTCTGGTCTGGGCGTTGACCCTGGTGGGGATCGCCGGCCTGGTCGTCTTCGACTTCTACTTCCACGTCCGGCGGGCGCACATCCCCACACTGCGCGAGGCGGCCGCCTGGTCCGCGGTGTACGTCGGCCTGGCCATCGCCTTCGGCCTCGGGGTGCTGATCCTCGGCGGCCGGGACATGGGCGCCGAGTACTTCGCCGGCTGGGTGACCGAGAAGGCCCTGTCCGTCGACAACCTCTTCGTGTTCCTGGTGCTGCTGAACAGCTTCAAGGTGCCGCGCGCCGACCAGCAGAAGGTGCTGCTCTTCGGCATCGTCTTCTCGCTCGTGGCCCGGACCGGGTTCATCTTCCTGGGCGCGGCGCTGATCAACTCGTTCGCCTGGGTCTTCTACCTCTTCGGGCTGATCCTGCTGATCACCGCCGGCAACCTGCTGCGCGGCGAGGACAGCGACGACCGGTCCGCGGACAACATCATCATCCGGACCGCCCGGCGCTTCCTGCGCACCGCGGACGGCTACGACGGCGACAAGCTGTTCACCGTCCAGGACGGCCGGCGCGTGCTGACCCCCATGCTGCTGGTCATGGTCGCCATCGGCGGCACCGACATCCTGTTCGCGCTGGACTCCATCCCGGCCATCTTCGGCCTCACCCAGAGCGTGTACCTGGTCTTCACGGCCACCGCGTTCTCCCTGCTGGGCCTGCGCCAGCTGTACTTCCTGCTGGACGGGCTGCTGGACCGGCTCATCTACCTCTCGTACGGCCTGGCGGCGATCCTGGCCTTCATCGGCGTGAAGCTGATCCTGCACGCCCTGCACGAGAACAACGTGCCGTTCATCAACGGCGGCGCGCCCGTCGACGTGGTCGAGATCAGCACCGGGATCTCCCTGGTCTTCATCATCGGCGTGCTGGCCGTCACCGTCGTCGCGTCGCTGCTCAGCCCCAAGGGACGCGCGCAGACCTACGTCGCCGCGGCCCGCCGGCACGCCAACGCGTTCCTCGACGTCGAGACCGACCCGCGCTACTGCGACGAGATCTACCATCGGCTGCTCGCCGAGGAGACGCACCTCAGGAGCCTGCCGGAGAAGTACCGGGCCCGGATCCGCCGGCAGGACGAGCTGATGGAGCTGCTCCGGCGGGCCCACCGCGTGCACGAGGAGCGGGTCGCCGCCGGTGCCTGCTTCACCGTGGGGGTCTGACCGGCCCGGGCGGCTCTCGCGCTAGCGGTTGCGGTTGCCCCGGGAGGTCGAGCCGATCTCGGGCGCGTCCCGGCGGGTCCCGGCCTTGCCCTTGGCCGAGTTGGCCGTGAAGCGGGCGGCGGCCCGGCGGACGTTGGCGGCCCGGGCGGTGAGGTCGGTGGTCGGGTCGTCGGACAGGTCGGTCTCCGGCGTGGTCGGCTCCCAGGCGGCCGGCTCCTGCGTGGTTGGCTCCCACGCGGCCGGCTCCGGCGTGGTTGGCTCCCAACCGGCCGGCTCCGGCGCGAGCGGCTGCCAGGCCGTCGGCTCGACCTCAGGCTGCTCCCATCCGGCCTGCTCGTCTGCGACCTGCTCCCATCCGGCCCGCTCGTCCGCGGCGGAGACCAGGCTGGCGATCCGGGCGGCGAGGTCCGCCGCGCGGGATGCCACGTCCGGCTGGCTGAGAAGTGCCGCCCGCTCGGCCGCGGCGGCCTGCAGCGCGCGGACCTGGTCGGCGGCCAGTCCCGGCCGGTAATGGGGCAGGCGCGCGGCGCCGGTCGTCAGGGGGTCGCCGGCCGTGGCCGAGCCCACGGCCGCGGTGCCGGCGGCCGTCGCCTGGCCCACGGAGGCGGTGCCGGCGGCGGCCGGGGCTACCGGGGCGGTGCCGGCGGCCGGGCCTGCCGGGGCGGTGCCGGCGGGCGGGGCTACGGCGGCGGGCGGGGCTACGGCGGCGAAGCCGGCGGCCGGATGCGGCTCGTGGTGGTCCGGCCGGAGCGCGTCGAGGCGGGAGCCGAGGGACTGCGGCAGCTCGGGGTGCAGGCTGGCGAGCAGCAGGCTTTCGTGCCCCGGATCGTCCGTCGCCGCGCCGGCCGGCGACGACACCGGTGGCTCGGCGGCCGGCCCGGTCCCGGGCGGCAGGATGGCGATCTCCAGGTCGGCCGGCGGGGGATCGGCCGGGCGGTGCACCGACAGGGCGCCCAGCAGCGTCACCGTCTGACCCTCGCCGCCCTGGTAGTTGCTGAACTCGGGGCCGATCAGCAGCCGGGACAGCATCCGGGCCTGCGGCGTCGACAGGCCGAGCTTGTCCGCGTGGTCGACCCGGAAGCGGGCGATCGCGTGCCGCATCAGGTTGGCCAGCCGGTCCGCGTCCGCGACCGTGCCCAGGTCGCCGCCCGCGAAGACCAGCGCCGGGAACGAGCCGTCGGAGGCGGCGCACACGAGCTGGATCTGCGCCGCGGCGGCCGCGCGGCCCGCCGTCCGGGCGCCGGGCTGCACCCGCAGGTGCTGCGGCCAGAGCCAGCGCAGCTCGCCCGAGGTCACCTCGAGGTCGTCCGGGGAGTCCGAGCGGGTGTACGCGTACAGCACGCGCTGGTCGGTGACGAGCACCTCGGTGGTCTCGGGCAGCGCCCAGCGCGGCAGCGACGCCGCCTGGTCGAAGGCGTACTCGGCGACGGCGCAGCGACCCTGCCACAGGCGGCGCTCACCGCCCTGCAGGGGGCCGAAGACGTCGAGGTGGTCGGCGGGGAGCGCGGCGGCCGAGAGAAAATGCGAATCCGGCATTCTCCGATTAGATCGACAGAGCGGGGGTCCGACAAGCCGGGGGGAGGTGAATTCGCCTCATCACCCAACGACGGCACCCCCGGCCGGGAGCCGCTGAACCTTCGGCCCACACCGGCCGTACTGCCGTCTAGGGTCGCGCGCTGAACAGCCCCTCCGGCGGCGCCGGGGAGGCAAGGGCGTCGATGTCCGTGGCCGGCGCCCGGCCCCCGGTGAATCGATCGAGGTCGGTCTCCACCCGGCCCGGGAACCAGTCCCCGGCCGCGCGCCGGCTCAGCCCGGCGACCGGCGGCGGGGTCCGGCCGGCGAGCACCACGAGGTTGCCGAAGCGCCGGCCCCGCAGCACCGCGGCGTCCGCGACCAGGCAGGCCCGCGGCAGGGCGGCCCGGATGGTGGCCACCTGGGTCCGCGCGTAGTGCAGCGGCGGTCCGTCCGCCACGTTCGCGATCAGCCAGCCGTCCGGCGCCAGCACCCGGGCCGCCTCCCGCATGAACTCCACCGACGCCAGGTGCGCCGGGGTGCGCGCACCCGCGAACACGTCCACGACGACCAGGTCGTACCCGCCGTCGCGCATGCCGGTGACCGCCTCGCGGGCATCGCCGACCCGGACCCGCAGCTTGGCCCGGGGGTCCCAGGGCAGCGCCCGGCGCACCAGCTCGACCAGCGGCCCGTCGATCTCCACCACCCGCTGCGGCGAGCCCGGCCGGGTGGCCGCCACGTAGCGGGGCAGCGTCAGCGCGCCGCCGCCCAGGTGCAGGGCGCGCAGCGGCGCACCGGCCGGCGCGATCAGGTCGATGGCGGCGGCCATCCGCCGGATGTACTCGAACTCCAGGTGCGTGGGGTCGGCCAGGTCGACGTGCGACTGCGGGGCGCCGTCCAGCAGCAGCGTCCAGCCCGACGCCCGGTCCGGGTCCGCGACCAGCTCGGCGACGCCCGAGCCGACGGTCTCGACCCGCCGCTCGTCCCGCCTGCGCTGCGCCACCGCAGCAGTATGTCGGTTGCGATCCGGGAGCACGGCGGCGGGAAGCCTGACCGATCGGGGCGGCCGGCCGACGTCGAGGTTGTGACGGCGCCCGCGGACTTCCTCCCCAGCGACCCGTTGCTGCACCTGCTGCGCCGCGCGACGTACGGCCCGACCACCGCCGCCATCGCCGAGATCCGCCACCTCGGCGCCGCCGCCTGGCTGGAGCGGCAGCTCCGGCCGGCGGCGATCGCCGACCCGGTCGCCGACGACCTGATCGCCCGGCTGCCGCTGAGCCGGCTCACCATCGACGGGGTCCGCGCCAAGGTCCGCAGCGGCGCCCTGGAGATGTACGGCTGGCACACCATGTACGAGCTGGGCTGCGCCACGATCGCCCGGGCGGTCTGGAGCGAGCGGCAGCTGCTGGAGGTGATGGTCGACTTCTGGTCCAACCACCTCAACGTCACCAACCCCGCCGGCGACGTCTGGGACAGCCGGCAGGACTACGACCGGACGGTGATCCGGCCGCACGCGCTGGGCCGCTTCGCCGACCTGCTCAAGGCCTCCGCCCGGCACCCGGCCATGCTGACGTACCTGGACAACCGCTTCTCCACCAAGTACGCGCCGAACGAGAACTACGGCCGCGAGCTGCTCGAACTGCACACCGTCGGGCTGGGCTACACCGAGTCCGACGTCAGGAACGCCGCCCGGCTGTTCACCGGCATGACGGTCAGCTGGGACACCGGGCGCTACCGCTACGAGGCCGGCCGGCACGCGACCGGCGCGGTCCGGGTGCTCGGCTTCCGGCACGCCAACAAGTACGCCTCCGGCGGGCAGACCGCCGCCATGGCCCTGCTCGACCACCTGGCCCTGCACCCGGCGACCGCCCGGCGCATCGCCACCAAGCTGTGCGTGCGCTTCGTCGCCGACAACCCGCCCGCCGCCCTGGTGAACCGGCTGGCCAAGGTCTACCTGGACCACCGGACCGCGATCGCCCCGGTGCTGCGCGCGCTCTTCGGCTCGGCCGAGTTCGCCGCGGCGGCCGGCGCGAAGACCCGCACCCCGTACGAGGACATCGTCGCGACGGTGCGCACGCTGGGCTACGCGCCGGAGAAGTCCGGCACCCGGTCGCTCAAGGCCCTCTACTGGATCACCGAGTCGGCCGGGCAGGCGCCGATGGCCTGGGCGCCCCCGAACGGCTACCCCGACGTGGCCGGCGCCTGGGCGTCGCCGTCGGGACAGGTCGTCCGGTGGAACGCGCACCTGAACATCGCCGCCGGGTGGTGGCCGGACACGCTGCGCCGGCCGGAGTCGCTGGTGCCGGCGTTCGTGGGCCCCACCCCCGCCACCTACGGGGCGCTGATCGACGCGACCGCGGGCCGGCTGGTGGGCCGTACCCTCGCGCCGGCGCACACCGAGGCCATCGCCGCGTTCTACGGCAAGACCCGCGCCTCGGCCCTGAAGCCGGGCGACGCCGCCGTCGGCTGGATGTTCCCGCACCTGATCGCCCTGATCCTCAACTCCCCCTACTTCGCGCTGAGGTGACCGTGTCCGTACTCGAGGCCTGTGGCTGCGCCCCGGTCGCCCGCCGCAAACTGCTCGCGGCCGGCGCCGCCGGGGTCTTCGCCGGGCTGGTCGGCGACCAGCTCGCCACCCAGCTGGCCTTCGCCGCCGACGCCTCGTACGCCGGTGACGTGCTGGTGCTGCTGTCGTTGCGCGGCGGCTTCGACGGCCTGTCGGCGGTGGTGCCCGCGGGCGACCGCGCGTACTACGCCGCGCGGCCGGGCATTGCCGTGCCGAGGTCCCGGCTCATCGGCGGCGGCTCGTACTTCGGGCTGAACCCGGCGCTGGCGCCGCTGCTGCCGTACTGGAAGGCCGGCACGCTGGGCGCGGTCCACGCCGTCGGGCAGCCGGCGCCGAACCGCTCGCACTTCTCGGCGATGGAGGAGCTGGAGCGGGCCGCGCCCGGCACCACGCTGCGCACCGGATGGCTGGACCGGATGATGGGCCGGCTCGGCGCGGACACCCCGTTCGGCGCGGTGTCGGTGGGCGGCGCGATGCCCGCGCGGGTGCTCGCCGGCCCGGCGCCGAACCTCGGCCTCGCCTCGGTCGACGACTTCGTGCTGTCCGGCGAGGACCCGAAGCGCCCGATGGCCGCCACCATGGCCGCCCTGTACTCCGACGCCCCGGCGGCGCTGGCGCAGACCACCGCGATGACGACCGGGGCGCTGGCCACCACGGCCCGGCTCAAGGCGGCCGGGTACCAGCCGGCGAACGGGGCCGCGTACCCGGACACCGAGCTTGGCAAGGCGCTGCGTGACGTGGCCCGGCTGATCAAGGCGGAGGTCGGCCTGCTGAGCGCCACCGTCGACTCCGGCGACTGGGACATGCACGAGAACCTCGGCCCGGCGGCCCCCGGCAAGCGGATGTACGACCACCTGGCCGCGCTGGCCCGGGCGCTGGCGGCGTTCGCCCAGGACCTCGGGCCGGCCGGGCTGGGCCGGGTCACGCTGGTCACGATCAGCGAGTTCGGCCGGCGGGTGGGCCAGAACGGCTCGGGCGGGCTCGACCACGGCTACGGCAACGCGATGTTCGTGCTCGGCGGGGGCGTCCGCGGCGGCCGGGTGCACGGCCGCTGGCCCGGCCTGGCCGCCGCCCGCCTGGTGGACGGCGACCTGGCCGTGACGACCGACTACCGCGCGGTCATCGGGGAGATCCTGCGGGCCCGGTGCGGGGTCGGCGACGTGTCGAGCGTCTTCCCCGGCGTCAAGCCGAGCCGGCTCGGGCTGGTCGCGGCCCGCTGAGCCGCCCGCTGAGCGGCCCGGTCAGCGGACGCCGAGTGGCGCGACGAACTCGATGCCCAGCAGTTCCGCCCAGAGTTCGCCGTCCGGTCCGACCAGCGCGGCGTCGCAGCGGGCGCCGCGGTCGTCGCGCCGGCCGTCGGCCACGATGCACAGCGCCGGGCCGGGCAGCCGGCCCCAGCGGTGGATGCGGCACTCGGCCACGCCCAGGGGCAGCACCGGACGGTGCTCGTCCATCGCCCAGACGCCGCTGAGCTGCAGCGCGCCGTCCAGCGCGGCCAGGTCCACCGGCAGGTCGTCGTCCGGCCAGCCCATCGCCCGGGCGCCGAGCACCGTGCCGACCACGCCCTCGGGGCCGATCTCGCCGAGCGAGCGCACCACGTGCAGCCGCGGCCCGTGGAACAGCGGCCGGCCCGCGTAGACCGAGCTGCCCGGGAAGCGGGCCGGGTCGCCGGCGGGCCGCCAGTCCCGGTCCGGTCCGGGCGCGCCGAACCCGGCCCGGAAGCACGGCTCGCCCGCGTCGTTGCTCAGCCAAACCTCGCGGCCGAACACCGTGACGCCGATGGTCTGCGGGTGCTCGGTGGCCACCGAGCGCAGCACCCGGACGCCGGTCAGCACGGCGTCCTGCTCGCGGACCCGGGCGGCGGCGGCCATCCAGCCCAGGCCGGCCGCCAGCGGCAGGATCGCCACGTCCTGCGGCCGGTGGTCGGCGAGCCACGGGTGGGTCCCGGCGTCGACGGCGACGCTGGCCGGCTGGGCCCGGTCCGGGACCGTGGACCGCGGGGTCAGCACGACGTGGGCCGGCCCGTCGACGGCCAGCTCGGCGACGAACGCCGCGGCCCGGGCGTGCACCGGCACGGCCCCGGCGTCGCCGCGCCCGGCGTCACCGGACAGCGCCGGGGCGGCGCCGTCGGCCGGGTCCCAGGCCAGCGAGCGGACCAGGCAGCCGGGCCGGCGGCGCTGCTCGGCCTCGGCGATCCGGTCCAGGGTGGCGCCGATCAGCGCCTGGGCGCCCTGGGCGAGGTCGCCGGACCAGCCGGTCACCGAGGAGAACAGCAGCAGGGTGTCGAGCGGGTCCTGCGCCGTCGCCGCCAGCAACGCGGGCAACCCGGCCAGGTGGGTGCCCAGCGCCCGGTCGGCGTCGGCGGCCGACTTCTCCCCGGGGCGCCGGTCCGCGACGACCTCGGCGCAGTGCAGCACCCCGGTGATCGGGCCCCACTCCGCCCGGACCCGGTCGAGCTCGGCGGTGAGGCGGTCGGCGTCCCGGTCGTCGGCGTGCACGTACCGGGCCTCGGCGCCGGCGGCCTCGCAGGCCGCCATGGTCTGCCGGATCTCCCGGGCGGCCAGCACCGCGCGGGCCCGCAGCCGCATCCCGGCCAGCCCGTCCGGGCCGCCGGTGCCCGCGGCGAACTTGCGCATCAGCGAGACCTCGTCGGCCGCCCCGGCCAGGTGCTCCGGCTCGGCGCCCAGCGGCGTACGGCCGAGCAGCACCAGCCGGCACTGCGTGGCGCGGGCCAGCTCGACCAGGGCCACGCCGCAGAAGCCGTGCGCCTCGCCGGACGCGACGATCACCGAGTCCGGCCCGATGAGCCGCTCGCGGGGCGAGCCGCTGCCGGCCGAGACCAGCCGGCCCACCGACCGGGTGCCGTCCGCCGCGACCCGGACCCGCTGCGCGCCGGCGCCCCGGGTGAGCTCGTCGGCGATCAACACCGCCACGGCGGCGGGGTCGCGGTCGCCGCGCTCGCACTCGATGGCGATGGCCGACGCCGACGGCCGCTCCCGGCCGACCGCGCCGACCAGCCCGACCAGGCCGCCGAGCCAGGCGCCGGTGCGGCCGCTCACGGTGTCCGCGACGGTCACGAAGATCCCGCGGTCCTTGCCGTTGCGGGCCAGCCACAGGGCGGTCAGCTGGGCCTCGATCGCCTCGTCGGTGGAGGCGGGCCGGGCCATGCCGCCCAGGAAGATGACGCCGCCCAGGCCCGGGTGGGTGGCCACCTCGGCGGCCAGGCCGCGCGCGGTGAGCTCGGCGGCCACCGCGGCGCCGAGGCCGCTGCCGCCGTCGACGACGTGGACCGGGCCGGCGTGCAGCCCGGGCGGGGCGAGACCACCGAGCGGGGTCTGCGCCCAGGACATGGTCAGCCGGACCACGTCGACGTCCGCGGATCCGTCCGGCGGGGCGGTGGCGGGGTGGGGCGGCTCGGGGTCGGTGCCCGGGTGCGCCAGGCCGGCGGGGTCGGTGGGGGTCGTCGGGGTGTCGGTCGCGGTGGGCGGGCGATCGGCCGGGGTCTCCGGATGGTCCGCGACCGGCTCGGCGAGGGTGATCGTCTCGGAGTCAGCGGCGACGGCGGTTGCCTCAGCCGGCGTGGCGGGCTCGGTGGCCGCCGCGATGCCGGTGGCGTCGGTTGTTGCGGTGGAGTCGGTTGTTGCGGTGGAGTCGGTTGCGGTTGCGGTGGCGTCGCCGACTGCGGGCTCGACGGCCGCGCCGTGCCGGTCGGGCTGGGCCGGGACGGCGGCCGGATTCGTCACCGGTCCCGGCGAGCCGGTCCGGTTCTCCGGGACCGCGGGCGGGACGGCCCCGGCCCGGCGCTCGCCGCCGGCAGCGGGTGGCAGCACCCCGGCCCGGCCCTCCGGCACGAGCGGTTCGGCCCGGCGTTCCGTGCCGGTGGCGGGCGGCAGTGCCCCGGCCCGGCCCTCGGGGAGGTGCGGTTCGGCGCGGCGTTCCGTCCCGGTGCCGGGCCATACGCGGCGGTTGGCGCCCGGCGCCGGCTCGGACCACCGACCGGCCGCGGCGTTGGCCGGAGCGGGCGGCCGCTGGACGGAGGACGGGTGGGCGGAGGGCGAGTGGGCGGACTCACTCGGGCCGGCCGGCTGGCCGGGCCGGCCGGGCTGGGCGGTGTGGCCGGGCTGGGCGGAGCGGGCCGGCTCGGCCGGGCGGCCGGTGAGGGCCTCGATGACTCGCAGGTACTCCAGGTGCGCCTCGGTCATCAGCCGCTGGAAGGTCGCGTGCGCTTCCGCGCTGTGCCGCGCCAGCTCCAGCGTCTCCCAGCCGGGAGCCTCGGCGGGCGGCGCCGGCGCCGCGGGGCCGGGCGGGGCGGACCGGGGGACGTGCGGGGTAGGGGGCACGGGAACTCTCCTCGAATAGTACGGGTGATCCGTACTATTCGGACACAAGGCGGCCGGTCGCGCCCCGGAAACGGTGCGGGTTACGCCGGTCAGGCGGGGCTTCGGCGCAGCGCGAAGCGGGCGTGGGTCAGCCCGTCCACGCTCCGGATGGCCATCGCGTCGCACAGCTGCTGGACCAGCCACAGGCCCATGCCACCGATCCGGCCGGAGCGCGGCGGCAGGTATCCGGCCAGCGGGTCGGGCGGCACCGCGCCGTCGTCGGTGACCTCGCAGACCACCGCCTCCTCGGTCAGCCAGACGCGCAGCTCCCGCCGCTCGCCGCCGTGCCGGATGCCGTTCGTGGCGACCTCGCTCAGCGCGAGCAGGAGGTTCTCCAGGCGCTCCGGCGGCAGCCAGCCCTCCGCGGCGGCCCGGGCCCGAACCTGCGCGCGCAGGTCGGCCACGGTGTCGTGCACCGGTACGGCGATGACGGGCTCCCCGGCGACCGGGTACGGCGGCTCGGGCACCGCGGCCAGCAACCGCTCGGGCGGCTCGTAGCCCGCGCTCTCCCGCCAACCGCCGTCGTGCAGCCGCGGGTGGGTGCGCAGCGCCGTCCGGATCGTGTCCGCCGGCAGCGCCCGCCGGTCGTACGGGCAGAGCAGGTGCCCCGGCAACCCGGCCAGTGACCGGTTGAGCGCTGACTCGAAGCGCACCCAGGTCTGCGTGCCGTGCGCGGGCGAGGTGTGCCCGACCAGGCGCATGAACGGTCGGCCGCCGGCCGCCGCGGCGCGCAACAGCTGGGCCCAGCCGGCGATGGTTTTCACCGGGCGGACGTACCACTCCTCGGCCGCCAGGAACCGCACCTCGGCGGCATCGTCGGCCAGCGCGTCGCGCAGCAGGCCGGTGGACCGGGCGTCCGCCGCGACCGCCACGGCCTCGTCGCGGGCCAGTCCGTCGCGGACGAAGGCCGCGAGGGCGCTGCCGTAGGCGGATTCGGAGTCGTAGAAGAGGGCCGAGTGGGTGAAACCCGGTCGCACGTCGGCGGCTGTGCCGCTGTCCTGCACCTGGCCACTTCCGAGCACCGCTGATCGACCACGGTAACACCGGCGGCGTCGGGCGTTGGACGCCGATCGTGGCTGGTGCATCACTGCGAGTGAACGGCGGCAGCGTTATACGTGAAACCCGTCATGCGGGTGGGCCGGTCCGGTCCACACTGGGCCGGTTCAACCAACGTGGAGGTGAGTGGTGTCGGGTACGGGGACCAGCGCGCTGGCCGAGGTCGTCGGCGGCGGGCCGATGCGGACCGGCGGGCCGCCACCGGCGAACGACATGACGGCCATCCTCGCCGCCGCCCAGCACCGGGCGGGGCCACCCCTCAAGATCCGTAGGCACGAGTCCGAGGACGGCCCGGCCTACTGGCGCTGGGACTGCGACAGCTGCGGCGAGTACGGCGGCGGCCGGCACCACAGCGACGCGATCACCCGCGCGATGCGGCACTGCGGGGAGCACCCGGAGCACCGCTCGTCCCTGCTGCCGCCGTCGCGCTGCCGCGAGCGGGACCACCGGCTGGCGGTGCACCCCATGCTCTTCGCGCTCGACGACGACCCGCCGCCGGAGCCGCTCGCGAGCTGAGCGGCCCCGGAAGGCGAAGATCACTGCTGCTGGGTGTCGCCCTCGCCGGTGCGGGCCTGCGCCTGGTCCACACCCTTGTCGATCTGGTCCGAGTACTTGTTGCCGGTGCGGTCGTCGATCTGGTCACCGGCCTTGTCGAGGCCCTTGTCGACCTGCTCGTCGTGCTGGTCGGCGAAGTCCTTGGCCTTGTCCATGAAACCCATGTCAGTTCCTTCCGGTCGGTACGGACGGGTTGCCCGGACCCACCGGCGGCAAACCTCAGGCGCGGGTGTCCCCGTCGCCGGTGCGCTTCTGCGCCTCGTCCACGCCCTTGTCGATCTGGCCGGTGTACTTGTGGCCGGTGCGCTTGTCGACCTCGTCGCCGACCTTCTCGAGAAGCTGGTCGACCTGCTTGTCGTGCTTGTCGGCGAACTCCTTCGCCTGGTCCAGGAAACTCATCGGACCCCCCTCTTCGCGCTCAGCACCTCGGCGATCCGGGCCACCCGCGGGTCGGCCAGGACCTGCTCCAGGCTAGCCGTCAGCGGGATCCGCCAGTTGGGGTACTCGTCGGTGGTGCCCGGCAGGTTCGGCTGGCGCAGCTCGCCCAGCACGTCGTAGAGCGAGGCCGTGACGAACCGGCTGGGCGTGCGGGCCAGGAACTCGTGCATCGCCACGATGATCTCGTCCACCGGGGTGTCCGGGGTGATCAGCCCCTCCTCGGTGAGCCGGAACAGCAGCTGGGCCCGGTCCTTGTCGGCGAACTCCTGCTCGGCCTCGACCGGCCCGGCCAGCTGCCCCAGCTCGGCGCGGACCCGGACCTGCTCGCCGACCAGGAAGCCGGCCGCGGTCGGCAGGTCATGGGTGGAGATCGTGGCCAGCGCGTTGCGGGGGTAGTCGGCGGCGGGCAGATAGCCCTCGGCCGGGTCGTCGTAGTCGCGGGTGAACCACAGCACGGCCGAGCCCAGCATGTTCATGCGCTCCAGGGTCTGCGTGACCACCGGCAGCACGGTGCCGAGATCCTCGCCGATCACCACCGCGCCGGCCCGGTGCGCCTCGAGCGCCAGGATGCCGAGCATCGCCTCGGGGTCGTAGTGCACGTACGTGCCCTCGGCCGCGCCCATGCCCGGCGGCACCCACCAGAGCCGCCACAGCCCGGCCACGTGGTCGACCCGCAGGCCGCCGGCGCGCCGGAAGATCCGCTGCAGCATGTCCCGGTACGCGGCGTAGCCGGTCTCGATGAGCTGGTCGGGGCGCCACGCGGCCAGCCCCCAGTCCTGCCCGAGCTGGTTGAACGCGTCCGGCGGGGCGCCGGTGTGCACCCCGGCGGCGAGCACGTCCTGCAGCAGCCAGCCGTCCGCGCCGCTGGGGTCGATGCCGACGGCGAGGTCGTGCACGATGCCGATCGGCATGCCGGCCTCCCGCGCGGCCCGGTTGGCCGCGCCGAGCTGGGCCTCGAGCAGCTGCTGGAGCCAGACGTGGAAGGCGACCCGGTCGCCGCCGCGGGCGGCCAGCACCGCGGGGGAGTCGGGGCGCCGCAGCTCGGCCGGCCACTGCTGCCAGTTCGGCCCGTGCAGCTCGGCCAGCGCGCAGAAGGTCGCGAAGTCGGTCAGCCCGGGGTCGGCGTCCAGGTCCACCTCCCCGGCCAGCGGCCAGAGCAGCTCCAGGGCGGCCCGCTTGGCCTGCCAGACGGCGGTGTAGTCGATCAGGCCGTCGGCCGTCGGCCGCGGGCGCAGGGCGTCGACCTGTTCCCGCACCGGCGCGTCGGCCCGGCGGTACGCGTCGGTGTCGGCCACCCGCAGGTACAGCGGGTTGGCGAACCGGCGGCTCGACGGCGAGTACGGCGACGCCGGCACCGGCAGCGTCGGGGTGATCGCGTGCAGCGGGTTGAGCAGGACCAGCCCGGCGCCGTGGCTGCCCTCGACGAAGGTCCGCAGGTCACCGAGGTCGCCGATGCCCCACGAGGCGGCCGAGTGCAGCGCGTACAGCTGGAGCATCCAGCCCCAGGCCTGCGGCGGCTCGGGCAGCTCGGTGGGCACCACGACCAGCGTCACGTCCTGCTCGCCGGTGACCAGCCGGTGCCAGCCCAGCGGCAGGTCCGTGGGGAGCTGCCCGTCGACGCTCACCCGGGAGCCGTCCTCGAGGTGGACCGTGCCGGTGAGGGGCTTGCTGCTGCCCTGGCGGACAACCACCGTGCCGGGCAGCCGGTGCTGTTCCCGGGCGGTCCGGATCGCGGCCAGCTCGCGGGCGATCGACGCCGGGGAGCCGGCGTCGACGCCGAGCAGGCGCAGGACGCCGATCACCGACTCCGCCGACACGTCCTTGCGCTCGCGATGCCAGTCCTCGTACCAGGTGGCCACCCCGTGCGCCTCGGCCAGAGCAGTCAGATCCGCGTCCATCCCCGTCCCCTCAGTCGACTCCGCTGGGTCATACCCTGCCCTGCCGGGGGGTAGTCCGGCCAAGCGGGTCTTGCGGGTGTCCGCCAAGATGGACCGCATGTCTTCTGCAGTGAAATGGTGGTCACGGCTCAGCGCCGCCGTGACGGGCGCCGTCCTGACGCTGGTGATCCCGGTGCACGCCTGGGCGGCCGGCAACGGCTCGGCCGAGCTGGCGGTCGAGGCGGCGCGCTCCCGGCGCCGCCGCGGCGGCTTCGGCTTCTTCCCCATCGTGGGCGGCCTGTGCTGCCTGCTCGTGGTGGCCGGCATCGTGCTGGCGATCGTCCTGATTTCCCGGAACCGCAAACGGCGCTGAGCCCACCCCCCTAGCTTTGAGGGGTGGGTATCCGGGCGAAAGCGATCGCGCTGGGCACGGGGATCGCCGCCGTCTGCACAGTGCCCCTGGTCATCACCGTAACCGCCGACGCGGCGCCGGACGTGCTGCTCTCCAAGGGCCGTCCGGTCGTCGCGTCGGCGGCGTCCGGGGCCGCGCAGGACGCCGCCCGGGCCGTGGACGGCTATGCCGGCACCCGCTGGACGGCGGGCGCGGCCGGCACCCAGTGGCTGCAGGTCGACCTGGGCCGGGCCCAGCGGGTCAGCCGGGTGCGGCTGCGCTGGGCGGAGGGGTACGCCCGGACGTACCGCGTCCAGGTCTCGGGTGACCAGGCGTCCTGGCGGGACGTCTATCGCACCGCCGGCGGCGACGGCGGCACCGACGACCTCAAGAAGCTCGACGCCGCCGGCCGCTACCTGCGCGTGCTCGCCACCCAGCCCGGCGCGGGCGGCTACTCGCTGTACGAGATGCAGGTCTACGGGCCCGGCCCGGCCGCCCCGGTCGCGGAGCGCGCCGCCGCGGCGCCGGCGTCCCTGCTCGCTGCCGGGCTGAGCAATCCGCGGAAGAAGGCCTTCGCCCTGCAACTGGTCTCCAGCGCGGAGAACTCGACGCTGAACTGGCGCGGCGAGTTCGGCTACCTGGAGGACATCGGCGACGGCCGCGGCTACACCGGCGGCATCGTCGGCTTCTGCTCCGGCACCTCCGACATGCTGGCGCTGGTCACCGAGTACACCCGCCGGGTGCCCGGCAACAAGCTGGCCCGCTACCTGCCGGCCCTGCGCGCCGTCGACGGTTCGGACTCGCACGCCGGTCTCGACCCCGGCTTCCCGGCCGCGTGGCGGGCGGCCGCCGCCGATCCGATGTTCCAGCGGACGCAGGAGGACGAGCGCGACCGGATGTACTTCGCCCCGGCGGTGGCCCTGGCCGCCGCGGACCGGGTCCGCGCGCTGGGCCAGTTCGCCTACTACGACGCCGCCGTGATGCACGGCCAGTCGGGGCTGCGGGCCATCCGCGCCGACGCCATGCGGAAGGCCAGGACGCCCCAGCAGGGCGGCGACGAGACGGTGTGGCTGAGCGCGTTCCTGGACGCCCGGGTCCGCGAGATGCGCACCGAGGAGGCGCACAGCGACGTGACCCGGGTCGAGACCGCCCAGCGGTTGTTCCTGCGCGGCACCAACCTCGACCTCAACGGGCCGCTGAGCTGGCGGGTCTACGGCGACCGCTTCACCACCGGCTGATCAGCGGCCGCCGGGTTTCTTGGCGTCCTTGCCCTTGGCCTTGTCCTGGGGGTCGTCCTTGCCCTGGCTGATCTGGATGCTCACGAAGCCGCCCTTGATCGTCCGGCCCGCCGGCGCGGTGCCGGCCGCCCGGCCCTTGGGGCAGTCCGACGCGGTCTCCGTGCCGGCGCCGACGATGAAGCCCGCGCCCTTGAGCTTGCTGGTCGCCTCGGCGACGCTCAGGCAGGTCACGTCCGGGATCGAACGTTGCTCGCCCTCCGCGATCTTGTCACCGGACGGCTTCTTGAACTGGTCCTTGGGCTTGCCCTTCATGATGTCGTGCATGGTGTTCCACACCGCGGGGTTCACGGTGTCGTGGCTCATCCGGTACGGGTGGTCCTGGTAGTCCGGGTTCACCAGGTAGCCGGCGACCACCATCGAGGTCGTGCCGATGATCAGCGAGGCGGTCTTGTCGTTGTCGGTGGTGCCGGTCTTGCCGAAGATCGGGTGGCCGACGGCGCCGCGCGCGCCGCCGGCGGTGCGGTGGCCCCCGCAGCTGCCCAGCTGGGCCGAGTCGCCGACCGGGCACCGGGCGGCGTCGACCGCCGCGCGGGCGACGTCCGGCCGGGTGGCCTTGCGGCAGTTCGGCTTGCCGACGTCCAGCTTCTCGTTCTTCATCGTGACGATCTGCTCGACCGGCGTGGGCGCGCAGTACTTGCCGTCGGCCGCCAGCGTGGCGTACGCGTTGGCCATCTCCAGCGGCGTCGAGGCGGACACGCCGAGCGTGAACGAACCCCAGTCCTTCGCGTTCTTGGTGGCCAGCTCCTTCTCCCGCGGCGAGCGGAACTGCACGCCGAAACGCTGGGCCACGTCGACCACCTTGTCGGCGCCGACGCTCTCCTCCAGCGGCACGAAGTACGTGTTCACCGAGGACCCGAAACCCGTCCACATGTTGTACGGGCCCTTCTCGCTCTTCGACGCGTTCGTCGGGCAGTAGAACCCGTGGCACTCGGCCGGCGCGGCCCCGTCGCGGTAGCCGGAGACGTAGCGGTACGTGGTGTTGATGGGGTACGCCAGCGGGTAGCCGTTCTCCAGCGCGGCGACCATGGTGAACGCCTTGAACACCGACCCGGCCTGGTAGCCGTTGATGTCGCCGCCCCCGCTCAGCAGCGGGTTGGTGGTGTTCGGGTACGTGCCCCGGATCTTCTTGGCGGCCTTGCGCGGGTCGGAGGACATCTTGTTGTGCGCGTCGTCCAGCTTGTAGCGGCGGTTCGCGGCCAGCGCGCGGACCCGTCCGGTGCCGGGCTGGACGGCGGCCAGCAGAAGCGCGTCGCGGTCGTTGATGCCGGCCTTCTCGGCGATGTTCTCCCGGGCCGCCGCCTGCGCCTTGATGTCCAGCGTGGTGCGGATGCGGTAGCCGCCGCTCTTGAGCCGGCGCTCCCGGTCGTACGGGGTCGGGCCGAACTCCGGCCGGCCGAGCCACCACCGGTAGAAGTAGTCGCAGAAGAAGCCCCAGTGGTTGACCTTCAGGTCGGCGCAGCCGTTGCCGGTGCGCTTGGCCGTGTGGCCGAGCTTGACCGCGGTGGCCGCGGCGGCGTCGGCCGGGGTGACGAAGCCGAGGTCGCGCATGTTGCCGATGACCCAGTTGCGCCGCTGCAGCGCCTTGGGGTAGCCGCCGGTGGTCGTCGGGTCGAAGCCGCTGGGCGCCTTGACCATGCTGGCCAGCAGGGCCGCCTCGGCGATGGTGAGGTTCCGGGGGTGCTTGGAGAAGTAGACCTGGCTGGCCGCGTAGACGCCGTACGCGCCGTTGCCGAACGGGGCGGTGTTGAGGTAGCGCTGGAGGATCTGCTGCTTCGTGAGCTCCTTCTCCAGCTGCATCGCGTACTTCATCTCGGTGACCTTGCGGGTGGTGGTGTCCTCGGTGGCGTCGATGACCTCCTGGGGACTGGTCGCCGAGTAGGCCAGCGACATCTTCACCAGCTGCATGGTCAGGGTCGAGGCGCCCTGCTTGTCGCCGCCCTGCTTGTTGTTGACCAGCGCGCGGACGGAGCCCTTCAGGTCGACGCCGTTGTGCTTGTAGAACTGGTGGTCCTCGGCGGCGACGATCGCGTTCTGCATGTTGACCGAGATGTCCTTGAGCGGGACGTCGCTGCGGAACTCGTCGTAGAAGACCGTGATCGGCGTCTTGTCGTCCGACGCGAAGACCCGGGTCATCTGCGGCGCGGTGGCCTGCTTGAGCTGGCTGGGCAGGCTCGCGAACGCCTCGCCGCCGGCCTTGGCGGCCAGGCCCGACATGGCCACCGCGGGGAAGGCGGCCGCGGCCACCGCGACCCCGGCCAGCAGACCGCAGACCAGCAGCGAGGACACGTTCGTGACGAAGTGGTGGTCGCGTCCGCGCATCAGGGATCCGTTCCGAGGTGAGATGACAATCAATACCGCCCGGGTCGCCGAAGCGGCCCGGGCGGCAGAGTAACGGTTCGCAGCAAACAGGTCAGGCCTTGGTCCACTTCTGGTTGGTGGTGCCGCCGCAGTCCCACAGCTGGAGCTGGGCGCCGTTGGCGCTGTTCCAGTCCTTCACGTCGACGCACCGGTTGGCGGAGACGTTCACCAGGTCGCCCGCGGCCGAGAGGGTGAACCGCTGCACCGGGTTGCCGTTGCAGGTGACCAGCTGGATCGGGGTGCCGTTGGCCAGCGCGCCGCCGGCCGGGTCCATGCACTTGCCCAGGCCGCGCAGGGTGCCGTCGGCGTTCGGCGCCCACTTCTGGGCGTTGCTGCCGTTGCAGTCCCACAGCTGCAGGCGGGCGCCGTCGACCGCGTTGGCGCCCGGGATGTCGATGCAGCGGCCGCTGAAGTTCGACTTGAGCGCCGTGCCGCCGGTGCTGGGCGGCGGGGTGCTGCCGCCGTCGGTCCACGCCGAGACGCGGACGTAGTCGACCAGCATGGTCTGCGGGAAGGACGTGCTGGCGTCGGGGTAGCCGGGCCAGTAGCCGCCGACGGCCACGTTCAGGATCATGAAGAAGTTGTGGTCGAAGACCCACTGGTCGCCGCCCAGGCTGGCCGGCGTGATCCGGAAGTACTCCGCGCCGTCGAGGAACCAGACGATGAGGTTGGGCGACCACTCCACGGCGTACGTGTGGAACGCGTCACCCAGCGCGGCGCCGATCGTCCGGCCGCCGCCGATGCCCTCGGCGCCGGAGTAGCCGGGGCCGTGGACCGTGCCGTGGACGGTGTTCGGCTCCTTGCCGACGTTCTCCATGATGTCGATCTCGCCGGTGGTGGGCCAGTTGCCGCCGCCGAGCATCCAGAACGCCGGCCAGATGCCCTGGCCCTTGGGGATCTTGATGCTGGCCTCGAAGCGGCCGTAGGTCTGGCTGAACTTGTCGGCGGTCAGGATCCGGCCGGACGTGTACTGACAGGTGCCGTAGTGGCACTGGTAGTTGGCCGGGTTCTCCTTGCGGGCGGTGATCGCCAGGTGACCCTGCCCGTCCTGGCGGACGTTGCTCGTCGAGTTGGTGTAGTACTGCTGCTCGTTGTTGCCCCAGCCGCTGCCGCCGATGTCGAACTTCCACTTGCTGGCGTCGATCGGGCTGTTGGCCGCGCCGTTGAACTCGTCCTGCCAGGTGATGCCGCCGATGGCGGCGTCGGCGGTGTCATTGCGGGAGGCGGCCACGAGGCCGCTGGTGAGGGTTGCGGCGACGACTGCCGCCGCGAGGAGTACGCGGGTTTTGCGCATGGGGGATGAGCCTCCGGGGGAAGAGGTTTGTTAACACTTTTAGCAGTGTTTACAGATTGACCGGTGTCAGTCAAGGGAGACTGGTTCCGGAACCCCCGATAACGGTTTTCGGCTCAGACCTTCTTGAACAGGGCGGGCAGCGCGGTCGGCTCCCAGCCCGGCAGCGACGTGTGGGTCTCCAGCACCTGGTAGACCGCGCCCTTGAAGGTCACGCGCTGGCCGGCCACGTAGTCGGTGAACGGCTTCCAGGCGGCGGCGGCCGGCGCCGACGAGGGCGGCGTGGTCGGCGGCGTGGTCGCGGCCGGCGGGGTCGTCGTCGGCGCCGTGGTGGGCGGCTCGGTGGTGGCCGGCGGCTCGGTGGTGGCCGGGGGCTCAGTGGTTGCCGGGGGCTCAGTGGTGGGAGCCGTGGTCGGCGCGGTCGTCGGCGGGGTCGCCGTGGGCGGTGCGGTCGGCTCGGCCGAGGCGTCGGCGCCGGAGAAGCTGACCGCGTCGACCACCATCCGCGCCGGCAGGTCGGCCTCGGCCCGGTCGTCGCCCACGGTCAGGGTCAGCGCCAGCCGGAACGGCTGACCCGTGTCCACGCCGGGCAGCGACTCCTGCCGGACCCGCGCGCCGTCGACGGACAGCACGAACCCGCCCGGCCGCCACTCCACCGCGTACGTGTGGAAGTCGTCGTCGGTGACCGGCTCGGCCAGCACGTTGAGCGCGCCCCCGCCCGGCCGCCCCGCGGCGACCAGCTCGAACGTCGGCTTCAGGCCGGCGCCGGCCGGCGCCTTGATCCGGGCCTCGACCCGGCCGGTGGTGCCGCGCAGCGAGCTCCGGCTGTAGAGCCGCGCCGTGGAGACACCGTCGTCCTCGCCGCGCAGGACGATGACGAGGTGGCCGGCGCCGTCCAGCCGCGCGTTGCGGACGCTCTCGCTGAACTGCACGCCGTTGTCCACCCGGTCGGTGCGCAGCGCCCACTTCGCCGGGTCCACCGTGCTGCCGCGCCGGCCGGAGAAGTCGTCGGCGAAGGCGGGCAGCGACCGGCTCGGCCGGCCGTCGTCGCGGCGGTTGCGCTCCGCGGCGTCCGCCGTGTCGTTACGGGTGGGCAGCCAGACGGCGGTCACCAGCCCGGCGGTCGCGACCACGAACGCGACGACTAGTCGGGGGCGCAGCCACGAGGGCTGCTGCGGCACGCTGTGTCGCGGCACGGGGGAACCTCCGGGGGCAATGATGCTGAAGCGTCAGCAGAGACATAAGAAGATCGGCGGGCAAAGGTCAAGGCGGCGGGGCGGAAATTAAAAAAAGATTCAGGATTGTGGGTCGGTGCGACTCGAAATGCGTACGGCCGTACCGTCGGGTCCGGATTTGATCTCACATGTGTCCGTCAGTTCCCGAACCAGCCAGAGGCCCCAGCCGCCCGGTTGGTCCGGCATGGGCCGCCGTGGGGCCGGCGCGTCGAGACCGGCGCCGTAGTCGCTCACGTCGCAGACGACGGAGCCGTCCGAGGTCCAGAGCGTGAGGTGTCCGGTGCCGCCGCCGTGCCGTACGGCGTTGGTCAGCAACTCGTTGACGGCCACCACGAAGTCGTCCAGCCGTTCGCCGGTCATCCCGGCCGCCTCGGCCCGGGCCGCGACCGTGTGCCGCAGCGGGGTGACCCGGCTGCGGTCGAACGCCTCGGAGATCAGTGGCTCGGTGCCGATGCCTCCGACGGTAGGCGACGTCTGATCATTCCGCTGGGCGAGCGGGTTTGTGGGATCGTCTGGCCATGGCGCAATCGACGGGGCTGCAGAACCCCCTGTGGCGGGCCATCGCGGTGTACCGCATCGCCGCGCTGGTCTATGTGGCGGTGCTGGTGGTCCGCAACGTCGGCGCGTACCAGCGTCCGATGCTGGCCTGGCCGGCGCTCGCGCTGATCGCGGCGTGGACGGTCTTCACCACGTACGCCTACGCCGTGCCGGCCCGGCGCCGGCCCCCGCTGCTGGTCGCCGACCTGCTGGTGACCATGGCGGTGATGACCGCCAGCCTCTGGGTGGTCGGCCGGCCCGGGCTGGAGCGGGGCCTGCCCACCCTGGCCGTGGCCTGGCACGTCGCCCCGGTCATCGCCTGGGCCGTGGCCGGCGGGCGGCGCTGGGGGATCGCCGCGGCGCTCGCCATGGGCGCCACCGACCTGACCGTGCGCGCGCACTACGACCAGGCCGCGTGGACCGGCACGGTGCTGATGGTGCTGGCCGCCACCGCGGTGGGCTACCTGGTCGGCATCGCCGAGGTGTCCCAGCGGCGCCTGGAGCGGGCCATCCAGCTGGAGGCCACCATCCGGGAACGGGAACGGCTGGCCCGCGACATCCACGACTCGGTGCTCCAGGTGCTCGCGCTGGTCAAGCGGCGCGGCGCCGGGCTGGACGGGGAGGCCGGCGAGCTGGCCCGGCTGGCCGGCGAGCAGGAGGCGGCGCTGCGCACGCTGGTGACCGGCCGGTCGGCGGAACCGGTCGACGAGCACGCCGAGGTCGATCTGATGGCGCTGCTCGACCCGTACGCGTCGACCACGGTGTCGGTCGCCGCCCCGGCCGGCGCGGTCCGGCTGCCCTCGCGGGTGGCCACCGGGCTGGCGGCCGCCGTCGGGGCCGCCCTGGACAACGTGGCGCGGCACTGCGAGCCCGGCACCAAGGCCTGGGTGCTGGTCGAGGACGAGCCCGGCGAGGTGACCGTCAGCGTGCGGGACGAGGGCTGCGGCGTCGCGCCCGAGCGGTTCCTGCAGGCGGAGCAGCAGGGGCGGCTGGGCGTCGCCCAGTCCATCCGCGGCCGGATCGCCGACCTGCACGGCACCGTCCGGATCACCTCCGCGCCCGGGCAGGGGACCGAGGTGGAGCTCAGCGTGCCGCGCGCCTCGTTAGGCTGAGCCGGTGACAGACGCACCCAGGACCAGGGTCATGGTCGTCGACGACCATCCGATGTGGCGCGAGGGCGTCAGCCGCGACCTGACCGCGGCCGGCTACGACGTGGTCGCCGCGACCGGCGAGGGCCGCCAGGCGGTGCGGATCGCCGCGGCGGCGCGCCCCGACGTGGTCGTGCTCGACCTGCAGCTGCCGGACGTGTCCGGCGTCGAGGTCATCCACGGGCTGCTGGAGGCGGTGCCCGGGGTCCGGGTGCTGATGCTCTCGGCCAGCGGCGAGCAGCAGAGCGTGCTCGACGCGGTCAAGGCCGGCGCGAGCGGCTACCTGCTGAAGTCGGCGGCCCAGGCCGAGTTCCTGGAGGCGGTCGGCCGCACCGCCGCCGGTGACACCGTCTTCACGGCGGGCCTGGCCGGGCTGGTGCTGGGCGAGTTCCGCCGGCTGGCGGTCGAGCCGCCGGCCGCGGACGGGATGACGCCGAAGCTGACCGAGCGCGAGACCGAGGTGCTGCGGTTGGTGGCCAAGGGTCTGTCGTACCGGCAGATCGCCGACCGGCTCGTCCTCAGCCACCGCACCGTGCAGAACCACGTGCAGAACACGCTCGGCAAGCTCCAGCTGCACAACCGGGTCGAGCTGACCCGGTACGCCATCGAGCAGGGGCTGGACTAGCGGTAGTCGGGCGCCTCGGTCTCGTGCATGGCGAGCTCCTCGGCGCTGGCGCCACCGCCGGAGGCGCCGGCGTCGTAGGCGATGCTGTCGGCCTCGTCGTCGGTGCCGTAGCCCTCGTCGGTCTCCACGAGCCGGCCCACCGGGCGCGGGCTGTCGGCGTCGAGCTGGCCGTCGTCGTAGAGCGACACCGCGGAGTCCGGGTCCGAGGTCGGGCTCGCGCCCCACACGTCCGCGTCGAACTGGCGCTGCTCGGAGGAGTCGACGGTCTCGTCGATCGGGTCCCGGTCGGCCGCCAGCGGGTCCTCCGCGCCGACGTCGGGCTCTTCCTGGCGCAGCCGGTAGTCGAGCGGCTCGCCCCGGCGGGCCTCCTCGGCGGTGTCGCCGTAACGGTTCGACCCGCCCGGGCCGACACCGGCCAGCGCGGCCGGGTCGGCGCCGTCGGCCCACCGGCTGCTCTCCACCGAGTCGTACGCGTTCGAGTCGTCGTCCGCCGTCTCGGGCAGCCCGGAGGCCTCCGGGTCGGACACCTCGGTCGGGTAGTCGTTGTCTCGCATGTCCCGCAATCTACCCGCGCGCCCGGCCCGCCATGCCTGTGCTGGGCAGTTGATCGGCGTCGGCGCCGTCCGCGTCGAGCAGGGCCCAGACCACCTTGCCGTCGTCCAGCGCCAGGCTGCCCCAGAGCTGCGCCACGGAGTTGATGAGCAGCAGCCCACGGCCGCCGTAGGAGGTCACCGGGACCGGGCCGCCGGTGAAGCGGGGCACGTACGTCGAGTGGTCGCGGACGGCCACCGACATCCGGTCGCCGCGCAGGGCCAGCAACACCGTCATGGGGGTGTGCGCGTGGGCGACCACGTTGTTGACCATCTCGGTCACCACGATGCAAGCGGGACCGGCCAGGTCGGGCAGGTCCCAGCGGGCGCAGGCCTCGGTGACCAGCTCCCGGGAGCGCCGGGCCGCGCCGACCACGGGCTCGAGCGGGGCCCGCAGGAAGCGCCAGGGCTCCGGGGGGCCGAGCGCGGCGAAGGCGTCCTCGGGGTCGGGCCAGACCGGCAGGCCGGTGTCCCGCCAGGCCGGTGCGCCGGAGCCGGTGCTGAGCAGCAGATCGCCCCCCGGCCAGTCGGCGGCCTCGCGGGCGACCTCGCCGAGGACGGCGGTGGCGGCGGGCCGGCCGACGGTGAGCTCGCGGACGTCGACGACGAGCGCCTCGGGCTGCCCGGCGAGGAGGTCGAGCAGGCGCGCCCGGACGGTGGGGGCGGTGGCGGCGTCGAGCAGCCCGACCAGCCGGACGACCGGATAGGTCTGTCCGCCGATCACCTCGTGTCGGACCTCGCTCGGCATGATCGCTCCATTGTGCCCAACGCGTGTGGGCTTCGCATTCCGGCAGATCAGTGCCGGCTTACGTCGTGTTTGGCGTCTCTGCACTATTTGGGGCAGAAGGGCACGTCTGGTCATACCCCGTCAGCGGCGGCCCATGCGTCACCGGCCGGCAGGATGCAGCCGCGCGCCGTCGGGACGCCGGCCCGCGGCCGTACGGGCCGTGGCGTGATGGTGCTGCGGCTCGGCGTAGCGCGTCATCGCGATCACCGCGCCCAGCGTGACGACGAAGCCCACCGCGGCCAGCCACTCCCGGCCCGGATGGATCCGGTCGCCGAGCAGCAGCAGGCCCACGATGGCGGCCGGCACGGCTCCCGCGGCGTCCATGGCGGCCACCGCCGCCGTCGTCGACCCCCGCTGCATGGCCAGCCCGAGCAGCAGCTGCCCGACGATCGAGTGGGCGACGAGCAGATAGAGCAGCGGGTTGCTGAAGTAGCCCCCGACGGACTCCTCGGCGGCCAACGGGCGGGCCGCGATCGCCGCCGCGGAGAACGCGATGCCGGCCAGCGAGCCGAGCGTCACCGAGCCGAGCGCGCCGTGCAGCCGGACCGCGAAGAAGCCCAGCAGGGCGATCACCGCCACGGTCACGGCCAGGCCGACCACCCCGGCCGGGCCCAGCTGGCGCGAGTGCGCCGGCTGGGCCGACAGCACGAGGGCGGTGATGCCGCCCAGCAGCAGCACCAGCAGCGCGACCTCGGCGACCGGCAGGGTCCACTTCAGCAGCAGCACGCCGAGCAGCGCGGTGACCCCCAGCCCGGCCGCGACGCTGGCCTGCACCAGGAACAGCGGCAGGTCGCGGCGGGCGACGAAGGCCAGTACGAAACCCAGGACCTGACAGAGCACCCCGAGCAGATACGTACGGTGACAGGCGAGCCGGACCAGCAGCTGCGGGTCGAAGGTGTGGTGCACGGTGGTGCGGGCGGCCGCCATCGACTGCAACAGGTTGGCGACCCCGTACGCGGCAATCATCGCGGCGAGGTAGAACCAGCCCGGCGACATCACCCGGCGAGAATAGACCAGCTCCGGCGGCGCCCGGAGACTAACGGTGCGCCGGGGCGACCCCGGCGGCCAGCCGCCCGAGGATTTCCCGGTGCAGGTGACCGTTGGTGGCGATGGCGCTCCCGTCGCCCGGGGCGCGCTCGCCGGCCAGGTCGGTGAACTGGCCACCGGCCTCGGTGACGATGGGGATCAGGGCCGCCACGTCCCACAGCGACAGCTCGGGCTCCACCATGACGTCCACCGCGCCCTCGGCGAGCAGCATGTAGCCGTAGAAGTCGCCGTAGGCCCGGTTGCGCCAGGCGTCCCGCATGATCTGCAGCATCGGCTCCAGCCGTCCCGCCTCCTCCCAGCTCGGCAGGCTGGCGTAACAGAAGCTGGCGTCGCCCATCCGGCGGACGGCCGACACGGAGATCCGGGTCGCGGCGCGCTGGTGTTTGCCCGCCCAGGCGCCGTGGCCCTGCGCGCCCCACCAGCGGCGGCCCAGCGCGGGGGCGGACACCAGGCCGGCGACCGGCCGCTCGCCCTCCAGCAGGGCGATCAGGGTGCCCCAGACCGGGACGCCCCGGATGAAGTTCTTGGTCCCGTCGATCGGGTCGATCACCCAGTGCCGGTTGCCCTGGCCCGCCGGCGGGGTGGACATGCCGAACTCCTCGCCGAGCACGCCGTCGCGCGGCCGGGCGCGGGCCAGCGTCGCCCGGATCGCCTGCTCCACGGCCTTGTCGGCGTCCGAGACCGGGGTCAGGTCCGGCTTCGACTCGACGTGCAGGTCCAGGGACCGGAACCGGGCCATGGAGATCGAGTCCGCCGTGTCGGCGAGCAGGTGGGCGAGGGCGAGGTCGTCGGCATACGAGGCCATGCGGGCACGCTAGCCGATCCGCCCGGCCGCGCCGCCGCGCCCGGCCGCGCGCGGCGCCGCGGCCGGCGTCACTCGCTCTGGTCGCGGGAGTTGTCCTCGCCGGCGCGCGAGCTCAGCAGCCGCCGGTACGACGCCAGCCGCCGCGGGTCGGCCTTTCCCGCCGCCACCCAGGCGTCCAGCCGGCAGTCCACGTCACCGGCCGTGTGCCCGCAGTTCGGCGGACACTCCACCGTGCCCTCGACCAGGTCCGGGAAGCCGTGCAGCAGGCTCTCCGCGCTCACGTGGGCCAGCCCGAAGCTGCGGATGCCCGGTGTGTCGATGATCCAGCCGGGGTCGCCCTTCTGCACCCGGGGCAGGCGCAGCGCCACCGCGCTGGTCGACGTGTGCCGGCCCTTGCCGATCGCGCTCACCACTCCGACCGCCCGCAGCGCCTCCGGCACCAGCCGGTTGACCAGCGTGGACTTGCCCACGCCGGAGTGGCCGACCATGACCGAGATGCGCCCGGCCAGCCGCTCGCGTACCCCGGTCAGGTCGCTCTCCGGCTGGACCAGGACGTACGGCAGGTCCAGCTCGGCGTAGTAGTCCAGCACCCCGGCCGGCCCGGCCAGGTCGGCCTTGGTCAGGCAGAGCAGCGGCTCGACGTCGGCGTCGTACGCCGCCACCAGGCACCGGTCGATGAAGCCGGTGCGCGGCGGCGGATCGGCCAGCGCGCTGACGATGACCAGCTGGTCGGCGTTGGCCACGACCACGCGTTCGAGCCGGCCCTCCGGGGTGGTGTCGTCGTCGTCGGCCGTGCGGCGCAGCACCGACGTGCGCTCGGCGATCCGGACGATCCGGGCCAGCGCGCCGGGCGCCCCGGACGTGTCGCCGACCAGGGCCACCCGGTCGCCGACGACCACGGACTTGCGGCCCAGCTCGCGGGCCCGCATCGCGGTGATCAGCTCGTCCAGGTGCTCAGCATGCGGGGTTGCGTTCCGTCTTCCGCCGCGGGTTGACTCGGCGTCCTCGCGGATGCAGCCGTACCGGCCGCGGTCGACGGTGATCACGAGCGCGTCGACGGCGTCGGTGTGCTTGGGTCGGGTGCGGGTACGCGGACGGGACGACCGTCCCGGTCTGATCCGGACGTCGTCCTCGTCGTACTCGCGCTTCTTGCCCGGCAGCGTCAGCTCCCTGTCACGAGGTCGGCCCAGAGCTCGGGGAACTCCGGCAGGGTCTTGGCGGTACACGCTACGTCGGTGAGCCGGACGCCCTCGACGGCGAGCCCCAACACGGCCGCGAAGTGGGCCATCCGGTGGTCGGCGTAGGTCTCGACCACCGCGGCGCGCAACCGGCCCGGGGTGATCAGCAGGCCGTCGGGGTGCTCGACCACGTCCGCGCCGACCTTGCCCAGCTCGGTGGCGAGCGCGGCGATCCGGTCGGTCTCGTGGCCGCGGATGTGCGCCACGCCGCGCAGCTCGCTGGGCCCGTCGGCCAGCGCGGCCAGCGCGGCGACGACCGGGGTCAGCTCGCTCACCTCGGACAGGTCGGCCTCGATGCCGCGCAGCACGCCGGTGCCGCGCACGGTGAGCCCCGCGTCGTCCCGGGTGACCTCGGCGCCCAGCGCGGTCAGCAGCTCGGTGAGCCGGCCGACCGGCTGCCAGCTGGCGGCCGGCCAGCCGGCCAGGGTGACGGCGCCGCCGGTGACCATCGCCGCCGCGAAGAAGGGCGCCGCGCCGGACAGGTCCGGCTCGATGTCCCAGGAGTGTGCGCGCAGCCCGCCCGGCTCGACGGCCCACACGTCCGGCACGCTCTCGTCCACCGTCGCGCCCGCGGCGCGCAGCATGTGGGTGGTCATCCGCAGATGCGGCGCGGACGGGACCGGCGGGCCCTCGTGCCGCAGCACCAGTCCCTTGGCGAAGCGGGGTGCGGACAGCAGCAGGCCCGAGACGAACTGGCTGGACCCGGAGGCGTCGATGACCGCCTCGCCGCCGGGGAGCAGGCCGGTGCCGCGGACCACCAGCGGCAGGCCGCCGGCCGGTGACGCGTCGATGTCGGCCCCGAGGGTCCGCAGGGCCTCGACGATGGGCCGCAGCGGCCGGTTGCGCGCGTGCGGGTCGCCGTCGAAGGTGACCGGGCCGTCGGCCAGCGCCGCCACCGGCGGGGCGAACCGCATGATCGTGCCGGCCAGCCCCACGTCCACCCGGGCCGGCCCGCGCAACGGTCCGGGCTCGACCCGCCACACGTCGTCGGCCGTGGTGTCCACCCCGACGCCGAGGGCGCGCAGGGCCGCGGCCATCAGCGTGGTGTCGCGGGCGCGCAGCGGACGGCGGATCTCCGAGGGCCCGTCGGCGAGGGCGCTGAGCACCAGCGCCCGGGCGGTCATCGACTTGGATCCGGGCAACCGGACCGGGGCCGTGACCGGCCGGCTGCTGACGGGGGCCGTCCAGGGGCGCGCTTGAGCTGTCACGGCACCCATTCTGCCGGTCGGCTCCGACACTCCGCGCGGGGCAACGCGATCGCCGCGCCGGGCGTAAGGTCGGCCCCATGTGTGGGCGGTACGCGACGACGCGGAGCGAGGCCGACCTCAGCCTGCTCTTCGACGCCACCAGCGTCACCGAGGCGCTGGGGCCGAGCTGGAACGTCGCGCCCACCGACCCCGTGCCCCTGGTCCGCATGTCGCAGCGGCACGGCGGCCGGGTCGTCGACGCGGCGCGCTGGGGCCTGCTCCCGCCGTGGGCGGACGATCCGCGGGCCGGCGCCCGGATGATCAACGCCCGCGCCGAGACGGTGGCCACCTCGCGCGCCTTCGCCCCGTCCTTCGAGCGCCGGCGCTGCCTGGTCCCGGCCGACGGCTGGTTCGAGTGGGTCCGCGACGGCCGGCTCAAGCAGGCCTTCTACATGACCCCGCGGGACGCGTCCGTGCTGGCCTTCGCGGGCATCTGGACGATGTGGCGCGAGCAGACGCTGACCTGCAGCGTGCTGACCACGGCCGCGCTGGGCGGCCTGGCCGAGGTGCACGACCGGATGCCGCTGATCCTGCCCCGCGAGCGCTGGCCCGAGTGGCTGGCCGGCGGCGGCGACCCGGGCGCGCTGCTGCAACCCCTGACGCCCGCCGAGCTCGAGGCGATCGAGGTGCGGCCGGTCCGTCCGGACGTGGGAAATGTGCGCAACAACGGTCCGCATCTGCTCACCGCCGCCGAGCCGGTGGCGCCGGCGGAGGTGACGCTGTTCTGAGCGACGTGATGCGAACATTTCGAGTGTCCGAATTGCCGCTTCGCTGACAAACGCGAAGTGTTTTGCCCGCATATGCAGGCAATGGGCTCACGAAACTTTATTGCGAGATAGATAAGACCCTTGTTCTGATCTTCCTCCGTGCGATAGAAACCAGCGCCGGTGTGATGTCGGTCCGTACGGTGCGGACCGCCCATCACGGCTTTACCGGTACCCACGGGGGAGGTGGGCTGATGACACGTGCTCGAATGCCGCGTCCACATGAGGTCGCCATTGCCAGGCGCGACCCGAGGCTGCTCAGCGCGATCGACGAACGACGCAGCGATGAGGCTTGGCGCACCCGCGGCGCCTGCCGCACAGTCGATCCGGAAACGTTCTTCCCGGCTCCGAACGAGCCGTCCGAGAGCGCGGTCGCGCTCTGCGGCAGATGCGTGGTCCAGGGACCATGCCTGGCCTGGGCTCTCCAGGTCGGTGACTGTCACGGGGTCTGGGGCGGGACCACTCCGCGTGAACGCCGGGCCATGCTCGTCGCCTGGCGCGAACGGGTGCAGCCCGACGGCGCGGAGGTCGACGACGGTCCGGACGAGGAAGACCGCCGTCTGCTCACTCTGGTGCCGGTGAGCCGCTAGACATAGGAGCTGTGCACAGCCTCACGATCGAAACGCCGCGCGGGCCGGCGGGGATCCGGATCACGGACCCCGTCGGCCCGCCGCTCTGCCGCCTCGTCCTCGGCCACGGCGCGGGCGGCGACGTGGACGCGCCCGACCTGGCCGCGGTGCACGACGCCGCCGTGGCCGCGGGGGCCCGGGTGGTGCTGGTCACCCAGCCGTACCGCGTCGCCGGGCGCCGCGCGCCCGCACCCGCCGGCCACCTGGACGAGGCCTGGACCGCGGTGGTGACCGCCCTGCCCGGCGGCCCACCGCTGATCCTCGGCGGCCGCTCCAGCGGGGCCCGGGTGGCGTGCCGCACGGCGGCGGTGCTGGGCGCGTCCGGGGTGCTCGCGCTGGCCTTCCCGCTGCACCCGCCGGGCCGGCCGGAGCGCAGCCGGGCCGCCGAGCTGCCGGCCCGCATCCCCACCCTGGTGGTCAACGGCGACCGCGACCCCTTCGGCGTGCCGGCGCCGGGCGGCGCCGTGGAGGTGGTCGTACGCCCGGGCGCGGTCCATGATCTGCGCCGCGACCTGCCCGGCACGGCGGCGACAGTCGTCGCCTGGCTGCGGGCGCACGGATGGGCCCGGTGAGGCGGAATGCCGACCGGCCCGGCGTCGTTGCACAACCCGGAAGGCTGTACGTCGGAAGGGGTACCCCAAAGTGCAAGCCGGAACCGGATTCGCCGAGCGCGGCGGCCTTGAGGCGCGCAAGGTGCGGCAGTTGCTGTACGCGCCGGAGTGGCCCGCTGCCGTCCCGGCGCCCGTCCCGTCATCGGTGAGCGTGAGCACACCGGCGGTTTTTGAATCTGCGGACGGGGCACTACCCGTATCCTCGGCGGGGCGGTCGAGGGGAGACGTGCGGGTGACGCCAGCAGAGCGGACGGAACGGACGGAACGCAGCGAGAGGACCGAGGAGCGCCGGGCGCGCTTCGAACGGGACGCGCTGCCCTTCGTCGACCAGCTGTACGCGGCGGGGCTGCGCATGACGCGCAACCCGGCCGATGCCGAGGACCTCGTCCAGGAGACCTTCCTCAAGGCGTTCTCCGCGTTCCACCAGTTCGAGGAGGGCACGAACCTCAAGGCCTGGCTGTACCGGATCCTGACGAACACCTACATCAACTCGTACCGGCGCAAGCAGCGGCAGCCCGTGCAGGCGCCCACCGAGGAGATCTCGGACTGGCAGCTGGCCTCGTCGGAGTCGCACACGTCCGCGGGTCTGCGCTCGGCCGAGACCGAGGCGCTGGACCGGCTGCCCGACAGCGACATCAAGGACGCCCTGCAGCAGTTGCCGGAGGAGTTCCGGCTCGCCGTCTACCTCGCCGATGTCGAGGGTTTCTCGTACAAGGAGATCGCCGACATCATGGGCACGCCGATCGGCACCGTCATGTCCCGGCTGCACCGCGGCCGGCGGAACCTGCGCAAACTGCTCGAGCAGTACGCGCTGGACCGGGGCATCACCCGCACCTCCGGCGCGCCCGCCGCACAGGAGGCGTGAGCGACGTGAACGACGAAGCCCAGAAGACCGACTGCAGCGTCGTGATCAGCGAGGTCTACCTGTATCTCGATCTGGAGTGCAGCGACGACCGGCGCGAGCTGATCCAGCGGCACCTCGACGACTGCTCCGACTGCCTGCGCGAGTACGGCATCGAGCACGAGGTGAAGGCGCTCGTCGCCCGTTGCTGCGGCGACGAGACAGCGCCGAGGGAGCTGCGCGAGCGGCTCCGCACGAAGCTCAGCGAGTACGCGGTCGAGGCGGAGA
Organism: Actinoplanes nipponensis; assembly: GCF_016862275.1. Taxonomy (GTDB): domain Bacteria; phylum Actinomycetota; class Actinomycetes; order Mycobacteriales; family Micromonosporaceae; genus Actinoplanes; species Actinoplanes nipponensis. The sequence goes on along the minus strand of NZ_BOMQ01000043.1, from coordinate 30,735 downwards.
GCCACGAGTTCCTGCCCTGACCGCGGGGGGCGCCAGACACGGAAGAAGGGCCGGTAGCGCACGCTACCGGCCCTTCCCGTGTGCCACGGCTCAGGAGTTGGGACGCTTGCCGTGGTTCGCAGCGCTCTTCTTCCGGGCCTTCTTCTTGCGCGACTTCTTCGCCATGTCGATCTCCGTTCGTCCTCGCGGTCAACCCGCCGATGGTAGACGCTCCCGCCGCGACGCCCCGGCACGCCCCATATGCCCGCCCGACGCGCCCGTGATTGGATACCGTCACTTCAGCTGTGCCGACGAGGAGGACTTCACCATGGCCGACGAGATCCGAGCCGAGATGGTGGCCAATGTGTGGAAGGTCGTGGCCGCCGCCGGCGCCGACGTCGAGGAGGGCGACACCCTCGTGATCCTCGAGTCCATGAAGATGGAGATCCCGGTGCTCGCGGAGTCCGACGGGGTCGTGGCTCAGCTCGCGGTCAACGAGGGCGACGTGGTGCAGGAGGGCGACCTGATCGCCGTCATCGAGTAGGACGGCCCGAGAGCCAGCGCCGCAGGCGGTCACCGCGGCGGCGCGGCCGGGGCGGCCCGGCCGCCGAGTGGTCCTCCTCCGCGCGGACCACCTCCGCGGCCCGCAGCCGCACCTCCGGCGCGAGCTCCGGGGTGGCCAGCGCCAGCTGCGCCACCGACCAGGCGATCGGGTGCGCCGCGGTCTCGGCCAGCCGCCGGGTGACCAGCGCGGCCACGTCGGCCCGGGCCGACGGGTCCACCCAGGCGGCCGTGACCAGGGCGAAGAGGGCCGCCTCGGCGATCTGGTCGGTGCCCGCGGTGGCCAGCCCGGTCAGCAGGCGGCGGCGCAGCGACGCCGCCCACGGCTCGTCCGTGCGCTGGTGCAGCAGGCCCAGGCAGGCCCAGGCCTGCGCGCAGCGCGTCCACAGGGCCGGGTCGTGGGCGGCCAGCGCCCGGCCCACCTCGTTGTCCGGGGCGGCCGGCGGGTGGGCGATGAGGGCGAGCAGTTCGGCCGGCTCCACCAGCACCAGCCCGAGCGCCGCGTCGTAGGCCGCCGGCGGGTGCGGCCACAGCGGGTGGGCGACCCGGTGCAGCCGCTGCACGGCGGCCGGCGTGGGCTGCGCGGGATCGCCCGGCCCGCGGGCGGGATCGGCAGCCGGGCCCGGCCCGGACGGCACCCGGCTGAGCCACGGCTGGTCGGCGCAGCAGTCCGCCAGGTCGGCGTGCTCGTGGGTGTCGTCGGGATGGTCGCGCTGGAAATCGGCCAGCCGGACCAGGTGGGACAGGTCACCGTCGGCGCGGTAACGCAGCCGGTGCGCGGTGTGCACCGCGCAGTCGAACTCGGGATCCTTGGCCAGCGCCCGGTCGGCCCAGGCGAGCGCGTCGTCGAGGCGGCCGTGGTCGGCCAGGGTGCCGGCGATGTCGGCGTACACCGAGAGGTCCTCGGGGTCGTACATGACCGCGCGGCGCAGGGCCGCCAGGGACTCGGGGATACGGTCGGCGCTGCGGTAGGCGTAGCCCAGCCAGATCTCGGCCAGCTTCGACGGCCGGAGCCGGGCGCCGCGCACGGCCCATTCCACCGCCAGGGCCGGCTCGCCGAGCCGGCGGGCCAGGGCCGAGCCCGCGCCGAGCAGCATGGCCTGCTCCGGGTGCGCCGTCACGGCGTGCCGGACGAGGGTCAGATAGGGCAGCAGGGACTCGCGGCCGGCCTCGGGCGCCGGGTCGCCGATGGTGGTGCAGAGCTGCATGACGATCTGGGCCAGCAGGCCCGGTTCCATCCGGGCGCCCAGCGCCGGGTCGCTGACCCACGGCACACCGGCCCAGTCGACGCCGGGGGTGTGTCCGCTCGCGGCGACCAGCAGGGGCAGCCCGTCCTCGGGCCGGCCGGCCGCGGCGAGCAGGTGGGCCCGGGCGACCACGGTGCCGACGAAGGCGTGCTGCTCCAGCGGGAAGAGCTCCAGGGCGCCGTCCGCGCGGGCCGCCAGCCGGCTGAGCAGCTCGTGGGTCTCCGGCAACGTCGGCGCGTGCGCGATCGCACCGGCCAGGTGGTCGGCGGCGTGGTGCATCTCGCCGCGTTCGAGCGCCGCGCGGGCCTGCTCGAGGTCGCGGTCGGCGGAGCGCCGGGGGTCTTCCATGGCCACGCCTTCCTCGGGTGGCACGCGGTGTGCCACCGACGAGAGCCTAGGCGAGGAATTTCGATATGTCAGGCCGCAATCCCTGCGCATCCGTGCTCGAAACGTTGCGTTTGGCAGCTCAAACCTGCAAGACTGCGCACGCAACGAGCTTTACCGCGCATGAAGGGGTGGGTCAGTGACGCAGCGAGGCCAGGGAATGGCGGCCGACATCGCAGAGCAGCCGGAGGGTTACGCACGGCTGCTGGAGGGCGGGCCCGCGAAGGCGATCGCGGCGGTCGCGGCCCGGGTGGCCGAACGGCGGCCCCGGCACGTGGTCCTCGTCGGCCGCGGCACCTCCGACCACGCGGCGCTCTACGCCGCGTACCTCACCGAGATCCGGCTGGGCATCCCGGTCGGTCTCGCCTCGCCCAGCGCCATCACCCTCTACGGCGCGCGCCCCGACCTGGCCGGCGCGCTGGTGGTGGGGGTCAGCCAGAGCGGCGGCTCGCCGGACCTCACCGAGGTTCTCAAGGTCGCCCGGGGGAGCGGCGCGCTCACCCTCGCGGTGACCAACAATCCCGATTCCCCACTCGCCCGGACCGCCGAGCTCTCGGTGGACGTGGCCGCCGGGCACGAGCGGGCGGTGGCCGCCACCAAGACGTACACGGCCGAGCTGCTGGCGCTGCTCCTGCTGGTCGAGGGCGTCCGCAACGGCGACGGCACGCTGCCCGCCGAGGAGCGCGCCGCGCTGGCGAAGCTGCCGCAGCTCGCCCGGGACGCCCTCGCCGCATCCGGCGCCGAGGAACTGGCGCAGCGCTACCGCTTCGCGTCGCGCCTGGTCACGACCGGCCGGGGGTACGCCTACCCGACCGCCCGGGAGACCGCCCTGAAGCTGATGGAGACGTCGTACCTGCCGGCCCTGTCCTTCTCCGGCGCCGACCTGCTGCACGGGCCGCTGGCGATGGCCGACCCGGACGTGCCGGTGCTCGCGGTCGTCGGCACCGGGCCCGGCGGCGCCTCCATGGCCGACGTGGTGACCCGCCTCGGGGAACGCCGCGCCGACGTCGTCACGGTCGGCGCCACCGACATCCCGGGCGCCGCCGGGCGGCTCGCCGTCCCCGCGGTCGACGAGCGCTATGCCCCACTGCTCGACATCCTGCCGTTGCAGCGGCTGGCGCTGGCCCTGGCGCTGGCCCGCGGCGAGGACCCGGACGCGCCGCGCGGCCTCAAGAAGGTCACCTCGACGCTCTGATCGTGACGCCCGGGTGGGCATGGCACGCTTGAGCCGTGTCCACCCTGCGCGATCTCGCCGAAGAGCACACCGGCCTCGGTCCCGAAGACATCGACCACCTCACCCGGCTCGCCGGCGACTGGCAGCTGCTGTCCGACCTCTCCTTCGCCGACCTGCTGCTCTGGGTGCCGGTGCGGGGCGAGGAGGGCCGGCCGCGCGAGTTCCTCTGCGTGGCCCAGGTGCGCCCGAACACCTCCTCCACGGCGTACCAGGACGACCAGGTGGGCAAGAAGGTCGGCGGCCCGGAGGTGGCCCACCTGGACATCGCGTACGTCCAGGGCCGGATCTGGCGCGAGGGCGACCCGGTCTGGTACGGCGACACCCCGGCCCGGCACGAGGCGATCCCGGTACGCCGGCGCGGCGCGGACGAGAACATCGAGGTCATCGCGGTGATCGGCCGCGACACCAACCTGTCCACCGCGCGCACCCCGAGCCAGCTGGAGCTCAACTACCTGACCACGGCCGACGACCTGGCCCAGATGGTCGCCGACGGCACCTTCCCCGCGCCCGCCCACCCGGGCGAGACCACCTCGGCGCCGCGCGTCGGCGACGGGCTGATCCGGCTGGACGCGAGCGGCAAGGTCACCTACGCCAGCCCGAACGCGCAGTCGGCGTACCGGCGGCTCGGCTTCAACGCGCACCTGGTCGGCGAGGAGCTGTCCGTGCTGTCCAGCCGGCTGGCGGCCGACCCGCTGGAGGGCACCGACGCGGCCGAGCGCATCCTCACCTCGCTGCGCGGGGAGGCGCCACCCCGCAAGGAGGTGGAGGCCCGGGGAGCCACCGTGCTGATGCGGGCGCTGCCGCTGATGCCGGCGGGCGTGCCGATCGGCGCCCTGGTGCTGGCCCGCGACGTCACCGAGGTCCGCCGCCGGGACCGGGCCCTGATGACCAAGGATGCGACCATCCGGGAGATCCATCACCGGGTGAAGAACAACCTGCAGACGGTGGCGGCCCTGCTGCGCCTGCAGGCCCGCCGGGTCAACGCCCCGGAGGCCCGGGTCGCGCTGCAGGAGTCGGTACGCCGGGTCGCGTCGATCGCCCTGGTGCACGAGACGCTGTCCATGTCGAGCGACGAGGCGGTCGACTTCGACGGCATCGTGGACCGAGTCGCCACGGCGGCCACCGAGGTCGCGGCCACCGAGATCACCATCAAGATGCGCCGCGAGGGCACGTTCGGCGTCCTGCCCGCCGAGATCGCCACCTCGCTGGTGATGGTGCTCAACGAGCTGCTGATCAACGCGGTGGAGCACGGCTTCCCGGCCCCGGACGAGGACGCCCCGGCGCCCGAGCCGTCCCTGCTCCCGCCGGCGCCGACCGGCGAGGTGGTGGTGTCGGCGCACCGGTTCCGCAAGCAGTTGCACGTCACCGTCGCGGACAACGGCCAGGGCCTGCCGGCGGACTTCCACGCGGACGCCAGCAAGCGGCTGGGCCTGCAGATCGTGCGCGCGCTGGCCACCGGCGAGTTGCGAGGCAGCATCGAGCTGCGCAACCGGGCGGGCGGCGGCACCGAGGCGGTGCTGGTGGTGCCGCTCGGCAAGCGCTGATTCGACGACCGTGACCCAATTGATGATCTCCGCTATTGACGGTGATCATCCTGACCCCTAGCTTTAGCGCCACGTAACTGTCAGTGCGGGGGCTTTGACAGGCGACGCCTCGCGCGCTGCAACCCGTCCTGAGCAGTTTTCATGCTTGCTCACGGGGGTGGGTTCCACAGTGCTGTCGCATGTCCGCATAGCGTCGGGAACGGCGTTGGCCGTCCTGACCTCCTTTCTCACCGTGGCTACCGGGCCCGGCGCGGCCCAGGCGGCAGCGTGCCCGTCCGGGGTCGCCGCCGACGCGGCGCCGGTGGCCGCGTCCGAGGCGTCCGCGCAGCGGCTCGCCGCCGCGTGCGACAAGCCCGTCGAGGTGCTCGCCGAGGCGAACGAGACCACCCGGGTCGTCGCGCTGCCGTCGGGCAGCTTCTCGTTCGAGACCTACGCCGAGCCGCAGCGGGTCGAGCGCGCCGGCCGGTGGATCGACCTCGACACCGGACTGGCCCAGGGCGCCGACGGCCGGCTGCGCCCACGCGCCGCCGCCGACGTCACGTTCTCGGCCGGCGGCGCCGGCCCGTTCGCCACGCTGCGCGAGGGCGGCAGCGACTTCAGCCTGTCCTGGCCCACGGCCCTGCCGGCCGGCGTCGTCTCCGGCGACACGGTGACCTACCCGAACGTCTTCCCCGACGTCGACCTGGTGGCCCGGGCCCTGGCCGGTGGCTTCTCGCACGTGCTGGTCGTGCGGACCGCGGCCGCCGCGGCGAACCCGGCGGTGCGCGAGACGTCGTACCGGATCGGCGGTTCGGCCACGGTGACCGAGGCCGGCGACGAGATCACGATCAAGGGTCCGCGCGGGATCATCGCCGGCGCGCCGCCGGCCGCCGCGTGGGACTCCGCGCGCCGGGCCGCGAAGCCGGCCGCCGCGCTGCTGCGGGGCCAGGCCCGCGAGGCCGCCCCGGCCATCGCCGCCGACCCGTCCACGGCGGCCGCGCCCGGCGCCCTGGCCGAGCGGGCCGAGGTCGACGTCCGGGTCGAGGGCCGCGAGCTCAAGGTCGCGGTCGACGAGACGCTGCTGGACGCGGACGCCCAGTACCCGGTCTACATCGACCCGACGTACGACAAGGCGTACCAGAAGTGGGTGCCGGTCAGTAAGTCCAGCCCGGACACCAAGTGGGTGTCGGGCAACAGCTGGCCCCGGGACGTCATCCGGATCGGCTCGAACTACGACAACTACTCCGACGTGTGGCGCGCCCACGTGCAGTTCGACATCAGCACGCTGATCGGCAAGCGCCTGATCAAGACGCCCAGCGTCGACGCGTACCTGCTGCACACCGCGTGGTGCGCCGGTGAGTCGCTGAGCCTCTGGCAGACCAACACGCTCGACGGCAACACCCCGACCTGGGACGGCATGAGCAAGAAGTGGCTGCACGGCGCCGCGCTGCAGACCAAGACGGTCAAGGCGAACGGCAGTTGCAGCGGGCAGACGCCGAACTGGGCCAAGTTCACCGCGGGCGGGGTCAAGTCCAACGTGCAGCGGCACGCCGACGCGGGCTACACGACCATCACCTTCGGCCTGCGGGTGCCCACCGAGAGCGGCGGCCACTGGATCAAGGCGGAACGCGGCAAGGTGCGGCTCAAGGCCGAGTTCCAGTCCAAGCCGACCTCGCCGGTCGCGGTGCGCTCGGCGCCCGGCGGCGCCTGCAACAAGACCTCGCCCGGCCCGTGGCTCAACGACAGCACCCCGGCCCTGTACGGCAAGGCCGCCGACCTGGACAACTCGGTGCGGGTCCGGTTCGACCTGACCGGTCCGACCACCCCGGCCACGGACTACACCTCGGCGGCGGTCAAGTCGAACTCCGAGGGCACGTACAACACGCCCGCGCTCAAGGACGGCGCCTACAAGTGGCGTGTGCAGGGTTACGACGGCACGGACGAGACCGCCTGGACGAGCTACTGCTACTTCCGGATGGACCAGACCCGGCCGAGCCTGCCGGTCGTCACCCGTACCTCCGGGCCGCCGGTGCTCGGTCAGCCGGTGTCGCTGAGCTTCTCGTCCACCGATACCGGCTCCGGCGTGCAGCGCTTCGAGTACGGCGTGGGCGTCGACACCCGCCAGTCCTCGGTCGACGCGGCCGGCGGCAAGGCGTCCGCCACGGTGCCCACCGACAGCGGCCGTACCCAGATCTACGTGTGGGCCCGCGATGTCGCCGGCAACTACTCCGAGCGGGCGATCTACAACTTCTTCACCGGCCGGGTGACGCCGGTCGAGCCGGCCGGGCTGTACCGGATGACCTACGACCTGCGTGACGACTCCGGCAACGACCACGACCTGAGCCTGTTGGGCAGCGGTCCGGCGTACGGCGCCGACCAGGCCGGCCGGGGCGGCGCGGCGCTGACGCTGGCCGCGGGCTCCGGATGCGCCACCACCGACGCGCTGGTGCGTACCGACGCCGAGTTCACGGTGGCCGGCTGGGTCAAGCTCGGTGAGAAGGGTGGCGCCAACAAGAGCGTGCTGACGCAGGTCGGCACCGTCCTGCCGGCGTTCGGGCTCACCTACAACGCCGGGGCCGACCGCTGGGAGGCCGCGGTCACCTCCGCCGACGCGAGCACCGCCACCTGGACGGTGGCGCGGGCCACCGTCGCGCCGACCCTGAACGTCTGGCAGCACGTCGCGGCCACCGTCGACCCGGCCGGCAAGCTGCTGCGGCTCTACCTGGACGGCAAGCCCGCCGCCGAGGTGGCGCTGGCCAAGCCCACCTGGGACGCCCAGGCGCGCACGCTGATCGGCTGCGGCGGCAGCGCCGCCGCCACCAACGCGCCGTTCGTCGGCTCGATCGACCAGCTCGGGGTCTGGAGCGGCCTGCTCTCCCAGGCCCAGATCGCGGCCGCGGCCAACGAGCTGCCGGCCGGTGCGGTCGCCGCCTTCGCGCTGCGCGGCAACGGGGCCGACAGCTCGACCCACGGCTACGAGCTCACCGTGCCGCCGCTGCCGGAGCCCACCCCGGAGCCCGAGCCGACCGAGCCGGCCGACCCCGAGCCGACCGACCCGGGCAGCACCGAGCCGCCCGCCGAGCCCGACCCGGAGCCCACCGGCCCGCAGCCCGAACCCACCGACACGCCCGAGATCCCCGAGGAGACCCCGGAGCCGGAGACGCCGGAGCCCACCCCCACCACGCCGCCGGCCCAGCCGGAGCGGGCCCCCGAGTGGGTCGACGACGCGTTCGGCCGCACGGTCTCCGCCTGGAACGTCGCCGGTGACCGCTGTGCCACCAGCAACCGTTCGCTGGTGCGGACCAACGAGTCCTTCTCGGTCTCGGCCTGGGCCAAGCTCACCGACCCGAGCACCATGAACCAGACCGTGCTCGGCGAGGACGGCACCCGGGTCAGCGGCTGGTTCCTGGGCGCCCGCGCCAACGCGCAGGGTGTGCCGTTCTGGAGCCTGATGATGAAGGGGACCGACGCCGAGGGCGCCGCCTCGGAGTTCGCCGGTACGACGACCGAGGCCTTCGCCGCCACCATCGGCAAGTGGACCCACCTGACCGGCGTCTACACCGCCAGCACCAAGACCATGACGCTGTACGTGGACGGCCGGAAGGTCACCTCGGTGGTCCGTACCGGCACCAACTGGAGCGCCACCGGCATGTTCACCGTCGGCTGCGCGAAGTACGCCGGCGTGCCCGCGGACCACTTCCGCGGCGCCATCGCCGACGTCCGCGTCTGGCGCGGCGCGCTCACCGACACCGAGGTGGCGGGGGTGCGCGGCGGCAACGCGCCGGTGAAGCTCGAAGGCATGTGGCCGCTGGACGGGCCGCGCGCCGACGAGCCGACCAACTTCGACGACCGCTCGGGCAACGCCCGGCACCTGACCGTGAACGGCGCGTACGGCTGGGAGCGGGACCGCTTCGCGACCCGGGACGGCGCCCTCGGCCTGGCCCTGGCCGACGGCTCCTGCGCCCAGACGGCCGGACCCGCCGTACGCACCGACGGCTCGTTCACCGTCGCCGCCTGGGTGTCGCTCGACGAGCTGACCGGTACGCGCACCGTGGTGGCCCAGTCCGGCGGCATCCGTCAGGGCTTCCGGCTGGAGTACTCCGGTGCGGCCGCCCGGTGGCGGTTCGTGATGCCGCAGGGCGACACCGCGGCGGCCGCCGCGGTCGAGATCCGGTCGCAGGCCGCCCCGGTGGCCGGTGTCTGGACGCACCTCGCGGCCGTCTACGACCTTCCGGCGAAGACCGTGCAGCTCTATGTGGACGGTGAGCCGCAGCGGGAGACGCCGCTGCCCGCGCCGGCCGCGCCGTGGCACGCCCCGGGCCCGCTGACCGTCGGCTGCGCCGGGTCGACGAGCGACGGCCGGCGCGCCGACTTCCTCGGCGGCGTCGTCGACGACGTCCGGGTCTGGACGTCGACCGTCAACCCGGACCTGTTCGGCACCTTCGCGCACGCCTGATCAGACTTCGCCCCGCTGACCACCACGACCGGAGACGTCGTCATGTCGCATGCCCGTACCCTTTTCTCACCGGCCCGCCGCAAGATAGCCCTGGGCGTGGCCGCCCTCATGGTCACCTCGTTCGTCACCTACCAGTGGGCGGCCGAGGAGGTCAGCGGCGAGCGTGGCTCCACGGTCGCCGCGGCCCAGGAGTTCGGCACCGTCCGGGTCGACCCGGCCCCGCCGCCGGCCGACGCCGGCGCCTGGACCGGCCCGGCCGACAGCCGGTGGCCGGGCGCCGGGACCACCGAGATCGCGCTGAGCGGCGACGCCGGCCGGTCGGTCTCGGCCCGGGCCGGCACCCTGCCGGTGACCGTGCAGGCCGCCCCGGGCAAGAAGGCCCCGGCCCGGGTCAAGGTGTCCGTGCTGCCCCGGCAGCAGTCGGAGAAGCTGGGCGTCAGCGGGCCGGTGATCGCCGTGGAGGGCGACACCCCCGGTGAGGTCCGCACGACCTTCGACCTGAACTCGGTCGCCGGCCTGTACGGCGGCGACTGGGCGAGCCGGCTCAACCTGGCCCAGCTGCCGTCCTGCGCGGCCACCACCCCGGACCGGCCGCAGTGCCAGCAGGCCACGCCGATCAAGACGGCCCGGGCGGCGGCCCAGCCGGTCATCTCGACGCAGGTCGCCACGGTCAGCGCGGGCGCCACGATGCTGGCCGTCACCGCCGACACCGAGTCCGGCGAGGGCGACTACAAGGCCAGCGACCTGCAGGCCTCCGGCTCGTGGACGGCCGGCGACAGCTCCGGCGGCTTCAGCTACACCAACGCGATCAAGGTGCCGCCGGCCCAGGGCCCGACGCCGGAGATCGCGCTGAGCTACTCCTCGCAGATGGTCGACGGCCGGATGGCCGGCAACAACAACCAGGCCTCCTGGGTCGGCGACGGCTGGGACTACTCGCCCGGCTTCATCGAGCGCTCGTACGTGACGTGCGTCGAGGACCTGGACAAGGTGGGCGAGAAGGAGCCCAACAACAAGGAGAAGAAGACCTCCGACCAGTGCTGGAAGGACAAGTCGCCGAACATCACGGTCTCGCTCGGCGGCACCAACGGCACCCTGGTCAAGGACGACGTGACCGGCAAGTGGCGGCCCTCGTCGGACGCCGACTGGGACGTCGAGTTCGCCGGCGCCGTGGCGACGAAGTCCGCGGCCACCACCGAGCGCTGGATCATCACCACCCCGGACGGCACGAAGAACTACTTCGCCGGCGAGGTCGGCACCTCGAACTCGCGCTGGACGGTCCCGGTCTTCGGCAACCACGACGGCGAGGCGTGCCACGCCGACGCGTTCAAGGACTCGTCCTGTGCGCAGGCCTGGCGGTGGCTGCTGGACAAGCAGGTCGACGTCAGCGGCAACACGACCCGGTACTACTACAAGAAGGAGACCGGCCACTACGGCGCCGCCGGCGACAAGGCGAACCGCGTCTCCTTCGACCGGGGCGGCAACCTGGAGCGCATCGAGTACGGCATGAACACCGCCTACCCGGACACCGCCGCCACCGCCCGGGTGGTCTTCGGCACGGCGAACCGGTGCACGGCCGACGAGTGCTACTCCGACGACAAGCCGGTCGCCGCGAACTGGCCCGACGTGCCCTGGGACAAGGAGTGCACGGCCGAGCCCTGCACCGACAAGCTGGCCCCGGTGTTCTTCTCCATCAAGCGGCTGACGAAGATCACCACCGAGATCCGCAGCGGCTCGGCCTTCAACCCGGTCGAGTCCTGGACCCTGGACCACGAGTTCAAGGCGCCCAAGGCCGCCCGCTCGTCCTCGCTGTGGCTCAAGCAGATCGTGCACGCCGGCCACGTGGGTGGCACGATTACCGACCCGCCGGTGCTGTTCACCGGCAAGGAGCTGGCCAACCGGGTGAACTTCGCGCCTGGGGCGCCGCTGTTCTCGCGCTGGCGCATCGACAACATCCGGACCGAGTCGGGCGCGGACATCCACGTCTCGTACTCCGAGCCCGACTGCGACATCAACGACGTACCGAGCGTCTCCGCCAACAACCGGCTCTGCTACCCGGTCTACTGGATCCCGGACGGCTACTACGACCCGACGCTGGACTGGTTCCGCAAGTACGTCGTCACCGAGGTCACCGAGAGCGACCGGACGGCCGACCAGCCGCCGGTCACCACCCGCTACTCGTACTCCACCGACGGCGGCGGCACGGACGTCCTCTGGGGCTGGGACGACGGCGAGTTCACCAAGAAGAAGCAGCGCACGTACGGCGAGTGGCGCGGCTACGCCCGGGTGACGGCGCGCAAGGGCCAGAGCGGCACCGGCCAGGTCCTGACCAACCGCAAGCAGTTCTACCGGGGCCTCGACGACCAGCCGCTGCCGGGCGACAAGACCCGCAACGTCCAGGTCAAGGACTCGGCCGGGAACGCCTACACCGACCACCCGGCGCTGGCCGGCTCGCTGCTGGAGGAGGCGACCCTCGACGGCGACACGGTGGTGGAGGCGAGCACCACCGCGTTCTGGATCAAGCAGACCGCGTCCCGCAGCCGCACCGGCGGCAAGGACAAGTCCTACAAGACCGGTCCGTCGGTCGAGAAGTCCCGCAAGCTGCTGGCCCCCGGCACCTGGTCGGAGACCGAGACCAGGACGAGCTACGACGCGGAGGGCCTGCCGGAGACCGTCTCCGACCTGGGCGACACCGGCAAGAGCGGCGACGAGAGCTGCACCCGCAGCACGTACCTGGGCAACGACGACACCTGGGTGCGCGGCCTGACCATCCGGGAGGAGAAGGTCGCCCAGGCCTGCACCGAGACGGTGTCGCGCCCGGCGGACGTCATCTCCGACGTCAAGACCTACTACGACGGCTCGGACACCTACGGCGCGGTTCCGGCCAAGGGCCGGATCACCCGGGTCGACACGCTGACCACCTGGCAGAACGGCACGCCGGGGTACAAGACCACCCAGCGCACCGGCTACGACCCGCTGGGCCGGGTCGACAGCACGACCGACGCCGGCGGCCAGGTCACCACGACCAGCTACACGCCGGCCGGCCCCGGCCCGGTGACCCAGACCAGGACGGTCAACCCGCTCAAGCACGAGGTGATCACCGACCAGAACCCGGCCTGGGCCCAGCCCACGTCGATCCTGGACGCCAACAAGAAGCGCACCGACCTGCAGCTGGACCCGATGGGCCGGTTGCAGAAGGTCTGGCTGCCGGGCCGGGCCAAGGCCACCGCCACGCCGAACCTGGAGTTCGGCTACCTGATCCGCACCGGCGGGCCGCTGGCGGTCACGACCAAGCGGCTCGGCCCGAACGGCAACCAGATCACCGAGGTCGGCCTGTTCGACTCGCTGTACCGCCCGGTGCAGACCCAGGAGGACTCGCAGAAGACCAAGGAGGGCGCGGCCGCCCGGCTGGTCTCCGGCACCGGCTACAACGACCGGGGCCTGCCCGAGTACAAGTCCGGGCCGAACTACGCGCTCGGCAAACCGGGCGACGCGCTGCTGCAGATCACCCCGGGCGAGGACCGCATCCGGACGGTGTCGACGTACGACGCGGTGGGCCGGGTGGTCGACGAGTCGGTGTGGACGCACAACGAGCGCAAGTGGGGCACGACCAGGGCGTACGGCGGCAGCACCCTCGGCTGGCAGACGGCCGTCACCCCGCCCCGGGGCGACACGGCGACCGCCACCATCGAGGACGTCGACGGTCAGGTGATCGAGAAGCGCCAGTTCCACGGGCTCCGGCCCGAGGGCGCCTACGACGCGACGAAGTACACCTACAGCCCGCGCGGTGACCTCGCCACGGTGGTCAAGGGCAAGCTCACCTGGAAGTACGAGTACGACCTGCGCGGCCGCGAGGTCCGCACGACCGACCCCGACAAGGGCGTCACCACCGTCGAGTACAACAACTCCGACGACGTCATCAAGTCGACCGACGCCAAGAAGGAGACCGTCTCCACCACGTACGACGAGTTGGGACGGCAGAAGGAACGCTTCTTCAACAACGTCAAGGCGGCCAGCTGGGAGTACGACAGCCTGGCCAAGGGGCACCTGACCAAGTCCACGTCCATCGTGGACGGGTACGCCTTCACCAAGGAGATCTACGAGTACAACGACGCGTACCAGGTGGTGGACGAGGAGGCGGTGCTGCCGGCCATGCCGGGGCTGACCGGCCTCGCCGGCACCTACGCGGCCACCTACACGTACACGGCGAACGGGCTGCCGTGGCGGTCCAGCCTGCCCAAGCTCGGCTCGATGGAGAAGGAGGGGCTCACCCGCACCTACGACGACCTGGGCAACGTCACCCGGCTGCTGGGCACCTCGGCGCCGTCCGGCACCGTCCGCACCTACGTCGACCGGACCACGTACTCGCCGTACGGCGAGGTGCTCAACCGCTGGCTGGGCACGCCGGTCGGCGACAAGCCGCAGAGCTACCAGAACTACGTCTACGACGACGTGACCCGGCGGCTGTCGGAGTTCTACTTCGACCGCGACGGCACGGTGCCGAACGTCGCGGCGCTCAAGTACGGCTACGACGACGCGGGCAACGTGCTCTCCATGGCCAACCGGCCGCTGGGCGCCGACGAGCAGGTCCGCCCGGGCGAGGAGGACGTGCAGTGCTTCGCGTACGACCATCTGCGCCGGATGACCAAGGCCTGGTCGCAGGTGTCCGAGACCTGCGGCGCGGTGACGATCGGCGGCAAGGCGCCCTACGGCCAGTCGTACACGTTCGACGAGCACGGCTCGCGGGACACGACCACCGACCTGCGCACCGGCGTGACCTCGGACTACACCTACGCGACGGCGGACGGGGCGGCGCAGCCGCACGCCGTGCGGACGGTCACCACCGGCTCGCAGGTCGACCACTACGACTGGGACGCCCGCGGCAACCTGACCTACCGCAAGGTCGGTGACACCACCGAGACGTTCAGCTGGAGCCCGCACGGCAAGCTGACCAAGATCAGCGGCCCGCAGGGCGACACCAGGATGGTGTACGACGTCGACGGCAACCGGATCGCCCGGATCGACGCCGACGGCTCGGCCACCGCCTTCGTCTTCGGCAACGAGTTCACCTCGTCCACCCAGGGCCTGAGCACCACCCGGTACTACGAGCACGCCGGGGACACCGTCGCCTCACGGACCGACACGGCCAAGGGCAAGGGCGACATCATCTGGCTCGGCTCGGACCAGCAGGACTCCTCGACCTGGGCGGTCAACTCGGCCACCCGGGTGGAGACGATCAAGTACAACGACCCGTACGGCCGGCCGCGGGACGGCGCCGCCGTCGCACCGCAGTGGCCGGCCGGGCAACGGGCCTTCGTCGGCGGCGTGGCCGACCCGAGCGGGCTGACCCTGCTGGGGGCGCGGTACTACGACCCGGGGCTGGGCGGGTTCCTCTCCGTGGACCCCGAGATCGACGAGTTCGATCCCCAGCGGTTGCACCCGTACGCGTACTCCAACAACAACCCGGCCACGTTCTCCGACCCGGACGGGCTGTTCTGGGGCTCGATCAAGAACGGCCTGCAGAAGGCGGCCAGCTCGGTGGCGAGCGGGGTGACCACCGCGGCGAAGGCCGTCGTGGACAACGCCGGCACCATCTCCACCGTCGCCGGCACGATCGCCATGGTGGCGTCGGTGCTGCCGCCACCGGCCCAGGTGGTCGCGGCGGCGGCCGGCGCGGTGGCCGCCGTGGCGGGGGCCATCGACACCGCGAAGTCGTGTGTGGAGGGCGCGGTCGGTGACTGCGCGGCGGGCATCGCCGGGATGATCCCCGGGGTCCGGCAGGCCAAGAACGCCGCCCGCGGGGCGGGCGCGGTCAAGAACGCGGCCAAGAAGGCGCTCAAGAGCTGCAACAGCTTCCTGCCCGGCACGCTGGTCCTGATGGCGGACCGCAGCTACAAGCCCATCGAGGAGGTCGCCCTCGACGACGAGGTGTGGGCGGTCGACCCGGAGACCGGCGACGAGGGCGCGCGACCGGTCGTCACGCTGATCGCCGGGTACGGGGACAAGAAGCTCGTGGGGATCGCCGTCGACGTCGACGGTGACCACGTCGCCGACGACACGGTCACGGCGACCGACGGCCACCCGTTCTGGGTGACCGGCGACCGGAAGTGGACCCGGGCCGACGAGGTGCGGCCGGGGATGAGGTTGCTGACCCCGGACGGCGCCGAGATCGCGGTCGTCGCGGTCTCGCCGTCGGAGGCCGTCACCACGGTGCACAACCTGAGGGTCGACGACATCCACACGTACTTCGTGGTGGCCGCCGGGACCCCGCTGCTCGTGCACAACCAGGGCACGTCGGGCGACGCCTGCGAGATCACCGAGGTCGACCCGGGTGACATCAAGTTCACCCAGAACTCGGTCTCGAACAACTGGAGCGACCGGGCGGGCACGATCGAGGGCACGGCCGAGGAGGTCGCGGCCGGCGGCACCCGGATGCCGCCGATCCGGGTCTTCGAGGAGAACGGCGTGCTGTATACCCTCGACAACCGGCGGCTGCTGGTGCACCAGATGGCCAACAAGCCGATCCGCACGGTCCGGGCGTCCCGCGACGAGGTGGAGTGGGAGCGCTACGGCCGCGGTCCCGGAAAGTCCAAGAAGTCCCGGAAGAAGAACACGGAGATCGAGGGCGGAAGTGCCATCTATGTCCGCAAACCGGGCAGCGAGGCGGAACAGCGCTACTGGAACATGAAGATGGAACAGATGAAGTGAGACGTTTCTTCGAAAGCCCGGACGGCCAGTACGTGGGCCTCGGCGAGACCGTGCGCTCCCACGACGACCTGGTCGACTTCGTGGCGGCTTTGCGGGCGAACCGGACCGAGGAGCCGCAGAAGTGGGAGAGCTCGACCCTGGGCGCCTACCTCGACGCCATCGCCCGGGTGGCCGCGTACGAGGTGCCCGACAGCGCCGAGGGCGAGTTCACCGCGCGCTGGGCCGACATCGCCGAGTGGCTCTGGGACGGGCGCAACTATGAGTGAGACGGGCGGCTGGGTGCGCGTCGAGCGCACCCACCGCGGCCGCGACCACTTCCTGGGTACGACCGGGCGGCCGGCCGACGAGTTCGACCGGCTGGCGGTCACGGTCACCTCGCTGGCCGAGCTGCGCGAGTTCCTCCAGCTGCTCGCGTACGACCTGCCGACCCGGCAGCTGGGGGAGGGGCCGGTCGAGGCGTACCTCGACACGCTCCTGGCCTGGCTGCGCTCCGACGAGGGGCGGCAGCGGCTGGCGGCGTACCGGAACGATTTCGCCGCGACGGCGGCCACGCTGTACGCCGGCCTCCCGCGGGCCGGGGGCGTCTAGCCCGGTGGCCGGGCTCCTCCGGGGGCCCGGCCACTGCCTGACGCACCGTGTCGGCCGCCACACTCCCGGAATCTGGACCGGGCTGGCCGTATATGGCCGCCCGTGAGAGGCTTACCGGCATGACCGCTGCAGTTGACCGCCGCTTCGTGGCCCGGCGCCACGTCGATTACGGCCGTGTCCGCAGCGCGATGTGTCCGGCTTCCTGACGCCGCCCGAGCTTTCTTTTTCGGGCGCGCAAGACGCGCCGGCACTCGCCAGACACTGAAGTCGCGAGCCCTCACAGGAGCCGACCGCGTACAGCGCGCTCACCGGCTGAAATACCTGGAGGAACGCCGACATGGCGCTGGACAGCACCCCGGCCACCAAGCCCGCCGCCCGCCCCCGTAAGGCGCGGGGCGAGGGTCAGTGGGCGCTGGGCCACCGTGAGCCGCTGAACCCGAACGAGCGGATCAAGAAGGACGACAACCCGCTCAACGTCCGGGCCCGGATCGAGAACATCTACGCCCACACCGGTTTCGCGGGCATCGACCCGCAGGACCTGCGGGGGCGTTTCCGCTGGTGGGGCCTCTACACCCAGCGCAAGGCGGGCATCGACGGCGGCCGCACGGCGGTGCTGGAGCCGCACGAGCTCGAGGACGAGTACTTCATGCTCCGCGTCCGCATCGACGGCGGCACGCTGGACCTCGCGCAGCTGCGCACGATCGCGGAGATCTCGGCCGAGTTCGGCCGCGACAGCGCGGACATCACCGACCGGCAGAACATCCAGCTGCACTGGATCCGCATCGAGGACATGCCGGAGATCTGGCGCCGGCTGGAGGCCGTCGGCCTGCAGACCACCGAGGCGTGCGGCGACTGCCCCCGGGTCGTGCTCGGCAGCCCGGTCGCCGGGGTCTCCCCGGCCGAGGTCGTCGACCCCACCTGGGCCATCGACGAGATCCTGCGCCGCTACATCGGCGACCCGCGCTACTCCAACCTGCCCCGCAAGTTCAAGACGTCGATCTCCTGGCTGGCCGACACGCCGCACGAGGTCAACGACATCGCCCTGCTGGGCGTCGTGCACCCGGTGCACGGCCCGGGCTTCGACCTCTGGGTCGGCGGCGGCCTGTCCACCAACCCGCGGCTGGCCGAGCGGCTCGGCGTCTGGGTGCCGCTCGAGGAGATCCCGGACGTCTGGGAGGGCATCGTCGGCATCTTCCGCGACTACGGCTACCGCCGGCTGCGCAACCGGGCCCGGCTGAAGTTCCTGCTGGCCGACTGGGGCGTGGAGAAGTTCCGCGAGGTCCTCGAGAAGGAGTACCTGGGCCGGGCCCTGCTGGACGGGCCGGCGCCCGAGCTGCCGGCCAAGCCCATCGACCACATCGGCGTGCACAAGCAGCGCGACGGCCGCAACTACGTCGGCGCCGCCCCGGTCGTCGGGCGCTCCTCCGGCACGCAGCTCGGCCGGCTGGCCGACCTGGTGGCGGCGCACGGATCCGACCGGGTGCGGCTCACCCCGTACCAGAAGCTGTTGGTCCTGGACATCGCCGACGACCAGGTCGAACCGCTCGTGCAGGGCCTGCGCGGGATCGGGCTGGAGGCCCGGCCGTCGGCCTGGCGCCGCGGCACCATGGCCTGCACCGGCATCGAGTACTGCAAGCTGGCGATCGTCGAGACCAAGGCCCGCGGCGAGGAGCTCGTCGCCCGGATGGAGGAGCGGCTGCGCGAGTTCGACGCCGACATCTCGATCCACATCAACGGCTGCCCCAACGCCTGCGCGCGCACCCAGGTCGCCGACATCGGCCTCAAGGGCATGCTCGTGATGAACCAGCACGGCGAGCAGGTCGAGGGCTTCCAGGTGCACCTCGGCGGCGCCCTCGGGATGGCCCAGGGCCAGACCGCCGGCTTCGGCCGCAAGCTGCGCGGCCTCAAGGCCACCGCCGAAGAGCTTCCCGGGTACGTGGAGCGCGTCGCCCGGCACTACCTGGCCGGCCGCACCGACGGCGAGACCTTCGCCGACTGGGTGCTGCGGGCGGACGAGGAGCTCCTGAAATGAGCGACGCGAGATCCGCCCCGCTGTACTGCCCCTACTGCGGCGAAGAAGACCTGCGACCCAACGAGGCTTCACACGGCGCGTGGGAGTGCCACTCCTGCGCCCGAGTATTCACGGTCAAGTTCAACGGACTGCTCGCCAAGGGAGTGAACCGATGACTGTGGTGACCGCCACCGGCCTGGGACTGGTGTCCCTCGGGGCCCCCGCCGCCCCGGCCGATCCGACCCGCCGTAGCCCCGCCGACCTCAAAGCGCTCGCCGACGCCGCCGGCGTCGCGCTCGAGGGCGCCCCCGCCGAGGAGATCGCCCGCTGGGCGACCAGCACCTTCGGCGACCGCTTCTGCGTGACCAGCTCGATGGCCGACGCGGTCGTCGCGCACCTGTTCTCCCGGGTCTCGCCCGGCGTGGACGTGGTGTTCCTCGACACCGGCCTGCACTTCCCGGAGACCCTCAAGGTCCGCGACACCGTCGCCCGGACGATGGCCGTCAACGTGCGCTCGATCCGCCCCCGCCGGACGGTCGGCCAGCAGGACGGCGAGCTCGGGCCCCGGCTCTTCGCCCGCAGCCCGGACGAGTGCTGCTTCCTGCGCAAGGTCGAGCCGCTCGAGCGCGCGCTCAGCGACTACGACTCCTGGGCCACCGGCCTGCGCCGCGACGAGTCGCCGACCCGGGCGAACACCCCCGTGGTGGCCTTCGACGCCAAGAAGGGCAAGGTCAAGGTCAACCCGATCGCGGCCTGGACCCAGGCCGACGTCGACCGCTACATCGCGCGCTGGAACGTCCCGGTCAACGAGCTCTTCAAGAAGGGCTACGGCTCGATCGGCTGCTGGCCGTGCACCCGGCGCACCAAGGCCGGCGAGGACCCGCGCGCCGGCCGCTGGGCGATGTTCGAGAAGACCGAATGCGGCCTGCACGTCTAGCCGTCACGCTGACCGCCCACGGCAGCCGTGACCCGCGCGCGGCCCGGGCGACGGAGGCGCTGACCCGGGCCGTCGCGCGCCGCCGCCCGGAGTGGGAGGTACGCGCGTCGTACCTGGACCACGCCGGCCCGCGACCGCGCGAGGTGCTGGGCGCCTTCGCCGACGCCGGCCATCGGCACGCGGTGCTGGTGCCGCTGCTGCTGACCTCGGCCTACCACGGCCGCGTCGACGTGCCGGGGGAGATCACCGCGGCCCGGGCCGAGCATCCCGCGCTGCGGGTCGAGCAGGCCGGCGTGCTGGGGCCGATCGACGGGCGGGTGCCCGAGCTGCTTCTCGACGCCCTGGTGGCCCGGCTGCCGGCAGCCACCCCGGCGACTCCCGGCGGCGGCGCGGCGCCGGATGCGCTGGTGCTCGCCGCGGCGGGAACCCGCAACGCCGACGCCCGGGCGACCGTGGAAGAGGCCGCGGCGGCGTTGAGCGACCGCCTGGGGATGCCGTGCCGGGTCGCCTATGCCTCGGCCGCCCCGCCTCTGTCCGGGGACGTCGTGCGTGATCTCCGGGCGGCGGGGCATGACCGGGTGGCGCTGGTCTCCTACTTCCTGGCGCCCGGGCTGTTGTGGGACTCGACGCTGGCCTCGGCTCGGGAGGCGGGGGTTTTCGCGGCGGGGGAGCCGATGACCGATGCTTCTGCGCTGGCCGAGCTGGTGGTGGCTCGGGTGCTGGAGGTTTCGGCTCGTCCGGTCGTCGCTGTTGCCGCCTAGCGCAGGTTGCGGGATGTTCGTGACCTGGAGGGCGTGAGCTTCACGACCCTTGGCCGTGGGCGGCCTCGGCTTGAGTTTCAGGCGCGTGACCTTCGTAACCCTTGGCGGCGGGTGCTTTCAGCTGGCGCTCAGTTGGCCCTCGTGACCCCCTGCCGCGCGCTCTCGCCTCGTGCGATGGCTCTGGCGATGCATCGCCTCCGGCGCGCCCTCGCCTCCTCGGCCCGCCGCGCCTTCGTCTCAGCGTTTCGCGGCGCGCCTTCGTTCGGCGTCTCCCGCCGGGTGCGCCCTCGTGTCGGCGCCTGCCGGCGCGCCTCGTCTCGGCGCCTGCCGGCGGGTGCGACCTCGTGTCGGCGTCTCCGGGCGTGCCTTCGTCTCGGCGTTTCCTGGCGCGCCGCCCTCACCTCGGCGGTTTCTTCGGTGCGGGACTTGCCGCAGGACAGCGCCATCGCCCCGAGGCTCCCGTCCCACGCGCCTCGGCACGCCGCGCTGTCGCATCCAGCGCGTCGGCCTCTTCATCCCACCCAGCGACCCGAGCGTTCGGCGTGCCGGCGCCATCGCCTTGCGAACCCGCGGTGCGCCCGGCATGTCAGCGCCAATCCCCGGTCGACCTCCTGCGTGCGCCTGGCATGTCAGCGCCAATCGCCGGTCAACCCCCCGCATGCGCCCGGCGTGCCAGCTCAACTGCCGGTCGACCCGCACCCGCCCGAGCCGAGCCCGCGACGCGACTCCCCACTGACCCCCGTCACCGCCAGTCATCCTGAGGCCCTACCCCCGCGCCCCGCGCCGAGTGACCACATTGAGTGATCGACCGCCTCCGCGAACGTCCACTGCGGAGGGTGTGCGGGCATCGACGAATAGTGGCTTCGATAACGGTAATTTCGAGATCATTTCGTGAAGCCCGGGTGATCGCATTCATGCCGTGCGTCACCATTGCGTGGCGTAATCGCCTCGAAACAGGCGATGATCGTCCGAGGCTGCCGCGCGGTTCCGGACAGCACGACGCCCCGGAGCCGAAGCGGCCCGGGGCGCGAATGCTGTGAGGGGATTGTTCAGGCGGTGGGGGCACTGACCCGGAGGCCGCCGCGACGCTTGACCGCGCGCCGCTCGTCCTCGCTCATACCGCCCCATACGCCGGCATCCTGTCCGGACTCGAGCGCCCACGCGAGGCACGACTCGGTCACGGTACACCGCCGGCAGACGGCCTTGGCCTGCTCGACCTGCAGGAGTGCGGGGCCAGACGTCCCGATCGGGAAGAACAGCTCCGGGTCCTCGTCGCGGCAGATCGCATGGTGACGCCAGTCCATGGCGGCAACACTCCTTGTTTCGGATTGGGTAGAGAATGGTGCTACTTACTTTTATCTGCATCCGCGCCGGGACCGACGGACTGCGTTCGTCAGACCACCAGTGCGTGAGCAAGCTTTGTGCGCGATGCGTTCCGTGCCTTCTGGATTAAGGAACGTGCACGAGCGGCATCGGGTTACTTCTTATCGCTTGTGAATGCTTTCACGAACTCCTGCGATGTCAAGGGTAGCGCCCGGAAATTCTCCCAGCGGGTGAGCTAGCTCACGACCCCTTTGTCCGGTTCTGGGGTAACTTCCAGGACCGGCGGACGGGCGCTCCCATCAATGTAGTACGGTACGCGCCCCGTTGCCGACCTTTTGCCGGTCTTTCTGTAACAGATCGTGAGGGAGTTCCGAACGGGGTACCCGGTCGTCAGCAGATCACACGTAGCGCCTCGGGGACGGACAGGAAGTGCACCTTCTGGCGCTCACCCAGGTAGTCCCCGTCCAGCTGGAACGGCTGGGGGCGGCTGGCCACGACGGTGAACTCGGCCTGGTCGTGCAGGCGCAGCACGTGCTTGCCGTGGGGGTCCGCCTTGCGGGAGACCATCTGGGTCACTGTCCGTGTTGTGCTGGCGATGTACAAGTTACGAACGGCCAGCACGTCAAGGCCCCGGTCGAAGGAGGCCTCGGGGTTGGGGTTGATCGCCCGGTCGCCGACGTACGTCCACGGGGCCGTGTTCTGGATGATGACGGTGCCCAGATCCGTCTCCGCCTCCTCGCCGGGCCGCTCGATCGAGAGCGGCGGCGATTTGCGGTCCTCGCCGGAGAAGATCTGCCCGATCATCGAGCGCACGTAGAGCGAAGGGGTCGACGTCCGGCCCCGCAGCCGCGCCTGCTCGACCCGGCGCACCACGGCCGCGTCCAAACCCAGCCCGGCGGTGAAGGTGAAGTAGCGGTCGTCGGCTCGGCCCAGCCCGATCACCCGGTGCCGGCCGGAGCGCAGCCCGTCCAGGATCACGCTGGTGCCGTCGACCCAGTCGCGGGGCAGGCCCAGCGCGCGGGCGAAGACGTTGGTCGAGCCGCCCGGGACCACGGCGAGCGCCGGCAGCCGGAAGGCCGGTGCGGTGCTGCGGGCGCCCAGCCCGGGCGCCGCCGTCATCAGGCCGTTCACCGCCTCGTTGACCGTACCGTCGCCGCCGAGGGTGACCACCAGATCGACGCCGCTCTCGGCCGCCGCCCGGGCCAGGGTCGCCGCGTGCCCGCGCTTGACGGTGTACTCGACCGACAGGTCGACCTCGCTGCGCAGGGCCCGGACGAGGACGTCCCGGCTGCGCTCATTCGTCGTGGTGGCTTTGGGGTTAACCACCAGTAACGCTCGCATCTGCGGCACTGTACCTCTCCGGAGGGCGCTGAGCTGGCCGGTATCGTACAGCGGTGACCCCCCGAGAAGACGATTCCCCGACAACTCTGGTCTGGGCGGTACGCCTGCTCTACGCCCAGGCCGTCGCGCTGGTCGTGCTGTCGGCGTACCTGTTGGTGCTGGACTTCACCGCCGAGGCGGGCAGCATCGCGGTGGCCGCGTCGCTGACCGCCTTCACCGTGCTCGGCGCGATCGCGGTGGTCTTCGTGGCGCGGGCCCTGGCCCGGCGCTCGGCGCACGCCCGCGGCCCGGCGATCGTCGTGCAGCTGTTCGTCATCGCCTCGGGCGGGTTCCTGCTGCAGACCGGCACGGCCTGGGTCGGCGCCCTGCTGATGGTTTTCGGCGTCGGTGTCGGGCTGCTCTGCGTGGTGCCGCCCACCACCCGGGCCCTCGGACTCGACTGAAGGCCTTCCCCTCCGCGTTCGACGGCCTACTCTGAGTGGGCGAATCACAAGGGGGTGAGGGCAGTGGCCGGATCGACGGTGCGCCCACCGGCATACCAACTCCTCGCGGACGAGCTGCGGGACGAGATCACGTCGGGCCGGTTGCAGCCCGGCTCGCGACTGCCTCCGGAGCCCGAGCTCTGCGTCCGCTCGGGGGTGAGCCGCAGCACCGTACGGGAGGCGTTGCGGCTGCTGGCCAGCCAGCACCTCATCGTCACCACCCGCGGCGTCACCGGCGGCAGCTTCGTCGCCCATCCTGACGCCGAGCAGTTGTCCGAGGCGCTCTCCACCGGGCTGACCCTGCTCAGCAACTCCGCCGAGGTGGGCATGGCCGACCTGCTGGAGCTGCGCCGGGCCCTGGAGGTGCCGGCGGCCGGCCTCGCCGCGCAGCGCCGCACCGACGCGAACCTGATCGAGATGCGCGGCGCCATGTTCGACCCGGACCTGGACGAGCTGCAGACCATGCTGGCCGCGCACGCCGCCTTCCACTCCGCGGTCGCCTCGGCCACCGGCAACCCGCTCTTCGAGCTGGTCACCCGCCCGCTGTACCACGTCACCTACGGCGAGGAGATCGTTGAGAACCTGCCCGGCGACTACTGGGCGCGCATCGACGTCGACCACCGCGAGCTGCTGATGATGGTCAAGGGCGGCGACTCCGGCGGGGCCATGGAGCTCAGCCGGCGCCACCTGGATTACATCATGGAGGCCACCGACCGCTGAGCGTGACCGGGGCGGATCAGATCTCGGTGCGGCGGGTCAGCAGCCGGATCGTGGCGTGTCGCCCGGTCGCCTCCGCGGACGCCGAGGTGGTGAGCGCGGTCAGGACCTTCCACGCGAAGGACGACTCCGACGGCAGCCGGGCCCCGCGCACCGTCGAGACCGTCACCTCGACCGTGAGCGCGTCGTCGGTAACCGCGAACCGGCACTCCAACTCGGCGCCGCGGGTGGCGATGGCGAGCAGCATC
The DNA here is from genome assembly GCF_016862275.1 of Actinoplanes nipponensis. Classification (GTDB taxonomy): domain Bacteria; phylum Actinomycetota; class Actinomycetes; order Mycobacteriales; family Micromonosporaceae; genus Actinoplanes; species Actinoplanes nipponensis. The sequence continues at coordinate 6,238 of NZ_BOMQ01000043.1, read as the reverse complement.
GCGCAGGCCTCGTCGACCGCGATGCGCAGGTCCTCGATCTCGTCGAGCGCGAAGTGCAGGCGGGCCGCGAGGCCGGCCGTGGCTGTGCGGAGCACGCCGAGATACCCGCCGTCGGCGGGCACGGTCAGCAGCACGACGTCGTCACCGAACGCCGGCTCCGGATGCGTTGTCTGCAGCTGAGTCACGGACCCCATCCTCCCAATGGAGGAGAACTCTAGTCCCTTACGGTGGAGGCCCGCTCGGCGAGTTGGGTCAGGGCGGCCCCCGACAACCGGTACGGCAGCCAGTCCTCCACGACCTTCGCCCCGATCGCCGCGTAGAAGTCGGCCGCCGGGTTCCAGTCGAGCATCACCCACTCGAGTCGCCGGTAGCCGCGCTCCACGCAGACCCGCGCCAGCGTGGCGAGCAACGCCCCGCCCGCGCCGGTGCCCCGCGACTGCGGCCGGACGTACAGGTCCTCGAGGTGGATGCCGTGGGTGCCCTCCCAGGTCGAGAAGTTCACGAACCACAGCGCGAAGCCGTACGGAGTGTCGTCGGCGTCGACCGCCACGTGGGCGAACACGGCCGGCTGCTCGGCGAACAGGCTCGCCAGCAGCTGCTCCTCGGTGAGGTGGCAGGACTCCGGGGCGCGTTCGAACTCGGCCAGCTCGTGCACCATCGCGACAACGGCCGGCACGTCGTCGCGACGTACCGGCCGGATCGTTGCGGGACTCACGCCTGCTTGGTCTCCCAGAAGATCTTGGAGATCTCCTCGATCTTGGCGAGCAGCTGCTCGCCGACCGCCGGGTCCATCGAGCCCTTGGCGCCGGACGCGCCGGCGAGCTTGGTGGCCTCGTTGAAGAGCTGGTTCAGGTTCGGGTACTTCTCGAAGTGCGGCGCCTTGAAGTAGTCGGTCCAGAGCACCCACAGGTGGTGCTTGACCAGCTCGGCGCGCTGCTCCTTGATCAGGATGGCGCGGGTGCGGAACTCGGGGTCGGTGTTCGCCTGGTACTTCTCAGCGATGGCCTTCACCGACTCCGCCTCGATGCGTGCCTGCGCCGGGTCGTACACCCCACAGGGCAGGTCGCAGTGCGCGCTGACCACAGTGCGCGGCGTGAAAATGCGCGGAAGTCGCATCAGGACCCCTCCATACGTTTGCGATGATCCGATGCTGACACTACCCCTTACCGGAACGCCGAACCTCGACCCGGGATTGATGCCATGAGTTGGCAGTTACCGCTCTTCGCCGTGCTGGTGCGCGGGCCGTCCATGGCGCCCACCCTGCACAGCGGAGATGCCCTGCTCGTACGGCGGGTCGGCCGGGTCCGGCCGCACTCGGTCGTGGTGGCCCGGTTCCGCGCCCGGCCGGACCTGCTCGTGGTCAAACGCGCGGTCCGGCCGCAGGACGGCGGCTGGTGGGTCGAAGGCGACAACGAGTTCGTCACCGACGACTCCCGCGCCCACGGGGTGGCGGATGTCATCGGACAAGTGGTGTTTCGCTACTGGCCGCGTCCGGGTCGGCTAGGTTAACCTGCGTTAACCGCAGCACACCTGAATCTTGCGGTTGCTAGTCCGGGTGACCCCCGCATCGCACGTCGGTCCGCGCAGACTCGCGCCAGGGCCGGCTGGCACACCGACGTACCGATGCGTGTCTGGAGTCCCCGTGTCTTTCTTCAGTTTCGAGCTCGACCCTGCCCTGGCCGCGGATCCCGTCTTCGACCTGCACAAGCAGGGCAAGATGGCCATCTCGTGCACCGTCCCGCTGTCCAGCCGCGACGACCTGTCGCTGGCCTACACCCCCGGCGTGGCCCGGGTCTGCGAGGCCATCGCGGCCGACCCCGACCTGGCCGCCGACTACACCTGGACGGCGAACACCGTGGCCGTCGTCACGGACGGCTCCGCCGTGCTGGGGCTGGGCAACATCGGCCCGAAGGCCGCGATGCCGGTCATGGAGGGCAAGGCGGTGCTGTTCAAGCAGTTCGGCGGCGTCGACGCCATCCCGATCTGCCTCGACACCCAGGACATCGAGGGCATCATCGCCGTCGTCAAGGCGCTGGCCCCCTCGTTCGGCGGCATCAACCTCGAGGACATCAGCGCGCCGCGCTGCTTCGAGATCGAACGCCGGCTCGACGAGGCCCTGGACATCCCGGTCTTCCACGACGACCAGCACGGCACCGCGATCGTCGTGCTGGCCGCGCTGCGCAACGCGGTCGCCCTGCTCGGCCGCCGCTTCGCCGACCTGCGGGTGGTGATCAGCGGGGCGGGTGCGGCCGGGGTGGCCATCACGAACACCCTCATCGCGGCCGGCATCCAGGGCGCGAACGTCATCGTCTGCGACTCGCAGGGCATCATCCACGCGGACCGGCCCGGGCTGAGCGGGACGAAGGCGGAGCTGGCCGCGAGGACGAACTTCTCGGGGCGTACCGGCGGCGTCAAGGAGGCGCTGATCGGCGCCGACGTGCTGATCGGGGTCTCCGGCGGGCAGATCGAGGAGAGCGCGCTGGCCGGGATGGCGCCCGGCGGCATCATCTTCGCCCTGGCCAACCCGACCCCGGAGGTCCCGCCGGCGCTGGCCCACAAGTACGCGGCGATCGTCGCCACCGGCCGCAGCGACTTCCCCAACCAGATCAACAACGTGCTGGCGTTCCCGGGCATCTTCCGGGGCGCCCTGGACGCCCGCGCCACCCGGATCACCGAGCGGATGAAGGTCGCCGCGGCCGAGGCGATCGCCGCCGTGGTCTCCGACGAGCTGCGCGCCGACGCGATCGTGCCGTCGGCGCTGGACCCGCGGGTCGCCCCCGCGGTCGCCGCGGCGGTGGCCCGGGCCGCGGAGCAGGACGGCGTCGCCCGGTTCGTCGCCGGGGCCCGGCCGGAGACCCCGACAGCGCCGGCCGCCCTGGTCTGAGCTGCCGAATGCCCGAAATGGGGCCGGTCGCCGCGGTGCGGCGAGCGGCCCCATCGGCCGGCACCGACGACAGGACCGGCCGGACATGCCTAAGCTGCGGGGTATGCGAGCCGCTTATGCCAGTGCGACCAAGCCCGACGAGCCGCTGGCCGCGTTGACGGTCGGAGACCTGCCCGAGCCGGCCCGGCCGGACGACTGGGTGACCGTCGACGTGCGGGCCAGCTCGCTCAACCACCACGACATCTGGTCGCTGCGCGGCGTCGGGCTACCGGCCGACCGGCTGCCGATGGTCCTCGGCTGTGACGCGTCCGGCGTGGACAGTGACGGCAACGAGGTCGTCATCTACCCGGTGATCCGGGACCCGGCCGACCCGCGCGGGTTCTCGCTGCTGTCCGAGCGCTGGCCGGGCACGCTGGCCGAGCGGGTCGCCGTACCGGCCGAGAACCTGGTGCCCAAGCCGGCCGGCATCTCGTTCCTGGATGCGGCGTGCCTGCCGACGGCCTGGCTGACCGCGTACCACATGCTCACCGTGCGCGGCCGCGTCGCGGACGCCGAATCGGTGCTGGTGCAGGGCGCGGGCGGGGGAGTGGCCACGGCCGCGGTCGCGCTCGCGGTCGCGCTCGGCAAACGGGTGTACGCGACCAGCCGCGACGCCGGCAAGCGGGAGCGCATCACCGAGCTGGGCGCCACCGCCGTCGAACCGGGCGCCCGCCTCGCCGAACGCGTGGACGTGGTCATCGAGTCGGTGGGCGCGCCGACGTTCGAGCACTCGCTGAAGTGCTCGGCGCCGGGCGCCCGCATCGTGGTCTGCGGCGCGACCGGCGGCCCGTTCCCCAAGGTCGACCTGCGCCGGGTGTTCATGATGCAGCTGGAGATCCTCGGCAGCACCATGGGCACGGCCGAGGAGCTGACGGAGCTGCTGCGGCTGTGCGTGGAACGCGACATCCGCCCGGTGATCGACTCCACCTACGGTTTCACCGCGGTGGGCGACGCATTCGCCCGGCTCAACTCGGGCCAGATCTTCGGCAAGGTGGCCGTCGACCACCTGCACTAGAAGTCGCTGTCCAGGTTGTCGCGCCGGTCCAGCCGCCGCCCGGCGCCGGCGTCACCGTAGAGGCTCCACCGCCAGAAGTCGGTCGTGGCGCCGGCGACGATGTCGAAGTCGGCGCCGCCGGTGACCACGTGGCCGGCGTTCGGCAGCGTCAGCATGCCCTTGGGCCAGGGCACGGCCCGGAAGGCGGCGAGGCCCTCGATGTACCGGACGGTCAGATCCTGCTTGCCGTGCACGAACAGCACGGGAATCTCCGGGCCGCTGAAGGTCCCCGGCAGTGCCTGCCGCCCGGCCAGCACGACCGCGGCGGTGAGCCGCTCGTCCCGGGCGCCGGTGAGCATCCCGAGCGTCGTGATGCCGCCGCCGGAATGCCCGGCCGCGGCGACGTGCACCCGGTCGAGGCGGCCCCGCAGCGGATCGCCGGCCTTGCCGTCGAGGGCCAGGACCCGGGTGAGCACGTACGAGGCGTCGGCCGGCTGGTTGAGCAGGTCGACGACGTCGAAGTCGGCGACCCCGCCGGAGGTGTGCGGGAACGCGGGCGCGGCGACGACGAAGCCGGCCCCCGCCCAGCGGCTGAGGATGGAGGCGTAGTCGGCCGGGCGCGCGGTGAGCCCGTGACTGAAGACGATGACCGGGAACGGTCCGTCGCCGGCGGCGGGATACCAGACGGTGGTGGGCAGCGGTCGGTCCGCGCCGCGGCTCAGCTGCAGCTTGCGGGTCTTGACGGGGAAGGCTCTGGTCGGAGCCCGGCCGAGGGTGCTCGCGAGGGTCGGCGGGGCGCTGGGCGGCCCGCTGGGCTGCACGCTGGGGGCGGCGGGCGCCGGCCGCGCCGGGCTGCGGGAGTCGGCGGTGCACGAGGTGAGTGCGCCGGTCGCGCAGACGGCGGCGAGCAGGAGCGCGACGGTACGGCGTCTCATCCGCCTATTGTGCCGGGTCACGAGTCGGGCCCCCGCATCCCGGTGATCTTGTGGCGTGGTGCCGGGGCCGCGGTCAGGCCAACGCGGCCCGGAGCCGGGCGACGTCCTCGCTGTCCTTGGCGCGGCGGGGCAGGCCCGGCACCCAGACCGGCATCATCTCCTTGATCTCGATCTGCGCGCGCGGGCTGACGATCGGGCACTCGACGTCCCCGATCCGGCCGGGCGGCCCGTCCAGCAGATCGACCGGCCAGCGAGCACCCGCGTACGGCCCGGCGGGCACCACGGGGCAGCCGTCGTGGTCCCGGCCCAGCAGGGCGATCTGCACGTCGAGGCCATCCGGCCCGACCAGGTCCCGCTGCAGCGCGTCGTTGCCCGGCACCGGCCGGTAGCCGAGGGCGACCAGGCGGGCGACGAGGTCGTCGGCGTCGGGGGCGGAGCAGAAGAAGTCGATGTCGCGGTGCGGGCGGGTGATCTCGCCGAGGAAGAAGTCCATCGCCCAGCCGCCGCGCAGCCACAGCGCGATCCCGGCTGTGCCTCCGGTCCGGGTCGCAGTCGTGGGCTTGCCTGCGGTCGTGGTCTGGCTTGGGGTTGTGGTCTGGCTTGGGGTTGTGGTCTGGCTTTGGGTTGTGGCTTTGCTTTGGGTCGTGGTCCTGCTTCCGGTCCCGGTCGTGGCCACCGCTTCGGTCGTGGCCTCGCTTCTGGTCGCGGGTGCGGCTCGTGCTCCTGCTCCGGGTTGGGCTTCGGCTCCGGCCGGCGGTTCGGCTGGGGCTTGGGCTGCGCGGACGATGGCGGCGATCGCCCGGAGTTGTCGAACCGCGTCCATCCCGTGAGGGTAGGCAGCCGGACGCGCCCACGAACGGGTGATATCTCGCGGGCCGGGACGAACGCCCTGCTAGGGGGCCGGGACGCACTGTCGCGGGGTGCCGGGCTTCGCTATGGTCGTGCGCATGCCTGACAACACCGTCGACCCGAGCGGCAACACCGAGGCGTTCCGCGCCTTCACGCAGAGCACTCCGCAGGAGCCGCCAGCCGCCTCCAAGACCCCGCTGATCATCGGCGCCGTCGCGGTCGCGATCGTTCTGATCGCGCTGATCGCCTGGCTGGCCCTGGGCTGACCAGGACCGTGCCGACCTACCCGGGCTGAGCGCGGGCCGGGACGCCGGCGGGTCACCGACCCGCAGGCCCGGCCCGCTCAGCTTCCGGGACCGCTCAGCCGCCCGGCTTCCGGGGCCGATCAGCTCCCGACCATCCAGCTTCCCGGGCCTCCCGGCCCGCCCAGTTTCCCTGCCGCGCCCGGCCCGCCTGCGCGCCTGCGCCGCCCGGCCCGCCTGCGCGCCTGCGCCGCCCGGCCCGCCTGCGCGCCTGCGCCGCCCGCCCGGCCCGCCT